>DASYDM010000001.1:0-5919 GCA_036499585.1 Steroidobacteraceae bacterium
GTCACCCTCGTCGGCCACTGGACCCTGCGGGGCGTCGCACACCACTCCGAGAAGCTCATCCGTGATCTGCGCAAACTCACGTCCGATCCTGATCTGCACTGGAATCTCAGCACCATCGCCGCTCTCGATACCGTAGGAGCCTTCGTGCTTTGGACTGCCGCCGGTGGCCAGAGACCTCAGCACATCGAGGTCCGCGCCGAACACATCCCACTCTTCCGCCGCTGGACCGACCGGCAGGGTGCAGAGGAACCACCCGCGGTCGAGCAGCACCCGGACCCGTTCGAAGGGATGGGGCGGTTCGGGTCGCGCATAGTCCACCACCTCCAGGACCTCTTGAGTCTGCTCGGGCAGTTCGTGCTTGACTGTATTGAGCTCATCCGCCGCCCGTCTTTCATACCCTGGCGCGACATCTCGGCGACCATCTACCAGACAGGCATCCAGGCCTTGGGCATCGTCGCCCTCGTGGGGTTCCTGACAGGCGTCGTCGTGAGCTACCTGTCATCGCTCGAGCTCAAGTCCTACGGCGCCGGAAACTTCATCGTCGTCGTCGTCGGGGTCGGGATACTGCGCGAGCTCGGTCCCATCCTGACCGCTGTGCTCTTGGCAGGACGCTCCGGATCGGCCATGGCGGCACAGCTCGGCGTCATGCGCGTCACCCAGGAGCTCGATGCGCTCTCGGCCATGGGCATCTCCCACACGCAGCGGCTGGTGCTGCCCAAGATCGTCGCCCTGACGATCGTGATGCCGCTGATGGTCGCGTGGAGCAACCTCATCGCCATGTTGGGAGCGATGTTGGCTGCGCGGGTCACCTTGGGGTTCGAGATGGGAAGGTTCCTGGAGACGTTCCCGAAGGTAGTGCCTGTCGCGAACCTGTGGTTCGGATTGGGCAAGGGCGTCGTGTTCGGCGCCCTGGTAGCACTCATCGCGTGTCACTATGGTCTGCGCATAAAACCCAACACCGAGAGTCTCGGTCGCGAGACGACGAGCGCCGTCGTCACCGCCATCACGCTCACCATCCTCATGGACGCATTGTTCGCCATCGTATTCAGGAACATCGGTCTACCATGAAAGCTGAACCTGTCATCCATCTCGAGGACCTCGGGACCCGCTTCGGGGACCGCATCATCCACGAGGACATCAACCTCGCAGTCGACAAAGGCGACATCGTCGGGATCGTCGGACGGACAGGTAGCGGGAAGACCACGCTGATGCGCGAGATGATCGGGCTGCAGGCGCCCACGCAGGGCCGCGTGCAACTGTTCGGACATTGGCTGGATAGGCTCTCCAGCGACGAACTGTCAGCGCTGCGCCGCCGCTGCGGCATCCTCTTCCAGGGCGGCGCGTTGTTCAGCGCCTTCAATGTCTTCGAGAACATCGCGTTCCCCTTGAGGGAGTCCCGCTTCGTCGACGAAGGCCTCATCCGTCGCCTGGTCTGCATGAAGCTGACGATGGTCGGGCTGTCGCGGGAGACCGGCATGCAGTTGCCGGCAGAGCTATCGGGAGGGATGGTGAAGCGTGTCGGCCTGGCGCGCGCACTGGCTCTGGAGCCGGAGTTGCTGCTTCTCGATGAGCCCACGTCCGGCCTCGATCCGCTCGCGAGCGATGAGTTCATAAAGTTGCTCTCGTCGCTCCACAGGGAGCTTGGCTTCACGCTCGTGATGGTCACGCACGATCTGGACGTGATGCATGACCTGTGCACCAAGTTGGCTATCCTGGCCGGGCGTCGTCTGGTCGCATACGGACCGACCGACGAGGTGCGTGATTCCGACGATCCCGAAGTCAGACAGTTCATCCATGGCGCCCATGCCGAACGGGTGTTCGCAGGTGGGCCGGATATCACGCCATGAACAATCGAGCCTACGCACTCATGACCGGCATCTTCGTGACCCTGCTCGTCGTCGTGGTCGTGGGTGCCGGCATGTGGATGAGCGGTCTGCATGAGAAGACGCTGCCCTACGTCGTGGTCACCACAGGGAACGTCAACGGCCTGCAACCCCAGTCGACCGTGCTGTTTCGGGGGATAGCTGCGGGGACGGTCGAAAAGATCGTCTTCGACAAATCGAATGCCGCCAACATCTTCGTCTACATCGATGTGGACGAGGATGCTACGGTCACGCAAGCGACGTATGCCACGCTGCGGCTGCAGGGGCTGACGGGTCTCTCTCAGCTTAGCCTCGATAACGGTCGGGGGCCGTTGGCCATGAAGGTGTTGCAGACCAGTACCGATGCCCCCGCGCGGATCCCGATGCATCCGTCCCTCATCGACGAGTTGACGGACTCGAGCGGCGAACTCGCCCGGCGGCTAGATCAACTCACCGCGGGTCTCGCTGAGCTCGTGAATCCCGAGAACCGTTCGCACATCCACGACCTCTTGGCACACGCCGACGAGGCGGCGGGTCGGCTGGTCACACTCGAAAAGGACCTGGACGAGACTGCCCGCCGTCTACCGGCGCTCGGGCGACAGACGGACGCGACGCTCGCCGAGATCCAGCGCGTATCCGTGAACCTCAACACCCTGAGTCAGGACCTGGATAAGGTGGCCCTCAGTGGCCAGGCGGCCGGCGGAGATCTGGTCGGAAAGACGCTGCCGCGCCTCGATGCGGCCCTCGCTCAGATCAATTCGGCGGCAGCCGAGGTGGACCGCCTTGCCAAGGATATCCGTCGCGACCCGCAGCAACTGCTTCTAGGGCCGTCGTCGCCGGCGCCCGGCCCGGGCGAATCGGGCAATAAGGAACCTCCACGATGATCCATGCGCCCTGGAAGGTCATCCTGGCGCTCGTCGTCAGTCTCGTCGCGTTGAGCGGCTGCAGCTTGCTGCCTGCCGCGGCTCCTCCTGCGAAGCTCCACGACTTCGGGCCCTTGGCCGCCGACGTGGATGCATCGCCCGCGGCGATCCACAGCGTCACGGTCGATGCGCCCGCGTGGCTCGCGGACGATGCCATACATTACAGGCTCCTCTACGCTGATCCGACGGCACTGAGAAGTTATGCCGACAATCGATGGGCCGCGGCGCCTGCCGACCTCTTGGGTGCGGGTCTGGGATACCTCTTGCCCTATCATCCCGCGGCGACCTCCGGGGATCTTTTCGAACTGCATGTGACGGTATTGGAGTTCGAGCAGGACTTCAGTGCCGCGACGCAGGCCTCCGCGACAGTGGTCATGGATGCATCGCTCATGCGTTCCGCGGACGGCAAAATGATCGCTCAGCGGCGATTCCGCTGGAGTGTACCGACCGATCCCGGCATCAGCGGTGCAGTCGCAGGGTTGGCCAAGCTCGGGGCGCAGAGCGAGACGGACATCGCGGCATGGGCACGGGAGCAGCTGAAGTAAGTCACCCGGCATGTCCGCAGACACCTAATACGAACACCAGCCCAGCTTCATCGGGTATATGTTTAGCGCAAAACATCCAAACAAAAAGCCGGGCTAGGCCCGGCTTTTTTTGCATCCCTATCGGGAGCGGATTACTTCTCGGCCTTCTTGGTGGCCTTCTTCGCCGCAGGCTTCTTGTCAGCTTTGGCAGCCTTCTCGGCTTTCGGAGCCTTCTCCGCCTTAGCCTTCTTGGCAGGCTTCTCGGCCTTCTCAGCCTTCACTGCAGGAGCCTTCGCGGCCTTGTCCTTGCGCTCTGGCTTGATCTTGGCCGGGGCATCGTTGGCCGCGACTTCGGCGCGGTCCACGAGCTGCATGATGGCCATGGGGGCGCTGTCGCCCGGACGGATGCCATGCTTCAGGATGCGCAGGTAGCCACCCGGACGGGTCTTATAGTGCGGCCCGATGTCCGTGAAGAGCTTCACCACGATCTCCTGGTCACGCAGGCGCGAGAAAGCCAGACGGCGCTTGGCCACGCTGTCGATCTTGGCCATGGTGATGAGGGGCTCCACCACGCGGCGCAGCTCCTTGGCCTTGGGCACGGTGGTGCGGATGGTCTCGTAGCGCAGGAGCGCTGAGGCCATGTTGCGCATCAGCGCCGCACGGTGCGAGCTGTTGCGGCTGAGTTGTCTGCCGGAATTTTGGTGACGCATCGCTTAACCCTTGTCTTTTATCTTTGCTGCTCGGCCTTAGGCCGTCTTCTTGAGGCCGACCGGCGGCCAGGCTTCGAGCTTCATGCCGAGGGACAGGCTGTGCTGAGCCAGCACGTCCTTGATCTCGGTGAGCGACTTCTTGCCGAGGTTCGGCGTCTTCAGCAGTTCGACCTCGGTCTTCTGCACCAGGTCACCGATGTACTGGATGTTCTCCTGCTTCAGGCAGTTGGCGGAGCGCACGGTCAGCTCCAACTCGTCCACCGGCTTCAGCAGGATAGGATCGAAGTGGGCTTCGCCACCCACGCCGCGGCCCTGGTCGCGACCCTTCAGGTCCACGAACGCAGCCAGCTGCTCGGAGAGGATCGTCGCAGCGCGGCGGATGGCCTCCTCCGGCTCGATGGTGCCGTTGGTCTCGATGTCGATGACGAGCTTGTCCAAGTCAGTACGCTGCTCGACGCGGGCGCTCTCGACGTTGTAGGTCACGCGGCGCACCGGGCTGAACGAGGCGTCGAGCTGCAGGCGGCCGATCGGACGGGTCTCTTCCTCGAACTGCAGGCGCTGGTTGGCCGGCTGGTAGCCGCGGCCGCGCTTCACCTTGAGCTTCATGTTGAGGGAGCCCGCGCTGTTCAGATGCGCGATCACGAGATCCTTGTTCACGATCTCGACGTCGTGATCCAGCTGGATGTCGGCGGCGGTCACCACGCCCGGGCCCTTCTTGGCGAGCGTCAGGGTGGCTTCGTCACGCGTGTGCATGCGGATGGCGAGGTTCTTCAAGTTCAGCAGGATGTCGACCACATCCTCCTGCACGCCTTCGATCGTGGTGTACTCATGGAGCACGCCCTCGATCTCGGCTTCGATGGCGGCGGCACCGGGCATCGAGGACAGCAGGATGCGACGCAGCGCATTGCCGAGCGTATGGCCGAAGCCACGCTCGAGCGGCTCGAGCACGACGCGCGCCTGGTTCTCGGACTGGGCCTGCACGCCGACGAGGCGCGGCTTCAAGAATTCGCTGACTGAACCCTGCATGGAGTAAAACCTCTCTGCAAAAACCTGATTACTTGGAGTACAACTCGACCACGAGGTTCTCGTTGATGTCCGGCAAGAACTCGGTGCGCTCGGGCACCTGCTTGAACTTGCCGCTCATCTTGGTCTCGTCGACTTCCACCCACTCGGGGAGACCGACCTGCTTTGCGACCTGCAGGGCGGAGACGATGCGCAACTGGCTCTTGGCGCTCTCACGCACCGAGATCACGTCCTCAGCCTTCACCTGGTAGGAGGCGATGTTCACGATCTTGCCGTTCACTTCGATGGCCTTGTGGCTCACCAGCTGGCGGGCTTCGGCGCGGGTCACAGCGAAACCCATGCGGTACACCACGTTGTCCAGGCGGCACTCGAGGATCTGCAGCAAGGTCTGGCCGGTGGCGCCGGTGCGGCGGGCGGCTTCCTTGTAGTAGCGGCGGAACTGACGTTCCAGCACGCCGTACATGCGGCGCAGCTTCTGCTTCTCGCGCAGCTGGATGCCGTAGTCCGACAGACGGCCGCGCTTGGCGCCGTGCTGGCCGGGGGCGGATTCGATGCGGCATTTGCTCTCGAGCGGACGGACGCTGCTCTTCAGGAACAGGTCAGTGCCTTCACGGCGCGACAGCTTGCACTTGGGACCGAGATAACGAGCCATTCGTATAACCTCTTAAACGCGACGCTTCTTGGGGGGACGGCATCCGTTGTGCGGGATGGGCGTCACGTCCGAGATGTTCGCGATCTTGAAACCGATGTTGTGCAACGAGCGCACCGCGGACTCACGTCCCGGGCCGGGGCCCTTCACCTGCACTTCCAGATTCTTGACGCCGTATTCCTGAGCCGCGAGACCGGCCTTCTCCGCCGCCACCTGCGCCGCGAACGG
>DASYDM010000002.1:0-2321 GCA_036499585.1 Steroidobacteraceae bacterium
GAGACGGCTTCGGGATGATTCGGGCTCGACCTTGCCGCTGGTGATCTTCTACGGGTTCCTGGCCTTGGCGCTCGTGCTGATCGTGGCCGCGGCCTCGTCGCTCTACCTGGAGCGCAAACGCCTGTTCACCCTGGCCGACGACGCGGCTCTCGTCGGAGCGGAATCCTTCGACCTCGACTCCGTGACCTTCACCGCGCACGGCCCGCGTCCGGTGCTGCAACCCGCGCAGGTGCACGCGGCGGTGATGAGTTACGTGGTCGGCAATCCGATCGATGAATTCGAGGGTCTTGTCGTGACGCGGGCGACGACCGTGGACGGCGAGAGCGCGACCGTGACGGTGTCGGCGGTGTGGCATCCACCCGTGGTCACCGTGTTCGTGCCCGACGGGATGCGCATCGACGCGACCGCAGTGGCGCGGTCGGTGTTCGGCTGAGGTGGGGCTAGAGGTCTCCACCGATCGATGCGCCGTACGACCCCGAGTCAAACGAGGTTGGCCTTCCGACTCGCCTCGATGACGTAAGACACGAATGCGGAGCAGGCGACAAGCATGTATTTCGCCAGGGCTTGGTCAGCATTTGGGGCGTCGATGCTGCCGTGTCGGATGCCGTCGGCGTCTGAAGTCCATCCGTACATCTTGAGCCAGGCCCCTTCGAGAGCCGGATGGAGGGAGACCCCCGCCTTCTGCAACTTCTTCAACGCCGCGCCAAGCGTGGATTCATGGGTTACAGCCACGCAAATAGACTCCACAGCCGAGATCGATTCTTTGATCGAGTTTGGGTAGTCGGGATTCGTTCGGTCGGCGAGGTGGGCAGCTGCTTGATCAAGGTGATGGCGAGCGCCCTTGAACAACCTGGTGTCATCAAGCCCAGACTTGATCGCTTGGATCTCGGCCTCCGAATCAATCGGGATCAACTTGTTGTCGATGAATCGATAGCCGACCAAGAGTGTTTCGAAGGTGGAGTTGTAGATGTCGATGAAGGCCGGCAGGACATCCTCAGAGTCGTAGTTCTCGAAACGCTTCACATAGCCGACGGTCGCCTCGATCATATCGAGCACGTCAACCCAAGCACCCTTCAGGATCCGCTCCTTGACCAGGCCCCACAACGCGCTGTCTCGCGGCTGTTCGTCCCGAGCATGGTTGAACTCCCACGCCCAGATTGACGCCGTAACATTGTTGAACGTTGTCGGCGGACCATAGGGAGTTCGTGACCCGGCGAGAGCGTTGGACATGTTGTAGGTAACGTTCCAGAGCTCGGTACGGGTCTCAGCGTCGAGCGTGTCTTTCTGGACCAGCGAGCGGACAGGTCGCAGACCCATTCGCTGCGCAAATGACTCCATGAACTGAGGTTACCGGGCGGCCCCGACGCGCCGCCGAGATAGCGTCGCCTCCGATAGCCTCCAAGCCATGAACGCCGTGCTCATTGCGATTGGGGCCTTCTTCTCAACCTTCGAGGCAAAGGACTGGGTGACCGCTGCCCTCGCAGTGGCTGCGATAGCTATCTCGCTCATGGCTATCCGTCAGACATCACGACACTTGCCGCGACCGTTGATCGAGGTGAAGGCTTGGTACCGCAGGGACGGTGACAATGATTGGGTGATGTTGTCCATCGTCAACCAGGGGAATGCTGTCGCTCAGGATCTGTGGGTCTGGCTATACCACTCGGACAACGCAAAATCGCGCCTACCGCTGGAACACGGCTTGACGATGGCACCCACCGAGCGGCGAGAGTCGAAGTCTGGGCCAACAGGAAAGCTCCGCAAGGAACGCTTTCGCGTGACTTGGCGCCAAGCGCCGAATATGAAGAAGTTGTACCGGACGACGGTTCGAGTGAGGCGAGTGCCGAAGGATTGGAAGGACCCCGTCCCCGCTCCCTCGACCGACTAGCTCGAACAACCCCATCGAGGCTTGCGCGCTCGGGGATTTCGATCCGCCGACTTCGTCGGCCACTCGATCACCAAGTGCGTCACCCGAAGGTGAACACGTAGGCCTCGGCTCCTGGCTCGTCGAAGACGATCTCCACCGTGCGATCCTCGATCCGGCCCGGCTGCCTGATCAACTGGTACAAGCGGGGCTCGGTGAGCGACCCATGCCCCGCGGCATCCACGTCCGCGCCGTGAGCCGCGCCCGGTGCCACCCCGTCGAGCAGCACGTGGAAGGGCACCGCGACCCCGGCGCTAGAAGGCCGCAGCACCAGGTTCACGTCGCGCGCGTGGAAGCGGTAGCGGATCCCGCCGCCCGCCTGGTTCACCATGACGTCGCCGTCGCCGATGGTCCAGTCGCCCGAGAGCGCCCACGAGTTGAGCATCAACGAGTCGGGCGC
>DASYDM010000003.1:0-8910 GCA_036499585.1 Steroidobacteraceae bacterium
GCGTTGTTCACGCCGGACGCCGATCCGCCTAGCTCACTCGGTGCGGAGTCCAAGACCAAGGTCGTAAGCGGCGCCACACATGCCGTCATTCCGATCCCGCTCAATATCAGGCCAGGCAAGAACCCGAGCCAGTACTCGGGCCGCTGCACAGACAACGCGAACACGATGTAGCCCGAAGCAGCAACCAGGCTGCCCGCTGCAAGTATCGTTCGGCTCCCAATGCGCTGCGCGAGACCTCCAGCCGCGCGGGAGCCGGCGGCCATGATGGCGGAAAACGGCAGGAATGCGGCTCCTGCTGCGGCAGCAGAATAGTCGTATGTATAAATCAGCACGAACGGCAGGAGGAATAGCGCCCCGGTCAGCGACGCATACAGCATCACCGTCATAACATTCGCAACGACGAAGCGCCGGTCGCGAAAGAGACGCGACGGTACAAGCGCATGGCGCGCTTGCCTTTCGCGCACCACCAACAAAGCGCCAAGCGGTATTGCTAGCAGCCCGAACGCCGCTCCTCGCAACACCGCGCCAGTTCCCGCCGCGATCAGTCCGTAGCTCATCGAGCCCAGGCAAAACACGCCGACGACTGGGCTCAACATGTTGAGACTGCCGCTCCGTTCCGGCCGATCCGGCCGGACCTGGATTGCCATCGCGAGTGCGGCCAGCGCAATCGGCACGTTAACGAAAAAGACGCTCCGCCATCCGACGACATCGACCAGCCATCCCCCAAGCGGGGGGCCGAGCGCCGTTGTGATTGCGCCAGCAGCCGCCCAGGTCCCAACGGCCCGGCCGCGATCCTCGCCTGAGAATGCAGTGCCTACCAATGCGAGGCTCGCTGGTATGAGAAACGCCCCAGCGGCCCCTTGCACGCCGCGGAAGACCACGAGCGCCGTCGCAGTCGGCGCAAGCCCGCAGGCAATCGACGCGGCGGCGAATCCCGAGAGGCCGAAAATGAACGTCCGCCTCTGGCCGAATGTGTCCCCGACCACCCCTCCAAAAAGGATCAGACTGGCGAGGGTCAGCAAATACGCGTTCGCGACCCATTGCGATGCCTCGAAACCGACGCCGAGGTCTAACTGCAGTCTCGGGAGCGCTACGTTGACTACGGAGCTGTCGATGAATCCAAGGCTGGATCCGAGTATGGAGGTGGGCAGCACCCAACGCGGATCGCGCCCCGCAGGTTGAAACGCTGATGGGCTCTCGCAGGGTGCTTTCTGGAAGCCTACCAACTCGAACCTCCTCGCGCCGACGATTTTTATCCCGCACAGTCTGCGATTACGAGGTCGTGGTGCTGGATGGCTGGCTCGTCAGGCTGATGTCGAAGCCGCGTGGCGCAGTGACGCCAAAATTTGAGCCGGCTCCTCCCGTATCGTGAAGTCGGGTTCGACAAACGCACTGCGGATGCGGCCTTTCGAATCGATCACGTAGGTCGCAGGAATGGGCAGCATCCAGACCGGTGATCCGTGTCGCGCGCCAAAGTCGAAGCCCAGACCGGAATAGTGCGCTTTCGTCTCGTCGGGCACCCGGAACAATACGCCATACGACATCGCGACGCCGTAGTCGACGTCGGAGAGTACCGTCAGGTTCAGACCTAGGCTTCGCTGGAGCTGTCGCGGAAAGTGCCTCGTCTCGGGTGTTACGACCACAAGAGTTGCGTGAAGGCTTTCGAACTCCTCCTTCGCGGCTTGGAGGGCGCACAGCTCAGCGGTACAGAACGGACACCAGCCGCCGCGGAAAAAACTCAGGACAAGGGGGCCGTTGTTGCGCAGTCGCTCGGACGAGTGGAGACGGCCGTCAGCATCTGGCAAAAGAAAGTCCGGCGCGATGTCTCCAGCCTTCAATGCGTGCGATGCTACGCCTGTGTCGCGAAGCCAGCCCACGAGGTGGTTATATGAAGCCCAGTCCGCTGTGCTGAATGTCGTCATCAGCTCCGAGCGAACCTGCGCAAGTGTGTTATCCGTCTGGTTTGGCATTGGTGAGGCGTTAGACTGCGGATCGATTGACTGCAAGCCGTTGACCGGCGATGTACGTATTGTGGTCATGCCGGCACGGCCGCCACCTCTGGAAACCCTGCCCGCGGTAGGCCGCGATGAGGGATTTCGATCGACCAGTCGCGAAGCCGCGCGATCTTGACGAAAGCATCCAGCGCCGGCGAGTAGCGTCGTCCCTGCACAGCCAGGAGGTGGACTTCCCGCCAAACTAGGTCGCCTTCAAGCGGAATGGTCATCAGCGTGGGGAGGCACGGCATGTGCTCAGGCGCGAGCATTATGCCGAAGCCAGCCGCGGCCATGTGCTGCAAGTGCAGTTCGTGAGCGCTGCAATGGCCGTGGTTCGCCGGTTCCTCGGGGAAATACGATTGTTGAATCTTAGGGGCGACATCGCATCCGGCGCGATCCAGCAAGACGGTCTCTCGGAGGTCATCGATGCGGATCGAAGGACGGGTTGCCAACTGGTGTGTTGGTGAGAGAACCGCGACATAGCGCTCTTCGAACAGTGACCAGTCGTCGATGCGGGCGGGCATGTCCTGCACGTCGCCGACCATTGCGGCGTTGATCTCCCCCTCGAGCAAAAGGTCGACGAGTTTCTCCGCCGTGCCTTCGCGAAGCTCGACGTGAAGCCCGGGGACGAACTTGGCAATCTCGGCGATCGGATCGAGAACCAATGACGCCGAGATGGAGGGGGCGAGGCCGATTTTCAGTGGCGCGACCTCCTTTCGTTGAAACTCCTGGGCTCTGCGGCGCACTGCCTCCGCGGAGGCCAAAGTTCGTTCCAACATGGGAAGGACTTCCTTTCCAAGGTCGGTAAGTTGCGTCAGCTGGCGCTCGCGGTAGATCAATTGCCCGCCGAGCTCGTGCTCCAGCTTCTGTACCCCCTTGGTCAGGGCAGGTTGTGTGACATTGCATTGCTCAGCCGCGCGAGTGAAGTTGAGCGTCGACGCAACGGCGAGGAAATAGCGGACCTGATGAAGCTCCATGTGATTTCTCCGTCAAGTCGCAGCTATCTATGCTGACGAGACTTTGCGCTCGGGGCGTACTGAGCACGCCATAACCATGGCGCCTGGATGCCACTTGGGCGCACACGTTGGAATGGCCTGGTCTATTGGTTTGGACGCCCGGACACGCTTTCTGGAGCCTCTGAGTGCCCGGGCTAATGCAGTTTCATCACATATCTGTAATTTCCAGTCGCTGGCTCGATGACCGAGCCTTTCGAGGTTGTCATGCCCCAAAACATCTCGCTCAGTATCAACGGCAGGGATCAGACGGTCTCAGTCGAACCCGACAGCATGTTGCTATATGCACTGCGTGACAATCTCGGGCTTCACGGCCCCAGATTCGGATGTGGCCTGGGAGAATGTGGTGCATGCACCGTCGTGATGGACGGTAATGCAATCCGTTCGTGTATTACTCCGGTTTCCTCCGTGGGAAGCGGCAAGATCACGACCTTGGAGGGTCTGGGCACCATCAACAAGCCACATCCACTGCAGAAAGCCTTCATCGAAGAGCAGGCGGCGCAATGTGGATATTGCATCAACGGCATGATCATGGCGGCCAAGGCACTGCTGGATCAGACGCCTCATCCAAGCCGAGACGACATCAAGGAAGCACTGGACGGCAACCTATGCCGCTGTGGCACCCATATGCGGATCGTGCGCGCCATCGAGCGTGCCGCCACACAGCGAGGATGATGCGATGAACCAGAACCACTCGCGCGTTGCCGATACGCAAATAAGCCGGCGTGGGTTTCTACAGGCCTCGAGTGGGCTGGTGGTCGCCTTCAGCCTGTTCGGCCCGACGCAGATCGCCGTCGCGGCGCCGACGGTTGGGAGCACTGTTGCGCCTCCGCCGGCGGGTAAACTTTATGCGTGGCTCGCGGTGCATCCCGACAACACCGCGACGCTGTTCACCGGAAAGGTCGAAACGGGCAACGGCATAGAGACGGCGCTGGCTCAGATCGCCGCCGAGGAACTCGATTTTCCTATCGATCGGCTAGACGTCGTGATGGGCACCACTTCGGAGACGGTGGATCAGGGCCCGAGTTATGGCAGCATGGCTGTCCGGTACGCGGGCCCTCAGATTCGCCATGCAGCGGCGGCGGGGCGTCATGTGCTTCTCGATCTGGCGGCCAAGCATTTCGGCGTGTCTACCAACCGGCTGGTCGTCGTTGACGGCACGATTGCGGTCCTCGGCTCCGCTGATCGGTCGATCACGTATGGCAAGCTCGTAGACGGCAAGCGCCTTAATGTGGAGATTGGGGCGACCGGCGAGCGCTTCGCCATGAAAGTCGCGCCGGAGGTAAGAACCAAGGATCCGTCCGCTTACACGGTGATCGGCAAATCCGTGAAGCGTAAGGACATTCCCGGCAAAGTGACCGGGGAGTTTACCTACGTCCAGGATGTCAAGGTGGATGGCATGCTGCATGGCCGCGTGGTGCGGCCTTACGGCGTTGAGGCCACACTGGAAAGTGTGGACGAGACCGGGTTGAAAGATATTCCTGGTTTTGTGCAGGTGGTGCGGCGAGAGAATTTCCTGGGCGTGGTCGCCGAAACCGAATGGGGTGCGATCCAGGCGGCGGAGAAGCTCGGTTCTACTTTAAGCCCATCCGGCCCGAGCGACGGCCAAGCGAAATGGTCGAAATGGGACGGATTACCGCCCATGGACCAGATTTGGGAGACGCTACGTCAGACCGCCGGGAGTAATCGTTCCGTGGCGAGTACCGGATCCGTGGACATAGCGCTGGCTTCTCACGCCGGTGGGCAGGTTCTGAAGGCGACATACAAAACCCCTTTCCAGATGCACGGCTCGATCGGGCCATCCTGCGCGATCGCCGACGTAAAGGGCGACCATGCCACCTTCTGGTCGGGCACGCAGATGCCGCATGAAACGCGTCGTGACATGGCGACGATCCTGGGCATCCCGCTGGACAATGTTGAGCTGCGCTGGTTCGAGGCGTCGGGCGGCTATGGTCGCAATGGGCTAGACCATGTCGTGGCCGACGCAGCAGTGATGTCGCAGGAACTGGGCCGGCCGGTACGTGTACAATGGATGCGGTGGGACGAGCACGGGTGGGAGCCGAAAGGCCCTCCCATCGTGCAGGATCTGCTCGGTATACTGGACAAGGATGGCAATGCCGTTGCCTGGCGTCACCATATGTGGGTACCCACGATCACAGACACGCACCTGATCGCGCCGGCTCTGATCGGCAAACCGGATATCACGGGAATCACGGGCACGGGCGCAACACCGGTCATCAGGTACGGCTACGCTTTCGACAACGCTGACGTCGCAGTCCACGACGAAGGGCGGGTCGCCCTGCTCACCGCATGGCTGCGTTCTCCGGCGCAATTCGAGACGACCTTTGCCATGGAATCCTTCATCGACGAAATGGCGGCCGCGGCCGGGCAGGACCCGTTAGCCTTTCGTCTGGCACACGTCGAGGACCCGCGAGCCGTTGCCGTACTAAAGGCGGCGGCAGAGAGATATGGTTGGGTCAATCGACCCGCCGGAGGGAAGAAGCCGAAGGGCGGAGGCAAGTCTGCACAGGGCCGCGGTATCGCCTGGGTGAACCGCGACGATGTACGCGTAGCGACGATCGCCGACGTCACAGTCGATTTGGCCAGCGGGCAGATCAAGGTGGGACGCGTCGTGGTAGCACATGATTGCGGGCTGGTGGTGAACCCCGATGGGCTACGCAACCAGGTTGAGGGCAATGTGGTCCAATCCCTCAGCCGCACCCTCTACGAGGAAGTGACATTCGACCGCTCCCATGTCACCAGTCGTGATTGGGAAGGCTATCCGATCCTGCGCTTTTCTGACATTCCGGATAGCATTGACGTTGTTCTGGTAAACAACACGCCGCAATATCCGTCTTATGGTGCCGGGGAGCCAGCTACCAATCCGACTTCGGCTGTCATTAGCAACGCGGTGTTCGATGCGATCGGCGTGCGCTTGAGGCAGACGCCATTCCGTCCCGATCGCGTGAAGGCGGCGATGGGCTGATTATTGTTGCCGCGCCGGCGTGGTTTCAGGTCGACAATTCCCGTGGAAATTTTGCATCAGTTAGACTGATTGCGCGCTCCGGCGTGGGGCACTTGGTGCGTCGAAAGGTGGGCGAGGACCGGCATCAATTCGGAAGGGTCGCCGCGCCGGGTGTAGTCGACGCTGATGTCGGCGTATTCGATCGTGCCGTCGCGCGCCACGACGTATCGTGCGGGCATGGTCAACGTCCAGCTGGGATCACCGTTGAAGTTTTCGAGATCCAATCCGCAGTTCTCCTCGACGGCACGCAGTTCGTCGGAGGCTTTCCAGCGCAGGCCGAAAGCGTGTGCCACCTTGCCTCCCGCGTCGACCAGGCTCGCGAATGAAAGGGCGTTCTGCGTCTGCGTCTCGAGACTGTTGGCGGCCGTCTGCTGCGAGACGACGACCAGCGAGGCGCCAAGGCGGCGTATATCGTGAGAGGCCGACTCGATCGCGCGAAGATCGACGGTGCAGTAGGGACACCACCTTCCTCTGTAGAAGAAGAGGACCATCGGGCCACGACGAAGCGCTTCGCTCGAGGAGAATGCCAGGCCGCGCCCGTCCTGTAGCCGGAACGGCGGAGCTTGCTCCCCGGCGTGGGCAGCACGTTCTCCCAACCCGGATGTGACAAGCGCCTCTACCGCCCGTTGCCGAGCCAGCGTCACGTTCGGCGGGGTGTTGGCCAAATCGTTGGCTTTGACAGCGTCCAATTCGTCTTGGAGTGACATCTTCTGCTCGTCGTACGCGGCCCGGTATGCCGTTAGCATAATCGCCGATATTGCTTGGGTCCGGTAGTCTTGCTGCGAAAGTTTGAGTTATTTTTGTCATGCATGAGTGGTTGCCTCGGGTGAGATTTCTACTTCTTCCCTTTTGCGCCAGATTTTGGCGAAGAGACCTTGGCTAGGTCGGCCGCCAGTGACTTGCGCAGCCGGGACGCGGCGAACTCCATAAAGCGCCGGAGCTTGAGAGGCAGCATCGCCTGTCCCGCGTGCACCAGGTGCACCGGGGTCGGATCGGGCTCATAGTCCTCCAGGATCAGCCTGAGCTTTCCCGCCGCTACCTCCCGGGCGACCTGGTAGGAGAGCACGTTCGTGACACCGACGCCCGCGATCGCCGCGTCGATCGCAGCCTCGGCCGTATTGATCTTCAGCCGGCAGTAGGGACGTACGCTCCTCGTCGCCTTGCCGCGAGGATTGAAGACCCACGTCATCCCAGCCGCGAGCGCTGTGTACGTTACGCACATGTGCTGGGCCAGGTCCTCGGGTGTTTTCGGGACGCCGTGCGCGGCGAAATAACCAGGGCTGCCACACACTACGCGCCTGATCTCACCTACCTTTGTCGCGACGAGCGCGCTATCGGGCAATACGCCAATGCGGACGGCCAAATCGATGTGTTCGTCGCCAATGTTGATCGTGTGGTCGGAGAGCGTCAATTGAACACTGATCTGCGCGAAGCGCGCGAGGAATTCGTTGACGACGGGTACGACGTGGAGGCGCCCGAAGACGATCGGCGCGGTCATGCTAAGCGTACCGCGCGGGACGATGTACTCCCCGGAGGCTTGAGATTCCGCCTCGTCGACCTGCTCCAGGATGCGCCTACAGGCGGCGACATAGGCGAGACCTGCCTCGGTCAGCGCCAATTTCCGAGTCGATCGGACTAGTAGTCGGGTGTTGAGGTGCGCCTCCAACTCAGCGACCTTCCGACTGACAGTTGGCAGTGGAACGCCAAGCTGACGCCCGGCCGCGGAAAAGCTGCCGGCCTCGGCCGACGCCACCAAAATCGACATTGCTTCAAGCCGGTCCATCTTCTCTCACATTCCGAGAGGCCGTTTCTCACGGTTATCGGATTATGCCGGCGGACGATAGGGGCTATCGGTGTGGTTCAAAGAGTGATCTGGCCGGAATGCAATGGAGAGGAACATGTCCCGCATCGATATCCCGGGGCGCGACGACGCGCCCGCGGAATCCCAAGCAATTCTCGACAACATCAACAAGATGCTTGGCTTCGTACCGAACCATTATCGCCTGATGTCAATCAGTCCGAAGGCCCTCGGCGGTTGGGCTGGCCTAATGGGGCCGGTGTCGAAGACCCTCGACCTGAAGACCCGCGAGGGGATTGCGCTAGCAGTCTCCGAGGCTAATGGCTGCGACTACTGCCTTGCCGCGCACAGCTATGTCTCGACCAACATGGCAAAGATCCCTCCGGAGGAAATCGACCTGAACCGGCAGGGCCTCTCGAGCAATCCCAAGCGCCAGGCTGCGGTCGCCTTCGCGAAGGCGCTTATCGAGACGCGCGGCAAAGTCACCGACGCCCAGTTCGCGGCGGTCAAAGACGGCGGGTGGACCGACGCCAACATCGTCGAGATGATCGCGCTGACGGCTCAATTCCTGTTGACCAATTTCATGAACAACGCGATCCAGACCCCGATCGATTTTCCCGAAGTCAGTCCCGCCAAGGAAGCCTAACGGAAGTGCCCTCTTTGGAGGGGAGAGCTGGAGAGTTCAATGTCTCGACGGTCCCTGCGGCCTGGTGTTAAGCGCGTCTACGAGCAGCCCGAGGCCTCCGATGGGATGCGAGTGCTCGTCGACCGCATCTGGCCGCGCGGGCTTACGAAGGAGCATGCCAGCGTCGACGTGTGGCTAAAGGACATCGCGCCGAGCACCGTCCTCAGGACATGGTTTGGCCATGACCCGAAACGCTGGCGCGAGTTTCACGCGCGATATTTTGAGGAACTCCACGCCAATCATGCCACAGTCGAGCACCTGGCGGATCTCGTCTCGGCGGGCAAAGTCACGCTGCTCTTCGGTGCGCACGACACCGAGTGCAACAACGCCGTGGCGCTCGCAGACTATCTCGCGGCATACTAGTCGGGGTCGATGTTCGGGATTGAAAGCTCGCT
>DASYDM010000004.1:0-884724 GCA_036499585.1 Steroidobacteraceae bacterium
GAAGGCGTGCTGGCGGTGCCGATGATCGGCACGCTGGACAGCGGCCGCACGCAACTGGTGATGGAGTCGCTGCTGGCGCGCATCGTCGAAACCGGCTCCGAAGTCGCCATCATCGACATCACAGGCGTGCCGACGGTCGACACGCTCGTTGCCCAGCATCTGCTGAAGACCGTGGCGGCAGCGCGCCTGATGGGCGCCGACTGCATCATCAGCGGCATCCGGCCGCAGATCGCGCAGACGATCGTGCATCTGGGAGTCGACCTCTCGGCCGTGACCACCAAGGCGACGCTCGCCGATGCCTTCGTCATCGCCCTGCGCCGTACCCAGGCCAAGCTGCCACAATCCGGGCCTAAGCTCTGACGGGGCCGCAGCCATGGAAAAAATCCCGATACTCCGGATGGGGCGATTTCTGCTGGTCACGATCCAGGTGGACATGCACGACCAGCTTGCGCTGCAGCTTCAGGAAGACCTGACCGAGCGGATCGTGGCGCAACGCGCCCGAGGTGTCCTGATGGACATCTCCTCGCTCGAGGTCGTGGACTCGTTCATCGGCCGCATGATCAGCAACATTGCCGCGATGGCGAGGGTCCTGGATGCGGAAACGGTCGTGGTAGGCATGCAGCCTGCCGTGGCAATCACGCTGGTCGAGCTGGGGCTGTCGCTGGACGGCGTGCGCACGTCACTCAATGTAGAACGCGGCATGGCGCTGCTGAATGAGCGTCTGCGGGAAGAAGAACAAAGCGCCGAGCTGCAGCACGATCAGCTCACCCGCGGACCTGGCTGACCGCCGGACCCCCCTCCAGTCAGTTAGACGCCACAGCCCGTTGCTATGCCTGTCGTACACCGCATCGTTCTCCCCGTTCGCTCGCAGGAAGATATCGTTCGGGTGCGGGGCGCGGCCCGGGAAAACTCCGTGGCGCAAGGCTTCTCGCTGGTGGATCAGACGAAGCTGGTCACTGCCGCGAGCGAGTTGGCCCGCAATACGCTAGATTACGGAGGCGGTGGTGAAGTCGAGATCACCAGGCTCGACGAACCTCCCCGCAGAGGTGTCCGACTCATCTTTTCCGACAAGGGACCGGGCATCGCCGACATCGAACAGGCGTTGCGCGACGGTTTCACCAGCGGAGGCGGCCTCGGCCTAGGCCTGGGTGGAGCCCGTCGGCTGTCGAATGAGTTCGCGATCGATTCCAAGCCGGGGCAGGGGACCCGAGTCACCATTGCACGCTGGCGTTAAGGCGTGCCCAGGTTCTTTTGCCAGCTCAGACCCTCATCCGTCTCGATGATCGTAGTCAGGTCGGCGAAGCCCGCCGGGCCGTAGCTGAGTTCACCCGAACCCTCAGCTTCAACTCCAGCGAGGCAAGTAACGTTGCAATCGCGGTCACCGAGGCCGCGACCAACATCGTCAAGCACGCCACGCGCGGAAGGATCCTTCTGCGCCCGGTAGAACGCCAGGGTGTCGGCGGCGTGGAGGTGTTGGCAGTCGATCAGGGTCCGGGTATTTCCAATATCTCGGCAAGCATGCGCGACGGACACTCCACCGCCGGCAGCCTCGGCGCGGGCCTCGGCGCGCTCAGGCGCAGCACCCGCGACATGCAGATCTTCACCCAGCCCGGCAAAGGCACCGCCATCTGGCTCAGATACTGGGCTCGGCCGATCCCAACCGAAGGGTCCCTGCCCCCTGTCGAGGTGGGAGCCGTCTGTCTCGCCAAGTCGGGAGAAGTGGTGTCTGGCGATGATTGGCTGTTCGAGAGCGCCCGCGGCTCGCACGCGATTCTCGTCGCCGACGGGTTGGGGCACGGGCCGGATGCCGCCCAGGCCGCACGCGCCGCAGCCACGGTGCTCGCAAAGCACCCTGCCTCGAAACCCGGCGAGTTGCTTGAGCTTGGCCATGGGGCGTTGGCGGCGACTCGGGGGGCTGCGGTCGCTGTCGCGCGTTTCGATTTCGACTCGGGCCAGGGCGTTTTCGCCGGCATCGGCAACATCGCGGCACGCATCGAAAGCGCCGGAAATCGTCGCCAATTGGTCTCTCACAATGGCACGCTCGGCCACGCCGTCCGCAAGATCCAGGAATTTCCCTTCGAGCTACCCCAGGGCGGCGTCCTGATCCTCCACAGCGACGGCATGTCAGCCAATTGGATGCTTGCGGATTACCCGGGTCTCATGGCAAAACACCCCGCCCTCATTGCAGGGGTGTTGTACCGCGACCATGATCGCGGACGGGACGATGTGACCGTGGTTGCCATCAAAAACGGAGCCGGCGCCTGATGCCCAAGGCTCTCCTGACAGTCGCACTCCAGTTCGAGCAGGACGTCGTCGTCGCGCGTCAGCGCGCCCGGCATATTGCCGGCCTCGTCGGGTTCGACGTTCAGGACCAAACGCGGATCGCCAGCGCGGTCTCCGAGATGGCGCGCAACGCCTTTCGCTACGCGAAGGGCGGCCGGGTCGAGTTCTCCGTCGAAGGTGAAAGCGCGCCGCAGGTGCTGATCGTCATGGTCCGCGACAAAGGGCCCGGCATCGCCAACCTGGATGAGATCCTGAGCGGTCGCTATCGATCGCAAACGGGCATGGGAATCGGCCTCATCGGTGTGCACCGGCTGATGGACCGCGTGGAGATCCGTACCGCGCCGGGTGCCGGCACCGAAGTCATCCTCAACAAGATCCTGCCGTCGCGGGCCGCCGTCATCACCCGCGCCGACGTCACCCGTATTGCGACCGAACTGGCCAGTCGTTCACCGACCAACCCGGTCGAGGAGTTGCAGGAGCAGAACCGGGAGTTGGTGCGGACGCTGGCGGAACTGCGCGAGCGCCAGGACGAGTTGCTGCACCTGAATCGCGAGCTCGAGGATACGAACCGGGGTGTCGTGGCGCTGTACGCCGAGTTGGACGAGAAAGCGGATCATCTGCGCCGCGCGGATGAGATGAAGTCGAAATTTCTCTCCAACATGAGCCACGAGTTCCGCACCCCACTGAATTCGGTACGCGCGCTGAGCCGCCTGTTGCTGGGCCGCATCGACGGCGAGCTCACCGCGGAACAGGACAAGCAGGTCCGGCTGATTGCCAAGTCCGCAGAGGACCTCACCGCCCTGGTCGACGACCTGTTGGATCTGGCGAAGATAGAAGCGGGCAAGATCGAGATGCGTCCCACCGAGTTTTCGGTCGGTAACCTGTTCAGCGCACTGCGCGGCATGTTGCGACCGCTGCTGACGGGCGACTCCGTCAAGCTCACTTTCGACGATCCATCGAGCGCGTTGAACCTCGTCACCGACGAAGGCAAGGTCTCGCAGATTCTGCGCAACTTCATCTCCAACGCCATCAAGTTCACCGAGCAGGGTGAAGTCCGCGTCTACGCGGAAGCCTGCGGAGACGGGAAACTGGTGCGCTTCGGGGTGCAGGATACGGGGATTGGCATCAGCGCCGACGATCAGAGCCGGATCTTCGACGAGTTCACCCAGGTCAACAACCCGCTGCAGGCGCGGGTCAAGGGGACGGGACTGGGACTGCCTCTGTGTCGGCGACTGGCGCAGCTCCTCGGAGGCGACGTCAAGGTACAGAGCGAACTCGGTGTTGGCTCGACCTTCACTGCGACGGTCCCGGCACACTACAGCGAGCCGACCCATGCGATCACGGTAGTCGAGGACACGACTTTCGAGACGGGCCGGGCGGCTGTCCTGTTTGTCGACGATGACCTCGAGACGCGCTTCGTCTACGAGAAGTACCTCAGGGGCTCCATCTACCAGCCCGTGTGTGTCGGCACGCTGCGCGAGGCGCGCGCCTTCGTAAGAAAGATGCGGCCTCAGGCCATCGTTCTCGACATCCTGTTGCGCGGTGAGGATACATGGCGCTGGATGAGCGAACTCAAAGCGGACTCTGCCACCGCGACCATCCCGATCCTGGTGATCAGCTCTGTAGAAGACGAGCGTAAAGGCCTCGCGCTCGGAGCCGACGGTTATTGTCTCAAGCCAATCAGCAGTCAGACGCTGATCGAGCGTCTGGACAGCATCACCGGCCAGCGCATACTGATCATTGACGACGATCCCGCCTCGCGCTACCTGCTGCAGAAGCTCCTGAGCGACCGGCGCGCGTGCGTGATCGAGGCTAGCGATGGTCGCAGCGGACTGGCGGCTGCCCGGCGATCCCGGCCCTCGATGATTTTTCTGGATCTCATGCTTCCCGACCTCGGGGGCGAGGACATCCTGACGGCTCTGAAGGCCGACCTCGAGCTGCGGTCGGTGCCGGTCGCGATCGTGACTTCGGTCATCGTTTCGCCTGAGGAGCGGGAGCGTCTGGAAAAGCGAGCGCACGTGGTCATGCAGAAGAGCGATCTCAACTTCGATAGCGCGCGAGCTATCCTCGAGTCGGGTGGGATAGGCGCGTGACGCATCCGAAGGCTGTCATAGTCAACATCGACGACACGCCGGAGTCGCGTTACGTCAAAACCCGGATCCTGGAAAAGGCAGGATACGAGGTCATCGAGGGCGCGACGGGGGCCGAAGGACTGAAGCTCGTCCGCGAACGGATGCCGCAGCTTGTCGTGTGTGACGTCAAGCTTCCCGACATGAGCGGCATAGATGTGTGCCGACGGATCAAACACGATCCGGTGACGTCGGGCGTTCCTGTTGTGCAGATCTCCGCGACCTTCGTCGCCGAAGAGGACGAGCTCGAGGGACTCAAGGGCGGGGCCGACATCTACCTGACAGAGCCCCTCGAGCCGAGAGAGCTCGAGACGGTGGTCAGTGTGTTGCTGCGCCTGCGTCGCACGGAAGCAGAAGCACTCGAGAAAGAGCGTGCAGCGCGGGCGCAGGCCGAGGAGGCGACCCGTCTCAAGGACGAATTTCTGGCCAACCTGTCGCACGAATTGCGTACGCCGATGAACATCATCATCGGCTGGGCGCACCTGTTGCGCGCCGGTCCGCTGAACGAGGAGCAGAAGCTGCGGGCCGCCGAATCGATCGAACGGGCGGCTCGCTCCCAGGCGCAGCTCATCGAGGACCTGCTCGACGTTTCCCGCATCGTCACGGGTAAGTTCCGCCTGCAGATGCAGGATGTCGACGTTTCTTCGGTGCTGCGGGTGGCCGTCGAGAGCCTGCGGCTCGTCGCTCACGCGAAGCAGGTGATAATGACTGTCGCCCAGACTTCGGCCGATGCCGTGGTTCGGGGCGACCCGGATCGCCTGCAACAGGTGTTCTGGAACCTGTTGTCCAACGCGGTCAAGTTCACCCCCGCGGGCGGTTGTGTCGATGTGCAGTTGGAGCGGACTGGCGAGTATGTCCGCATCCAGGTGACGGATACCGGCATGGGCATCGCACAGCAATTTCTGCCGTACGTCTTCGATCGTTTTCGTCAGGCAGACAGCACGAGCACGCGCGCCCATACCGGGATGGGTCTGGGACTGGCGATCGTGCGGCACGTCGTCGAGCTTCACGGTGGCAAGGTCGAAGCGGACAGCGCGGGGGAGAACCAGGGATCGACGTTCACCGTGACATTGCCGGTCAATACGACTATAGCCGGCGCGGATACGATGATCGACGATGATGAGGCGGGACTCGAGTCGTCCGTCTCCGGCACCCGTGTGCTGCTGGTAGAGGACGACCCGGACGCACGAGAAGTCGTCGTGGCCGGACTCGAGCGGGTCGGGTTCGAAACGCGTTCAGCGGGATCCGCCGTGGAGGCCCTGACCATTCTGGAGGGTTGGCGCCCCGACGTGGTCGTCTCTGATATCGGCATGCCTGGCATGGATGGATATGAGTTCATTCGCCAGCTCCGCAGCCGCGGACCGGACCGCAGCGGGCACGTCGCCGCACTGGCCCTGACCGCTTTCGCTCGGCTGGAAGACATTGCCAAGGCGCGCGCCAATGGCTACGACGCGCATATCTCCAAACCCGTCAATCCCCGGGAATTGGCCATCGCCATCCTGGATCTCAAGCGACGGCTGGGGCCCGGCAAGTCCGCCTGAGTGCCTGCTTGACGCGGCCGTCCGCCTCCCTTGCCGATGCACCCGCGCCGCGCGCGCCGACCGGGACCCCGATCTGCTAGGCTGGTGGACTACCGTGGCCACAACCTCCGAACTCCCAGCCTCCGCGCCCCCCGTCTGGCGACGCTACTTCGAGCTGACCAAGCCGAAAGTGGTCGCTCTCATCGTTTTCACCTCCATCGTCGGTACGCTGCTCGCGAGTCCGGGGTTCCCACCGCTGGACGCCTTGATCTGGGGCAATCTCGGTATAGGCTTGGCGGCCGCGTGCGCGGCAACGATCAACCACGTCCTCGACCGCCGCATCGATGAGCAGATGACGCGAACACGCGCGCGTCCGCTACCGACAGGTCAACTCAACGAACGACAGGCTCTCGCCTTCGCCGCAGTGCTGGGCATCGCCGCGATGGCCATACTGGCCTTCTTAGTTAACAGCCTGACTGCGGTTCTGACGTTCTGCTCGCTCATCGGTTACGCGGTGATTTACACCGTCTGGTTGAAGCGAGCGACGTCGCAAAACATCGTCATCGGAGGCGCCGCGGGGGCCGCACCGCCCGTGCTGGGTTGGGCCGCCGTCACCGACACGATCGACCCGAACGCACTGCTGCTCTTTCTGATCATCTTCGTGTGGACGCCGCCGCACTTCTGGGCGCTTGCGATCGCCCGTCGCGATGACTACGCCCGCGCCGGAATTCCCATGCTTCCCGTCACGCATGGCGTGGAGTACACGCGACTGCACGTGTTGCTCTACACGATTCTGCTCATGCTGGTCACATTGCTGCCGGTCCTGACTCGCATGAGCGGCTTGCTGTACCTTGCCGTCGCATTGGTTCTCAACGCGACCTTCGTGTACTACGCGCTGGTGATGAAGATTACGGCCCGCAAGGAACTGCCCATGCGGGTGTTCCGCTTCTCCATCACCTATCTCATGTGGCTTTTCGCCGCCCTGCTGGTCGACCACTATCTGCCGACGACCCAAGCCCTTTCGCTCTAGGCGGCAGCGCCGCGGTCAGCTGAGCGATCGGGAGATTCAGGATGACGAGCTCGGCATCACTGCCGTTCTGCAACGTGAGCCGGGCCGCCTGAGTCACCTTCATCGCGTCGCCCGTGTTGAGGCGTGTGTCGTTCACTGCGACGGAGCCCCGTGCCACGTGAATGTAAACACACCGATTGCGTGTGACTTCAAAGCTGACCTTCTGCGTGTCGCTCAGGTGAGTCGCATAGACGCGGGCATCCTGGTGAATCCGCACGGATCCCCCTTCGCCGTTCACGGACGCAATGAGCTTCAGGGCACCGTTCTTCTCGGCGACATCGAAGCGCCTGACTTCGTCGCTCGGTGGCAGCCCCACCTTGACGGGCCGCAGCCAGAGCTGCAGCACGTGCAGCTCCTCCTTGGAGGAAGGGTTCGAGCCGACGAACTCGAGCCCGGTGCCTGCGCTGGCCCGGTGCACATCGCCGATGCGCAGCACGGAACTCTTGCCGAGCGAGTCCGTCCGCGACATCTCTCCGTGCAGCACCAAAGTGAGGATTTCCATGTCCTGCGTCGCGGTCGGTTGCAATCCCTTGCCCGGCTTGAGGCGATTCTCGTTGATCGCCCGCAGCGGACCGAATTCGACGTGCTCGGGGTCGAAGTAATCCGCAAACGCGAAGCTGTGGAAGGTCTTCAACCAGCCGTTGTCGGAATAACCCCGGTCGCGGCTGCGACGAACTTCTAACATGGCGCGCCCTCTTTTTTGTGTATTTACGTGTCGTGCGGGACCGGCTTCTGCGGCAACCGTGTCAGCGTGAGCTGCCATGATGTCAGGAGCCTGTCCTCCAATAAAAGGATCCCGGAGGAGCGGTAGGTCTCGGAGTCCACCTGCTCGAGATGCTCTGCGCCGTGATAGCCCGAAGAGTCACAGCCGTACACCGAGAAGATGCACGTCCCCACGACGCAGAATGTACCCCGCAACTTGCCGAGCGTCGCATTCTCGGCAGTCCACTTGAGCGTGTGGCTTCCGCTCTCGCCGCTGGCGATGGAGTAAGCGTTGACGAACTCCACCGAGGGTGATCCCAACACCCTCATGGTGCCGGATAACAACCAACATTCGGCGTGGTGGGTGATATCCGTGCGGCCGAGTGCAGGCAGAGCCTTACCGTCCTCACGCCAGAACGTCCCCTCCGCAGTCCAGACTCCCGGCTCGAAGAGGAACGTGTGCTTCATCAGCCACGCTCCCCGACGACGACCCGTGATGGAAACAGATGGTCGCCGACGAATGGATTGCTGCGTCGTTCCGCGCCGAAGGTCGACATCGGCCCATGTCCGGGGAGGAAGCGCACGTCATCTCCCAAAGGGAACAGATTTTCACGGATCGAGCGGATCAGGGTCGCATGATCGCCGCCCGGAAAGTCAGTTCTGCCAATCGAGCCGTGAAACAACACGTCACCCACGATGGCGAAACGACCCGGCTCGTGGAAGAAGACGACATGGCCCGGCGTGTGTCCGGGGCAGTGGCGCACCTGCAACGACACGTCGCCGACCTGTACGACATCGCCCTGCCCGAGCCAGCGCGTCGGCTCGAACGTGGCGGCCGGTTTGAATTGGAACATCGCCGCCTGTTCCGGCAGGCCCTCGATCCAGAACCGATCGCCGGGGTGCGGGCCCTCGATTGGCAACGAGAATCTTTCGGCGAGCTCGGCCGTGGCGCCCGCATGATCGATATGTGCGTGCGTCAGCAGTATTTTGCGCAGATCGAGACTCTCGTTCGTCACGACTTCGAGAACCTGATCGAGGTCGCCGCCCGGATCCACGATCGCGGCGGCACGCGTTCGATCACACCAGATTACCGAGCAGTTTTGTTGAAACGGTGTGACCGGAACGACCTGGAGTTGCATGGCGCCAAGCGAAGGTTGCAAGGCCCCTATTATGGCCCTCCTGCCGGGTTTGCGGATACGTTGTAAGGGGGCCACGCATACAATGCGGACAAGGGTCGCGGCGCGACGCAATAGGGCGCCCGCGGGATCCAGTGATGAAGTATCGGAGACCGAAGCAATGCTGATCGAGCGAGTCTGGCCCAACAACGACGCCCGTAACTTTCACTATCTGGTAGCGTGCCCCGAGACCGGCGAGGCACTGGCCATAGACCCCCTCGACTGGGCGCTCACGCTTTCCACCGCGCGCGCCAAAGGGTGGGACATAACGCAGATACTGAACACACATGAGCACCTGGACCACACCGGCGGAAATTCGGAGCTCGTCGGGAAGACTCACGCCAAAGTCCTGGCTCACGCCGGGGCGGCCTCGAACATAGGCGGAGTGGACCGGGGCCTCGCCAAGGGCGACGTGGTTCGGGTCGGCCGCACAGTCGAGCTCGAGTGCCTGGACACCCCCGGACACACCCTGACGCACATATGCGTGCTCGGGCATGGCGACTCCCCCGCGCTTTTCAGCGGCGACACGCTCTTCAATGCCGGAGCCGGCAACTGCCACAGTGGCAGCGTCGAGCGGCTCTACGAGACCTTCGTGGCTCAGCTCGACCGGCTGCCGGACTCGACGCGACTCTTCCCCGGGCACGAGTACCTGGCCAGGAATCTGGCCTTTACCCTCGACCGCGAGCCGGACAATGCCGGGGCTGCCGCCCTCTTGGAGGAGGTGCAGGGTGAGAAACCGCAGAACATACCGGTGACCACGCTGGGCCAGGAGAAGGAGGTCAATACCTTCTTTCGCCTGAGCCGCCCCACCGTGATCCGGCGGCTGCGCGAGAGGTTTCCGGACCTTGAAGAACAACCGGGTGCTCGCACTGTCTTTCTGAAGCTGCGCGAGTTACGCAACAATTGGTAGAACGAGTCGATCGAGGGTTTTCATGCAAATGCGTATTCCATCCGCCGGCCGTGCCGGTGTCACCGCCTTGGCCGGCTTGCTGCTCATCGCCGCGACACTGTCCGCCCCGCCCGCACTGGCCCTCGGTGACGCCCCGGTCCCGGCCCCAGCGAAAGGCGCCGCTGCCAAGGACCCCCAGGACCAGGCGAAGCTGACCTATAACCTCGCCGTCGACGACGTTCGCAAGGCCGATGACTTTCAAACGTCCGCTGCCACGGCGACGGACGCGGGCAAGAAGGACAAGGCGTTGGGGGATGCGCGCACTTACTACTCCCTGGCGCTGCGCAAATTCCAACAGGCCGTGCAGTTCGATCCGAAGATGTACCAGGCGTGGAACTACGTCGGTTATACCCATCGAAAGCTCGGCGACTACGACGATGCGCTCGGCGCCTATGAGCAGGCCCTGGCGCTGAAGCCGGGCTATCCGGAGGCGATCGAGTACCGGGCCGAGGCGTTTCTCGCGCTCAACCGCATCCCCGAGGCCAAAACGGCGTATCTGGATCTCTTCGCCACCAACAGGGTCGCGGCCGGCAAGCTGTTGGATGCGATGAAGACGTGGGTGACCGCGCAGAAGTCCTCCGCCGGCAGCGACCAGAAGAGCGCGACAGATCTCGACAAGTGGGTCCAGGAGCGCTCGCAGATCGCATCCCAGACCGCCGGTTTGACCCGTCAGGGGACATTCGAGGCTTGGCGCTGAAGGCCGCGGCGCTCGCCGCGGCGGCGCTGCTCGTCTCTGTTCACGTTAGGGCCGGGCCTGACTCCGCGTATCAATGGCATCTGCCGCGAGGTCTTCCGACCCCGGCAGTGCCCGCCGACAATCCCATGTCGGATGCCAAGGTGGCCCTCGGCCGCCGGCTTTTCTCCGACAATCGCCTGTCGATCGATGGCCGCCACAGCTGCGCCAGTTGTCACGACCCATCCCGCTCGTTCACTGACGGCCGCCCTGTTGCCATCGGCGCCACCGGCCAATCGCTGCCTCACAACGCGATGGCGCTGGTCAACGTCGCCTACAACGTCAGTTATGGATGGACCGATCCAAAGGTGACTTCGCTCGAAGCCCAGATGCTTCAGCCGCTACTGAACCAACATCCCGTCGAGCTCGGCACGGACCCGAAGGCCTTGGCTACCGCGTTGGCAAAGGACGCGAGTTACCCGCGTGAATTCGTGGCAGCGTTTCCACCGCCAGCCGCGGGTGGCTCAACGCCAACGCCCGCCGTGACGTTCGATCACGTAGTAAAGGCTATTGCCGCCTACGAACGCACGCTCACAGCCGGCGATTCGGCCTTCGATCACTATGTGTTCGGCGGACAACACGACGCGCTGTCCCCTTCCGCCAAGCGCGGGATGGCCTTGTTCTTCTCCAAGAGTGCCGGCTGCGGCCGGTGCCACTTTGGCTTCAACTTCTCCGGTCACTGGCGCGATTCGCAGGGCGCGACCGGCAAAGCCAGCTTTGCCAACAACGGAATCGGGACGCAGCGCATGCGGATCCCGACTTTACGCAACATCGCGCTGACTGCGCCGTATATGCATGACGGCCGATTCGGCACACTCGACGCCGTGATCGATCACTACGCGAGCATCGCCGCTGTCGCGCGCCACGATCCGCATTCAAAACTGGACGTGCGGCTGCGCGCCTTCGATCCCTCCGACTCCGATCGCCAGGACCTGATTGCCTTCCTCGAGAGCCTGACCGATCACGCACCCGCACCCGCACCTGCGGATTGACCGCACTAGGACTGCGGGCGATGCGTAATCGGCAAATGCTTTGGCTGCGCCGCAACTCTCTCCAACCAGGCGCGCACGGCGAGATAGGGTGTCAGATCCAACTGCGCCTCATCCGCAACGTGCGTGTAGGCATACAGCGCGATGTCGGCAATGGAGTACTGGCCCCCAGCGAAGTACGGCTGGTCCTGCAGGTGCCGGTCCATCACCTCCAACGCCGCGCGACCCCGGTTCAGCCGGTCGGGTAATTCGGCTCGCCGGGGTGAGTTGGCCGGAAGATGTCTGAGGATGAAACGGGGGGTGGCTACGTAGGGTTCGTGGCTGTATTGCTCGAAGAACATCCACTGCAGCACTTGTGCGCGACCCAGCCTGTCGGTCGGGACGAATGGAGTCCCTTCCGCGAGATACCAGAGGATGGCATTCGACTCGGCCAGACATGTACCGTCGTCGAGCTCGAGAGTCGGAATCCGGCCATTGAGGTTCTTCGCGAGGAAGGCGGGCGTTCGGGTGGCGCCCTCCAGGATGTCGAGCTCGATCCAGCGATAGGCCTTTACCAGTTGCGCCAGCAACAGGCGAATCTTGTAGCCGTTGCCGGAGTCGAGGTAGTCATACAGCGTGTACATCGAGGGTCCTTCGTCGTGCCGTGCAAACCACGGCGGTCGGTCTCGGGGCGACACGTCGCCGCCCGGTACCGGGATCGTACTTCAGCCGCCCCAACGCCCCAGGCAAGTCTTTCTTAACACCCGTTTCGGAACCCTTCTCGTTCCCCATCGGTTACTCTCCGCGCATGTATTCGCCCTTTTACCGGCGGACGTTCGCGGTCGGGACCGTCCTGGTCCTCGTCTGGCTCCTGTTGGAGACCCTGCGCCCGCTGGCGGGCCCCTTGGGGTGGGCCGTCGTGCTGGCGTTTCTGTTGACGCCCCTGCAGGAACGGCTGGCGAAGAAGCTCAAAGGAAGACCGGGCGCGGCCGCGGGGATACTGACGGGACTAACGCCGTTTTGCGTGATCGCGCCCCTGGCACTGATCGGCGTAGTGTTCGCTCAGCAGGTCGCCGCGACGATCGAGTGGCTGCGCGGCAAGACGATCCTGCCCTATCCGACGATACTGGATCGGGCCGAGACCCTGCCGGTGATCGGGGGAGGCGTTCACTGGATCCGTGCCAACGCGACGGTGAGTGCTGCGCAAGTGCAGGAGTGGGTGACCAACGGCGCACAGTCGTTGCTGAAATCCGCCGCCTCGATGGGCGGCACCCTGGCCCTGGGCGCGGTCGCCTCTCTCGTCGGCTTTTTCATGATGCTGTTCCTGTTGTTCTTCATGCTGCGCGACGGACGGCAGATTGTGAACAAGCTGATTCCGTTGATTCCGGTCCAGCCGGAGCGGCGCAAGAAATTGCTGGGCTACCTCGCGGACGTCACTTTCGCCGTGATCTTTGGATCCGTCGGAACTGCGTTGATCCAAGGGGCTCTGGCGGGCGTCGGGTTCGCGATCATTGGCCTGCCTTCGCCGGTCGTGTTCGGCGTTCTGGCCACGATTGCCGCCTTCCTTCCCGCCGGATCGGCGATCGTGCTGATTCCCGCGGTCATCTATCTCATGATCGTAGATCGCTGGGGTGCCGCGATCTTTCTCGCCGTCTGGAGCGCGGGTGTCGGCGTGATCGACAACTTTCTCCGGCCCTTTCTCGCTTCGCAGCGGGCCGAGGTCTCCACGCTCGCGGTGTTCATCGGCGCGGTGGGGGGTGCTTCGGCTTTCGGCGTCCTGGGCCTGGTGATCGGCCCCGTTCTGCTCGGCTTCACAGCCGCCTTACTGGAGTTCGCCGAAGAGGTCGTTGCGGGTAAAGAGTAGCGGCGCATTCGCGTAGAATGCGCTATGGACCTCTCCCCGATCCTCAACCCCCTCAATGACGCACAGCGCGCCGCCGTTACGGCGCCGATGGGTCCTGTTCTCGTCCTGGCAGGCGCCGGGAGCGGTAAGACTCGCGTCCTCACCCACCGGATCGTCTATCTGATCCAGGCCGAAGGCGTCTCGCCGCACAGCATTCTGGCCGTGACGTTCACGAACAAGGCCGCCGCGGAGATGCGCGGTCGCATCGAGGCGCTGCTGGGCATGCCCGGCAGCTCCCTCTGGATCGGAACCTTCCACGGCCTGGCGCACCGGCTGCTGCGCTTGCACTGGCGCGAGGCCAACCTGGTGCAGAGCTTCCAGATTCTGGATGCCGAGGACCAGCAGCGGCTGATCAAGAAGCTCATCAGGGCGCGCGAGCTCGATGAGTCCCGCTGGGTGCCGCGCGAAGTGCAGTGGTTCATCAATTCGAACAAGGACGAGGGCCGGCGGCCGAAGGAATTGAAGGACGGCAGCGATCCGACCCGCCGGCAGCTCATTCAGCTCTACGTCGACTACGAGGAGGCCTGTGCGAGAGCCGGGGTGGTTGACTTCGCCGAACTGCTGCTGCGGGCGTATGAGCTTTGGCGCGACAATCCGTCGCTGTTGGCTCACTACCGTCGGCGCTTCCGCCATGTCCTCGTCGACGAGTTTCAGGACACCAATGCGATCCAGTACGGCTGGCTGACACTGCTAGCGCGCTCCACGGCCGATACGCAAACGTTTCCTTTCGCTGTCGGGGACGATGACCAGTCCATATATCGGTGGCGCGGCGCTCGCGTAGAGAATCTGCACCGCTACCGGCGCGACTATCCCGACACCCAGATGTTCAAGCTGGAGCAGAACTACCGCTCCACCTCCGCCATCCTCTCGGCCGCCAACGGTCTGATCGCCAACAACACCGGGCGCCTGGGCAAGAATCTCTGGACCAGCGGCGACAAGGGCGACCCGATCCGGCTCTATGCGGCGTTCAATGAGCGCGATGAGGCCGAGTTCGTCACCCATCGCATCCGCGATTGGGTCGCGCACGGCGGCAACAGACGGGAAATCGCCGTCCTGTACCGCTCAAACGCCCAATCGCGCGTCTTCGAAGAGGCCTTCATCTCCGGGCGGATTCCCTACAAGGTCTACGGCGGCCTGCGGTTCTTCGAGCGTGCTGAAATCAAGGACGCGCTGGCGTATCTGCGCCTGGTGTCGAACCGCCAGGACGATCAGTCGTTCGAGCGCGTCATCAACCTCCCGACCCGCGGCGTCGGCCCCAAGAGCCTGGATATCATTCGCGAGCACGCCAAAGGCGCGGGCTCCCCACTCTGGGAAGCCGCGGGCGCCTGCATTGGCGATGCCCTGGGTCCCAAGGGCACGGCGGTTCACGGGTTCATGTCACTGATCGAGCGCCTGGCGCGCGAAGTCGAGGGCCTCGCGTTGCACGAGCAGGTCGATCATATCCTCCAGGGCAGCGGCCTGATCCAGCACTACAAAGGCAAACGTGACAAGGCCGATCGAGGCGAGGCCCGGGTCGAGAACCTGGACGAATTGGTGAGCGCCGCACGAGGTTTCCAACAGGACACGACCGAGACCGATCTGCCGCCTTTGGAGGCCTTCCTGGCCCACGCCGTGCTCGAGTCCGGTGAGGGACAGGCCGAAGCGTGGGAAGATTGCGTACAGATGATGACGCTGCACACCGCCAAGGGCCTGGAATTTCCGATGGTGTTCCTGAGCGGGATGGAGGACGGATTGTTTCCGCACCAGCGCTCGTTGAACGACATCGAGGGACTCGAGGAGGAGCGTCGGCTGTGTTATGTCGGCATGACCCGAGCCATGAAGCAGCTGTTCCTGACCTATGCGGAACAGAGGCGGCTGCACGGAGTCGACAGCTACGGCCAGCCTTCGAGATTCATCAAGGAGATCCCCGAGGAGCTGATCGAAGAGATTCGCCCTCGCGTGCAGGTATCCCGGCCCGTTGCGGTCGGGCGCTTCCGTCCCGAGGAGCCGGCTGTCGCGGGTGTTCGATTGGGCGCACGCGTGCGGCACGGCAAGTTTGGCGAAGGCGTGATTCTCAACATCGAGGGCAACGGGCCCCATGCGCGGGTGCAGGTCAGCTTCGAGAGCCAGGGCACGAAGTGGCTGATGGCGCAGTACGCCAACCTGGAACCCCTGTGAGGATCGTGATTCTCGGTGCCGGTCAGGTCGGGCGCACGGCCGCCTTCCACCTCTCCCGCGAGGAGGCCAACGAGGTCACCGTCGTCGACATCAACGAAGACATCCTGCGTGACCTTCAGGATCGGCTCGACGTCCGCACGGTCGTCGGCAATGCCTCCCATCCGACCGTGCTGGAAGCGGCCGGCGTGCCCGAAGCCGACATCATCGTCGCGATGACCAACAGCGATGAGGTGAACATGATGGCGTGCGAGGTGGCGTTCACGCTGTACCGCACGCCCACCAAGATCGCGCGTATCCGTTCGGCCGAGTATACGAGCCGCCCCGAGCTGTTCGGTGAGGGCGCGGTGCCCATCGATGTGTTCATCAGCCCCGAGCAACTGGTCACCGACTATATCGAGCGACTGATTCACTATCCCGGGGCTCTGCAGGTACTCGATTTCGCCGACGGCAAAGTGCGCCTGGTCGGCGTCAGGGCGCTCAAAGGAGGCTTGCTCGTGGGCCGGCTCCTGCGCGAGCTGCGCCAGCACCTGCCGAAGTCCGACGCCCGGGTCGTCGCCATCTACCGCAACGGCAAGAGCATCGCTCCCGGCGGGGACACGGTCATCGAGGACGGGGACGAAGTCTTTTTCCTCGCCGCGACCAGCGACATCAAGCGGGTCATGAGCGAGATGCGCAAGGCAGACAGCCCCGTACGCCGGGTCGTGATCGCCGGCGGCGGCAACATCGGCTTTCGCGTCGCCAAGGCGCTGGAGAAGAGCAACCAGGTGAAGCTGATCGAGCGGGATGCGCGTCGCGCCCGCAGGATCTCCGAGTTGCTCGAGAATGCCATCGTGTTGAACGGCGATGCCGCGGACGAAGAGCTGCTGATCGAGGAGAACATCGACAGCGCGGACGTCTTCGCCGCCCTGACCAACTCGGAAGAAGCCAACATCCTGTCCGCCATGCTGGCCAAGCGTCTGGGCGCCCACAAGGTGATGGCGCTGATCAATAAGCCCTCCTACGCAGAGCTCATGGAGAGCGGCAGCATCGACGTCGCGATTTCTCCGCAAACCGTCACGATAGGGTCCCTTCTGGCTCACGTGCGCCGCGGCGATGTCGTACGGGTCCATTCTCTCCGCAGGGGAGCGGCAGAAGCTCTCGAGGCAGTCGTGCACGGCACGGACCGCACGTCACGTGTCGTCGGCCGCAAGGTCGAGGAGATCCGCCTTCCGGAGGGCACTTCCATCGGCGCCATCGTACGGGGCGAAGAAGTCATCATGGCGCATCACGACTCGGTGGTTCAGGCCGACGACCACCTGATTCTCTTCCTGTCCGACCGCCGTCATCTGGATGCGGTCGAAAAACTGTTCCTGCGCGACGCGCGCTGAAGGACGCCCGGGTTGCTTGCCGTCGCGCATGTTCTCGGATTGCTGCTGGGGGCCGCAGGCGCGGCTTACGTACTGCCCATCGCCTGTTCGCTGATCGTGGGCGACGGGCTGGCCGGGACCTTTCTGCTCGCCGGGATGATCTGCTCCGGTACGGGGCTGCTGCTCGCGGGTATGACCATCCGGTTTCGCCGAGAGTTGAAGCCGCGGGATGGGTTCCTCCTGGTGACCCTCGGCTGGGTGTTGGTATCGGCGTGCGCCGCCGTCCCGCTGCTGATGGCCCTGCCGAAGTTGACTTTCACCAAGGCCGTCTTCGAGGCCATGTCCGGTCTCACCACTACCGGCTCGACCATCCTGTCCGGCTTGGACTCTCTGCCCCCCTCGCTGAATTTCTGGCGGCATTGCCTGCACTGGTTCGGCGGTCTCGGCATCATCGTCATGGCCGTAGCCATTCTCCCCCTGCTGGGGGTTGGCGGCATGCAGATGTACCGCGCCGAGACGCCCGGGGCAGTGAAAGACGAGAAGCTCGCTCCGCGCATCACTTCAACGGCGAAATCACTGTCGATCGTTTACACGCTCATCACCCTCGCCGGCATCATGGGCCTGCGTCTGTGTGGAATGAGTTGGCTCGATGCGATCTGCCACGCGTTCTCGGCCGTCGGCCTCGGCGGCTTCTCGACCCACGACGCCAGCATCGGCTTCTTCAATTCCGCCGCCATCGAGTTCGTACTCATGGTGTTGATGATCATCGCCTCCCTCAACTTTGCGCGTCACTTCATCGCCCTGCGCCGTTTGTCGATGGAGCCATACAAGGGCGACCCGGAATCGAAGGCGATTCTGTGGCTCCTCGGCTTGAGCGTCGTCGGGGTGGCAGTCCTGTTGTGGTGGCGAGAGGTCTATCCGACGTTTTTCGTGGCCTTCCGGCACGCCGCCTTCAATGTCGTATCCATGGCCACCACCACCGGCCTGGTCACCGAGGATTTCGGCAAGTGGCCCGTTTTCGCACCCTCGTGGATGTTGTTCCTCTCGTGCATTCTGTGCAGCACCGGCTCCACGGGCGGCGGAATCAAGATGTTCAGGACGTTGCTGCTCGCCAAGCAGGCGGGTCGCGAGATGAAGTTGCTCGTGCATCCCAGCGCCGTGGCCCCCGTGCGCATCGGTGGCCGGCCGATTCCAGATCGCGTGGCCCATTCGGTGCTGGGCTTCATCTTTCTCTACTTTATGACCGTTGCATTGTTCACGTTCGCCCTGCTGTTGAGCGGCCTCGACTTCACGGCTTCCGTCGGCGCGATCGTCGGGTCCATCAACAACACCGCAGGGGGCTTGAGCGCGCTCGACTCGGGCCGAACCTACCAGAGCCTGTCCGATGTGCAGACCTGGATCTGCACCGCCGCCATGCTGCTCGGTCGCCTCGAAGTGTTCAGCGTGTTGGTGCTCTTCACGCCTGCGTTCTGGCGCAAGTAGCGAGGTACGACGATGTCAGAGTACGACACCTGCCCGGCGACTTGAGCTCCCAGGGCGGTCAGCTGTGGATGTAGCTCTCGAGCTGCTCGATCGTCTCCTTCTGGTCTTCGATCACTGTCTTCACCAGGTCGCCGATCGAAATCACGCCGACGACGCGACCTGACTCGACCACCGGTAGATGACGTACGCGATGGGAGGTCATCAGCTCCATGCAGTCCTGAACGGACTCGTGCGGCGAGACCGTCAGAACCGGTGAGCTCATGATCTGCCACACGGGTGTGTCGGCCGACGAGCGGCCCTTGAGGATGACTTTGCGAGCGTAGTCACGCTCGGAGACGATTCCGACGAGCTCGCCCATGTTCATGACGACCAGTGCGCCGACGTGGTGCTCCGCCATGATGCGGATGGCCTCCAGCACCGGGCTGTCGGGATCGACTGAGTGAATGGCGCGGCCTTTTCGATCGAGCAGATGTCGAACTTTGGTCACGATAGTCCCCTTCCGCCGCGCGCGGCCAAGCGATGACCCCACCGCCCAGTTTCCGCCGCGGCCGAGCGCCATACAGCGTAGCGCTCCCCCGAACGGACGTCGAATTGTGCAATGCAACGGACGGGAAGCGGGCCCCTCACGGCCTCACGTACGCAACTTTCTTCGCCCGAGCGTCGTAAGCCTCCTCGACTCGTTGGCGCTCATCCCTGAACAGGTCGGGCTCGGCCACGTTCATCTCTGCGACCAGCCTCGCCATCGTCTGCGCATTGGGCTCGAGCGTTCCGTCAGCCAGGATGTGGGTCACCGGCACGCTCCGATGCTCCAACTCGCGCGCGACCAGAATGGTCCTGTGACAGTCGAGGGGTTCTTTTTCCGCGCAGAGGACGGCAATCCGAAATTCACGCCCTCCCGAGATCAGGCGCTCGAGTCCGCGCTGAAACAGGTCTGATTGAGCCAACTTGGCGTAACTCACGCGATTCCCTTCGTAGCACGACGGGTCTTGGCTGCGAGCCCCGAGTTCCTCGCCCAAAAACACATAGCGGATCCCAGCGTCGGACAATGAGGCCGCGAGCGGCTCGCGTCGGAACTGCGGATTGAAGCGGCTGTAGGGCGTAGACCGGACGTCCCCGACAGCTTGGATCCCGTGCTGCCGCAGCAGAGCAATCAACCGCTCGATGGGGTGATTGGAATGGCCAATCGTGTAAACCACATTCGGGATTCTAGGCGCCCCGCAGCCTGGGCGACACTTGCAACGCCAGCGTGGGGCGGCATACTCAATCTGGCATGTTGAAGGGTCGCGCCGTTTCACTGCCGCCTCGGGTGGCAACCTGTCTCGAACAAATCTTCGGCCGAAGCTGCGCGCACGTAGAGGTCTTCGAGTTCTCCCTGTTCACCCGCCTGCACTGGCGCGCAGTGGCTACTACGCGCCCTGGACGCATCTTTCTGCGCGACTGCGCGGCCGATTTCTTCGACAACCCTTGGCTGATGCTTCACGAGTACTGCCATGTGCTGCATCAGTGGGAGCCACGAGACCTCACGACGCCGCGATATATCGCGGAATGCGTGCGAAAAGGCTACTGGAACAATCGGTATGAGGTGGAGGCTCGCGGGTTTGCCGACACGCACCTGTTCCGCGCCCAGGCGCTTCTTAAATCACCCGAGCAGGGCCTCACGGTGATACAGCCGGCCGGCGATGAACATCAGTCCCGCCCCGAGTGCCAAGGTCACGCCCACGGATAGCCCCAGGAAGCTCGCGGGGATCGCTTCATCCCGCAGCAGGCTGGTCATCAGAAAGTGCTGGCTCAGTGAGGGGATGGTCATCAAGGCCGCCGTCGGCCTCAAACCCAGAACGCTGGCGAACACGAGCGGCAGCGTCGGGATCAAGAGAATCAGGCCGAGATAGGTCTGCGCCTCGCGATAGGTGCGAGTGAACGAAGCCACGACCGTCATCAACGCTGCGCCCAGCGGCACGAGTGGCAGGCAACACAGCAGCACTTCCAACCCAACGAGCGGACCGAAGTTCACGCTCATCCCGAAACGTTCGAGATCGACGAAACGCAGAGCAATCGCGAACGCGGTGAGCGTCAGGACCAGCGACACGGTCATGAATGCACACGTCGCGAGAATCTTGCCGTAGATGAGGTGCTCCCGTTTGACCGGAACCGTCAGGAGAGGCTCCAACGAGCCGCGCTCGCGCTCACCCGCTGTCGCGTCGATTGCCAGATACATTCCGCCCATCAGCATCGCAAGCAAGACGAGATAGCTGAACGTTCCGAGCGCGACGACCGATCGGCTTGCCGGCGTAGAGACATCGACGTCGTGAACGACCACGGGGGTCAGTACCAAAGGGTCCATTCCGCGGGCGATGGCTCGCATGCGAGCCAGAACCGACCCGTACTGCGCCAACACCGCTCGCACTCGAGACACATCCCGCGCGTGAGAAGAATCGGACGCGTCGGCGTACAAAGTCAGCGGCGCAGGCTGACCGGACTCCAGCCGGGAGGAGAAATCCCCATCGACACTCAACACCATGAAGTACCGCTGCTGACTGACAGCTCGTTGCGCGCTGGCGTCGTCATATGTGACCGCTTCTGTCTGGATGCCGTACTGTCGAGCGTAATCCAGAAGGTTCGATGCGCGTTCGCCGTGCACGACGGCAAGCGTCACGACGTGTCCGCCCTCATCTGTGTTTCGCTCGATGGACAAGGACAACGCGCTCGCGAACACAAGCGGCCCTAGCAGAGGTCCCATGATCAGCGCGGCGATCACCGCGCGCCGGTCACGCAGATTCTCGCGGAACTCTTTGCGGAAAACAGCGAGCATCGCGGCGAACGCGCTCATGACAAACTCCGTCGCGCCACGCTCATGCCAGTCCCTCGCCGGACCCGATCAGCTTCACGAACGCATCCTCGAGGTTCGCCTCGCCGGTCGTGCCTCGAATCTCATCCGGCGAACCTGTCGCCACGACCGTGCCATGCGCGACGACGACGACCTGGTCGCAAAGCGCACCGATCTCCTGCATCACATGGCTGGACAACAACACGCAGTGCCCCTCGTCCCGAAGCCGCATCAGCAGCCGACGCAGGCTCCGGACCGCCATGACATCCAGCCCGTTCGTCGGCTCATCGAGCAGGACATTGCGGGGCCGATGAACCAGTGCCCGCGCCAGAGCCGTCTTGATCTTCTGGCCCTGTGAGAAGCCTTTGGAGATCCGGTCGGCGAACTCGTCCATCTCCAACAGTTGGATCAGCTCCCGGGTCCGGGTCTGCGCATCGGTCCGTGACATGCCGTGGAGAGCCGCGAAGTACGCGATGTTCTCGCGCGCCGTCAGGTTCTGATAGATCCCGGCGGAGTGGGGCAGAACGCCGATGCGCCGCCTGACCTCCAATGGATCGCGCATGGCGCTGACGCCGTCGACGATGGCGTCACCGGAGTCGGGCTTCAGGACCGTGTAGAGGATTCGCAACGTCGTCGACTTGCCGGCGCCGTTGGGCCCCAACAGACCCGTAATGTGACCATCCTGGGCCCGCACGCTCACATCGCGTACGGCCGCGACCGCTCCGAAGTGCTTCTTCAGGTGAGTCGCGTCAATCACGATCTACGGCGCAGGTCCACTGGCAGACAGAAAGAACGCCGCGGGTTTGTCCAGGCGTGTGCAGGAGACGTCGAGTCCTTTCGCAGTGCCCAGGTCGAGAAACTTCGCCATGACCCGGTCCATGCAGGGCGCCACGAGTTGTCCATGGCCGAACCCCTCCATCCGAATGTGCAGGCTGTCGCTGAAGCCGTGTTGCGCCTGTTCGGCGTAAGCGGGGGGCGTGACCGGGTCATCGCTGCCCGACAGCAACAGGGCCGCCGTGGCCGCGTGGAGCGGAGCGTGAAAGTCAGGGTCGATGGGTCCCCGCGGCCAGAATTTACACACGGCTTCCAGTCCGTCCAGCTCGATTGTACCAAGGTACGTCTGCTCGATCGCACGCCTGTCGATGTGGTTGGGATCGTAGAAGGGCACGTCCTCGGAGCAGACGACGCTGTTGTGCATTCCATAGGAAATGACATCGCCAAGGGATTTGCTCGACACCAGGAACTGCGACCCCAGCAGCTTGAAGTCGTCGCCTGTTGCGGCAGCGTGCAGCAGGAGCGGCAGAAAGGCGGCCTCCTGGGGGGAGTAGCTCGACAATCGCAGCACCGTCGCCAGGTGGACCGAAGTCAGCTCGAGCTTCGAGCTCTCGCCCGTCGTGGGATCCGGAAGCGCGATCGAGACCGGCTGGGCTTTCAGTCGCGCCAGCAACTTCCGATAGTCCTGCGCAGGATCGCCGAAGCGATGCTGGCACGGTGCGTCCTTTGCGCAGCGCGACAGGATACGCATCAGGGCCGACTCGGCATCCAGCGCGATGGCCGGTCCCAAATCGAGCTCGGGCGGCACGACTCCATCGAGTATCACCGTGCGGGCGCGCTGCGGAAACCGGCGAACGTAGTGTTGGGCAACACGCGTTCCGTACGAGCCCCCATACAGATTGATACGCTCATATCCTAACGCGGCACGCACGCGATCCAGATCCTGGACCGCGATGCTCGTGGTGTAGAAGGCGGCGTCCGCGTGCCGGCTGATTTCCCTCAGGCAGCGTTGTGACTCCTGGACGATCACCTCGGTGCCCGTCGTTTCGGCCACGGCGTCGTCGTTGAGCTCACAGTCCAGCGGATTGGAGCGTCCCGTGCCGCGCTGATCGACGAGGATGATGTCCCTGTCGCGGTGAATGCGCCCAAAGGCAACCGCGGCAGTGGCGTAGAACGTCGTCGCAGCCATGCCCGGGCCGCCCGCGAGAACAAACAGCGGGTCGGGCCGTTTGCGGCGGTTGATGGCCGGCACCCGGGCGACATAGAGGCGGATTTGCCGGCCTGACGGCTCCATCGGGTTTTCGGGTACCGAAAGCTCGCCGCACTGGGCCTCGGGGCTGGTCAGTCGCGCCGGGTGTTCCAGGTGACAGGGCTTCAGCACGAGCCCCGGGCCCCCAACCCCGGCCTCTCCTGCGGTTGCCGTCGCCCCGGGCGTTCCCCCGGCGACCCAAGCGAGCACCAGCAGGACCAGGACCCTATATACGTGGGGACTGGCGAAGCGTAGCGGAATGACGGATGCACGAGCTTTCACGCGGGGCGCAGGATAAGGCAACCCGATACCCCGAACCCGTGCCGGACTGCTTAAAATAGACACTTATGCGTTTCTCACAGCCTTTTGACGTCGTCGTGATCGGTGGCGGCCACGCCGGCACCGAAGCCGCGTTGGCGGCTGCCCGCATGGGCGCTCGCACGCTGCTGCTCACCCAGAGCATCGAAACCCTCGGGCAAATGAGCTGCAACCCGGCGGTCGGCGGCATCGGCAAGGGACATCTGGTGCGCGAGATCGACGCATTGGGTGGCGCGATGGCGCGCGCTACGGATCTGGCCGGAATCCAATTTCGCACGTTGAACGCCAGTAAGGGCCCCGCCGTGCGAGCCACGCGGGCACAGGCGGACCGGCAGCTCTATCGGCAGGCGATTCGCGGCATCCTCGAGAACCAGGCGAATCTGACGCTCTTCCAGCAGGAGGCCGCTGACCTCGTTGTCGAGGATGGGAAGGTTCGCGGCGTCGTGACGGTCACGGGGATCACGTTTGAGGCTCCCGCCGTCGTCCTCACCGTAGGCACCTTCCTCGGCGGGCGCATTCACGTCGGGCTCGATAACTACCAGGGTGGCCGCGCCGGAGATCCGCCCTCCAACCGCCTGGCCACTCGGCTACGCGAGATGGCCTTGCGCGTTGGGCGCCTGAAGACCGGAACTCCCCCGCGTATCGACGGGCGATCGCTCGACTACAGCGTGATGTCCCCCCAGGCCAGCGACCAGCCCGTGCCGGTCTTTTCGTTTCTCGGGCGCGTCAATGATCACCCGCAGCAGGTTAATTGCTTCATTACACAGACAAACGAACGCACGCACGAGATCATTCGGGCCGCGACCGATCGCTCTCCGATGTTCACGGGGGTCATTGAGGGTGTGGGGCCTCGCTACTGTCCCTCGGTCGAAGACAAGGTCGTTCGCTTCGCGGACAAGACTTCCCATCAGATCTTCGTGGAGCCCGAAGGTCTGAAGACCAACGAGATTTATCCCAACGGTATCTCGACCAGCCTACCGTTCGACGTCCAGTTCGAGTTCGTGCGCTCGATCCGAGGGTTCGAGAACGCGCACCTCACGCGTCCTGGCTACGCGATCGAATATGACTTCTTCGATCCGCGCGACCTGAAGGCCTCCCTGGAGACGCGAGCTATTGGCGGGCTATTTTTTGCCGGCCAGATCAACGGCACGACCGGCTATGAGGAAGCAGCAGCGCAGGGCTTGGTGGCAGGACTCAACGCTGCCCTCGCGGTTTCAGATCGTGAGGCGTGGATACCTAAGCGGAGCGAAGCCTACCTCGGTGTCCTGGTCGATGATCTGGTTACACGCGGGACTCGTGAACCGTACCGGATGTTCACAAGCCGCGCTGAACACCGACTGCTCCTCCGCGAAGACAATGCGGATCTGCGCCTCACGCCGATCGGTCGAGAACTCGGCCTGGTGGACGACGAGCGCTGGCGGTTCTTCGAGGACAAGCGCCGACTGTCCGATCAGGAGGTTCAACGCCTCGAATCCACCCGAGTAAAGCCGGCCGATCTGTCCCCCGAATGGGCAGAGCGGGTGCTTCGGGCCCCGCTCGCGCGCGACTGCTCCGCTTTCGATCTGCTCCGCCGTCCCGAGGTGGCGTATGAGGACGTCATCGAGATCGTCGGTGCCGCCGAGAGTCCCACCGATGATCGATTGCCCGGACAGATTCGCGCCCAGGTCGAAGTTCGAGCCCAGTACGCCGGCTACATCGAACGTCAGCAGGACGAGATCGATCGCCAGCGGAGGAACGAGGAGACGCCACTACCGGACGATCTGGACTACGCGGCGGTGGCCGGACTGTCGCACGAGGTCCGTCAGAAGCTCACTCAGGCGCGTCCCGCCACACTCGGCCAGGCAGGTCGCATCCCCGGGATCACGCCCGCGGCACTGTCGATTCTGCTCGTCCATTTGAAAAAGCGCAGCTACGCCCGGGCCGCCAGAGCCACCGCGTGAGCGCCTTCATCCAACAACTCGAGCGCGCGTGGGACCGCAACAACTCCCTGGTCTGCGTGGGACTCGATCCCGAGCTCGAGCGCTTTCCAGCCTCCGTCGCCGGCAGTGCGTCGCCGATTTTCCAGTTCAACAAGGCGATCATCGACGCCACGGCCGACCTGGTCTGCGCCTACAAACCGCAGTTCGCGCACTATGCGGCCTACGAGGCCGAGGATCAGCTCGAGCGTACGATCGAGTACGTTCACCGTACCTACCCCGGGGTGCCGGTGATCCTCGATTCCAAGCGCGGCGATGTAGGAAACACCGCGGAGCGCTATGCGATCGAGGCATTCGAGCGCTACAGCGCGGATGCGGTGACGGTGAATCCGTATCTCGGAGGAGATTCTCTCGAACCCTTTCTCAACTACGAAGACAAGGGCGTGATCATCCTCTGCCGGACCTCCAATCCCGGCGCGCGCGATCTGCAGGACCTCGAGATCGGCAACCGGCGTCTGTATCACACGGTGGCGGATTTGGCCGCACGCCAGTGGAACTCACGGGGAAACTGCCTCCTCGTCGTCGGCGCAACCTACCCGCGCGAGCTCGCGGAAATCCGCGAGCTCGTCGGCAACATGCCGCTCCTGGTCCCCGGCGTCGGTGCTCAGGGCGGCGATGTCGCTGAAGCCGTACAAAACGGCCGCACCGCTGCCGGCACCGGCCTGATCATCAGTTCGTCCCGTTCGATTCTCTACGCATCCTCCGGCGACGACTTCGCGTCGGCGGCGCGACAGGCGACGACTACTCTGCGCGATCAGATCAACGCGTGCCGAAAAGCCTAGCGACTCTCATCCTGCTGCTCGCCCTGACCGCGTGCGGCGGGCAGCCTGCCTCTGATGGCGCCATTCTCGTGCGGGGTGACGGACCCGAGCCCGAGACGCTCGACCCACAAAGGGCCCGCACGGTCGAAGCGCAGACAGTCCTCCGCGATCTCTGCGAGGGCCTGACGGTCCTCGACAAGAAGGCCGGTGCAGCGCCTGGAATCGCACAGAGCTGGACGGTCAGCTCGGACGCAAAGACGTACACCTTCACGTTGCGCCCGAGCGCACGTTGGTCCAACGGCGATCGGATCGTTGCCGCCGACTTCGTGGCCGGTTTCAGACGCCTGGTCGATCCTGCAACGGCCTCGGAATACGCCGAAGTCGTCAACGTCATCGTCAACGCGGAAGACATCATTGCGGGCAAGAAACCACCGGACTCTCTGGGCGTGGCGGCGCTCGACGATGCCACCGTTACGATCAACCTTGTGGCCCCGACAGCGTACCTACCCGCATTGGTGTCGCACGACAGTACGTGTCCGGTCCACCGCCCCACGCTGACCCAACATCCTGACACCTATGCCCGGGCCGGAACGATGGTTTCCAGCGGAGCGTTCGTGTTGAGCCAATGGGTTCAGGGCACGCAGATCGTCCTGAAGCGCAATCCGTACTACTGGAACAACGCGGCGAACCACATCGATGGGGTGAGATACCTGCTCATCGCCGATGAGAACGCCGAGCTCGCACGCTATCGCTCGGGCGAGCTGCAGATCACCGCGGTGGTTCCCAGAGGCCAGTTCGACTGGATCAAGGCAAACCTGGCCGCCGAGCTGCACATCTCGCCGCAGCTCGATACCTATTTCTACGCCTTCAACCTCCAGCAGCCGCCATTCAAGGACAACCTCCCGCTGCGACGCGCGCTGTCTCTGGTCATCGACCGCGAGAAGCTGGCGCAACTCGTGCTGCGTGTGGGTGAGATTCCGGCGTACGGATGGGTGCCACCGCAGGTCAATGACTACTCCCCGCAGTCCTTCGATTACGCCAAGACGCCGATTGCCGAACGGATCGCCGAAGCCAGGCGCCTGTATGCGCAGGCCGGCTATTCAGCCGGGAAGCCGCTGCACTTCGAGCTGCGTTACAACCCGGGAGAGGTGCACGAGAAGATGGCGCTGGCGGTGGCTTCGATGTGGAAGGAAGCCCTGGGGGTGGAAGTGAAGCTGACCTCCGAGGAGTTCAAGTCGCTGCTGCAGGAGATCGAAAGCCCGAACAACGGCATACAGATGTTCCGCAGCGGCTGGGTCGGAGACTACAACGACGCCAACACGTTCGCGCAGTACCTGACCAGCTCCTTTGGCGCGAACCTGCCACGCTACAGCAACCCCGAGTACGACTCGCTGGTCAGGCAAGCTGCGGCGCAACCCGATCAGGCGAAGCGACGGGATCTGCTCGAGCAGGCCGAAAGAGTCGTACTGCACGATCATCCGCTGATCCCGCTGTACTTCTACGTCAACAAACACCTGGTCAAGCCGGAGGTCGAGGGGTGGTACGACAACGTGATGAACGTTGTTTACAGCAAGGACCTTTCCCTGCGGGGTAAGAGCCGGTAGTAGCTTTCCGGATCGCGGCCTTCGAGGTCACGCTCTTCGGGGTCGCGGCCTTCATGGGAATGGCTGCGGCCTTCGCGACCATGGCCCTCCTGACCGTGCCCCTCGTGACCTTCGCGACTTCGGCCCAGGCGCTCTCCCGCCAGATCGAAGACGAAGCGCGTGTACCAATCGTGAATGTCGTGTCGGCGCACTGCCTCGAACATCTGGCGGTGACGCGCCTTGCGCTCCGCGAGTGGCATCTCGAGCGCCGACTTCAGCGCCCGCGCCATTCCCGGCTTGTCATAGGGATTGACCTGCAGCGCCCCTGTCAACTCGCGCGCGGCGCCGGCAAGCGGTGACAGGATCAGGACGCCGGGATCCTCGGGGTCCTGAGCTGCGACGAATTCCTTTGCCACCAGGTTCATCCCGTCACGCACCGGAGTCACGAGCGCAACCTGCGCGGCGCGCAGGAACCCCATGAGAGTGGGGCGCGTGAAGTTGCGATTCAAATAGCGGATGGGCGTCCAGTCCGCCTCGGCGAAGCGGCCGTTGAGACGACCGGCGTTCTGCTCGAGGGTATGGCGGATCTCGCTATAGGCGATCACATCCGATCGACTCACGGGCGCGATCTGCAGGAAGGTGACGTTACCCTGGTTATCGGGGTAGGTCTCGAGAAAGTGCTCGAACGCGGCGAAGCGCTGGGTAAGACCTTTGCTGTAGTCGAGGCGGTCGACTCCGATGATCAGCTTACGGCCCAGGAGACTTGCGATCATGCGCTGCACGGTTTCCTGGTGGAGGGTGGTCTGCGCGGCGCTGGCCACGTCCTCGACGTCGATGCCGATCGGATACACGCCGAGGCGGACTTTCTCTCCTGCCCCCTGCAGATCCAGACATGACTTGAAGGACTGCAGATCGGCATCGGTCTGAAAGCCGAGCAGATCGCATTGGCACAGGTCGCGAACCAACTCCTCGTAGTCGGGGAGCAATCGCAGCACCTCGCGGTGCGGAAACGGGATGTGCAGGAAAAAACCGATCTTGCCTTCGAAGCCCAGCTCGCGCAGCGACCGCGCCATCGACATGAGCTGGTAGTCGTGAATCCACACCATGTCATCCGGGCGCAGTAGTGGCAGAAGCCGCTGCGCGAACAGGCGATTCACGCGCTGATAGGCTTCGTAGTGACTACGCTCGTGTTTGAACCCTGCGGCGAGGTAGTGGAAAAGAGGCCACAGCGTGCTGTTGCAGTAGCCGTTGTAGTACGCGTCGAACTCGGCAGGCTCGAGATCTATCGTCGCAAAGCGGATATTGCCGCGACCGGTAATCGTCGGCTCGGCGGCGGGCTGGTCCTTCGTCTCGCCGCTCCAACCGAACCACAACCCACCGGTATGGTGGAGTGCGGAAAGCACGCCGACCGCAAGGCCGCCCGGTGCGACGCCGCGCTTGGGCAGCGAAATTCGATTCGAAACGCAGATCAGACGCCGGGTCATCGATAACGAACGCGGCAGGGGCCGTCGGGTTCCCTCGGACTTCCCATCGGCTTTTCCCTTGGACTTCCCTTGGGTGGGGTTCCCTCAGCGGGTTTGCAGCCACCCCATGCTGGGCCGGAAGCGCAAGGTCCGCGCAGGGCCGCTCGCCATGTCGGTTGGAAGCAGACGCACTCCCGCGTCCTCTAGAAAATGATTCACCGTCGTCAGCACCGTCTCGCAGGTTGCTTGCGCCTCGGGATGGTCCATCAGATGTACGACGATGCGCGCTTGAAGGTTGCGGGACGAGGGAGAGACCTCCTTGATCACTTCCACGCAACGATCCAGCAGGAGCAATTCGGTCGCGAGCGTCGTGTCGGTGATGTCCACTGGATTGGAGCCACGCACGATGCAGCGTAGGTGCAATAAGGCGCCAGCCTCCTCGACGGCATCGTAGACGCAGACCGCAAGCGCGGACCGCAGCTCAGTGACGAGCACGGCATCGTCGGCAGCGACTTCGAATCGATCAGGCGCTACGACGATTTCGCGTTGGGGTTTGTCGGTCTGGGAGGGGGACATCCCTCGTTGTATACCGTTATGCCGCATGGCCCCACGCTCGAGTGCTCAAACTTTGAACTGCCGCACGCGCGCCGTACGCGAGTAGAATAAGGGAGACACTTAATGTGAACGGGGACATATGAAGACGCTCGTCACACTCTCTCTCGCCGCCCTGTTTTCGATGGGTATTGTTTCACACACACGGGCCCAGACGGCAGCACCTTCCATGTCGTCGATTCGCGTCACGGGCAGTGCGGTTGTGTCAGTTAGTCCCGATCGCGCGTATGTCGACGTCGGCGTTACAACACAGTCGCCACAGTCCGAAGTCGCGGTGTCGCAGAACGCAGCCAAAATCGACACGGTGCTGAAGGCTCTGCGGAAGAGTCTTGGACAGAGCGCAGACATCAAGACTCTGTCCTACACGTTGAATCCCGAATACCAGTCCCGCGGCGTGAGCAGCGGCGGTCAGCAAACTGTCAGCGGATACATCGCGACCAATGTCGTGCGCGTCACAGTCGACGACATCGGAAAGATCGGCAACGTAATCGACACAGCTACGCAGGCGGGCGCGAACCGGATACCGAGCATTCAGTTCGCTTTGCGCGATGAGCAGACCGTTCGGCGCCAAGCCCTCCGCGACGCTGCGATCAAGGCCAGGGCCGACGCTGAGGCACTGGCCGCCACGCTCGGTCTGAAGGTCAACCGGATTCTCACCGTCGAGGAGAGCGGGCCGGCGGCCGTGCCGGTGAGGCAGGTGATGTTCGCCGCCCGAGCGGAATCCAGCCCGGGGACGGCGATCCAGACGGGCTCACTGGACGTCAATGCGACGGTCGTCCTCACGGTGGAGGTCGGTTCTGGGCGATAGTGAAACGGCAACAATACCGTCGGAGCATCGGCTCACTGAGAAAGGGGTCCGCCGTGTCCAATACCCTGCAATCCAATGTCTCGCCGTTGGTCGCTCCCGCGCAAGGCGGAACCCCGGCCGCCGCGCCGGTCGATCCCAATCTCGAGCGCCGGCTGGAACGGCTGGGACTGGGCACGAATAGCGATCAGTGGACCGAGCGTTATGTCCTGTGCGAGCAGCTGGTCGCCCTCGAAGACGCCACCTCGCGCCAGAAGTTCGAGTCCACGAGCCGATTCATTCGCGACCTGGTCGCCCACCGCTGGGCCAAGACTCGCCGGGAACGCGATGCCGCCGCCCCCAAGCGGATTCACTACCTTTCAATGGAATTTCTGCTCGGGCGGACGTTGCGCAACAACATGATGAACCTCGCCGCCGAGCCGACCGTGCGGCACGCGCTACAGCACCAGGGTTGGGACCTCGACGCGCTGATGGAGGAGGAGCCCGACGCGGGTCTGGGCAACGGCGGCCTCGGCCGGCTGGCCGCGTGTTTCATCGACTCCCTCGCCACGCTGCAATATCCAGCGATCGGCTACGGCCTGCGCTACGAATACGGCATCTTCCGGCAGACCATCCGCAACGGTTTCCAGGTCGAGCAGCCGGACAACTGGCTGCGCAATCCCGATCCCTGGGAAATCATCCGCCCGGGCCGCACTTACTCGGTCCCGCTCAATGCGACCTTCGAGATGCGGGGGTCGGAGCTCATCTTTACGCCAAACCGGCCCTCCACGCTGCTCGGTATCGCTTACGACCGACCGGTCGTGGGCTACGGAGCGTGTTGTGTCAATACGCTGCGCCTGTGGGCCGCCGCGGCCCCGCAATCTTTCGATTTCGCCGAGTTCTCCCATGGCGACTTCGCCGGCTCGGTCATCAACAACGTCGCCGCGGAATCGATCACCCGCGTGCTGTATCCGGATGACTCGACCGAAGCCGGCCGGTCTTTGCGATTCCTGCAGCAGTATTTCATGGTGAGCTGTTCCCTCCAGGACATCGTTGCGCGCTTCATGCGACGGGACCGGGAAGGAGAGGTTGACTGGTCCACGTTGCCGGATCACGTTGCCCTGCAGATGAACGACACCCATCCGTCACTGTCAGTGGCGGAGTTGATGCGCATCCTCCTGGATCAGGCTCACCTGCCGTGGGACCAGGCCTGGGGCATCACGCAACGCACACTGGCCTACACGAATCACACGCTTCTGCCCGAGGCGTTGGAGCGGTGGCCGGTGTACTTGTTCGAAGCTTTGATTCCGCGGCAGCTCGAGATCATTTACGAGATCAACCGCCGTTTTCTCGACGACGTGCGCCGCCGCTACCCCGCGGATGACGCTCGAATTCAGCGCGTCAGCCTCATTGAAGAGGGCGCCGTAAAGCGGGTCCGGATGGCGAACCTCGCTGTCGTCGGGTCTCACAGCACCAACGGTGTTGCAGAGATCCACTCCGATCTGCTGCGCACACACGTCCTGCGCGACTTCGCGGAGCTCTACCCGGAGCGCTTCAACAACAAGACCAACGGCGTGACTCCGCGGCGTTGGCTGGCGCAATGCAACCCCCATCTATCCGCTCTGATCACCCGGGCCATCGGCACCGATTGGGTGACCGACCTGTCGCATCTGCGCCGACTGGCACCATTGGCCGACGATGCTGCATTTCGCCGCGAGTTCCGCGCAGCCAAGCGTGAAGCCAAGGTCGCTTTCACCCATTGGCTGCAATCGACCTCGGGAGTGCGCGTGGATCCCGACTCGATCTTCGACAGCCAGATCAAGCGCATCCACGAGTACAAGCGTCAGCTGCTGAACATCCTGCACATCGTGGTGTTGTACAACCGACTGCGCAATCAGCCGAAACTCAGCCTCGCGCCACACACCTTCTTCTTCGCCGGGAAGGCCGCACCCGCGTACTACCTGGCGAAGTTGATCATCAAGTTGATCGGCAACGTCGGCGAGACCATCAATGCCGACCGCGGCGTATCCAATACGCTTCGGGTCCTGTTTTTGCCGGAATACAACGTCAGCCTGGCCGAACGGCTGATCCCCGCTAGCGATGTCTCCGAGCAGATCTCCACGGCGGGATATGAGGCCAGCGGCACGGGCAACATGAAGTTCATGATGAACGGCGCCCTCACCATCGGCACCCGCGATGGTGCGACCATCGAAATGGCCGAGGAGGCCGGCGAGGAGAACTTCTTCCTGTTCGGGCTCACTGCCCAACAGGTTGCTGACGGTGCCGGGTGGTACGACCCGCGTTGGCACTACACGCACGACCGCGAGACCCGGGAAGCGCTGGATCTGATTTTCTCCAATCACTTCAGCCGCAATGAGCCCGGTCTCTTCGAGCCGATCCGCAATGTGTTGATCAACGCCGGCGACCGTTACCGGCACTTGGCGGACCTCACAGACTACGCGCGGGCGCACGCCGAGCTGGATGCCTCCTACGCGCGACCGGAGGAATGGACGCGCAAGGCTATTCTGAACGTTGCCTACTCCGGCAAGTTTTCCAGCGACCGCACGATTCGCGAGTATGCCGAGCAGATCTGGGGCATGAAGCCCGCGCCGGTGGTGTAGGCGTGCAGCCGGCGTAGGCCTGCGGCAGCTATTTACCGATACAGAAGCTCGAGAAAATGCGCCCCAGCAGATCGTCGCTGGTGAATTCACCGGTGATCTCGCTCAACGCCTGCTGAGCGGCTCGCAGCTCCTCCGCCACCAACTCCCCCGCGCGGCGCTCCTCGAGTTGCCGCGCAGCGTCTTCGACACTCCTGCGTGCCCGAGCCAACGAATCCAGGTGTCGCTGTCGCGCCGACACGGTCCCCGACTCGATCGTCTGATAGCCCATCGACTGCTTGAGATGGGCGCGGAGCTCCGGCAACCCCTTACCCGTCAGTGCCGATAGATTGAAGCGAGGCGGCCCCGAGTAGGTATCAGCCACCGGCATGCCGGTCGCGAGATCGCACTTGTTGAAGATGAGAGTCACCGGAACGTCCTTCGGCAGACGCGACTTCTCCGCACCGAACGCCGCTGCGCCAGCATCTTCGACCGCGTCGATCACGAACAGCACCCTGTCGGCCCTGCTCATCTCGGCATGGGCGCGGCGAATGCCTTCCTGCTCCACCACATCCCCCGCCTCGCGCAGACCCGCGGTGTCGAGAACGTGCAATGGCATGCCATCTATGTCGATCCGCTCGCGCACGATATCGCGGGTCGTGCCAGGGATCGGCGTAACGATCGCCGCCTCATAACCGGCCAGCCGGTTCAGCAGACTGGACTTGCCGGCATTGGGTCGACCGGCAATCACCACGGTCATTCCCTCCCGCAGCAGCCGCCCGAGCCGCGCCGACTGCTCCACGCCATCGAAATGATCGCGCACCGTCTGGAAGCGGCGTAGCAGCTGCTGGTCGGCGAGGAAATCGATTTCCTCCTCGGGGAAATCGATCGCCGCCTCGACATAGGTGCGCAACTCGATCACGGCATCCGTCAACCCGCGGACCATGGAAGAGAACTCGCCCTGAAGGGACCGCATTGCGGCTCGTGCCGCGGCGCGTGATCCGGCGTCGATGAGGTCGGCGATCGCCTCGGCCTGCGAGAGATCGAGTTTCCCGTTTAGAAACGCGCGTTGAGTGAACTCGCCGGGTTGGGCACGCCGGGCGCCGAGTTCGACCGCTCGCGAAACAATCGATTCGACGACGAGCGGACCCCCGTGTCCATGGAGCTCGAGGACGTGCTCGCCGGTATAGGAGTGGGGACCCGGAAAGAACAGCACCAGCCCGGCGTCCAGAGGCTCACCTTGCGCATCGAGGAATCGGGCGAAAGTAGCCCGGCGGGCGATGGGCAGGTCGCCCACGATCACCGCAGCAATCTCCGGCGCCTTCGGCCCGGAAACGCGCACGACCCCGACGCCGCCCCGGCCCGGCGGAGTGGCCGCAGCTACGATCGTGTCGACGTGGGTCATCGATACCTCCCGCGCGGAGCCCTGCAGGCTGCGGGGCCCTGCTGGCTGCGAGGCCTTGCAGGCTGCGTGCTCGCGGCGGGAGGCTACCGCATTTCTTCCGACTTAGTTTCTCTTCGCCGCCGACGCCGATGTTGCAATGCGGCGATTGATGTTCCACTGCTGCAGAATCGTCAGCAGGGTGTTTGTCGTCCAGTACAACACCAGACCCGCCGGGAAGAAGGCCAGGGTGACCGACATGATCAGCGGCATGACCATCATGATCTTCGCCTGCGTCGGATCCGGCGAGGTCGGGTTGATCTTGAACTGCACAAACATCGCACCGGCCATCAGCGCCGGCAGGATGAAATACGGGTCCCGTGAAGAGAGGTCCTGGATCCAGCCGAAGAACGGCGCCTGGCGGATTTCGACCGACTCGAGCAACGTCCAGTAGAACGCCAGGAACACCGGTATCTGGATCAGCATCGGCAGACAACCCGAGACAGGATTGATCTTCTCGCGCTGATACAGCTCCATCATCGCTTTACTGAGCTTCTCGCGGTCGTCCTTGTACAGCTCCTGCAGGTTTTTGATCCGTGGCTGGACCAGCTTCATCTTCGCGGACGAGCGGCCACTGATCTCTGCCAGAGGATAAAAAACAGCCTTCAGCACGAACGTCGCCAGGATGATCGCGACGCCCCAGTTGCCGAACACCTTGTGCAGGATGCTCAGCAACCAGAACAGCGGCCGGGCGATGATGGTGAGGTACCAGTAGTCCGTCACCAGGTCGAGCCGGGGACCCGCCGCATCGAGCTGATCCTGCAGCTTCGGACCGATGAAGAGGGTCTCTGACAGCTTGCCCGACGCGCCCGCGGCGACCGTTTGCAGGGGTCCCGCCGCGCTCAGCACATATCGGTCGCCCGCGGAGGTCAGCTTGAACCGGAAGTCCTGGTCTTTCGGCGGAACGACTGCGGTCACGAAATGATGCTGCAGGGCGGCGATCCAGCCGTTCTGAACCTGCAGGTCCAGATGGCGGTCGTCGCTATCGGCCGCGAAGTTCAACTTACGCAGTTTCGTCCCGTAGTACAGGGCCGGTCCGTGGAACTGGGACTTCTCGGCGCTGTAGTTGAACATCGAGCTCGAGGTACGCGGATCGTTGCGCTCGATCTGGGTGTACTGGTTGACCTGCCACGCCGCGTCCGAGTGGTTCTCGACGGCGTACTCGACGTCGATTCGATACTGGCCACGATGGAACACGAAAGTCTTCGTCACCGTGATGCCGTTGTCACCCGTCCAAGTCAACGGAACCCGCAGCTCATCGCCCGAAGTCAGGGCATACGTCCTGTCGGTAGCGGTGAAGTTCGCGAGGTGAGTGGGAGTGTTGCCACTAGGGCCCGCAAGGCCCGATTGCAACTCATAAAGAGATGTCGGGTCATCCTCGTTTTCCAACCGGACCGGTGTCGACTCGCCCTTTACCTTCGGATACTTGAGCAGGTCCGCCCGCACGATCGTGCCGCCACGAGTGCTGATGTCGATGTCGAGCACGTCCGTGTGCACTTGCACGAGTTGGGCGGCCGTCGTCGGCCGTTCAGTGTTGTCGGGGACTGCACCCGCTGTTGCGGCGGCCGTACCTGAGGCGTTGCCCGCACTGGCCGTGTTGGCATTGGGTGCTTTTGCGGCCCCACTCGGCGCGCTCGCCTGTGGAATCTGATTTCCAAGCGAATCGGCCGCGGAACTACCGGACTTTCCGGTGACGACCGCCGGTGGTGTCAGATCGGGGCGCGGACCGTAGTCGCGCGTCCACGCTTCGTAGTTGAAATAGAGGATCACGCCGAGCGCGACCCAGAGATAGATTCTGATGTTGTTAGTCATTGCCATGATGTGTGCAGGGGGCGGCGCGGCGGTCGTGCGCAACGGATGAGTTAGCCGGTAGCGCGGCGGGCACGGGGTCGAAGCCGCCTGGATTCCAGGGATGGCATCGAGCCACGCGTTTGATCGTCAGCCACACCCCGCGCAGAACGCCATGACGCGTGATGGCTTCCAGACCGTAGCTCGAGCAGGAAGGATGAAAGCGACAACGCGGGCCCAGGAGCGGACTCAGCGTCAGCTGGTAGAGCCGGATGGGGAGGCAAAAGAGGGCGCGGATCACGCCATCACCTTTTTCCACAACGCCTCCAGCGCCGCCCGCAGCTCGGGGCCGGGAGCACCGCGGGCCCGGTCACGGGCACTGACAACGAGATCGGCGGCAGGAAGCTCACGCTGATGGATCCGGAAGGACTCGCGAATGACCCGGCGAATTCTATTGCGTTCGACGGAGTTTCCGGCAATCCGAACCGCGACAGCCAGACCAATCCGCGGGCCCAGTGGATTCGGGGCCGCGGTCAGGCCGAAATAAGAGTTGCCGAAGCGCCGTCCCTGCCCGTAGGCCGCGTCGAACTCGGACTTGCGGCGCAAGCGGCGCAGCGCGGGGAGTGTCAGCCTTCCGGGCACCGCGCCGTCACAGATCAAGTGGGGTGAAGCCCGTTTGGGTGAGCTCGCTCGCAGGCTATCCCTGAAAGCTCACCCAGACGGCTCAAGGGATGAGCTTGTGCCGGCCCTTTGCGCGCCGACGAGCCAATACCTTACGGCCGTTCTTCGTGGCCATGCGCGCGCGGAACCCGTGCGTACGTGCGCGGCGCACTTTGCTCGGTTGATAAGTCCGCTTCGTAGCCATGATCGCTCCAATGGAAAAGGTCGGGACGCGGCCGGCACCCGAAGGGGGGCCTGGACCCGTTGGAAAAAGGGCGTGAAGGCTAAGCCGTTGACCGGGAAGGTGTCAAGACATCCGCGATTTTAAAATCTTCAGCAGGCACGATGATCGGTATAGACTTCGCAGCCCTTTCCCGTCGAGGCGGTCGCGGAGGCAACGCGCGTGGAAGCGTCCCTGTGGACTCGGTGCATGTGCGCGTTGGAGGGCGAGCTTCCCGAGCAGCAATTCAATACGTGGGTGCGGCCACTCCAAGCCCTTGAAGGCGCTGGAGCACTGAAGCTGCTGGCGCCCAACCGCTTTGCGGTCGAGTGGATCAACGCCAATCTCTTGCCGCGTATCGGCGAGCTGCTGCGTGACGAGAGCACCGGCGATGTTCCGATCATTACGGTCGAGGTGGGCTCGCGCGGGCGTAACGGCTCGTCAGTTCCCGTCTCTTCCATTGTTCCGCCGCCTTCGGCCCCCTCGCGCCCCCGGCGGGCGGAGGGCCTCGTCGTCGGCGCCCGGCTGAATGCCGATTTTACTTTTGCCACCTTCGTCGAAGGAAAGAGCAACCAGCTGGCGAAGGCCGCTGCGCACCAGGTTGCTGAAAATCCGGGACGCGCCTACAACCCGTTGTTCTTCTATGGCGGCGTTGGTTTGGGCAAGACGCATCTCATGCATGCGATCGCTCACCTGATCAAGCAGCGAGACGCTGAAGCACGCATTGCGTATGTGCACTCGGAACGGTTCGTCGGCGACATGGTACGGGCGCTGCAGCACAACTCGATGAACGCGTTCAAGACGGCGTATCGCTCCCTCGATGCGCTGCTGATCGATGACATCCAGTTTTTCGCGGACAAGGAGCGCTCGCAGGAAGAATTCTTCCACACGTTCAACGAGCTGCTCGAAGGCCAGCACCAGGTGATCCTGACCTGCGACCGCTATCCCAAGGAAGTTGCCGGCCTCGAGGAGCGACTCAAGTCGCGGTTCGGCTGGGGACTCACCGTTGCCATCGAGCCTCCGGAGCTCGAAACCTGCGTCGCCATTCTGATGACGAAGGCAAGCCACGTCGGCGTGGCGCTGCCCGAGGAAGTGGCGTTCTTCATCAGTAAGCGGATCCGCTCGAGCGTGCGTGAACTCGAGGGGGCCTTGCGCCGCGTGATCGCGAACTCGCGCTTCACCGGCGCACCGATTACCGTTGAATTTACGAGAGAAGCGCTCAAGGACCTGTTGTCGCTGCAGGCGAAGCTGGTCACCATCGAGAACATTCAGAAGACCGTGGCGGATTACTACAAGGTGCGCATGGCGGATCTGCTTTCCAAGCGGCGTAGCCGCTCGGTGGCGCGGCCACGACAGGTGGCGATGGCGCTCGCCAAGGAGCTCACCAGCCACAGCCTTCCGGAAATCGGCGATGCCTTCGGCGGCCGCGACCACACCACCGTCCTGCATGCGTGCAAGCGGATCAAGGAGCTTCGCGATACCGAGCGCCGCGTGGGCGAGGACTATTCAAACCTGTTGAGAACCCTGGCAGGTTGATGTGCATAAGGCAGGGGATGGGCTGTGGGTAATTCTGGGGATAAAGTTACGCACAGGCGATCCACAACCCATGCTCAGGTCCCGCCGCAAGTTATGAGTCGCTGAATGAGACGCAATGTGTTGATTAAGCGTGGTAAGTTTATTCATCACCATGATTAACAGGCTCTACTACTACCTCTACTAATCTTTAAATCCTCTAAGAAAGAAGATTATGAAGCTCACTGCGTCGCGTGAAGAACTGCTCGGTCCGTTGCAAAGTGTCATCGGAGTTGTCGAGCGAAGACAGACGATGCCCGTGTTGGCGAACGTGCTGTTGTCAGCACGCGATAACCGCCTGCACGTCACCGGCACTGATCTCGAAGTGGAACTCGTGGCCTCGACGCAGGTGAATGTCCAGCAGGCCGGTGACATCACAGTCCCCGGGCGAAAGCTGCTCGACATTTTCCGTTCGTTGCCTGAGGGCGTGAGTGTCACGCTGAGTACCGAGGGAGAGCGGATGTCGATCCGCGCCGGGCGGAGCCGATTCACGCTGTCCACTTTGCCGGCTGCGGAGTTCCCCGTAGTCGAAGAGATTAACGCCCAGCAGACGTTGACCTTCGCTCAGGGAGAGTTCCGGCGGCTGATCGACAAGACCCATTTCTCGATGGCTCAGCAGGACGTTCGGTACTACCTGAACGGGCTCTTGCTCGAGACGGAGGGGAAGGTGCTTCGGGCGGTGGCGACGGACGGCCACCGTCTGGCCTTGTGCGAGATGGAGACCGAGGGCAAGGCGAAGACCAATCAGCAGGTCATCGTGCCCCGCAAGGGCGTTCTCGAGCTGCAGCGGATCCTCGGCACTGACGGGACGATCGAACTCGGCATCGGTACCAACCACGTTCGGGCCCAGATCGGCGACATTCGCTTCACTTCGAAGCTGATCGATGGCCGTTTCCCGGAGTATGGGCGCGTGATCCCCGCCAATCCCACCCGTAAGGTGGAAGCGGATCGGGAGATCCTTCGCCAGGCGTTGCAGCGGACCGCCATTCTCTCGAACGAGAAATATCGGGGCATCCGGCTGACTGTGAAATCCGACCTGCTGACCCTCCAGGCTCACAACCCGGAGCAGGAAGAGGCAGAGGATCAGGTCGAGGTGGGCTACAAGGGCGAGGAGGTGGAAATTGGCTTCAACGTCAATTACCTGCTCGATGCTTTGAGTGCCATCGAGGGCGAGAAGGTCGAGATCGGACTGACGGACTCCAATAGCAGCTGTCTCATTCATGCCCCTGGCGCCGTGCACACGCGGTATGTCGTCATGCCAATGAGGCTCTGATGGGCGACACCGGGCGCTGGCAACGAGCCCCGGTGGCCTGGGGGCCGGTATCTGAGTGAGCCTCGCTGAGCTGACCGTCGACAACGTCCGGTGCGTTGCCCATGCGGAGGTAGTGCTGCACCCGGGTCAAAACCTGATCTGGGGTGGGAACGGTTCAGGGAAGACGTCGCTCCTCGAGTCCATCTTTCTCCTCGGCCGCGGCCGCTCTTTTCGGACTCGAAACTCCGAGCGGCTGATCCGCCACGGCCAGTCTCAGCTGGTTGTCTTCGGGCGGACGGCACAGGATGCGGGGCTGCCGACTCCGCTGGGGATCCAAGTGTCCCGCACCGAAGGCACCAAAGCTCGCATCGCCGGGGCCCCGGTCTCGGCGCTGACAGATCTCTCCGAGACGTTTCCCGTCCAGGCCATTGACCCCGGCGTTCATAAGCTCGTTGAGGAGGGCGGCCACCGTCGCCGTCGCTGGCTCGACTGGGCCGTGTTCCACGTGGAACATTCGTTCGCCGATCATTGGCTCCGGTACGCCCGCGCCCTCAAGCAGCGCAACGCAGCGCTCCGGAGTCAGCCCGACCAGGCAGCACTCTGGGACAGTGAGGTGGCTCGGCTGGGCGAGATCATTGCGGATGCGCGGGGACGCCTGCTCAAGCAACTGGAGCCGCACTGGAAGGAGATGCTGAGCCGACTCACGGGTGTGGAGGTCGAGCTTCACTACAGCCGTGGGTGGACACAAGAGCTACCACTCGCCGAAGCCCTCAAGGAAGCCCTTCCTAGGGACCGGGTCAGAGGCCTGACTCACCCTGGACCTCACCGAGGGGACGTCCTGGTCAGGCTACGAGGTAAACCTGCCAGGGAGGTTCTCTCGCGGGGGCAACAGAAGCTGGTGGCTATCGCCATGACGCTGGCTCAGCTCAGTCTGCTTCAACAGGCGACCGATCTTCGTCCCACGCTGCTTCTGGATGATCCTGCTGCCGAGCTGGACACCGATCATCTGCAGCGATTTATCGCTCAAGTGCGAGAGCTGAAGTGCCAGCTCGTTCTGACTTCGCTGAGCCCGGAATTCCACTCCTTCGGCGCTCCTGACAAGGTGTTCCACGTGGAACAAGGTGCCGTCGAAAGCCCCGCCTCGGCCTAACGCAAGTCAGCGTCCGTATTGGCTTTTCTGCGATACAGAGGAGGGGGCTGACCGGTATAATGTCCCATCCAAAGACTGAGTGACGGCATGGCATCCGAAGACGCGTACGATTCGAGCAAAATCAAGGTTTTGAAGGGTCTGGATGCGGTGCGAAAGCGCCCCGGAATGTACATCGGTGACACCGATGACGGAACGGGCCTGCACCACATGGTTTTCGAGGCCGTCGACAACTCCATTGACGAGGCCCTCGAAGGATATTGCGACCGGATTGTCGTCACCATCCATGCCGACGAGTCCGTGACGGTCGCGGACAACGGCCGCGGCATTCCCGTGGACATCCACGCCGAGGAAGGCCGGTCGGCAGCCGAAGTCATCATGACCGTGCTGCACTCTGGCGGAAAATTCGACGATAGCTCGTACAAGGTATCCGGCGGTCTTCACGGCGTCGGCGTTTCGGTCGTCAATGCGCTGTCGGACTACCTGCTGCTCACGATCTGCCGCGAGGGGAAGATTCATCGGCAGGAGTATCACTTGGGCGTGCCGGCGGCCCCCCTGGCGGTGATCGGCGAGACAACGGAGCGGGGAACCACCATCCGCTTCAGGCCCAGCTCTCAAATCTTCACCAACATCCAGTTCGACTACGAGATTCTGTCAAAGCGCCTGCGGGAGCTGTCCTTCCTGAACTCCGGGGTACGGATCGAGCTGGTCGACGAGCGCGAGAGCAAGTCGGACGTCTTCGAGCATGCCGGCGGCCTCGAGGCCTTCGTGAAGTACCTCAATCGCAGCCGGACACCGGTTCACGACTCGACCTTCTGGTTCAAGACCATGGAGGGCGACGTCAACGTCGAGGTGGCGATGCAGTGGAACGACTCCTACCAGGAGAGCATGTTCTGCTACACGAACAACATTCCGCAGAGGGACGGCGGCACCCACTTGGCCGGATTCCGTAGCGCGCTGACCCGCACGCTGAACGACTACATCGAGAAGGAGATGTCGACCAAGAAGGAGAAGGTCCCCACCACGGGCGACGATGCCCGCGAGGGGTTGACCGCCATCCTGTCCGTGAAGCTGCACGATCCCAAGTTCTCCTCGCAGACCAAGGACAAGCTGGTCTCCTCGGAGGTCAAAGGTGTCGTCGAGTCCGCCGTCGGCGCGAAGCTCTCGGAATTCCTGCTGGAGCACCCGCAAGAGGCTCGCTCCATCGTCGCCAAGATTGTCGACGCCGCGCGCGCCCGCGAGGCTGCCCGCAAGGCTCGTGAGATGACGCGCCGGAAGGGCGCACTCGATATCGCCGGATTACCCGGCAAGCTGGCCGATTGCCAGGAGAAGGACCCGGCGCTGTCGGAGATCTTCATCGTCGAGGGCGACTCGGCCGGTGGCTCCGCCAAGCAAGGCCGTGATCGCCGGACCCAGGCGATTCTGCCCCTGAAGGGCAAAATCCTGAATGTCGAGAAGGCACGGTTCGACAAGATGCTGTCGTCCGCTGAGGTTGGGACGCTGATTACGGCCCTTGGCTGTGGGATCGGGCGCGACGACTTCGATATCGACAAACTTCGTTATCACCGCGTCATCATCATGACGGACGCGGACGTCGACGGTTCGCACATCCGGACGCTCCTGCTGACGTTCTTCTACCGACAGATCCCGATGCTGATCGAGCGTGGTCACATCTACATCGCACAACCGCCGCTCTACAAAATAAAGCGCGGCAGGCAGGAGCAGTACGTCAAAGACGACAACGAGCTCAACGCAGTCCTGCTCAACTCGGCGCTGGAAGGCTCGGGCGTTTACGTCAACGCCGGGGCGCCGCCGCTGCAGGGTCCGGGACTCGAGAGTCTTGCCCGGCAGTACATGGAGGTGCAGGCCATCATCAAACGCTGGTCGCGCCGGTACGACGACCGGTTGCTCGAGCAGTTGATCTACATGCCCGAGATGAAGGCGTCTGACTTCGATCGCATCGACTACCTGCGGACTTGGGTTGGTGACTTGAACCAGCGCCTGAACGCCTTGGACGATGGGACTCGGACCTACTCCGTTGAGGTTCGCGAAGCCACCGATGGCCACAGCGCGCGGATCATTCTCCACAAGACCGAGCACGGCACTCCGAGCAACAAATATCTGCCACGCGAGTTCTTCGAGTCGGCGGAGTATCAGCGGATTATTGAGTTGGCGCGCACGCTGGCCGACCTGATCGGCGAGGGTGCCTATGCGGTGCGCGGCGACGAGCGCCACGAGATCGGCTCCTTCAAGGAGGCCATGCGTTGGCTCTTCGAGCAGGCCAAGAAAGGCCAGTCCATCCAGCGCTACAAGGGTCTGGGTGAGATGAACCCCGAGCAGCTCTGGGAGACCACCATCAATCCCGAGGTGCGTCGGCTCATGCAAGTGAGGATCGAAGACGCCGTTGCGGCCGACGATATCTTCACGACGCTCATGGGCGACCAGGTAGAACCACGGCGCGAGTTCATCGAGAAGAACGCGCTTTCCGTTACCAATCTGGATATCTAGCCCTCTTATTGTTCCGCTGGCGAGACAATAGGGCTCGTGCGAGCCGCTACATGAATTGCTTCGCGAGCTCCCAGGACACGGACTCGATTGCTGACTGTAGCGCGTGAACCGTTGCGGAAGCGTTCTGCTTCAGGGCAGTCCGGTCTCGGAAGCTAACGCTTTCGTCCGCGCGAACGAGGACCGCGAAGTCATCACTGCCGGCCGTCGTGCCGTAGACGAGATGATGTTGGAAGAGCGTCGTCCCGTCCTTGGCGCTCACCAGCCGTACGAGCAGCTCGATGCGGGGCCGATAGTCGACGGACGACTGCGGCGCCTGGAAGCCAACGTAGGGGGCATACACGTCGAGGTATGCGTCCACCTGGGGCCGCTGGGGATATTTGGAGAGAAATCTCTCGGTTTCTTTCTTCGGCCGCGTCCCTTCAAGTCTCGTGACCGTAAATCCGGTCTTCCGTATCGCATTGAAGATCGCATCCGTCAGCGCCGCCCGCACATCGTATCGGGCCTGACTCAGAACTCCGGTGACCTCCGTGGACGCAGACGCGGTGCGATGAGATTCGATCAGCGTTCCTACAACGCCGAAACCCTCACCGATCGGGTTCGTGATCGTGACTTGAACCTGGTCGGCAACGCCCAGGGGCACCAGGCAAACCTTCTTGATGCCAGTCCGGGTCGAATGGTCGAACGCCTGAGGCGGAGGCACGGACGAGCAGCTGCACAACAGCCACGCGGCGGTAAGGGTCCAGCACAGTCTTGCGATGAGCGTCGGCGACGCAGGCATGAGCCTGAAATCAGGTAGCGGTCTTTCGAATGTAGAGACTCAACGTACCCGGGGCGCTGCTCCACGTCTCACACCTGGGCCGTGGTCCCTTCCTCCCCCGAAGCCTCTCCGCCGCCCGACAACTGATTCACTGTTGCCTCAATCCACGCCTGCGCTTCACGATTGATCTCTCTCGCGTCCCGATCGGCGGCCACGATCGGCTTTCCGATCACCACCCGAATCGTCCCCGGCTTCTTGCGCAACCCTCGCCGCGGCCAGAACAACCCGGCGTTATGAGCGACCGGTACCACCAGGCAGCCCGCCTCGGAAGCCAGCAAAGCGCCGCTCACCCCGTACTTGCGCGCCTGCCCTGCCGACGTGCGCGTCCCCTCGGGAAAGATGATCACCCAGTCGCCCTCGTCCAGGCGCTGCTTCCCCTGATCGACGACCTGGCGCACGGCAGAAGCGCCGGACTTGCGATCGATGGCGATCGCGTGCAGCTGGCGGATTCCCCAACCCACTGCCGGGATCCAGGTGAGCTCGCGTTTGAGCACCCACACCTGTCGAGGAAGGACCACCGCCATCGCGATCGTCTCCCAGGAGGAGGAATGCTTCCACAGCGCCACGTGGCTACCGGGAGGGACGTTCTCAGTGCCCTCGACACGATAGTCCAGTCGACAGGTCCACTTCAGCACCCTGAGCAGCACGTGCGCCCAGACCTGCGCGAGGATGAACCGCCGGCGAAACGGCAGGAACGTGCACGCGATGACGAAGAAGATCGCGTAGAAGAACGTCCACAGGAACAGGAAGGCGGTAAAGACCAGGGACGCCAGGAACTGCATTAGCCTGGCAGCCTCGACAGGTCGGCTACTCCCGAGAACAGACTGTGCAGCTGTGCCAGGAGCGCCAGCCTGTTGGCTCGCAGACGCGGGTCTTCGTCCATGACCATGACCTGATCGAAGAATGCGTCGATGGCGGGCCGCAGCTGTGCGAGCCGGCCGAGTGCGTTGGCGTACTCTCTCTGTGCCGTCGCCGTGGACACCGCCTCCTGCATGGCTCGCATCGCATCGAACAGCCGGACTTCCGCTTCTTCCTTCAGGCTCTCCACGGCGACCTCCCCGTCGCGCCTCTCGCTGCTCTTGCGCAGAATGTTGGCGATGCGTTTGTTCGCCGCCGTCAAACTCGCCGCCTCCGGCAACTCGAGGAACGCGCTCAGAGCCTTCAGGCGCGCGTCAAAGTCCAACGGTGACGCAGGACGCATCGCCAACGCTGCATCAAACATCTCCGTCGTGATCGCAGCCCCACCGATCGCCGGGGCGGCCGACATGTCGCTGCGTTCGAGATAGTAGGCGCGAAGACGCTCCATGATGTAGTCGTAGACCTCTGTCGCAATGACCTCAGGAGACGGCGGAGGCTTGGCAACCTGGGCCGGCTTCTGCGCCGACGCGCCCGCTCCGGCCGGGGGCGAGCCCGCCGTGCCTGCTGCCGCTGACCCGCTGGCTGCGGCGATCCCGCCCGCACCCACCTTCTCCGCGTCGGCCGCCGCTCTTCTCGTGGCAGCGGCGGCGCGCACCCGCTCCACGTCTACCAACGCCAACTCTACCGCGCGCGAGATGAACCGCCGCAGGTCCAAGTCCAATCCCGTCTCGATCAGGATCCGGAGGACTCCGATGGCGGCCCGCCGCAACCCAAAGGGATCCTTGGCGCCCGTCGGCTTCTCGCCGATGGCGAAAATACCGGTGAGCGTATCGAGCTTGTCGGCAATCGCGACAGCGACACCCGCATGAGTGGCAGGTAACTCATCACCAGCGCCGCGGGGCAGATAGTGTTCGCGGATGGCAACGGCAACCTCGGGGGCCTCGCCATCGGCCAGTGCGTAGTACGTTCCCATGATGCCTTGCAACTCCGGGAACTCTCCGACCATGGCGGTCAGAAGGTCGCACTTGCAGAGTTCCGCCGCCCGCTCGCTCTCGGCACGCTCCGCACCACGCGCCGCGGCGATCTCTCCCGCCAACGTGCGCACGCGCCGTGTCTTATCGCCAAGCGATCCCAGCTTGGCCTGGAAAGTCACTGCATCCAGGCGCTCGCGACGCGTTGAGAGCGGCACTTTGCGGTCCTGCTCCCAGAAGAACGCGGCGTCCGCGAGTCGTGGCCGCACGACACGCTCATTGCCCTCTCGCACTTTGTCAGGGTCGCGGCTCTCGATGTTGCTCACAGTGATGAAGTGAGACATCAGCTTGCCGGCGGCGTCTTCGACCGGGAAATAACGCTGGTGATCCTGCAGCGTCGAGATCAGCACCTCCCGGGGCAGCCGCAGGAATCGCTCTTCGAAGCGTCCGGCCAGGGGCATCGGCCACTCGACCAGGGCGGTGACCTCATCGAGCAGCGCATCCCCGATCAACGCCCGCCCACCCAACTGCGTAGCTGCGGCGGAGACTCGCTCCTTGATGAGGTCCCGCCGGGCGACAAAGCTCGCCAGGACGAAGCCGCGGGTGCGCAGCGCCGACTCGTAACTGGCCGGCGAGCTCACACGAAGGGGCTTTGGCGCGTGGAAACGGTGACCGCGGGTTAGAGCGCCAGCGGCCGTATCGAGGATCGTCGCCGGAATGACATCCTTCCCGAACAACATCACCAGCCAATGCACCGGACGTACGAACTCGGCAGAGCTGGACCCCCAGTGCATCCGCCGGGCCACCGGTAAACCGTCAAGTGCCCTCTGGACGATTCCTGGCAGAAGCTGCACCGCCGGTGCTCCGGGCTTGGTGCCGATGTAGAACAGGAAGGTGCCCTTCCCCTCATCCAACCGCTGCAGCGACTCGAGCGACACGCCACAGGTCTGTGCGAAAGCCAGCGCGGCCCGTGTTGGTTGTCCTGCGGCGTCGAAAGCCGCGCTGACAGGCGGCCCACGACGTTTGATGTCCTGTTGGGGTTGCTGCGCGGCGAGCTTCTTGACGCAAACGGCCAGCCGGCGCGGAGTAGCGAACGAAACCAGGGACTTGAAGGTCAGCCCCGCGGCCTCGAGCCCCGAGCGCACGGCCGAGGCAAAGGCGAGCTCGAGGGCTCGCAGAGATTTCGGCGGAAGCTCTTCGGTTCCAACCTCTACCAGGAAATCGCGACGCTCGATGTTCATGCCCGCGCTCCGGCGGCTGCGGCCGGCGCGGTGCCGTGGGTCGTCGCTTCGCGCTTCGCCATCGGAAACCCCAGGGCCTCGCGGCTGGCGTAGTACGCCTGCGCAACGGCACTCGCGAGCGTCCTGACTCTCAGGATGTATCTCTGCCGCTCCGTCACGGAGATGGCTTTCCGCGCGTCGAGCAGATTGAAGGTGTGCGAGGCCTTCAACACCTGCTCATACGCGGGCAACGCCAATTTGGCCGCGAGCAACTCCTTGCACGCCTTCTCGTGATCCTCGAAGTGCCGGAACAACATCGGCACATCCGCGTATTCGAAGTTGTAAGTCGACTGCTCGACTTCGTTCTGGTGGTACACGTCCCGGTAGGTGACCCCTTCCGTCCAGGCTATGTCGTAGATGCTCTCCACACCCTGCAGATACATCGCGAGGCGTTCGAGCCCGTACGTGATCTCGCCCGTCACCGGGCGGCAGTCGAGACCCCCCACCTGCTGGAAGTAGGTGAACTGCGTGATCTCCATGCCGTTCAGCCACACTTCCCAGCCCAATCCCCAGGCGCCCAAGGTCGGGGATTCCCAGTTGTCCTCGACGAAGCGGATGTCGTGGACCAACAGATCGAAGCCGAGCGCGCGCAGGCTCCCGAGATACAGCTCGAGGATCTCCAGCGGCGATGGCTTGATCACCACCTGGTATTGGTAGTAGTGCTGCAACCTGAACGGGTTCTCACCATAGCGACCGTCGGTGGGGCGTCGCGAGGGCTGCACGTAGGCGGCGCGCCAGGGCTCCGGGCCTATGGACCGCAGGAACGTGGCCGTATGGAAGGTACCCGCGCCCATCTCCATGTCGTAGGGCTGCAAAATGACGCAACCCTGCTGAGACCAATAGCGTTGCAGGGCAAAAATGAGCTCCTGGAATGTGCGCGGCGCGGTGCCGATTTTCATGCGCGTGCTTTCGGACAATGCTCGACTGAGGGAGCCCCGCAGTATAGCCAATCGCTTGGCACCTTCCCGTCAGGCCGCAGGGTCTATCAGCCGCAGCTCGTAGATCCGGCTGATGCTGCCGCCGTCCCAGACGTAACGCAGATGCATACCCTGGCGCAGGTTCTGGATCAGCCGTGGCCGCAATATCGCCAGGCACTCCCCCCCGGCATGACGCACGCTGTCGTAGGCGATTCCGTTGGATCCGCTGAGCTTCAAAGACCGGCCGAAAGCCTGTGACGTGACGTAGCTGTCCGGATCGTAGATGTCCGCCAGCTGTGTTCGCTTCCCACGGATGTCGTGAAATTTGGCGGCCACATCTGCGAGATAACAGCGCATGTCGAGCTCGATCGCGGCCTCACGAGTCGCGCGCAGGAATTTCTCGCGGTGATAGCGTGTTTCTGCAATCGAGGTGGTGACTGCGAGCGCAGCGTAGAAGATGCCGAAAGTGCTGTCGGCGAACCGGCTTCCTCCCGGGTTCAGATGCGTGAACGGAGCCATGATCACGCTCGCGCCCGGCCCGAAGACCCGGTCTTCCCGCGCAACGAGATCGATCTGCCCGACTTCCTCGCGCAGCCGTGGGTTGGTCAGGGACTCGAGCCAGTACAGGGCATCCCAATCGGCGGCGTCCGCGACCCGCTCGAACAGGTGGATGGTCGGAAAGCGGCTGGGAATGATGCGCGCACAACCGTGCCAGCGGCACTCATTGACCGGCGCGGAGTCGGCTGCACCCTGCACGTTCGGGGGCCTGCGGCCCTCTTTGTCCCCCGCGTCGCTCGCCTGCATGCGTCTTTCCGCGCTACCCGCGCTGCGAATCGAGGTACTGCCGTACCAGATAGAGGTCGGCGACGTTGCCCGAGAGCATCCGCTCCAATGCCGAACGGCCGCCGAACAGAGGCTCCGAATTCGGCCGTCGCAGCCAGCCGTCCGCTGCGGCAGGATCGGGCAGGAGAATCTGCAGCGATTTGTAGATCCCCAGGAGGTAGGACAGCCGCTCGAGCGTGTCCCGGGGCAGGTTCACCTCCTCGTCCTTCTTCCACTTGAAGTAGGTCGATCGCGAGCTCAGCCCCAGCAGGGTCAATTGCTCGGAGATCGACAAATGCCAGAGCTCGGCCATTCGGGCAAAGGCCTTCAGGCCCGCAGTACCTGCTTTGATGGCTTTCGCGCGGGAGGCCGAACCGTCTGCCGTTGAAGTGATGCTACCCAAGCGCTCTCCGCGATTCGCTCCTGCGTCGACCTACATTATCCATATATAGACACAATAACAGAAATCTCCAAAAATAGACAACGGCCCGCACCAACAAAAAGCGGGCCTCTCACCAAGCGGGCCCCGCGGCGAATTTTCGTGCCACACTTCGCGCGCCCATGGTGCAATGGGCCGCGCAAGCGCACCGAATCGGTGCGAAAGCCGTTCGAAAGCTCGCTAAGCTTTTGATTTCTCGAACCGCCGTGGCTGGCATAAGCCCTGCACTGTCAGGTGCGCTCACCACAGCGGAAGGCCGGGCGTGGACTGCGACCGCCCCAGGAACTTAAGCGTGATCGACCCCAAAACCATCCGTTGCACGATGGCAGTGCGAGTCCGATTGCGTTCAAGCGTCCCGGGGAAGCCGCCGGTCGCCGACTGCAACAGGCTCCGAGACCTTCAAAGCCGTGGCGGGCACTACCTTTTCCCGGAGGCGATATGACACCCACAGAAGTAATCAAGCTGATAAAAGAAAAAGAGGTCAAATTCTGCGACCTGCGATTCACCGATACTCGCGGCAAGGAACAACACGTCACCATCCCCGCGAAGCTGGTGGATGAAGACCTGTTCCGTGACGGCAAGATGTTCGACGGCTCCTCCATCGCCGGATGGAAGGGCATCAACGAGTCGGACATGATCCTGATGCCCGAGTCGAAGACCGCGATCCTCGACCCGTTTTTCGAAGAGACGACCGTCAACATCCGTTGCGACGTCATCGAGCCGGCCACCATGCAGGGCTATGAGCGCGACCCGCGCTCGCTCGCGAAACGCGCGGAGGCCTATCTCAAATCGACCGGCATCGCCGACAGCGCCCTGTTCGGACCCGAGAATGAATTCTTCATTTTCGACAGCGTGCGCTACGGCAACGAGATGCACGGCAGCTTCTATTCGATCGACTCGAAGCAGGGCGCGTGGAACTCGCCGACCGAGTACGCCGAAGGCAACTCCGGCCACCGTCCGGGTGTGAAGGGCGGCTACTTCCCGGTACCGCCGGTCGACGCATTCCAGGACATCCGTTCCGCGATGTGTCTGGCGCTCGAGGAAATGGGCCTGAAGGTCGAAGTCCACCACCACGAAGTGGCGACCGGCGGGCAGTGCGAAATCGGCGTCGGCGCGGGCACGCTGACGAAGAAGGGCGATGAGGTTCAAATCCTCAAGTACGCCATTCTCAACGTGGCCCACAGCTACGGCAAGACCGCCACCTTCATGCCGAAGCCCCTGGTCGGCGACAACGGCAGCGGCATGCATGTGCACCAGTCCCTGCAGAAGGAAGGCAAGGCGCTGTTCGCCGGCGACAAGTACGGCGGACTGTCCGACACCGCGCTGTACTACATCGGCGGCATCATCAAGCACGCCAAAGCGATCAATGCTTTCACGAATGCGGGCACCAACAGCTACAAGCGGCTGGTCCCGGGCTTCGAGGCGCCTGTGATGCTCGCCTACTCGGCGCGCAATCGCTCCGCTTCGATCCGTATTCCGTGGGTCTCCAATCCCAAGGCGCGTCGCATCGAGGTGCGCTTCCCGGATTCGAGCGCGAATCCGTACTTCGCGTTCGCCGCCATGATGATGGCCGGCCTGGATGGCATTCAGAACAAGATCCACCCGGGCGATCCCGCGGACAAGGACCTGTACGACCTCGAGCCCGAGGAGGCGAAGCACATTCCGACGGTGTGCCACTCGCTCGACATGGCGCTCGAGCATCTCGACAAGGATCGGGAGTTCCTGACGCGTGGCGGAGTGTTCACCAACGATGTCATCGACGCCTACATGGGTCTGAAGATGCAGGAAATCACCAGGTTCCGCATGGCGACCCATCCGGTTGAGATGGAGCTCTACTACAGCTGCTGATGGAGGCGAAGTGACATTCCGGCAGAAAGCGCCGCAGACGCCTTTCTGCAATCGGAAGGCGGGACGGGGGACGCCTCCCGCGGCCCGCAATCGCGGCTTGGACCCGCCAGGAGGTACGCGATCAGGCGCGACTCCCGGCGGTTCGCAGGAAGCGCGGCTGGCAGTTTCTGGTGATGGGGTAGTGCGGGTGGCGGCAGTTCACAGCTGCAGCCACCCGCTTTTGTCCCGAGCGTCGCTTCGGGCTATGCTCGGTTCCTATGCGCCGGACACTGTTTACCTTAACGTGGTGCTGTTTGTGCGCGGTGGCTTCTGCGGCCACCGTGTACAAGTGGGTCGACGAAAACGGCGTCACTCACTACAGCGATCAGCCGCACCAGAATGCGGCGAAGGTAGACGTCCAGCAGCCGCAGACTTACAGCTCGCCGCACGTGACCGAGCCGACTCAGTCGGCTTCCGCAACGCCTGCCAAGAGCGCGCCGTACACTTCCTGCGAGATCGACTCACCCACGCAGGATCAGACCTTCCAGAATACGTATTCGCTCGCGGTGACCGTGAACCTGCTGCCGGTGCAAAGGCCGGGAGACAAGGTAGTGTTCGTGCTCGACGGTCGACCGGCGAACAGTCCCGGCGGGCCCCCGGTGTTCTCGCTGCCGCAGGTCGATCGCGGAACTCACACCGTACAGGCGACCGTCAAGTCTCCGGACGGCCAGGTGATCTGTCAGTCGGCTCCCGTCACGTTCCACGTTCACCAGCCCTCCGTCCAGTCACCCGTTCGCCCGAGGTAAGGCGACTTCCCGACTCCCATTGCGATCGGGCCCTGACCGGCCTGCGATGTTGGCTCGCGCCGGCTGCACCTGACATTGCCGAGGTCAGCCGTGGCCACTGAGTACGCCCCACCCTCTGCCCTGTCGCACTTCGATCCGACGGATCTTATCGATGCCCTGTCCACCGGCATCGTAATGCTCGATGCACAGCTCTGCGCCATCTACGCGAATGTTGCCGCGCAGGACCTGCTGGCCTTCAGCCTGAACAAAGCGCGGGGCCGCCCGTTTGGGGATTTTCTGCAGGACACGACAGGGTTCACCGCGCTGTTGCGCCGCGTCTTGGAAACCGGTGAGGTCATCGCCGACCGCGAGATCGCCGTTCGCCCGCTCGGAGCCCGCGACACGCGAACATTGGATGTGACCATCACGCCGCTCGAGGGGCAGATCACGGGGACGCACCTGTTGCTCGAGTTGGCTGACACGACCCAACGTCAACGAATCTCTCGCGAGAACGATCTGCTGGCGCGTCTTGACGGCAGCCGACTCATGGTTCGTCAGCTCGCGCACGAGATCAAGAATCCGCTCGGCGGCCTGCGCGGTGCCGCCCAACTCCTGGAGCGCGAGCTGCAGGAAGCCGACCTGAGGGAATACACCCGAGTCATCATTGGCGAGGCCGACAGACTGGCCGCGCTCGTCGACTCGATGAACGGCCCCAGCCGTGCGCCTCAGAAGGGACTCATCAATGTCCACGAGATCTGCGAACACGTTTATCACTTGCTGCGTGCTGAAGCCCCGGCGGCCGTAAGCGTCGAGCGTGACTACGACCCGAGCCTGCCCAACTCGATGCTCGATCGGCATCAGATGATTCAGGCGCTGCTGAATGTCGCACGCAACGCTCTCCAAGCCATAGGCGACTCAGGACGCATCGTACTGCGCAGCCGGGCGCTCTCCAACGTGAGCATCGGGCCGGCGCGCCATCGCCTCGTAGCAAGCCTCCAAGTGGAGGACAACGGTCCAGGCGTACCGCCGGCACTGCGCTCGAGCATTTTCTATCCCTTGGTTACCGGCCGTGCGAACGGCACAGGCCTCGGGCTCGCCGTCGCTCAGGAGTTGGTCACCCGTAACGGGGGCCTCATTGAGTTCGAGAGCGAGCCGGGACTCACGGTCTTCACTTTGCTGTTACCACTCGGAGAAGCCACATGAACGGCCAGCCACTGCGCGTATGGCTCGTCGACGACGACGCCTCCATTCGCTGGGTGCTGGAGCGCGCCCTCCGTAATGGCGGCATGTCGCCGCGAGCGTTTGAAGCTGCGGAGCCCGCGCTCGACGCACTCAGACGTGAGCAGCCCGACGTGCTCATCACGGACATACGGATGCCCGGTCAATCAGGCCTCGAGCTCCTGAAGAAGATTCGCGATGCGCGCCCTGCGTTGCCGGTCATCGTCATGACGGCGCACTCGGATCTTGGAAGTGCCGTCTCTGCCTATGAGGGCGGCGCGTTCGAGTATCTGCCGAAGCCCTTCGATATCGATCAGGCTGTCGCACTCGTACGTCGCGCCGCGCATGCCAACCTGGTGGGGGGCAACGATCCAAGCGCTACTCCGCGCATCCCGGAGCTGTTGGGCCGCGCACCTGCGATGCAGCAGGTATTTCGCGCGATCGGTCGGCTCGCTCGTTCGAGCGTCACCGTCTTGATCACAGGCGAGTCGGGTACGGGTAAGGAGTTGGTTGCGCGGGCGCTCCACGAGCACAGCCCTCGCGCCGGCAAACCCTTCATCGCGTTAAACACGTCGGCTATTCCGGCCGACCTGCTGGAGTCAGAGCTGTTCGGTCACGAGAGGGGTTCTTTCACGGGCGCTGACTCACAGCGTCGCGGTCGTTTTGAACAGGCCGACGGCGGCAGCCTATTCCTGGATGAAATCGGGGATATGTCGACGCCTCTGCAGACGCGGTTACTGCGTGTGCTCGCGGAGGGCGAGTTCTACCGCGTTGGTGGGCAGACTCCCATTCGTGTGGACGTGCGCGTGATCGCCGCAACCCACCAGAATCTCCAGGACCGCGTGGCCCGTGGCCTCTTCCGCGAGGACCTCTACCACCGTCTTAACGTCATCCGCATCGAGCTGCCGCCGCTGCGTGCCCGGTCGGAGGACATACCGGACCTGTTGCACCACTACTTGAACGTGGCCGCGCACGAGCTGGGGGTCGAGGCTAAGGCGTTGGCGCCTGAAGCTGAGGCCAAACTTTCCGCCTATCCCTGGCCTGGAAATGTGCGCGAACTGGTGAATCTGTGCCGCCGGCTCTCGGTGTTGGCTCCGGGCAGTGAAGTTCGCGTTGAAGACTTGCCGCCGGAGCTGGGGGCCGCCGCCTCCGACGGCTCGACCGAGGCCGATTGGGCGAAGGCTCTGTCGAATTGGGCTGATCGTCAGGCGATGAACGGGAAGCGGCCTTTGCTCGATGATGCTCAGCCAGAGTTCGAGCGTGTGCTCATTCGCGCCGCGCTCAAGAGAACGCAGGGGCATCGCCAGGAAGCGGCGAAGCTTCTGGGCTGGGGACGTAACACCCTCACGCGCAAGCTCAAGGAGCTCGGGATGGAAGGGATCGACTGACACGGTCGGGCGCGCGGTGTTGGCCGCGCCGCCGGTGATCGCGTGCCGCCGTGGCCTTGCCGCGCGCCGCCGGCAACGCCATCGCCTGCGTTGTCGCCCGCCATCATCGTCATACGCTGGACTCCCTGACGGGTGCATCATCTGCCTGGTGCATCCATTCACGAGGAGGAGCTTCCATGTCTACTCAGCAGATAGCCACACGCCTCGCCGAGCTGTGCCGCAAAGGTCAGTTCGAACAAGCCCAGGAGGAGTTGTTTGCCCAGGACGCCGTGAGTATCGAGCCCGATGATTCACCGGGTTTCCAGAAAGAGACGAAAGGGCTGGATGCGATCAAGGAGAAGGGTCGCAAGTGGAGCGAGATGGTCGAGAAGATGCACGGGTGCGAAGCATCGACACCCCTTATCGCCGGCAACGCGATAGCGATGACGCTTGCAATGGACCTCACGATGAAAGGACGCGGACGCACGAAGATCTCGGAAGTCTGTGTCTACGAGGTCAAAGACGACAAGATCGCCTCGGAACAGTTCTTCATGTAGCCGACATCGGCGCTCCGCCGCACGCGCGACGTGCCATCGTGCACTGTCGCGCGACTGTCCCGGCACCCGGCCACGCCCAAGGGCGCGGCAATCGTCCTCGCCCATAGGTAAACTTACCGGGTCACCGTGCCAGCGCGTTTCGATGAGCACAGCCCGCTAGCTGGCACGGCGATTCCCGTAGGTGACTGCGCGCAGGCGCACGAAAGTGCTTCACCATGCCAAGCTGGCGTGATCTCTGGCATACCGATTTCCTGAATAACACTGTCGGCGCGTGGACGATCGCGCTCGTCATCTTTCTCGTCACGTTCACCGTGCTGCCCATCGTCAAGGGCTTCATCGGCGCGCGTCGCAAAAAATGGATCACGTCCGGGCGCGGGCAGCTTCCCGATGCCGTCGAGCTCGTCGGCCTTCTCAGTGAGCGCACGAGCAGGCTGTTTCTCTGGGCCGTCGCCGTCTGGCTCGGAACGCGCTATCTGAGCCTGCCGGCCCGCGCCGAGCGAATTATCACGATCGTGATTGTCGCGCTGTTCTGGCTGCAGGCCGGCCTTTGGGCCATGCAGGCCGTGCGCTTTGGTGTCCAGCGCCGGCGACGCCGTTCCGAATCCCTCGATAGCGTCCTTTCCGGGTCGATCGATATCATCCTGTTCGTCGCCGGCATCATCGTGTGGGCGATGGTCCTGCTGCTCGCGCTGGACAACCTCGGCATCGAGATCAAGCCACTACTGGCCGGCTTGGGGATTGGCGGTATCGCCGTCGCTCTGGCCGTGCAGACCGTGCTGAGCGACCTTCTCGCTTCCATTTCCATCGCCCTCGACAAGCCGTTCGTCATCGGCGACTTCCTTAGCGTCGATGACTACCAGGGCACTGTTGAGCACATTGGCGTCAAGAGCACTCGCCTTCGCAGCCTCTCCGGCGAGCAGATCATCGTCTCGAACACGGACATCCTGAAGGCTCGCGTCCGCAACTTTGGCCGGATGCGCGAACGCCGCGCGGTGTTTCAGCTCGGTGTCCACTATGACACCCCGGCCGATCGACTTCGTGCGATTCCCGCCGTCATCCGCCAGATCGTCGAATCAAAGACGGACGTGCGGTTCGATCGCTGCCATTTCCTGACGTACGGCGACAGCGCCCTGCAGTTCGAGACCGTCTATTTCATGACCCGGCCTGACTTCAACAGTTACGCCGAGGTCCAGCAGCAGATCAATCTCGAGATTCTCGATCGGCTCCGCGCGATAGGCGTCAAATTCGCAGCCCCCACTCGCAATGTGCTGTACGTCGAGAACCCGGCCTCTGCTTCGCAGACCAATCCCTCGGGAAAGTAGGTTCTTTGCACGGCGTCCCCGGCCCGAACAAACCAGGTGCGACAGCGGATTGGGGTGCAGCGGTCGTGATAACCGCTGCGACGCTGCGGTCGGATCCCTGACGCCGGAAATGGGTGGAGCGCCTGCAGTGAACGCTTCCCCCGCCTATTCGGTTAGTTCTTCGTACTCTGCAGGCAGGTTTCCCAGAGGCTTATTGCCTCCATGGCTGTGCCGAATCCCTGGCGTAAAGCTCAACTATCCGAAGGTGTTGAAAGGGTATGGAAATGCCTCGCCAAATGGGCCGCTGTTGCCCTTGGTGCGCTTCGATACCCGGCCACAATCGATCAACAGGAAGCGGACTTTCTTGAACGCCTTCATTCGCATCTCTCCTGAATTCGAAAAAAGCGATTTTCGACAGGCGTTCCGTCGCTCGTAGCATTCTCCTGAGAGGTCGCGCTGCAACGCGACAAGGGGCCAACGAGCTTTGTCCAGGGCGTCAGATTAAGTCAAGTAGTCGATCGTCACGCGTCCTCGAGACAAACCAGTGCTCGAACGATTACCACCGCTTGCGGATATCGAAACTAACGAGGCGGCCGAGCAGGTCGGCGTTTTCCTCGTCGTAGCCGATGCCCAGCGGGTTGTTGTAAAACGGCGGCGATGAGTTGAAAACGTTTTGAGCGCTAATCGCCAATTCAACGTTTGATAGCAAACCCAAGTCTTCCTGATCGGTCCGATACCGCAGCTGCAGATCGAAGGTCGTCCAGGATCTGACGTTGCGGTTGGGAACACTGACAATGTCCCGATACCCATTGTCGAAGTTGACGTACAGGGAGGTACCCAGGCCGCCCCGCTGCCACGACAACGATCCTCGCATTCTCAGATTGATCGGATTGGTGGGTGTATTCAGCAGGCTCAGCGTGGGACTACCGGGTGTCTTGGCCTCCGAGTAGTCGAGAAGGTAAGTGCCGTTGAGCGCGGCTTCGAACGACCCGATCGAGGTCGGCAAAGCATACTTCGCGAGCACATCGATGCCGCGGGTCTCGATGTGCTCGACGTTGTGGAGCCTGTTGTCAACGATCGCGCTGACGTCGCTCGTGAGGCAGTTACCCGCTGTCTTGAACGTCGTTGTCCCGCAGATGTCCTGTCGTTCGTCCGTCGTGAAGTTCCTGTTGACGAGCCATGCGAGCGTGGGATCCGCCAGCACGTTCGGTTCCAGGATGACCTGTTCGATTCGACCGCTATAAAAAGTGTCGAAGTACGTGATCGCTGCAGACAGGCCACTCAAAGTGTGAGGCGATATCTCAGCGCCGACTGTCCACGTACGTGCCCGCTCCTGGTTCAGTTCCGGGTTCGTTCCGGAGGCGATCAGGACCGAGCTCGACCCGCTGAGCGAGCTCGGATCAGGAATCCGGTAGACGCCGCTGGCACTATTTGCCGCAATCACATCGGCCAGGGTCGGAGGGCGAAACGCCTTGGTCCAGGTGCCGCGGAGCGAAAAGTTCTCGTCGGCTGCCCACAGCAGCCCGAATTTCGGAATGCTGGCGCGGCCTACATCGCTGTAGTCCTCCGTCCTGCCCCCAAGGGACACTTCGAGGCGCCGCGCGAAGCGCACGGAGTTGTCGGGTGAGAGCAATGGGATCTGCAGCTCCGCGAACGCGGAGCGAATCGTTCGGCGCAGATCGGAGCTGGTGGACTGAATGGTCCCTCCCGCTCCCACCTCTTCGGTCGCTGCGTCAAACCGCTGTCTGCGATACTCGGTTCCGACAGTAAATCGGGCTGCCCCGCCAGGCAACTGGATCACAGGTCCGGAGGCAGTCAATCCCGCAATAGCCAGGTTCGAGTTAGTAGAACCGAGGCCAGTCGCCGCTATTGACCTCAACGTCTGCGGGTTTGTCGTGAACGGGGCGAAAGGATCAAAGGCCGTGTTCGGGTCTGTGTCGGAAAGAGCACTATTCAGGGCAGTGGGGTCTGCCAGACCGGCATCAGACGTGTGCTCCTTGTCAAAGGTGTAGTCAACGCGACCCGTGATTCTCCAATCATTTGTTGCGTTGAACGTCACCCCAGTGGAGAAGGCCGCGAAGTTCACGTCGTCGTTGACCGTGAACGACCCAAACTCGCCCCTCGGACCGTAGAGCACCGTTATCGGGTTCGTGGCGCCCGTTGGATTCAAGTAAAACGGATTCGAGTTGGTCACGATCAGCGCAGAGGGTAGCTCACTAGGCGCGGACCCCTTGACACTGCGGCTCGAGAACGTCGAATCAGCGAACAGAGTGAGGTTGTCACCAAGTTCGTGGCGCACGGTGGCGAAGGCGCTCCAGCGCTTCTGCTGGGGCAGCACATCGGCACCAGAGTACGGGTCATAGAGATTCACAGTTCCCGGCACGAGGTCAGCGGACGTGACAGACCCTGTCAGATTCTTCGGTATCGCCCAAGTCTGTTGACCTATCTGGATCGTTCCTGGACTTCCAAACGGCGTATCGAAATTGGTTCCACCCCACGCTCGCAGATCGCTGGTGGCGCGATAGCGGTCTGCCGCCGGGATGGCGTCGCGGTTGTAGTACTCAAACCCGAACGTGCCGTGGCCGGATCCCCACTGCAGACCGAATAGTTGGCTGTAGCGCTGGTCGCCAATGCCGCCCGTGATGGTGCCGTTGCGCAACTGTGTTTCGGCGCCCGTGACATCGCTTCGAAGCACAAAGTTGGCGACACCGCCGATCGCATCCGCACCGTACTGGGCCGACGCCCCATCTGGAAGGATGTCGACGTGATCAATCGCTGTCAGCGGAATGTTGGAAATATCGGTGTAGAGACCGACCGCCCCGCCCGGCGCAATCCGCACACCGTCAATCAGCACGAGAGTCGCCCCGGCGTCGAGTCCGCGAAGATTGATGCCGGATCCCTTCGTCGGGTTCGTCACGGCCTCGCGACCCAGCTGAGTATCTTCGCTCGGTCCACCGCCGAACACCTGAGGCAGCGTGTGCACGAAGTCGCTGACGGTTGCGTATCCCGACCGCTCGATGTCCTGTCTCGTCAACCGGATCAAAGAAGCGCCGATCGGAGGATTGCCGCTCGTCGAGTTATCCGCTGACACCAGTACCTGCGCCAGGGCGTCGTCCGTGGGTGACTTGGACCCTGTCTTCGTCGGGCCGCTCGAACGTTGCCACCAATGCCGAGCGCCTCCGGGGTTCTGCGCGGCGTCCTTGCCCTTCCTGACCGTAATGGCCAGCGTCGTGTCATTGACCCAGGACCATTGAATCGGAATGCCCCGCAGCATTTGTTGCAGGGCATCCTGAGGCTCGAGATCGCCCGACACCGGGCTGGTCTTCATCCCCTTGAGTTGGGTGAAGTCGAACAGCAGCTGCAGGTCCGCCTGCCGGCTGAACTCGTCCAACATCACGCGCGCATCGCCCGCTTCCAACTCGAAGTGTTTCGGGGTCGCGGTCGCTACGCCGGCCACGGTCACGCAGATCGCGGCCCAGGCAAGAACTCCGGCGCGTCGGCGGTTTTGGTGTTGTTGCTTCAGACCGAACGCGGCCGTGTCTTCTTCCATGACAAGTTCATGACCGATCTGAGAAGTGCAGTGGCGTAGACGGCCGGGGTCAGGATTTCCCTTAGTCTCTGAACGAGCTGAATTCCAGGGCTCTCGGGTCTCCCTGCCCGCTCTCAATGAGTGCGCTGCGGCGGATTGATGCACGGCAACGTGGCCGCGAGATCCGAACGTACGCTCCTACGTGACAGCAAGATGGAGCCTGGATGTACAAGGCACGGAGTGTACGCCCTCCGGCCCTCGGTGTACGCAAACCGCACGCCCGGTTACAGTACCGTTAACTGTTGCCCCCAAGATACAAGCCCCAGGAGGGCGACCTATGAGCCAGCCGGATCGTCCCGTACCGCAGCTGACCGTTCGCGCTGTCGTTCTGGCCGTTCTGCTCGCCATGATTCTGGCGGCGGCGAATTCCTATCTGGGTTTGTTCGCCGGGATGACCATTGCTTCGGCCATCCCTTCCGCGGTGGTCGCGATGGCCGTCTTGAAGGCGCTCGGCGGCGGCGGGATTCTCGAGAACAATATCGTGCAGACCGGCGGTTCCGCCGGTGGGTCGATCGCCTCCGGGGTCATCTTCACCATCCCGGCGCTGGTGATCCTCGGGTTCTGGAAGGACTTCCACTTCTGGTGGGTGTTGGCTATCGCAGGCCTGGGCGGGCTCCTGGGTGTGCTGTTCTCAGTGCCGCTGCGCCGCACCCTGATCGTCAATCAGCAGCTCGCCTTCCCCGAGGGCAGAGCGGCTGCCGAGGTTCTCCGCGCCGGAGAGAATCCCGAACTCGGCGTCAGGATTCTCGCCAAAGCCGCGCTCGGCGGCGGGCTTGCGAAGTTGGCCGGAGCCAGCGGACTGCAGCTGATTCCGGACACGGCCTATCTTTCCGGTTATCTCGGCAAGGTCATTGCGTATGTAGGCACCAACCTTTCACCGGCCATGCTCGGCGTCGGGTACATCGTCGGCCTCAATATCGGGATCGTCGTCGTCGCCGGGAGCATCATCTCCTGGAACATCATCATTCCCATCTACGGCGCGCACTTCCTCGAGCACAACGTCGCGCTCACCCAGGCAGTCCAGGGTCTCAGCGCTGCGGACGCAGCGAGCACTCTGTGGTCGAAGCACATTCGTTATCTGGGAGTCGGGGCAATGCTGGTGGGTGGCGTGTGGACTCTAATTAAGCTGCGCTCTTCCCTGGCTTCCGGCATTCGCAGCGGATTGGCCGTCAAGCGCGTGGCCACCGGCACGACGGCGCCGCTGACCGAACAGGATCTGCCCATGGTGTGGGTTCTGGTCGGAATCGTCCTGTTTACCGTCCCGCTCTGGCTTCTGTATCAGTCCATCGTCGGCAGCGTGGTGGTGAGCCTGCCGATGACGATCATCATGATCGTGGCCGGCTTCCTGTTCTGCTCCGTGTCCGCTTACATGGCCGGTCTCGTCGGTTCCTCCAACAACCCCGTATCCGGGATCACGATCGCCACGATCTTGTTCGCCGCCGTGATTCTTCTTCTGCTGATGGGGCCCCAATCAGCCGTGGGGCCCGTCGCCGCGATCATGATCGGCGCCGTAGTCTGTTGTGCCGCCTGTGTGGCCGGCGACAATCTCCAGGACCTCAAGGCGGGTCACCTCGTAGGTGCTACGCCCTGGAAGCAGCAGGTGATGCTGGCAATCGGCGCCGCATCTTGCGCGTTGGTGATGGCGCCGGTACTGAACCTCCTGTCGAACGCCTATGGCATAGGTGTTCCGACGCCGCAGCATCCGCACCCGCTGCTGGCTCCCCAGGCGACTCTGATGGCGTCGGTTTCCAAGGGGTTGTTCGGCGGGCAGTTGCCTTGGCCGATGGTGGAGTTGGGCGCCGCCATCGGTGTGGCCATCATCGTGCTGGATGAGATCCTCGCCGCCCGCAGCTCGAAATTCCGGGTCCCCGTGCTCGCCGCGGCCGTCGGAATCTACCTGCCTCTCGACGTCACCGCTCCCATCTTTCTCGGCGGCTTGCTCGCCTGGTGTGCCGAACGTGCCCTGCGGGCCAGCACACCCAACGGGGCGCAGCTGTCTTCCGAGGACATCGAGCGCATGAGTCGCAAAGGCACCCTCTTCGCTGCGGGGATGATCACTGGTGAGGCGCTCATGGGGATCCTCATGGCGATTCCGATAGTCGTCTATCAGAGCGCCGAAATCATGGCGCTGCCCAAGTCACTGCAACTGTCCGCGCGGTATGCGGAATGGCTGGGCGTACTGATTCTCGTGGGTCTGGCGATCTGGCTCTACAAGACCGCGATCGCGCCCGACAAGGCCTCCGCGCAACCTGTGCAACAGACCTGACGTCAGAAACTACGTTTTTCAATCGAGGTCGGCAGTGAACCCGATTCTTCGCCGCCTGGGCTCCGGCGGAGTCATCAGAGCGCGGATCGCTTCGTAGACCTCCTTGAACTGACGCTGGGTCTTAAGGTCCAGCGTCACGAGCGAACGTTCGAGGGAAGCAAGCTTGCCGGCGAGATCCTTGTGGGACGCCAGGATCTGTCGCAGCTGCACGAACGCCCGTACTACGTACACGCCCATCATCACTGCGCGCGGCGAACTGAGGATGTTGGAAGCCTGTATGGCGCCGTGCTCGGTGAAGGCATGCGGCAGGTACTTGACGTTGCTACCCCGACCGCCGTTCAAGATCGCAATCTGCGATCTTGAACGTTCCGCCTCCTCCCCGGTGAGCTGAAACATGAAATCATCCGGGAAGCGTTCGCTATTACGTTTGACCGCCTCGTTCAACCGACGGGTGGGTACGCCGTAGATAGCGGCGAGTTCTCGATCGAGTATTACGCGGTGGCCGCGCAGCACCAGGATCGAGTTGGTGATACGGTCGAGTGAGACAGGTGTCGCGCGGATAGGATTCGACATGGCGATTGGGGTCGGGCGAGCATTGACCGCTATGTTAGCAGTCATGCTGAGACTCGGGCGACACAGGCCGAGAGCTGCTTCGTTACTATTTTTCTATTGAGCCAAGTCACTCATGAGAACCGTCCGCGTGCTTCGTTCACTCATGATTCTCTACGGCGCAGCGAGTCTGGTGCACTTCGTGCACAACGGCGTGTACCTGCACGAGTATCCAAACCTTCCCGGTTGGATCACGTCTTTCGGCGTATACGCGTCGTGGTGCGTTATCGCGGGAATTGGCGTGTTGGGTTACTGGATGTACACCCGAGGATCTCGTGCGTTGGGATTGACCGCGGTGGCGGTCTACGCGCTACTCGGTTACGGCGGGTTGGACCACTACACCCTGGCGCCCGCAGGAGCCCATTCGTTGGCGATGAACGTAACGATCTGGGGGGAGGTAGTCACGGCGTCAGTGTTGTTACTCTTCATTGCTTGGCAGGCAGTACCCAACAGACTCCCGTAGGGATCCTGCGGGGCACTGGCCGCCCAGGCTGCTCGAGGAGCCGGCCAGCGAGCGTTTCGCAGCACCTCACCGGCGTCGGACGAAAACCTCGATCTTCCCGCGAGATCCGATGAGTCCGGAGCCGATCCAACTGATAATGCCCACGATCAGGGCCGTACCGAAAGCGGACCAGAAGCCGCCGAAGATGTGAAAGCCGGGCAGCATGGCCGCCACCAGCGCGACCATTCCTGTGTTGATGACCAGCAGAAAGAACCCGAGCGTTACCAAGGTGATCGGGAAGGTCAGCACCACGGCGATGGGCCGCACGATCCCGTTCACGATGCCGAGCAATAGCCCGGCGAGCACGAGGGTCCCGGCATCATCGATGCGGATCCCGTGAATCCAAAGCGTCGCGATCCACAAACCAATCGCGGTGATGACGGCGCGCAGAATAAACCCGGTCATGAGCTCTCCCGGTCCAGCTGTTTTTCGACGAACACCTTCAGACGGGCCATGGCCTGTTGCCACCCGGTCCGCAGCCGCCTGTACGGCAACTCCCAGCTCGCTGCGGTCGGATACCCGGAGCCCAGCAACCTCACTATGGTGCCAGCCTCGGCGGGGTCCAGGATGAAATCGTCGATGAGGACGGTCTGCGTCGGGGGCAGCTCGGCACAGCTCAAGTAGATCAGTCGCAGTCGCCGGTCCGGGTCGAAGACGTCGATGTGGGCCTCGAGCTCCGTCACTCGGTCCACGCTGGCACGAAAGACGCCCCCCGCCTGCGGGCGAATCTCGGCCTTGGGCGAGCACCAGCGTACCAGGCAGGCCCTATCCGTGAGGGCACGCCAGACGCTCGAGGGCTGGGCGAAAATGTCGACGCGATGGGCGTAGCCGCGGGCCTTTTCGCTCATAGGTCATTGTGCCACTGCAGCAGGCGCAGCATCAGTCAGACAGGCTCCTGATCGCGTGGATCAGGTCGCAGCGGGACGCCGTCGCTTTAGCCACGCAATCCCGACAGGTAGGAGTGACACCACGACGATTAGTATCGTGACGACCCCGAAGTTCTGTTTCACGAGCGGAATGTTGCCGAACAGGTAGCCGCCCCACAGAAACAGCGTGACCCAGGATATGCCACCCAACAGGTTGTAACCCTGAAAGCGCAGGTAGTTCATCCGGCCCACTCCCGCGACGAAAGGCGCAAATGTTCGCACCAGCGGCATGAACCGGGATAGTGCGACGGCGAGGCCCCCGTAGCGGTCGAAGAATTCCTCGGTCCGACGCAGGTACTCCACCTTGAGGAAGCGATAGCGACCCGAGAACACCGGCGGGCCCAAGGCACGGCCGATCGAGTAGTTGGTCGTGTTACCCAACACCGCCGCAATGGCCAGAAGCAGGTTCAACAACGGAGTCTCGAGCGTACCGCTGGTGTCGACGGCAGCGAGGGCGCCGACCGCGAAGAGCAGGGAGTCACCCGGCAGGAACGGGGTGACGACCAGCCCGGTCTCCGCAAAGATGACCGTGAACAGGATCGGATAGATCCACAAGTGGTATTGCGCAAGCAGCTCGACCAGATGTCGGTCGAGGTGCAGCACGAGATCGATGAGCCACGCGAGCACTGACCATTCAACCCAAGTTGCAGCCCAAGTTCGACCTCGCGTTCAAGGAACCGACGCGCGCGCGACCGTAGCAGCAATTTGTGTACGGACGGGGACAGCGTGCGCTTTCAGGGTGTCGACAGCGAGCCGGATCTCGGAGTCGCGGGTCTCCAACGACTGCGAGGACTTCACCGCCAGCTCGACCGGCGGTTCCTCAGCGCCCGTGGGGACAATGTCAGGAATGATCCCCTTCCCGTGAATCGAAGCCCCCGACGGCGTGAAATACCGCGATGTCGTGAGCTTGACCGCGCCGCCGTGCGCCAGCGGCATTACGGTTTGCACCGATCCCTTCCCGTAGGTCTTGTGTCCAAGAAGCTGCGCGCGCCCATGATCCTTCAGGGCACCAGCGACGATCTCGGAGGCCGAGGCCGTGCCGCCGTTGACGAGGACGATCAGTGAAGCTCCGTCGATAAGGTCGCCCGGTGTGGCATCCATCTCGAAGCGCGCGTCCGCAGTTCGCCCGTCAGCGGTCACGATCACACCATCGTTCAGGAAAGCATCTGCGACGGCCACGCCGGCTTCGAGCACGCCGCCCGGATTGTTTCGCAGGTCGAGCACCAGCCCCTTGATCCCGGCAGGATTGCTGCGTTTTAGCCGGGCAATCGCCCGACCCAGGTCATCGGCAGTGGTCTCGCTGAAGGTCGTCACCCGAACGTACCCGTACCCGGGCTCGAGGGTCTGCTCGACAACGCTGTGCACCTCGACCTTGGCGCGGCGCAGCGAATAGTCGACCAGCTCTCCGGTGAGAGGCCGTCGGACCGTGAGCCTGACCAGGCTCCCGGCCGAGCCACGCATTTTCGCGATCGCGCCAGCCAGGTCCGCTCCGATGTCGTCCCCGTCGATCTTCACGATCAGATCTCCGGGTTGGAGGCCGGCGACCTGGGCCGGAGACCCATCGATCGGGCGCAGGATCTTGACCCCCGAGTCCTCGGCGACGACCTCGATGCCGACACCGGGGTAGGAGCCCATCGTGCTCAAACGGATTTCTTCGAATTCGTCGCTGTCGAGGTAAGCCGAGTGGGGGTCGAGAGCGGCCACCATGCCGCGAATGGCTTTCTCCATCAGCGCGTGGTCGTCGACGTCATCGACGTACTCGTGCTTGATGCGTTCGTAGACTTCGGCGAACAGCCTTGCCTCTTCCCAGGGCAACGCGCTGGAGCCATCGGTCGAACGGGTGGACGAGGAGGATTTCTCCGCCAGCACTCCGTTGGTGAGGGCCGCAGAAAAACCAAAGACCGCTCCCGCGACGAGAGCGATCACTGTGTGCGATCGCGTCGACATGATCCTCAAACCCCCCGGTTTGGCAATTCCACGGATACTACAAGCGTCCGCGGCAGGTCAATCGGATTCCGATTGCCGGTTGTGACGGAGTTCGAGAAGTCGCCGGGCTAGCCTGTCGAGCGTTGCAGATCAGCGAGGACTTCCTGTCCGGGAGGGGTGACGGAAATGCCAGGCGGCGCTTGCGCAACGCGTTGACCCGCGGCATGGCCGGCGACCAGCGGCGGTAGCCCCGCGAGCAGGTCCGTCAGCGCGGTGGGTCGACCAATCGCGAATCCCTGCCCGTAGTCGACTCCTAGTACGGCACAGCGGGCGCAGATCTCCCGCGTCTCGACGTACTCGGCGACAGTGGCGATCGACATCGTGCGCGCCAGCTGAGCAATCGAACGCACCATGGACTCTGCCCGTGGATCCGTGAGCACATCACGAATGAAACTGCCGTCGATCTTGAGCATCGTGACGGGCAGCTGTCGCAGGAACGAGAGCGAGGACAGCCCCGTGCCGAAGTCGTCCAATGCCACGCCACAGCCAAGGTCACGCAGCTGGCGCATCAGCGCGCTGGCGCGCTGGATGTTGATGACGGCTGCGTTTTCGGTGAGTTCGAAACAGAACAGCTCGGGCGGCACGCCGCTGTTGCGGATGCGATCGAGCAGAAATTGGGTGAAGCTGTCGTCGGTGAGGGATTGGCCGGAAAAGTTGATGGCGAAACCGATGCCCTTGGCCATGAGTTGCTGGGCCCGGGGCCGCAGCAGTGAAATGGCGTTGTCGACGACCCAGCGATCGATGACCGGCATGAGCTGATAGCGGTTGGCCGCCGATAACAACCGGTCGAACGTAACTGCCCGCCCTTGCTCGTCCAGCATGCGCAGCAACAGCTCGAAGTGCGGCTTGGCGCCCACGGCTCGTGCGAATGGCGCAATCAACTGAGCATCGAGGCGTAGGTGCCCCGTGTCGATCGCTTCTCGCAACTGCCCGGCGATGTTGATGTCCGTGAAGCGGCGTACCAGACTCGCGTCATTGCTCTGATAAACCTCGACACGGTTGCGTCCGCGATCCTTCGCGGCTTTGCAGGCCGTCTCGGCCGCGGCAAGCGAGTGCATGAGCTCGCCGTCGCCCACGCTGAGTGACGCAACGCCAACACTGATGGACACGTGAAGTCGCGAGTCGCCGTGTCGTGCACCGATCTTCTCGACTTCCCCGCGCAGCGATTCCGCGAATTTCTCCGATTCCTCGAGAGGCATCGGCACCAGCATCGCGAACCGGTCGCCCGAGATCCGGGCAGCAAACCCGTCCTGAGGGAGTTGCCCGCGGATCAGCTGGCCCAACTGTGACAGCACCGAATCCCCGACGTGCATGCCAAAGCTATCGTTGATTACGTGCAGCTGGTCGGCGTCGATATAGAGCGCGGACCACTGATTGGAACCTTTGATTTCGGATGCCACGGCGCGCATGCGCTGCTCGAAGGCAGGTCGCGTGTACAGGCCGCTCAGCACGCCCTCTGCGATCAACCCATCCCGGTCCCGGTCGAGGGACGTGACCGTCTTGTTGAGACGCTCGATGGTGGCTCTCGAGAGCAGGTCGCGCCGCAGGCACTCGAGCGCTGGCCGCACGAGCGAGAGAGAAAATGAAAAGTTGCGCGCTTCGGAGTCGAGATTGCCTCCGGCGCGACACAAGACCGTGACGACAGCCAATAGCTGCAGCGAGTCATCCCGCAGCCAACAGACGTAGACAGGTTGGTTGCCGCCGAGGACCCTGAATTCTCCGGCGCTCGAGAGATTCTGCGCGGCGGATTCGAGTGCTTCGGCGACGGTGGCGGGCAGGTCAGGCCCGCTGAGTGTCTCGCTGGACCAGCGTTGTTCGCCGTTGGCGTCGAAGAGGGCAACGGCGGTTGCGCGAGGTAAGAGCGAACGAATCAGCTGGACGTACGGCTCCAGCGAACCCCAGGGGTCCGTAGTGAGGCGTGGATTTTTTGTAGGAGCCTCCGGCACCGAGCGCGCGGCCTTGTTTGACGTCGAGTCTGTGTACAGTCGCAGACACCCCTCGGACGTTCCTTGTTCCATTTGGCTATTCCGTTAACCCGGCCGAGACGTTCGTCGCCGCGACGCAACATCTGGATTCGACATAATCCACGCCGCCGGCTGATGTCCTGAAGAAGCGCCGCAGGCGTCGTCTTGCCAATCAAACCTAGGGCTCCCCTGCCTTGAACCACGGTCGCGGATCGACCGGCTTGCCCGCTTTGCGGATCTCGAAATACAGCTCCGGGCGTGCCGTCCCGCCACTATCGCCCGCCGAGGCGATCGCATCGCCCGCGGCCACTTGCTCGCCGACTGCTTTGAACAGCCTCTCGTTGTGAGCGTACAGACTCATGTAGCCATCGCCGTGATCGACGATCGTCAGCAACCCGAGCCCGGGTAACCAGTCCGCATACACGACGCGTCCCTGATACACCGCTCGCACCTGCGCTCCGCGTTCAGTGGCGAGCAGCACGCCGTCCCATTTCACTCCGCCCGCACGCGTCTCCCCAAAGCGGGCGACCAATTTTCCTGTAACGGGCCAAGCCAACTTGCCACGCAGTTTCGCGAACGCATCGTTGCCGTCGATCGGAAACTTCTCGATGGCCTTGCGTAACTCACGCAGCAGCTTCTCGAGGCCGGCCTGTTGGCTTCGCAGCCGATCCAGACTCTCCGTGCGGTTGTGCGACTCGGTTTCGAAGTTGGCCAGCACTACACTGCGCTGCGAACGGGCCTGCTCCATCCCGCTGACCTGCACCCGCTGCTCTTTTTCCAGCTCCGCGAGCTTCTCATCGGCGACCTGCAACTGGCCGTCGAGCTCTTCGAGGCCGTGGACGTTGTCCTGGATGTGCTGGATCTGATCCGCACGGGCATGACCGAAGTAGCTGTAGTAAGCAAACATGCGCCCCGCCCGCGAGGGGTCCCGCTGATTCAACAGCAACTTCAGCGGCTCTTCGCGACCGATCATGTAGGCCGCTCTGAGTTGTCCGGCCAGCGCACCGCGCTCCCGACCCAACTGCGCCTCCCGTTGCTGCTTCTGCGCCGCGAGCGCAGCCCGACGTGCTGCCGTGGCGGCGCGTTGGCGCCTGAGGCCATCCAACCCTTCACGTGCCTTGCTGACTGACAGTTCAGCTGTGCGCAGATCCTTCGAAAGCCGCGACTTCTCGACCTGATCGTTGCTGATCTGCCTGGCTACACGCTCGATCTCGGCCTTGATGTCCTGCAGTTGCGCCTCGGTCTTCTGGGTGTCCGACTGACGCCGCGGCGGCGCCTCGTTCGCTCGCGCCATGTCATTGGACTTGGGCTCGACGCCCGCTGGCGGGGGATGCTTGTGGCTGCGCGCCTCGGCTCCGGCCATGGGCAGGAGCAGCGCCACCCAGGCGGCGAGCGGGAGTGCAAGCGCGAGCGCCGCCGAATTCTTCGAGGTTCGGGGTCGAATTGCCTGTAAAATACGCAAACCCACCCGAAACACCCGCGAACGGGCTCGAGCCGCCCACAGCGTGGGATTCTCCGTTTCGTGGGTCATCGGCGGGCGCATCGGGGCGCTATAATGCGCAACTTTTTAGCGACCGGCACTCTTCATGGATCGTCTCATCGAGTATTTCGGCCATCATATGACGCTCGCCTCCGCGGCTATCGTCATGGCAGGCGTGGTTGCGGTATATGAGTTCCGCAATCGCGCCCAGAGCGAGGCAGCCCTGGCGCCCCAGGATGTCATTCGCTTGATGAACCAGGGCGCGCTGGTGATCGATCTGCGGCCCCAGGAAGCCTTCGCGGGCGGCCATCTCAACGGCGCGCGGCAGATGACGGGCGAACAGATTCTGAAGGCCGCCGAGACGCTGAAGAAATACAAGGAGAAACCGCTGGTCGTGTACGACGACAACGGTTCCGCCGGTGTATCGGCCAGTCGGCAGCTCGCCGCGCAGGGTTTCACGAAGGCGTTCAATCTGCGGGGCGGCCTGGCTGCCTGGCGCGCGGAAAATCTGCCGCTCTCGAAGGGCTGAAGGCTCATCGAGGCCGCGTGGACCATGCCGAAGGTTCAGATGTATGCGACGAGTTGGTGCCCATACTGCGCGCGCGCGCGGGAGTTGCTTGAACGCAAGGGTGTCCAGTTTGAAGAAATCGACGTGGATGTGCATCCGGAGGCCCGTGCGCAGATGACGAGTCGTAGCGGCGGCCGGCGCACGGTGCCGCAAATTTTCATCGGCGACACACACGTCGGTGGCAGCGACGATCTGTACGAGCTCGATGCCGCTGGCGGTCTTGACCCTTTACTCAAACCATAAACCGGCCGGAGGCCGTGATCATGTCTACGAACCAACCTACCGGCATGCCGGTGTCCGAGCCGCAAGCCGATGTCGGCCCGGTCCTTTCGCTGCAGAACGTGTATCTCAAGGATTGCTCCTACGAGGCTCCCAATGGGCCCCGGGTGGACGGCAATTGGAGTCCGCAGATCAACCTGGACCTGCACACGGCCGCCAACACCGTGACGAACGAGTTGCGCGAGATCGTCCTGACGGTCACCGTGTCGGCGAAGCAGAACGATGCGACGCTGTTCCTGGTCGAGGTGAAGCAGGCCGGGCTGTTCCTGATACGCAACATCGACGAAGCCGACATGAAGCGTGCCGTGAGCACCATTTGCCCCGGCGTGCTGTTCCCTTACGCGCGCGCAGCAGTCTCGCAGCTCGTGACCCAGGGCGGCTTCCCGCAATTCCTGCTGCCGCCGGTCAACTTCGAGGCGCTCTACGCGCAGTCCGGCGGTCAGGCGCAGCCCGCCACCACGAACTGACGATCGGCAAGCGTTCTGTCAGTGAGGACGCCATGAACCCGAAAGCTGAGCGCGGCCCCGTTGCCGTGCTCGGCGCCGGCTCATGGGGCACGGCGCTCGCAATCCAACTGGCCCGGAGCGGCCATCCGACTCGCCTCTGGGGCCGGGACCGGGAGCGCCAGCTGGCGATGGCGGCGCAGCGTCGCAACCAGCGATATCTGCCCGCCGGGGAGTTTCCGGAAGCGCTCGGCGTCGAAACGGATCTCGCCGCCACCCTGCGTGGCGCGAGCGATGTTCTTGTAGTCGTTCCGAGCCACGCATTTCGCGAGATGCTGCAGGAAGCGGCTCCCTTGTTGACACCCCAGATGCGGCTGGCCTGGGCCACCAAGGGATTCGAGGTCGCCACCGGCCTGCTGCCGAATCAGGTCGCCCGCGAAGTCCTCGGAACCTCGCGATCCGTCGCCGTTCTGTCCGGGCCGACGTTCGCAAAGGAGGTCGGCCAGGGATTGCCTACCGCGATGACCGTAGCCTCCGCGGATGCGAAGTTTGCCAAGGCCCTCGCAAACGGACTCTCGTCAGCCAACTTCCGCGCCTATACATCCACGGATATAGCGGGTGTCGAGGTCGGAGGCGCCGTGAAAAACGTACTCGCCGTCGGCGCCGGGATGTCGGACGGTCTGGGCTTCGGCGCGAATACGCGCGTCGCGTTGATCACTCGCGGGCTGGTCGAAATGATGCGGCTGGGAGTCGCTCTGGGCGCGCAGCGAGAGACGTTCATGGGGCTCGCGGGCTTGGGCGACCTGGTCCTGACGTGTACCGACGATCAGTCTCGCAACCGGCGCTTCGGCCTGTTGTTGGCGGCCGGCCGCACTGCGCAGGAGGCGCTTGCCGAAATCGGCCAGGTTGTCGAAGGGTTCAGCGCCGCACGCGCAAGTCACGATGTCGCGCTCCGCGAGAACGTCGATATGCCGCTGTGCGAGGGCGTTTATCGGGTGTTGTATGGGAAGGTTCCCGCCCGTGATGCCGTGCGGGAGTTGATGAGCCGGCCGATCAAGTCGGAGACTGAATAGCCCCTTGCGGCTGTCGCAGCCGCGGATCTCGTCAGGTTGCTGCTGCGGTACGCGTTGCCTGGCTCGTAATCGTCCCCCGACTGTCCGCGAGGCGCAACTCGGCATCGTCGATCAACAACAGCCCGCACCCGACGCTCTTACCCCGCCCGATCCCTCGTTGCAGCGCAAAAGCAAACGTCACCGGATCGACCACGATGAGCTCGCCCCGAAAGTCGATCGTGCTGTACTCCAAGTCGCAGTCCCTGGGGAGGGTCGGATACTCCTGTGTGCCGTGCCACACGCGCAGCTGACTGTTCGGCCCGTGCACCCGATACCCTGAAGTCGTCAATCCCTCCACTTGGACCTCAAATCCGTGTCGCGCTGCGCGCGATTGCAGCCACTCCCCGCAGGACCGGCGGATCAGAGCCTCTAAGGACGGCTTGTCCGCATCGCGCCATTCAGCCCACGACTCCAACCCACGCTCGCGCAGAAGTCGCCCCTTTTCACGGCTTACCGCGTCCTGACGTTGGGATTTGCCGTCACGTGTCTCAACGACAGCGGGGCTTGCTCGCAGATCGAAGTGCAAGCGCGTGCCGGCCCCAACAAGCGGCGCATAGGTACGCGTCCGAATGTCCCAGCACGAACTGGGTGACCGAGGGGGCGCTGGGGAGACGACGTGAAATTGTGGCGCCGCGTGACCGTCAGTTCGCCGATAGAGGAAGTCGGGCGGCGGCGAGCCTTCGCCAAAGAAGGTGCGCAGCCATTCCTGCTCGCTGACCTCGAGACTCGACCATTCGATCGCAGCGGCCGCGCCCGCTTGGGGCGCCGGGGCGATCGCACTCAGATACATGTCGCGCCTCCATGGACTCTAGACAGGTTGGTCTGGTTCCGCCCGAGACGGGTGATCGGCGCAAACCGCAGTAGACGCAGGAGCAGACGGGTTTTGGACCGATTTCCGCTACTGGCCGCGGGATCCCGGAAAGCCCAATTGCCGCCATGCCTCGTAGACGACGACGGCGACGGCGTTGGAGAGATTCAGGCTGCGATTGGCGGGAAGCATGGGAATGGAGACGTGACGGTCGGTGGGAATCTTCGCGAGCACCTCCGGCGGTAGGCCGCGATGCTCCGAGCCGAACAGCAGCGCGTCTCCGGCCTGATAGCTCGCTTCGCAGTAGGACCGTCCGCCGCCGGTCTCGACGGCAAAGACTCTGGCGCCTGCCAGTTCGTTCAAGCATCCTTCGAGGCTGGAGTGGATCCGGACCACGGCCATATCGGCGTAGTCCAGTCCCGCGCGTCGCACATCCTTCTGTTCGAGATCGAACCCGAGTGGTCGCACCAGATGCAGCTTGCAACCGCTGTTGACGCTCAAGCGGATGATGTTGCCCGTGTTAGGAGGAATCTCAGGGCGAAACAGAACGATATGGAACACGCCTACTTCAGGCTCAACTCGAGCCGTACCACATCCGGCGGGGGCGGCTTCCCGTCCTTCCCGGATTTCTCCTTGTTCTGGCCCGACGTGTCGATCAGAAAAACGCGCTTCGCCTCGATCTCGCCGCCGCCGAGCAGGGCGTCCTGAATGGCGTGCGCACGACGCCGGCCCAGCTCCTCGAGATTGCTGTCGCTGACATCCATTCTTGCGACCAGTGCCTGCTGAAGATCCGCGATCGCGGGATCGTAGGAGGGTGTTTCACCCTTCTTCTTTCTGGCTTCCTCCACTGCCGTGGCGCTGTCCGGGAGGGGTGCGTCCTTGCCCAGCTCGGCCCGGTATTCGGCGAGGAGCAATGGGTAGTGTTCGCCCGGATCCGCGAAGACAGGCGCCTCGCGCTCGGCATCGGGCGCACCCGGGGCTCCCGCAGTGGCCGGTGCGTTTACTCCTCGCTTGGCGCCGCTGCGTGCGGCGGGTTTGCCGCCTTTCGCGCCCGCATCCCGCTGCGCGACCAGCTTCTGGTCCAGAAGCCGCTGCGCCATCGCGGGCTTGTCGATCTGGGGTGAGAAGCCCATGGGCACATCCAGCTCCAGTCCCGGCCGCTCCTTCATTGCCTTCAGCAACGCGTCCATCCGCTTGTGCCCGGCGTCATCCAACACCGCGCTGCCCGCCTTGAAGTCGACGAGGTTCATCTCATCGCCGCCGCCGAAGAGCCGACCCAACAGGGCGAACGGGGCGGTGACAGCCTTCTCGACCAGGTTCACCACGACCTTCCACACCAGCGGCGCGATCCTGAACTGCGGATCGTCCAGGCTGCCCGTGATCGGCAGGCCGAGGTCGATCACTCCATTGCGATCCTTGAGCAGCGCGATCGCCAGCTTCAGAGGCAACTTCACCGAGTCCGGGCTTTCGACCTTGTCCCCCAGCTGCAGCTGGTCGATGACGATGTGATGGTCGGCCGTGAGCTTGCGATTCTCCACCAGGTACGACAGATCGGCGGTGAGCTTGCCCTTCTCGATCTTGTAGCCCGCAAAGTGTCCGGAGTAGGGCGTCACGGAGGACATGTCCACGCCCTGGAAGCTCATCTTGATGTTGGTATACGCGGTGGCGGCGAGCAGGTTGAGCTCGCCGTCGATGGTCACCGGCGCGTACCGGTCGACTTTGCCTTCGAGCTTCAGCTTTGCTCGCGATTGCGGGTCCGAAGACAACCCGGCGATCGAGCCGTTGAGGCTCTGGATCGCGACTGCATAGTTGGGCTGGATCCAGTAGTCCGCGAAATGCGCGGAGCTGTTGATGAAATTCACCACGCCGATGGACATCGGCATCCCCGGCGCGGCGGGGCCGGCCGGCTCGGCAGGAATCGGCGCCGTCTTGCGCGTCTTCCCTTTGCGGCCCGATGACTTTGCCGCGGGCGGCGGCGCTTCGTCGTTCGCGACTTTCACCGCGGTGGCTTGGCCCGCCGTGGGGGCCGGCACCGGGCTTCCCTTCCCCGGCGGCGTCAGAATCTCGGTGATGTTCAACACCTGATTCGGCGCGATGATGACGCGCGCGTAGGCGCCTTGGGCATCGATGCGAGCGATCTTCAACTTCGACGGCTGCAGGTGAAAGTCGATGCCAGAGACCTTCAGCCGATCCCACTTCACGAAGTCCTTCTTGAGCGCGTTGTCGACCGTTCGCAGCTTGGCGACTTCCGTATCTCCCGTGACGGCCAGAGCGCCGTCGGCGGAGCGATCGATCGTCAGAGTCGTTCCCAACTGTCCACTCAACAGTGTCATCGATGTCTGTTGAGCGATGTAGGGCTGCAGCAGGGTCAGGTCGAGGCCCTTGATCTCCGTTTGTGCAGTGACCGCGCCGCTGCTCGGTGTTACTGACGCTTTGGCGTGAAGCTTTGCGGTCTTGTTGATAGAGGTATCAGCCTCGACGTCCAGTTTCGCGTCGGGTGCAGTGGTAAAGCCCGTGACGTGCAGGTTGATCGGATCGAGTGTGACCGCGACGACAGGTGAGACCTGACGGTCCTCAGCGGAGACCTTGAGCGCCTCCACCGAGATGTCAGGCACGGCGATCGTCCACGCCGATTGCGCGGGTGCCCGCGCCGGGCTGCCCGCTGGCGCCGCCGCACTGTTCGCCGTCCCCGCCTCGCCACTTTGCCCCCCGCCTGCCGCACCGGCACCGGCTTGCGCACTGGGCCCCGCGCCCGGCCCGGCCCCTCCATGCTTCGGGCTTGCCGCCAGCTCCAGTAGGTTGATCCCGCCGTGCGCATCGCGCCAGGCGCGAATCTGACCGCCGGCGAGCTTGACCTTACCGACCTGCACTGACCTCTTTTCCAGGTCAAAGTGCGTATCGTTGACGTCCAATCGTGCGAGGTCGATGTAGTTGGCTTCCTGCCCTTGAGGCGCCGTGCCGGCTGCGGGCCGCAGTCCCAGGTTGGTCACCGATACGTTGTGGACGTCGACGGCCAGCGCCACCGGATTGCCTGCGGTGGAGAAGTCGTAGTCCCCCGCAAGGCCAATCACTCCGGTCGGAATCTCGAACCCCAGCGAGTCTCGCGCATAAGTCCAAAGCGTGTGGGCCTGAAGGTTGTCGACCTCGAAGTGGCCCTTGGAGGAAACGGGAGTGACCTCCAAAGAGCCCTCCCATTTGAACCGCTCGCCGAGCTCCGAGGCTCCCGAGAGTGAGTAGCGGTTGCCGGTCTTGCCCGTCGTGCTGAAATCGCGCAACTCGAACGAGATCGGCGTCAGCTCAGCCGTGAACGGATCCGGCTTGGAATGATCCTCGAAAATCGTCCGCCCGCCGCGAATGCTGAGCCTCTCGATGAAGAGCCGCATGGGCTTTTCCGGCTCCGCGGGCTTGGCGGGTTTCGGCTCGGGCGGGAACGGCTTCCCGAGATCGGCGAGATTGAGCGTCCCGTCGGGATGGATCAGCACGCGGGCGAGGGGTCCTTCGAGCGTGATCTCCTTGAAGCTGGGAGCCCCCCGGATTATCGACACACTGCTGACATCCACGAAGAGCCGCGAGAAGCCCAGCATCGGCTGGCCATCTGCGTCGGGAAAGGAAAGTGACCGGACGTCCAGTGTCAGCGCGAACGGATTGAAGCGGATGTCACCGAGGCCGAGTTGCCGGTGGTAGTGGGTGCTGACAAAGCTCTGCAGGTTCGAGCGCAGCAGCCTCGGGACACCCCAGAACCCGAATGCTGCGTAGGCGCACACCAACAGAACGAGTGAGCCGCAGACAATCAACCAACGTCGCAGTCGCCGGGAGAGCATGATCAAACCTCACGATCTCGACGTCAGGGCCTGCGGCCGGCACAGGGCCTGCCGCCGGCGAGGGCCGCCTCCAGAGCCGTGGTCAACGGCTTCAGGAAGAACGATTCTTCGGGCATGAGTTGGGAGGGTACACCGTGCCGCTGAAGAGTCTCTGCAACCACCGGGCCCACCGCGGCCACTAGAGTCCTCGTGAGCGCGGCGCGTACCTTGTCTTCGGCCACGCCCACGCCAAACAGCCGCTCAACCTGCGGTGTGCTGGTAAAGGCAATGGCGTCGATCTGTCCCTGCTCCATCCTCCCGATCAGGCTTGCGACCGCATGATCGTCGGCCGCGTTGGCATAGATGTAGGGAGCGACAGTGGAAACATTCGCGCCGGCGCCTTGGAGAAACTCGATCAACGGTCGGTTCGGTTCAGTTCCGTAGAGCTGCACACCGAACCGATGCCCCATCAGATCCTGCAGCCGCAGCGCGTCTATGATACCCGCCGTGGTCGGTGGACTCGCCGCTGTCTCCGGCTTCAGTCCCAACTCTCTCAGGGCGCGCGCTGGTTTAGGGCCTCGGGTGATCTTGCGGGTCTGGCCCAAGGCAATCACGAATGAGTCGCGCAATGAGGGCTCATGAGCCTCGATGCACGACAGGATCCGGCGTAAGCCCTCTCCGGTCAGAAGGACGACGTCGTCGAATGCACCCGCAGCCAGACTCCGACACCAAGCCAGGACAGGTGCCGGATCAGGTGCATCGAGAATGGCGACCATCGGGCACCGGATGACCGTAGCGCCTCGCCGCTCGAGCATCGACGCGAAAACATCGATCTCGCGTGTCTCGGGGACAGCGATGGTGCGGCCGGCAAGTGAGAGGGCGTCCATACCCCCTCATTTTAGCTCTTACTCCGCGTGCACGAGTGACTCCTGGGGTCCGATCGCCGCCTCATCGGGCAGCGCCCAGGCGAGCCACTTCTGCTGCAGCCCTGCCACGAGCAGGAACGCCACTGCAGCCAGGACCCCGAACGTCACGAACCCGGGACCGTAGCCGCCCGTGCTCTCGCGGGCGATTCCCATGACGACTGGCAGGTAAAACCCACCGATACCGCCGGCTGCGCCGATGATTCCGGTCATGATTCCGGTGCGTCCCTTCCAGCGATGCGGCACGAGTTGGAACGTCGCTCCGTTGCCAAGCCCGAAGCACAGATACAGCGCGACCAGCAGTGCGACGCCCCCCGACAGTGGTGGCATGAGCATGGCGAACGCGAAGTTGCATACCGAGATCGCAATCAGCAGCACCAGCAGCACGCGCACTCCGGAGAGCCGATCCGCAATGAGTCCGCCGATCGGCCGCACCATCGCCCCGGTGAACGACAGCACCGCCATCAGGAGTCCGGCATCGATCTTGGACACCTGGTATTGCGTCGTCAGCAGCAGACTGACGTAGGACGACATGCCGACAAATCCGCCGAAGGTGATGCTGTATACGAGCATCATCACCCAAGTGTCCCGCTCCGCGAGAACGGCAACGTACTTGCGCGGCAGAACCGCGAATGCGATCAGTGCGCCGAGTACCGGCAGCAGGAGCTGTCCTGTTTTGCCCGCACCGAAAGCGCCGCCGGCAACGAGCAGCACCAGCGCCGTGAGGGCCACGTAGGCGATGGCAAAGCCGATAAACGCATTCTTCGCGCTGCCCGTCTTCGGACTGCGATCCTCCGCCCAGAGAATGACCAGGACTGCCGCGATGGCCAGCAACGGAATGACGGCAAGGGCTGCATGTTGCCAGCCGTAGCTCTGCGCCAGTCCGGGGAATACGAAGCCGTCCACGACCGCGCCGATGTTGCCGGCCGCGGCCAGTCCGAGCACCAGCCCCTGCACGCGCGGCGGGTAGCTGCTCCCGGCCATGGGCAGTGCGATGGCGAAGCTAGCTCCGCCGACGCCCAGGAATACCCCGAGCACCAGCAGCATGCTGTAGGTCGGGACGATCGGCAGAAGCAACACGAATGCAGGCACCGCCGACAGCGTGATCCCCATCAGGGCCAGGCGCTTGCCGTTCACCGACTGGAACAGGTTGCCGAGCGTCACCCGCACGATCGACGCGGCCAGCACCGGCACGGCGACGAGAAAGGCCGACTCGGTGGGACTGAGCGAGATCTGTTTGGAGATGAACGGCGCCAGCGGCCCGAACATCACCCACACCGTGAATCCGGTATCGAAATACAGGAAGCAGGCGATGAGGGCTTTCCAGTTGCCGCTCTTGAGCGAAGTGATCAGTTGTTTCATTCCCCGTCCCCGAATGCCTCACGGCCTGGCGCCAACCGTTGACGCGCAAAAAAAACCGCTGCGACTCTCGCGACGCGGCCGCCGGCAAATCCAAGGGATCGTCGGTGGCGTGCCTCGAGGTCGGCAGCGGTGCCTGGCGAACCCGGTGTTGGATTCGCATGTGAGGGCCGAGGATGCAACGCGTGTGCCATGTCGGTCCGCGGACGGATAAGGCCCTTCGCCGCCAACAACTTAGGCGCCTGGCGCGTAGGAACCCGCAACCGACCCGCCGGCCGTTTGCTCGAATAGCGGGCAGAAAGTCCGCGGTGCGCACACCCGCCGTGCACAGAGGGGCAAGCTTCCGGCCACGCCATCCGGCGTGTCGGTCAGCCCTCAGGCCGCAGCCACTGCGTGAGCTCGCCCGGGTCAAACGCGCGGTCATCGAAAAACCGCTCGACCTTCTGGTCGACTCGCGGAATGTCACTCGCCTGTCCCGCCAACGCCGCGCGATAGAGATCCGGTCGGTATGTCGCTCTCGCGATTGCGAGCCGCGCATCCGAGTGCTCGATCTGACGCCACCGCACCATCTGCGTGTAAAACCAGACTGCGTGACTGGTCCAGGGGAAGGTGGCCGCGTGGCTGGCAGAGGTATGGAATCCCGGTACGGACGTGAGAGCTGCCCCAGGCGTGAGTGCCAGCAGATTCCCCAAACTGCGCTGCAAAAGCTCCCCCGAGGTCCCGACATAACGAGGCTCGGACAGCTTGCGAGCCAGCTCCGCATGATTCTCGGGACGTTCGCACCAGAGCGAGGCCTGATACAGCGCGCGCAGCAAGCCTGCCAGCTGCAGGGGATGGCCGTCCGCCCACTCGGCCCTGCAACCCAACACTTTCTCCGGACTCAACGGCCAGACCGATGTCGTGGTGGCCACGATGGCCCCGGCGCCGGTCTCCACCGCCAGGCTATTCCAAGGCTCGCCGACGCAGAAGCCGTCGATCTGGCCGGCGCGCAACGAGTCGACCAGGAATGGCGGCGGAATGACCACCAGCCTCACGTCACGCTCGGGATCGATTCCGCAGGCCGACAACCAGTAGCGCAGCTCGTAGTTGTGACACGAGAACGGATAGACCATCGCGAAGGTCAGCGGCTCCAGGCCGGCTCGGGCCCTGGCGGCGACTACAGTGTGCAGCGCATGCGCTTGCTTGTGCGGATCGGCTCCTGGGCTCGCGCCTTCGCGGCACATTCTCTCCCACAACGAGATCGAGACCGTGATGGCATTGCCGCCCAATCCGAGCGCCAGCGGCGCAATGACGGGGATCTTGATGTGACCGACACCAAGGCTCGATGCGACCGTCATCGGCCCGAGCATGTGTGCCGCATCGAAGTGACCGACGATGACGCGATCGCGAATGTTGGCCCACGATGTTTCGCGCACCAGGGTCAGATCGAGCCCTTCTGCCGCGGCGAAACCGAACTCCGCCGCCGCGACCAAGGAGGCGCAATCCAACAGCGGTATGAACCCCAGGACCAGCTTCATTTCAACAGTCCTGCGGCAGTGATCAGCGCCTGAGCGATCTCCACCACGCGCCGGTTCTCATTCATGGCGGCCTTGCGCAGCAACGCGTATGCGGCCTCTTCCGAGAGCTTGCGCTCCTGCATCAGGATCCCCTTGGCGCGCTCGATCACCTTGCGCTCTTCCAGGGCCTGGCGGGCCTGGTCGAGCTCATCGCGCAGCTGCCGGAAAGCATTGAAACGACTTACCGCCATCTCGAGGATGGGCTTGATGCGCTCCTTGCGCAGGCCGTCGACGACGTAAGCGCCGACTCCCGATTCCACTGCTGCCTTGATCATGTCCGTGTCCGAGCGATCGACGAACATCGCGACCGGACGCGGGACGCTGCGCGAGACCTGGAACATCTGCTCGAGGACATCGCGATTTGGATTCTCGAGATCGATGCAGATCACATCCGGGTCGGCCTCTTCGATCCTCTTGAGCAGGTTCTGCATGTCGCGCACGACCGTGACCCGCGCGTACCCGGCTTCACGAAGACCGTCTTCGAGAATCGACGCGCGCATGACGTTCTGATCCACCACCAGAATGTGAAGTGAACCCTCGCTCATGAACTGTTTCGGACCGAGTGCATGAACAGGGCTGGTGCAATGGCCATGCCATGGCCACAGATGCGGGGAATCTGCGGTCGCGGGCATCGGCGCCGCACTCACTCAGTGCACTGCGGGTCTAGTCTGCTCCACAACCGGTCAAACGCCCGGGGCCGGCGCGACTTGCGCGAGCGGGCGGAAGTGCTAACTCATTGTGAAATCAAGGCTTAATGCCGGCCCGCGCCGCTGGCATAGCGGTTGCAATCTCTAACGAGCGGATCCAAGTGCGGGTCTGCGGGGCAACGCCGCCGGCTCGAGTACGCCTTAACAGCGTGTTCGAGTCGGCGGCTTTTTTTTGGGAGAGAGGTCGCATGAAGCTTGTAGTGATCGGAAATGGAATGGTGGGGCAACGCCTTCTCGAGGCTCTTCCCGCAGGTCATTCCCTCCATGTCACTGTCCTCGGCGAGGAACACCGCCCCGCGTACGACCGCGTCCAACTCTCGGCCTTCTTCTCAGGCAAGACGGCTGCCGATCTCTCGCTGGTGCCCGAAGGCTTCTTCGCCCAGCACGACATCGACGCCCGTCTGGGGGAACGTGTCGTCAACATCGATCGCGAGCAACGCAAGGTGCTCACCCGCTCCGGCGTTGAGTTCGCCTACGACGCACTGGTGATCGCCACTGGCTCATATCCGTTCGTGCCGCCGGTCCCTGGTCGCGAACGCGCGGGTTGTTTTGTCTATCGCACGATTGAAGATCTCGAAGCGATCCGCGACAGCGCGCAAAACGCGCGGGTCGGTGTGGTGATCGGCGGTGGATTGCTCGGGCTCGAAGCCGCCAAGGCGCTGAAGGACCTCGGTCTGGAGACGCACGTCGTTGAGTTTGCACCTCGGCTCATGGCCTTGCAGGTCGATGAGGGGGGTGGCGGGATGTTGCGCCGGAAGATCGAAGCGCTGGGCGTTCGTGTCCACACCGGCAAGCACACCAGGGAGATCACCGCCGGCCCTGATGGCTTGCCCACCGCCGCCGGCTCCTCCGCTGCACGCCACAGCCTGAAATTCGCCGACGGCTCGACTCTCGATGCCGACGTGATCGTCTTCTCCGCCGGCATCCGCCCCCGCGACGAGCTGGCGCGGGAGTGCGGCCTGAAAGTCGGCGAGCGCGGCGGAATCGTCGTCGACGATCAGTGCCGCACCTCCGATCCCAACATCTTTGCCGTAGGCGAGTGCGCGCTCTGGGGTAACCGGATTTTCGGTCTGGTCGCCCCCGGCTATCAGATGGCTCAGGTCGCCGCCATGGCGATCACTGAAGCGAATTCCGATCTGACTTTCTCCGGCGCCGACATGAGCACCAAGCTCAAGCTCCTGGGCGTCGACGTCGCCTCCATCGGCGATGCACATGCCGCATCGCCTGGTTCCCGCACGTACGCCTTCGTCGATGAGCGCAAGGAGGTCTACAAGAAGCTCGTAGTCAACGAGGACGGCACGCGCCTCCTCGGCGCCGTACTGGTCGGCGATACCGGGGAGTACGGCAACTGGCTGCAGATGATGCTCAACAGCCTCGCGCTTCCGGAGTTTCCCGAGGAGATGCTGGTTCCGCCGCGCGACGGTGCGAAGAAGTCAGGCGCCACGGGCATCGCTGCACTTCCTGATACAGCTCAGATCTGCTCCTGTAACAACGTGAGCAAAGGCGCGATCTGTGCCGCCGTGGATGGCGGTTGCACCACCATCGGCGCCCTGAAGACGAAGACCCGAGCCGCCACGACTTGCGGAGGTTGCGCGCCGCTGGTCACGCAGGTGCTGAAAGCAGAGCTGAAGCGCAAAGGTGTGGCAGTAGACAATCACCTCTGCGAGCACTTTCCCTATTCACGTCAGCAGCTCTACCACCTCGTACGCATCGGAGAGCTGCGCGACTTCGCGACGGTACTGACCAAGCACGGTCGCGGCCTGGGTTGCGATATCTGCAAGCCCGCCGTGGCGTCGATTCTGGCTTCGTGCTGGAACGGCTTCGTGCTGTCGCGCGACAAAGCCGCCCTGCAAGATACCAACGATTACTTCCTGGCCAACATGCAGAAGGACGGCACCTACTCCATCGTCCCCAGAATCCCGGGCGGCGAGATCACACCCGAGAAGCTGATCGTGATCGGCCAGGTGGCCCAGAGGTTCGGCCTCTACACCAAGATCACCGGTGGGCAGAGGATCGATCTGTTCGGGGCTCAGGTTCACGAGCTGCCGCTGATCTGGAAAGAGCTCATCGCGGCGGGCTTCGAATCCGGGCACGCCTATGGAAAGGCCATGCGCACCGTCAAGTCGTGCGTCGGCTCGACATGGTGTCGCTATGGAGTACAGGACAGCGTCGGCCTCGCCATCGAGATCGAGAATCGCTACCGGGGCCTGCGCGCGCCACACAAGATCAAGCTCGCCGTCTCCGGCTGCACGCGCGAATGCGCCGAAGCACAGGGCAAGGATGTCGGAGTGATCGCCACAGAGAAGGGTTGGAACCTCTATGTCTGCGGCAACGGCGGGATGAAGCCGCGTCATGCGGAGTTGCTGGCTTGCGATCTCGACAAGGAGACCTTGGTCCGCTACATCGACCGGTTTCTGATGTTCTACATCCGCACCGCCGATCGGCTGCAGCGCACGTCCACGTGGCGAGACAACCTCGAGGGAGGTCTGGACTATCTCAAGCAGGTCGTGTGCGAAGACAAGCTCGGTATTGCTGCCGAGCTGGAAGCGGACATGGCGCGCATCGTGGCTACCTACGAGTGCGAGTGGAAGAAGGCGGTCGAGGATCCGGCGACTCTGCGGCGCTTCCGCCACTTCATCAACAGCGATCAAACGGACGGCAATGTGGTGTTCGTGCAGGAGCGCGGTCAGATCCGACCCGCCACCCAAGCCGAGCGCCGCGAACGAGTGAGGGCCTGAGCATGATCAGCAGTTACGGATGGACGTCGGTCTGCAGTCTCGAAGATCTGATTCCGAACTCGGGCGCGTGCGCGTTGGTGGGCGCACGCCAGGTGGCGGTCTTCCGGGTCGATGAGGGTGTCTACGCGCTCGATAACTTCGATCCGGCCAGCGAAGCCAATGTCCTGGCGCGTGGCTTGATCGGCGATATCAAATCCGAACGCGTGGTGGCCTCGCCGATCTACAAGCACCACTTCAGCCTCACGACAGGGCGCTGTATCGAGGACCCCGCATACTCGGTCAACGTGTATCCGACTCGTGTGCTGGACGGCAGGATCTGGGTGAACGCCGAGCCGCAGCAGGTCGCGAGCCCACGCCGTCGGCGCTTGGTCGTGATCGGCAATGGAATGGCTGGCATGCGCACCGTGGAGGAGCTGTTGGAGCTGGCACCTCACGCCTATGACATTGAAGTGTTCGGTGCGGAGCCTCACGGCAACTACAACCGCATCCTCCTCTCCCCACTACTTGCCGGCGACAAGCGGTACGAGGAAATCGTCACTCACCCGATCGAGTGGTACAAAGAGCGGCACGTCACCCTGCACGCCGGTGACCCGGTCGTCGCGATCGATCGGCGCAAGCGGATCGTGCGCTCAAAAAGCGGGGTCGAAGCACAGTACGACCGGCTGCTTCTGGCCACCGGATCGCGTCCGATCATGCTGCCGATCCCGGGCGTCGACCTTCCGGGCGTTGTGACATTCCGCGATCTCGCTGACGTCGACGCCATGCTGGCAGCTGCGAAGCAGTACAAGAGTGCTGTCGTGATCGGCGGCGGCCTGTTGGGCCTGGAGGCGGCGAACGCTCTGGTACGCCGCGGCATGAGCGTCACTGTCGTTCACTTGCTCGGTACGCTCATGGAGCGTCAGTTGGACGCCTCGGCCGCCGCGCTGCTGCGCAGCTCACTCGAAGCGCGGGGATTGAAGTTCAAAATGCCGGCCAAGACCGCTGCCATTCTCGGCTCCGAACGGGTGACCGGCGTGGGTTTCGCGGATGACAGCGAGCTGGCGGCCGATCTGGTCGTGATGGCCATTGGAGTCAAACCGAATACCGAGGTCGCCGCTCTGGCGGGGCTGCGATGCGAACGGGGAGTCCTGGTCGACGACACGCTGCAAACATACGATCCCAGCATCTATGCAGTGGGCGAGTGCGTGCAGCATCGACAGAGCACCTTCGGCCTCGTCGCGCCTTTGTGGGAGCAGGCTCGGGTTTGCGCGACGCACCTGGCGGAGGTAGGCGTCTCCCGCTACCGCCAGTCTCCAACGGCGACCCAACTCAAGGTCACGGGCATCGACCTCTATTCGGCCGGTGACTTTGCGGGCGATGCCAACACGGAGGCGCTCGTCCTGAAAGACCAGCGCCGCGGTGTGTACAAGCGTCTGGTCATTCGAGATAACAAACTGCGAGGTGCTGTGCTCTACGGAGACGTCGCCGACGGCCCGTGGTATTTCGAGTTGATGACGCAAGGAAAGGATGTTTCCGCCGTTCGCGACAAGCTGTTGTTCGGCCAGGCGGCCCTGGCAGGCTGCGAGGCCTCGGCAGGCTGCGAGGTCGCCACGACGACATGAATGCCGTCCGCGCGCCCGCCTCCGGCGTCGACACGCGCGTCGAGGAGGATATCCCGCAAGTGCGCACCACCTGTCCGTATTGCGGCGTCGGGTGTGGCGTACTGGCGCGGGTGCGGGGAGGGCAGGTCGACGTACGCGGCGACCCGCGTCACCCGGCCAACTTCGGGCGTCTGTGCTCCAAGGGCTCCGCCTTGGCCGACACCGTGGGCCCCGAGGGCCGCCTTCTGCATCCGTACATCCACGGCGAGCAGGTTACGTGGGACGCTGCGCTGAGTGAGGTTGCAAGCGGCTTTCAGCGCATTATTCGCGAGCACGGCCCCGACTCCGTGGCGCTGTACGTGTCCGGGCAGCTGCTCACCGAGGACTACTATGTCGCCAACAAGCTGGTAAAGGGTTTCATCGGCTCCGCCAACATCGATACGAATTCGCGCCTGTGCATGTCCTCGGCGGTCGCCGGCCACAAGCGGGCGTTCGGCGGGGACCTCGTCCCCGGCTGCTACGAGGACCTCGAGCTGGCCGACCTGGTCGTCCTGGTGGGATCCAACACCGCCTGGTGCCATCCCGTTCTGTATCAGCGCATGTTGCAGGCGCGGGAGCGGCGTCCGGGCATGAAGCTGGTCGTCATCGACCCGCGCCGGACCTCGACCTGCGAGGCGGCCGACTTGCACCTGCCGATCCGGGCGGGCACCGACGTCGCCCTCTTCAACGGACTGTTGGCCCACCTGCACACCAGTGGCGCGATCGACGAAAAGTTCGTGGCCGACAACACCACTGGCGCCTGGGAAGCTCTGGCGATCGCGCTCGAGTCCTGCCGCGACGTGCGCACCGTCGCCCGCATCTGTGGAGTGGACGAAGAGAGCGTGAGCGACTTCTACGAGCTCTTCGCGCGCACCGAGCGCGTCGTGACCGCCTTTTCGCAAGGGGTCAACCAGTCGAGCTCGGGGACCGACAAGGTCAACAGCCTGATCAACTGTCATCTGCTCACCGGTCGCATCGGTCGACCGGGCATGGGGCCGTTCTCCCTGACGGGCCAGCCCAACGCCATGGGCGGCCGTGAAGTGGGCGGGCTTTCCAACATGCTGGCCGCCCACATGAATCTGGACAGCGCCGGCGATCGCGCCCTGGTGCAGGGTTTCTGGGAGAGCCCTGTCATTGCCAGCCGGCCCGGTCTGAAGGCCGTGGAGCTGTTCGAAGCCATCCACTCCGGGAAGGTCAAGGCCGTGTGGATCATGGCCACCAATCCTCTGGTGAGTTTGCCGGATGCGGATCGGGTGCGCGAAGCCCTGGAACGCTGCGAGCTGGTCGTGGTGTCCGACTGCATCGCCAAGACGGACACGACGTCGGTGGCCCACGTGCTGTTACCCGCTGCAGGCTGGGGCGAGAAGAGCGGTACCGTCACCAACTCCGAACGGCGCATCTCGAGACAGCGGCCTTTCCTGCCTCTGGCGGGCGAGGCGCAACCGGATTGGTGGATCGTGTGTGAAGTGGCCAAACGATTGGGGTTCGTCGCAGCTTTCGACTACGCTTCCGAGGCCGAGATATTTGCCGAGCATGCACGACTGTCCGCGCTGCGAAACGATGGCGCTCGCTGCTTCGATATCGGAGGCCTCACCGACCTGACGAGGGCCGAATACGACGGACTCGAGCCGGTGCAATGGCCCATCAAACACCGAGGCGACAGCGGCACTGCGCGCCTCTTCGCCGATCGACAGTTCTGGAACGCCGACGGCAACGCCCGCTTCGTCCCCACGACACCCAAGTTGCCGGCCAACGCAACCAGCACCGAGTTCCCGTTTGCACTCAACACCGGCCGGATTCGCGACCAGTGGCACACGATGACGCGCACCGCCCGGTCGCCCAGGTTGGTGGAGCATCTTCCGGAGCCCTTTGTCGACCTGCACGCTCAGGACGCCCTGCTGATGGGTGTCAAGGCGGGGCAGCTGGTGCGTGTCACCACAAACTGGGGCACGTTGGTCGCGCGATTGCGTACCAGTGGCGAGATCGCTCGGGGAGGCGTCTTCGTACCGATCCATTGGAGCGGAGCGTTTGCTTCCGAGGCCAGAGCCGGGTCGTTGGTGAATCCGGTCGTCGATCCGATATCCGGCGAACCGGAATTCAAACACACGCCCGCTCGCGTCGAGCCCTTTCCCGTGGAGTGGTACGCAGTGGTCGTGACGCGGCAGCCACAGAAGGCTCCGGACAGTACGTGGTGGACCTTCGTACCCGGAGCAGACTGCGTCCGCCACGAGATGGCCGGGCGTCGACGCTCCACCGGCTGGGCCAAATGGGCTCGAGAGTCCTTCGGTGCCGTCGCCGGGAATGCGGATCTGCTCGAGTACGAGGATGAGTCATCCGGCATCTATCGCGCCGCATACATCGCCGACGAGCGGCTCGAAAGCTGCGTCTACGTGTCGCCCCACCCCGACCTGCCCGCGCGGGAGTGGATTGCGAGCCTCTTCGCCAAACAGCAGCTTGCCCCGGCAGATCGCATCGCGTTACTGGCCGGCCGCGCGCTTGGCGCAGGCCCGGATCTGGGGCCGCTGGTGTGCTCGTGCTTCGGTGTCCGTCGCGGGACCCTGCAAAAGACGATGGCCCAGCACGGCTGCACGACCGCCAAACAGATCGGAGAGCGCCTGAAGGCGGGCACCAACTGCGGCTCCTGCCTCCCCGAAATCCGCGCTCTGCTCGCGGCCTCCGCCGTAGAGGAAGTGTGAACCCTGCCGATGCCTCCTGCGCGGCGTTATTGCGAGGGGGAGTGTCCTACCAGCCGCACTGCTGATTCCTGTTCTGCTCATCCAACCAGGTCTTCAGCGGCGCGAAGTACTCGACCAGCGCCGTCGCATCCAGTTTGCGCTCCCCGGTCAGCTCCTGCAGCGTGTCCTGCCAGGGCTGGCTCTCCCCGCGGCTCAACATCTGCGCGAACTTCCTGCCGGCGTCCTTGTTGCCGTAGATGGAGCACTCGTTCAACGGCCCCTTGAACCCGGCGGCCTGACACAGCGCCCGATGGAACTGGAATTGCAGGATGTAGGCGAGGAAGTAGCGGGCGTAGGACGTGTTGGCCGGGATGTGGTATTTCGCGCCCGGGTCGAAGTCGCTCTCCGTGCGGGCCACCGCCGGGGCGATGCCCTGGTACTTGCGGCGCAGCTCCCACCACGCGGTGTTGTATTGCGACGGCGGGATCTCGCCTGAAAACACCTTCCAGCGCCACAGATCTATCGTCCTCCCGAAGGGGAGAAACGCGATGCGATCCGCCGCCATCTTCATCTGCTGATTCAACAGCGATTCGCGGCTGGGCTTGACGGGCTCGACGAGCTTCAGTTGCGCCAGGTACGCCGGTGTGACGGACAGATCCACGGTATCCCCGATTGCCTCGTGGAATCCGTCGTTGGCGCCACTGCGGAAGAGGAAAGGTTGATTCGCGTAGCTGATGAAGTAATAGACGTGACCCAGCTCGTGATAGATGGTGTAGAGATTCTCTTCATCCGGCGGCTGCAGGCAGGCCTTGACCCTGACATCTCCCGGAATGCCCATGTCCCAGGCGCTGGCGTGGCAGACGACGTCGCGGTCGCGCGGACGGGCGAGCATCGAGCGCTCCCAGAACGACTGCGGCAGGGCGGGAAATCCCAGTGACTGATAGAAGCTCTCCGCCGAGCGCGTCAGATGCACCGGGTCCCAGTTCTGCTTCTTCAGTCCCGCGTCCGCCGAGACGACGCCTGCCTGGGGGTAGGGCTTGAGAATGTCCTCGTAGATCTTGCCCCATTCCTGCGCCCACATATTTCCCAACAGATGCGCCGGAATGGGCTTCCCCGCAGGCACCTTGTCTTCGCCATACTTCTTCGCGAGCTTCGCTCGCGCATAACACTGCAATCCGTCGTAGAGCGGCTTCACCTCACCCCATAGCCTCTCCACTTCGGCGTCGAACTCTTCGGGCGCCATGTCGTAGTCCGAGCGCCAGAAAACTCCGGTGTCTTTGAAGCCGAGATTGCGGGCGCCCTCGTTCGCCAGCTCGACGAAGCGCGCGTAGTCGGTCCGCATGCTCGCACCGACGTCATGCCAGCCCTTCCATGCATCCAGCAGCTCATCGTAGTTGCGGCTATGGGCCAGCACCTCCGAGAGTTGATCGAGATTGCGGCAGGAGTCCGGGCCCTTCGGGCAGTACTTGCCCTGGCCGTACTGCGCATTGAGCTTGGATTCGAGGGTGCTGAGCTCCGCTCGATGCGCGGGATCGTCCGGGGCCGGCGAGGAGGAGGCGAACTTCAGCAGTTGCAATGCCCGCGCCGTCGCCGGGGGCAGCTTCTGTCCCTCGAAGCGGCGCGATTGCTTGACTACGTCGTTCACCAGGGCGAGGTAGCGCTCCGTCGCCTTGGAGTTCATGAACTGCGTGTCCGAATTGATGTAGGTCTGTTGAGTGAAGTCGGCGATCTGGCCCTCGCGGTAGGCTTCCTCCAGAGCGCGGCTCACCCGGGTGACGAACTGATCGGCCGTCTCGGTTGGCGCGGCAGTCGCCGCCGCTGCGTCCGGTTTCTGTGAGGAACATCCCCCGGCCATCGCTATCCAGGCCGTGCAGGCCAGCCACGCAATCCATTTGTGCATGCTATTGAACTCCCGCCATGAGCTTCTTGAGCCGGGGCGTGCAGATCAGCATCACCACGCCCGCGATCACACCCCACCAGAAGATCTTCAGGAACAGACCGGGAAGGGTCTCGAGATGACTCGAGTCGTACTCGCTGGAAAGTTGGCCCGCCAGGTTGTTACCCAGGGCCAGCGATAAGAACCACACGCCCATGACCTGGCCCGCGAACCGGGTCGGGACGAGTTTGGTCATCCACGACAGTCCAACGGGGGACAGGCACAGCTCCCCGAACGTGAGCAGCAGCGCTGTCGAGATCAGCCACGTGGGCAGTACCGTGGCGCCGCCCAGAACCCGGCGCGCTGCAAAGGACATGACCAGGAAACCGAGGCCCATCAGGAGCAGGCCGGCCGCAAACTTCGTCGGAGGCGACAGCTCCCGGCGGCGGCGCCCCAGGCGCAGCCAGAGCGCCGCGAACACCGGCGCAAAAGCGATGACCAGCGCAGGATAGACCGCCTGCAACACGCCCGCCGGCATCTCCCAACCCAGGATATGCCGGTCCGTGTACCGATCCGCAAACAGGTTCAACGAGGCGCCCACCTGCTCGAATCCCGCCCAAAACATCACGCCGCCGGCGGCGAGAGCGACGAGGACGTAGACACGACCGCGTTCGACACGGTCCAGGCCGGCGAAGAAGATCAGATAGAGGAAGTAGGCCAGCGCCAACGCCACCATCAGCCAGGAGGCGATGGACGAGACTTTGATCGGGTCGATCTGTAGCCGGCCGGTGATCGCAAGGACCGCTGCCGCGGCTATCACAGCTGCAAGAAGGAAGATCGGCGTCCACGACCCGCGCGGTGCGTCCGGCGCGCGTGCTATTCCGGCACTCCCCAGGTAACGGCGAGTCGCTACGAACTGCGCCAGGCCCAACAGCATCCCCAGCGCAGGCAGCGCAAAGCCCCAATGCCAGCCCAGCCAGGCTGCGAAAAACGGCACCGCCACTGCGCCGACGAACGAGCCGATATTGATGCCCATGTAGAAGATCGAGAAGCCCGCATCGCGGCGGGTGCCGCCTTCGGGGTAGAGCTGAGCGACCATTGCGCTGACATTGGGTTTCAGCATGCCGACGCCGCAGACGACGACGACCAGCCCAAGGAAGAACACCTGAGTGCTGGCGGACGCCAACATCGCGTTGCCGATCATGATCATGACCCCGCCACTGATCACCGCGCGCTGTGCGCCGATCAGACGGTCCGCGATCCAGCCACCGGCGAGGGAGAGCAGGTAGGTCCCGGAGAGGTAGAGCCCGTAGACCGTGGTGGCGGTCCTGTCGTCGAGTCCAAGCCCGCCATGCGCGGCAGCGTCCACCATGAAGAGAACCAGGATGCCGCGCATCCCGTAGAAGGTGAAGCGCTCCCACATCTCCGTGAGGAACAGCGTCGCGAGCCCGCGAGGCTGCCCGAATATCATTCTCTCGGGAACAGCCCTTTCGCGGACGGCCGCGGCGACTGTGTCCACTTAGGTGGCTTGCTCCGGTTGGGGCTTGCCCTTGTTACGCATGAGGATCGTAGCCATCAGGATGCCTCCCTCGTACAGGAGGTACATCGGGACTGCCATGATGCTTTGGGACACCGCGTCGGGCGGAGTGACGAAGGTGGCGGCGACGAAGCAGCCGATCAGCACGTAGCCGCGGATGGACTTGAGCTTCTCGAGACGCACGATGCCTACGCTCACCAACAGCACGACGGCGACGGGAACCTCGAAAGCCAGTCCGAAGGCGAAGAACATCCGCAGCACGAAATCCAGGTACTTCTGGATGTCCGTCATCATGGATACTCCCGCGGGCGTCTCCGAGGCGAAGAACTTGAACAACACCGGGAAGACGAACTCATACGCGAATCCGATACCCGCGTAGAACAGCACCACCGAGGACACCAGTAGCGGAACCGCGAATTTCTTCTCGTGACGGTACAGGCCTGGCGCGACGAACGCCCAGATCTGGTACAGGATGTACGGCATCGCAATCAACACGGCCGCGAAGAACGACATCTTGAACGGCGTCATGAACGTCGACATCACGTCGGTGGCGATCAGGCTGTTGCCGTGTGTCAGTTTCTTCATCAGCGGCATGGCGACGAACGAGAAGATTTCCTTCGAGTACCCCATGCACGGCAGGAAAGCGATGCCGACCGCGATGCACATGCGAATGAGCCGGTCCCGCAGCTCGAGCAAATGCGAGATCAGTGTGCCCTCGGCGAGTTTTTCCTCGGGCTTGTCAGGCTTCTCGGGCTGCTCACTCATTGCGAGGAGGAGTCCTTGGCGGGCGCACTATCGCGATCGTCGGTCTTCGCGGCTGCGGAGTCGGGCTGCGACGCCGGTACATCCGCGGCTCGCGGCGAACTCTCGGCCTGCGCAGGCGTGCGATGTTGGGCGGCGTGCGTCTCCGGTTCTGCCGGCAGCAGTTGGTCGCCAAACACCGCTGCCACTTCCGGCGGCGGCACGGGTGCCGCATGCGGCCAGGCCTCATGCGTCAGATCGACATGGCCCGATTCCATTTCGACAACGGGCTCGTGCGAGGCCATGTCGTGAGCGTGCTCGGCGACCCAGGGCGTCGTTGAAGGCTGCACGGCGGCGGATTGAGTCGAGTCAGACGTCGCCGTGGATTGAGTCTGGTCGTGCGAAGGGTCTGAGCCGGTTGCCCCTGCCGCGGACACTCCGGTCGCCTGGTAACCCGGTTGCGCGGATTCGTCCCTGCCGCCCGCGTGCGCCGGCCCTCCCTCCGGAGCGTCTGCGCCAGCGGCCGCGGCCTGCACTTCAGGCGGTTGCGAGGCGGCATCCTGCGCCGGCGGCGGCATCTCGATCGGCTTGATGGCCTTCGCGTCGCTCTTCTTGCGCTCCTCGAGGGTGATCTCCTCTTCGAGCTGCTCGCGGAACTGTCGCGCCATGGCGCGGGCCCGCCCCAGGATCTTGCCGACCTGTGCGGCGACCTTGGGTAGCCGTTCGGGTCCCAGCACGATCAGCGCCAGGACGAAGATGACCAGGATCTCGGAAAAACCGACGTCGAACATGCGGTCGGGCGCCCTATTGCGCCGGTGAAAATCCCCAGCCTGCTGAAGCTCGGACGCTGTTCATCCAGTGCGGCTTCAGGCTCGGGATCATCTACGAAGGATTAAGGGAGGGCCTTGTAGCCTGCAGGGGCTCGACCGAGCAAGCCCTCAGACGGGGCGGTCGGTCTTCTCGGTCGTACGCTTGGCGTTCTCGGGGAACTCCGCGTCCTTACCATCGGCCCGAATCTGTCGCGGCGGCTGCTTCTCGTCGTCGTCCGAGGAGCTGCCACCCTGCTCCTCATCGGTCATCGCCTTCTTGAACCCTCTCACCGCGTTTCCGAGGTCCGACCCGATCGTGCGCAGTTTCTTGGTCCCGAACACCACGAGCACCACGAGCAGAATCAGAATCAGCTCGCGCATCCCGATACCCATAAGCCTCGACTCCCGCTAGCAGTTTGCTAATCACATGGATCATAGGACAAAAGAGGCTTTGCGACCGGGAAAGTTCGAGGATTTGCGCCGGGCGGGCGGTTCCCGGAACTCAACTACGCCAAAGAAGCGTCAAGCTCCCGACCCCGCCCTGGGCCAAGCTCCCGGCCTGCCTCAGAGGGCGCGCCCTCGGGCCACCGCGAGCTGCCACCGGCGCCCCGCCGACCTCACGCCCCCCCTTAGCTCTCGAGCCAGAACGTCACCGGGCCGTCGTTAATCAGCGACACTTTCATGTCCGCGCCGAAGACCCCGGTGGCAACCGCTCCCTCGGCTAACCCGGGGACTCTTCGGGCCTTCTCCACCAGGTAGTCGAACAGCCGGCGGGCCTCATCGGGCGCCGCAGCCGTGCTGAACCCCGCGCGAGTGCCCTTATGCGTGTCCGCCGCCAGGGTGAACTGAGAGACCAGCAGCAGATCCCCCGAGACGTCACGAACCGACAGGTTCATGCGGCCGCTGTCGTCGGGGAAAACGCGGTAGTTCAGAACTCTCTCGAGGAGACGATCTGCAGTCGCCTCGTCATCGCCGCGCCGGAAGCCCACGAGCACGAGTAGTCCGCGGCCAATTTGGCCGACCGCTTCGCCGTCGACACGCACGGCTGCTTCGCTCACGCGCTGAATGAGTCCGATCATGCGTTGCGTAGGATGCAATCTGGCTATTCCCCCGCCAAGTCCGTAACATTCGGGGCCGTTTTGCGCAGCATTCGAAAGTGACATCAATATGGTTTTGCGGCGATTCGGGGCGCGTTCTTTTGGATTTCTGGCGACAGTTTTGTGCGCGTCTCTCGGGGCCCACTCCGCATCAGCCCAGACAGCCAGCGCCGACGGCGCGGCGGCTGCACCCGCACCCGCTGCGGCCAGCCCTGCTCAGGGTGATCCGCATCGCGGCAAGCAACTCTCGTATACGTGCCTCGGCTGCCATGGCGTCGACACTTACAAGAACGCGTATCCGAACTACAGCGTGCCGAAGCTCGAGGGGCAGCATCCCGAATATCTGATCGCCGCGCTGCAGGGCTACAGGAGCGGTGATCGCTCCCATATCACGATGCACTCGCAAGCGACGACCCTGTCCGATCAAGACATCGTTGACATCGCATCGTACTTCGCCGGCAAGCCCTTAGTTTCCGTGCACAAGGCGAACGGCACACCACCTCAGGCCGCCGCTCTGTGCGTGACGTGCCACGGTCAGGACGGCGTAACGATTGCCCCGATGTATCCGTCGCTCGCGGGACAGCACGCTGACTATCTGACGCAGGCGCTCGAGGAGTACAAGAAGGGCGGCCGCAAGAACCCGATCATGGTGGGCTTTGTCGCGAACCTGAAGGAATCGGACATCGAGGCGATTGCCGAGTATTTCAGCAAGCAGTCGCCGTCGCTGCACAGCGAGCCGCGACCCTCCTCGAGCCTGACGGCCGAAGCCGAACACAAAGAACCCGAACGCAAATAAGTTCGACGTCGCGGGCCCCACGAGGGCCCGCTTCCGTTTTACTTCCGGGCGGCCTCGGCGGTCGCTGGTTTCCCCTCCAGCTTCTGCAGGAACTGCGCCGCCGTCTGCAGGTAGGCGTCCTGGTTCACCTTCTTCCTGAACCCGTGTCCCTCATCCTTTGCGGCGAGATACCAGGCCTCCCCGCCGGTTTGTCGCAGACGCCAGACGATCTGCTGCGACTCCGAAGGGGGAACCCGCGGATCGTTCAAGCCCGAGACCACCAATAGCGGCCGGCGGATCTGCGATACGTTGTTGAGTGGTGAAATCCGATTGAGGAAGGACCTCATTTTCGGATCACGCTCATCGCCATACTCGGTCCGCCGCAGGTCCTGCCTGTAAGCTGCAGTGTTGGTCAGGAAGCTGACGAAGTTACTGATGCCCACGACGTCGATGCCGCCGCGCAGGCGATCTCCATAAGCTGCGAGCGAGGCGAGCGCCATGTATCCGCCGTACGAGCCACCCATGACGACGGTGTGGTCGCGATCGAATGCCGGTTGCAGTCCGATCCATACCAGGAGCGAGCCGATGTCCCTGACGGCATCCTCACGCTGCATGCCGTTATCGAGCTTCATAAAGGTCTTGCCGTAGCCCGAGGAGCCGCGAACATTCGGCGCGATCACTGCATAACCCAACTCGTTGACGACGAATTGGATGAAAGGGTCCCAGCCCGCCCGGAACTGCGACTCCGGGCCGCCGTGGATATCGAGAAGCACGGGTGCCGGGCCCGCTGTGCGCGGGCGATAGACATACGCCGACAACATGCGCTGCTTACCGCCAACACGATCCCAGGTTGGATAGCGCACCAGCTCCGCGGGTACGAACGTCGATGTGTCGAGCGGGCCAGTCTCGCTGCGAGTCCACCTATCGAGCGCGTTGCGCGTGATGTCGTAGACATATACGTCACGCGGTTGCTGCGCTGATTCGGCCGTTATGGCCAGGCGCTTTCCAGTGCGATCGAACCGAATATTCAGGATTCGGCCTTCCGGAAGCCCCCGCGGCGCGAGCTCCAGCTTCTGAAGCTGATCCACCACCGTCAGCCGGCTTCGCCCATCCTCGTTGACCACGTAGGCCAGGTAGCGCCCGTCGGCGCTCACGTCGAAAGACTCGACGTCCCACTGAATGTTTTCGGTCAGCTTTCGCACGTCGTGCGTGACCGGATCGACATAGTGAAGTTGGGCGAACTCGCCGTCTTCGTCACTGACCACGTAGACGCCGCGTCCGTCCGGAGCGAATTTCGCGGACGAGATTCCTACCTTGCGCCCGCTGGGATCGACGGGAGTCAGCGTGCCAGTGTAGATGTCCGCGATGTACAGGTAGCTTTCGGTGATGGAAGCGTACTTCCATATCAACAGCTTCCGGTCATCCGGCGACCAGTCCAGCGGGTACCAGGTCTCCTCACGCCCCCCGACCACCAGGCGTGGAGGCGTGGTCGCATCCACCTCACTGAGGTAGATGTCGTAGCTCGCCCCGTCGCGGTCGTTGCCGTAGAAGGCCACGTACTTCCCGTCGTGCGACCAGATCGGATTGCCGTGGAGGAACTTGCCGGTGGTCAGCGGGCGGATGTTGTTTGGCCCACTGTAGAGGTAGAGCTGCGAGTTCTCATCGCCGCCTTCATCCTTGAGGAAGACGAAACGGTCGGCGTTTCCTTCGCGTTGGGCTCGTGCCAGCGAGATCGGATCCGCCGAGTACGTGAGCTGCTCTCGCGTCCCGAGCGGCCCCGCGACGCGGTGTATCTGTTCGGCGTCACCGAAGCGGGTCGAGATCAGCATGCCGCCATCGGGCAGCCAGTCCATGAAACTGGCCCCCCGCGACTGCTGATATCGGTCGAGCCGCGCCGCGAGGGTGGTATCCAGCGGCGGAATACCCTCGAAAATCAGGTTACCCCGCTCCGCGCGCGAGGGGGCGGGCACCGTCTGGGCCCGCAGGGCGACCGGAGCGAAACACAGGGCGAGACTCAGCGCGGTGGCCAATGGGTTTGCAAGGCCGGCGACGATCCCGGCGGCGCGTGTTCTGGACATGCCTTGGTAGAATGGAAGCGACAAGCGAGGCGCCATGAATATCAGAATGCAACGACATCCGCACGGGGTCACCAGCGTCGACACCGAATACCTGTACCCAGGTCACGCTGCGGCCCACATCATCCACGACGGAGGTCGGGCTGCCTTCGTGGACGTGGGAACGAACTACTCGGTTCCCTATCTATTGGGCGCGCTCGAGGCCTTGGGAATTGACCGGGGTGCAGTCGATTACGTGTTCCTGACGCACGTCCACCTGGATCACGCGGGCGGCGCTGGGGCGCTCATGCGGGAGTTGCCAAACGCCACGGCGGTCGTTCATCCGCGGGGCGCGCCCCACATGATCGACCCCGACAAGTTGATTGCCGGCTCGAAAGCCGTTTATGGCGAAGAGCGCTACAACGAGCTCTACGGGGAACTGGTGCCCATTGCCGCCGCGCGGGTGAGGTTGGCTCAGGATGGCGATCGTGTCCGTTTAGGCGGACGCGAGTTGGAGTTGATTCATACTCCCGGTCACGCGCTGCACCACTACGCCGTCGTCGATCGTGCGCATGCGAGCATCTTTTCAGGCGACACCTTCGGGATCTCGTATCGTGAGTTCGATACGCAGCGCGGTGCGTTCATCACGCCGACCACCACCCCGACTCAGTTCGACCCCGACCAACTGACGGCTTCCATCGACCGCATGATGGCGTACGCGCCCGAGTCGATTTACCTGATGCACTACAGTCGCATCACCGGCCTGCCCCGGCTCGCGGCGTCCCTGAAGAGCCAGATCGCCGAGTTCGTGCGCTTCACCGAGCAGCGTCTGGGGTTCGACACCACCCCGGCGGCTGCCTCAGTCGCGGCACCGACCGCCGCCGCCTCGGATCCCTACACCGCGATCCGCGGTGACATGCTGGCCCTGTGGTTGCGCCTCGCCCGCGAGCACGGCGTCTCGCAGACGGATGCGCAAGTCGAGGCTCTCCTCAAGAACGATCTTGATCTCAACACTCAGGGCCTGATCGTCTGGGGTGAGCGCCGTCGCAAGGCGGCCGCTGACTCCCGGTAGCGCGCCCCCTGAAGGGTCAACCCCGCTGGTCACCTATGAACGCCTTCAAAGCTTTCCGCATCCATCAAGTAGCCAAACAGATCGTCGCCCGCTTCGAGTCCCTGCGCCTCGAGGATCTCGCGGCGGGCGAAGTCGTCATCCGCGTTCGCTTCTCCGGCATCAACTACAAGGACGCGTTGGCGGCCACCGGCGCAGGCAAGATCCTGCGCAAGTATCCCCTGGTCGGCGGAATCGACTTGGCCGGCGTCGTCGAGTCCTCGATGGATGCCCGGTTCAAGCCGGGCGATCGCGTGCTCGTAACCGGAAATTCGCTCTCCGAGACCCACGACGGCGGCTACGCCGAATACGCGCGAGTGCCGGGAGATTGGGTGTTCCACCTGCCCGACGGACTGGACGAGCAGCAGGTCATGGCGTTGGGCACGGCGGGATTCACGGCGGCGATGGCAATTCATCGAATGGAGCGCAACGGTCAGGTGCCCGGCGCTGGCCCCATTGTCGTGACGGGCGCGACCGGCGGAGTCGGCAGCATTGCGATCGACATGCTGTCCCGCCGCGGCTATGAAGTGGTCGCCGTAACGGGGAAGGAAACCCAGACCGAGTACCTGCGGGGGCTTGGAGCGTCTCGTGTACTGCTGCGACGCGCGATCCAATTTGGCACGCGACCGCTCGAAGCGGTGGAATTCGCGGGCGCCATCGACAACGTCGGTGGACCCACGCTTGCGTGGCTGACGCGTACCGTCGGGTACTTCGGCAATATAGCCAGCATCGGCCTGGCAGGTGGGCCGCAACTCGAGACGACGGTCATGCCTTTCATACTGCGCGGTGTCAGTCTTCTCGGCATCAATTCGTCGGCTGTGCCGCGAGCTCAGCGCAGCGAGATCTGGGCGCGCATCGGCTCCGACCTCAAGCCCGCCCATCTCGATCGCATCACCACGCGGGTCCTGCCTTTTACCGAGCTGCCTGCGGCTTTTCAGGGATACTTGGACGGGTCGGTCGTGGGACGCACCGTCGTGAGGATCGGAACATGAGCACTGCCGCATCCGCGGGAGCCCGTCTGCGCGAGGCGGTCGAGGCCGAGCGCCCGTTGCAGGTCGTCGGGACCGTCAATGCGTATTCCGCTTTGCTGGCCGAACGGGCCGGCTTTCGTGCGATCTACCTTTCGGGCGCGGGCGTCGCCAATGCCTCGCTCGGACTCCCGGACCTGGGCATCACTTCGTTGAACGACGTTTGCGAGGACGTGCGCCGGATTACTTCGGCGTGCGAATTGCCGCTGCTCGTGGACGCAGACACCGGTTGGGGTGGTGCTTTCAACATCGCGCGAACCTGTGCCGATCTGATCAAATCCGGCGCCGCGGGCCTGCACCTGGAGGATCAGGTCGCAGCCAAACGCTGCGGCCACCGTCCCGGCAAGGCCCTCGTCGAGACGCAGGAAATGGTGGACCGGATCAAGTCCGCGGTCGATGGCAGGACCGACCGCCAGTTCGTCATCATGGCGCGGACCGATGCTCACGCGGTGGAGGGTCAGCAGGCAGCGTTGGATCGCGCCGCGGCCTACGTGGAGGCCGGCGCCGACATGATCTTTGCGGAGGCCCTGCAGACTTTGGCGGAGTTTCGCCAGTTCGCGCACCAGGTCCAGGTGCCCGTGCTGGCCAACCTGACCGAGTTCGGCCAGACGCCGCTGCTGCCCATCGAGGAGCTGCGCGCCGCCGGAATCCGGTTGGTCCTGTATCCGCTGTCGGCCTTTCGTGCGATGAATCAGGCGGCGCTGGAGGTATACCGGCACATCCGCCAGGACGGCACGCAGCGCAATGTCGTGGACCGGATGCAGACGCGCGCCGAGCTGTACGACGTCCTCGGTTATCTGGATTACGAAAAGAAGCTGGATGAGCTGTTCGGGAAGTGAGCCATGACTGAAACCAACGCCTCGAATCCGTCGGGTCCGAAACCCAAGAAATCCGTCGCTCTGTCGGGCGTGCCGGCCGGCAACACCGCCCTGTGCACGGTCGGCCGCACAGGCAACGACCTGCACTATCGCGGCTACGACATTCTTGAAATCGCCAACACCTGCGAGTTCGAAGAGATCGCCTATCTGTTGGTGCACGGCAAGCTGCCGAATCGATCCGAGCTTGCCACCTATAAGGCACGTCTGAAAGCCGCACGCGGTTTGCCCGCGGTCGTGCGTACAGTCCTGGAAACCCTACCCGCGGCGTCCCATCCGATGGACGTGTTGAGGACCGGTGCTTCGGCTCTGGGATGTGTCCTGCCGGAGAAGGACGATCACGGCGCTGCGGGTGCACGAGAGATTGCCGACCGGTTGATCGCGTCCTTTGGTTCGATGCTGGCCTACTGGTATCACTACAGTCACAACGGCCAGCGGATTCATGTCGAGACCGAAGATGACTCCGTCGGTGGCCACTTCCTGCATCTGTTACATCGGCGTCCGCCTTCCGCCTCCTGGGTTCGCGCGATGCACACCTCGCTGATTCTGTACGCGGAGCACGAATTCAACGCGTCTACGTTTGCGGCGCGCGTCGTCGCCGGTACGGGCTCCGATATCTACTCCTGCATCGTGGGGGCGATCGGCGCCTTGCGCGGACCCAAGCACGGCGGCGCGAACGAAGTCGCGCTCGAGATCCAGGAGCGCTACGACACCCCGGACCACGCGCAAGCCGACATCCGCGCCCGCGTGGGAAACAAGGAAGTCATCATTGGATTCGGGCACCCGGTGTACACGGTGTCGGATCCCAGGCATGTGATCATCAAGGAAGTGGCGCGGCAATTGTCGCGCGAACAGGGGTCGATGCGGCTGTTCGATGTCGCCGATCGGATCGAGTCGGTGATGCACGAGCTGAAGAAGATGTTTCCCAACCTGGATTGGTTCTCGGCCGTCTCGTATCACCTGATGGGTGTGCCTACGTCCATGTTCACGCCCTTGTTCGTGATTGCTCGCACTAGCGGTTGGGCGGCGCATGTGATGGAGCAGCGGGCCGACGGTAAGATCATCCGGCCGGCGGCCAACTATGTCGGCCCCGAAAACCTGCCCTTCGTCCCGCTCGACAAGAGGCCCTGAGCTCATGTCCGGTCACGATTTCAAGTCGGCGCGGCGCCCCGAGCCCGATGCGGTGCTGCGCCAGATCGCAGACTACGCCAGCACGTTTCGCATCGAGAGTGCGGTGGCCTACGACACCGCCCGGTATTGCCTGATGGACACGCTGGCCTGCGGATTCCAGGCCTTGAAGTACCCAGCCTGCACCCGCCTGCTGGGGCCCGTGGTGCCCGGTGCAATGATGCCGGGTGGCGCACGCGTTCCGGGCACCTCCTTCGAGCTCGATCCCGTGCAGGCGGCGTTCAACATCGGCGCGATGATCCGCTGGCTGGATTTCAACGATACCTGGCTGGCGGCCGAGTGGGGCCATCCGTCCGACAATCTGGGCGGGATCCTGGCGGTTGCGGATTACCTTGCGCGCAAAGCTGTCATGGAGGGGAAGAAACCTCCGGTCGTGCGCGAAGTCCTGGCCGCGATGATCAAAGCTCACGAGATCCAGGGCGTGCTTGCCCTGGAAAACAGCTTCAATCGCGTGGGCCTGGATCACGTGTTACTGGTTCGCGTGGCCTCCACAGCGGTAGTGACGGCCATGTTGGGCGGCACTCTCGAGCAGATCATCAACGCCGTGTCCAATGCCTGGATCGATGGCGGGGCACTGCGCACCTATCGCCATGCTCCCAACACAGGCTCCCGCAAGAGTTGGGCCGCGGGTGATGCAACGAGCCGTGCCGTGAGGCACGCACTGATCGCGCTCACCGGCGAGATGGGGTACCCGTCCGCGCTGACGGCCAAGACCTGGGGCTTCTACGACGTTCTGTTCAAGGGAAAGCCGTTCACGCTCCCGCAGCCCTTCGGCAGCTACGTGATGGAAAACGTGCTGTTCAAAATCTCTTTCCCCGCGGAATTCCACGCTCAGACGGCCGTCGAAGCGGCCATGACGTTGCACTCGCACGTCAAGGACCGCATTGCCGAGATCGAGCGGATCGTCATCGAAACTCAGGAGCCGGGTGTCCGGATCATCGACAAGACCGGTCCTCTTTCGAATCCCGCCGACCGCGATCATTGCATTCAATACATGGTGGCCATTCCGTTGCTCTTCGGTCGTCTCACGGCGGAAGATTATGAGGACAGCGTCGCTTCCGATCCGCGTGTGGACACGCTGCGCGGGAAGATGGAAGTGCGCGAGAACCCGACTTTCACGCAGGAGTACTACGCTGCCGACAAGCGATACATCGGCAACGCGGTGCAGGTGTTCTTCCGCGGCGGCAGCCAGACCCCACGGATCCAGGCCGACTATCCGATCGGGCATCGCAAGCGTCGGGAAGAGGGGATGCCCGTCCTGGTGAAAAAGTTCGAGGCCGCCGTGGATGCGCACTTCAAGCCGAAGCAGGCCGAGAAGGTGAGGGCGATGTTTGCCAACACGGCGAAGCTGGATGCACTGCCCGTCAACGAGTTCGTTGCGACCCTGGTGACCAACGGCGCCGCCGCCACGCTCTAGAAGTAATCTTTTCTTGCAATCTTCAGCACTACCAGGCGACGGTGCAGGTAGGTTCGCCCAACACCGAGTTCAGTCGCCGCCTGGCTGATATTGCCGTGATTTCGTTTCAACGCCGCGATGACGAAGTCGCGCTCCGCCTGGTCCCGATACTCCTTCAACGCCGAGGGACCGCCGGCTCCCCCCGGCTCATCCTCCGCGATCAGATCCGCCGGCAGGTCCCGTAAGGTCACACGGTCGCCGCTCATGATGAGCATGCGCTCCATGACGTTCTGCAGCTCCCTGACATTCCCCGGCCAGCGGTAGCGCTCCAACTCCCGTAGCACCTCCGGCTCGATCTGCTTCGCGCGCAGATTGTTGCGGGCGCAGATCCGCTCCGCAAAAAAACCGACCAACAGAACGATGTCCCGAGGCCGCTCGCGCAACGGCGGTACCTCGAGCGGAACGACGTTCAGGCGATAGAATAGATCTTCCCGAAAGCTTCCCGCACCGACCTGCACCCGCAGATCCTTGTGAGTGCCCGACAGGACGCGCACGTCGACCTTGAGGGTGCGCTCCGCGCCAACCTTCTGGATCTCCCCGGTCTGCAGCGCGCGCAGGATTTTGGCCTGGGCGTTGGCCGACAGATCGGCGACCTCGTCCAGGAACAGCGTGCCTCGATGGGCCACTTCGAACAACCCCTTGCGGCTCGACACCGCGCCCGTGAATGCGCCCCGCTCGTACCCAAACAGCTCGCTTTCGAGCAACGTGTCGGGAATCGCCGAGCAGTTCACCTTGACCATGGGGCCGGAGGCCCGCGGGCTGTTGGCGTGAATGAGGTTGGCGATCAGCTCCTTGCCCGTGCCGCTCTCGCCGGTGATGAGCACGCTCGCCTGCGTCGGAGCGACCTTCAGGGCGGAGGCAACGATCTGGCGGATCTGCGGCGAGTCACCGATCACCTCGCGGGACTCACCGGACTCCTCGACGCGACGCAGCCGCTCGCGAATCGAGGACATTTCCAGACAGCGGCGTACCGTGACGGCGATCTTTTCGGCAGTGAAGGGCTTTTCGAGAAAGTCGAAACCTCCGATCTTCACCGCCTCTGCCGCTTCCGCGAGAGTGGCGTGACCGGAGATGAACACGGCCGGAACATCGATGCCGTCTGCACGGATCCTGCGAAAGAACGCCAGCCCATCGATTTCGCCGAGCTGAATGTCGATGATCAGCGCGTCTACGATTCGCTCGTGGAGAGTCCGCAGCGCCGCAGCGGCATCGTGTGCGCCGATGACCTGCATACCTTCCTGTTCCAGCGCGATCTCGATCGACTTGCGGATGTTCTTCTCGTCGTCGACCACGACGATGGTCGGCCGGTCGTTCTCGTCCATCGCTCAGGGTCTCCGCGGCAACGAGATGATGAACACTGGGCGCGACAGCCGTTCCCGATACGAGACCTCGCCTCCGTGTTCGATCACGATCTTCTTCACGATGGCGAGGCCCAGCCCCATGTTGTCCTTGCCACCATTTCCTGACACGTAGGGGTCGAACATGCGGGCCGCTATCGCAGGCGGCGCGGGCTGACCGTCGTTGCCGATCTCGAGGTCGATCGAACCCTCGCGCGCCCCCAGCCGGACCTCGAACACGACTCTCCGATCCGGGTTTGCTTCCACTCCATTTCGAATCACGTTCGTCAGCACTCTTCTCAACAGCGTCACGTCGATCGCCGCGTTGAGACCGGCTGCCGGCTCTGCCACCCGTGCGTCGGCTCGTTCGAAACCAGCCGCGACCGTGCGCACAAGCTGCGGGACGATCACGCTCAGATCCTCGACGGCCGGCTGTACCGCCGGCAGGCGCGCGAATTCGCTGAATTTGTTGACGGTACTTTTCAGGTGCTCGAGCTCTTCGGCAATCATCGTCTGGGTTTGCTGCAAATGTTCCTGGAACTGCGCAGGGCTGCGGGTCGTGTAGGACTTCGACAGAGAGGAGATGAGCACCTCGATCGGCGTCAGCGGGTTCTTGATCTCGTGGGCGAGCATCCGCGCCAGCTCCTGCCAGGAGCCCATCTCTTCCAGATAGCGGGTTCTTTCTCTCTGGTGCATCAACTCGTCGAAGGTCGCACCATACAGTTTCGTAATGCGACGCCCCAACAGCGCCGCAAGCAGCAGCGACACCACCACGACCGCGATCACTCCGACCCCGAAGTAGATACGCAACGAGTCGCGAATCTCCTGCTTCAGTTGCGCCGGCTGCGCATAGACACGCTGCAGCCGGCCGACTTCGTCGAACCGCTGCCGGTACTCATCCGTGTTTGCAGGGTCGAGTCGCTTGAGGGTTTTCAGGCTGTCAGCGCTCTTGTCCAGCGCGCGCACGACCGCTGCGTTGAATCCCAGATCCAGGCTGGTCTGCAGTGCGTGGTCAAGGAAGTAGAACGCGGCGCCCAAGGGCAGCACCGCCACGATGAGGATCGCGAGAAACAGCAGGCGCGTGACGCTACGGTCACGCACGGCCCGTCTCCCGAAGGTCTACGCTACCGTCCCGCACGACGGAACTCCCGCAGGCTGAACCCGGCCGACTGCGCAGAGTCCCTCCACGCCGCCGCGACCGTCGCCCCGCCTGCGTACTGCTCGAAAATCCGATTGAACAGGGAGTTGCCCTGAGCGACCGGTGGGGCAGCCTGACCCTGTGAGCCTAGCGCTGGCGTGCTCTCGCTCTGCGGGCCGCTGTTCTCCGCCACCCACTTTCGGACTTCGTCCATCCGGGCCTTCTCCAGCGGATCGAACAGAATCTCCGCGTTGATTCGCAACGGCGCACCGTCGGCAATACCGCTCGTGGCGAACAGCCCGGGCAGATGCACTGTCGACAGCGCAGCGATGACCTCATCGGCCTTCGCCAGCGTGCGCGACAGCACTTCCAAGCCATTCACCGAAATCGCCAGGCGGTAATTCTCGTCCCACAGATCGTACTTGATCTCGATGGCGGCGATGGCATGGGTGATGCGCTCCGCGCTCTGCTGCAGGGAGACCTGGATCAGGATGCGATTGGTCAGGCCGCTGGCGAAGTCCGACCTGACCGACGGCGGTAACGCCACGTCGCTCAAATTTGCTCCGAGCCGGGAGGCTTCGACAAACGGCGCCAGATGAGCGGCCAGGGCATCGAGCGGCCGCAGCAGTCCCAACAGCATCACGATGACGAAAGGTGCCGTGGCGCTTTGCAACGGCCTAGAACCTCAGAACGTAGGGCGGCCCGTCCGCCGCAATGTAGAAGTTGAGTAGCCCGAACGCGCGGGTCTGCAGTTTCACCCCGGCACGGATTCCGGCTGCCGTCAGCTGCTCTCCGCGTGAGTCGTTGACGAAGTGCGAGAACCCCGCCCCGATATACCAACGCGCTCGAGTGGTATCGCCGAACAGATTGAATCCGGACAGCGTGCGCGTGTAGTAGAGAGCGACGTCGGGCTCGTCCAGCAACGACGCCCTGAATTGATACCCGCCCTCGTGCCGCAACTGCATCTGTAGCCAGGAGTGATCGCTCACCGACCAGGTCTGGCGCAGTTCGCCACCCATGAAGATGTCATTGCGCGTCAGGTCCTGCTCCGTGAACAGCGCCAGCAAAGAGCCGTCAGTGGGAAAGTTGGGATCGTCCTCGGTCTGGTGCGTGTAGGTGAACAGTGCGGCGCTGCGGCCAGGCCCGGTGAAGGTCTGCAGGCCCCTGTAGGTCGTCCAGTACGTGCTGCTGAGGGAGGACGATGTCAGGTACCGATAACCCACCGACAGGGAGGAGTTGGCGCCCAGGCGACGACCTATGGCCACCGAGACACCGGAGAATCTATTGTTATATTGCGAGCCACTCGCGTACGCGTAATCGGCGTTCGTGTAGAACGCGCGAGCGACCAGCAGGTAGTCGGGGGAGCCAAACAGCCTCGAGTCGAAGTACTGCAGGCGTAACAGCGATTCTCTGGCCGCGCGGCCGGAGTCTTCCCATGATCCCAGCGCGCTGAAGCTGAGGCTGCGGCCGAAACCGAACAGGTCGCGGTCGACCACCTCCGCGCCAGCCGTTTGCGTGAACCCGCCATAGCGATAGACCGCGCCGGCGTTGAATACGGCTGCGATCGGGTTGGACTCGACGACGTGGATGACCAGGATGGCAGCTCCGCGGCGCGTGCCCTTTTCCAGGCGAACGTCCACGGACTCGAAACGGGGGAGGAGAGCGAGCCGCAGCCGGACCTCCCCGATCCTCTCCTCATCGACCGTGGCTCCCGAACCGAAACCCAGGTGTGACCGAATGAAGTCGCAGGAGGTGGCCCGGATTCCCTCGCAGCGGATGTCCTCGATGACCAGTTGTGAGCCCGGACGCGCGGCAGGGGTGGGCGAGGGTTGCGCCGTGGTCGACGGTTTGCCGGGCGGCGGTGCGTTCTGTCGGTTTGTGTTCGCCGGCGCGGTCGGCACCCTCATTGGGGGCGGCATATCCAACTGCGCATGGGCCGGCATCCAGGCAGAACCCAGGCACAGCGCCGTCAACAGCGTAAACAGATGGGAGATGCGAGTCTTCATTGAAGGCGGCTACGGTAGCTAAAAACAACACCCGGCGGGAGTGTGTATCTTTTCGCGTACACCCCCCGCCGGGAGAACGGCCCTGGGTCGATTTGCGTTCGCTAACAGCCCGAGGCCGTGCACAGCGAGCCGATCAGGTTCTTCCCGAATCCGTAGAGCGGAAAATCTTCGTTCGTCGGGTAGTTGGTCAGCACCGTGAGGGTGAAGCCATCGTCCGTCAACATCCCGTTGAAGGAGGTATAGGAGATTGTCTGCCCGTTATGCCAGACGAAGGGGTGTCCCGCGAGCGTCCCTCCGGCGATCAGTCCCATTCCATAACTCGTGCCGTCCTGCGGGTTGAAGGGTTTCTGTCCGGACGGTGTCATCATCAGCGTGACCAGCGACGGCGGAAGCTCCTTCCCGCCGAGCAGTGCCGCATCCCATGTCGACAGATCCTGAACGTTCGACCACAGCGCGCCGGCCGAAAAGTACGCGGACGAGTCGGGAATCACTCCCGGCGTGGGTTTGCCGTCGGTGCCCGGAACGTAGGGCGCGGCCGACTGGGCTGGTCGTTGGTAGAACGTGCTGGCCAGCCCCGCCGGGGCGAATACCTTGGTGAGGAGGTAGTCCGGGTAGGAACTGCCCGTCACGGCCTCGAGGACCGAGCCCAGGATGAAGTAGTTGCTGTTGCTGTACTCATAGGCTGTCCCGGGCGCGAAGTGCAAAGAGTGCTGCACGATTGCGTTGAGGGCGATGGCCTCCGGAGCACCGGTGATGTATTGCTGCAGTTCCGGAAACAAGACGTAGTCCTGAAGTCCGGAGGTCTGATTCAGCAGCATTCGCAGCGTGATGCGCGCGTCGAACGCGTACGTCGGCAGATAGGTGACGACGGGCTGATCGATGTCTACCTTACCGGATTGCTGAAGCTGCAAAACCGCCACCGCCGTGAATTGCTTGGTCAGCGACCCGATCTGCATCTGCGCATCGGCCGCCATGGGCGTACACGTGGTCAGGTCCGCATAGCCATAGCCCTGCGCGTAGAGCACCGTGCCGTTCTTCGCGAGGGCGACGGTCATTCCAGGCAAGTGCTGCGCGGCCATCTCCACTGCGACAGCAGCGTCAACGATGCTACCCATGCTCCCCGCAGGCTGCGTCGACGCCGATAGAGTTGGGCAACCGTTCGCGCCATTGCCGCCCGTCTGGTTACCACCCGTCCCGCCTCCCCCGGTGCCTCCGGTTCCGCTTCCTCCCGTCCCGCCGGTTGAGGCCCCTGCGCCCCCCGCGGTAGCCGAATTCCCCCCTCCACCACACCCGACCAACATTCCCAGAGCCACCAGGCCCGCGATCAGCCCTGTTTTGCATCCCAACATTGCAGTGCTCCCTCAGTAGATTGCGTAGGTGAGCGACAGACCCACCCCACGCGCGTTACGCCTCGGAGTCGTTGTGTCCAGCGCAGTGCCTGCGAAATCGTCATGACGCTTTCCCAGGAACGAATAGCCGCCACTAAGATGTGCGACGAGTCGATCCGGGATGATCTGCAAGCTCGCGCCGATGCTGAGATTGAGCGAGTCGACGTATTTGATGTGGAAGGGCGTGTCCTGTCCCGCAATCATCGTCGACGCATTGCCGCCAGTGAAGTTGGAAGAGGAGTACCCAACAGAGAAGTCGAGGCCGAATCGCCGCGTGGGTCGGTACTGGGCGCCGATGTTGGCAAAGTAGCCCCACCAGTCATCGACGGTGACATCGCTGCCTCGAACCAGATCGAACCGGGTGCCGCTGCGCACGTGATAGAGCCCTGCTCGTGCGACTACCGTGAAGTCCTCGTCTCGCCGGCTGATAGCCGCGCTGAGGCTGCCGGAAGAGCCTAGGACGCCGCTGAGATCGAAATTGAATCCGCGGTCTTTTTGATCGAGCAGACGGTAGCTGCCTCCGAGGAGGAGTGCGGTACCGTCCGGGTGGGCCGAGCGCTCGGCGCCCGATGCGAACTCGTAGCGTGAGTCGAAATTGGCGTGCGCGTACAGCAGGCCAAGAGAGAGTTGCTGCGTGAGGCCGTAGGCCAGCAGCTGTGACCAGCCATGACCCTGGGTCGCGAACGAATGATCGAACAGGCCAGTGGCTGAATCGACCTCGCCGCTGGATTTGTCGTAGCCGAATCCAGTCGTGCCGATGAGGCGGTGACGTGTCGGAAGGTACGACGGGTCCGATATGTCGCCGTTGGATGTGTCGTCCGCCCGGGCAGGGCCTGTGAGGCTGGCGCAGAGGGCCGCCACGCAAAGTGAAATGAGGCGTTTCATGATGCTCCCGTGTTGAATCGGTCGGGAGCGATAGAGCAACGGCTATGCCAAAGCTAACACCTTGATTCGACTGAGGCGCCCGGCGGGTGGGGTGTCCACCATGCGAGACACCTGTAGCAAAAAAACGGGCGGTGAGTTTCCCCACCGCCCTTGTTTGGCTGTCGTGCCAGCCGTGGCGCCGCGCTTAGCCCGTGCGCCGTTTTCCGGCCATGGGGCCCGCGGGTTAGCCCACGCGCACCGGCACGAAAATCTGCTGGTCGCCGCGTAGAACCAGCAGCGCAATGTGTCCCTTCGACTTCTCCACCGCGCCCTTCAGGTCATCCACGCTGGCTACCTTTGCACCGTTGGCCGCGAGGACGATGTCGCCCTGTTGCAGTCCCGCCGCGGCGCCGGCGCCCGTGGCCCGTTCGATGAGCAGGCCGCCATGCGTGTTGGATTCACGCTGCTCCTGGCCCGTCAGCGGCCGCACCGCCAGTCCGAGCTTCCCTCCTTCATGGTGTCCGGGCTCGTTGGACGCCGTCCGGGTGTCTTCCTTCTCACCCAGCTTCACGTCGATTTCCCTGCTCGAGTGCTGTCGCCAGACATCCAGCTTCACGCTAGCGCCCGGAGCCAGCTCCGCGACGGCCGCCGGCAGCTCCGAAGACTCGGTCACCGGGCTGCCGTTGAGCTTCAGGATCACATCGCCGGCTTCGACGCCCGCGCGCGCCGCCGGGCCGTCCTTTTCTACGCTCGATACCAGCGCCCCTTCCGGTTTGGGCAGACCGAACGAGTCCGCGAGTCCCTGGTCCACGCCCTGAATCACGACACCGAGCTTGCCGCGAGTGACGTGTCCTGTGGTCTCGAGCTGATGGCCGACTCTAAGGGCCACGTCGATCGGGATCGAGAACGAGACACCCTGGTAGCCGCCCGAACGGCTGTAGATCTGGGAATTGATGCCCACGACCTCACCGCGCATGTTGAACAGCGGGCCACCGGAGTTACCCGGGTTGATGGCTACGTCCGTCTGAATGAACGGCACGTAGTCTGAATCGGGCAGGGTACGACCCTTGGCGCTGACGATGCCCGCGGTCGCACTGTTGGTCAGGCCGAAGGGCGCGCCGATCGCCAGCACCCATTCACCGACGCGAACATTGCGTGAGTCGCCGAGTTTGACGGTGGGTAGGTCCTTCGCGGCGATCTTGATGACCGCGATGTCGCTCTTCGTGTCGACGCCTACTACCTTTGCCGTGAACTCACGGTGGTCAGTGAGGCGAACCGTCACTTCGCTCGCCCCGTTGACGACGTGGGCGTTGGTCAGGATCTCGCCGTTCGAATTGATAATGAAGCCGGAGCCCTCCCCGCGCATCGGCTGCTGCGGCCGTGGTTGGGGCAGGCCGCGGAAGAAGGGCGCAAAGGGCGAATTGGGGCCGAACGGGTTGTCGCTCGAGTCGTCATCGTCACCACTATCGTCGTCGCCTTGGCGGTTGGCTACCGGCACTTTCTCGACCACCTGGATGTTGACGACGGCGGGGCCATACTTCTGCACCATCGAGCTGAAGTCGGGGAGCACCGCGCCTGGGTTGCCCGTTGCGGGAGCGGTTTGGACGGGCGCCTCCGTGGTATGTGCGGGCGCCTGTGCCCTCACATTGAGCGCGTACATCGCACTCAGCGGCGCCGCGATGATCGCGCCGAGGACGGCGGCCGCGATCGGCTTGGCGTAATTGGATTTGGGTTCCATTGCTGTGTCTCCTCAAGCGGTTCATGGCCGGGGGGTGTGGCCTTGAGGCAGACGATAGAGAGCCAGGCTTAAGTGACCCTTAAGACCCGTGGAGGTCGCGGGCTGCGCCGTCTAAGCTTCATCCAAGTCTTTGATTCCAAAAAGCTTGTACCAGCAGGACCCCGGCGACCACGATCAATGCGACGTTGACCCAGCGCAGAAAAGCGGCCGTATCCATACGCCCGGTGCTCAGCCGACCCAGAAACATTGCGACCGCGACGCCCGGGAGCGAGGCAAGGTAGTAATGGGTGACCTCGGAATTCCACAGGCCCGCCGCCCAGTAGCCGGCCATGCTCATCATGCTGGCAGGGAGAAAGTAGCCCTGCAGGGTCGCGCGAAAGCTCTGTGCCGACCATCCGCGAAGAGTCCCGTAGACGGCGAGCGGCGGTCCGTTCATGCCGTAGGCTCCGCCCAGGACCCCCGCCGAAAATCCAAATGCCCAGGCGAGCCGGTCGTCCTGGAGTTTGGCCAGACGATGGCGCGCGAGGGAGTAACACGAGAAGGCCAGTATCGCCAATCCCAGACACGCTTTGACCAGGTCGGTCGATATCCGGGTCAGCAGCAGCAATCCCAGCGGTGTTCCGATCAGCGTCGAAAGGATGAGCCGACTCGCGCTGCGCAGATGAACGTGGCGCCAGTCCCCCACCAGGACGACTGCTGCCACCGTGATGGAGATCAACACCGCCACGGGCGCGGCGACCTGAATCGGGATGATCAAAGCGAGGATCGGTACTGCGACCAGTGCTTCGCCGAACCCGATCGCCGAACGCACGAACGTTGCGAGGAAGAGCACCCCGATTACCGCGGCCGTTGCAACGCTCGGCGTCACCTCGCAGCGAACGTCACGGTAACAGCAAGGCCCACGGCGCCCGGTCCCGAGTCCAAGGTCACTGTTGCCAGATGCTTGTCCGCGATGGCCTTGACGATCGCCATGCCGAGCCCGCTGCCGGGCTGCGTCGTCCCCGGTCGGCGGTAAAAGCGATCGAACACCCGTGTGCGGTCCTCGACCGGAATGCCCGGGCCCGTGTCGACCACCTTGATCACGGCGCCTCCGGTGGCTCCTGCGTCTCCGGTGGCCTCAGCGCCCCCAGCGGCTTCAGGGTCCCCAGTGCCCGGCCCGGCGCGCCCCTCGACGGCCACGTCCACTCTTCCCCCTTCCGGTGTGTACCTCACCGCGTTGTCGATCAAATTGCGCAGCATCGTGCACAGCGCATCCCGGTCGCCGGGTACGACCACCTGTTGGGAATTGGAGATTCCGAGATCGATATGCTTCGAATCGGCCAAGGGCACGAGTTCGGCAACCACGGAGCGCGCCACCTCATCCAATGCAACACTCTCGGAACGCGCGCTTGCAGGAGCGCCGTCAGCTCGCGATTCCTGTCGAGACAGCGACAACATCTGCTCCACCAACCGAATCGCCCGCTGCACGCCAGCCGAAAGCCGCTCTGTCGCTTCAGCGCGTTCAGTCTCCGACGCTGCACGCACAAGAGCGCCCATTTGCAGATGCAAGGCGGTCAGCGGCGTCCGCAACTCGTGGGCCGCATCGACAATGAACGCGCGTTCGCGATGGAGCGCAGAGTTCAGGCGCCCGAGCAGATCGTTGAGCGCCGCCACCAACGGTTGGACTTCATCCGGGAGAGGCTCGTGCGGAAGGGGCTCGAGCGCGTTGACTTGCCGCGCGCTCACCAGTTGAGTGACGCGCTTGAGCGGCTCGAGCGCCGCGCCAACGGCAACCCAAACGAACACCACCAGAACAGGAAGCCACAACGCGAAGGGCCGCAGAGTGCGCAGCGCAAGTTCGGCGGCCTGGTGTTCGCGGACCCTCATCGGTTGCGCCACCTGAATCACTTTCGTCAGGCCCTGTGTGCCGAAGACCCGCCATTGCCCTTCGTTGGTCGTGACGTTGGAGAATCCGATACGAGTGATCGCCGGGAGGATAGTGTGCGGCTTCGACTGGTAGACCTGCACGCCATCGAACGTCCAGACCTGGATGACGAAGTCGAATCCGGCGATTCCGTCGGGCAGGTCGGGGGAAAGCTGGTATTGGACCGGCTGGCCACTCAGGAGCAGCGCTGTCTGTCGGAGCTGGTAGTCGAAGAACACGTCCGCCTCGGCGAGCGCGTTGCGATAGACGAACCATCCCCCGAGCGCCCCGACCAGCAGAACGCCGCTGAGAAGCCAGAAAAGGAGACGACCGCGGAGCGAGGTCACTGCACAGGCCTCACCCGGTAACCAACGCCGCGGACATTGAGGATGAAATCCGATCCCAATTTGCGCCGCAGCCCATGAATATGGACTTCCACTGCATTGCTTTCGATTTCCTCACCCCAACCGTAGAGCCTCTCTTCGATCTGTGAGCGGGAATGAATCGTACCCGGGCGCTCCATCAGCAGCTGCAGCAGCGCGAATTCCTTTGGCGATAACATCACCTCGCGGCCATCACGCGTGACTTGGTGTGTTGCCGGCCTCAGCACGACTCCAAGATGCGAAATCTCGGGTTCGGGCCGGCCGGACCTGCGCCTGAGGACGGCGCGGATGCGCGCTGCAAGCTCGTCCAAGTCGAACGGCTTCACGAGGTAGTCGTCTGCACCTGCATCGAGTCCCTGAATGCGATCCGACACGGCATCGCGTGCTGTGAGGATCAGGACCGGCAAGCTCTCGTGACGCGCCCGGAGCGCGCGGAGCACCTCGAGGCCGCCTTTGCGGGGCAAACCGAGATCGAGGAGCAGCACGTCGAACGACTCGCTCCGGAGTACCGAGTCCGCCGACTCGCCATCGTGAACCCAATCGACTGCGAAGCCATCCCGCTTCAGACCTGTGCGGATCGCCTCACCAATCATCGCGTCGTCTTCGACCAGCAGCACTCGCACTTGCAGCCCTTTCGGCTGACCAGATCTTCGGCGCATGATCGCGCGAACGGACGGGTCCGTCGACCCGCCCCACCGGAGCCGTCACCGCCCCATGCCGCATCTTCTGCCTGCAGGCCCCTGGCCGTGCCCCTGATACAGCGACTCATCGCCGACAGCCAGCAAATGGGGGTCCCGTTGAGCGACAGCGAAGCGTCCACGCTGCTGTCTCTTCTGGATGAGCTGGAAAAGTGGAACCGTTCATTCAACCTCACCGCGATCCGCACGCGAGAGCAGATGATTACGCACCACTTGCTGGACAGCCTGTCAGTTCATCCCGACCTGCAGGGCAGCACGGTCGCGGACGTTGGGACGGGTGCAGGGTTTCCCGGACTGCCGCTCGCGGTCGTCAATCGCGATCGCCGATTCGCGCTGATCGACTCGAACGGAAAGAAGGTGCGCTTTGTATCACATGCGGCCCGGACGCTAGGGCTCGATAACGTCGAGGCAGTGCACGCGCGGGTCGAGACACTCGGGGCCGGTAAGCACTTTGATGTCGTGACGTCCCGCGCGTTCGCCGGACTCCCCGACATGCTCGACTGCGTGGCGCCGCTGTGCAATTCGCAGACTCGGGTTTTGGCAATGAAGGGGAAGTGGCCGCAGCAGGAGGTTGAGGCGATGCCGCCAGACTGGAAATTGGTGAACTCGAGAGAGGTGATCGTGCCCGGCCTGAACGAGGCCCGTTGCGTCCTTACGATAGCCCGCGCTCACGCCGCCACGGCCTAACAGTCGAGTGTCATGTCAAAAGCACGCGTGGTGCTGTCTCGCGCACGCGCCGCCCCGGTGCCGCTGCGCCCTCAGCGCGTCGTGACGGGCGCCGAGCTCAAAGGTAACGCTGTCGTCTCTTTTATGACCGACAGCGCGATGGAGGAGTGCACGGACTGCACGCCGGGAAATCTCGACAGGTGATCGAGAAAGAACGCCTCGTATGCCTTGATGTCAGGACAGACGATTCGCAACAGAAAGTCGGTGTCGCCCATCAGCGTGAAGCACTCCAGGATCTCCGGGTGTTCGCGCACCGCCTTCTCGAATTTCAAAAGCGCGTCACGGCCGTGGCCGGAGAGCTTCACGTGCGAGAACACGGTGACGTTTAGCCCGACCTTCTCGCGATCGAGCAGCGCTACCCGGCCCCTGATCACGCCCAGCTCCTGAAGTCGCGTCATGCGTCGCCAGCACGTGGAGGCGGTCAGGCCCAGCTTCTCAGCCACTTCGGCCGCGGAGAGATCGCCGTGGTTCTGCAGAACGTCGAGGATCCGGAGGTCGCCGCGGTCCAGCTCGGGTTGCACCATGTATGTCGCCGATTTGCCTTTTGGTGCAAGGAATGTTGCATGCGAGAGCTGGGCAGTGCAACTTTCCTGAACTCAGGGACTTGAGAGGACCTTGGGCCCACCCGCCCGTTCGTCCGGACTCCGTCGAGTACACTACCAAGATGAAGCGGGTGATTGCGGTCGCGAATCAAAAGGGCGGTGTCGGTAAGACGACCACCGCGGTGAATCTGGCCGCATCGCTTTCGGCGACCAAGCGACGCGTGCTCCTGATCGATCTCGATCCTCAGGGGAACGCGACCATGGGAAGCGGGATCGACAAATCGCAGCTCCAGCGTAGCTCCTGCGAGGTGCTGCTCGGCGAGGCCGATCTGGCGTCCGCTTTGATCAGCGTCGATCCGGGCGGCTACAGCCTCTTGCCGGCCAATCAGGATCTGACGGCGGCCGAAGTCCGGCTTCTGACCATGACGGTGGGTCGCGAGACGCGCTTGAGAAATGCGCTCGCGTCAGTGCGGGATTCCTTTGACGTCATTTTCATCGATTGTCCACCTGCACTGAACATGCTGACGGTCAATTCCCTCGTCGCCGCGGACAGCGTGCTGATACCGATGCAATGCGAGTACTACGCTCTCGAGGGTCTCTCCGCTCTCGTGGCGACCATCGAGCAGATTCGTGAGGCCGCGAATCCGAAGCTCGATCTCGAGGGGATTCTGCGAACCATGTTTGACCCGCGGAACAACCTTTCGAATGAGGTCAGCGCCCAGCTGATCATGCACTTTGGCGACAAGGTCTTCCGAACGATCATCCCACGCAACGTACGCTTGGCAGAGGCCCCTTCATTCGGAAGGCCCGTGCTGTTCCATGACAAGGAGTCTCGCGGCGCGCTCGCTTACCTCGCACTCGCTGGCGAGATGATCCGCCGCGAGGAGGAAGCACGCGAGGCTGAGGCGGCGGGCGCAGCTGTGGCTGCTCCGTCGGGTGACACAGCCGGAGTCGGCAGTGCATCTGACGCGAATCACGCGAGCAATCATGCCGGCGCGAACAACGGCCCCGGCCCAGCCAGCGCGGCCGGCGCACCCGCGGGCGCGAGCGACGCTGCGAGCGCCGCGGCCAGTTCGACTATCATTCGCGGCCATGATTCATAAGAAGCCCACGCTCGGCCGCGGTCTCGCCGATCTGCTCGGCCAGACAACGCGGCCTGTGCAGGCGGTAACACCCGCGCCAGCGGCCGGCCCTGCGGGGCCGCAGCCGGTGCCGGAAGGCGCAACGCAGGCGGCAGGTCCCCCAAGCGAAGAGCTGGCGAGACTCCCGGTCGATCTGTTGCAGCGGGGGCGCTATCAGCCGCGCTTGGATATGCGCCAGGAATCTCTGCAGGAGCTGGCGGATTCCATCAGGGCCCAGGGCGTCGTGCAGCCCATCGTCGTCCGACCGATAGGAACGCCCGCGGCAGGCGAGTCGCAGCGGTACGAGATCATCGCCGGCGAGCGACGCTGGCGCGCCACGCAGATGGCGGGACTCAGCGAGATTCCCGCGGTTATCAGGCACATACCCGATGAGGCCGCCATCGCGGTCGCGCTGATCGAGAACATTCAGCGCGAGAATCTCAATCCGCTGGAAGAAGCCCGGGCGCTCGAGCGATTGATTTCGGAATTCGAGCTGACCCATCAGGAAGCGGCCGACGCCGTGGGTCGCTCCCGCGTCAGCGTGTCCAATCTCCTGCGGCTCCTGGAGCTGGCCCCGGAGGTGTGCGAGCTCCTCGAAAAGCGCCTCATCGAGATGGGCCATGCTCGATGTCTATTGGCTCTCACGAATCGACGCCAACAGATTGAAGTTGCTGGACTCGTAGCCAAGAACGGCCTGTCCGTGCGCGAGACCGAGGCGCTCGTGCGGCGCATGACCCAGCCCGTCGCCAAGGCGCAGGACGCAGAGACGGCTACGCGAGACCCGAACGTGCACCGTCTGGAACAGGAGCTCGCTGAGAAGCTGGGCGCCAGAGTCGCAATCAGCCACACCTCGGGGGGCAAGGGAAAGCTGGTGGTGAGCTATAACAGCCTGGACGAGCTGGACGGCATCCTCGCTCATATCCAATAGTGTGACTTTTGGGCCTGCGCGGCCTTTGAGCCGGCCCCGCGATTGGCCATATTCGACGCAGCGCGAACACCGCAGCTCGAAGCGACATAAGCTCGTGATACAACGTACTTTCCGCAGCGCGTGAAGTGTGGACGCGGGGGGCCCCGCTCACTATAATTCGCGCCGCTTTTTAGCCGGTCGCTGAACGAGTTGGACTCGCAGCTCCGGTCCCTCGATCAGGATTTTAGGTGACTGCGATTGACCTGCCCCAAGCGCGGCGGCTAGCGCTCGGCATCGTGCTGGGACAGGCGGGCGTTACCCTGATCGCCGCGCTGGCCAGCTGGGCCATTGCGGGTTCGACAGCCGCGATTTCCGCCGCACTGGGCGGCGGAATCAGCACGGCGGCAAGCTTGGTCATGGCGCTTTTGAGTCTCGCCGGCAAGGGCGGGACGGATGCGCAGCGCGCGGTAGGCGCGTTCTATATCGGCGAGGCCGCGAAGCTCAGCCTGGTGGTTGTGCTCTTCGCGGTGGTGTGGAAGACGATGAAGGTGGCGCCGATACCCCTGTTTGCGGCGTATCTGGCGACCTTCCTGGTGTATTGGGTCGCGCTGTTCACCATGCGCACGCCGGTGGACGGCGGCGCTCCGGGTGCGCGACCAGCGGCCTGACGGGCTCGAGCCCGACGGACCGTAGTGACGATGGGTTCAGGCGGATTGTTAGCGGATGAGATGTAAGTAAATGGCAGCAGAAGAAGCCCCCAACACCGGCGAGTACATCGTCCACCACCTGACCTTTCTTTCCAACAAGTCCGCCCACGGGATCGTCGACTTTTCGGTCGTCAACTACGACAGCGTTTTCTTCTCGGTGGTGCTGGCGATTGTTTTCGGCGGCGCATTCTATCTGGCGGCCCGCAACGCAACCTCCGGCATGCCGGGAAGGTTCCAGAGCTTCGTGGAGCTGGTGGTCGAGTTCGTCAACAACAACGTCAAGGACGCCTTCAGCGGCACCAACAAGCTGATCGCCCCCATGGCGCTGACGGTGTTCTGCTGGGTGTTCCTGTTCAACTTCATGGATCTGATTCCGGTGGACCTGCTGCCGGCGGTCGCCAGGGGTGCCGGCTTCGAGCATCTGAAGATCGTGCCGAGCACGGACGTCAACGTGACTTTTGCGCTCTCGCTGACCGTGTTCGTCCTCGTCATCTACTACAGCATCAAGGTGAAGGGCTTCGGCGGCTTCATCAGCGAGTTCACCCTGCATCCGTTCCACACGAACAACAAAGTGGTGCAGGCGATTCTCATCCCCTTCAATATGATCCTGGAGATCGTGCCGTTCCTGGCGCGACCGATTTCGCTCTCATTGCGCCTCTACGGCAACCTCTATGCCGGCGAGATGATCTTCCTGCTGCTGGCGCTGCTGTCGCTGCAGGGAATCCACGCGCTGTCGAGCGTCGGCGGGTGGCTGGCCGTGATCGCACAGGCGGTGTTGGGACTGGCCTGGGCCATCTTCCACATCCTTGTGATCACGCTGCAGGCCTTCATATTCATGGTGCTGACGATCGTGTATCTGGCGATGGCGCACGAGAAGAGCCACTGAGAACCAGGCGAACAACAGTTTTCTTTCTATCGTTTCTGTCTAGGAGGGTTGAATGGATAATATTGCACACGTCCAGGGCATGACCGTGCTGGCCGTCGGAATCATCTTCGGCTTGGGTGCTCTGGGTACCGCCATCGGCTTCGGCATCCTCGGGGGCCGCTTCCTCGAAGGCGCCGCGCGTCAGCCCGAGCTGACCCCGATGCTGCAGGTCAAGATGTTCATCGTCGCGGCGTTCGTCGATGCGGTCGCCATGATCGGTATCGCGTTCGCCCTGTTCTTCACGTTCGCGAACCCGTTCCTGAACGCGATCCAGGCGGCGCACTGAGACCTCAGCGCCGTACGCCACGCGTGCAGCTCGATTAGGAGACGACAGTCGTGAACATCAATCTCACGCTCATCATTCAGATGCTCGTGTTCGTGGTGCTCATCTGGTTCACGATGAAGTTCGTGTGGCCGATGATCCTGGGCCAGATGGAATTGCGCGAGAAGAAGATCGCGCAGGGTCTGGCCGCCGCCGAGGAAGGTGCGAAGGACCTGACTCAGGCACGCGAGAAGGCCGAAGCGATCATTCGCGAGGCCCGCGATCGGGCGAACCAGATCATCGATCAGGCGCAGCATCGCGCCAACGATCTCGTCGAGCAGGCGAAGGGCACGGCGACCAGCGAGGGCGCCCGCATCGTTGCGGCTGCTCAGCAGCAGATCGAGCTGGACTCTTCGCATGCACGCGAGACGCTGCGTCGTGAAGTCGCGCATATTGCGGTCGCGGCGGCATCGAAGCTGCTCGAGCGGGAAATCGATCCGCGCTCGCATGCGGATCTGATCGACAAGCTCGCCACGCAGATCTGATATGGCCGACAAAACGACAATCGCCAGACCCTACGCGAAGGCCGCGTTCCAGGAGGCCACGGGCGACAAGCGCCTGGGCAACTGGTCCGAGGCGCTTCAAGTGGGAGCCGCGGTGATCGAGGACGCCAGCGTGCAGCGGCTGCTCGGCAACCCGCGCGTGACGCCGGATGAACTCGCCCAGTTGGTCATCGACATTACCGGCGCCCGGCTCGACGAAGACGGTCGCAACTTTGTCCGTACGCTCGCGGAGAACCGGCGTCTCGCCTACCTCCCCGAGATTTCGGTGCTGTTCGATGAGCTCAAGGACAAGGCCGAGGGTGTTGTCGATGTGACAGTGACTTCCGCCGCACCGTTGGATGCCAATCAACAGCAGTCGCTGTCGGGGGCGTTGCAGCGCAAGCTCGGGCGGAGTGTCCGACTTCACTGTGAAACCGACCCTGCATTGATCGGCGGCGCGGTGTTGCGCGCCGGTGACCTCGTGATCGACGGCTCGCTTCGCTCGCGACTCGACCAAATCGCTTACGAGTTGACGGCTTGAGAGACGGTTTTCCTGCGGCGCAACGCGCCGCCTAATGTACGGGGTCGCGCGAAGCGCGATCCGCGTGAGAAGTTGCGCGTAGCGCATGAGGATAGATATGGCCATCAAGGCAACCGAGATCAGCGATCTGATCAAGCAGCGGATCGAGAACTTCAAGTCGGTCACCGAGGCCCGCAACGTTGGCACGGTCGTCTCGGTCACTGACGGCATCACCCGCATCCATGGCCTGGCCGATGCACGCTATGGCGAAATGCTGGAGTTTCCCGGCAACACGTTCGGCCTGGCGCTGAACCTGGAGCAGGACTCGGTCGGCGCGGTCATCCTCGGTGACTACAAGCACCTCAAGGAAGGCGATCAGGTCAAGACGACCAACCGCATTCTCGAGGTGCCGGTAGGGCCTGAGCTGTTGGGTCGTGTGGTGGATGCTCTCGGCCAGCCGATCGATGGCAAGGGTCCGATCGCTTCGACGCGCACCGCGCCGATCGAGCGCGTGGCACCCGGCGTCATCTATCGTAAGTCCGTCTCCCAGCCCGTCCAGACCGGCTACAAAGCCGTCGACTCGATGGTCCCGATCGGCCGCGGCCAACGCGAGCTGATCATCGGCGATCGCCAGACCGGCAAGACCGCCATGGCTATCGACACGATCATCAACCAGAAGGCCTCTGGGGTTAAGTGCGTCTACGTCGCGATCGGCCAGAAGCAGTCGACGATCGCCAACGTCGTCCGCAAGCTCGAAGAGCACGGCGCCCTGAAGCACACGATCATCGTCGCCGCCTCCGCCTCGACCCCCGCCGCCATGCAGTACCTCTCCGCCTACGCGGGCGTGACGATGGGCGAGTACTTCATGGACAACGGCGAGGATGCTCTGATTATCTATGATGACCTGTCCAAGCAGGCCGTTGCCTACCGCCAGATCTCGCTGCTGTTGCGTCGTCCTCCGGGACGTGAGGCGTTCCCTGGCGACGTGTTCTATCTCCACTCGCGACTTCTCGAGCGCAGCGCACGCGTCAACGAGGAATACGTCGAGATGGTGACGAAGGGTGCCGTGAAGGGTAAGACCGGCTCACTGACCGGGCTGCCCATCATCGAGACCCAGGCCGGCGACGTCACCGCGTTCGTTCCGACCAACGTCATCTCGATCACCGACGGACAGATCTTCCTGGAAACCGATCTGTTCAACGCGGGCGTCCGGCCCGCCATGAACGCCGGCATTTCGGTGTCACGCGTCGGTGGCTCCGCGCAGACGGACATCATCCGCCGGCTGGGTGGCGGTATTCGTCTCGCCCTCGCGCAGTATCGCGAGCTCGCGGCGTTCTCGCAGTTCGCTTCCGACCTCGACGAAGCGACCCGCAAGCAGCTCGAGCGCGGTCAGCGCGTGACCGAGGTGATGAAGCAGAAGCAGTACGCGCCGATGTCGGTTGCCGAAATGGCTCTGTCGATCTATGCCGTCAACAACGGCTACATGGACAAGGTGGAACTCAAGAAGGTCACTGCGTTCGAGGCCGCGCTGCAGGCTTTCGCCAACACCAGCCACCGCAAAGCGCTCGATGACGTCAACGCGAATCCCAAGCTCAAGGATCACGAGGCAACGCTGAAGAAGATCGTCGAAGACTTCCTCGCGACCGGCTCGTACTAAGAGATCTAGAGAGCGCAGCTATGCCCGGCACGAAGGAGATTCGGACCAAGATCGCGAGTGTGAAGAGCACTCAGAAGATCACCAAGGCCATGCAGATGGTGGCCACGAGCAAGATGCGTAAGGCGCAGGACCGTATGCGCCTCGCCCGGCCCTATGCGCAAAAGATGCGCAACGTGATCGGCCATCTCACTCAGGCCAATCCCGACTATCGGCACCCCTTCCTCGCCTCGAGGGACGTGAAGGCTGTCGGCATCATCGTGATCGCCAGCGATCGTGGACTGGCCGGAGGCCTGAATGCCAACGTGTTCAAGCAGACGCTGCTGCTGATGCGCGAGTGGCAGGGCAAGGGCGCGCAGGTGAGCCTGTGCCTGATCGGTTCCAAGGGCATCCAGTTCTTCCGCCGCATGAGTGTCAAGATCGACGCCAACGTTTCCGGATTGGGCGACCGTCCGCATGTGAAGGATCTGATCGGCACCGTGAAGGTGATGCTGGACTCCTACCGTGAAGGCCGCATTGATCGCCTGTTCCTGGTGAACGCTCAGTTCGTGAACACGATGACGCAGAAGCCGAGCGTCGAGCAGCTGTTGCCGATCGAGGCCGTCGATACGGAAGGTTTGCAGGAGCACTGGGACTATATCTACGAGCCCGATGCGCGCGAGATCCTCGATGGGCTGCTGATGCGGTACATCGAGTCGCAGGTCTATCGCGGTGCCGTCGAGAACGTCGCCTCCGAGATGGCTGCCCGCATGGTCGCCATGAAGGCGGCCACCGACAACGCCGGCAAGGTGATCAGCGAATTGCAATTGGTTTACAACAAGGCCCGCCAGGCCGCGATCACGAAAGAGCTTTCCGAGATTGTCGGCGGCGCCGCCGCAGTTTGATTTTTGTATGTGGCGCGCGGAAGCGCGCCCCCGCACGTTTGAGGTAACTGATCATGGCCACTGCTGCCGAAGGCAAAATCACCCAGATCATCGGCGCCGTCATCGACGTCGAATTTCCGCGCGAGTCGATCCCGCGCGTCTATGAGGCTCTGAAGCTCAAGGACGTTGAGCTGACACTCGAAGTGCAGCAACAGCTGGGCGACGGCGTGGTTCGCACGATCGCCATGGGCGCCTCCGAAGGCTTGAAGCGCGGTCTGGCCGTCGTTTCGACCGGCGCGCCCATCGAAGTGCCGGTGGGCAAGGCGACCCTGGGCCGAATCATGGACGTGCTCGGTGCACCGCAGGACAATCGCGGCCCGGTCAACGCTCCTGAGCATTTGCCCATCCACCGCGCGCCGCCGTCGTTCAGCGAGCAAGCCGGCGGCCAGGATCTGCTGGTCACGGGCATCAAGGTCATCGACCTCCTCGTGCCGTTCGCGAAGGGCGGTAAGGTCGGTCTGTTCGGCGGTGCCGGTGTAGGCAAGACCGTCAACATGCTCGAGCTGATCAACAACATCGCCAAGCAATACAGCGGCCTGTCAGTGTTCGCTGGCGTCGGTGAGCGCACACGCGAAGGCAACGACTTCTATCACGAGATGATCGAGTCGGGCGTCATCGACAAGGACAACCTGTCGAACTCAAAGGTCGCGATGGTGTATGGCCAGATGAACGAGCCGCCGGGTAACCGCCTGCGCGTCGCTCTGACCGGACTGACCATGGCCGAGTATTTCCGCGATGAGAAGCGCGAAGACGGCGGCGTGGGCCGCGACGTGCTGTTCTTCGTGGACAACATCTACCGTTACACACTGGCCGGAACCGAAGTGTCGGCACTCCTGGGCCGCATGCCTTCCGCCGTCGGTTACCAGCCGACTCTGGCCGAGGAAATGGGCGTGCTGCAGGAGCGCATCACCTCGACCAAGACCGGTTCGATCACTTCGATTCAGGCGGTGTACGTTCCCGCCGACGACTTGACCGACCCGTCGCCGGCAACGACGTTCGCGCACTTGGACGCCACCGTCGTGTTGTCGCGTCAGGTCGCGTCGCTGGGCATCTACCCCGCCGTCGACCCGCTGGACTCCACCAGCCGTCAGCTCGATCCGCTGGTGGTTGGCGAAGAGCATTACAACACCGCCCGCGGCGTGCAGGCTGTGCTGCAGCGGTACAAGGAACTGCAGGACATCATCGCGATCCTGGGGATGGACGAGCTGTCGGAAGAAGACAAGCAGACCGTGTACCGCGCTCGTAAGGTCCGCAACTTCCTGTCGCAGCCGTTCAACGTTGCGAAGGTGTTCACCGGTCAGGACGGCAAGATCGTCTCGCTGAAGGACACGATTCGCGGCTTCAAGGGTATCCTGAGCGGTGAGTTCGACTCTCTGCCCGAGCAGGCCTTCTACATGGTCGGCTCGATCGATGAAGCGATCGCCAAGGCGAAGACCATCCAGTAAGGACACACATGGCCGAAGCACACACCATTCAGGTCGACATCGTCAGCGCCGAGGGCGAGATTTTCTCTGGCCCCGCGAAGATGGTGTTCGCCCCAGCCTCGCAGGGTGACCTGGGCATTGCCCCCCGTCACGCCCCGCTCCTGACGCTGATCAAGGCCGGCGAAGTCCGCGTGCAAACGCCCGACGGCGCCGAGCAGTCCTTCTACGTCGGCGGTGGCGCGCTCGAGGTTCAGCCCAACAAGGTCACCGTGTTGGCTGACACCGCCGCGCGAGCGAAGGATCTTGACGAAGCCCAGGCGCTGGCCGCCAAACAGCGGGCCGAAGAAGCCCTCAAGAACAAGACGGACGATCTTTCGCAGGCCGAAGCCCTCGCCGAGCTCGCCCGCGTCGTCGCGCAATTGAAGATGATCGAGCGGCTGCGCAAGATCCGCGGGTAGCGGCGCGGCGCCGCCCGCAAACCGATAGGCCGTCGTCCCCGTGAACAACCTTCCGTCCGAGCCAACGCGGTCTCGCGGCGGAGGCTTGATCCGCAATCTGCTCGCGGGGTTCGCTCTTCTGCTGCCGAAGCGCGTCGGTTCCGACCGCTTCGTATGCAGCTTCGACCAGATCGTCCTCCTGTTGATGTTTGACCTGTTGGTGTGGGCCGGTCTCGACCGACTGCACGCCGAGGCGGGCTCCAAGTTCGATCTCGAGGGCATGTTCGGTTGGACGACCTACCTTGCTGTCGCGTTGGTCGGCACCGCGATCATTGCGCGCGTGCAATCGCGCGACGCCAACACAAGAGCTTTGTTAGTGCCAGGGCTCTCGGTCGCGCCGTTCCTGATGGCTCTGCTGTGGCTGCTGAGCGATGTACCCCTGATCCGCGATTGGCCGAAGTCGGCCGTCATTGCCGCGCTCATCGTCCTGCTGACTACAGGACTGCGCGTTCTCAGGGTCGCGTTCGGATTCGTGCGTACACGCACTATATGGGTCGCCGTGTGCCTCATTTTCCTGAGCCCCTTCGTGTTGGACGCCTTCCTTTTGGACACCAGCCTGTGGGTCGTTCCAGAGCAAGAGGACGCGACTTCGAACGATGACCTGACGGAAACGGAAGACCTGTTCTACGACCAGCCGGCCCGGATCGCGGCGGCCGTGGAGCGGGTGGACCCGTCTGTCCCCGGTCACCCCAGCGTCTTCTTCCTGGGCTTTGCAGGAGTGGGGGAGCAGGGGGTCTTCAAGCGCGAGGCTCTCTTTGCCCAACAGGTCTTCGCGCAACGATTCGGGTCCGCCGCGAGGTCCGTCGAGTTGATCAACGACGATCGCGACCGCGAATCGTATCCGCTGGCGAGTGTTTCAGGGCTCGGGCAGACGGTGAAGGGGCTTGCGTCCAAGATGGATCCGCAATCAGACGTGCTCGTTCTGATGCTGACCTCGCACGGCTCGCAGGACGGTCTGGCCATCTCCAACGGCTCTTTGCCGCTCACTCAGCTGGCGCCCTCGGACCTCCGGGAGGTGCTCGACGATGCCGGAATCAAATGGCGGATCGTGATCGTGTCGGCCTGCTACGCCGGCGTGTTTGTGGATGCCCTGAAAAGCGATACCACGGCGGTCATCACCGCGGCCGACGCGGACCACAGCTCCTTCGGCTGCGACGATAGCCGGGACCTAACCTGGTTCGGCGAAGCGTTTCTACGTGATTCGCTACCGACCGAGTCCACCCTGGAGGGGGCCTTCAAGAAGGCCGCCGCCTTGATAGACCAGCGTGAAACACAAGAGAAGCAGATCCATTCGAACCCTCAGCTGTTCATCGGCGATGCGATGCGGGACAAGCTTGACGCAATGTCATCCGAAGCACATGCGACACCGGCTCCCGCGCCGCGATCTCGAGGCAGCACCAGCACCCGAACAGCCTCGGCTACAATTGCACCATGGCTAAAACCGCTCGCCGCCGTTCGTCCCGCGCAAAAGGGAAACCCGCCTCGGCCGCCCGTCGCGACTCACGTTCGACTTCCATACCGCGAGGACGCGCTGCTGCTGCCCCTGCGCCACTAGCGGTCGTGATCCTCGCGGCCGGCGCCGGGAAGCGCATGAAGTCCAGCCTGCCAAAGGTGCTGCAGCCGTTGGCAGGGCGCCCGCTTCTGAAGCACGTTCTGGACACCGCGCGTCGTCTGGAGCCCGCCGCGGTACATGTCGTCTACGGGCATGGCGGCGAGCTCGTTCGCACTGCGCTGCAGGGCGAATCCGTCTCCTGGGTCCTGCAGGAGCAGCAGCTCGGCACCGGGCATGCCGTTGCCCAGGCCATCCCGGACATTCCCGATCAGCAACTCGTCCTCATCCTGTACGGGGACGTGCCTCTGATCCGGTCTGAGACGCTCGTGCAGTTGCTCAGTCTCGCCGGGCCGAAGCAGGTCGCGCTGCTGACCATGCTGCCGGATGAACCGACCGGTTATGGCCGGATCGTTCGCGACGCCAGCCATCGTGTCCGCAAGATCGTCGAGCAGAAAGACTGCACACGTCGCGAGCTCGAAATTCAGGAATGCAACAGCGGCATTCTCGCAGCGCCCGCAAAACGACTGCGTAGCTGGCTGAAGCGGCTGCGAAACAACAACTCGCAGGGCGAGTACTATTTAACAGATATCGTCTCCCTGGCGGTCACGGATGGGATTACTGTCAATCCGCTCGTTGCTTCCTCCGTCGCCGAAGTCCAGGGCGTCAACGACAAGGTCCAACTCGCGCAGCTCGAGTCGGCCTACCGCTGGCAGATCGCGCACGAGCTGATGCTCGCCGGTGTGACGCTCGCCGACCCGACGCGAATCGACGTGCGCGGCAAGGTTACGCACGGGGCCGACGTGTTCCTCGACGTAAACGTCGTGCTCGAAGGTAATGTAAAGCTGGGAAATCGCGTCCGCCTCGGCCCCGGCTGTGTCGTGCGGGACAGCGAGATCGGTGATGACACCGAGCTGTTCGGACATTGCTTCGTGGACAGCGCCGTCATCGGCCCCTCGTGCAACATCGGCCCGTTCGCGCGATTCCGACCGTCCTCCATGCTCGCCGGCGGGGTGCACATCGGCAATTTCGTCGAGGTCAAGAACTCGCAGATGGGTGCAGGTTCCAAGGCTAACCATCTGACTTACATCGGCGATGCGCGCATCGGCGAGCGGGTCAACCTGGGTGCAGGAACCATCATCGCGAACTACGACGGTGCGAACAAACACCGCACGACCATCGAGGATGACGTGCATACCGGCTCCAATAGCGTACTGGTCGCCCCGATCACAGTGGGGGCCGGCGCTACTGTCGCGGCGGGGTCGACCGTAGTGAAAGACGTGCCGCCCGGCGGCCTCACCATTGCTCGCCAGCCACAAACCACGAAGCCCGACTGGCAGCGGCCGAAGAAAAAATAACCATCGCGGCCGGGTCTGCCGTCTCCGCGATACCGCGCTGGCCCCGTGACCCCAGGTTTGGGTGCCGCGTTGCAACCGTTTTGTCTTACTCGGTCATTATTCTCCTTCGCACTTCGATAAGAACGCGCCGAGGTGAGGAACAATGAGTGCGTCGGAAGGCACGCGAGCGGAGTGGCTCGATTCGCGCTTTTGGGAGCGCTTGGACAGCCTGGAAGGACGCCACCAGCGGATTCAATCCGAACACGAAGCGTTGCGTCGTGGGCTCGAGCGCGTTACCCATGAGGAAGCGGCCGAGTTGCATGCAGCATGGCGGCGCTACTGCGAAGTGATCGCCGAGCTCGATCGGACGGCCGCCGAGCTCGAAGCGCTTCGTTTGAAGACAGTTTGAAGCGTTTTCTCCTGCGGTCATGAAGCTGCTGTCACGTCGCGCAGCCGAGGAGCTGGCGGCTCTTCAAGCCAGCGTGCAGCAGCTCACGAGAGACCGGAACGCTGCGCTACGGCTCTTCGTGACGAGCCGCGAAACGACAACTTATGTCGCACAACGGGAGTTCTGGTTGGAATTCTCGTGGGTCGATCAGGAATATAGGGTGGCGGTGCACCGGCTCGCGAAGTTCTGTCTCGACCATCGTGACGCCGCCTCGGGACTGTGGAGCCTTTGAATCGCGACAACCGGACCTGCCGGTCCGAAGCCCGGACGCCCTATTGACAGCCGCTAACGATTCGATGATTCTGGACGCATGGAATCCAGCGACGCCGTCGAGGCACTGAACGCGCTTGCGCAGGACAGCCGCTTGGAGGTGTACCGGCTGCTCGTGCAGGCGGGCCCGGAAGGACTCGCGGCGAGCGTCATTGCCGAGAAGATAGGCATTCCGCCGAACACCCTTTCCTTTCATCTCAAGACGCTGAGCCAGGCAGGCTTGGTGCTGTCCCGTCAGGAAGGGCGCTTCATTTACTATTCGGCGAACTACGCGCGGATGAACGCGCTGATCGGTTTCATGACCGAGAACTGCTGCGGTGGCCGTAACTGCGCGCCGACCGCCGCTTCATCCAAGAGGAAAGCTTCGTGAACAGCGAGGCTGTACCCGTCACCATCTATCACAACCCCGCTTGCGGCACGTCCCGCAACGTGCTCGCACTCATTCGCAACGCCGGAATCGAACCCACGATCATCGAGTACCTCAAGACGCCTCCGGATCGTGCGACGCTCGTCGACCTCCTGGAACGGATGGACATGCGACCTCGCGAGCTGCTGCGCGAGAAGGGCACTCCTTACGCCGAGTTAGGTTTGGGCGCGGAGCACTGGACGGACGAGCAGTTGATCGACCAGATGCTGGCTCATCCGATCCTCATCAATCGCCCGATCGTCGTCACGCCTTGGGGCGTGAAACTCTGCAGACCCTCGGAACGCGTGCTCGACATTCTTCCTCTGCCCCAGAAGGGTCCGTTCGCGAAGGAAGATGGCGAGCGAGTTGTGAACGACAGCGGACGGCGAATTCGATGACCATTTTCCAAATGGGTGGAACGCCCAAACCCGGTCGCGTTCAGCGTCTGCACTGGCCTCAACCGTTGAACGAAATCGGCAAAGCCCGGCCACCCGAGGCGGCATCGTGAGTCTGTCGAGGCGTCTCGTCGCGGAAGCGACGGGTTCGCTCCTCCTGGCCTCGACCGTGGTGGGCTCGGGCATCATGGCAGAGCGTCTCGCGGGCGGAAACGTAGCCGTTGCATTGCTGGCAAATACGGGTGCGACGGTTGCGGTCCTGGCCATGTTGATTGCCCTGCTGGGGCCGATCAGCGGTGCGCACTTCAATCCGGCGGTGTCATTGGTCGAGGCGATTCGAGGAAGACTCCCATGGCCGGCGGCGGGCCTCTATATGTTGGCGCAAGTGTTGGGATGCTGCGGTGGCGCCCTTCTCGCGCATGCGATGTTCGAGCTGCCGATTTTGCAGGCTTCGGTGCACATCCGAACGGGACCGGCTCAGTGGCTGGCGGAAGCGGTGGCTACCTGCGGACTACTGCTGGTAGTCCTGGGACATCGTCGAGCGCAGGATGCGCCCTGGATGGTGGCGGCGTGGATTGGCGCTGCGTATTGGTTTACCGCGTCAACCTCGTTCGCGAACCCCGCCATCACCATCGCCCGCTCCCTGTCGGACACTTTCGCGGGGATTCGGCCGGCGGACGTGCCGGGATTTATGGCTGCGCAGCTGATCGGCGCTCTGCTGGGACTGCTGCTGGCGCGGGTTCTATTCAAACCTCCGGCGGCCGTAGCGCCTCACGGCGCCGCGCTTGGAGACCCGCTGGCGCGCTCAGGCGCGGCGGCGGCGTGCGAACACCCCGCCCGTCAGTCCCAGCCCAGTTAGCAACAGAGGCAACGCCGCAGGCAGCGGCACGGGGTTCAAGTTCACACCCAGCGTGTAGTCGCCGCCGTTGGACCCGGCAACGCCGCGAACCTCCAGTACCCACTCACCCTGAGTAACCAGAGCGGGCGGTGTGGGGAAGATCACCGATTGGTCGACCTCCCCACCCGGGAAGTTGATCGCCTGACTCCATCCTTCGACGAACGGCTGGTTGGGCGGTCCGGGGATGACCGGCAGCGTCGGATTCGTCGCGAGCGAGAACAGCCGGACCTGCAGGTTGCTGATCGAGGAGTTACCCAGCGTAATGGACGCGGCCAACGCGTCGAGCGTGTTGTTCGGGACGCTGACGATGAAGTCGTCGTAGAACGTGTATGGGCTTGCATCCGAGATTACAGGCGATGCAGCCACGTGTACGCCGAGACTGTCGTGTACTGGGAGGCTGTCGTAGTCCGTGACTGCTCCCGAGCCCGTGCGAGGGTTGGCGCCACCGAGCTGCTCGTAGCTGATCGACAGCGCATTCGCAGTCGAGGTGTGGAGGGCGGCCCCGACTCCCAGAAGACCCAGGGTCAAAACGGTGTGAATGGCTGACTTCATCGAACCTGACTGCCCCGCTGTACACGTTTATATCGATCACCTCGTTTGCAGCGGTGATCGGCCGAGTGACGGCTTAGCTCGGGACAATGCCGAGGCTACGTGACAGTCAGGCTACGGTCCTGTGACGCGGGGACGGGGCTGTTCCGCTGCAGCATCGCATCAACTGTGCGGTGCCGCGGCTCCCGACTTCGCGGCGGGTCCTGCGGCCGGCTTTTCCAGCTTGGACGGCGGGCCGGAGGCGGCGGTCAGTTCTTTCTCCAGCTCATCGAGCGGCACGGCGCCGCCTACTCGGCGCCCGTCGACCAGAAACGACGTCGGCGTGCCGTTGACGTTCAGCTTGTCGCCCAGCTTGGCGAGCTCGCCGATCGGATCGTTTTTGCAGGTTGCCGGTGCGGCGGCCGGGGCCTTCTTGCTCACCAGCCACGCGTTCCATGCCTCCGCGGGATCCTTCGAGCACCAGATCTCGCGGGCGTGACGCGTAGCCTGAGGGTGCAGCTGGTCGATCGGAAACAGGAAGATATATTCCGTGACATCCCGGATCGAGAGCAGCTCCTGCTCGAGCTTCTGGCAGAACGGACAATCGGGGTCCTCGAAGACCGCCAGCTGCCGGCTGCCGTTGCCCTTGACCACCTTGATGGCCTTGTCGAATGGCAAGCTCTTGAAGTCGATCTTGCCGCGGACGTCCATGCGCGCCTGAGTCAGGTCGGCTTTGGAGCGCGTATCGATGATGTTGCCGACGATCAAGTGATCGCCGCTCGCATCGGAGTAGACGATCCGATCGCCTACGAACACCTCGTAGATGCCCGCGACCGGCGTGGACTGCACGTCCAGCACCTTCGTGCCGGGGAAGCGTGCCTCGAATACCTTCCTGATCGTTCCCGCAGCATCCGCCGACTTGGCCTCTTCGGCGTGCAGCGTGGATCCCGCGGTCCAGGCGCCGGCCAGGACTGCCACAAGCGCGGCCGTCCCGGCCGCCAGGCGCCTCGCGGCTACCTTTTTCGGGGTACTGGGGGTTTTCATGGGCCTGAGGATACCTGAGGGTTACGCACCAGTCTGTGTGACTGATATGGCCAATGTGCGGAGCGCCACCGCGGTCGCCGCCCGTCGGTCGATTTCTACCGCTTGCGCTGCCAGTCGCGCCAATACTGGCCAAACCGCGACTCAAAGGCCCCGGGCTTTTCCTGGTATAGCCGGCGTCCGAGCACCATCGCCTTGTCCCGCAGCTCCCCCCTCCAACGATCGATCACGGCCAGCAATGGCCCATGCGAACCCGGTGTCCTGAAGGCGTCCTTATCGAACACGATCCGGGCGCGCAGGACCGACAGGTCGTGGTCGTCGCCAAGGTAGTCAGCGAGCTGGTGCGCCTGGTCCGCCAGCTCGCCGATCAGACCGGGCCACAAGGGCTGAAGCGTTTGCAGCTGGTGCCAGAGGTACTTCACGTGCTTGCGCCACTCGTGGAGGTTGGTCGGAGTGCGGTCGCCTTCGGCCTTTGCGAGGGCCTTGCGGCCCTTGCCGTACACCTGCTCGAAACCCTGACCGACCGTCGACCATCCCTGGTCACCCACATGCCAGCGGGCCGCGCGCTCATACACTCCTTTCAGCGCAGCTACATACGTATCCAGATCGACGCCCTTGAGAATTTCGCGCCGGATTGAGGTACGTTCGCGTCGCAGAGCGTGCTTCAGACGCTCAACGGAAGCCGCCTGCTCCAGGGAGCCGAATCTGCCTTCCAGCTTCGTCAGCGTTGCAAGGAGCGCGGTACCGTCGCGAACGCGACCCAGTGGTTGTGCCGCATCGCGGAGGGTTGTGTTCTCGCGCGTATACAGCGTTTTACCCAGCGCCGGGCGCAGGAGCCGCAGCGTCGCCCGGGCCTTCTTCAGCTCTTTGCGTGCGACGTGCACGTTCTCATCGGAAAGCGTCTGCGACTCGAGAGCCTCGATTGCCTTTTCCATCTGCGCGCGCGCGATCCGCCGCATTCCCTGCGTGCCCGGCTCGGAGCGGACCAGCTCTGGGATCATGGAAAGGCAAGGACGATGGGCGAACACATGCGCGAAATATACGCGCGCCCATAATCCATTTTCAAAATGAGCACTCGCCGACGCTTCCTCACCGCCGCCTCGCTTGCCGTGACCGGTTCACTCCTGCAGACCCGGTTCGCTCTTGCGTCGGCTACCCGTTTCACGACGAATCCATTCACTCTCGGTGTTGCATCCGGCTATCCGCTTTCCGACTCCGTTGTCTTATGGACGCGCCTCGCTCCGCAGCCCCGCTCACCGGACGGAGGAATGCCCCGCGAAGTGGTGTCCGTCGAGTGGGAAATCGCCCGTGACGAGCGGATGACTTCCCTCTTCAGACACGGTGTCGAGTACACAACACCGGAGTGGGCGCACTGCGTACACGTCGAGCCCGAGGGACTCGAGCCGAGTACCGACTACTGGTATCGATTCACGGCGGGCGGTGTTCGCAGTCCCATCGGGCGTACGCGCACCGCGCCGGCGCGTGGCGCCACGCTCAAGCAGATGCGATTTGCTTTGGTCTGCTGCCAGCATTACGAGCACGGCTATTTCACGGCGTACCGGCACCTGGTTAGCGACTCTCCCGACCTGATCCTGCACGTGGGAGACTATATATACGAGGGGAATGCGCCTCATCGGGTGCGCAGTCACGAGTTGCCGGTGTCGCACACCCTCGAGGACTACAGGATCCGGCACGCCGTATACAAAACCGACGCCGATCTTGCCGCTGCCCATGCGGCGTGTCCCTGGCTGCTGGTCTGGGACGATCACGACGTCAGCAATGACTATGCCGGCGACGTCTCAGAAGACGCCGAAGATCCGCAAGTGTTTCTCGCGCGGAGGGCCGCTGCCTATCGCGCATACTACGAGCACATGCCGCTGCCTCGTTGGGCCGTCCCTTCCGGCCCGGACATGCACATGTTCGCGCGGTACGCGTATGGAGATCTGGCGGGATTCCTGCTCTTGGACCAGAGACAGTACCGCAGTCCCGAAGCCTGTCCTCCTCCGGGGCGCGCCGGCGGACACCGCGTCGATGAGAAGGACTGCCCCGAGATCGATTCACCGACACGCACGATGTTGGGCGCTCATCAGGAGCAGTGGGCCTTTGCAGAACTTGCCGCCAGCACCAGTCGGTGGAACCTCCTGGCCCAGGGCACTCTCATGGCCCATCTCAACGAGGAGCAGGCGCCTGCGCACCGCTACTGGACCGATGCGTGGAACGGCTATCCGGCAGCGCGCGCCCGACTGCTCGACTACTTGAGCGACCATTCCGTCCCGAATCCGGTGGTGCTCTCCGGCGACATTCATGCGTTCGTGGTCAGTGGTCTGAACCGTGTGGCTGGCGACCTAGAGTCCCCGGTGGTGGCACCGGAGTTCGTCACCAGCTCGATCAGCACGGACGCGAATCCTGAGGCCTATTTCGTAAGCGCCCGCCAGCACAACCCGAATCTTCTGCTTGCGACTGGTGAACGGCGCGGATATATCCGCTTCGATCTGACGCACGAGCGCCTGCGCGCCGATCTTGTGGCGATGAAGAACGTAAAGCTCCCCGACAGCGAGCGGGTGGCGCTGGCATCTTATGTGGTCGAGCCCGGCCGGCCGACGCCCGTCAAGGTCTGACGCTCGGATCGTCGGTCCGAGTCCCGGGGGCCGTCGGGGACTCGACGCTGCCCTCGTTTGCTGTCACCGCCCAGCCGGCATCCTTTTTCTCGCTGCGGCTTTAACCAAAGTGTCGCACCTGGGATCTACCCTACGGCAACAAGCTCGGGGAAATCGTGCACCTGTTCCTTGCATTCATCGTAGCGCTTTCTGTGACCGCGGCATTGATCCCGTTGCTGTCGCGTTGGGCGCCTGCTATCGGGCTCACCGACGCACCAGGTCCGCGCAAAGTACACACAGCGCCGGTCCCGCGTGTGGGCGGCCTTGCGATGGCGGCTGGTGTCGCAGTCGCGACGTTACTCAGTGTCTCAATGACGCCGTCGGTTCGTGGACTGCTGCTCGGGCTGCTGATCCTTTTGATCTTTGGTGTATGGGACGACCGGGTCACACTCGGCTATCGCACCAAATTCGCCGGCCAGGTGATTGCGGTCGCGCTGTGCATGCTGGTCGGCGGCGTGCACGTAGGGACCTTTGTCGTCGGTAGCCTTGGTACCTTGCCGGATTGGGCCACCACCGCGATTACCTTTGTCTTCCTCATCGGCATCACCAACGCGGTCAATCTCGCGGACGGTCTGGATGGGCTGGCAGGCGGGCTCGTGCTGCTGTGCCTTTGCGCAATCGCGCTGTTTGCCGCGACGGGCGGCAATACGACAGTGACGGCGGTCGCGCTCATCGAGGCGGGTGCGGTACTCGGCTTCCTGCGATTCAACACACATCCGGCGCGCATTTTCATGGGCGATGCCGGAAGTCAAATGCTGGGCTTCAGCGTCGGCGCGCTGGCACTCATGGCGACGCAGTCCGATAGCTCGCCACTGAGTGCCGCGTTGCCGCTGTTGCTGCTCGGCTTGCCGATCATGGATACGCTGAGCGTCATGCTGACGCGTATTCGCGCCGGCCGCTCGCCATTTGCCGCCGATCGCAATCACCTGCATCACCGCCTGCTGTCGCTCGGTTTCGCGCACCGGGAGGCTGTGTTGCTGATTTACATGATGCAGGTGGGATTGGTGTTGCTGGCGTACTTCCTGCGCTACGCCTCGGATCCCGAAGTCATACTGGTTTTCGTGGCTTTCGCCGGTCTCGTGCTGGCGCTGCTTCATTGGGCACTGCGCTCGGGATTGCATGTCCGGTTCAACACCCCCGCCGGCGGCTTGCGTCACCGGCTGAACACCTTCACGCCGAAGGCATGGATTCCGTCCGTCGCGCTGAAGGTCATGGGAGCGTGTCTGGCGGTGTACGCCGCAACGGTGCTGGGCGTCAGCCACCGGGTCGGCGCCGATCTTGGGCTGCTGTGTTTCGCTCTACTGGTGGTTCTCCTGCTGCTCACGATGGGAAAGGCCGAACGCTCGCTGCAGTGGTTCGAGCGGGCGGCTGCTTACGTGAGCGTGGTTCTGTTGGTCTACCTCGATCAGACGATGCCTGATAAGCCGATGCTGGTCACGACGGTCTCCTGGTCTTGCATCGCGGTCACCGGTGTCGCGGCCCTGGTTCGCTTCTGGTTGTCACCGACGCGGCGCTTCGAGCTCACGACGCTCGATCTCATCGTCATCTTCGTTGCCCTCGTGATGCCGAATCTGCCGGGGTCGGTCCAGTTGCCCGCCGATCTGCCCGGCGGGATCGCCAAGGCAATCGTTCTTCTCTATGTCGTCGAGATGTTGCTCACCGTCGACCTGAGGCGCATCGCACCGCGCGTCTTTCTCGGCCTGACTTTCGCAGTCGTTGCCGGGCGGGCACTTCTGAATCTCAGCACCTGACCCGCGTTGCCGCGGATCGGCTGCGGCACGACCCGTCGGGTCGGAACATGGACTGAAGTCACATGCGTGTGCACTGTAATGCACTCGTCATGCGCCCTAAATACAGTCGCCTTCCTTCTCCCCGACCAACCAGAAAATCCAACCGGGTTTTGGGTGACGTATGCGAGCCAGACTGCTGGGAATGATCCTGCTTTGCTGTTTGTTCAATGTGCGGGCCTTCGCGCAGTCCGCGACGCTGAACGAAGTACACACCGTCGCGGCTCCGACAGTAGCTGCCCCAGCTGAACACTCATTCACGGTTGACGATACCCATGCGGGTGTCCTGACCGTGACACTCTCAGATCCGGGAGCACACCTCACGCCGGCCACCCCGCTCGGTTCGGTGACACTCGAAATCACCAGTGGCAGTGACCCGGTGATGCTGACCACGCCTGGGGGCGGCTCGGGGAAATCTCTGAATGCCACGGGTAGCGCGACGCTTACAGCCGCCGCCGGGACTTACGTCATTCATGTCGTGGGGACACCTGGATCGACCGGCGGCAGCGGCTTGACCGACGTCCAGATCACTGACTCTCACTCAGCCCTCCTGCAGGAATTCTCTGACACCCTGGCAACCCCGGCAGGCGCCATTCCGAGCAGCCAAGGCGTGCTGATCGACAGTTTCACCGTACCCGCGAGTGGCGACTACACGGTGACGCTGACGGACATGCAGCTCCCGCAGGCGCTCCCGATCGTCACTCTGGCGATCGTTCCGCAAACGGTACCCTTCGCTCAGACGCCGCTGGTCACACTGACTCTCAACTCTCAGTCGACGGCGAACACGACCGCGACCCTGCAGGCAGGGACCCACTATCAGATCTTCGCAGTCGGTGCTGCGAGCAGCGGCCTGACCAGTGGGGGCCTATATGGTGTCAACGTTGCTGCCACAGGGGGTGGCGCGAGTGCGTACAGCCAGACCATTCCCGTCGGCGCGGTGACCTTGATCAAGACCCTGACCCCGCCTCAGGACCTGCCGGTGGCGACCTACACGCTCAGCGTCGCGGATCTGCAGTTTCCCGGTGCGTTGACCTCCTCCGGAGCCGTGGTTGCGCAGAGTGGTCTGCCCGTTGCGTCGCAATCAGGTGCGGGCAGCGCTCCTGCGTTCACGACCAACGTCTCCGCGCCCTACCAGATTTTCGGGGTTGGCTTGCCAGGATCCGCTGGGGGCGCGTACTCCATAAAGCTTCAATCCAGTGGAGCTGGTGCTGCCGCCGCGCTGAGTGTCTCTCGCGCTGTGGCGCCTGCGGACGGTAGCGCGTCCATCTACTCCTACGACACATCTTTGGTGTCCGAGCCCTACACGCTCCTGCTGACTGATTTTGCGGTGCCCGCGCAATTTACCTCGCTTAAGGCCGCCATCGTGCAAGACGGCGCGATCGTCGGCACGCCTCTGTCGGCCCCAGGCAGTACGACTTTGAACGCGACGCAGGGGCCTGCGTCGCTGTTGGTGTACGCGCAGGCGCCGACCGACGGTGCGCTCTTCGGCCTCGACCTTACTGCAACAGGCGCGGGTGCACCCCTGTTCGCAACGAGTCAGGGAGTTGGTCAGGCCTTCACGGGACGGATGATTACCGTCAGCCAAGGCGGTAACTATACGGCTACCGTCGCGGACCTCGGGTTCCCCGCGCTGTTCGGCAGGTTGTGGGTGGTCGTCACCCGAGGCGCCACGAATGTCGGCTCGATCGTGACGGCCGGCAGCTTCAAGTTCGATGCTACCGGCGGCAACTATTTCATCAACTTCATCGCCCAGCCGACCGGCGCGAGTAAGGCGGGTACCTATGCGATCAACGTCGCGCCCACCCCCGCCGCACCCACACTCCATCTGACAGCCGGCGCACCCACGGTACCCTCCGGAACCGCTGTAACGCTCAACTGGACGAGTCAGAACGCGACCGCCTGCAACGCCTCGGGCGGCTGGTCGGGTGGCAAGCCCCTCCAGGGGCCCGCTACCTCGGGCCTGTTGACGACCTCGACGACATTCACGCTGGTCTGCACCGGTCCGGGGGGCAGCGACACTGAATCCGTGGTCGTCGGAATCTCCGCGCCCACGTCGGGTGGGAGCAGTGGGGGTGGAGGAGGCGGAAGTCTGGCCGTCATTGACCTGCTCGCGCTGTTGGTCGGTGTCGCGTTGTGTCTGTCAGTTCGTTGCGCGCGGGCGTGGACTGCTGCCAATCGTCATTCGAGTGTATGACACGTGAATGCGCCGGCTCTCTGATTCCTGTTGGGACAGCGCGACCTCTTGTTTGAGTGGCGTGAGTTTAGAAAAAACGTAACGCGCGCGTCACACCCCACCTCTAGCTTGCCCTACCTAAGGCACGCGCTGCGGTCAAGGACTGACATCGCATGCCACTGTTAGTTTCCGTGACGGCCACCGCATCCCCCTGATCAGGTCGGGGCGCTTCGGTGGCGGTGTGCGGTCGGTGGACTGGCGGGTTGGTCCCGCTTGGTGGGTGTCTTGAAGTGCGAATTTCGAGTCGGAAAGGCGGTTCAGGGAAGGGAGCGCCGTCAGCGGTTCGAGCGGTACTTGTCCGGGTCTCACACACTCAAAGATTCCAATGAGGATTTTCACCATGAAACGCAGCTTGATTCCGGTGGCCGCTGCGGTCACTTTCGCCCTCGCGGCGGGTTCGGCGAGCGCGCTGAACGCTCCGGGCTACAACGCCAGTGCCCCCACGAACGGTGCCGGCTCGGCCCCGATCATCCTGTCGATTTTCGATCCGACCACGAATTTCTCTGAAGCCATCAGCCTGAACTACAGCTACGCGGACGTCGTCGGCGGCGCTCTGACCCCTGACAGCGCCTCCGGCCCGTTCATGCAACATGCGGACCCGACGGGTGGCAGCGGCCAAGTGCTGCAGCTCGACTTCGGCGTGGTTCCCCAGTACCTGGCCACGTTCGGCGCCAATGACGCCAGCGCGTCCTTCTGGGTTGCCGGTGCCTCCGGTGCCGCCACGCAGCTCTCGGCCAGCACCAAGATGTTGGTGACCCAGCCGCTGACCGCGTCGCTGCCCGCCGGCACGTTCCCCACGGTCGGCACAATCAACACGGCGATGACCAAGCTGGGCCAGTGGCTGCCGGGCTGGGGCTCGGGCAACCCGACCGTCGACAAGACCGGCTCGCTCGACAGCAACAACACGGGCCTCGCCACCTGGGGCGCCAGCCTCGGCAACGCGTTCCTCTCGCAGCCCGCCAGCGCCGCGGTTGGCTCTGCCCTGAACATGTATCTGCTCGACAAGGCCGGCAAGGTCTCCGCGGGCCTCCCCGCCGTGGTTAGCGAGTTCGCCAACAGCACCGGTGCTGGTTACTGGTTCCTGGATTCGACCACGGGCGATCTGACCTGGAACGTGCCGTTCGCGGTCTCTCAGGTCCCCCTGCCTGCCGCTGCCTGGTTGCTGATCTCGGGTCTCGCCAGCCTGGGTGCGGTCGGCCGCCGTCGTCGCGCTGCCGAAGCTGTCTGAGCACCGCCTGCCCCGACAGCCTGTTTACTTGAAATCCTGTAAGGAGCCTCTCATGTCTCTTATCAAGAAAGCCGTAGCCGCTGCGCTCGTGACTTCGGTCGCGACGTCCGCCTACGCCGTCGATGTGTCGAGCTACAATGGCGACGCAACGAAGACCAACGTGTATGTCAGCGGTTCGACCGCTGTTAACATCGTCCTGTGGCAGTCGGCGGTGCACACGCCGGCCGGTGCGACGACGACCGCGCTGTGCAACTCCAGCTCCGGCACGATCGACGTGTACTCCGACGCCGCCGACACGAAGAACCCGGCCGCTCAGATCTTCATCTACTGCAAGGGCAGCACGGCCTCCGGCGTTCCGGGCAACATCGCCCTGTTCAAGGAATCGGCCATTGGCTCGATCAACGGCTCGCAGCCGCTGATCAACCAGACGACCGCTTCGAACACGGTGAAGTTCGTCGACGCGACGACACTGACGGACGCGGCCTGCGCGGCCGGGGTCGCGGGCACGCTCCCCGGTGCTCAGCCTTACACGTTCCATGCTAACTGCGTGTTCCCGGTGATGACGACTGCGCAGGCGGCTGCGGTCAAGATCACTGGCGGTATCTCGGACGTTGAAGCGACCCTCCTGGGCGTCAACAGCTCCTCGATCACCAGCTCGCTGCAGTCTGCCCCGGGCCTCGCTCCGGTGTGGGCCGCTGCCGTCAACCAGACGTTCTATGACCAGCTTCGCAAGGCGCAGTGCCTCGACGGCTCCTGCCCGGGCAAGCCGCTGGTCAGCCCGCTGACTCCGGCGGGTGTTCCTTCGCTGACGAAGGCTCAGCTCGCCGCGATCTACTCGCAGCAGCTGGCCGACTCGTCGCAGATCGCCGGCACCGGTGCCACTCCCGGCACCGTCATCGGCATCTGCCGTCGCGAGTTCGGTTCGGGCACGGAAGCTTCCGCCGAGCTGTTCTGGCTGGGTGAAGGCTGCGGCACCTCGGACCTCGTAGTGCCCCCTGGCGACAACGTCAACGTGTTCGAAAACACCTCGACCGGCAAGATCGCCGCCTGCTTGCAGCAGATGGACATCGTGGGCGGGACGGTCAATGGCCAGCCTGCTGGTGGCCCGCGTCCGGCGGTCGGCATTGTCAGCTCCGAGAATGGTCCCTCGACCTTCGGCTCGGGCACGATGCGCGTCGTTGGGGTGGACGGCGCCCTGCCGACCCTCGAGAACGTGGCGAACGGTTTCTATCCGTTCTTCTCCGAAGACGTGCTGTACAACAACTCCTCGTCCACGATCTACACCGGCAATCCGAAGAAGGTGTGGGAGCTCGTCAAGTCGAACATCGGTACCCCGGCGTTCCTCGCGGACAGCAACAAGGCGTTCCAGAACTACTGGGGCGACAGTGGTGACCTCGCTCCGCCGTCGATCTACGGTGCGCCGAGCGTCATTCCTGCCACGCAGACCAGCGTTCGCGCTTCGCCGATCAGCGGTTTGACCAAGTCGCCCAACGGCACGGTCAACAACTGCGATACGGCTGTCGTGTTCGGTGCGTCCAATACGGCCCCCTATCAGTTCCTGAACCAGTAATCACGTGATTACTGACTTCAGTCGCTGAAAGGACTTCCGTCCTCATCGGCTGCCCCCCCTTCGGGTGGGCAGCCGATTTTCTTTCATCTACGCGTGCGAGCGAACCCGCCGGTTTTCATTTTTGTGTAAAGAAGCCAGTGCATGGTCTTCGCGTTTGACCCGCTCACGGGCTCGTCCACTTTATCCCGGCAGGTTTCGGCTCCATGTTCCGCGCGTTTCGATCCGCTCTCATCCTCCTGAACTGCGGTCTCTCTTTCGTCGTGAGCTCGCAGGCCGCTGCGCAGGCGGCCGAAGTGCAGGCCGCTGCGGCGCCGGCAGCCCCCGTGGCCGTACCGACTGCTACTGACGCTCCGGCCGCGAACGCCGCGCAGGAGCACTTCGACATCACCGAATTCCGGGTCCTCGGCAACTCCCTGCTGCCCAACCGGGACATCGAGCGTGCCGTCTACCCCTTTCTCGGACCGAACCGCGATCTCACCGTGGTCAACAAGGCCAAGGAGGCCCTCGAGAAGGCGTACAAGGACGCGGGCTACGGAACCGTCTTCGCCGACATCCCGGAGCAGAGCGTCGATGAGGGAATCGTCCGGCTACAGGTGACCGAAGGTCGCCTGGACCGCGTCCGCATCAAGGGCGAGCGCTATGTCTCGGGTCGCCAGATCCGGGAGGAACTGCCGATTCTGGTCGCCGGATCGACTCCGCACATGCCGACCTTCCAGGACGAGCTCGGCAAGGTGAACAGTCGCAGCAGTGACCTCGCAGTCACTCCCGTGCTGAAGGCTGGACGTACCCCCGGTACTGTCGACCTCGACCTCAATGTGCAGGATACCCTGCCGCTACACGCGTCCATCGAGACGAACAATCGCTATTCGGCGGACACGACGCCCAACCGGGTGGCTGTCACGGCGAGCTACGACAACCTCTGGCAGCTGAACCACAGCCTGTCGTTTCAGTACCAGACCGCTCCCGCCCAGCGCTCCGATGCGGAAGTCGAGGCCGTGACGTATCTCGCTCGATTCCGGGACACGCCAGCGGTTCTCGCCATGAACTTTATTCACACCAGCAGCGATGTCGCCGCGCTCGGTACGGTGGGTGTGATCGGTAAGGGATCCATCTATGGTCTGCGTTTGGTCGATCCCCTCGAGAACAGTGAGGCTCAGTCGCACTCGATCACGCTCGGCGCCGACTTCAAGGACTTCCAGCAGTCCGTCCTGCAGAGCTCGGGGGGCTTCGACTCGCCGATCCATTATCTGCAATGGTCCGCCCAGTACTCTGGCGCCTGGCGCGCTCCTTCGACCACGTTCAGTACCAATGCGGGGATCAACTTTGGCATCCGCGACCTCGTCAACCGGGCCGACCTGTTCGAGGGCAAGCGCTTCGACGCAGTCCCCAACTACATGTATTTCCGCGGCGGGGCCCAATACCTGCAGGCGATGCCCAAAGGCTTCGCCGTGCTCGTCCGTGTGAACGGCCAATGGTCACCGCGACCGCTGATCGACAACGAGCAACTGGCCATCGGCGGTGAGGACACTGTGCGCGGTTATCTGGAAGCCGAAGCCCTCGGTGACTCAGGCGCAACCGGCACGCTCGAGGTGCGTTCGCCCAAACTCGGAGCGCGCTTCGGCTCGTATTTCAGTCCGCTGTACGCATTCGTCTTCGGGGATGCCGGGCTGGTGACTGTAGAGGAGCCTTTGGCACAGCAGGCCTACCAGCAGCATCTGTCCAGCACCGGCGTCGGTCTGCGCATCGAAGGCAACTCCCTGTTGCAGGGCACACTCGATTACGCGATCCCCCTCGTCGACGGTCCGCGTACGCAACGCGGCCAGGGCCGCGTCGACTTCTCCATTCGAATCGGATTTTGAGCTGACCATGGTTTTGAAGCGCGTGACGATTGCGGGTCGCGACAGCGTCGCGAATCCCAACATGAAGCTGTTCAGCGTCGCGGCGACCGTCGCGGCGCTGATCGCGGGCGGACGTGCGCGAGCCGCGACCCTGCCGGTTCCCTGTGCCGCGGGCGCTTGCGGCGTCACGGCCAACTTCGTCACCTCCGGCGCGGGCACTTGGTCACAGGCCGCCAACAAGCTGACGGTCAACCAGACAACCGATAGCGCGACGTTCAACTGGAAGAGCTTCAACGTATCCTCCGACGGGACCGTGCAGTTCGTGCAGCCCGGCGCCAGCTCCGTCGCGCTGAATCGAATCTACCAGGCCGATCCGTCACAGATCTTCGGCACGATCACTGCCAATGGTCAGGTTTATCTGATCAACCAGAACGGCATTCTGTTCGGCCCGACGGCCCAGGTGAATGTCGGCGGGCTGCTGGCTTCTACCCTCGACCTCGCGCCCCTGGCCATCCAGAGCGGACTTACGGCGCCCTTCAACCAACAGGGCAAGCCTGCCGTGATCCCCTTCCTGGCGCAGGACGGCGTCACCGCTGTGCCGAGTGGTTCCGTGACCGTGCAGGCCGGCGCCACGATCCAGACTCCCGAGACCGGCACGATTCTGATTTTCGCGCCGACGATCAGCAATGAGGGCACGCTGCACGCCCCCGGCGGACAGGTGCTTCTGGCGGCCGGCTCCCCCATCTACCTCGCGACCAACAATGACGCCAATTTGCGTGGCTTGCTGGTTGAGGTCGGTACGGGCGGGACTGTCACCAACGGAAATGCGGCGAATGCTTCCGCAACGTCGCCCGACAAGCTCGCGGGCCAGATCATCTCCGAGCACGGCAACGTGACCCTCGCGGGAATGGCTGTGAACCAGTTTGGTCGCGTCTCCGCGACGACAACCGTGCGCGAAAACGGATCGATCAGACTACAGGCGACACAGAACGGCACCGCGGTGGCCAACACATCTGCAGGGGGTGGCTTCATCCTGCAGCCCGGCACCGGCGGCAATCTGACACTGGGGCCGCATAGTGTCACCGAGGTTACGTTGGAGACCTCGGACACCGGGGCGACCGTCGATTCTGTCGCACAGCCGAAGTCGAACGTCACCATGCTGGCGGCAAACGTTCAGATCCAGAACGACAGCCGGGTCACGGCCACTAGTGGCAACATCGACGTGACGGCGCTGCAGGAGCAGACGTCGACCGTCGGTGCGCAGGATACGTCCGACGGGAGCCGGATCTATGTCGCCCCGAATGCCACGCTGGACGTCTCAGGCGCGACCGCCGAATTGCCCGCTGACGCCAACATCATTTCGGCACAGCTGCGGGGAACCGAGTTCGCGGACTTCCCTTTGCAACGTAATGGTCCTCTACGCGGCGACACCGTGTACTTCGATGTTCGGCAGTACGGCACACGCGCCGACGGAACGCCCTGGCAAGGCACGCCGTTAGCCGATGTCAGCGGCGAAATTGCCGGGATCACTCGCAACGTCGCCGAGCGCAATCTGACCGGCGGCACCGTCTCACTGAAGTCCCAAGGCGACGTCATCGTCGCGCAGGGCGCCACGATCAACGTAGCCGGTGGCGCGATCCATTATGACGCCGGAACCATCAACACAACGAAGCTGGTCACAGCTGCGGGCACGCGCGTCGACATCGCGAATGCCGACCCGAACGTCCTCTACACGGGCATTGCGACCACCACGGGGACCGTTGCGCATCCGACATGGGGGGTGACAGCTACATTCCCAACGCCCACGGCCGTCGGTGAATATCAAGCCGCGTACACAGAGGGGAAGGACGCGGGCAGCGTCGTGATGCTGGCCCCCAAGTTCGTGCTGGACGGAACCATCAACGGCTCTGTCAACCGCGGACAGTATCAACGCAAGCCGGATACCCCGCTCAACGTCTCCGGCGGCGCGCAGCAGCTGCTGTACCGCCAATTCGACCAGGTTCCGCTCGCCGGTACGCTCATCGTTGGAAATTCTGCAGAGGCGGCCAACTCACTTCCCAAGCTGCTGCTCGGAAGTGTCAGCATTGAGCCCACCCTGGTGTTGCCATCGCTCACGGCCGGGCATTTCGACCCGGCGACCGATCCGCTCCCGGACAGTTACGGGGCCTCCGTGCTGCGTCCCGACCTCCTCGGCCCCGGTGGCATTGGCAACCTGCAAGTGCTCAGCGAGGATAAGGTGAGTCTCGCTGCGGGCGCCGTGGTCTCTGTACCCGCGGGCGGAAGCGTCAAGGTGGTGGCGGCCGACGTGGATTTGCTCGGCAGCATCGACGCTCCCGCTGGCACCATTTCCGTGCTAGCCGAGCAGACCGCGCTACCCGTCCAGGATCCTAACGCGCTCTTTTCCGTTCACGTCGGTCCGAGCTCCTCATTGACCGCCCGCGGCGCGTGGGTAAACGACGGCCTGCAGTTCAATCCCAACGGTCCCGTGGACCCGTTGCTGATCGACGGCGGCAAAATCAGCCTGAGCGCTCGCGGCGGTAACCTGGCATTGGACCGGGGTTCTGTGCTCGACGTATCCGGCGGCGCGCAGCTCACCGGGGCCGGTAAGCTCATTGCCGGCAATGCGGGCTCGATTACATTGTCGGCAACCCCGGCAGTCAGCGGCTCCATCGGGTCGCCCACACTGTTCGACCTGGGCGCGACTCTGCGGGGCTACGCTCTCACCAACGGGGGCAGTCTCAGCCTGACCGCCGACTCCGTCTGCATCGCGAGTGCGGAGTGTACTTCCGGGGATTCGACGACGCTCTGGCTGACGCCGGACCGGTTCACACAGGGCGGCTTCAGTCAGTACTCGGTGTCCTCATCCTACGGTGGCCTCACTGTCGCCCCGGGGACGGGCATCAACCTGTACCAGACCAATCTCCTGGCCCCGACGGATCTCAGCCGGATTCGGGGCCAGGCTCAGTTCGAATCCCTCGCTACCGTCACCAAGCTGGCCGACATCGTGCGCAAGCCGGCCGGCCTCGCGCTCGGTGTCAATGTCTTCAACCCCGGCGACCCCGGCGTCTCTGCCGCTAATTTCGCGACGCTGCCATCACTCGACGTCGGCGCCGGTGCGAGCATCTCGGCCGATCCACTCGCCAACCTCGCTCTGTCATCGAACACGCGCGTGATCGTTGACGGCAGCCTTTCCGCTCCGGGCGGATCGATCGCGCTGACGCTCGCGCCAACTCTGGCGGAGTCGGAGTTCGCCCCAAGCCAAGCCATCTGGCTCGGCGCGCAGGGCACATTGGACGTATCGGGCGTGGGCCTGATCGTCCCCAACGACCGCGGATTGCGCTCCGGTTCCGTTCTGGCCGGCGGCATCGTAACGGTCGATGCGCAGCGCGGTTTCTTCGAAATGCTACCTGGCGCGGTCATCGATGTGTCAGGTGCCAGTGCCGCGCTGGATCGTGTCACGTATGTTGGCTCGTACGTCAGCATGGTGACTACACCGATCGCCTCCTCCGGAGGTTCGGTCTCACTGACCGCTGCAGAGGGAATGGAGTTGGACGGGACGTTCCGAGCCGCCGGCGGCGGTGGTGCGGCCCGCGACCCCGGAGGCGGAAGCCTTACGATTTCACTGGATCCCTCGCTACGTAGCGACCCTCACGACAGGTCCAACCTCAACTCCGCATTCCCGATCGTTCCTCGGACGATCGTGCTGGGTCAGAACGTAACGCCGACCGTGGTGAATCCGGGGTCCGACATTCCGTCCGGTCGCTACGGACAGGCGTTTGTATTCGCCGACTCCCTGAATGCTTCGGGGTTCGACGACATCTCCTTGCAAGCCAAAGCCATCTCCATTCTCCAGGCTGGGAATTTTGTGGTCGTGCCCGGGGCCGTCCAATTCAACGGCGCGGTTTCTCTTCGAGCTGCCGACCAGATTCAGATCGACGCGGGGTCGCTCGTGGCGGGGCCGGGCGCGGCGGCCGTGCTCAGTGCACCGTACGTGACCATCGGCAACTCTGATATCAGTGGGACCGCCGCTCCGGCGCCTGTTACGGGGACCGGCGCGCTCGCCGTCAACAGTCAGTTCCTGGAGCTGTTCGGTAACACCTCGGCCACCGGCTTCGGCCGCATCAGCTTCACCTCGCAGGGGGATATCAGACTGCGCGGCCTGCAGCTGGGTGCCACGACCGGTGAGACCGGCAGCCTTGCCGTCGGAGGCGAGCTGGACCTGACAGCGGCCCAGATCTATCCGTCCACCCTTTCCCGGTTTACGCTCTCGAGCCTCGACTCGAGCGATCCGACTAAGGGTCTGATCGACGTAGAGAAGAGCGGCGGTATCCCAGGTTCCGTGTGGTCCGCGGGCGGCTCGCTGATCCTGTCAGCCGCGACCGTCCACCAGGGCGGCACTCTGCGCGCTCCCTTCGGCTCCATCACATTGGAGGGACCGCAGGTCGACGGAGTCGACAGCGTCATTGATCTCGCCCCGGGCAGTCTCACCTCCACCTCGGCGAACGGACTCACCATTCCGTTCGGGACCACCCAAGGCGGCTTCGACTGGACATACCCGCTGGCAGTGGGCGAGCTCGTGTTCGGTACGGACGGGGTCACTCCCCCCGCGCAACATGTGGCGCTGGATGGAACCACTGTCAACGTCGAGGCCAACGCGACGATCGATGTGTCCGGCGGTGGGGACCTGCTCGCGTACGAGTTCGAACCGGGCACCGGGGGCACAGTCGACGTGCTCGACGGTCTGGGGCGAAAAAATCAGTTCGCGATCCTGCCCAGCCTGAACAGTCAGGTGGCTCCTTTCGATCCCAACATTTCGACCAACATCAATCTTGCTGCGGGGTCGAGTGTCTATCTGGCCGGGGCTCCGGGATTACCGGCCGGCACCTACACGTTGCTGCCCGCCCGCTATGCGTTGTTGCCGGGTGCATTCCTGGTCACGCCGGTCAGCGGCTACACCGGAATTCTTGCCAACCAGCAATACCCCAATCCGGGTGGCGGCACGATCGTCGCCGGCTACAGGAGCGTCGCCGGCACGAACATCGGCGATTCCCAGCTGTCCGGATTCGCGGTCATACCGCAATCGGTTTACGGACAGCAGGCGCAGTACTCGACGACCCTCGCCAGCCAATATTTCGTGGCGCAGGCCGCGGCGGCCGACAAGCCCGTGTCGCGATTGCCCGCCGACAGCGGCGTGCTGGCGTTGGTTGCCAGCAGCCAGTTGACCCTCAACGGACAGTTGCGTGCCGTCGCCGGCAAGGGCGGCCTCGGCGCGGCTGTCGACATCGCCAGTCAGAACATCGAAGTGGTGCAGGACGGCGCAACTGCGAGCACCCCCGGGGCCATCGCCCTGACCGCATCGAGCCTCGGGCAGCTCGGTGCCCAGAGCCTGTTGTTGGGAGGCGAGCGCAGCGGCAGCAACATTCGCACCGAGGCCCAATCGGTCGTCGTCGACTCGGGGGTGGACCTGAAGGGACCGCAGATCCTGCTCGCAGCGACTCAGCAGATCGATGTCACGAGTGGCGCCGCTATCACGGCCTCCGGATCGGCGCCGCCGTCCGGCGATTTTGCATTGGATGGCGACGGAGCTTTCCTCGCGGTCAGCACGAGTCCTGTCGGGGCCGTGACACGCACAAACGCCACCGCCGGGACCGGCAAGCTGAATCTCGAGGCCGGTTCTCGTGTCAGCGCGGCGCAGGGTTCGGCCTACCTCGAGGGCGGTACGGTTCTGGCCAGCGGCATTCTTGGCTTGAGCAGCGGCGATCTGGCGGTGCAGAGCTCGAAAATCAGCCTCGGTACCGTGCCCGACGGCACCACCGGGACGATTCTCGGCACCGACTTCCTGAGCGCCTCCGACCTGCGCAGTCTCGCTCTCGTCAGCCGGTCGTCGATCGACTTCTACGGCGCCCTGACGGCCAACACCAACAAACTGCGGCTGGACAGCGCCGGGCTGGGCGGTTATGGCCAAGCGACCGACGCCGCGACGTTGAACGTCAATGGCACCCTCGAGCTCGTCAACTCGCAGAACGCTGCGGCTCCGGCCTCCGCCGCCGGCACCGGAGTCCTCGCACTCAATGCCACCGACATCCAATTCGTCGGCGGGGCTGTGGCGACCACCGGATTCAGCTCGGTCGCGTTGAGCGCCCAGCGCGAGATCCTGGCAGGCGCCGATTCGAGCTCCACGAGCTCGAGTTCCACCAGCTCCGCTTCGCGCTCGACCAATGCGCAATTCAGCACCAGTGCCGACCTGACACTCAATGCCGGTAGACTGACCACTCAGTCCGGCAGCAGTCTGGCCATCACAGCGGGTGGCAAGCTCGGCATTACCGGCTCGGGTTCCGGTGGCTCTCTCGACCCTGTCACCGACTTGGGCGGCGCGTTGCAACTGACGGGACAGTCAGTGGAGCTGAACACACGCATCGATCTGCCCGCCGGACGAGTGCAGATCACGAGCACGGGGGATGGCAGCAACCCCCCGAGCGGAGCCAACTCCGACATCGTGTTTGATTCGGGTGCGGTCGTCGACGTCGCCGGTATGTCTCGGACCTTCGACGGCGTCGCTGTTGCAGCGCCGGGCGGCACCGTCGCTGTCGCGTCCGCGGGCAATATCCTTCTGAACGGCGGGACGATCGACGTACGCGCGGCGGGGGCTGGCGACGCCGGATCCATCAGCCTGTCGGCCACCCAGGGCAGCGTAACCGACAGCGGGTTCCTGCTCGGCGCCAGCAGCGCTGGCAAGGGCGGCTCCTTCAGCGTCGATGCGCAGTCCCTGGGTAACTTCAGCGGCCTGGACCAACAGCTCAATGCTGGCGGATTCTCGGGCGACCGCGCGGCTCGCCTGCGAGGCGTCGGCGATCTCCTGGTCGCATCGGGCACGACGGACAAGGTCACGAGCCTCCAACTCACCGCTGATCAAGGTTCAGTTCAACTCGGCGGAACCGTAGACGTCTCCGGCGCGACTGCCGGCAGCGTGACGCTCGCTGCATCAGGCAACGTGGCGGTGTCCGGCAATATCGACGCGCACTCGACCGGAGTCGGCGCAGCGGGTGGACGCGTCGAGCTCATGACGACTGCCGGTACGGTGCTGTTCAACCCCGCCGCGACGATCAACGTCTCTGGCGGCCCGGCTGGCACCAACGCAGCTGCAGGGCTGGGTGGTACCGTGCTCGCCCGCGTGCCGCAGCAAAACGTGTACATCACCGATCCAACGACAGGTGACGTATCGACCGATGTGGTTTGGGGTGGCTCGGTCCAGGGTGCCTCGCAGACGACCCTGGAGGCGTTCAAGGTCTACACCGACCCGGCCTTCACCCAGACGGGGCTTGCGACGGGGTTGTCCACCAACGGCCCCGTCAGTACGAACCCCACCGCTGCCAACGCCAACAACCCTGCGCACAACGCCAACAACTCGTTCTACAAGGACGCCGCGGCTTTCACGGCCAATGGCGCCGCGGACGTCATCAAGGGCAAGTTGGGCGTGACCGATTCAACCTTTCAGGTGGTGCCTGGAATCGAGCTCGACTTCAACAACGGGTTCAACCTCACCACCGCCTGGAACCTGTATCAGTGGCGGTTCGACGGCTCGGCCAGCGGGCAGAGCGCCCCGGGAGTTGGGCTGCCTGGAATCCTGACCATCCGCACGGTCGGCGATCTGAACATCAACGCCTCGATCTCCGACGGTTTCGCCGCGGCACCGACCACCCTCACCAACACGGTTGCGGCGGCATACAACTTGCCGACCACCGCGACGAACTCCTGGTCCTATCGCTTGGTCGGCGGCGCCGATCTCGGCTCGGCGAATCTGCTGGCGGTTGACAAGTCCTCGGGCGGCAATGTCACCATCAACGCGAGCGGCACCGCCAGCACGGCGGTCCGTACGGGTAACGGATTCATCGATATTGCCTCCGCCGGGGACTTCACCCTCGCCAACCAGAGAGCGACGGTGTATACCGCTGGCGTCGCCGGGCCTGGCATCATCCTGACCGGCAACAATCTGCCGGGAAGCCTGAAGGGCCTGGCCTACCCGACTGATGGCGGAGACATCCGCATCGCCGCTGGTGGCAATATTGTCGGCGCGCCGTCGAACCAGCTCTTCACGTCCTGGCTCTGGCGAGTCGGCCAACCGGACGATGCTAACCGTCCCAGCGCGGTCGCCTGGACCGTCAGCTTCCAGAATTTCCAACAGGGGGTCGCGGCGCTCGGCGGCGGTAACGTATCGATCGGCGCGGGTGGCGACATCAGCGATCTATCGGCTTCCATACCGTCTATTGGCGTGCAGGTGGGCGGCACGAAGCTTCCGCAGAGCGTCGTCGATGTCACCGGTCGTGGGACTCTTTCCGTGCAGGCCGGCGGCTCGATCGAGGGAGGCAGCTATTACGTCGGGCTCGGCTCGGGACGTATCGACGCTGGCGATGACGTCGGCGGCAACCCTGATACGACCGGGCTTGGTCCCATACTGGCCCTCGGCGACACACAGATGTTGGTTCAGGCGCGCGGGAACCTGGACGTCGGCGCGATCGTCAATCCGAGCCTCTTGCCGCAGGCAAGCATCCAACAGCCGACTGGACAGCAGTCGTACTTTGCCACCTACTCTCCCAGTTCGTCGGTTACCGTGACGTCCAGTGGCGGCAATGTCAGCATGGAGGATATGAGCGGGGCTCTGATGAACACGTCGAGCAGCATGCCCTGGAGCATCGGTAACGCTCCGCTGGCCTTGAGCGTGCTGCCCCCGACTGTCAACTTTACTGCGCTGGACGGAGATATCCACTTCGGGGGGCTGTTGAGCCTATTCCCTGCGCCGAAGGGCAACCTCAATTTCCTCGCCCAGGACAGCATCATTGGTGGAACAGTGGGCGGCGGGACCGCGGCCGAGATTGTCGTATCGGACGCCGATGCGGCGCAGTTGCCCTCCGTGCAGTCTCCGCAGGGCACTCTCGAGTCGTTCCTGTATTTGAAAAATCTGTTTGAGAGTGCCGGTGGGGGCACAACAGTGACTTCGGGAGTTGGTCCCCACGCCGTCATTCCGGTCCACAGTGATGCCGCGCAGCCTGACGGTCAGCCCGACGACACGCCGGTCCGGCTGGTGGCGGCCACCGGCAACATCGACTTCTCGATTCCGGCTCAGGTCGGCAGTGAAGCGGGTCTGGTTTCGCCCAAGCCCGCTCGCGTGATCGCGGGGAACGACATCCTCGATCTGGCTTTGGTTGCCCAGAATCTCCGTCCCAGTGATGTGACCGTCGTCAGTGCGGGTCGTGACATCAACTATCCGATCACGCGTAACGAGAACGGCGCGATTGTCCCTGGTGTGGGTGAGATCAGTCTGGACGGCCCGGGAAGCCTGCAGCTTACGGCCGGTCGCAACTTCAACCTCGGCACGTCCGATGGCGTTACAACTCGCGGTAACCTTGTGAATCCCGCCTTGCCGCAGGGTGGCGCCGACGTCACGGTGCTTGCAGGTGCTCCTGGTGGACCACTCGCGCCGCAGTACGACGCAGTGATCGCTAAGTACGTCGACAGCTCCGATACTTACGACAAGCAGCTCGTAGCGTTCGTTGAAAAGGCGCTCGGCCTGACCAACTTGTCCGTAGGCGATGCCAAGAAGGACTTCCACGACGAACTGTCAGCCGATCTGCAGCATGAGTTCGCGGATCAGGTCGTGTTCGCGGAAATCGTCACTCATGGCACCGAGGCCGTCACCAGCGGAAGTAAGGACTACACCAAGGCATTCCTTGCGCTGACGACGCTCTTCCCACAGGCCAACCCCAACCTGGCCGCGGGCCAGACCAATCCCTACCAGGGTGACATCGCACTGTACTTCAGCCGTATCTATACTTTATCGGGGGGCAGCGTTTCCCTGCTCGCGCCCGGTGGCGAGGTCAACGTCGGCCTTGCGGCTCCGCCAACCTCATTCGGTTTGACGAAGGAGCCGTCGGAGCTCGGTATCGTGGCCCAGGGATTCGGCGATGTGAACGCCTTGCAGTACGCCGACTTCCAGGTCAACCAGTCCCGTGTGTTCGCCGCGGACGGCGGCGACATTCTCGATTGGTCCACCGAGGGCAACATCGATGCCGGTCGCGGCGCGAAGACGGCGATCTCTGCGCCGCCGCCGACCATCACGATCGACCAGAACGGTCGCCCGCAGGTGACTTTCCCTGCCGCGTTGACGGGCAGCGGCATTCAGACGCTGGCGACCACGGCGGGCGTGGAGCCTGGTGACGTCGCACTGTTCGCTCCGCGCGGCGTCGTGAACGCGAACGACGCGGGTATCGTTGCCAAGAATCTGGTCGTCGGCGCCACTGCGGTCCTCGGTGCCAGCAACATTACTGTCACCGGCACGGCGATCGGCGTCCCGGTTACGGTCACGGGGGTGGGAGCTAGCCTCGCGGGCGCGTCGAGCTCGGCGGCCAGTGCAAGCAACGCCGCGCAGAACGCTGTCGGCGATTCCGCCCGCAAGCAGGAGAGCAAGGCTCCAGTGGCCGATTCCGCCCTGAGCTGGCTGGACGTGTTCGTGATCGGATTCGGCGAACAGAACTGCAAGCTGGACGATCAGGAGTGTTTGAAGCGGGAGCAGCCGAAGCAGTAAGCGGTCCGCCCGGCGGGGCACTCAGAAGCAACCAGCGCCAAGTTGTCACATTGTCTGGCTAGATTACCCGCCCCTGTTTCCAGCCTTGGAATCAACCATGCGCCGCTTGCCCCGCCTGTCCGTGCTCTTGTCGCTGGCTGCCCTGCTGCCGGGCCTGACGCTTGCGGGCGATCTGCCCGAGTCCATCGTCGGCCCGATCAAGAAGAACCTGTACGAGCGCTATCCGCAGATCACCATCGTCGACGTCAAGGCCTCCGACGTGGCGGGGATCTACGAGGTTTTCACCGGCGAGACGCTCGTCTACGTCGACAAGGACGCCGAGCATCTGTTCGCGGGCCGTCTGTTCGATACCAGGTCGCGCCGCGATCTGCTGAGCGAGCGGCTCGACGCTTACAACGGCATCGATTTCGAAAAGCTCCCGTTCGAGCGCGCGATCAAGGTCGTCAAGGGTAATGGCAGCCGCCGCCTGGCCGTCTTCGAGGATCCGGATTGTCCCTACTGCCAGAAACTCGAGCAGGCGCTGAAGGACATGACCGACCTGACCGTCTACGTGTTCCTCTACCCGATCGACGACCTGCATCCCCAGGCGACCCTGCACGCGAAGCAGATCTGGTGCTCGGGGGACCGCGCGACGGCCTGGACGGGCTGGGTGTCCGACCGCAAGCCGCTCGAGGATGCGAAGTGCGACAACGATCCGATGGCTGAGAACGTGAAGCTCGCCGCCAAGTTGCGTGTGAGCGCCACCCCCACGTTGTTTTCGTCCGCGGGACATCGCATTCTCGGCAACCCTCCGGTCGACCGCCTGCAGGCGTTCATCGACGGAGTCAAGCCCCCGAGCGTCACGCCGAAGGCGGCTCGCGGCGTCCCCTCAACTCAGGAGGCGCCGCCGTCGGCTGCTTCCAACAAGCCGGCGAGCAGGGGCTGAGCGCGCGTCACACGAACGTCACGCCTCCGAAATACCATCCCTGCCCCGATATAAAGAGAGAAACGATCCATGTCGCACCTCGGGATCCTTCGGCGTGCGGGCACGTCGATCGCCGCTGTGGTAGCGGCAACTCTGTTGATCACCGCGTTCGCTGGCTGCGGCGGAGCCGAATCCCGCTATCAAAGTCACATGGATCGGGGCAAGGCTTACATGACCGAGGGCCGGCTCGACAAGGCCAGCATCGAGTTCCGCAACGCCCTGCAGATCCGTCCGAAGGACGGCGAGGCGCTGTACATGAGCGGACGGGTTGCCGAGCAGCGCGGCGACCTGCGCTCGGCGGTCGGCCTGTATCAGTCGGCCGTCGATAATCAACCTGACATGATCGGACCGCGTTCGAGCCTGGGTACCCTCTATGTGGCGGGTAGGGCACCCGACAAGGCACTGGCGCTGGTCGAGCCCGCCTTGGCGAAGCACCCCGACTCCGCCGAGCTGCTGATCGTCCGGGGTGCCGCACGGCTGTCGAAGAAGGACGAGGCGGGCGCCCGCGCGGACGCTGAAAAAGCGATGCAACTCGACCCGGCGAGCGAGCGGGCGGTAGGTCTGCTCGCGGGCATTCACCGCGGCGAGGGCGATCTTCCCGGAGCCGTAAAGCTGGTGAGTGATGCGCTCAAGCGCAACCCGAAGTCTGTCGACCTCCACGAGGTGCTGTCCCGGCTGGATTTCGACGCGGATCAGCCCGTGGCCGGACAGAAGGAGCTTCGGGCCCTCATCGACCTGAAGCCCAAGGAGCTGCGCTATCGGTATGAGCTCGCGCTGCAGCTCTCCCGGGACCATCAGGTCGATGCGGCGCAGAAGGTGTTGGAAGGCGGCGTGGCGGCGATACCGGACAGCAACGCCGCGAAGCTCGTACTGACCGACTTCGTGTATTCGCAGCGCTCCGCCACCGACGGGGAGAAGGTCCTGCAGGGTTTCGTCAATGAGCACCCGAAGGATAACGAGCTGCGTCTCGCCCTCGGCGCCCTGTATCAGCGCCGCGGAGCCTTGCCGGAGGCACTGGCCGCCTATTCCAAGGTGGTCGAAGTGGACGGCATTCATCCCCAGGGCCTGACCGCACGTGATCGCATCGCAGCCATCCAGGCTGGCCAGGGTCATGTCGAGGAGGCGAAAAGCGAGATCGCCGCCGTTCTCAAGGAGAACCCCCGTGACGCCGAGGCCTTGGCGTTGCGCGGCGGAATCGAGGCTCAGGCCAACGACGAACCCGCCGCAATCGCGGATTTCCGGGCCTCGCTACACGAGCAGCCGAACGCCGTCGGGGTCAGTCGTACACTGGCACGAGCCTACATCGCCAACGGCGAGCCGGGCCTCGCCGAAGAGGCGTTGCGGGCCGCGGTTGACAGCGCACCGAACGACGTGATGGCTCGCGTCGAGCTGGCTTCCGTCCTCGCTCAGACCGGTCGCACGGAACAGGCCGTGCCAATCCTCGAGCAGGCCGTCAAACAGTCGCCTACGGATGTGACGGCTCGCGAGGCCCTCGTGCGCGCCTACATGGCCAAGCGCGATTTCGCCTCCGCGCGGACCGCCGCCGAAGATCTGAAAACACTGCGTCCCCAAGCGGCCAGCGGGTTCTACCTGGCAGGATTGGTCGCGCGGGCCGATAAGCGCAATGCCGATGCCGGAAGGGAACTCGAGCACGCGCTCACTCTGCAGCCTGATGCGATCGACACCCTCCTCGCGCTATCGAATCTCGACGTGACGGGTGGCCATCCCGATCAGGCAATCAAGCGTGTCCAGGGCATCGTTGCGCAGAACGACAAGAATCCTCTGACGCAGAATCTGCTCGGGGAGTTGTACGTCAACTCGAAGGACTCCGCCCACGCCGAGGAAGCCTTCTCTCGGGCCTCGGCGCTCGCTCCGCAGTGGCCGCAGCCGTATCGCAACATCGCGCGGGTGAAGCTCGCGCAGAACGACGTTCCGGGCGCGATCGCCGTCTATGAGACGGGTCTGAAAGCGGCGCCCGGGAGCGCGGATCTGGCAGTCGAAGTAGCAGCCCTGTACGAGCGTCAGGGCCACTACGATCGGGCCATTTCGCAGCTCTCATCCGTCTACGCCAAGAACTCGCGCGCGGTGGCGATCGCCAACAACCTGGCGATGCTGTTGGTCACCTACAAGAATGACCGCGCGAGCCTGGATCGGGCGAAGGAGATCACCGCTCCCTTTCGCACCTCGCAAAACGGCACGCTCCTGGATACGAACGGCTGGGTCCTGTTCAAGCGAGGCGAGTACACGGAGGCACTGCCGGTTCTCGAGCAGGCCGCGCAACGCAGCCCGCAGTCGAAGGAGATTCGGTATCACGCCGCGATGGCAGAGCTGCGCGCCGGTCAGCGCGATCGCGCCCGGACCAATCTCGAGGCCGCGCTCGCCGGGGAAGCGAAATTCGTCGGCTCGGATGAAGCGCGTTCAACACTGGCAGCACTGAAGGGAAGCTCCGGCTGACTGCGCAACGAAACTGTCACGTCATCCCGAAATAATCGCGCCTTCAACCTGATCGCGGGGCGTTCGCACGCGCCCGCCGGATAAAAAAGACCGCCCGATGACCATCCTCCGTCGCACACTGACGGCGATTGCGCTTGCACTGCCAATCGCCACTACCGCCCTCGGCGCCACCGGTACCGCGGCCGAAGAGCGCAATCTCAACGAGTTGCGCAACACCGTCGTCAACCTGTTGCAGGGGCTCGTACAGAAGGGCGTGCTCACGAAGGAACAGGCCGAGGAAATGGTCAAGGCTGCCCAGGACAAGGCGGCCGCCGATGCGGTCGTCTCGCAGCAGCAGCAGGAGCAGCGGGACAAGGAGGAGGCCGGGGCGGTGCGCGTGCCGTATGTGCCCGAGATCGTCAAGGACGAGATTCGCAAGGAAGTCGCCGACCAGGTGGCCCCCCAGGTCGCCGACCAGGTCATTGCCCGGGCCAAGACCGAAGCCTGGGGCATCCCCGGGGCATTGCCGGACTGGATCCATCGCATCTCGTTCAGCGGTGACATGCGGGTGCGCAGCGAAGGAGACCTCTTCCCCAGCGGCAACGCGCAAAACACCTATCTGAACTTCAATGCCGTCAACGCCGCCGGCGGTGTATCCAAAGCCGGCAACAACGCATTCCTCAACACCTCGATCGACCGCTATTACCTGCTGGCCCGCTTGCGGCTCGGGCTCGACGCGCTGCTGAGCTCCGGCTGGAGCGTCGGTGCTCGCCTGACCACAGGCACGCTCAACAATCCCGACTCGACCAACCAGGTGTTGGGTCAGTACGGCGGTCGCTACACCACCAATATCGATCTCGCGTACTTGAAGTGGCTCGGCGGCACCTCGACCGGTCGTAACCAACTCACGTTCTGGGGCGGCAAGTTCCCCAACCCATTCTTGTCGACGGATCTGGTCTGGGACACCGACGTGACCTTCGAGGGTGCAGCCGCGGGGTACCGGTTTGGCCTCTCGGGCGCGCACCCGCAACGGTACAGTCTGTTTCTCACCGGCGGCGCCATTCCGGTTCAGGAAGTCCAGCTCGCCACCAACGACAAGTGGATGTATGCGGGCCAGGCAGGTTTCGACTGGCAGAGCGACGGCGGGAGCCGGGTGCGCTTCGGTGTGGCCTACTATGACTTCCAACACGTGGTCGGCCAGCGCAACGCTCTCGAGAGCAATCTCCTCGACTACACGGCAGTGCCGTACGTTCAGAAGGGCAACACGCTGTTCGACATCCGCAACACCGCGGACCAGATCGCAAATCTGTTTGCCTTGGCGGCTGACTACCACGAGCTCGATGCGTTGATCGTTGGCGATTGGAGGGTCTCCACCCACTATCGCATCGGTTTCTACGCGGACTATGTGAAGAACCTGGGATACAAGGAAGACGAGGTGTCTTCCCGTGTCGGCATCCAGGTCGCCCCACGCGTGAAGGGTTACCAGAGCGAGCTGAGTTTCGGATCGGCCGGCATGGATCACTCGGGCGCATGGCGGGGGTTCGTCGGCTACCGGTACTTGCAACGTGACGCCGTGTTGGACGCTTTTACGGACCAGGACTATCACTTGGGCGGCACCGATGCACGCGGGTATGTGGTGGGCGCGGACGTCAACTTCACCGACCGGGTCTGGCTGAGGGCGCGCTACCTGCCGTTCGACGCGATCGACGGCGCGCCGCTGAGCATCGATGTCTGGCAGCTCGAAGTGAACGCCCGGTTCTGAGCTCGCGCACCCAGGTTGGAGGCTGCCATGAAAGTGATCCGCTCATTTCTCATCTCCTTGCTCGCGCTCGGCCTCGGCGGCCTGGTCCAGGCCCAGACAGCGCGAACCGGAGGCGCGCCAAATGCGCAGCTGATGCAGCAGATGCAACAGCTGGCGGCCGAGCGGACGGGCCTGCAGGCTGAAAACGCGAAGATGAAGAAGGAACTGGATGACCTGCGCAAGGAGCGCGACGCCCTGAAGAAGACGCAGCAGCAGCAGGTGGCGCTCGACGGCAAGCTCAAGGCCGGCTCCGAGGCGCTGGCACGCTCCGAGGCCGCCCGGGAAAGCGCCAATCAGGAGCTCACGCAGACCAAAGGCCGCCTGGAAGAGCTGGTCAACAAGTTCCGTGAGACTGTCCAGAGCATGCGCGAGATCGAAACCAACCTGACCACCACACGGCAGGAGTCGGCCTCGCGACAACAGGACCTGAAGGTGTGTACTTTGCACAACCAGGCGCTGTACAAGTTGAACGGCGAGATTCTGACCCGGCTCGAGCATCCTTCGGGCTGGTCGCGGGTCGCCAGCGCCGAGCCGTTCACCCGGATCAAGCGGGTGGAGCTCGAGAACCTGGTCGACGACTTCAAGGGTCGCGCCGACGACGAGCGCCTGCCGACCACCCCGGCCGCTCCATTGGGCAACCCAAAATAGCCGGCAACAGAACTGTCATATCCCACCTAAATAATCCCTTGCTGCCTGGCGCTTCGGGTGGAGGGTTGCCGCATGCCCTCACCGTGAGGGGCCTCGTGGCCTGCAAGCCGACAACGGGCTCATTTAGGGCCCCTTTTAAGGACTCTCCGAGATGACTTCCCTGCGCACTCGCCTGTCGTTGATGCTGAGTTTCCTGTTTCTCGCGGGAGCGTGGACACACGATGCGCACGCGTGGTGGAGCGACGACTGGGCTTTCCGCAAGGAGGTCAAGTTCGACCTCTCGAAGGCCGGTGCGGACATCGGGGCCAGCCCCGCGGATGTCCCGGTTCTGATCCGGCTCAGCCTGGCCAACTTCGGCTACTTCAACGATACGGCCCCCGACGGCGGCGATCTGCGCTTCATTGCCGCCGACGACAAGACCCCATTGAAGTACCACGTCGAGCGGTACGATCCTCAGGGTCAGATCGCTTTCCTGTGGGTGCGCGTGCCGCGCCTGACGGGAGGCGCCGTGACTGACAAGATCTTCCTGTACTACGGCAACAAGAAGGCCAAGTCCGCTAGCGAGCCCGGTGAGACCTACGACGTCAACCAGGTACTGGTCTATCACTTTGGCCCGGCCGCCGCCTCCGCGCAGGACTCCACCGGCTACAAGACAGAGCCGGCCGCCTTCAAGGCCCAGGTGAGCACCGCCTCCCTGATCGGATCGGGTGCCCAGTTCAAGGGGGCCGAGTCGATCACCGTGCCCGCGACGGCCGCCCTGCATCTGGCTCCATCGCAGGGGTTTACCTTGTCCGCGTGGATCCGCATCGAGAGCGCCCAGCAACAGGCCTACATCGCCGCGCTTCAGGATTCGGGCAAAGAGCTGGTCCTCGGTCTCAACGGCCTGCAGGTCTTCGCGCGCACTGCCGGCATCACCGTCACTCAGTCCAGCGGGCAGCTCACGGCCAGTGAGTGGCACCACGTGGCCGTGCGCGTTGGGAGTGGCAAGATCACCCTGTTCGTGGATGGTGTCGATTCCGGTTCCGCCTCCGCACAGCTCGCCGACATCGGTGGAACCCTCACCGTCGGCGGCTCCTCCACCGGCTCCAACTTCCTCACCGGCGAGCTCGATGAGCTGCAGATTTCCAACACGGCCCGGCCCGACGAGTGGCTGATGGCGGCGGCCCGCAGCCAGGGCATGGTGGCCCCCCTGGTCGTTTACGGCGGCGATGCGCAGAAGGAAAGCGGCGGCGGCGAGTCCTATTTCGCGACCACGCTGCGCAGCGTGACGGTCGACGGCTGGGTCGTCATCGGCATTCTCGGCATCCTGTTCTTCGCCTCCCTGTGCATCATGGCGGCCAAGTTCATTTATTTGAATCGCGTCGGTAAAGGCAACTCCAAGTTCCTCGCCGAATTCCGCAAGATGGGTGACGACCCCTCGGCGCTCGAGCGTCGCGAGGGCAGCAAGGCCGGCTCCGAGGAAGAAGAGTCGGCGTTCGAGGAGGGCCGCGAGTCGCAGGTCATGGCGGCGCTCAGCGCGAGCAAGGAGGTGTTCGGCATTTCGACACTGTGGAGGTTGTATCACCACGGCATGCGCGAAACGATGAAGCGCCTCGAAGGTCAGACCGCCGGTGCGGCTCGCGTTACGACCCTTTCGGCGCAGTCGATCGAAGCGATTCGCGCGACGATGGATGCCTCCCAGACGCGCATGACCCAGCAACTCAGCTCGCAGATGGTCTGGTTGACGATCTCTATCGCCGGTGGACCCTTCCTGGGCCTGCTCGGAACCGTCGTCGGCGTCATGATCACCTTCGCGGCTATTGCGGCCTCCGGAGAGGTGAACATCAACGCCATCGCCCCCGGCACCGCAGCCGCACTCGTGGCCACCGTCGCCGGCCTGGGCGTCGCGATTCCCTGCCTGTTCGGCTACAACTATCTGAACTCGCGCATCAAGGAGATCGTGGCCGACATGCGCGTGTTCGTCGACGAATTCGTCACCCGCATCGCCGAGACGTATTCCTGATAGAGACCTCTGACGTACAGCGAATCACGGGAGCATCAACATGTCAGGCTCAGTAGGCGGCGACGATACGGGTGTCTACGACGACATCAATATCACCCCGATGCTCGATCTCGCATACGTGTTGCTGGTGATCTTCATCATCATGACCACCGCGACCGTCCAGGGCATCAAGGTCAATCTGCCCAAGGCCAGCGCGCAGCCGAGCCTGGCGCAGAACAAGACCAAGGCGATTTCGATCACCGCGGACGGCACCATCTACCTGGACACTTTCCCGGTGACGATGCCCGAGCTCGAGAACCTCCTGCGACAGTACAAATCGGCCACGCCGGATCTGCCGGTGATCATCAAGGCGGACTCCAGTATTCCTTATCAGCGCGTCGTGGACGTGCTCGACCTGGTCGGCCGACTCGAGATCACCCAGCTGGGCCTGGTCACGTCGAAGATCGTCAAGTAGGCGGTTTACGCATGCACGCGGCGGCACCAACACGGAACGCGGAGAGTCTGCGGTGAACGAGCGGGCCGAGAGGCTGCGGTTTCTGCCGTTCACGATCGGGGCCCTGTTGGTCCTGATTGCCGCTACCGTGATGATCTGGCTCGTTCACAGATTCATCGCCAGCGCTCCGGCACCGACGAAGAAAGTCGTACAGGAGATTCATGTCATTCGGCCGCCTCCGCCCCCGCCCGAGGCGCCCCCACCCCCGCCGCCTCCCGAAGAGAAGGTGGATGTGCACGAGCCCGAGCCTGAACCCGATCCGACTCCGTCCAACGAGCCTCCGCCGTCCGATCAGTTGGGCCTGGATGCGGAAGGCGGAGCCGGCGGTGATGCCTTTGGTCTCGTAGGTCACAAAGGCGGTCGCGACCTTCTCGGCTCGGGCGGGAGCGCCTTCGCCTGGTATGCCGGACTGCTCAAGAACGAGATCCTCGACCGATTGCAGGAGCAGAAGGAGGCGCGCCACGGCGCGTATTCAGCAATCGTGAAGGTTTGGGTCCGCAGCGACGGAACCGTCGAGCGCGCACGCCTCGCGCAGTCTAGTGGTGACAAGGAGCGTGATCGGGCGATCGAGGAAGCCTTGTCGCATCTCAACCGAATTTCCCAAGGACCTCCCGCTGACATGCCGCAGCCAATCAGCTTGCGGATCGTCTCCCGGGCCTGATCCACTGGGGCCAACATGTTGCCGATGCTCGTGGCAACACTGCTGTGGGTCAGCTCGTGGCCTGACACATCGGTCGGCGCTGGCGGTGGGGGTTGGCTCAACTCCGAAGCGTCGCGCGAATTCCCCCCGCCGCACAACGGCTTGGGTCCTGCCGATCTTGCCGTCATCATCAATCTTTCCGATCCGTTGAGCGTTGCGATCGGCGAGTACTACATCCGTGCCCGACACGTGCCTGCCGCGAACGTTGGGCGCGTCCGGTTCGATCCCAGACGAGATGAGATTCCCGGTGATGAGTTTCGGGCCCTCCAGGCTTCGATCGATCAAACCCTCGGTGCCAGGGTGCAGGCCTATGCCCTGACGTGGGCGCGGCCCTATCGCGTCGGCTGTATTTCGATCACTTCGGCGTTTGCGATGGGATTGGAGCCGACGTACTGCGCAAGCGGCTGCACCGCGACGCCGGTCAGCCCGTACTACGACGCGCACACCTCGCGTCCGTATACCGAGCTGCACATTCATCCCACCATGAGCATAGCGGCGAACGACTTCCAGGCCGCGAAAAAGCTGATCGACCGGGGAATCCAGTCAGATGGTCGCGGCCAAAGTGGCATCGCCTACCTGGCATCGACTGATGATGCCCCCCGCAATGTCCGGGCGGTCGAATACGGCCGCTCTGCATTGGAATTGCGCGATCGGGTGCCCATTCGCCTCATCAGGGATTCGCCGCGGCAGGTCGCGGAGGATGCCATGTTCTATTTCGTCGGTGCGGCCTCCGTGCAACAGATGGGCCGCATTCACTTCCTGCCCGGCGCGTTGGCCGATCACCTGACATCCTTCGGCGGAATGCTGACTGACAGTCCGCAGATGAGCAGCCTTCGCTGGCTCGAGGCCGGTGCCACCGGAAGCTACGGAACGGTGGTCGAGCCGTGCAACTTTCTGGGTAAGTTCCCCAATGTCACGGTGGCGATGAGTCACTACATCGCCGGCGAGACGCTCATCGAGTCGTATTGGAAGAGTGTAGCGATGCCCGCACAAGGCCTGTTCATCGGTGAGCCGCTGGCGGCGCCCTATCGGCCGCGCCCGGCTCCGGGGGCTCCGCGAGCCGCCGCGCAAGCGCGATGACCAGCAGCGCTGCCAGCACGCAAATCACCACTCGACCACCTTCTTCCAGCAGGGCCGACCACTTCTCGAGTGTCGCGCCATGAGCTTGACCCGCAATGAGGGCGGATGCCCCGGCTAACGGCGCCACCAACTGAGCGACGGTGGTGAGGGCTTCCAGGGCGATCGCAACCGGAATGCCGGCGAGGATCGCCAGAAGCGTCCGCTCGCCGGAACCGGAGGGCCACAGCAAAAGGATGGCCCAGAAAATCAGAGGTGTTTCGACTACCGATCCCACCTGCAGATGGCCGACGACTCTGGCTACCGGCTTCGAATCCCCGAGATGCCGCCGAATATCGGCTCGCAGATGCAGTTCGCCGTGAATGTCCGCCTTGCCGGGCTCAACCTCTACCGCGGTGATGTCCCACGGCTGGTTGTCAGCCAAGAAGCGCGCCACCACCAGATAAGCTGGGCTCATCAGACGTGCATACGACTCGGAATAGACCGCAGCCGCCAGCAAAGCTGCGAGCGCGATGATCACGCGCGGCACATCACGTCGCATAGCCAGCCTCTCTGCGGGGAGGGCGTGCTGTACTGCGTGCAGTCCAGATCATGAAATAGACCGCGATGAGGCCTACGGGCAAGAGAGGGAGGAGAAGACCGTGGGAGATTTCCCAGAACCCGGGGCTGTAGTGGATGACATAGTGGAGGGCGGCCAAGCGGGCCACGCTCAACACATCAACCAGCACCGCTCCGATCAGCAGGCCTCGGACACGATTCGACCCGCTCGCGGGATAGGCCAGGATCGCTGCCACCAGCATCAGCAGCAGCTCGATGCCCTCGCAACCGCGAATCACGTTCAGTCTCGACGTGGAAGTAGCAATCGCCGTCCCGATCAGCGAGGCATTCTCTCCGGGAGTGATTCGGTTGATCAGCGCGATCGTGGGGACCAACACTGCATCCGTAACGAGCCAGCGCTCGATGACCGTTCCGCGCGCGGCCTCGAACGAAGCCATGAGAACGCCGAAGCCAAGTGCGAACAGGAGGGCGAATCGCAGTGGCGAGAACTTTCCAGTCATGGCGTGAGCGGCCCCTTGATGGCCGGTAGCGCGGTGCCTGCGCGCGCGCGCCACCGGCGGTCGTTCAGCATCTGCTGACGAGTTGCCAATGCAACCACCGCGAGCGCGAGAACCAGATACGCCCACTCGGGCAACGGCGCGTCAGCGCCTATGGACGGTAGCGTCCCGAAGGCGATCGCGGTCTGTCCGGTGTCGATCTGGTCTGCCGAGACGGACGCACTGTCGTAGACCGGGCCGGTCACCGTCCATCTGACGCCAATGGAGAATGTGATGGAGGCTCCAACGCCAAGTGCGCTGGCGAGGCACGTGACCGTGCGCGAGGCAAGCGTGCAACCTGAGGGTAGCGAGGTGACGGTGGCTCCGGCGGGCAGGACGTCGACGACCTGGACGTGCGTCGCGGTGAGGGGCCCCGAGTTCGTGACTTTCAGCATGTACGTCGCCGTCGACCCGTTCGTTGCCATCGTGGGCCCCGTCCCCGACAGGCTCAACCCTGTCCCAGCGTTGGTTGCGGCGAGCAGATTGATTCGCGGTCTGGCCAATCCATTGGCTGCATCCGTGTCCTGAACGCCCGTGGACGTGAGCCGCTGCACCGTCTCGTCCAGGGATTCGGCGGGATAGCGGGCTCGTAGTACGGCCACCGACCCCGAAACGTGCGGCGTCGCCTGTGAAGTGCCGGTTTGCTGGAAGCTCGAATCGGGAGCGTTCACGAACGTGCCGGGCGCGAGCAGGGTCAGGTAGCTGGCGCTTTGTGAGAAGCAGGTGACCTTGTCCGCAGCCGTGGCGCTGTCGGTGCAGCTGACCGAGGGATACGTTATCGACCCATAGGAGTTGTCATACACAGCGCCGACCGATACGACACTCTGTACACACGCCGGGTCGCTGAGGCCTGCTTTCGAGCCACTGTTCCCCGCGGCGACGACGGGGAGAATGCCGGCCGCCTTCACGTTGGCCATCGTCGTTGCGAACGGGCTCCCGTTCGGGCCGGTAGAGCCGCACTGACTCGAGTGGCTCGACCCGTCACCCAGGCTGAGGTTGACCGTCACGATGTTGTAGGTGGCCTGCATCGAAATGATGTTGTCGAGCGCGTCGAGGATGTCGCTCGTGGACGCGCCGTTCCCGCTGAAGACGTCGAACATTGCCAGGTTGGACCCGGGTGCGACCCCGAGCGAAATGGCTGAAACGTCGGTGCCGTGAGTCGTTTCTGCTGACGCGGGTACGTCAGGGTGCTGAGGGTTCGGGTACAGGTCTTCGTTGAATACGACCCGGCAGGCGGGCCCGAGTGAGCCGTCGGAATGGCAGCTGCCGAAGTCCGGATACGTGTAGTAAGTGCTGGCGAGCCCCCCATCGATGACCGCGACCGTCGTGCCTGCGCCGGTCGCCTCTTCCGCCGCCGTCTGAGGCTGGTTGATGAACGGCAGGTCGCTGACGGAAACCGGGTGGAGGAGGGCATTGCGGTGCACGGCACGCACGGTTGGGTTGGCCAAGAGCCGGTTCAGGGCCGCGGTCGAGGAAAGCCGCCAGACCGCCGTGGGAAAGTGCTGAAAGTCCCGGGTCCGGACCGCATCGGCTGCCTGGTCCGCCGCCTCCACGGCGCGTTTCAAACCGCTGTATCCGTTCGCTTTCAACGCCAGCAGGTCGGCGTCATCGCGATTCAGGCGACGGCGGGTGCGTTCCGTCGTGGCCGACTGATCCACCGCGGTCGCGTCAACTTCCACGATGACGCTGAGCGAGCGCCCAGCGGCGAGTTGCGCGCGATCCGCGGCCGACAGGGGTCCCGCGGAGGCGATCCCTGCTAGCAGCGGCCCCAACAAGGCCACCAGAACGTCCGTTAATGCGCGAATCGAAGGCGACACGGACGGCCTTTCCGGCAATGCCTGCTCAGGCGGAGCCCGGGACCCTAACAAGCGATTGTTTCCGTTCGGAGAGCCTTTTCCTACGAGACCTCACGGACTGCCTGGGCCCTTCCGTTCGACGTCCGTCCGCCGGCCCCGCCCACGTACGACGCCCCTTTGTCGAGCGACTGCTGCACAAAAGCGGCGCAAGCGTCATCGAAGCGACAAGGGAATGAAACACAACGTCCCTACTGTCTTATGTAACGCAGCAGAACAATCCGCATACAAGGGTGGGTGAGCCGTGGTCGAAGGTCGCAAGCAGGCTGTTTCAATCCGGATGAATGCCGCAGACGTGCGGAAAGTGAAGAAACTCGCGTCACGGCTCGGGGTTCGCGATTCGGACGTCATCCGTTTCGCGGTGAAGAACATGTTGGGAAGGCTCGGGCCGCTCTACGACCCGGAGGTTCATGGCCGCAACCTGGTCCCGGTGTTCGTCGAGTCGGGCGCCGAGCTGCTGCGATTCTTCGACATCGACGCCTCCAAGCTCGACGCGATCATCAATGCCGGCGTCGATGTCGAGCGACGTGTGGAACGTGATGACATCGCATTGCTCGCCCTGACAGGGACCCAGGAGCCGTACGCGGCGTTGAAGCTGAGCGAGTTGGGTCGGACCGAGCGCAAGCGACAGACCGCTGCCGAATTGTCCGAGTCGCTGCGCGAGTACCTGTACGCGAAATACGTCTACCGACCCGCGGCGGGAGAAGCCGAGGCGGCCCGTGAGCCGCTGCGGATCCACGGTGTCGACAGCTCAGAAGTGCTCGAAGGAGGACGAGGATGAACACCGATCGAAAGACTGCCAGCTCTGCGCGCCTCGTGGCGTTGGCCAGCGTGGGAGTGCTCGGACTGTCGCTCGCACCGCCCTCGAAGGCGGACACGGTTCTGCTCGCGCAGACGACACTGATCAGCGGCTCCTCGGCGGTGACCGATAAGTTCACCGCCCCCTCGGCTGGAACCGTGACGGTCCAACTGTCCAACATGTCCTGGCCGACGCGGTTGAGCGCCCTGAGCTTCGCCGCCACGAGCGGCTCGCAGGTGATGTCGGCTTGGTCGTGGGATGCATTGGCCGCGAACGTTCAATCGTTTCAGGTCGGCGCGGGCACCTATTTCGCCCACGTCACCGGCCAGGCGGCCGGATTGTTGAACCTTGGGCTGTATTCGCTCTCCATCACCTTCAAAACCTCCGATACGCCGCCCGTACCGCTGCCCGCGAGCGATTGGCTGCTCATCGGCGGGATGTTCGTGCTTGCGGGCTCCTCACGCCTGATCGGGCGGATGCAGCTCCCGCGTTTCGCGCGAGTCCCGAGCTTCGGCTGACTCGCGTCGGCACTTGCAGGGCGCTGGCCCTGCAGTCTGCAAGGTCTCGCGACCGCCGCAGCCGGGCGCGAAACGAAAGCGTCATGTATGACGCTTAGTATGACATTTGTCTAACCGTGGACGGGTGGCAGTGCCTCCCGTCCACCCAACTACGGGTCGAAGAAAAGCAATGAGCCTGAGCCGGGTCGCCTGTCTGCTGCTGTCGATTTGCGTGCCCCTGTCGTGTCTGGCTGCCGACCCGGCCCCTGCGCCCGCGACCTACCGCCTCCAACCGGGCGACCTCATCGACGTGTCGGTGTGGAAGGAGCAGGACCTGCAGAGGGAGATTCTGATCCGCCCCGACGGCGCCTTTACCTTCCCCCTGGCCGGCGAAGTGGATTGCGCGGGCAAGACCATCGAGCAGGTGCGCGCCATCCTGACCGAACGCCTGCAGCGCTTCGTGCCTTCGCCGGTCGTCACCGTCGCCCTGAAAACTCTCGGCGGCAACCGGGTCTACGTGCTCGGCAAGGTCAATCGTCCCGGCGAGTTTCCTTTCGCCAATCCCCTCGATGTGATGCAGGCGATCAGTCTGGCAGGTGGCGCGACGTCGTTCGCGGCACTCAACGATATCGTCATCCTGCGCCGCCAGAATGGGGAGCAGCAGGCATTTCACTTCCATTATTCGGATGTCGCGCGTGGCCGGGATCTCGAACAGAACATCCAGCTCCAAAGCGGCGACACTGTTGTCGTGCCGTGAGATCGCGCGTGCATCTGACGATCGCAGAGCTGTCAGGTGTCGTCGGATCGCAGTCCCGATTGCCGCTGGATGCCTGTGGGCCGTCGCGTCGTGCGCGCACGCCGCCGAGTGGTCGTTCACGCCGACGTACAGTTCGTCCGTCGACTATGACAGCAATCGAGCGTTGGAGCTCGAGCCCAGGGCCAGTGAGGCCGCCGTGTTGACCGCGGACCTGCGTCTGCAGCGAGCGCTGGAGGATTCTTCGATCCTCATCGAGCCCAGATATACGCTGCGCCGATTCTCGGATACGCGCTTCGGCGATGGCGACGATCGCAGTCTGGCGACCCAGTTCCAGCGCGCCTGGGAGCGCAGTGTGGCCTCCCTCAACGCCTCGATCTTCGATCAAAGTACCTTGACCACCGAGCTCCTCGACACCGGGCTCGTCAGGCTCGACATCCATCAACGGCTGATCCAGGCCGCCGGCACCTGGCGGTGGTCGCTGTCGGAACGTCGTCAGCTGTTCGCGAGTGTGTCGGATTCCGATGTTCACTATCACGGCGCCCTCGATGCCGACCAGGTGCTCCCCGGATACAAGTATCGCGTCGCCTCCCTTGGAGAGACCTTCGTCGTTTCCGAGACGCTGCAGCTCGACTTCAGCGCGTTTGGGAGCCAGATCCAGACCGACACCGTCGGCAATTCGAGCCATGAGTACGGTCTGCAGGGCCAATTGACCTATGCCTGGTCGGACCGGACGCGCTTCGTCGGCTCTTACGGTCGCAGCGAGCGTGTACTGGCCGGGCGCAGCAGCCCCGGCACTGACATCAACCTCAGCCTGACGCACGACGTGACCCTCGGCAGCCTCTCGCTGAGTTACGTTCGCAGCCTCGTGGCGATCGGCCTTGGATTTCTCGAGCAGCGGGAGGTGACCGCTGTGAACCTGTCGCGTGAGCTGGCGCCGCATTTGAAGGCGACACTTTCCTATACACACGCGAAGAATGACGAGCTTGCCGTCGTGTTGAGTGTCGACAGGCCGCACTACGACTACTACCTGGGCACGCTCGACTGGCACCCGCAGGAGAACTGGGCAGTGGGATTGCAGGTCGGCAGCGTGCGAACGACGGGTGCCGGCTTCTTTCTTCAGGGCCAGGCCGTCAGTCAATGGCGCTCATCGGTCTATCTCAACTGGACGCCGCGACCCCGCGTGCAATCGTGGTAACCCCTCGTGAATGCAGCAATCGAAAAACCCTCTGGAATTCGTGAATACCTGGCGGCGGCGAAGCACCGCCGGGGCCTGCTGATCGCGACCTTCTCGGCCGGGTTCGTCGTGGCGGTGGTGCTCGCGCTGGCGTTGCCGCCTCATTACCGCTCTGCGGCGACGATCCTCATCCAGCAGCAGGAAATGCCCCAGGATCTGGTGCGCTCGACCGTAACGTCGTACGCCGACCAGCGCGTGCAGGTCATCAGCAAGCGCGTCATGACCACCGAGACGCTGCTCAACATCATCAAGAACTACGACCTGTATCCGACTCATCGGTCCAAGGACACCCGCGAGGTGCTGCTGGGCCGGATGCAGAAGGACATCGGCCTGCGCATGATCAGTGCCGACGTCATTGACCCCCGTAGCGGCCACCCGACCTCGGCGACCATCGCGTTCGAGGTCTCCTACACCAGCGAATCCCCGGAGCTTGCCGCCAAGGTCGCCAATGAGCTCACGACCCTGTACCTGAACGAGAACCTCAACAACCGCGCACAGCTCGCGCGCGATGCGACCACCTTCCTCGAGTCCGAGGGCGACCGCCTCAGTCACCGCATCGAGGAGCTCGAAACGAAACTGGCGACGTTCAAGGAAAAGAACTTCAAGAAGCTGCCCGAGAACACGCAGATGAATCTGCAGATGCTCGATCGCATCGACGAGGAGCGCAGGACTCTCGAGGCACGGCAGTCTTCCCTGAGTCAGCAGAAGGTGTATCTCGAGGCGCAGCTGGCGCAGTTGAAGCCCAACTCCATGGTGTTTTCCGACACGGGCGAGCGTGTCTACTCCACGGCCGACCGGTTGAAGATGGCGAAGTCGCAGCTGGCAGCGGCGCGTGCCCAGTACGCGCCCGACCATCCTGACATCGGCCGCCTCGAACGCGTCGTAGCGGGCCTGGAAGCGGAGGCGGCCGACAAGGGTCCTGCGGCCGCGTCGGCTGCGGCGGCCGAGAGCAACAACGACCTGCGGCGGCAGTTGGAGGATGCGAAGTCCGCCCTGGCGCAGGCGAGCCAGCGCTACGCGCCGGAGCATCCGGACCGTATTCGTCTGCAACGTGAAGTCGATCAGCTGCAGGCGCAGCTCGATGCGGCGGTCCCGGCCGCGACGGCGCCTGCCGCGACGGCCAAAGGCGTTTCCGAGCCCAAGACCGACGCTGACAACCCCGCGTACATCCAGATTCAGGCGCAACTCAATGCAACGGCCGCGGATCTCAAGAGCGTGGACGGACAGATCGCCGAGTTGCACGCTCGCGGTGAGCAATATCAGAAGGACGTGAGTCTCGCTCCGCAGGTGGAGCAGGAGTACCGCGAGCTGACCCGCGACTACGACAACACTCGCCTGACCTATCAGCAGACCCGGGCCAAGCAGCAGGAAGCCAAAGCCGCCCAGAATCTCGAGGCCGACCGTAAGGGCGAGCGCTTCGATCTCATCGAGCCGCCCCTGCCCCCACAGGAGCCGATCAGTCCGAATCGCCCGCTGATCCTGATCGCCGGGATCGTGTTGAGCGCAGGACTGGCCTTCGGTCTGCTCTGGTTGCTCGAGACAATGGATACCAGCGTGCGCGGCCGCTTCGATCTTCTCAAGCTGACGGGCGTCGCGCCTCTCGCGCTGGTTCCGCATATCGGAACCGAGAGCGAGCGGCGTATCGCGCGGCGACGGATGCGCGTCGCAGTAGGCTCAGCCGTCGCCGGTCTGTTCGTGATCGTCGTCTGCGTTCATTTCTTCTACCGGCCGCTCGACGTGCTGTGGTTCAGCCTCGCACGCCGGATCGGACTCTCCTAGGTCAGCGGATACGCCTCAATGGACCGAATTCAAAGAGCCCTCGATCTCGCCAAGTCTCAGCGGCTGCAACACGCTGCCCACGTTGCCGCCTCGATACCGGCACAAAATCCGGATGAGGCACGTGCGGAGCGCCTGGTGCTGAATCGCGAGTTCTCGCTCTCGACCGTCGAGTCACTGTCGCGGCTGACGCTCGACTGGCAGGCGCTGAGTGAGAAGCGCGTGCTGTCTCCTCGTGATAATCACCAGGCGGGGGCTGCGTATCGCATGCTGCGCACGCAGATTCTGCAGCGGGCCCGCACACACGGTCTGTCGACGCTGGGTGTGGTCAGTGCCGTGAACGGCGAAGGCAAGACATTGACTGCGATCAATCTGGCTCTGAATCTGGCTGCCGAGCCGAACCAGTCCGTCATGTTGGTGGACCTCGATCTGCGTCGCCCCGCCGTCGCGGAGACGTTGGGCCTGAGCGCACCCCGGGGGCTGGAAGAATGGTTCGGAGGTGACATCGCAACGAGGGACGTTTGCTATGGCATCGAGGGAGTCGATCGGCTGTACGTGTCGCCTACGTTGTCACCGGTGACGGGGAGCTCTGAGGTTCTCGCCGGCATCGGCACCCGTAAGCTCATTGAGGAGCTGAAGGGTCGGGACCCCGGTAGGATGCTCGTCGTCGACCTGCCGCCGGTGCTCCTCAGTGACGATGCGCTGACCGTGGCGCCGTTGCTCGACGGGGTTGTGTTGGTGGTCAACGAGCGTCGTACGCGGCGCGAGGATGTCAGTCGTGTCATCGAGCTCTTGGCCAACACCAAGGTCGTAGGCACCGTCCTCAACCGCTCGTCCGAATCCGAAAAACGAGCGTACTGAGGCCCGCATGTACGAGCAGTTCTACAGCCTGCGGGAGAAGCCGTTCTCGCTGACACCGGATCCGGCGTATCTGTTCATGGCCAAGCGCCACCGACATGCGCTCACAATGCTCGAGTACGTCCTCTCTGAAGCGTCAGGCTTCGCGCTGATCACGGGTGAGGTGGGCTGCGGTAAGACGACAGTCGTGCGGCACTTTCTCGACCGTTTGGATGCGAGCCTCGGCGTCGCGTTCATTTCCAACACTCACCCCGGCATTGGGGCGCTCCTGCCCTGGATTCTCGAATCCCTGGGACTCGAGGCCGGTAAAGGCGCCACCAGCGAGCTGTATCGCCGGTTCGTGGACTACCTGCAGGCCCAGGCGACTGAAGGCCGGCGCACCGTTCTGGTCATCGACGAAGCCCAGAATCTCAGTGTCGCCGGCCTCGAAGAGCTGCGGGTCCTGACCAACCTCAACTTCGGCAAGACCCTGCTGCTGCAGACCATTCTCATCGGCCAGCCGGAGCTGCGGGAAACGCTGCGGTTGCAAAGCCTGCGTCAGTTCGCGCAGCGCATTGCGATCGATCACCACATCGAAGCGTTGCACCTCGAGGAAACCCGGTCCTACGTCGGCCACCGACTGCGGGTTGCAGGTGGCGATCCCGCTCTTTTCACAGCCGACTCGTTGGATCTCATCCATGAGTGCACCGGCGGCGTGCCCCGCCTGGTCAACATCGTCTGTGATACCGCTCTGGTTTATGGTTTTGCCGACCAGCGCCCGAGCATCGAGCTCGACATCATCGAGCAGGTGGTCGAAGACCGCTCGGCCGGCGGTCTGCTTCCGCTGCGCGCGAAGACTGCGCGGCGCGACTCTCGACTAGCGAGCTAAGTCATGACTGGGCCGACGGCTGACTCCCGGTCGCGGTTGCGCATCCTCCACGTTGTTTCGGCCTATTTCCCGGCAGTGCGCTATGGCGGGCCGATCCGTTCAGTACACGGCCTTGCTGCCGCGCTGGCCCGATGTGGTCACGACGTGCACGTGTATACCACCAACGTTGATGGAGACGCAGATCTCGACGTCCCGGTTGATCGACCTGTGGAGTTGGACGGGGTCAGCGTGCACTATTTTCCGGTGCCCGCCTTCCGCAGACTCTGGTGGTCACCCGCACTGAGCCGCCGCCTGAAGGAGACGGTTGCGACGTTCGACGTCGTTCACATACACGGGGTTTTTCTTTTCCCGATGCTGGCCGGTGCACGGGCCGCCTTCCGTGCCGGTGTTCCCTATGTTCTGGCTCCCCGGGGAATGCTCATCGGCGATCTGATTCAACGCAAGAGTCGTTGGGTCAAGCAGCTGTGGATCGATCTGTTCGAGCGCACGACTCTCGAGCGCGCCTCGGCGATACACGCCACGGCGCCGCTCGAAGGCTCGGAGCTTCTGGCGCTGGGGTTGCCGGCTCCGAATGTCCACTTCATTCCCAACGGCGTGGAGCGGCCGGCGACTCCCGCACCGCTGAGCGAAGGGCCCTTCGCGCACCTGCCCCCACGATTCGTCCTCTTTCTGAGCCGGATCAGCTGGAAGAAGGGGCTCGACCGCCTGATCGATGCCTGGCAGTGGGTCCCCGATCTGCCGCTGGTGATTGCTGGCAACGACGACGAAGGCTACCAGCCGCAGTTGCAGGAGCAGGTGCGCTCACGAGGCCTCGCCGACCGTGTCATTTTCCTCGGTCCCGTCAGCGACCGACACAAGTGGGCGCTCTATGCGCGAGCCGAGCTCTTCGTGTTGCCGTCGTATTCGGAAAACTTCGGTAACGTCGTCGCCGAGGCGATGGCAATGGGCTGTCCGGTAGCGGTGACTCCCGAAGTCGGCATCGCGAGCCTGGTGGAGTCGTCCGCTGCCGGGATCGTCTCGCGCGGCGAGCCGAAAGAATTTGCCGCTGCCGTCTGCGCATTGTTGGCTGACCCGGCCCGCCGTGCCGTCATGGCCCAAAACGGGTCTGTCGCCGCACGCGAGCAGCTCTCATGGGCCGGAGTGGCCGCAAAGGCCGAAGACCTCTATTGGAGCCTGGGTCATGCAAGTCGGGTCGAAGCCGCGAGGCTGGATCGCGGTATGGGGATTGTTGGCGTTCGTCCTCCTGACGAGGATTCCTTACGTACTGACACATGACGTCCAGGAGGACGCCTACATTTCGGCGCGGGCCGTGCACAATCTCGTGACCCATGGCGCTCTGGAATTCAACGTTGGTGACCACTACTCTCCGGTGACTTCGCTGGCCTGGGGATACCTGGCCGCCATTCCTGCCGCTGTGCTGCCGACAGATGGGTTGATGCTTGGCTTTCAGGCGGTGGGTATTGCCTCCGTCGCGCTCGCAATCCTGCTGCTGAGTCGCTTTCTGTCTTCCCGTTGGACCGTCTTCGCTCTCGCGCTGTGCGCACCAGGACTGTTCGCCTCGTTTCTCGGGATGGAGACGGGGTCGTGCATCCTGTATCTCGCGTTTTCCCTGGTCGCCCTGCAGGACGTCGAGCTTCGCCGGCGTTGGTTGTATCTGGCTGCGGCGGCCGGACCCCTGATCCGGCCCGAATTCATCCTGGTGAGCGCAGCGCTTGTGGGACTTACTCTCCTGACGGCGCGGCTATCGGCACGCGACAAGCTCTTTCTGTGTACCGCGCCAGTCCTCGGGGCAGTCGCCTACGTCACGATGAATCTGGCCATTTCAGGCGAAAGGATCAGTCCGACGGTACTCGCCAAAACTCTGGCCTACCCGCACGATCACTCGCTGCGGGCGTTCGCCGGCCACTTGTGGGCTCTCGCCTCCGGGCAGTTCATCCTGCCAGGGCCCAGAGCGATTCCAGCGTCGCTGCACCTCGTAGTCAACCTTGCGCCGCTGGGGTTGCTGAGTTGGCGATTGACCACTCGGGCGATCGCGTGGCGCGAGAATGCCCGCTTCATCGGCTTCGTGGTTTTTATCGCCTACGGATTGCCGACCGTTTTCGCCCTGGGCGGGCAGTTCGCTCAGTGGTACCTGTTTCCCTGCGCGTTCTTCGCCGTATTTCTCGGCCTCTGGAGCTTGCCTCCGGCCTGGCGAACGCGCACGGCGGTCCGAGCGGCGACGTTGACGGCCTTTACGGGTGTGGCGGTTGGACTGCTGGCCCTGGCGTACAGCGGCGGGACCCAGGAGTATGGGTATCGAGCCGATGTGGGACGTTGGTTGCGCCGGCAGGCCGGCCCTGAGGACACGTTGCTGCTGGAACCCGCCGGTTACATTCCGTTTTACTCCGGCCTGAAGACCTACGATGACGTCGGCCTCGTGTCACCGGTCGTGCTGGAATATCTGCGCCTCTACGGGCGGCAGTGGTGGTGGCCGTTCGTCCAGGATCGTTGGCCCGATTGGATCATCGACCGGCATGATTTTCGGGTGACCGCGCAAAACGATGCGTGCGAGCTTTCGCCCGCACAGCATCGCTTGCTGCTCGCGCGATACGAACTGGTCAAGGTGTTCCATTACGATCCCCGCAACTACGCGCGCAACGCGTTCGGCTTACGCGTGTTGCGGTTGGGAGCGCACGCCGACTACTACGTGTATCGTCTCAAGCAATCAAGCGCTACGCCGGCAGCGTCGCCGACGGTTGCCGTTCGATCATCGAGCGCGGCAGCCACGTCGCCGCTACAGGCCCCAGGTGCCGAGCGATGATCACGAACATCATCAGGCTCGCCGGCACGAATATCCGCAGTTCCCTCACGATGCCTACTACGGACATGATCGCGAACCAGCCGGCGATCATTAGAAGGATGAGAACGTCGGTGCGATCCAGACGGTGGCGCAGCAGGTAGACCGCCACGTACAGATAAGAGCAGACGTTGAGCATCGCGAACACGAATAGCGGATTGCGCATTTGCTCCAACGTGTAGTTCAGGTGGTACTCGTACTGGACGTTCTGCGACGGCGGGTGCGGAGCATAGGCCGCGATGAGTTGCATGACCTCGTTTCGCGCGAGCGCAAATGCGATGGCGCATCCGCACAGCACGATGGTAGCCCGCCGCCACTCGGCGGCGGTGGCGTTCGGAGCCCGCATCGCGAAATAGAGCCCGCTGTAGAAGATCGCGGTTTCCTTGTTCAGGGTCGCGACGAAAATCGCCGCCGGCAACCAGTATTCCGCTCGGCCCCGTAGCGTGATGCACAGGTAGAAGATGATCGCCGCAAAACACATGTCCGGAAAATCGTACGGGTAGAAGAACGCCCGGTTCGGCACCATGTAGTAGCCGAAGATCACAATGACCAGGGTTACGACCGCCGCGCAGGCCCGTAGAAACGACGGCTTCAGGTCGGGATTGAATGCCCGGGCGATCTTCGCGATGAACAGAAAGGTCAGGCTCAGGGACAGGGCATCCACAATGAGCTGGAAAATGCTGTAGGACGCATCGAAGGGAGCGTTCATCCCCGTGTGCAGGTCTGCGTGTCCGCCCAGCAGGACACGGTACAGCAGGGCGGGCAGGGCCCTGTAGATGAACGGCTCGCGCGCGGTCAGATGGTAGTAGTCGCTGACGTGAACCTCGGGAATCAGGATTGTCTGATGCTCCCAGGCCAGATTCAGCGCGACCAGGCTGACCAATCCGTACAGCAGCCAGTTTCCCTTTGTGCCGGCATTAGCGCGAGCTTGCGTCGTGAGCCCCGTGGTCGGAAGCACGTCAAGCCTTTCGAGCGAACGCGAACATCACCGGACCGAACGCCGCCGGTGCGAATCGCTGGTGCAGGACGCCGAGGTAGTAGGCGGCGCTCGAGCGCGAGAGATACGAGGGCTCGGGATCGTGCGTGTAGACACAATGGTCGAATCCTGCTTGTCCCAGTGCTCGCCGCATCTTTCCGGGAGTGTTGGCCCGATATTGTGTTGGGAAAACGTCGCGTGCCTGACGGCCCCGCTGCGCCCAGCCGACAACCCGGGCGTGTAGACGATTCGGAACGAGTGTCGCCGCCAAACCCACATAGCTGTTCACGTTAGTGGTCCGCAGACAAAGAAGTCCGCCGGGCTTGAGAATTCGATGACACTCGGCGAGAAACCGTGCCGGCTCGCGCACGTGCTCGAAAACATAATCGCCCACGCACAGGTCCGCGGTTGCTGCCTCTACGGGAAAAGGCGCGTCGTCCGCCGAGATGAGACGAAACTCGTCCAGATAAGGGTTGTCCCTTGCGTTGGGATCGAGGTCGATACCGATCACGCGTCGGCACTTGCCCTTGAGTACCTTGAGGTCACGCCGCAGTCTCACGGGATCTTCTCCGTGCTCAGCGCGCCCGCAACCGACATCGACCACCACATGTCCTGGCTCTACGAGGGCGTTGACCCGCGTATGGAACAACATGGTGCCGTCCAGATCAGTAAATCCCCCAAACCGCGCCTCCGGATAAAACCGCCTCTTCAGGCGTTCCGCCTGCGAAGAGCCGCCTCGCGCCGCCGGGCGGATCGTGGCAGGCTCTGTCATCAACTCGGAGTTTGTGGTGACCACGGTCTCTCCTGAGAAGTCAGCGCCGGCGCATCCCACAATGCGGCGGCGACTATGCGTGCGTGAGTCCATCTGCCTCGCAGCGAGTGCCGCAGCAGATCCACCGCCATCCCGCGCTTTGCAGCACCGAGACGGTCTGGGAAGAAGCGACTGACGAAGCGCAGTCGATTGCGGTAGTAGAGGTTGGAGGAGAAGGCCGGCATCACCCGGCTGCTGCTCGCGCCGGAGCGATGGAACACATGACTGCCCGCGGCGTAGCCGACCCGAAAGTGCTCCCGACCCCGCAGCGCCCAGTCGATTTCCTCGTAGTAGAGAAAATAGTCCTCCTGCAGCAGTCCGACTTTTTTGATGAAGGCCGCCGTGACGAGCATCGAGGCTCCCATCACGTAAGCCATCTGGGCTTCGACACTTGCTGTGTTCTGCGGCACCGCACTAACCGGTTGGCCCTCGCCGATGAGATGTGAACTCATTGACCTGGTGTGCAGGCGCGCGCCACCGAGACACTGCAGCGTCTCGGGACGGTCATAGAAGCGGATGGTCGAACCGACGAGGCCTGTTTGGGAGTCTCGAGTTGCGCGGTCGACCAGCTCTCGTAAGGCGTGCCGGTGCACGACCGTGTCTGTGTTGAGGAGCCAGAAGCACGTGAACGCCTCGAGGCCCGCCGCTCGAATCCCGACGTTGCAGCCGCCCGCGAAACCCAGATTGCCGCCGGCCCGGATCAGCGTCAGGCGCGTGCCGGGGCGACTTGCCGGGAGCGCGGCCTGCGGCCGATCGGCTACCCGGCAGTCGATGGCGGTGTGCGGGTATCGATCGGTGTAACGATCGACTCCGTCGTGGCGGCGCCACTGAGGGTCTGCCTTCGGGGCGGCACACCAGGCTGCGATCTGCTCGACCGAGCCGTCGCGGGAATCGTTGTCTACCAGGAATACATGAAAATCGGGATAGTCCTGCGCCAGCAACGAGTCGATGCACTCGAGGCAGTGGCGCCAGGAATTCCAGTTCACCAGGACGATGGCGGCCGGGACGCTGCCCCGCGGCGCGGTGGGTGGTTGCATGGCGCCTCTTACCGCAGGAGATTCTGGTAGCGCGGCTGCAGCACGTTGATCAGGCCCAGTTCCGGCGCTACCGCCGGCATGGACTCGCGAGCGACTGCCTGCGGAGGGTTGAAAGCCGTTTGCGCCTTCGCACGTCGCGCGAACAGCCAATGCAGTATCCCGATCCCCGCCAACATTCGCAGCCATACGGAGTATTGGATGGCAATGGAGGCTTCGAAGCCCTGCACCACGATCTGCGTGGTGACGAGTAAAACCAACACGCGGGTCAGGGTCACGCCGCGCGACAGGTTGCATTTCGCGCCGATCCAACCGAACAGTGCCGCAATGATGGGCATGCCGACCGCGACGCCGGTCCAGCCGAAGTTCCAATACAGCTCGGCCAGGTGTGTGGGCGAGAGATTCACTTCGTCGCTGGCTTCCGGGTGAAATTTCCTGGCCACCAGCTTGCCGACCTGGATCATCGGCTTGTCGGGCCAGATGATTCGGGGAATGAACGCTGTCGGCAGCGCGATCAGCGTATCGCCGTGGCGATAGTCGACCGTGTCACCGACCTTGTTGATGATGACTTCGAAGCCATCCTTCATGGAGATGCGCTCGAAGATCGTCTGCACGCGATTGGGGCCGCGGGCGACCTTGTCCTTGATCTGCAAGGCATCCGTGAAGGCCTTGCCGAGGTTCTCGGCTGCCGAGGCGCGCGATTGCTCGGTCGAATGCCGGACCGCGCGATTGGCCTGCAGGAGTGGAAAGCTCACCAGGACGAAGGCGAGCGCGCCCACCAGCCACAGCTTCGGAATCCGGTGATCCACCAGGAACTTGGCGATCATCACGATCACCACGCCGCTCAGGGCCTGACCCTTGGAGTCGGCGACAAAGCCCAGGATGAACTGGACCGCCAACGCGCCCAGGACCACCGGGGTCAGATAGGCGCGCCCGTATCTGAAGCGTCCATAGGCCAGCAGCATGATGCTGAAGGGTTGGAAGTAGTTGGCCAACATGTACATGTCGGTCTCCAACCCGCCCAGGCTCCCCAGTCCCATGCGGATCGCATCCGAAGTGGTGTCCTTGACGATGTAGAGGCTGAACCGCCAGACGAGCCAGGTGCTCACCACCCATAACGGGATTCCAACGACGGTCAGAGTGAGTTCCGGCCATTCGCGTGCGGTGCTGGCCTCTTTCGCGGTGGCCCCTCGGGCCAGCAGACGATAGAAAACCTGGAAGAGGACACCGCCGAAGAGAATGACCCCCTCCGCTTTGTCGATGACCCCCTCGCTCGCGGTCGTGACCCCGTCACCGCCCATGACCTGCGCGGCGAAGTCGAGCACTCCGAACCAGAGGAAATACCAGGCGGAGAATAGATGGAGCAGGAAGTATTCGTCGTTGACCTGGCGGAAGTTGAGGATCGGACTGCTGCACAGGGCAAACAGTGCAATCAGGTACAACGGGTGCGTCTGCGGCCCGTGGAGGCCCATTCCGACGAATAGACACAGCACGAAAGCCGCGTTGACGAGGATGAAGAGGCGCACGCGGTTCATTTTTCAGCAGCTTCGGGGATCCGGGTGACGCTTTGATGAACCTGCGTCAGGTCCTTTTCGCGGCAGGGTGACCCTGCGTCCGTTTAACGGTGGCTCAGCCGCCTGAACGCCGCGGTCGCCAGGTCGACGAAGCGGCTTCGCAGAAGGCTGTCCAGCGTGTTCCACCCCCACCCGGTTGCGAACGCGGCTGCCGCCACAGCCCCGCCCCACGGCCCAATTCCGGACCACCAGCCAAAGGCGCTTCCAGTGAAGAACACCAATGTGCTTCCGGTGCTCAACAGGACCGGCCCCAGGGAGGCTTCCGCCGGGCCGGTTACGTGTTGTGCCAGCTCGGTTTTGAAGAAGTAGCGTCCTGTCAGCAGCGCTGCGCCCAACTCGCCGGCGAAAATCCCGATCCCGAAGCTTGTGAGCCCCAGACTGGCGAAACCTGCTGCGCCGATTCCCAGGCTCAGCGCTGCTCGCACCACCGACGCTCCCAGGACGAGCCGCAGACGGTTGATGCCATTGAGATGCAAGGTCATCAGCGCGCCCGCGTTCGCGGTAACGACGCTGGCGAGCATGAAACACAGGAGTGAGTGGTCGAGGCCCACCGCATGTCGCGTCCACCACGCATACAGGAGGGGTATGAGAGGGAACGACAGCAAGGCTCCCCAGTTGACGACCGAGCCGACCGTCACCCAGTAGGCTTGATTGAGGGCCACCAGCTTGTGACCCTGCCCAGTCGCGTGAAGGCGCACGACCTCGGGTAGTAGAGGCTGGGTCAGCACAGTCGTGACTGACGTCCAGAGATTCGCGATGGTACGGATCGTCGTAAAGATCGGCACGGCGACAGGCCCGGCGAGCGCGGCGACGAGCACGACCGCGCCGTTGGTCGCACCCTGCTGGATGAGATTGCTGCCGGTTACGGCGAGGGATTTGCCGAGGTCGGTCAATCCAGTTGCGGGATCCAGGTGGCGCAGCCAGGGCGTGAAGGCGGGTTGTTTCACTCGCACGTAGTAGGCCGAGCTGATGTAGATCACCACTTGTGAGAGCGCGAACAACACGCTCGTGTGCAGCATATCCAGATGCAGGAGGGCGGCTGCCATCGTTGCGGCGAACTGCGTAACCTGGAATCCCATCGCCCACCAGGCCGCCTGGTACATCAGGCCAGCCGGAATCATCAGTCGGTGCACCAGGCCCAGGTAGGACCCCGTGACCGTCCACGAGATCATGAGGAGAATCAAACCGTAGCGGCTGCCGAGTGCGTCCGCATGGGTCGCGGGCACTCCGAGGGTTGCGGCGATGGGCTCGACGAACAGGGTCCCAGCCGCCAACGCCAGCTGCAGTGCGCTGATCACGAAGATGCCGGTAACCGCGGACGCCAGATGGCGGCGCAGCGCGTTCTGGTCGCGGTGATAAAGAAAATTCAGCTCGTTGCCGACATAGGTGACGAAACCACCGTCCAGCGAGCGCAGCAGCGTGAAGGCGGAAAACAGCGCCAGCCAGGTGCCGTAGGGCTCCTTGCCCCACTCCTTCAGGCATACCGGTACCGAGACGATCTGGAACACCATCGTCAGTACTGTCGTCACGCCGTTGACGATCGAAATCCTCGCGGCGCGGGCTTCGATCCTGCCGCCCGCGTGTGCTGCGACGGGTGGTGGGACCTCCGAAGCGGGAATAGGGTCGGTTGCCGCATTCATGGCGATTTCAGGGGGCCCTTTGAACCGCACTCACGTTGCAGCTTGATGACTCCTCGGCCGGCCCCCCCGACGTGGAGGCCAACCGCACCGTCCGTACCCCCTCGTCCTGGATCGGGACGTCGACCCGCTCGCACCGGTTGTTATAGAGGACCGCATCGCGGACGCTGCCCGGGCCCAGCAGCCGAATACCGATCCGCGCCTTCACCCCGCGCCGGCAACTCGCAGTGGGCACCGGGCCGGAAATGTCCCGTAGCGTATTGCCGTAGACGAGCAGGTTCTGCACGAAGGCCCAGTCGTGAGGCGGTGGACCCCGATACCAGGTTGCGACCATGTCGATGCCGCCGCCTCCGAGGCCATCGGCGTGCGCGATAAGGTTGTCCGCGATCGTAACGCCCATGCTCAGCACTGGCGGTGGCGACTCCGGCGTCGGTGAGGCGGCAAATGAGCCTGTGATCCCGGAATCGCTGCAGTCGGAGTCCCAGGCGTACTCGCCGTCTACCGTGTTGCTTCGGATCTCGAGTCCCGACTGGAAGATCATCATCGGGATGCATTCCTTGCAGGCCGCGGATCGAACCGAGTACGCCTGCTGGAACACGATGCCCGAGGTGTCGTGTTGGCGATTGGCGGCGATGACCGAATCAGCGGTCGGGGCCGCGTAGGCGATCGGGCCGCCCCAGTGCCCCGAGAAATTCGACTTCAGACACGGCGGGGCGCGCTGCTCGATCTCGTTGGCGACCGTGTAGACCTGCCAATATTCCCGTACCAGGTCCATTCGGGTCTTGCCCGCCTCGGGAGGCACATCCCAGGCGGGTTGCACGCGAAATCTTACGGTTCCCTTGGCGGCGTCGACGACATAGCCGACGACCGGGCGCACCTGGCCGAGCCCGGGTCCCTGCACAGCCGTCAGCCAGTGTTCGGCGTAGAAGGTGTCGACCGGGACATTGCGTCCGTCCTGTTGGTCGAACAACTTACCGCTGACCGTGACCCAGTCGGCACCTGCGGCGACGACCGTGACCGCGCCGTTGAATGCGGGAGTGTTGGCATTGTCGTCGAGGACGATCGCTTCGCCGGCGTTGGCTTTGTCTCCCGGGCAGGACAGGACATTCTGCGAGATCAGCAGGAATTCGTGGTTGTTCGAGGTATTCCAGAAGAACCCCGCCCGCCATCCCTTGGGGTCCTGCGGAGATTGCAGGCCCCGCGTGCTCGTGCCGTCGCCGATGTTCGCGCTGAAGTCGACACGATGCGAAGCGCCGAGCTGACTGGCGACCGTGCCCTGCTGGTCGCGCAGATCGAGGAAGCTCCCCGGGAAAAACCGGTTTGCACGGATCACCGAGTCGTCGATCCGGAATCGCACCGGTAGGGAGCGGCTTCCCGTCATCAGCAACGCGTTGTCGTAGGCCCCGAAGTCATTGTCAGTGATGAACAGGCGCCGCAGTGGCAGACCGCTGGAGAAGATGGCGCGACCCACGCGTAGAAAGGAGTTCCCGCAGATCACGATGTCGCTCACCGCTGGCGCTGAGCTCACTTCACTCGGCGTCATCCCCGTGAGAGTGCCCAACTGCAGAACCGGGCGCGTCTGGGAGATGTTCCTATACGGATCCGCGTCGGTGAATCCCAGTCCTGAAACCGTGTTGTGTCCTGCCAGGGTGAGCAGTGCGCCCGCGCGGCTTCCGGGGGAGTGATGTCGAACCATCAGGGTTTGTTGGACGCCGGCTCCTTCAAGGTCCACGCCCGGCGGGAGCACCACGCCATCTTCCGTACCGGCACGGACGCCGGGCGAGGGTCCGGGGGGATGATCTGCGTCGAAGTCCCAGGTCCCGGCTGGAACACTTACGGTACCGCCGCCCGCGGTGACGGCTGCCTGCACTGCGCGCGCCAGGCAGTTCCAGTCGTCGGCATCATCATTGGGAGTACATCCGCCGAATCGCGCGTCGTCGAGATTGAACCGCGGGCGCGGGAGAGGATCCGGGCGGATCTCGAGCCGCTGCTGCGCGACTTCGAGCCACTGCTGGCCGTCGCGACTGACTCCCACCGCATATTGTCCTGGAGGGATTCGCTCTGGGAGTGTTGCCGCGGCGACGAACTCCTCCAGGCGGGTGTCCGTCGCCGGGGTGGACTTCAGTATGAACGTCGCGGGGCCCTGTGCCGGCCGCAGGCCCTGTGCCGGCCGCAGGCCCTGTGCTGGCGGCAGGCCTCGAAGTCGCACCCAGACATAGGGGGATCCGTCCGGCGCCAGGTTTCGGCCCACCACGCGTACTTGCCGACTCAGGCCGGCGAAGTCTGCTTTTTCATACGAGTAGGCGGGTGTGATCCACAGGGGGCGTGGATCGTTGATGGTCACAGGCTCGCTCCACTCTGCGTTGCCGTTCACCACCCAGAGCCGATAAATCGTTTTGGGTGTAAGGACCATCGGCAGTCGAACGGTGATGGCATACGGTGGCTCCCCTACCTGCACGATCGGAGCCACACCCAGGGTGGCCGTCGATTCAGCTGGAATTCCGGAAGGATGCTGTGTGCCCCTCCCGGCCGCCTGGTACACGACCTGGTCGCCGTCGGAAAAGCCGTAACCCGCAATCATCAGCAGATCGTCGGGAGCGCCGTGCACGGCTGACTGATAGTTGGCCGTGTGAAAGATGAGAGGGGCCGAGGCCCGGGCTCCTGGGGCGACGCTGAACAGGCACACCAGCAGAGCCAGGGTCCGGATCCAGGGCGGAACGATGGCCTTCATGTAGCAAGTCATGGGAGTGGACAAGTGTCCGGCTATCGTCGTTGACGCGAATGACCGGGACATGAATCGGTAACAGCCCGTCCGTATTCTGCGGGGCATGCCCGCACCCCGCCTCGCCGTCGTCTCGACGCACCCGATCCAGTATTACGCCCCCATCTTTCAGCACTTGACCCGTGCCGGAAACGTGCAGCCCCGGGTGTTCTTCACCTGGTCGCAGAGCGCCGGGGGGGTCGAGGATCCGGGTTTCGGACGGCGAATCACCTGGGACATTCCCCTGACCGAGGGTTACGAGTCGCAGTTCGTCGAAAACATCGCCAGCCGCCCCGGGACCGACCACTTCTGGGGGCTGCGGACGCCAGGGCTCACTCGGGCGATCGAGAGCTGGGAGCCGGCGGCCGTTCTCGTATTCGGGTGGAATTCCCACGCACACCTCGGGGCCATGCGCCACTTCAAGGGTCGCGTCCCCGTGTTCTTCCGAGGAGACTCCACCCTGCTCGACCAGCGCTCCTCCTGGCGGGTCGTGGTTCGAAAGCGGCTGCTGACCTGGGTCTACAGTCACATCGATACGGCGATCGCCGTGGGCTTGAACAACCGTGACTACTTCCGGTGGTGCGGGGTCCCCGAGCAGCGGATCGACTTCGCGCCCCATGCCGTCGATACCTCACGCTTCGCCGACCGGGACCTCGAGCACCAGGAGCAAGGCGGGCGGCTGCGAGCCCAGTTGGGCATCGCGCCCGAGGCACGAGTGCTGCTGTTTGCCGGCAAGCTGCAGTGGCAGAAGGATCCCTTCCTGCTGCTCGAGGCGTATCGGGCCGCGACCGGATCGCGTGGTCCGGCCGGATCGCGGGCCCCGGCGAACTCCGAAGCCTCCGCCACCCACCTTGTCTTCGTCGGCAACGGACCGTTGGAAGCGCAAATGCGCGTCCGGGCCCAGGACCGTCCCGACGTGCACTTCCTGCCATTCCACAATCAGCAGGCCATGCCTGGCGTCTATCGCCTGGGCGACGTGTTCGTGCTGCCGTCCCGGACCGAGACCTGGGGGCTGGCACTGAACGAGGCGATGGCCTCGGGGCGAGCGGTGATTGCCTCGAGCCGCGCTGGCGGTACCCGCGATCTGGTGACTCCCGGCGTGAACGGCTGGGTTTTCGAGTCGGGCGATCTCGGGCAGCTCACACAGGTTGTGACCGATGCGCTCTCGTGCGACCCGGTGAGACTTCGCAGGCTGGGGGCTGCGGCTCGCAAGGTCAGCGAGCGCTGGTCGATCGGCGCGGCGGCCGACGGTATCGAGAGGTCCGTTTTGCGGCTCCTCAACTAAATTGGCAAAAAGCGCGGCTTTTGCCGCCTGCCTTCCGGTGTCGTTACACAAACGTCATACGTCGTTTTGATAATTGACTGCAAAGCTGGAACTCAAGGTCGTGGGGATGTGCGGAATCGTCGGAGTCTTTCACAGCGACGGCAAGTTGCCGGACGCGAGGCTGTTCGCGAGCTGCGTCGAGAGGTTGCGGCGGCGGGGGTCCGACGATTCGGGATTGTGGTCGGATCCGAACGTACGTCTCGGACATCGCAGACTCGCCGTCGTCGATTTGTCCCCTGCCGGGCACCAGCCCATGGAGTCGCATGACGGTCGGTATGTCATTGTCTTCAACGGCGAGATCTACAACCACCAGGAGCTACGCTCCCGGCTGACCCCGGCCGATGGATGGCGCGGCAGCTCGGACACCGAGACACTGCTCGAGGCGTATCGAGCTTGGGGCGTTGACTGTCTGCAGAAGCTGAACGGAATGTTCGCGTTCGCTATCTGGGACCGGTTGGAGCGCCGCATGTTCATTGCGCGCGATCGCGTGGGAGTCAAGCCGCTCTACTACGGCTACAACGGCCGTCTCTTCGCTTTTGGTTCGCGCCCCGGGGCGATCGCTCCGCTGTTGGGTGCCACCGGCAGCGATCCCGATCCGGAGGCGTTGCGCCTGTACCTCGAGCTCGGGTACATCCCGGCGCCGCTGTCGTTCTATCGGCAGGTCCGCAAGCTCCGTCCCGGTCACTACATGTTGATCGACGCACGCGCCCTCAATATCGCGCGCTACTGGGATTATCGTCACATTCCGCCCGACACCACCCTGCGCAACCGGCCCGAAGGGGAACTGGTCGAGGAGTTGGATTCGCTCATCCGCCAGTCCGTCCGGCTGCGCCTGATGAGCGATGTGCCGCTGGGGGCCTTTCTGTCCGGCGGTGTGGATAGCGCAATGATCGTGGCCGCCATGAAGGCCAGCGGCGTCAGCGCCCCGAAGACATTTACGATCGCATTCCAGGAAGAGGCCTACAACGAAGGCCCCGAAGCCGCAGCTATCGCACGCACCATCGGCGTGGAGCATGTTACGGAGACGCACAGCGTGTCCGATCTGTTGGCGCTGCTGCCGATGTACGTGGAGGAGCAGGACGAGCCGTTCGCTGACAGTTCCGCATTCGCAACAATGGCCGTCGCGCGTCTCGCACGACGTCATGTCACTGTTGCCCTGACAGGGGACGGCGGCGACGAGTTGTTTGGCGGCTACCACTACTATCCTCTTGCGGACCGTCTGAGTCGGATGACCCGATGGCCGCGCGGACTGCGGATGCTGTTGCAGGGCGTCGCCGGCTACATGCCCAACCATCGGGCAAAGCTGCTTGCGGGCGCGCTCAGGCTCAATGGAGGCGTGGAGGCATTCAACTACCTGCGCAGCTTTGCCAAGGACTTCCCGCCCCTGGTGACTCCAACAGTGCTCGAGCAGACGGCCTCCTCCCGCGACTGGTTCGAGCAGGCCGCCGCGAGCTTTGCCCTGGACCTCACCAGCGCCGAGACGGGGATGCGGCTGGATCTGGGCTTCATGTTGCCCGACGGCTATCTGCACAAGGTCGACACTGCGACCATGGCGTTCTCTTTGGAGGCCCGCTGTCCGCTGACCGACTATCGCCTGGTCGAATGGGCGATGCGTTTGCCGGTGGAGTACAAGCTTCGGGGCGGACAGACCAAGTACCTCTTGAAGAAGGCACTGTGTCGTTATCTGCCACCCGATCAGGTCTACCGGCGCAAGCGCGGCTTCGGAGTGCCGGTCGCCGAATGGTTGCGTGGGCCGCTGCGAAATTGGGCGCTCGACCTGCTGCACGACACCTCGTTGACCTCCCGTCTGCCGCTGGAGCACGAGCGCGTCAGGCAACTTTTCGATCTGCATGTCAGCGGCGCTCGCAATGCGCATCCACTCTTATGGGCTGTGCTGATGCTGTTGTGCTACGTGGCCCGGCACGACCGAAATGCAGAACTGCCGGACTTCGGCACGCACAAGGCCGCCTGAACAACCCGATGCAGAGCGCCGAGTCTTCTGCAGCGGTCAAACGTCCGCGAGCTCTCGTGTTGCTCACAGAGACCTTCGGGGATGGCGGCATCCAGCGCTTCAACCGGACGTTTCTCTCAGCTTGCGATCGACTGGACGTCGAGTGCGAGGTGCTGTCACTCGTTGATGTCGAGAGTGCACGATCCCGATGGAATGCTCCGGCGTCGATGCGGATCCATGTGTTCGCACGCAACAAGCCGAAGTTTGCACTAGCGACCTCCGCGGCCATTCTGCGCGGGGGCTACGACTTCATCATCGTGGGCCACATCAACCTCATCGAACTGGTGGCGTTGAACGTCTGGATACGCCGTCACGGTCGTGTCCTGCTGGTCGCGCACGGGATCGAGGTCTGGTCCGGCATCTCCGACTCGAACCGGCGACGCTCGTTTGCCGCCGTCGATCTGATTCTCAGCGTCAGTCAGTACACCCGTGAGCGCATGCGTGACCAGCTCCCCGAGTTGACGACGGAACGCTTCACGATCTTTCCCAATGCCCTGAACGAGAGCTGGATCGGTCGGTTCGCGCTGGCCGAGCCGGTGGAGTTGCCGATTCCGCTCCCCGAGAAATATCTCCTGTCGGTGACCCGGCTCGACCGCGGCGAGCGATACAAGGGCATCATCTCGGTGATCGAGGCGTTGGCAATGCTCCGCGACGCGAGCATTCACTACGTCATCGCCGGCCGGGGCGAGGATCAACCCTTCCTGCAACAGGTCGCCCAACGTTTCGCGATCAGCGACCGCGTGCACTTTCTGGGTTCTGTCTCCGATAGCCAGCTCGCACGCCTCTATCGCGAGTGCGCCGCCTTTGTCCTGCCGAGTGGCAAGGAAGGCTTCGGGATCGTATTCCTCGAGGCGATGTTCTTCAGCGCACCCGTGATTGCCGCCCGGGAAAAAGGCGCTGTCGATGTGGTGCAGGATGGCCAGACCGGGCTGCTTGTCCGCTACGGAGACACAATGGCGCTGGCCGAATCCATGAATCGCGTGCTGAACGACACCGCGCTTCGCTCCCGAATCAGCGCGAACGGCCGTGCTTCGGTACTCGAGGGTGGTCCTTTCACATTTGATGCGTACGTTAAGCGTCTGGCGGACATTTTCAACGTGCCATTACGAGCCAAAGATGCGTGAGATGCCTGAAGGCAAGATCGTATTCGTCAATCGTTATTTCTCGCCAGATGAGTCGGCGACCAGTCGGATCCTGTCGGATCTGTCGTTTCGGTTGGCCAAAGAGGGAGTGAACGTATCGGTCGTCACCTCGCGGCAGCTCTATGGAGACGCACGGGCCGCACTGCCGGCGCGTGAGACGATTGAAGGCGTTGATGTGCATCGGGTGGCAACAGCGACCCAAGGACGCGCCAATCTGGCGGGCAGGGCGCTCGACTATGCGAGCTTTCACGTTGCAGCCGGCATGAAGCTGCTGAGTTTGCTTCAGTCCGGCGACGTCGTGGTCGCTAAGACCGATCCGCCTCTGATTTCCATTGTGGCCTCCCGCGCGGCACTCTGGAAGGGGGCGCTCCTGATCAACTGGCTGCAGGATCTGTTTCCTGAAGTCGCCTCGGTGTTGACACCAGGGTTGGTCCCGAAGGGGCTGGGCAAGACTCTGGTCGCGGCGAGGGATCGGACGCTACGGCGGGCGGCCATGAATATCGTGCTCGGCGAAACGATGCGCGAGCGTCTGATCGCGCATCGCGTCGATGAAGCGAAGGTTCGGGTGATCACGAACTGGGCCAATGTTCGCGGCACGCAGGTGATTTCCACCGGCGATAGCCAGACCCGCCGGGCGTTGGGTCTCGAGAACCGATTCGTCGTCGGATACTCGGGAAATCTCGGTCGCGCGCACGAGTTCGACACACTGTTGGGGGCCGCATCGCGCCTGCGCTCGCAAGAGCGGTTCGTCTTCCTGATCACCGGCGGTGGCGCCAAGGTCAATGCCCTGCGGGAAGCTGTCGCCGCGCAAGGAATGCAGAACTTCGTCTTTCAGAACTATCAACCTCCGGAGATGCTCGCCGACAGTCTTGCCGCGGCCGACGTGCACCTGGTGAGTTTGCTACCGGCGTTGGAGGGGTTGATCGTCCCGAGCAAGATCTACGGAATTCTGGCGGCGGGCCGGCCCGCCGTGTTCATCGGCGATACGCATGGCGATGTGGCCCGGCTCATCGACGAGCACGAGTGCGGGATCAACGTCGGTGTGGGCGAGAGCGAGCGCTTGGCTTTCCAGCTCAGCGCGTTGGAGCACAACCCGTCCCGGCTCGAGGCGATGGGTGTGACTGCGCGGCGATTGGCTCTAAAGCATTTTTCGAGCGAACACGCGGTGGAGCAGTGGCTTGGCGTGCTTCAACTGGTAGCGCCGAGAATCGCTGGCAGTGACTCGGCGTTCGCCCTGTCCGCGTCGCGCCCAGAAACCTGAATGCTCCTGAGGCACAACCACGCGAGAAACGCGTAGCAAGCCACCAGCGCGATATCAGTCAACACGAACGGCAGCAGCGGAACGAGACCTGCTGCGTCCATCCACTGGCTCAGCGGCTGGAACCGACCCACGCGGAACCACACGCTGGGCTCGGCGACCAGGAGCACGTTGAAGACCAGTAGGAAGGCGATCTTCCGGCTGAGCGGCAGGGCGGTGCCTGCGAGCACCAGGATCGCCGGATACATGACGAAGACTTCGTATCCCGAAATACTCTTCTTGCTGAACAGCATGAACAGCAGGCCGATCAGGGCGAGCGCGGCAGGCAATATGCGGGCACGGCGAATGTCGTCCCACCGGCGCGTCTGCCAGTACATCCACAACCAGGCAGCAGCCAGGGTGAAGGCCGCAAGCGCGTCGTAGGGGAGGTACCGCCACTTTCCCAGCGCGCCTGACAGTGGCTCGAGCAGATAGGGAAGGTTGCCGGAACTGATGCCTGCGCCTTCTCGGCGCAGCGGGACCAGGACATCCGCACCCAACAGCACGAACGTGGCGAAGACCGCGCCGGTGAGTAGCACGGAAGTCAGGAGCCAGGTGCCCCGACGAGGCGTGCACAGCCACAGCACGGGCCAGAACAGCAGGGCCAGCAGTTTGGTCGTGCAGGCGGACGCGGCCTGCACCAGAGCGGAGGCGGCCGGTTGCTGCCGATCGATCAACAACGCGCTGCCGGCCAGCGCTGCCGCGACCCAGATCTGGTTGGTGCCGAGGGCTGTCTGGATGAGAACGTGCCCGCTGCTCGCGTAGAGGACGGTAGCCTGACGGGCACGCGTTGAAGATGTACATCGCAGCGCAACCGCGTGCCAGAGGATCAGTGCGAGCGCGTTCATGGCCATGCCGAACACCACGAAGGCTTTGTCGGCATCCCATATGTAAAGTAGAGACGCCCCCACGTACGGAAATAAAGGCGCATAGCTCAGTCCGAAGTCCCGGTAGGGGATCTGCCCGGCGACGACTGCGTGGCTGGGCGGCACGTAGAACCCCGGTACATCCGAGGGCACCGACTGCCCGGCAATGACGTAGAGCACTACGAAAAGAAAGGCGGCCGGTAACACCTGCAGGCTCAGAGCCAGCCCCAGGAACTTGCGCGGCGAGATCGCAGGTAACGCGGGTCGCCGGGCAATCCATCCGCCGAGCAGGGCGGTGGCGACCGCAAGCAGGATTTTCGAGGCAATGACACCCATTGAGCTAGGAGTATAGGTGTCGTTGTGTGACAACGAGACAACAGCTGTCCGTCACGGGCGCCGTTCAGGGGTCGTCGTCGGCCGGTAACCTGTCACGGCGCTGTAAGCGTGCAGAGCTACCGTATGCTCGTAACAAGAGCGGCACAGGCTGCCACGCCGAGGGATTCCCCCGGCCCGTGGGCGCGACCGCCGATCCCGAACGCCGCAGTGAACCAGTCAGCACGATGCCCTCCGTTGCGCGATACCTGACTTTTGCGATCGTGGTGGCGGTCGCCGCTGTCTGCGCCTATCTGCTCCGGGCCGATCTCTCACATCTGTCTTTCGCGCCCGTGGCGCGGGCTTGGGATGTAGTGGCCCTCGCCGCGATCCTGTCCCTCCTGAACTACCTGGTCCGGATCATCCGTTGGCGTCAGTACCTCGCCCGGCTGGGTCACGCGCTTTCGTTCAGATTTACGGCGCTGACCTATGTGGCCGGCTTCGCATTCACGATCTCCCCTGGCAAGGTCGGGGAGGTGGCCCGGGCTCGCTACTACTCCCCGCTGGGCATCCGACTGACCGATGTCGCGGGCGTGTTCTTCGTCGAACGCCTGATGGATCTCCTGGCGATGTTGGTATTGACAACCTTGATCCTCGCCGCCGCACCGAGCTATCAGATTGCGGCCTGGACGGCAGCAGGTGTCGGTGTCCTGTGCCTGGCTGGTTTGCTCTTGTTGCCGTGGAATTCGTTCGGCCAGCGTCTGGCGAGCTCAGAGCGAATTCCGCGCCGGTTGGCTCGACTGTGCGCAGCGGGTGTCCAGACGTTGTCGGCAGCTCGGGCGTTACTCACTCCGAGGGTCCTCTTGGGCGGATTCGGTTTGAGCCTGCTCGCCTGGGGCTTCGAGGGTGTCGGACTGTGGACCCTTGGCGCAATGGTCCCGGGGGCGCACCTGGGTCTGGCGGTCGGTGTCGGGATCTATGCGATCGCGGTATCCTTGGGAGCACTGTCCTTCATGCCCGGCGGCCTGGGTGGCACCGAGGTCATCATGACTGCCTTGCTCGCGGCGCAAGGGCTGCATGTGGCCGACGCGCTGTTGATCACTCTTGTGTGTCGCCTCGTGACGCTTTGGTTCGCCGTGTGCATCGGTTGGATCGCCGTCTTTGCGCTTCGACAAAGACTGGTTGAGGTGCCTGCGTCATGGTAGCGGCCCCGCAGACATTCGCTTCGGCCGTTTACGTCGATCTCGAGGGTCAGTTGGTCCGGACCGACCTGATGTTGGAATCCGCCCTGCGCCTGATCAAGCAGAGTGCGTTCAACACGTTTCTCGTGTTGTGGTGGGCGCTCCACGGGAAATCGGCGTTGGCCTCCAAGCTCGCTCAGCGTGTAACCCTCGATCCCGCGACCCTTCCATACGACGGCAAGTTGCTCGCATGGCTTGCGACAGAGCGTGCCGCCGGCAGGGAACTGTGGTTGCGCTCGGGCGCGAATGCGGAGTTGACCAAGGCCATTGCCGCGCACTTGCAGATGTTTACCGGGATCCTGTCTGCCGCCGGGCCGGATGGGGTGCATTGGCGCACCAGCGGTGGCGAAGTTGCCGCGGGGCCGAGGGCGTCCGCCCTCTCGCGTGCAAAAGCCCTCTGGCCCGCCCTGCGCCCTCATCAGTGGACGAAGAACGTACTCGTATTTGTTCCGGCGCTCGCCGCTCATCGCGCAATCGACGTCGCAACGGATCTGCGCGCCATGGTGGCATTCGTTGCCATGTGCCTGTGCGCCTCGTCGGTGTACATTTTGAACGATCTGCTGGACCTCGAAGCCGATCGCGCGCACCCGCGCAAGTGCCGGCGGCCATTCGCCTCCGGGAGCGCCTCGATCGGCGCGGGACTGGCACTGCTTCCCTGTCTGCTGGTGGCCGGTGCCGCGCTGGCGGCCTGGCTGCCCCAGAAATTCCAGCTGGCGCTGGCGGCCTACTACGCCCTGACCGTCGGATATTCCTTCGGCATCAAGAAATTCCTGGTGCTGGATGCGATCGCGCTCGCGGGCCTGTACACGTTGCGTATCATTGCCGGGGCAGGCGCCGCCGAAGTCGCCCTGTCGTTCTGGCTGCTGCTCTTCTCGGTCTTCCTGTTCCTCAGTCTGGCTTTCGTGAAGCGGTATGCGGAGCTGGACACCCTGCGCCGCCAACAGCGCCTGCAGGCCCTCGGACGCGGCTACCGGGTCGAGGATCTCGCGGTGCTGCAGAGTTTCGGCTGCGCCTCGGGATACATGAGCGTCCTGGTCCTCGCCCTGTACATCAATTCCCCTGCAATCCAGTCGCTCTACCACCAGCCCAAGTTCATCTGGACGCTCTGTGTCGCGCTGCTCTACTGGATCAGCCGCGTGTGGATGTTCGCGCATCGTGGCTCCATGCACGACGATCCGGTCGTCTTCGCGTTGCGTGACAAGGTCAGTCTCGGGATCGGGCTACTTTCGGCCGTCGCGGTGGCGCTCGCGGTGTAGGAGGCTCGACGCCAACAACTTCGATGCGCATGAGGCCATGCTGACTAAAGGGCCGGATTGATCCGGCCGCCCAGCTGTAGTTCAATTCACGACCCACTTGGAAGGCTCGAAGGCAGGATGCGGCCAATGTCGTTGAAGGGGATCATTCTGGCCGGCGGCTCCGGCACCCGGTTGCACCCGGTCACGCGTGGGATCAGCAAGCAACTCCTGCCGATCTACGACAAGCCGATGGTGTACTACCCGCTGGCCATTCTCATGATGGCCGGCATCCGGGACCTGCTGCTGATCTCGACTCCCGAGGACTTGCCGCTGTACGAGCGCCTGCTGGGCGACGGCAGTCAATGGGGCATCGCGATCACCTATGCGCGGCAACCGCGCCCCGAAGGGCTTGCGCAGGCCTTCACCATCGGTCGTGCGTTCGTGGGCACCCAACGTGTCGCCCTGGCGCTCGGAGATAACATCTACTTCGGTCACGGCTTACCGGACCAACTTCGCGCGGCGGCGGCTCGCGAGTCCGGCGGCACCGTGTTCGCCTATCGCGTCCGCGACCCCGAGCGTTACGGAGTAGTGGATTTCGACCCGCAGGGTCGGGCGTTGGGTATTGAAGAGAAGCCCACGCAACCGAAGTCCCGATACGCGGTGACCGGTCTGTATTTTTACGACAATCAGGTGCTCGACATCGCCGCGTCCTTGAAGCCGTCGGCACGCGGCGAGCTCGAGATCACCGATGTGAACCGCCGCTATCTGCAGCAGGGTCAGCTGCACGTCGAGCTCCTCGGCCGCGGCGTCGCCTGGTTGGACACGGGAACCCACGAATCGCTGCTGCAGGCCTCCAACTTCATCGAAGCCATCGAGACGCGCCAGGGGCTGAAGGTCTGCTGTCCCGAGGAGATCGCTTACCGCTCGGGTTACATCGGGCGCACCGAGCTCGAGCGCCTCGCCGCGGCCCTGGCCAAGACCGGCTACGGCCAGTACCTGACCTCCCTGCTGGATGAGCCGATCTGATGGAGTTCGAGCCCACACGCATCCCCGACGTCGTGTTGATTCGTCCCCGGGTGTTCGGAGACTCGCGGGGGTTCTTCCTCGAGTCGTGGGAGAAACAGAAGTTCGCCGCGGGTGGCGTCGACGTCAGCTTCGTGCAGGACAATCACAGTCGCTCGGCCAAGAACGTTCTGCGCGGCCTGCACTATCAGCTGCCGAACACGCAGGGGAAGCTGGTTCGCGTCGCCTGCGGTGCCGTATTCGACGTTGCCGTCGATATCCGGCGCAGCTCGCCGACATTCGGGCAATGGGTGGGTGTGGAGCTGTCTGACAGTAATCATCACATGTTATGGGTTCCTGCCGGATTCGCTCACGGCTATCTGACGCTGAGCGAGTCAGCCGATTTCATCTACCGTTGCACGCACTACTATTCGCCGCCGGATGAGCGCTCGATCCGCTGGAACGATCCGGCGATCGGCGTGGAGTGGCCTTTGCCTCCCGGGGTCGAGCCCGTGTTGTCGGCGAAGGACGCGGTGGCCGGCTCCTTTCGTGACGCGCGGGTGTTTCCATGAGTGACGTGGGCCGACCCTTCGGCGGCACACCCGGCGCCTCCTCCTCGCGGCGGCTGCTGATTACCGGCGGCGCAGGGTTCATCGGCTCCAATTTCGTCCACCATTGGGCGCGCACCTGGCCGCAGCAGCGGATCGTCGTTCTGGACGCGCTGACCTACGCCGGCAACATGGCCAATCTCGCGGGGCTCGATTCGCACCCGTCGTTTCGCATGGTGCGCGGCAACATCTGCGATCAGGAATTGGTGCAACGGACGTTGCTCGAGGAACAGATCGACACCATCGTGCACTTCGCCGCCGAGTCGCATGTCGACCGCTCGATCACCGAGCCCGCGGTATTCATCAGCACGAACGTGCTGGGGACCCACAGCTTGCTCGAGGCCGCGCGCCAGGTCTGGTTGCGGCCCGGAAACGTTGTGCCGCATCGCTTTCACCATGTGTCTACCGACGAGGTGTACGGCTCCCTGGGCCCGACCGACCCCGCCTTCACGGAGACCAACCAATACGCCCCGAACTCGCCCTATGCGGCGAGCAAGGCGGCCTCGGACCATCTCGTGCGGGCGTATCACCACACGTACGGCCTCGCGACCACCATCAGCAACTGCTCCAACAACTACGGACCGTGGCACTTTCCCGAGAAGCTGATTCCTCTGGTGATCGTCAACATCCTGCACGGCAAGGCGCTCCCCATTTATGGCGACGGGCGCAATGTTCGCGACTGGCTGCATGTCGGCGATCACTGCCGCGGAATCGAGTGCGTGCTGACCAGAGGCACCCCCGGGTCGGTCTACAACATCGGCGGTCGGTCCGAGAGCGAGAATATCCATCTCGTGCGTCTGTTATGCCGGATCGCCGACGAGGCATTCGCACAGCGCTCCGACCTGCGCACGCGCTTCCCCGATTGCCCCGGCGCAAAGCGTGACAGCGCTGCCTCCCTCATCTCGTTCGTCAAGGATCGCCCGGGGCACGATCGGCGTTATGCGATCGACTGCGGGCGAATCGAGAAGGATTTGGGCTTTACCGCTACCGTGTCGCTCGAGGCGGGATTGCGCTCCACGTTCGCGTGGTATTTGGACAACGAGGTTTGGTGGCGCGGCGTGATGGACGGCAGTTACCGTCGTTGGATCGAAAAACAGTACGCCTGATCAGTTCGGAATGTACTGCGGCAGCGTGGGCACGATCTGACCCGCCAGCGCCATGATCTTCGCGTCGACGTCGGCCTCTTTCGTGCCCTGCGGATAGGGCGCAACGAACCGCACCAGTGCTCCGTCGGTCCGGTGGCGTGTCAGAGCGTCCCAGAAAAGGTACCAGCGGGTGACGTATTCATTTGTCAGGTGCCGGCCCCGCTCCTGAAACCAGTAATAGACAATCTGGCGCGTGGTGCCCAGTTGGATGATCGCGCGATTGTAAGGAAACGCCGCCTGGCCTGCGGTCGCAGGAAACATCTTGTTTTCCATGTGCGTGATTTCCCACCCGCCACCAGGAATGCAATCGTGCGGAGAGTGAACTTCCCGCCTCGAATCCTGGGACTCGTAGTACGCGGAGTAGAAGTTGACGTCGGCGCCGGCCGCGCTGTGGTAGTCGAGGAGCACGTAATCGTCGAGTCGTAGCGCGTCGAGGTAGAACTTCTCGAGGGAGGCCCGTCGACCGGACCAAGTGCCGATGGTCGAGGGAAATGCGTCGAAAGCCACTCGAGGGGGAGTCGCGACTCGCGTGGATGGCGTCGCGACACCACCCGTCAGCGCCCCCAGCACCACGACGACAGCGGCCACCATAAATGGGCGCGGAACCTTCTGCGCCTGCACCGCCACAGGACTCGCCGCTTCGGCAGGAGAATTCGCGACCGGGTCCGCGACTTCCTTGCGGACAGAGCCGCCGGCCCCCGTAGCCTGTGTCGGTTTCGCGCGCGCTGCGGTTCCCGTCAGGTCAAACGCGTCTGCCCAGCTCGTTCGCGAGCGGCCGAGCCGCGTCAATCCGACCGCTATCAGAATGAGAGCCGCGGTGCTGAACATGAAGACCACCCAGCCTTCAAAGTCGTGCAGGGCCCCTTCTGCCATCGCCCGGCCCCACCGGTCCACCGTGATACCGATGAATCCGATCCGCAGGCTGTTCATCAGGACAGTGATGGGAATGGTCACCAGGAAAATCGTGATTCGCTTCCACATCGGTCCGCGAAACAGGTACGCGACGATGAATCCCAGTGTCATGAGCGGGAATAAGTAACGCAGCCCGCTACACGCTTCTGCAACCTCGAGCTGGTAGCTTCCGAGATCTATGACATTGCCTTCGAGCAGCACGCTGATGCCGGCGGCTCGGATGATCCAGACGCCGATCTGCGAGGACAGCAGTTGAAGTTGCAGGGACAGCGCGGTGTTGAAGAACGAAGGTAGCGGCACCGCGAAGACCAGCATCAGCAGGGGCATCCACAGGCGACGGAATACCACCGGGCCGGTCAGTGCCAGCACCAGGCCGTAGAGGACAAACAGAAACGCGTAGTGCTGCAGAGTCTGCATCGTCGTCTGAACGCCGAGCAGGCGCAGCAGCATGCCCGCGACGATCAGGACGATCCCGAGCCAGGATCCGGTGAACGGCAGCGTGCGCAGTTGCGCTCGCTGGCGCCAGATGAGGAAGGCCGACAGCACCGGGATCATGATCCCGTGGCTGTACTCGGGCTTGAGGTTCCAGATATTGTAGAGATCGCTGAGCACCCCGGCGAAGGGCACGACTGCGGCGACCAGCGCAACCGCGAGCAGCGAATAAATCTGAAGCTGGGACCCCTGAAGACGCGGTTGCATGTTGACTGCTCGTTTTCGGACCCAGCATTCTAGGTGTCGAATACGACGATTTAGTGACGAGAGCGAGAGAGCGACCGTGTCCGTTTCCGTGCTGATCCTGACCCTCAACGAGGAGATCAACATCGAGCAGTGCCTCGATAGCCTGTCGTGGTGCGACGATGTGGTGGTACTTGATTCGCTCAGTACCGATCGCACCGTGGCCCTGGCCGAGGAACGCGGCGCTCGCGTCGTGAAGCGGCCGTTCGACAACTGGTCCGCGCATCAGAACTGGGCCGTCGCCAACATCGACTTCCGTCACCCCTGGGTGCTGTATCTCGATGCGGACGAGCGCTGCCCGGACGATCTCAGGGACGAGGCCCTCGAGCGCGCTCGCGCCGGGACCACCGAGGTCGCGTTCCGCGTGCGCCGCAAGGATTTCTTCATGGGCCAATGGCTCAAGCACGCCCAGCTGTACCCCACCTGGCTGGTGCGCTTGTTTCGTCCGGAGCGCATCCGCTACGAACGGCTGGTGAATCCCGTTGCGATCGTCGACGGTGCGCTGGGAGAGTTGCAGTCGCACATCATCCACTACCCCTTCAGCCATGGCGTCTCGCACTGGATTGCGCGACACAACCGCTATTCCGACCTGGAGGCCGTCGAGGCCGCCAAGGTTCGCGACCGCACCGCTCATGGCGGGTCGCTGTGGTCGCGCGACCCCAACGAGCGCCGTCGCGCCTTGAAAGATGTGTTTTTCCGCTTGCCGGCGCGGCCCCTGGTGAAATTTTTCTACTACTACGGATGGCGACGCGGCTTTCTCGACGGACGCGCCGGGCTGACCTATGCCACGTTGCAAGCGATCTACGAGTACATGATCGCGTGTAAGGGCAACGAGTTGGATCGCCGCCGCCGCGGCCTCCCCGTCTGAGTCTTTGCGGTGTCCACGAGCGTCAGAATCGGCTTCGGAACCGGCGGCCTGCTGCGCATCGGCAGCGAGCGGGGACGGCGGGAGACGCTTGCCGCGGCCCTCGCTAACGGAATCAGACATTTCGATACCGCTCCGATCTACGGCTTCGGGGAGTCGGAGCGCACGCTGGGAAGATTCCTGCACGGGCGGCGCAGTGAGGTGACCGTCACGACGAAGTTTGGGCTGCGGCCTTCGGCGTTGGCCGTGCGTCTGGCGCCTTTCCAGCGGATAGCCCGCAAGGCGCTGCGGCTGCTCCCTGCGCTACGAGGCGCAGCGGTTCGTGGCTCCGGGGCGTTGTACGCCGCGCCGAAATTCGATGCCGCGGAGGTTCGGGCCGGCCTCGAGTCCAGTCTGCGGGCCCTGCGGACCGACTACGTGGATTTCTATCTGGCCCATCAGGCCCATCCCGAAGCGTTGCCGGGACCCGAGCTGATCGGACTCCTGGGCGAGCTGCAACGGGTCGGAAAGATTCGGGCTTACGGTGTTGCGACCGAGTTCGACTGGCTGCCCCCCGTGTTGGAACAGCGCCCGGAGCTCGGCCGGGTTGTGCAGTTCGACTGCGACCCCAACGGGCAAAATGCTCGCGCCCTGTCCGGCAGCGCCGAGCTGATGATCACTTACGGCCTGCTCAGCCGCGGGTTGGCAACGTTGCGCTCGCGCCTTGGCGCTCCCGATGGAGCGGTTGCGCTCGCTCCCGCCGCAGCCGAACTGGCACGCCTCGAGGACGACACCCTCGGCGCGTTGCTCCTGCGCGCCATGGCACTCGCCAACCCTCGCGGCATCGTCTTGATGCAGTCGCGCTCTGTCACCCGTATCGAGCGCAACGTGCGTGCCGTCTCGAGCGACCGAGACGATTTTCGCGTCCAACAGATCCTGACTCTCCTCGGGCCCGAACGATGATTCGCACTTGCGCGGATCCCGGGGATCCGCTCGCGGGCTGTCCGCCCGTCTGGGATCTGTGCATCGTCGGCGCGGGCGCCGCGGGCCTCGCGCTGGCTGCCGAGTTTCTCGGTACCCGCTGGCGCGTGTTGGTTCTCGAGTCCGGAATGCGAGAGCCCGATGCCGGCAGTACTGCGCTGAATTCCCTGGATTGCGTCGGGCTGCGACACGACGGCTGGAACGAGGGTCGTGTTCGTGCGTTTGGCGGCACGACACGCGCGTGGGGCGGTCAACTCGTGCCGCTGCGGGAAAGCGAGCTTGCCGAGCGACCGTGGGTCCCGGGCAGTGGTTGGCCACTGACGCTCGATGAATTCCAGCCATACTATCGTCGGGTCGAGCACCTGCTCGGGACTCAAGGGCCTCCGTACGATGAGCAGGTCTGGCAGCGGATCGGAGTGTCTGCTCCGACTTTCGAGCCGGGCCAGCTGCTCGTGCGCTTCTCGCAGTGGGCGCCTCTCGGTCGACGCAATTTCGCCGTGCTGTTGCGACGCCAGTTGGAGGCCTCCGGCAATGTGACCGTGCTGTTGGGTGCGACTGCGACCGCTGTCAGGTGCCTCCCTGACGGCGGTCACTGTGATTCGATCATCGCACGCAACCTGGATGGCTCCCGCGAGATCAAGGTTCATGCCCGATCGTTCGTGGTCGCGTGCGGCGGGCTGGAGTCGGCGCGGCTGCTGTTGTCTTCACCGGGGCCGGGTGATCGGGGTGTCGCCAACGGCAGCGGCTGCGTTGGCCGCTATTTTCAGGACCACATTTCCTGGATCGCCGGGGAACTCGAGCCTGCTGCGCGCTCGAGCGTCCAGCACCTGTTCGACCCGCGCTACGTCGGCGGGACCCTGTACAGCGTCAAGGTGGAACCGACTGACGCGCAGTTGCAGCGACGGGGCTGGCTGAATGCGATGGGCCACGTTGCATTCCAGATTCCCGAGGCGCTCGGTTGGATGGAAGTCAGGCGAATCCTGCGCTCGTTGCAGGCCGGCCGGTTGGAGCTGCCCTCCGGCGACGAGTTGCGCGCTCTTCTGCGCGGCAGCGTGGAGTTGAGCCGGCTTGTCCTCGCGCGCTACTTCGCGCGGCGCCGCCGGTCTCCGACCTCCGGCGCGATCCGGCTGCTCGTGGACGTTGAGCAGGCACCCAATCCCGAGAGTCGCCTCACGCTGGTCGATCGAACCGATGCGCTCGGTGTCCGGCGCGCCCGCCTGGATTGGCGACTGACGGATCTCGAGTCGCGAACCTTGACGGAGTTCGCCCGCACGTTTGCGACGCAGCTCGAGCACTTGGGACTGGGCAGGGTGCGCCTCGCAGAGGGTCCCCCGGACTTCTCTGCGCGTGACACCCTTGGTGCGGCTCGCGACATCTTCCATCACATGGGAACGACACGCATGAGCCGGTCGCCGGAGGAAGGGGTCACCCGCCCCGACCTGCGGTGTCACGACGTCGATAACCTGTACATCGCCGGCCCGTCCGTTTTCCCGACCAGCGGGATCGCCAATCCGACATTCACGGCCCTCGCGCTGTCATTGCGGCTGGCCGATCACCTCAAAGCCTCGAAATAGTCCCTCACGGCATGTCACGCATTCGTCATGCGTTCCACGTACATTTCTGCGCTCTTCACCTTCCAACTCACGACACGATGGTCGATGGCTCCGGGACGCTCTTGGCTGACGGTCGTGCTTGCAGCGGTTTGCGTCGCTCTGGCGGGCTGTGGCGCGAGCCAATCGCGGTTTCAAAGTCATATCGATCGCGGTAAGGCCTATTTCGCCGACGAAAAACTGGCGAAGGCCAGCGTCGAGTTCCGCAACGCGCTGCAGATCGAGCCTCAAAGTGCGGAAGCCGCCTACCTGACCGGACGCGTGCAGGAGCTGCGCGGCCAGTACGACGAGGCCGTCGAGTTCTACCAGTCGGCCATCGAGAGCGACCCCGGTTTCGATCCCGCCCGCGCCAGCCTTGCGAAGACGCTCATTCTGGGCGGGGCATTCGAGCGGGCGCTGCACGTCATCGAACCCGGTCTCGACAAGCACCCTGACAATCCGGATCTACTCGCGGCTCGAGCTGCCGCGCGTCACGAAGTGCGAGACGAGGAGGGCGCGTTAGCCGACGCCCATCGCGCGGTGCAGATTGCGCCACGTAACGAGAATGCCGTCAGCATTCTCGCGGGGCTCTATCAGGCGAACGGCGACTATCCCAAGGCGCTGGACGTGGTGAATGCGGCAGTACGGTTGAGCCCCGATTCCGTGGATCTGCATCAAACCCTTGCGATGCTCGACGTGGCCATCGGCAAGCATGTCGAAGCGCAGGAGCAGCTGCGTCGCGCCGTGGAGCTCCGGCCGGACAAGTTGCCCCTGCGCTTGCAGCTGGCCAGCCGGTTGGCGATGGATCATCAGACGGATGAGGCCCAGCGGGTGCTTGGCCAAGCGGTCGAGGCCCTTCCTGCGGACACCGGAGCGAAGCTCGCCCTGGTGGACTTCCTGGCGAACCAACGCTCGCTCGCCGAGGGTGAGCTTAAAGTGCGCGAGTTCATCGCGCGGGACTCGAACAACATGGAGCTGCGCTTCGGCCTGGGCGCTTTACAGCAAAGGAGCGGAGCGATTGAGGAGGCAATCGTGACTTTCCGGGACATCATGCGACTGTCCGGAAAGAACGCAGACGGTCTGTTGGCGCGTGACAGGATTGCTGCCATTGAGACGGCCCGGGGTAATCACGCCGCCGCTTCGCGGCTGGTTGCAGAGATACTGTACGAGAGTCCCCGCGACAGCGACGCGCTGCTCATTGATGCCAACCTCGCAATGGAACGGAATGATCTCAGCTCGGAGATCGTAGATTTGCGGGCAGTGATACGAGACCAGCCCAAGCAGGTGGCAGTTTACCGAATGCTCGCGCGCGCTCATCTGGCGAAGGGTGAGACGGCTCTTGCAGAGGAGTTGCTGCGTTCGGCCGTGTCGGCCGTCCCCGAGGATGCCTCATCCCGTATCGAGCTGGCCGAGTTTCTGGCCCAGACCGACCGGGTCGCTCAGGCCATCTCCGTCTTGCGCGAGACCGTTCAACGCGTTCCCGACAACGTGCAGGCGCGGGAGGCTTTGGTTCGAGCCCTGCTCGCTCAAGGCAATTTGAACGCCGCGCAAACCGCCGCGGAGGATTACCGGAAAATGGCGGCGGCTGCCGCGGGTCCTTATCTGATGTTGGGCGCGATCGCGCAGAAGCAGCGGCATTGGGAGGATGCGGAGCGCGCTCTTCGCCGCGCGTATGAGCTCGAGCCGACGATCGACAATCTGCAAGTTGCGACGCAACTCGAGCTCGGGCGTGAGCGACCGCAGGCGGCGATCGCCGTGGTCATGGAGGCTCTGAAGCGCGATCCCCACGACGCAGACCGGCAGCAGCTGCTTGGGGAGTTGTATCTGTCCGCCAAAGATTTCGCGCAGGCGCGAGACGTGTTGTCGCGTGCGCGTACCCTGCACCCGGACCGCTGGATGTTGTATCGCGATCTCGCGTCGCTGAAGGCCGATACCAACGATCTGCCGGGAGCGATAGCGGAGTGCGAGTCAGGGCTGAAGGTCGCGCCAGCCGAGCCCCAACTGGTTCAGCAGGCAGCTCTGCTGGACGAAAAGGCGGGTCATATCGATGCTGCCATCGCCAAGTACGACGTTCTGTACCGCGACAGCCCTCGCAACCGGCAATTCGCAGCCAACAACCTCGCGATGTTGCTGGTCACGTATAAACGCGATGGAGCGAGTCTTGATCGCGCGCTGGCCTTGACTAAGGAGTTCAGTACATCCCAGGACCCTGCGCTACTGGACACGCACGGATGGGTGCGCTTCAAGCGTGGACAGTACGAGGAGGCGCTGACGGCGCTTCAGCGCGCTGAGTCTCGCTCTCCCGACTCGCGCGTGATTCGCTATCATCTGGGTATGACGGAGCTGCAGCTGGGACATCTGGAACGTGCTCGCGCCGCGCTCGAATTTGCCGTGGCCGGCCCTGCTACTTTCGTCGGATCATCCGAAGCGCGCTCCGCTCTTGCGAGCCTCCGGCAGAGCACTGACAGCGGCTGAGAGATGCCCTGCGAACCCCTGCCGTGGTGCCGCGCCGCCGGCGCGACAAGCGGTTGCCCGCCGCCGACGGGCGGCACGTGGGGCCGCTTCTTCCGACGGGCGGCGCTATGTCCCCGACGGGCAGCGTTCCAACTCCAACACAACACCTCTACCCTGCGTATCGTGTGTGGTGGAGTCCTGGAAAACTGTCATGCAATCCCGAATCAACCGCGCTGCACAACCGACGTCCGTGAAACGGCCGCCACTGCGGCCCTCGTCGCCCTTTGCCGACACTGGAAGAGACGACAGCGCTGAGGCGCCGCAGCTGGCGCCTAACGATTTTCTGGATTCTTTGCTCAGGTACGCGGGAGGTGAGGAGGGCAACGATCCCTACAATCACACGGGAAGGCGCTCGCTCCGCTGAGAGCCGTCAATGGCAGGCGTACGGGCCACCGCGCCTTTGTCACCACGCCGGCTACACGCACGTGGGGGGCCACATGACCCCTCGCGCGGCAGGGCCACCGCGCGTACTCGCGCGATGGCCCACATCATCGGTCCGTGTATTTTCGCTGCGTCTGTCAGCGTGCCCGTCCCCGCCTGAACAGGTTGACGATCGCCAGGAGCACGATTGCGCCCAATAGGGAGATAAAGAGACCGCCGAGGCTGAAGTTACCTTCATTGATCGTCGAGCCGCCGATCAGAGGCGTTATGAGCCATCCGGCCAACAGCGCGCCGATGATGCCCACGACGATATTCAGGAAAATCCCCTGCTGGGCGTCGGTACGCATGATCATGCTTGCGATCCATCCGATGATGCCGCCTACGATCAACCACACGATGAAATTCATACGGGACCTCGATGCGTTCGCGCGTTGGAAAACTCTCCGGGACACCGCAACTTCCATGCCCGGCGACGGTCCGACGGGGTCTCGGGCACGGCCCTTGCCCCTGGAAGGTGGAAACGTAAGGCGAATTTCGCCCGATTCGTGCAAACTTAGGGGTCTCCCCCGCAGCTTAAGGTCGAGGCAAAAGCAGACATGTGCGGAATCGTCGGAGCCATCGCTGAGCGCAATATCGTCCCCGTCCTGATGGAGGGGCTGCAGAGACTCGAGTATCGGGGCTATGACTCGGCGGGTCTGGCTGTCCTGAATGGCTCCAGGCATCTCACCCGGTTGCGGACCGTCGGCAAGGTCAAGATGCTCAGCGAAGCCCTCGAGCAGACCCCGGCGACCGGCAAGATCGGAATTGCCCACACGCGTTGGGCAACGCACGGGGTCCCGAGCGAGCGCAACGCTCATCCCCATATTTCCCGCGACGGCCTTGCCATCGTGCACAACGGAATCATCGAGAACCACGAAGAGCTGCGCGAGGATCTCAAGCGCAGGGGCTACCAGTTCACCTCCGAGACCGATACGGAAGTCGTTGCACACCGCATTCACTATCACCAGCAAACTGTTGGCGACCTGTTCAAAGCGGTACGGGCGACCGTTGCGGAACTCGAGGGTGCATACGCCCTCGTGGTCGTCAGCGAGCACGATCCCGAGCGCCTGATCCTGGCTCGCGAAGGTTGCCCGGTCGTTGTCGGCCTGGGGGTCGATGAGAACTTCGTCGCCTCCGACGTCGCGGCGCTGTTGCCAGTGACCCGACGTTTTATTTTCCTCGAAGAGGGGGATGTCGGGGAGATTCGTCGCAAGTCTGTTCGTATCCTCGACAAGGAGGGCAACTCGGTAGAGCGACCCGTCCGCGAGAGTGAGCTGTCCGCGGATGCCGCCGAAAAAGGCCAATACCGCCATTTCATGTTGAAAGAGATCCACGAGCAGCCTCGTGCGGTCGCGAACACTCTGCAGGAGCGCGTGGCAAACGGCAGACTGCTCGAAGCGGCGTTCGGCCCTGCCGCAACCGATGTGTTCAAGCGGACGCGAAATGTGCACATCGTGGCCTGCGGCACGAGTTATCACGCCGCCACGGTGGCGCGCTATTTCATCGAACAGATCTGTAAGGTTCCCTGCGCCGTCGACATTGCCAGCGAGTATCGGTACCGCAATCCGTTAGTTCCTGACGATTCGCTGTTCGTCACCATTTCACAGTCGGGCGAGACGGCCGATACCCTCGCGGCGCTGCGGTTGGCCAAAGAGTCCGGCTATCTCTCGACGCTCTCGATCTGCAACGTCCCGGAGAGCTCTCTGGTCCGCGAGTCGGAGCTCGTCATGCTGACGCGCGCCGGCCCGGAGATCGGTGTGGCCTCGACGAAGGCTTTCACCACTCAGCTGGCGGCGTTGTCGATGCTGGTCATCGCGCTTGCCAAGCACCACGGAGCCGATGCGGAGCGTGAGCGGAACCTGGTGAACCGGCTTATCGAGTTGCCTGCCCTCATCGAGCGCACGCTCGAGCTCGATCCCGTTATCCACAAACTCGCGAAACGGTTTGCGGACAAACAGCACACGCTGTTTCTCGGGCGTGGCGCCATGTTTCCGATTGCCATGGAAGGTGCGTTGAAGCTGAAGGAGATCTCGTACATCCACGCCGAGGCTTATCCTGCCGGCGAGCTCAAGCACGGACCGCTGGCGCTCGTGGATGCCGATATGCCGGTCATCACTGTCGCTCCGAATAACGATCTGCTCGAGAAGCTGAAATCGAACATGGAGGAAGTGCGTGCCCGCGGCGGCGAGCTGATCGTGTTCGCCGACCCCGAATCAGGGATCAAACCCAGCGATGGCATCACCGTGATCGAGATGCCTCGCCACGTCACGTACTTCCAGGCCCCGGCGGTCTATACGATTCCGCTGCAGCTGTTGGCGTATCACGTCGCTATTCTCAAGGGCACCGACGTTGATCAGCCTCGCAACCTTGCCAAGAGCGTGACCGTGGAATAGGGGTCGCTGTCCAGGTTCCTTGGCAACACCCATGTCTCGTGTGGTCGGCCGAGTGAGCGATTGGCGGTTGGGCTAACCGAGCAACACCCCCTCAGGCGTGCGGTTCCTTTTTGCGCTTCCGCACGCGAGGGCTACTGCGCCGTTTGGCGAGCAACGGGGACTCTCCCGTGCGTGGAGCAGGCGTCGGCTTGTCGTACTCGGAAAATCCAGCCTCCTTGATGACGGGGGCCAAACTTACAGTTGAGTTGGGGTTGCGAACATCCTGCATGCCGCGGTCCCAGGCATGGAGCATGTTCTTGATGATGCTGCGCCAGCGCTGCTCGCTGTTGGCGAGCTTCGCCAGTTCACGCCCGACCTCGACAGCCGAGTCGCACAACTCCTCGAGCATCTGCGAATACTGCCGGGAAGAGATCCCTAATCGAGAGGTGAAGAAGTGCGGCAGGGTCTTCCCGGGAATCCAGGTCTTGCGGCCCTCGATGGACAGTCCAGGGATGCCGTCCCGGAAGCCATCGTAGGCTTGCGTGGTCACGAGGTCATAGACGGGGGTGAAGGCGACATCATCGAGGCTCGTGTAGTACAGAGCGATGTTCTTGGAATGACAGTCAGCATTTCGGACCACGAAGTTGGTCAGCAGGTGATACCCCAGCTGCTCGAGCTGTGCCTGACGGGTAGCGTCCGGGAGGTAGGCTTCAGTGGCCTTCAGCACGCGTTCCATGCTGGGGGCGTATTTCTCGTGAGGGGGCAGGCCCAGCAGGCTACAGGCGTCCTCCAAGCCACGGGCGGGAACCCCTTGTGCATCCACATCGAAGCGCTCCACCAGCAGAACCTGACCGTCGTCGGAAAGCTGCGTGTGAGCAACCGGCACCTTGTTGAGCCCGGCCAGAACTCGCATGGTATGGTGTTCATTGAACGCCAGGTACGGGAGATGGCTCGAACCTTTCACGAGATACCGGGCAGTGCGAAGGGTCGCCCGGCCCGGCCCCGGGGATTCTTCCGGGGTCTGCGGTGAGAGAAACTTCGGCACCACACCTGACACTGCGCTGTGGGCGTACCGGCGCACGAGGTCATCGAAGTACTTGGGGCTGAAGTCCTCATGCAAGAGCGCTTTCAGGTCCAGAGGTTCTTCCGGGGCACGGTCCTGCACCTGCGGTGGTGTCACGGTGACTTTGCCAATGCCATTACGGCCGACCACCGCCAGGAGCGACAGGTCTGTGCCATCCAGCGCAGAGCCCAAGACCTCACGCAGGATCGAGAGCAGGTAGCCCTCCGGTAGGTTTTGCCGAAAGAAGGGGTGCAGGTCGCGTGGCCATAGCCACGGCGAGGCCTGCACCGGCATCGTCACGCTCACAAAGTCAGCTGGGGCGACCCCAGGCTCGTACTGCAACACGTACTGGTCACGTTCACGGAAGATACGTGCGACGAATCGGCTTTGGACAAATACAGAAAGCTTCATGTCGAGCCCTTAGCGTTCTTCGCCTCGTTGCTGCTCTGCGAGCACATCCGAGAGCGTGCGCTGGTGTCCCCGCTCGACCAGCCTGAGCTCATAGCCCAGTGCCCGGGCGAGCCGCAGAAAAGCTGCAAGGCTCATATCACCCTTGGCTGCGGTTTCCATGCGGGAGAGCGTGACGCGGGAAACGCCCGCCCGTTGAGCGAGCTCTTCCTGAGAGAGTCGTTTCTGAAGGCGCGCCTGCTGCAGCACCTGCCCCACTTCGGCTAAGGTTTTCACGGCTGTATCCTAAAGGATGCAATACGAAATACCATTTTTATATTGTAGCACAGAGGATGCTTTAAAATAAGCCAATGTGTACCTGAAGGGTTACTATATAGCTAGCCCCGCCTATTGTGAATCTCCCAAGATACAATGCGCGACAGTGACTCTCCTCAACCAGCCCGCCAGTGCGCTAACCATCTTCATCCGCCTTAAAGGGCGGATAAGGCGCAGGCTTCTGCCCTATAGGGCCAAAGACGACCCTAAGGGCCGCCCCTCTGCTTGCGCTCGGCGACCGCCATCGCCGCGGCCTGCGGGTTCTCGCGCTCGAATTGCGAGAACCCACTGTAGTTCCACGGCCGACACGCTAGCGCAAACGCTGCCCCCCGTTTGCGCTCCGAGGGACTGCTTCGGTCCTTCTCGAAGATCTCCACGCACTCACGCGAGACATTCTGCAAAGCCCGTTTGATCTGGGCCATCCCTTCTTCCGTGAGCTCACCACCGTGAAAGAAGAACTCTTCTTTCGAATCGGTGAAATGGCTCGCCAAAAACTCCCGCAGAAGCTTCTGATGGATATATCTCTGCACCGGACCGCCGGGGCGCCAGCTGAAGTGCCGGCTGACCAGCAGCCGCGCGCGGTTGCCGGGTTGCAGCTCGATGACGCGCAGCCGATCCAGCCGGATGAGGTGTTTCAACACCTCCTTGTCCGTGAACCGGTAGTAGCGAACGATTTCATCGAACGGCGTGCGATTCAGGACCAGCCAGGTGACCAGGAACAGGGCCGGATCGGCGACGATCTCCTGCTCCTGCGTGACCGTAAGTTGGTTCGTGGGCGCGGCGTGCTCGTGCGCTCGTTCGAGAATCTCCTTCAGGCTCAACCCGAGCAGCTCGCAGACCCCGTCGACCCGATCCAGCGAGAAATCGCCCGTCGAGAACAGCCGCTTGACGCTCGCCACGCTCAATTCGAGCTTCCCGGCGACGTCCGTATAGGTAAGTCCGCGCTCGCGCAGAGCGCGTTTCAGCTCGCTGACGATCTGGGGTCTGTCCGCCATGCCCGCATGGTATCGTATTACGATACTCCTGGGCCATATCTGTGCCACCAGAGCGGTAAAGGTGGTGCTACGTACGCCCGCCACTGAGAGTACGCCCACCGCAACACAGCAACGGGAGGGCGATATGACGAGGTTAACGGGCGCCTGTGCGCCGCATGGCTACGATGCGTGCCAGTGCGGCCAACCCCGGTCGCATCAGGAACCAGGGACTGCCAGCATGGACATGACTTCCAACTCCGTCGCGGCTTCGAGCGGGTCCGCATCGCCGCCGGGCGCGACCACCCGCACACCCCGCTTCCGGCTCTTCCAATCCATCATCCGTCCCCTGCTGCGGTTGCTTTTCCGGGTTCGTGTGACCGGCGACGCGGCGGTGCTTGGCAACCCCCGCACCCTCATCGTCGCCAACCACGAGTCCTTCCTGGACGGGCTGTTGCTGGCAGCCTTCCTCCCCGTGGAAGCGACGTACGTCGTGCACGCGCAGCTGAAGAACAACCGCCTCGTCAGCTTCCTGCTGCGCTTCGTGCCGCATCTGGCCGTCGATTCCGCAAGTCCCCTGGCCATGAAGCTCATCTGCCGTCTGGTCGAGACAGGCCGTCCCGTCGTGATCTTCCCCGAGGGACGCCTGACAGTCACCGGGTCTCTCATGAAGGTGTATGACGGGGCCGCATTCGTCGCTGCCAAGACGGGTGCGACCGTGGTTCCGGTCCGGATCGAAGGGGCGGGCCGCAGTTATTTCGGCCGGTTGGCCGGGGTCTATCCGCTGAAACTGCTGCCGAAGATCCGCATCGCCATCCTGCAGCGGCGCGGGATTCCCATGCCCGCCCTGCCTTCCGCCAAACAGCGGCGCCGGCGTGCAGGGGAGCTCATGCGGGGCATTCTGCAGGACATGCTCGTGGCCACCCGGCCGCAGCGCACGTTGTTCGCGGCGTTTTTGGATGCACGCCGGACGTTCGGCTCCGGTTACAAGCTGGTCGAGGACGTGCGCATGAAGGAGGAGTCGTTCGGCTCCATCCTGATGATGGCCGCGGGTCTGGCTCGCTTGATGGGCAAATACACCAGCCAGGGCGAGGTGGTCGGTGTGATGATGCCCAACGCCGCCCCGACCCTCGGCCTGATCCTCGGATTGTCCGCAACGGGCCGGGTTCCGGCGCTGCTCAACTATACCGCCGGCGCCGATGGTCTGCGTGCAGCCTGTACGGCGGGTCGCATCAACACGATCGTTGCCTCACGCGCCTTCCTGGAGAAGGCCCGGCTGACTCATCTGCTGAGCGAGCTGACCGGCGTGCGCGTCCTGCTGCTCGAAGACCTGAAGAGCACGTTCGGCCTGGGCGATCGGTTGAGCACGTTGGCGTGCCGATTCATGCCGCGCCTGATGACGGCGCGTGTGAGTCCCGATGACGCCGCCATCGTGTTGTTTACTTCCGGCTCCGAGGGCAAGCCGAAAGGCGTCGTGCATTCGCACACCTCGCTTTTGTCCAACATCGCGCAGATCCGCGCCATTGCGGACTTCTCGCCGTTGGACAAGTTCATGGTGGCGTTGCCGCTGTTCCATTCGTTCGGGCTGGCGTGCGGGGTCGTGATGCCGCTGGTGTCCGGCTGCAAGGTCTTCCTGTATCCGAGCCCGCTGCACTATCGAATCATTCCCGAGCTGGTGTACGACCGTAATTGCACGGTGTTGTTCGGCACTTCGACCTTCCTCGGCAATTACGCGAAGTTCGCGCATCCCTACGACTTCGGGCGGCTGCGCTACGTAGTCGCGGGTGCGGAGAAGCTGTCGGATGAGGTACGTCGCACCTGGATAGAGAAATTCGGTATCCGGGTGCTCGAAGGCTACGGCGTAACCGAGTGCGCTCCGGTCATCGCGGTCAACGTCCCGATGGCCTGCCGCATCGGCAGCGTCGGGCAGATCGTTCCCGGAATGTCCTACGAGCTCGAGCCTGTGCCCGGGATCGACAGCGGCGGCGTGTTGCACGTCAGGGGCCCCAACGTCATGAAGGGATACCTTCTGCACGACAACCCTGGCGTCATTCAGCCGCCGCGTTCGATCCGCGACGGCTGGTACTGCACGGGCGACATCGTCGAGATCGATGCCGAGGGATTCGTCCATATTCGCGGGCGCGTCAAGCGCTTCGCCAAGATCGCCGGAGAGATGATTTCGCTCGAGGTCGTCGAGACGGTCGCCGCCAACGCCGCCCCCGGCTTTGCCCATGCCGTGTCGACAAGACCCGATGTCGCCAAAGGCGAAGCAATAGTCCTGTTCACCACGTCCCCGGATCTCGACCGCGACCGGTTGCTGGCGGCCGCCCGGACCTTGGGTGCGCCCGAGCTGGCCGTGCCCCGGCAGATTCGCCGGGTCGCCGCGATTCCGCTGCTGGGCACCGGCAAGACCGACTACGTGCAGTTGAAACAAATGGCTGATACAGACGAGCGTCCTAACGAGAGAGAGATTGCACGTGAACCGTCATAACGCCCCTTCTCCCGATACCGTGGCTCCGCTGTGGACGCGTGGAATGGTCGGCGTCCTCATCGCGCAGTTCCTTTCGGCGATGGCCGACAACGCACTGCTGTTCGGCGCACTGGCTCTGCTGCGACTGGATCGCTATCCCGACTGGGCGGCTCCCGTCCTGCAGGAGTTTTTCGTCGGCGCCTTTATCGTTCTGGCGCCGTTCGTCGGCCCGTTCGCCGACACGTTGCCCAAGGGTCGTGTGATGTTCATCTCCAACGCGCTCAAGCTCGCCGGCGCGTTGGCAATGTGCCTGGGTTTGAACCCGTTCCTGGCCTACGGCCTGGTCGGCATCGGCGCCGCGGCGTACTCGCCAGCGAAGTACGGGATTCTGTCCGAGCTCACCTCGCCGGCGCGTCTGGTGCAGGCAAACGGCCTGCTCGAGTCCTCGACCATCGCCGCCATCCTGATCGGTGCAATCCTCGGAGGTGTGCTCGCCGACTGGAATGTCATAGGCGCGCTCGTCGTGGTGAGCGCCTGTTATGGGCTGGCGGCCGCTGCCAACCTGCTGATTCCGCGTCTGCCGCCGGCGCATCCCCTCAATCGGTTCTCGCCGATCGCCGTCCTGCGGGACTTCGGCCGCGCACTGGGGAGTCTGTTCCGCATACCGGACGCGCAGTTCAGCATCGCCGGCACCAGCATCTTCTGGGGCGCCGGCGTGACGCTGCGCTTCCTGTTGGTCGCGTGGGTACCCGCTGCCCTGGGAATTGCGGGCAATGCGATGCCAGCGTATTTGAACGGCATGGTCGCAGTCGGCATCGTCATCGGAGCGGCCTGCGCCGCGAAATTCATCACGCTCACGAAGGCGGACCGAGTGATGCCCGCCGGAGTGCTGATCGGCCTGGCAGTGTGCCTGCTGGCGGGTACGCGCGCCGTCCCCGTCGCGTTCGCCATCGTCGCGCTGGTCGGGGCTTGTGGCGGCTTCTTCGTGGTTCCTCTGAACGCACTGCTACAGGATCGCGGCCATAGCAGTGTCGGAGCGGGTCACGCCGTTGCCGTGCAGAATCTCGTAGAGAACGCCGCTATGTTGGTGATGTTGGGTCTGTACACACTCGCTGTTCGTACGGGTGCGCCGATCAGTGGGATCGCGGGGGTTTTTGGAGTGTTCCTGTCCGTCGCGCTGACGATCGTGTGGATCATCAGACTGCGTCAGGTCAGGATCAGAGAGGTCTCGCGACAGCCCGGTTGAGTACGGCCCCGAGCTCGGGCGAGTCGGGCAGCGTCAGGCCGAATACTTCCTCGAGGGTGACGCGCAGTTCAAATGCGTCCGCCATCTGACGCTGCTCGCTCAAGCGACCGTCGCGATAGGTCGAAAGCTGGCTGTTGCGTAACGCGAGACTGGCGTCACCGCTGATGCGGGCAACCATGAGCTCGCTGCGAAAATGCGATGGCGGGTACGTGGAGACGTACCAGTTCGCCATGTCGTAGTCCGGTGGCAGCTGCGGCTCGAGGTCGAAGTGATAAAGCGTGCGCCACTCGTCCTGTATTCGCATCTGGCTGCTGTAGCGACGCGCGTCGCCCACGAGTCGGAAAGTGCCGTGCGGGGTTTTCTGCTCGACTTCGGGCTCGAGCCGCAAGGGCGCCGTCAGGACGGCGCCGCCGAAGCCGACATCGGCAATGAACGGACCGGAGTCGAGGTCCACCTTCAGCAACATGTGAGTGCGCGGTCTGAGGGCGTCAGCGGGAGCTCCCCAGACCACTCGGGCGGCGAGTTGCGTGACCCGGAATCCCAGGATCCGGAGTGCTTCCGCCAGAAGGCTGTTCTGTTCGAAGCAGTACCCGCCGCGCCGCCGGACGATCAATTTGTCTTGAATCGCGGCGAGATCCAGTCGAACCGAAATCCTCAGCAGCGAGTCGAGGTTCTCGAAGGGAATGGCCTGCGGGTGGTCAAGGTGCAGGGAGCGAAGGGTATCCAGCGTGGCGGTCCGCGGCCCGCTGTAGCCGATGCGCTGGAAATAGGCATCCAGGTCCATCTTGTCCGCCAAGAGATCTAACCTTCCGCGACTACCTTTGCATGCAGATCGTACGCGTCCGCGGACGTGATTTCGACATCCGCCCACTCTCCGGCGCGCAGACCCTTGGCGTTGCGGATGTGAACAACCCCGTCTATCTCCGGCGCTTCCGCTTCGCTTCTGGCGATCGCAGCGTTCTTTTCGATGCTGTCGACCAGCACGCGAACCTTCTGCCCGACCCGCGCCGCAAGGCGCTTGGCACTGATGGCGGCCGCTCGTTCCATGAAGCGTTCGTAGCGATCCTGCTGGAGGTCGGGAGGAATGGGGTCACCCAGCGAGTTGGCCGTCGCGCCCTCCACCGGCGAGTACTTGAAGCAGCCCACGCGATCGAGCTGTGCCTCGTCCATCCACGCCAACAGCTCCAAGAACTCCTGCTCCGTTTCGCCTGGGAAACCGACGATGAAGGTGCTGCGGATCGCCAACTCCGGGCACTCCGCGCGCCAGGCGCGGATGCGGTCGAGTGTGTTTTCAGCATGGGCGGGGCGCCGCATTCGCTTCAGCACACTCGGACTGCCGTGTTGGAACGGGATGTCCAGGTAGGGCAGAACGCGTCTTTCCGCCATCAGCGGAATGACCTTGTCCACATGCGGGTACGGATACACGTAGTGAAGGCGAACCCAGGCGCCCAACGACCCCAGCCCGCGGGCCAGATCGATGAATCGGGTTTCGTACGGCTCGTCGTGCCAGTTTGCCGACCGATATTTGATGTCGGCGCCGTAGGCACTCGTGTCTTGCGAGATGACGAGCAACTCTTTGACACCCGCACGAACGAGCTTCTCGCCTTCTCGCAGCACTTCATCGATGGGTCGGCTGGCCAGACGCCCGCGCATGGCGGGGATGATGCAGAAGCTGCATTTGTTGTTGCAGCCTTCCGAGATCTTCAGGTACGCGTAGTGCCGCGGTGTGAGTCGGACGCCCTGAGGTGGCAGGAGGTCGAAGAAAGGGTCGTGCTGTGGCGGTAGGTGCTCATGCACTGCCGAAACAACATCCTCATACGCGTGCGGTCCTGTGACCTTCAACACACGCGGATGACGCTCCAGAATTCGCTCCGGCCTTGCGCCGAGGCAGCCCGTTACGATGACGCGCCCGTTTTGCTCCAGTGCTTCCCCGATCGCATCCAACGACTCATCGACAGCGGCATCGATGAAGCCGCAAGTGTTGACGACGACCATGTCGGCCGAGTCATACGTTGGCGCCACCTCGTAGCCCTCGGCACGAAGGCGCGTAAGGATTCTCTCGGAGTCCACCAGGGCCTTGGGGCAGCCGAGGCTGACGAATCCGATCTTGGGCGGGCGGGCGGTTTTGGAGCGAGGGGCTGGCATGGGGGCGCGTATGCTAGTCGCCCGCCCCTTTGGCCGCAAATCTGCCCCTTTAGGGCGTCTCGGGACCGTCGGCGGAGCTGTCTACAGATGTCGCCGTCGAGGTTCTCGGCGGGACATCCCGAACGCTACGCAGCGCGAAGAACAGCGTCAGCGCGGCGAGCGGCATTACCAGCCAGGGCCACATGGCTTGGCGCCGCTCCGGCGAAGCGTGGATAAGCACCGGATTAGAAGTGTCTACGGTGGTCACGGCCGCGAGAGACTACCCCCGCCACTCTCGGTGGGCAATAGCCCAGGTCGAGCGTTCCGCCAGACCGCAAATCCGCTCACATATTCGATACCAGTCGAGGGCGCCGCAGGCGCTCCAACACTGATCTTCGTACAGTCTGCACGGCTCCTTTTGAAGGGAAACCGAGACGTCGTAGTCCTCTGCTGAACACCCGTCGAACCAGCGGTATCTGGTAATCGAACAGGGGCTGCTCTTCGAGTGACGCAGGCCACATTACGCGGCTGCGAAACGGAGGTGCGTGGGCCAACTTCACCTCGAATGAACGCCCGAGGGCCGAGCTGAGCCACTGTAAGGCGTCGTTTCGCCCCTCCGAGTAGAGCGAGGCCTCGAGCCAGGAGCCGTGCACGTCCGTCACCACGCAGAGGAGCCAGTCCTCGCCGCTCTCCCGCGACTCCGTCGTCGCCTCTCCGACACAGACGATGCGATCCGCAGAGATCTCCCACGCCCGCGTGAAGGGCGCTCCGGAAAAGGCGTCTGCCCCGTTACGCTCTCCGTACGTCAACCGCGAACCACTGACGATGAACTCAGCCATGATGCATCCACTATAGTCATGCGAATGATGCAGGCGAAGACGGCTCTGGTCACGGGTTCGACCGACGGCCTTGGACGCGAGGTGGCTCTGCGATTGGGCCGCGCCGGTTTTCGCGTGCTGGTGCATGGCCGGGATGCCCAACGAGGAGAGGCTGTCGTGGCTGAGATCGCCGCCGCCGGCGGTGCCGCGCGCTTTCTTGCAGCGGACTTTTCTTCCCTCGCTGCGGTCCGATCTCTCGCGCAGTCAGTTGTTGCCGACTCGCCTCGGTTGACGTTGCTGATCGTCAACGCTGGGATCGGTACAGGCGGCCGCGGCGCCAGGCGGGCGACCAGTATCGAGGGCCTGGAGTTGACCCTTGCCGTGAACTACCTGGCAGGGTTTCTTCTGACCGAGCAGCTTCTTCCCGCCCTCGAGGCTGGTGCTCCGGCTCGGATCGTCAACGTCGCCTCCGCCGGCCAGTATCCACTGGATTTCGACAACCTGATGCTCACTCGAGCCTACAGCGGGATGCGGGCGTACGCTCAAAGCAAGCTCGCCCAGGTGATGTATACGTTCGATCTCGCAGAGCGGCTGCGGGACACCGGCGTCACGGTCAACTGTCTGCACCCTGCCACCTACATGGACACGAACATGGTGCGCACGGCCGGTGCGACACCTGTCAGTACCGTTGCTCAGGGAGCGGATGCGGTAATGCAACTGGCAACGTCAGGTTCCCTCCCGGTTGCGACAGGAGGCTACTTCGACGGCAAAGAGCTTGCTCGAGCCCACGATCAGGCGTACGACAGTACGGCACGTGCGCGTTTGCGTGTCTTGAGCCTAGAGCTGACGGGTATGTCTCATGAGCAATCCCAGCCCGGAAGTGACGAATCAGCCGACCGAGCTGGTTGATTACAACCTCTTTGCGTCGCATCCCACGCTCCGGGACGCCGTTGTCCGCGAATCGGGTTCGGCGGGTGCCGGAGCTTGCGACTGGCTGACAGCCCTTGGCGCGGACCTGGGTTCCGCGGCGACGTTCGCTTTGGGCGATGCAGCCAACCGCAATCCCCCCGTTGCGAGGCTGTTCGATCGCTTCGGCCGGCGGCGGGATGAGGTCGAGTTCCATCCGGCCTGGCACGAACTGATGCGGAAGCTGGTTGGCGCCGGTCTCCACACCGGACCGTGGGCTCGGCCCGAACCGGGTGCTCACACTGCTCGTGCAGCGGGCTACATGCTCTGGGCTGAGGTTGAAAACGGAACGCAGTGTCCGGCCACCATGACGTATGGCGCCGTCCCGGCGCTGATGCGGCAAGCGGACAGTTTCAGGGATTGGCTACCGCTGCTGCTGTCACGCCACTACGACGCTCGTTTCGCTCCTGCAAGTCACAAGCGCGGCGCCCTCATGGGCATGGGGATGACCGAGAAGCAGGGTGGCTCCGACGTCAGAACCAACACAACACAGGCTTTGCCGGTCGCAGGACGGGGGCCGGGCATGGAATATCGGCTAACGGGCCACAAGTGGTTCTTCTCCGCGCCGATGTGCGATGCGTTTCTGGTGCTCGCCCAGACTCCGGCCGGTCCGTCGTGCTACTTCGTTCCGCGATTTCTCCCCGATGGCACCCTCAACGGCCTGCGTCTGCAGCGACTCAAGGACAAACTGGGAAATCGCTCAAACGCCTCCAGCGAGGTGGAGTTCGACTCCGCCTTCGCCATTGCGTTGGGCGAAGAGGGTCGCGGCGTCGCCACGATCCTCGAGATGGCGGTGTTCACGAGGCTCGACAACGCGGTAGCGTCGGCCGGACTGATGCGCCAATGTGTGTCGCAAGCGATACACCACGCCCGCGGGCGCACGGCGTTCGGGCGTCTCCTGATCGAGCAGCCGTTGATGCGCAACGTGCTCGCCGATTTGGCCCTCGAGTGCGAGGCGGCGGTCGTGCTGGCGATGCGGCTGGCGCGTGCATTCGACAGTGATGACGAGCAGGACGTTTTGCTGCGGCGCGTGATGACGCCCGCCGCCAAATACTGGATCTGCAAGCGAGGTCCCGCAGTCGGTGCCGAAGCGATGGAGGTGTGCGGCGGTAACGGATACATCGAAGAGGGGCCGCTGGCACGCCGTTATCGCGAATTGCCACTCAACTCCATCTGGGAAGGTTCGGGCAACGTCATGTGTCTGGACGTTCTGCGGGCGCTGATGCGCGAACCGCGGACGCAGGAGGCTCTCAATGTTGTATTGTCGGCGGCGAAAGGATTGGATGTCCGCTACGATCGGTTTGTCGATGATCTCGCACGTGACTTGGCAATCGACCCGCGGGCGCCTCGCGAAGAACTCGAATTCAGCGCGCGACGGGCTACTGAAAGGATCTGTCTTGGCGTACAGGCGGCATTGCTGCTGACACACGGTCCGCAGGAATCTGCGGCCGCGTTTTTGGCATCACGCCTGACCGCCGGCGCACCGGCGGCGTTCGGCACGTTGCCGGGGGGCTGCGATCAAACCGCTCTAATCGAGCGAGTTTTGAAGTGACCGGTCTGTCGCTCACGTAGTGGTCGGCTTAAGTTGGATATCTGATAACTCGAACATGCAACTGGACGCTGTAACGTCGCAGACACCTGATATTCTGTTAAATCATTGGGTTCGGGATCCAAGCGATGCCGGGCATATCGCTGTATTCGATATAAACGAGCAAATCAATTGTTCTGCCGGCATCCGGCGGATGTGGGATCGGAGTTCCACGTTCGCCATCACAGGAGTGCAGTCGCGGTCAGCGACGTCAACGGGGACGCACGGGAATTGCCATGAGGAAACCAAGACAGAAAACTCACCTCACGCCGAACGAAGTAGCGCAGATGCTGATGGTCAACCCAGTGACAGTGCGTCAGTGGGCTGCCCGCGGTCTGCTGCGCTCGCTCACGACTCCAGGGGGACATCGACGCTTTCTTCTCAGTGATGTAGAGGAATTCGCGCGCAGCCGGGGTGCAACACCGGTGCCGCGCAAATCCGGCCGACCTGACAGGGTGTTGGTTGTCGATGACGATCCGGTCGTTGGCAAGTCCATTGCCGAAGTGATTCGCCGACATGCGCCGCACGTCGAAACCGAAGTCGCTTACAACGGGTTCGAGGCCGGCGGCAAAGTCGAATCGTTTCGTCCACATGCGCTGGTGCTGGACATGGCGATGCCGGGGGTCGATGGCGTGGCCGTCTGCCGCCGCTTGCGGGAGAGGCCGACGCTGAATCACATCCGCATCGTCGCCATCACCCGGCACCCGAGTGCCGAGGACATCGAGCGCGTGCTGGCGGCGGGGGCCGATGCATGCCTGCCCAAGCCGCTCGATTCGGACCGCCTGGTCGCCGAGCTCGGATTGCTAGGTCAGGGTTCGGGCGCTGTAGAATAATTGGAGAATGACCCGATCCCGGCCGACCGCGGACTTTGACCGCGACTACTACCAACGCTTTTACTACGACCCACGTACGGCGGTGACCGATCGCCGGGAGATGCAGCGGCGCGCAAAGCTGATCGCGGCATACGTCGACCATGCGGGGTTGCCGGTCAAGCGGATGCTGGATGCCGGCTGCGGCACCGGGCTTCTGCGTGCCCCGCTCCTGCGATCATTTAAAGGGGCGCAGTACGTCGGGCTCGAGGCCAGCGACTACCTGTGCCAGCGCTATGGATGGGAGCACGGACAGCTGCAATCGTTTCGGTCGCCGCAGCCGTTCGACCTCGTGGTCTGCTATGACGTGCTGCAGTACCTGAACGGTGCGGACGCCGACAAAGCCCTCTCCAATCTCTCTCAGCTGTGCCGGGGCGTGTTGTATTTCACCGCGCTGACACGCTTCGATTGGGACCATAACTGCGATCGCAGCCGGACCGATAACCATGTGCACCTTCGTAGTGCAACCTGGTACCGCAATCGCCTGCGGCGACGATTCAACGAGGTGGGGGCGGGTTTTTGGATCCGCCGGGGGGCGCCCCTGACCCTCTGGGAACTCGAGTCGATCTGAGGGCGTACAATCCGCCCCATGGCCGCGCACCCTTACACCGCCTCGGTCCGCTGGGAACGCCGGTCCGAAGAGCCCTTTACGGACAATCGCTACAGCCGGGCGCACACCTGGCGCTTCGATGGCGGCATCGAGGTTCCCGGCTCCTCTTCTGCGCATGTCGTGAGGCTGCCCTTTTCCGTCGAAGCCGCCGTCGACCCGGAAGAGGCGTTCGTGGCCGCTCTGTCGAGCTGCCACATGCTCTCCTTCCTCTACCTGGCCGCGAAAGGCGGATTCCGGGTCGACCGATATGTGGATGAGGCAACCGGGGTGCTGGACCGTACTCCGGCGGGGAGGATGGCGATGACCCGCGTTACGCTCTTCCCGCGCGTCACGTTCTCCGGTCTGCGGATGCCCTCGAAGGACGAGATCGATGCCATGCACCATCAGGCGCACGAAGACTGCTACATCGCCAATTCCGTGACGACCGAGGTTCGCTGCCAGCCCGTACTCGAGCCATGAGCGACCCCGCCTTCAAAGATCACTTCTCGGCACTGGCCGGCCAATACTCGGCGTTCCGGCCGACGTACCCGGCGCAGCTGGCGGACTACGTTCGCGGGTTGTGCGCCGCGCAGGGGATGGCATGGGACTGCGCGTGCGGCAGCGGTCAGGCGACCGTGGGATTGGCCGAAAGATTCGATCGTGTCATTGCCACTGATGCCAGTGCGAAACAACTCGCGCAGGCGCCTGCCATCGCGAACGTCGAATACCGCGTGGCTCGTGCCGAGGACAGCGGTCTTGAAACCAACTCGGCCGACCTGATCGTCGTTGCGCAGTCGGCGCACTGGTTCGATCTTCCGGCGTTTTACGCCGAAGCCGACCGTGTCTTGAAGGCCGGTGGAATTCTGTCGCTGTGGACGTACGGGAACCTGACAGTCGAAGGGGAGGAAGTTGACGACCTGGTGCGCCGCTTCTATTCCGAAACGGTCGGGCCGTACTGGCCGCCCGAGCGCAAGTGGGTCGAGGACGGCTACCGAACGCTGTCCTTCCCGTACGCAGACATCCGCGCGCCGTCTTTCGATGTCGAGGCGCGATGGAGCCTGCCCGAGTTGCTCGGGTACATGCGCAGCTGGTCCGCAACCGGAGGTTATGTCCGGCAGCATGGAGTCGATCCGGTCGCAGCCGTCGCCGGCCCATTGGAGTCGACCTGGAAGGATCCGCAGCGCCAGCGCCTCGTCCGTTGGCCGATGGCGTTGCGAACCGGCCGCAAGCCGGCGCTGTCGTGAGCGACTCGCCGCAAGCCGTCGTCGCATTCTCAGGCGGCGTGAGTTGCCGTCGCGATGATCGCGGGCCGCTCGGGGTGACGCTGGTGGGCCGAACGCTCGACCATCCCGACGAGCTTGCGGTCGTGTCGTTTTCAGGGACCGCTCCGGATGGACTTCCGGAGGCGCTGGAAGATGCCCGCGTCGAACGCCTCTCCCCAAACACTTGGAGAATCGCCAGTCTCCAACGGGAATGGCTCGTGACCGCGCGGGCCATCCATGTGCATCGTGAGATCTCTGCGACGTTCTATCGAGCCGTCGCGCCTCGGGTCGCGCCGCTCGGCAAACGCGTGTTCTGGCGAATCATTCTGGCGCTAGTGCAAAACCCAACGGCCAAGCGCGTCCTGTTCGCCCTGCGGCGCTGATCGCCCGCAGCCGCCTCCGGCGTGCCGATCCCGCGGCCGTTCAAACGTTAAAAATCGTACGCCGGACGGCATGGCGTTTGCTTCGGCTTACGAGTTGCAATGGGTACTTACGCCGCATTCCGATGGCCAAGGTCAGGTTAACCGTCTCGCACCCCATCGTCTCAGGCGAAGCAAAAGTGCGACGGCTGCCCGTGCGGGGCCGTGCCATTCCACGGCGTCCCGTGGTTGTGGCCGGCGCATGTATAGGCTTCGGTCTCGCCTGCATCCTCGACGGCGTCGTGTTGGCCGATGCAGCGCGCTGGCACGCGATCAGTAGCGACCGCGTCTATGGCTTGCTCGGCCTCGCGCTCGCGCTGACAGGCGTGATCCGTCTGTGGGACATGGGTCAGCCCCGCGCACCGGGCCGCCTCGGGCGGCTCTTCTACGGCGCCGCGCTTTGCGCCTGGGGCGGTTTTCAAGTGCTCGACATGGTTCTGGGTTACTACGACGGCGGCGGTCCGGGTCATCCGGCCCCTTCGCTCCCCACGACCGTCTATGACCTCGCTTACCTGGCGACGGGGGTGATCCTGCTGTTGGCGGGCTATCTGTTGGCCCGTTCCGGCCGCAGTTCGATGATGGTCTGAGCCGGGATCGTGGCGCGGTGGACGTTGACCAGCGAAGCGTAGGCCGCGCTCTGAGCCTGGAAGGCTTTGTTCCAGGTGAAATTGCGCAGCACTCGCGCTCGCGCCGCAGCCCCCACCGCCTCGATGTCTCGCTCGAAGAGCGAGGCGATCGCTTCCGCCATGCTCGTGCCGCTGTCGGGTTCCGCAAGAACTCCGACGCTGTGGTCGACGAATTCGGGGAAGGCACCTGCGCGCGCGGTCACGACCGGACGGCCACAGGACATGGCTTCCAGCACCACGAGCCCGAAAGTCTCTTTCGTTCCGGCGTGCACGAGTGCGTCCGCGGAGGCGAGCCACGTCGCCAGCTCCAGGCTGTCGCGCCGATACGGGAGCATCGAGACATTGCGAGTCGGACGGGCCTCGCGATCCCCGCCAATCAACACCAGGTGATACGGAGCACCGAGTTGGGCGAACGCCTGCAACAGAACGGGGAGATTCTTTTCCCCCGCGAAACGCCCGGCATAGGCGAGCAGTCGGGTGTTCGCGGTCAGCCCCAGCCGCTCCCGCAGCTCCTGGGTGCGGCGGTCGGGACGGAACACTTCCGAGTCCACCCCCAGCGGCTGGTGAATCGCGTGGTGGACACCCATCTGGTCGAGCAGCTCGCACATCAGCCGGCTGGGAGCAAACACCACGTCGAATCGCTCATACAGCCAGCGCAGATAACGGGCGACCGCTTTCTCGCTCACCGCGCCCAGGCGGCAGCCCACGATCTCGGGCAGATTGGAATGATAAAACGCTACGACTGGAATGCCGCGATCGCGCGCCACGACCGAGGCGCACCAGGCGGGATGGAATGCATCGCCCGCCTCGATCAGATCCGGCTCGAGCTCATCGAGAAGTCCGATCCAGCGACGTGGATCCAGCGGCAGGCGATAGTTGAACGTGCCCGGCACCGTAAATCCGGAAAGCGTGGAAACGCCGCCGCGCTCCACGCGTGAGTCCGCGCCTGGCACGACGATCGAGTGCTCCCACGCAGTGTGTGCGGCGAGCCAGGCATGCTTCGCCGAAATGTAGCGTTTCACGCCACCACTGGTCGGCGAATAAAAGAGTGTCGTGTCCACCAGGTGCATGATTGAAGCCTGATAGCGGGTCCTAGCGAGCGTCCTTTGGGCTCGTCAGCAAGGTCTGGACCCGCTGCACGACCGTGAAGTTCCTTACGGTGCAAGCGGCACCGGTCCTCGCCCGAGTCAGCTCAATGCACGGTTCAACACGTCAAACATCACGGGCTTGACCAGATGCTGATCGAAGCCCGCGGCAGAGGTTCGGCGACGATCTTCTTCCTGACCATATCCCGAGAGTGCGATGAGCCGCACGTGCCGCAGCTGCGGATTGGAGCGCACGGCGCGTGCGACGGCGTAGCCATCCATTTCCGGCATTCCGAGATCCAGGATCATGGTGTCCGGAGTGAATCGATCCGCAGTCTCGAGAGCCTGGCGACCGCCGTAGGCGACGCGGACCTCGTGTCCGGTGTGTGCCAGCATGATCCCGAGGCTATCGGCCGCGTCGATATTGTCGTCCACGATCAGAATGCGGTGTCCCGCCGCGATCCTCCCCGCCGACGTGTGCGCGTCAGAGCCTTCCGGCGCACTGCTCAGCGGCAGTTGTAACAGGAACTCGCTGCCCCTGCCCGGCCCCTCGCTGCGCGCGGTCAACGTTCCACCGTGCAGTTCGGCAATGCTGCGCGCGAGGCTCAAACCCACACCGAGTCCTCCCTGTACCGTGTGCTGTGGGCCTGCGGCCTGAGCGAACAATTCAAACACGTTGGCGAGCGCCTCCGGTGTCATGCCGATGCCGGTGTCCCGGACCCGCACCGTCGCCTGCTCCTCGTCGCGTGAGCAACTGACGCTGATGAGGCCTCCGGTCTGTGAATACTTCGCGGAGTTGTTGAGGAGGTTCGTCAACAGTTGCGGCAGGCGCGTTCGGTCGGCCTGTATCCAGACCTCGTGTGACGGCAGCTCGACTTCCAGGCGATGCTCGCGGGCATCGATCTGCGGCCGGGCCAGTTCGACGGCGCTCGAGATCATTGCCGAAAGCTCCACGCGCTCCAACTCGAGCACGATCTTTCCCGAGCGGATGCGGGCGACATCGAGCAGGTCATCGACCAGACGCACCAGATGGCGCATCTGGCGCTCCATGAGCCCGCGGACCTGATTCAGGATGGCGGGGTCGGAACCAGCGCGGGCCAACAGCTCCAGCGCGTTCTGCAAAGGCGCGAGCGGGTTGCGCAGCTCGTGACCCAGAACTGCCAGGAACTCGTCCTTGCGCCGGTCGGCGGTTGCCAACTCTTCGGCCTGGCGCGCGAGGCGCTCCTCACTCGAGCGCAGCCGCGCATAGTCCGCACTGCGGCGTCGTTCGGCGCGATTGCGCTCGGCAGTGGCTGCGCCGAGAAACAGTCCAGTCACCGCTACGACGGACATGAAAAGTGTTACCTGCAGGAGGCTCGCGTTGATCGACGGGCCAACAAACGGCCCACGACCGTAGAGCGTTCCGACGATGGTGACGATGAGCGAGCCGAGCACGAGCGTCGAGGTTCCGTGTTGGCCGAGTCGCAGTGCGGCCCAGATGACTGCCGGAAAGATGAGGTAGTGCACCGGGTACACGACCCCTGTGCCACGATCGACGAAGACGGCTGCGCTCAGAACTCCCATCGCCAGCAGTAGCAGTACCGCTTCCGTCAGACGGCCGAAGCGCCGCTCGCTGCGCGCCTGGTCGACCCAGACGAAGATGAACGGCGCCCCCACCAGGTCACTGACCGCATCGCCGATCCACCAGGTGCTCCAGTACGCGCTATAAGCGCTCCAGGGCGCCGCGTGCGTGAGGCACAGCATGGTCGTTCCGACGGTCGCACTGATCATTGTGCTCAGGCATGCGGCGAGCAGAAACAGGGATGCCACGTCGTGCAGCCTGCGCAGCGACGGCTGAAAGCCGACGCGCAACAGCAGCGTCGATCCGACGACCGCCTCGAGCGTATCGCCGACAGAGATGCCTGCTGCCGCGGGCCACACCGCGCCGCTGCCGAGGTTGGCTGCGAAGGAGCCGAGTAGGATGCCGGGCCAGAGCCGCCGGCCGCGAAGCACGAGCAGGGCCAGAGCCAGCCCGGTGTCCGGCCAGACGGGGGAGACCTGCTGCTGGGCCGTTGCGAGCTGCAGACCGAGTCGTCCGGCAATGTAGTAGGCCAGGGCAACCGCCAGTATCTCGGCCAGGTAGGCTGGCTTGCGCAGCTCGGCCAATGCGGCCGTGGCGATGCGGTTTCCCCATCGGGACCCCATCTGGGGCCAGGAGAGCGGCGGCGGTGAAGGAGCGTTTTGCAGCAGGGCTTTCCTCAGGGCGTCATGCTACGGACATTCGGCGCGTGGGAGAATCGAAGATCCATGACGCAAATTCATCCTCAAGAGCGCAGGGCCGTGACCCTGGCGTTCCTGTGCAACTTCGTGCTGCTCGGAAGCTACTACATCCTGCGCCCCTTGCGCGATACGGTTGCTACCGTCTTCGGCGTCGACAATCTTCAGTTCCTGTTCACGGGGACTTTTGTAGGCACGCTGATTGCCTCCCCGATCTACGTCCTGTTGGCTTCGAGATTCGAGCCGCGCCGCCTGTTGCCGGGCGTCTTCTGGTTCTGGCTGATCAACGTGCTGCTGTTCGAAGTCCTGTTCCGGATGGCCCCGGACAGCCGCGTACTCGCGTTTGCCTACTATGTCTGGTTCAGCGTCGCGAACCTGTTCATGGTGTCGGTCTTCTGGACGCTGATGGTCGACACGTTCTCAGCCGCACAGGCAACGCGTCTTTTCGGACTGCTGGCCGCCGGCGGGAGCCTCGGCGCGATTGCAGGTCCGTTGGTGACCCGCATGAGCGCGAAGGCCGTCGGGGTCAACGGCCTGTTGTTCATTGCAGCAGCGGGCTTTCTGGTGGTCATCGGCATCGTTCATCTGCTCATGCGGGAAAAGCAGCGTCTGCGCACGCACGGCGAGGATGTCCAGCGCTCGCGGCTCGATCATCAGCTCGAAGGCAACGCCTTCGACGGTTTCCGCGAGCTGTTCCGCTCCCGCTTCTCCCTGCTGCAGTCCGGCTTCATGCTGTTGATGACCTGGGTCAACACCGTGGCGTACTTCTTCCAGACCGATCTGGTCACCCAGGCTTTCAGCGACCTCGAGAACCGCATCATGGCGATCGCCGACATCGCCCTCGTCGTCAACATCCTCGCCGCCGCCATTGCCATCTTCGGCATCGGGCGTTATGTGCAGCGCTTCGGAGTGACCGCCGGATTGGTGTTGAATCCGCTGATCATGATGGTGGCTTTCGTGGCCATCGCGATGTCGCCGACCTTGTTGATGATGCAGGCGCTGCAGGTGACACGGCAGGCCTCGCAGTTCGCGATCGCGAGGCCGAGCCGCGAGATCTGCTTCACCGTGGTGGAGCAGAGCAGCCGCTACAAGACCAAGAACGTGATCGACACCCTGATCTACCGGCTCGGGGATGTGGTCTCGGCCTGGATGATTTCCGGGCTGCGGCTGCTGGGCGTGCGGGTGATCGGCTCCGCCGTCACCGGATTTCTGTTCTCGGCCCTGTGGGCAGTCGTGGCGCTCATGCTGGGACGCCGCTACGAGGTGCTGAAGGCCGAGCAGGCGGCCGCCCGGGAGGTCGTTCGCGATGAAAGTCCGGCAGCCGTAACGGGTGCGTAAGGCGGTTCCACCCGGGATTTCGAGCCCGTGCGTACCCACTCTCAGGCGTGACAATTCCTATGATTCCCTCGCCTTCCGTTCCCTGGTGGCCGTGGTTATAGTGCTTCGCCGTCCGCGCGGCGGGCGCAAAAGCATAACGACACGTCCCCGGACACCCGTAAAGTGACGGCGGCCTCACTCGAACAGTCAGGAAACACATCATGTCCCAGGGTCAACCGTCAGGCATCGCGCGACTGCTGAAGGTAGTCGCCAACGTCGAGCCCGATGAAGTCAAGGCCGTTCTGATCTCCTTCGTCTACTTCTTCTTCCTGATGGCAAGCTACTTCATCCTGCGGCCGCTGCGGGACACGATGGGCACCATCTACGGTGTCGACAAGCTGCAGCAGTTGTTTACGGGAACGTTCATCGTCAGCTTCATCGTCGCTCCCTTGTATGCGGGCTTTGCCTCGCGGATCCGCCTGGGCACGTTCCTGCCGTGGGTCTACGGCGTGATCGCCGTGAGCATGGTCGGGTTCTACCTGGCCTTCCAGGCCAACGAGAACAGCCGTGGACTCGCGGCCGCCTTCTATGTCTGGCTGAGCACGTTCAACCTGCTCACCATCTCCGTGTTCTGGAGCATGATGGCCGACATCTTCGACAAGGGACGTGCGAAACGGCTGTTCGGCTTCATTGCGGCCGGTGGCACCGTCGGCACTATTGCGGCCCCGACGTTCGTCACGTTCTTCGTAAAGGAGGTCGGAACTAACACGCTGTTACTGATCTCCGCCGCCGGGTTTGTGATCACCGCGATTCTCGTGCGCGTGCTCGAGGCCCAGAAGGCGAGGTTCGCGGACGCCAGCGACACCGCGCAGAAGACGAGCATGAGTAAGTCCCTCGGCGGCAATCCGTTCGATGGGTTCGTGCTGCTGTTCAAGTCTCGTTACCTGCTGATGATCGCGCTGTTCCTGTTGCTCATGACCTGGATCTCGACGGTCATGTATTTCCAGCTGGGGGACTTGATCAGTCACGCGTTCAAGGAGAAGGCTGCCCGTACGCAGGCCTACGCGACCATCGACCTGTTCACCAACTCCATCGCCGTGGTCATTCAGCTGTTCGGTACGGGGCGCATCATCCAACGCTTCGGTGTGACCACCGGCCTGCTGATCAATCCGGTCATCATGGTATTGGCGTTCCTGGCGATTGCCTTGTCACCGGGTTTGATGGTGCTCGGCGGGATGCAGGTGGTGCGCCGTTTCGCGGAGTACGCTGTCGCGAAGCCCAGCCGCGACATGCTGTTCACGGTTGTGGACCAACAGGCCAAGTACAAAGCCAAGAACGTCATCGACACCGTGGTCTATCGGTTCGGCGATCTGACGTCGTCCTGGATAAGCTCCTTCATCCTGCCTTTCGGCGTGGCAGGCTTGGCCATCTTTGGCGTGGTGATCTCGGTCTTCTGGTTCCCGATCGCCTACGCGCTGGGCCGCCGGTACGAAGGAATGAAGGGACCGGAGCCCCAGGCAGGGAGCGAGCCCGTCAGGGCTCATTAGTCGATTGGCAAAAGTCGCCTGCGGCGCTTTTGCGCCGTGCCCGCGGGGGCACGGCCGTTCTCGGCGGCCCCTGTTTGATTTCTATGGGCGTGGTTTTTGCCGCCTGGTCCTTACGCCGCCGTCGACTGCGCCTGGGGCGTGTCGGCGGTGAGCGCCTCGCGCAACTCCCGCGCGGCAGCGACGATCTCCTCGGCGCTGCCGTATCGGTCCGTCCGCGACTTCGCCAACAGCTTCTCCAACAACGGGTCGTGTCGCGAGAGCGAGGAGGGCAGCGGAGGAGTCGGCGTGCTGACGTGCTGATGCAGCACTTCCATCGCCGATGAGCCTATGAACGGCCGGCGCCCCGTGAGCATCTCGAAGTAGATGATCCCAAGGCTGTAGAAATCGGAGCGCGCGTCGAGCAAATCACCCTGCGCCTGCTCGGGGCTCATGTAATAGGGTGAGCCGCGCAGTACACCGGTACGGGTGCTCTGGGCGCTGCTATCGAGAGAGCGCGCGAGACCGAAGTCGATCAACGCGACGTTGTCCTCCTCACGTAGCATCACGTTCGGTGGCTTGAGGTCGCGATGCAGCAGGCCCGAGTGATGCACGACCTGTAGCGCAGCGGCGATTCGCTCGACGAATAGCACAGCCTCCACTTCCGTGATCCCCTGCTGCATGCGTGCTTTGAGGTCACCGTGCGGCAGGTACTCCATGGCCAGGTACTCGAAGCCGGCATGGACTCCGTAGTCATGAATCTGCACGACCGACGGATCGTGAAGCGAAACAATCGCCGTGTACTCACGCTCGAGGAACTGTCGGCCGCCGGCATCGTCGCGCAGCGTCTTGCTGACCTTGAGAGCGACATTGCGTCCCAGGCTGGCGCTGGTGGCGAGATACACAGCCGCCTTTTCGGACTCGCCGATCAGGGCGCGGATCGTGTACCCCGCAATCAGGTCGGGAATGAGTTCGGGGACGGCGACGGGGGCCTCGCCGGCGGCCGCTTGTGCGCGCTCGGCGGCGACCGCCGCGGCGGCCTTGGACTCCGCCTCCGCCGCGAGCAGTGCGAGGCGACGCGCAACCCGCTTCTCGATCTTGCGAAGTGCCACACGGATCGCTGTTTTGAGGCGATCCGGAGTCAACAGCTGTTTGGGGAGGTAGTCCGCCGCACCCAGCTGCAAGGCCCTGACCGCCGTCAGTTCGTTGCCATCCTCGGCCAGGACGACGATGGCCGGGCCGTCATCCTGCTGACGCAGCGTACGCAGGGCGCCGATGCCAACGGCTTGCGGATCCTCCGGGCTGCTTCCGAAGGGGGCCGCCAGGAGCAGCACGTCACAATCGTGCCCGGGAAGTGCAGGGTGCAGCTCATCGAAGTCGCCCACCTGCAGCACATCGACCGTCGCGTCGGGGAATAACGCCCCAAGATGGTGCCGCAGCCACTCTCCATATTGGGCATCGCGTTCCACCACCAACAATCGAGCGGGCAGTCGGGTCCGCTTCGGCAAAATCTCATTTCTCCAGGTTGAACCGCAGGCGCAGACGGGCTGCCTGATCCACCGCCTTACCGTTACGGGTCACTGGCTTGTAGCGCCACTTGCGGACCGATTCCAGGGCGGACTGCTCGAAAACGCCAACTGGCTCCGCCCCCACGATGGTTATGTCACTTGTGGTGCCGTCGCTGCGGATCGTGAACTGCACGTCCACCCACCCCGCCAGCCCCCTGTCGGTCGCGGAGGTCGGAAAGACCGGCGGGACGTAGTGGACCAGCTGCAGCGTGCTGGCCGGCACGGCATCCGAGGTCGGCTGCCTGGTGGCGCCGGTCTGCGCGGTGACCATATCCCGATCCACGGCGGAAACGCTTGCGTCATCCGCGCCGGCATCATGGGCTTCGAACAGCCAGCGGCGCGCAGCAGCATAGTCCTGGCGCCGAACCGCCCCTCGAGCCTCCTCGAGCGAGCGCGAGGCAAACGCCTGCTTTGCCATTGTGGTCGAGGGGTGCGTCGCATCGCTCTGCACCAGTTGCGCGAGATAGAACTTCGCACTGTCGGAGACCGGGTCGACGAGTCGGCCCTGTGTCAGGCGCTGAGTGAACAGCAGGGCGGTGTGCGCCATGGAATCCGCTTTAGCCGCAGTCCTGACACGCTGCTGTTCGCGGGTCATCGAGTTGATCTCATCCCGGCCCAACCCGGCATCCGCGGCGGCCTGGATCCACTTGTCGGCCTGCTCCGCGCTGCCCGCATTCAGGGCCTTGCGGGCCTCGCTCACCAGCCGGTCGCGCAGCTGGCGTTGGGCCTGTCGGACCTCCGCGTCATTGGGCGCAATCGCGCGGGCCGACTCGACGAAGAAACGGGCGTTGTCCTGGGGCGGCTCGAGGAGGTCGCCCTTCTTCATGCGATCGGAGGCTTTGCGCAGGTAATCGGTGACGCGCCCGTCGAACTTCTTCTGCTCGAGCTCGCGGCGGGCTTCGGCAACGAGCGACGTGCGCCCGCCTTGTCGCGAGGCTCCGTCGAGTACCGAGATCGCCTGTTCGATGTTGCCGCTGGCGGCAGCCTGCCGCGCCTCCATCAGCACCGCGCGTTCGCGTTCCTTTCCGATCTGAGCAGTGAGAAACGCAACGCGAACGTGATCCGGCTTGATCGCGCGCGCCTGGTCGGTGAGTTTCTGTGCTTCGTCGACGCGTTGCGCGAGAAGCTGCTCCTCCGCGCTCGACAACAGCTTGTCGATTACCTTCTCGAGACCGCTGCCGGCACGGGGATCGTTGGCGTTGCGTCGCAAAGCCTGTCTGTAGAGATCTGCTGCGTTCTCTTCCGGGGGAGCCACGAGCGCCCCGGCCGCGAGGGCCTGGTCGGCTCGCGCGAGGATGCCTTCCAACACCTCGTCGCGCCCGGAGGCGAATTGCGCGTCGGCCGAGGTTGCGGCCGTCGTCGTCGGTGCCGGAAGAGTGTCCGGTTTGCGGATGACCAGCCACACGCCGATCAGGACCGACGCGGCGACAACCGCTCCGGTACCGACCAGCAGCAGTGGCGGTAACGCCGTGTTGGGTCGTTGTATCGGCAATACGCTCGTTACCGTCATGGGATCGGCTGCCCCATGATTCCCCTGTCCGTGACGTCTCCAGGCGGCATCCACGAACAGTCGGACGCGCTGCTCCGAAACCGGCTTGTGGAGGAAGCGGTAGACCGTTCCGTTGGTGATCTGCGCGGCCAGCGAGCTCTGGTCGTCGATGCCGCCCGCTACGATCAGCACCAGATCGGGAAACTGCGATTTCAAGCGCTCGGTCAGGCGTTCGATCGGACTGCTGACCGAGGCGGCGTCCAGGATCACGACCCCGGCGTGCTCGGAAAGCAGTTGCGCCGCAAGATCCGCCTCGGCGCCGACCGTGAAGACGTCGTGGTCGTTTCCCAGGACCTGCAAGGTGTCGCGGAGCGCCGCATCGCGGCTCAGCACGATGAGGCTCTCGCGGGGGACGTTTTCTGCCCGAGGGAACGCGCTCACAGCCGGAACTTACCTGTAGGTGTGTGTCGCTGCTGGTGGACGGATTTCCATGAATCCGGTCATCATCCTCGCTTGACCCCCAAGCGGCGCAGCGAGGCGCATGGTCGCAATCAAAGTGGCCGCCTGCAACCGCCAGCCGACAGTCGGCGCCCGAGCCGCCGCGGTCGGCGCGGGAAATCGCCTCGTGGATCGTCCAAAATAGGCAGATGCAAGCGCGCCAGGGGCCCTTAAAGGCCCGATATAGGCCCAGAGGAAAGGCCCGATATAGGCCCAGAGGCCTACGACCTACGCCCATGTTGTTTTTCTCGCACCGAATCGCTCCTTCGTCCGCCTCCACGTCGCTGCGTGTGGGGGCCTGGCTTGCGCTCCTGCTCGCTGTTGCCATCCCTGTTCTGGCCGCCCCCGTAGCCGACAAGGTCAGCCACTCGCAGAAGGAGGCCGCCCTCGAGTATCTGGATGCTGTCGCGAGCGGCGATCCGCAGGCCATCGCGCAGGCAATCCATCCGGACGATCTGCTCGCACTGCGGATGCGGTTGCTCGGTCTGATGCACGAGGAGGCGAAGAAGGGTGACAGCACCATCCGCTCGCGCCTGTTCGGACAGGCCATGCCGGTCGCGGAAATCGACCGACTGACCAACACGGGCTTCTACGCCACCCTGTCGTTCCGTCTGACCCCTCCGGGCGGCCGCGAGTACGCCGAAGTCGAAGGCATTGCCGCCGTCGTCGAGAAGCCCGACCTCGTGCAGGTGTTGGTTCGGGGCAAGCAGCCGCGCGAGCGCGGCAAGGTGCTGGTCGTCAACGTCGTGACGGTGAAACCCTACGGCAAGGACTGGAAAGCGACGATTCCGAGCGAGATCCAGGCGCAGATCGACGATCTCATCGAAGGCAGACGCATTCCTGTCGCGACCGCTCGCACGGGGCTCGCGCCCGTCGCGGGGCCTGCCGGGAGCGGTGCGCGCCCTGGAACCGGAACCGGCCCGGTACGGCCCGGGATCGTGGAGTTGCTCGGCGCCGCGGAGAAGGATCTTGCCGACGGCAAGTGCGAGGATTACTACGGGAAGCGCCTGAGCCCGAATTTTCGCAACGTCACCAGCAAGAAGGCCCTGGAGGCGTTGATCAGCGGCTGCAAGAACAGCCTCGGGACGCGCACGATGTTGAGTTCAACGATTCACATCGTGCGGGGCCTCGAGCCCCACTACGAGTACGAAGGTCAGCGTGCCGTCTACGATCTGCAGGGGCAGGGCCTGCCGTTCGAGCAGTTCGTGTTGGAACAGGTCGACAAGCACTGGTACGTCGCTGAGTAGGATGCCGGGCTAGCCCCGCCGCACCAGCGCACATGCCTTACGCGCCTCACCGAAACCGTGGCGCGCCCCGCGGCGCGTCTATCGCGGCGCCAGCAAGTACTTGGCGCCGTTGCGGCTGAGGATCACGCCGTCCGCCCTGATGGAGTCCAGCCTCAACCCCGCCGTCACCATCTCGCCCTCGCGAACGGTCTTCATGTTGATCAACACGAAACGCTCACGCGGGTTTTCGGAGTAGGTGAGAAGGTCCAGTCGAAGGTCCGGCAGACCATTCGCGCCCTCAGCATCCGAGTACAGCTGCATGCCGCCCTCGAGTCCCGTGCGTGCATGGAATCCGTTGGCCATCGATGGGGCGGGGGCATCCGTCGCCGGCGCGTAGTCGTCGGGGTTTGCCGCCGCCTGTGGCGGCGTCTGGGGGGCTGGCCCCCCATTGGGTCCCGGACCGGCTGCAGCCCCGCCGTTGGGCGCGTTCGGGCCCTGCCAGGGCCTCCCGGTGCCGCTATTGCCGTTCTGAGGGTAGCCCGGGGAGTAGCCTTGAGCGTTGTTCGGGCCATTGTTCGGGCCATAGCCCGGTGCATAGCCGCCTTGGCCCGGCTGTTGCGGGCCGCTGGGGGCGGCTGCCGCGCCGTAACCACCCGCGTTGCCGCCGCTGGGGCCGTAGGCGCCCGACGGGCCACCGTTCTGGCCGCTCTGCCCGTAGCCATTCTGACCAGGGCCATTCTGGCCGTAGCCGTTCTGCCCGTAGGAATACCCCTGTCCCGGGTTGGTCCCCGGCCCACTCCCCGGGCCGCTTGTGGCGAGCGCTTGAGGGGGTTGGCCGCCATTCTGGGCAGCGACGGGCGGGTTTGTGCCGGTGGCGCCGGCAGGCGAACCCGAGCTCTGGGCCGTCACGGCGGGCGCGTCCGCGGACCGCCGCAACAGCGCCCACGCGACCACGCCCAGGTTGATGGCGAGCAGGACCGCCAACCCGATGGCCCACAGCGGCAGCTGGGTACGAGGGGCTGCGACCTTGACCTCGTACAAGGCCGGCCCGTTCTGGCGTTGCCGGTCGCTTTCGGACTTCTTCAGCGCATCGAGGATGAACGACATCGTTCAGCTCCCGTGTGTGTTGGCAACATACAGGAGCGGAGTGTCCGGGGAAGCGACCGCTGTCGCCAGCACGATCTGTGTCTGCACCCCGGCGATACCGTCGACGGTCAGTCTGTGGTCGCGCTGGAAATCGCGCACCAGCCGGCCCAGGTCGGAGTCGAAGACGTCGCTGGCCGGCGTGTCGGAGTGATCGCCGTGCAGGTGTTGCAGGCTCTCGCGGAGCCATTTTACTTCGTTGCCGCGCATACCCTCGGAGAGTGATTTGACTTGGGCCGTGGCAGGTCGCCACAGCATGACGAAGTCGCCGAGCCAGTATCGCGACAGGTCGGCAATGCTGACATCGGTGCGCGTCCCGGCTACTTCGAGGTGTGCCAACTCGTCGTCCAGGCCTTTCAATACGACCTGGTGCGAGCCGCCTGCGTCATCGCTCAAGAGCAGAATCGCCGGACGGTTGTAGAGCCGCAGCTGTCCGAACGAGCCTCGCTGAGTCAGGCACTCCAAGCCCTGTTTCGTGGCTTGAGTGCACGCATCCACCGATCCTTTCGCGTACTTCAACCCCCACAACCCGAACAGCGTTCCGAAGGCGCTGTCGGTGTCCGTGTTGGGTGCGTACTTGACGAGGAGATCCTTCACGGTTTGAGTCAGCGTCGATCCCGTCCCGGGATGAAATGCAGTCGGGACCGTTGCGCCGCCAGCCGTCGTCGGGGTGGCACCCGGGCCCGGCGGATTGCCTGCCGGCAAGCCGGCGGCAAGCGTCGCACTGGTGTCCGCTGGCTTGCCCAGCGCGGTGCCAGCCCCAGCCGTTGCGCCGGTTCCGGGGGTTCCTGCTCCCGCACTCGCGCCGTGCGCGGCCGCCACAGCCGTTTGCCCGCTCGCCGCCATCGACTGCCAGGGTTTGAATTCCAACAGCGCCACGGCCGCGAGTGCCAGGATGATCGCTGTCGCGCCCGTGGCGGCCCAGGGCATCCAGTAAGGCGTAAATCGCTTTCCAAACACCTCGGCAGCCGCATGTCTGACGAGGTTTGACGTCACACGGTGGCGATCCAGGGAATAGGCGCCCAACAGAGCGCGGTCCGAGATGATGTTGATGACGCGCGGGACCCCGGCGGAAAGGCGGTAAACCTCGCGCAGTGCGGGTCCGGTGAAGATGTCGGTCGTGGCGCCCGCTACCCGCAATCGATGTCGCACGTATGCCGCGGTCTCCTCGAGAGACAGCGGGTTGAGGTGGTAACGACCCGTGACACGCTGGGCCAACTGACGCAGCTCGTTGCGACCCAACAGCTCACGCAACTCCGGTTGCCCGATCAGGATGATCTGCAGCAACTTCTGCGTGTTGGTTTCGAGGTTGGTCAGCAACCGCACCTGCTCGAGAACTTCGGGTGCGAGGTTCTGGGCCTCGTCGACGACGACGACCACGCGACGTCCGCCCGCGTGGGCGCGCAACAGGTACTGATTGAGGATGTCGACGAGATCCTTGCGGCTGCCCGTGGCCGAGTCGGGCACGCCGATGCCGATTTCCTCGCAGATCGTCAGCAGGAACTCCGGCGCCGTCATGCGTGGATTGAGGATCAGCGCGATTTCGGCGTCCTTCGGGGTTTGCGCGAGGAGCTTTCTGACGATCGTGGTCTTGCCGGTGCCGACCTCGCCCGTGAGCTGGACGAATCCGCCAGCCTCGTTGATCCCGTAGAGCAGATGAGCGAGGGCCTCGGCGTGGCGCTGACTCAAATACAGGTAGCGCGGATCCGGAGTGATCGCGAAGGGCTTTTCGTTGAGTCCGAAAAACGAGAGGTACATGCGCCTTGCTTGCTTCGACCCGCCATGGGCCATCTGTTAGTACTGGACCGGTCGAGCGGCATCACCCGCGCCCGCATCCCGTGGCGCCCACCCTGCTTGGGTGGCGCCGCCCCTCACTTGATCGTGATCGCCCGCCGCAATGCCTTGCTGCCGAACCTCGCCTGGGCGGCATCCAGTGTCGCATCCAATCGGGTGGCCAGTCGGGAGTCTTCCGGGGCAGCGGCTTCGAACAACCCCAGCTGCGCTGCCGGGCTCAGGTCAGTCAAGACCACCCCCAGCAGCCGAAGTTTCGCTCCCTTGTTCTGCGTAAGCCAGCGTGTCAGCAGGGTTTGCGCGATGTGGGCGATGGTACGCCCATCGTGTGTCGGCGGCGCGACCGAGCGCTGCCGGGTGAAAGTGGTGAAGTCATGACGGCGGATCTTCACTCCCACGCAGCCCGTCATCAGTTGCTTGGCCCGGAGGCGCTCGCAGGCCAGGTCCGCGATCCGGGCGAGCTGCGCCTGCAGCGTTCCCGGATCGCCGACGTCCGTGGCGAAGGTGTCCTCGGCACTCAGGGATTTCTCTTCGAGATCCGGGTTCACCGGGCGCTCGTCGATCCCGGCGGCACGCTCCCGGATGCGGGCCGTGTAGCGGCCGAACAACGGCCACAGGACCGCATCGGAGGCCTGGCGCAGCTGCGCAAACGTCTGAATCCCCACGGCTTCCACCTTCGCACCCGTTTTGCGGCCAAGCCCCGGCAGACGCCGGATCGGCAGAGGGTCGAGCGTGGCCTGGACCGTCTCGCTCGTGACTACGGTCAGTCCATCAGGCTTGGAGAGGTCCGAGGCGATCTTGGCCACGAGCTTGTTGGGCGCGACGCCCACGGAGGCCGTCAGACCGGTGACCTCGCGGATCCGGGCCTTGATCCGGCGTGCAATGGTCACTGCGTCTCCCAGCAGCGCCTGGCTGTCCGTGACGTCCAGAAACGCTTCGTCCAGGGAGAGCCCCTGCACCAGCGGCGTCACTTCGTGGAAAACGCCGAAAACCTGCCCGGAGATCTCTTTGTACCGCTGCATTCTCGGCGGGATGCACACGGCGTGAGGGCAAAGGCGCAAGGCCGTCGCCATCGGCATCGCAGAGTGGACGCCGAATTTGCGTACTTCGTAGTTCGCGGCCGCTACGACGCCGCGGCCTCCTGTTCCGCCGACAATGACTGGCTTGCCGGCGAGACTCGGGTTATCGCGCTGTTCTACGGACGCGTAGAACGCGTCCATGTCGACGTGTAGAACAGCGCGATTCAAAGTCACATCTCTCCTCGCGAAGGCCGGTCATCGTGCGTCCTGGGACGTCACTCCGTCGGCCCTCCGGCTTTGCCGTCGAGACGGTGACGGTGCGCCTACCCCGTGACGGTAATGGTGATCTTCTTCGAGACCACCGGGGGATTGTGCGGCACATGGTTCTGGTCCCCGAGCACCAACTGCAGGGTGTGCTTACCGGGCGCCAGTTTCAACGTCGTTTCCGTCTGCCCCTTGCCGAAGTGGACGATCTTGTCCGGGACGGCCGGTAACGGCACGCTCATGTCGGCGGGCAGAGCGGTATCGATCAGCAGGTGATGATGGCCTGAGTTCTCGGCTTTCGTTCCAGCCGGCACGATTTTCATGCCCTTCACGCCGAAGCTCACCACGAACTCGCCCGAGACCTTGGCACCGTTCTTCGGGGAGATGATGAAGACCTTGGCTCCCGCCGGGGAAGGCGTGCGCTCCTGGGCCCAGGTGCTGGAAGCGACAAGAACGAGCGCGGCGGCGGCGACTGCAATCATTCGCATGGCGATTGTCTCCGTTTGTGATGCATCGATGGGTCTTGGAAGGCGGCCCAGCTTAAACAGCTTCGGCGAAGGCGGCCAACGGTTCAGCGTTTGGCGACGCCTGTCGGTCAGTACATCGGCCGTTGCGCCCACGGCCGGCGCGGCACGCGCGGCAGCCTCCGTAAAACCTCAGGCGACATGGACACTGGGCCGCATCCGCCCCTGGGCGTCCGCTGCCGCGAGCGTTCCGATCTCATGCTGCTCGAAGTCGTCCACGTGGATCAGGTTCATACACTTGCGGTCGTAATCGCGCAGCATCGCCGCCTCCGTCTCGGAGATGATCCCGGCGGCCTGCGCCTGTTGAATCTGGCCCGGTAAATCCAACGCTGTGACTTTGCCGGTCTTGACTCCGTCGATTCTTATTCGCTTTTCGATGGGCTCCGCCGTCTGCGCCAGAAGCAGCGCCTCCTGCAGCAGTCCCAGCGGATTGTTGGGTTCCACGCGCCAGTAGATGTACTGGCACAGACGCTCGCGCGAATCCGTCGCTTCGGTGACCAGTTGTGCGACCGTCCGGCCCAGCCGGTCGCCCGGTGCGGAGTAAGCGCGTCCGCGCGTGAAGATCAACGCGCGCATCACACCTGACAGGAATCTATTTGGGAAGTTACGCAGGAAGCCGTGCATCTGCTCCTGCGCGTGGTAAAGGAGATTGCGGCAAGCCCATTCGACGATCGGCAGGTCCTGGCTCGGGCGACCCTGGTTTTCGTGATGCTTGAGGACCATCGAAGCCAGGTACATGCACGACAGCACATCGCCGAGTCGCGCGGAAAGATTCTCCTTCTTCTTGAGATATCCACCCAGAGTCAGCATCGCCACGTCGACCGCGAAAGCGAACGATGCGCTGAAGCGGACGATGTGCTGGTAGTACCGCGCCGTCGGCCCTTCGACCGGGACGGAGGTGAAACGCGCATGCGTGATCGCCATGATGAGCGAGCGCACTGCGTTCGAGATCGTAAAGCCGATGTGCCCGAACAGGGCTCGATCGAAATCATCGACACCGCGCACGCGATCCGGGTTGCGCGCGGCCGTCATCTCGCGCAGCACGAATGGGTGACAGCGTACTGCGCCCTGGCCGAAGATGATGAGGCTGCGTGTCAGGAGGTTGGCGCCCTCGACGGTGATCGCGACGGGAACCGCTTCATACCCCCGTGCCAGATAATTCCGGGGACCCAGACAGATGCCCTTGCCCCCGTGAACGTCCATGGCGTCGTTGGCAACCTGACGCCCCATTTCGGTGACGTGGTATTTCAGCATTGCCGACGGCACGGAGGGCTTCTCGCCGCCGTCGATGGCGCCGGCCGTCACCGAGCGGGCCGCATCCATCGTGTAAGTCAATCCAACCATCCGGGCGATGACCGACTCGACCCCCTCGAATCGGCCTACTGGCATGTTGAACTGGCGGCGAATGCGGGCATAGGCGCCCGTGGACCAACTCGCAGCCTTGGCGCCACCGGTGGCGTTCGACGGCAACGAGATGCAGCGGCCCACCGAGAGTTGCTCTACGAGCATGCGCCAACCGGCTCCCGCCATCTTCGCGCCGCCGATGATGACATCGAGCGGGACGAATACGTCCTTGCCCTGGATCGGCCCGTTCTGGAACGGGACGTTGATCGGGAAGTGCCGGCGGCCGATGGTGAGGCCCGGCGTGTCGCGGGGGATCAGGGCGCACGTGATCCCGATGTCCGTCTTGTCCCCCAACAGCTTGTCGGGATCGAACAGGCGGAAGGCGAGGCCGACGACCGTGGCGACCGGCGCCAGGGTGATATAGCGCTTGTTGAAGTTCAGCTTGAGGCCCGTGATCTCCCGTCCCTGCCACATCCCGCGACAGACGATGCCCGTGTCAGGAATCGACGCGGCATCGGAACCCGCGCGCGGGCTGGTGAGAGCGAAGCAGGGAATCTCCTCACCGCGCGCGAGCCGTGGGAGGTAGTAGTCTTTCTGCTCCTGCGTGCCGTAGTGGTTCAGCAGCTCTGCCGGACCCAGAGAGTTGGGAACCGCAACCGTGGAGGACGCCGTCGCACTACGGCTGGCGATCTTCGCCAACACACAGGAGTGCGCGTACGCCGAGAACTCGAGGCCGCCATACTTCTTCGGGATGATCATCGCGAAGAAGCCCTTCGACTTCATGAACTCCCAGACGTGGGGAGGCAGGTCGCCGAGCTCGTGTGTGATGTGCCAGTCGTCGAGCATTCCACACAGCTCTTCGCAGGGGCCGTCGACGAACGCCTGTTCCTCCGCCGAGAGTCGGGGCGGCTTCGCGGACAGCAGCTTCGACCACTTCGGCGCGCCCGTGAACAGCTCGCCATCCCACCAGACCGTGCCGGCCTCGAGGGCTTCCCTTTCGGTCTGCGACATCTTCGGCAGCAGCTTCAGGTAGGCCTTCATGAAAGGCCGCGTGAGCAATGCTTTTCGCAGCGGCCGCAGATTCAGGACCCACAACAGGCCCAGCAGCGCCCACAGAAAGCCCTTCCACACGCCGGCGGGCGCGCCCTGCGCTCCAAGAAGAGTGTAGGCGGCCAGGAGCACCGTGAAGGTGGCTGTGAATGCCAGCAGGGAGAGTCTGCGGTAGGCGAGGAATAGGACCGCTGCGATGAAGAGCAGGGTGATGACCCCGCCGACCTGAGTGACGGCGTAGGCGACGGCTGCAACGAGCAGCAGGGTAATGATCGCACCGAGCATGATCTCGCTCCTGACCGCCGCGCATCTGGCGACATGGGAACTATATCAGGGCGGAGGGAGGCGACTTCGAGGTCGCCTCCCTTGTGGGTACTCCGGCAGCGGTCTATCCGAGCAGAGCCGCGACGCCGTCGCGCTCCTCGCGCAGTTCCTTCTCCGTGGCATCCATGCGCTGCCGGCTGAAGTCGTCGATCGAAAGCCCCTGCACGATCTGATATTCGCCGTTCTTGATCGTGACCGGATACGAATAGATCACGCCTTCCTTGATGCCGTAGCTGCCGTCCGAGGGCACGGCCATGCTGATCCAGTCACCGTCTGCGGTGCCGTGCACCCAGGTGTGAACGTGATCGAGGGCAGCCGAAGCAGCCGACGCCGCTGACGAAGAGCCGCGTGCCTTGATTACCGCCGCACCGCGCTGTTGCACGACGGGAATGAACGTCTCCGCGATCCACTTCTGATCGACCAGCGACTTGGCTGCCTTGCCGTCCACCGTGGCGTGGCTGATGTCGGGGTACTGCGTTGCGGAGTGATTGCCCCAGATCGTCATCTTCCTGATCTTCGTGACGTGCGAGCCGGTCTTCTCGGCGAGCTGCGACAGCGCGCGGTTATGGTCCAACCGCGTCATGGCCGTGAAATTGCGGGGATTCAAGTCCTTTGCGTTGGCCCTTGCGATCAGCGCGTTGGTGTTGGCGGGGTTGCCGACGACCAACACCCTGACGTTGCGGTTGGCCGCTTCGTTCAGAGCCTTGCCCTGAGCCGAGAAAATCTGCGCGTTCGCCAACAGCAGATCCTTGCGTTCCATTCCCGGTCCGCGCGGGCGCGCGCCGACCAGCATCGCTACGTTGCAGTCGCGGAAGGCGACCTTCGCATCGTCGGTGGCGACGATCTTGTTCAGCGTCGGAAAAGCGCAATCGTTGAGTTCCATCACCACGCCGTTCAGGCCCGGCAGGGCCGGCGTGATTTCCAACAGGTGCAGGTTGACCGGCTGGTCCGGACCGAGCATCGCCCCGGAGGCGACGCGAAACGCGAGGGCATATCCGATCTGGCCGGCGGCACCGGTGATAGCGACGTTCAGGGCTGGCTTCATGGCGGGAGGGAGTCTCTGCTGACGATAAAGGGGGCGGAAATTGTAGCCGCCTCCTCGCGAGCATGCCGTCCCGCATCTGCCGCGTGCTGCCGCCGCATCTCATACGTACAGAAAGAGGGCCTTCCCGGGGCCGGAAGCCCGGGAACGCGGTCTCGCAACTATTTTGGGTGATATGCCTTGACACCCATGTAGTGATGTAGTGATATATAACACCAAGGGCGGGGGCTGCATGGGGCAGCTCCCCCGGCCCCGGAAGTGAAGGAGAAGGTCATGAACGTTTCGAATGGTCTCGTGAAATCGTTACTCTGCGGCGTTGCAGCATTGGTGATCACCTCAAGCGTGAGCTATAGCATGGTGGTCTCGTCGAACAGCCTGCCCATCGGATTCGGTGCGGATGTGAGCCGGCCGACCGTGGCGAGGATGATGGTGACCCCGCTGCACGCGTGGTTCGGCCAGCCGGCCCCCGCTGTTTTGGTAGATTAGTCCGCTAACCTTGCAGCACAGCCCTCCAACGTGAACGGGGCCGGAGATTTGATGGATCCGCAGTGGGACGACAGCCTGCCGATTTACCGGCAGCTGCGGGACCGGGTGGTGGCGATGATTCTCGAAGGCGTCCTCAAAGAGGGCGACCCGCTACCCTCGGTCCGCAGTGTCGCAGCGGAATTCCGCTTGAACCCCCTTACCGTGCTGAAGGGCTACCAACAGCTCGTCGACGAGCGGCTCGTGGAGAAGCGACGCGGCCGCGGGATGTATGTTAGTGATGGCGCCCGCAGGGCGTTGATGACCGACGAGCGGCAGCGCTTCCTGCAGGATGAGTGGCCGAAGGTCTACGCTACGATTCAACGGCTCGGGTTGTCCGCATCGGAATTGCTGAGCAGCGGCGCTGCCGCGCCGACAACACCGTACCCGACGACGCTCGGCCAAGCGCAAACCGGCAGCAACCCCGCCGGCAACGACCAGACCGGCAACAACGATGGTGGCGATGAAAATGACCACGGTCATTGAAGCCCGCGGGCTATCGAAATCTTACGGCGCCCAGCGCGCGCTCGCGGACGTGAGTTTCAACGTTCAAGCCGGCCGTATCGTCGGTCTCATGGGCGCCAACGGCGCGGGCAAGACGACTGCCATGAAGGCCCTGCTGGGTCTGACCGGTTTCGAAGGCCAACTCACCGTGTTGGGGCGCGATCCCCGCGCGGACAGAGATGAATTGATGCGCGACGTCTGCTTCATCGCCGACGTCGCGGTGATCCCCAAGTGGCTGCGCGTACGGCAGGCGGTTGAATTCGTCGCCGGCGTGCACCCCCGGTTCGATCGGGCCAAAGCGCAAGGCTTTCTGGCCAAGACCGACATCCGGCAAAACAGCCGCGTCAAAGAGCTTTCCAAGGGCATGCTCACCCAGCTGCACCTCGCGCTCATTCTGGCAATCGACGCGCGGCTGCTGGTGCTGGATGAGCCCACTCTCGGGCTCGATCTGTTGTACCGCCGGCAGTTCTACGACACGCTGGTGAACGACTATTTCGACCAGGAGCGCACGATTCTGCTGACCACGCACCAGGTCGAGGAGATCGAGAACCTGGTTACCGACGTGATCTTTCTCAATCACGGCCGGGTTCTGCTCGACAGCTCCGTCGAGGCGCTGAGCGAGCGCTTCGTCCAGCTGACTGTCGGACCCGAAGGCGCGGCCAAAGCCCGCGAGCTCAAGCCGTTCTACGAGCGGGAGGTCTTCGGCCGGGTGGTGATGATTTTCGAGAGTCGCTCCGCCGCCGAGCTGCGCTCGCTCGGGGAGTTGCGCACGCCCTCCATCGCAGATCTGTTCGTCGCCAAGGTACAGGGGGCCGCGGCATGAACGAAATGACTGCCGACACCGGCCGGGCCGTGGCCGACACCAGCGCACCCCCGGCGATTCCGCTCTGGCGCACGCTGCTGATGCTCGTGAAGCGCGAGTTCTGGGAACACCGGCAATTGTGGCTGGTCCCCGTGAGCGTCGGCGGACTGCTGGTGCTCGCGGGCATGTTCGCGCAATTCAACACCGGTGGGGATTTCCGGCTGCCCTTCGGGCCGCAGAAGTGGCATTGGGATACTGCGCGGCAGGTCGGCGAGCACGAGGCCATGGTCGCTTTCTCATCCGTGCGGCTGGTGCTCTCGATGATCCCGTTGGTTCTCACCGGATCCATCGCCCTGTATTTCTATCTGCTGAACTCACTGTTCGACGAGCGCAAGGACCGAAGCATCCTGTTCTGGAAGTCGCTGCCCGTCTCAGATGGGGCAACCGTGGTCTCCAAGCTGCTGGTCGGTACCGTCATCACGCCTCTGCTGTTTTACGCCGTCGCCGTCGTCACCCAGGTTCTGTTCGCCGAGGTCTGGAATCTGCGCCTGTCGTGGGGTCTGGCGAGTGGGGCTGCGTTCGCCTGGGATGCGACCGCCTGGTTCAAGCTGCAGGGATTCATGTTGTTCTCGGTCCTGGGAGCGATCCTGTGGTACGCCCCCGTGGCGGGGTACCTGGTTTTCATCTCCGCCTGGGCCCGGCGCCAGCCGTTTCTGTGGTCGATCCTGCCCCTGATTGCCCTTGGGTTCATCGAACAATACGTCCTGGGCACGCGCTACATCGCGACCCTCGTCGGCTACCGGATGGCCGGCCTCTGGGCCTACGGCAACGACCCCGGCGGTTGGTCCGTAACGGATGCCGCGATCGTCGGCCCGGGGCATCACATCCAGACCGTCGACTTCTCCAACGTGTTCGATCATCAGAGTCTGATCGGAATGCTGAGCCGTCCGGGTGTGCTGATCGGCCTGGTCGTGGCGGTCGGTTTTGCGTATGCCGCCGCGAGAGTGCGGCGGTTCCGGGACGACACCTGACCTCGGGGCCGACGCGCCTTGCGGGTCGGCCCGTGCCTGACGTTCTCGCCGCGTTTGCAATAGAACGCGGTTATCATCGCGATCCGAACAGTCGATTGGCCGCTCCCGCGCGGGACGACGCAGGGGAAGCTGGGCGACGCCGATACCGCTGACTTGTTTACAGGCATCTCACGCGAGAACGACAAATACCTGTGGTTCCTCGAGGCCCATCTCCACGGGCGCTGACCTGCGCGACCCGTAGCGGACTGTAGACATTTTGGGTGCGCTCCTCGACGTACGACGGGATGAGGGCGGCCTCGACCTCGCCCTATCGGGCGAGTGGCGTGCCCTGGTGTTGCCGCAGATCGATGCCGAGTTGGCACAGGTCGACCTGACGGGCGTGCACAGCGTCTCCGTGGCGACCGATCGCCTGCGGGTGTTGGATCTGTCGGGCGCCTGGCGACTGCGGCAGTTCCTGCGGCGGGCGCAAGCCGCAGGAGCCACGGTCAGTTTCCAGGGATCTGCGCCGGATCAGCTGCGGCTGATCGATGCCACCCTGACCGAATCTCCCGCGGCACCGGCCGTTGCCGAGCCGCCTCACACCGCCGGCGAGGCCGCGATTCTCCCGTTCGCCCGCCTGGGTCGCGGCGTCGTCCGCTTCTCCAGGCGTCTGCTTCTAGGCGTCGCCTTTTTTGGCCGCGTGAGTGTAACGGCGGCACGGGCATTGATCAGTCCCCGCCGCTTCCGCCCAATCTCCGTGGCTCGCCATGTCTATGACACCGGCATCACCGCGGTGCCGATCGTCTCGCTGATTGCTTTCCTGATCGCGGTGATCATTGCGTACATGAGCGCCCAGCAATTGCGCAGCTTCGGCGCCGAGATCTTCGTGGTCGATCTGGTGACTATCGGGGTGCTCCGGGAGCTAGGCGTGCTGCTGACAGCCATCATCGTGGCTGGGCGCTCCGGGAGCGCCTTCGCAGCCGAAATCGGTGCCATGAAATTGAACGAAGAGGTCGACGCTCTCGTGGCTACCGGTGTCGATCCGTTCGAGGTGCTGATCTTGCCCCGGGTTCTGGGGTTGGTCATCGCTCTGCCGTTGCTCACCATCGTCGCCGACATCATCGGGCTCACGGGCGGCGCGCTGCTGTGCCGCTGGCTATTGGACATGCCTTTGACGCAGTTCGTGAATCGCGTCGATCTGGCGATAGCGCCCACCACATTCTGGGTTGGAATCATCAAGGCGCCCGTCTTTGCGCTGGTCATCGCCGTAGCGGGCGCCTACCGTGGAATGCAGGTTCGAGGGTCGTCGAGAGAGCTCGGGCGCCTCACGACGGTCGCCGTGGTGCAGTCGATCTTTCTGGTGATTCTGGCCGACGCATTGTTCGCCGTCCTGTTCCTGGAAATCGACGTGTGAAGTATCCCATCCTGGAAGTGCGAGGCCTGGTTAACCGGTTCGGCACGCAAGTCGTGCACGACGGCCTGACCATGGAGGTTTACGAGGACGAGGTGTTTGGCATCGTCGGCGGCTCCGGTACCGGCAAGTCCGTGCTGTTGCGGAGCGTGCTCGGGTTGCAGCGCCCCCAGGCGGGTCTCATCCGAATAGAGGGGAATGACATCACCCGAATGTCCTCGCAACAACTACACGCCGTAAAGGCGCGCTACGGGGTGACCTTCCAGGAGGGTGCGCTCTACTCCTCCCTGACAGTCATGCAGAACGTCCAGTTGCCCATGCTCGAGCACGTTGAGATGACCCAGGAGGAGCGGGATGGACTGGCCCTGCTCAAGATCCGACTGGTGGGGTTGGGCCCGGATGCCGCCCAGAAGTTTCCGTCGCAACTCTCCGGGGGCATGGTCAAGCGAGCAGCCCTGGCACGTGCCCTCGCGCTCGACCCACCCCTGCTGTTTCTCGATGAGCCCACCTCAGGCCTCGATCCCATCAGTGCCGCAGAGTTCGACGAGTTGGTGCTGTACCTGCAGAAGCAACTGCGGCTGACGGTAGTTATGATCACTCACGATCTGGACACGATCTTCCGTACCTGCAATCGTGTCGGGGTGATCGTGGATCGACGAATGGAGGTCGATACGCTCGAGGGTATCGTCAATAACCCGCATCCCTGGATCCAGGCGTACTTCCATGGGGAGCGGGCGAGGTCGCATGTAGCGGCCGCCGGCCCTCATGATGGCGAGGCGAGTGAGGAGCCACACCGTGGAGCGTGAAGCCAACTATGCAGCCGTAGGGGCCTTTGTCCTGCTCGTGGCGCTCGTCGGGGCGCTGTTCGTGTATTGGTACTCCGACAGCCGCGAGCACAAGAGCTACCAACGCTACGAGATCTACTTCGACGGCAGCGTGAGCGGATTGGATCGCGGCGCGGCCGTGCGTTTCCTGGGTGTTGACGTCGGTCGCGTCGTTGACATGCGGCTGGATCCGCGCGATGCCGGTCGGGTCCTGGTGATCGCCGACATCGATTCGTCCGCGCCGATCTCCACCCAGACGGTCGCCGAGCTGTCCCTGCAGGGGGTGACCGGCCTGTTGTATATCGACCTGTCGCGGGCCCACGAAGGCAGGCAGCTGCTGGCTATGGTGCCGAGCTTGAAGTATCCGGTGATCCGCTCCGCGCACTCGAGCTTCGACGTGTTCCTGTCGAGTTTGCCCGAGGTGGTTGCGGCGACGGGGAATGTCGTTGACCGGGTGGGTCGGCTGCTCAATGATCGCAACCTGGAGGCCTTGAGTCGGGCGGTTGCCAATATTGACAAGGCCAGTACCGATCTTCCAGCCACCCTGCATCAGGTGAATCAGCTGGTTCTGGACTTACGGGGGGCAGCTAAGGAGTTGACCGAGACTGCCAGTAGCACCCGCGGCATCGTGCAGACGGCGGGTCCGGAGATCGTGACTACCGTGCAGCACGCCCGCAAGGTTGCCGACAACCTCGCCGCGGCCAGCGAGAGGTTGGACAAGATCATCGAGGACAACCGCCAGGATATCCGCTCCTTCACCCGCGAAGGGCTGCCGGATCTCGAGCGCTTCCTCCAAGAGGGTCGTGCGGCGGCCGAGGAAATTCGGGAGTTGTCGCGCAGTCTGCGTGACAACCCGTCACAGTTGATCTACCAACCCCCCGAGCGCGGCGTGGAGATACCCCGATGACGATGGCGCGTGTGATGGTCCGTCTTCTGGGCTTCCTGACCTGCGCCGGCCTCATGATCGCCATCCAGGGCTGCACCGGGTTGTTTCAGAGCACGGCACGGCCCGAACAGGTCTACTTCCTGCGCGCCAACATAACCGCGGATGCCGGGGGAAGCGCCGGTGGCGCTGGTGCCTCGCCTGCCCCGGCGGGTGGCGCACCTGGCGCGCCCCAAGCGCGACCGGCCCTGACAGAATCGATCCGCATCGCGCGCCCCACGCCGGCTCCCGGGTTCGACTCCTCGCACATCGTGCTGATGGAGTCCGACCGGCGCATGAGCTACTACATGGCGAGCCGCTGGCCCGCTCCTCTGCCGGAGATGGTGGAGGAGTTGGCCCTGCAGACGCTGGCTGCCTCCGGTTCCTGGTCCGCCGTGCAAGGGTCCGCAAGCCAATTCCCAACCGACTACATCCTGCAGATCCGCATCCGCGACTTCGAAGCGGACTACGGCCAGGCTGCGGGAACGAGCGCCCACGACATCGCGCCAGACATCCATGTAGCGCTGGAATGCACAGTGGGCCGACGAAGCGGTCGGGACGTCATAGCGAGCTTCCTGGTCGAAGGTTCGGCCAAAGCCGACTCCAACCGGCTTGCCCAGGTCGTCGCAGCCTTCGAGCGCGCTACCAGCGTGGCGCTCGCATCCTTGTCCACACGCACGGTCGATGCGGTGCGCGGAACTCCCGCTCACTGACACCGGCTCCCGCGCGACTAGAACGTCGACAGTCCTGTGTCTTCCATGAAGCGATAGAGCCAGTAGTGCGTCTGGGCTGGGTCGGAGTAGGCGGCGAAGTCTGCGGTGTACTCGATTCCCAACCCCGCGCGGTTTCCCCAAAGTGCATCGAAGTAGTCGAGCGCCTGCGCCCCCAATGGTGATGCCCGACCCACCTCGAGATTGAGGTTGGCTTCGAGGTTGTAGTCCTCGAGATTCCGTCGTGTGAGATTTGCTGAGCCCAGCGTCATCCATAGCCGTTGTGGCCCGTAAATCATCACCAGCTTGGTGTGAAACTGCTCGCCATGGGTCCGGTACCAGCGGACGTGGATACCGCCCTCGCTGGCAGACACGAGCTCACCGGCCACCGGGCGATTGGGAATCCCGGACTTCTCGTGCCCGAAGGCGTCTTTGTTGGGGTCGAGGATGAGGCGGATGTCCGCGCCGCGCCGGCTCGCCTCCACGAGACTTTCGATGACGGCTCGATCGGCGATGTAGAACATCGCGATGTCGATGGAGTCGCCTTTGCCCGCGGCGTCGATGTGCTGGATGAGCGAGTCGAGGATGGCTCCCTCGGTCACGACCTTTACGCGCGCGACGCGCCCGGAGTTGAGATCGTCGTCTGACAGGTTGGCGTCGGTCTCACTTGCAGGAGTCGTCGCGCTCGAGCCTCCCGCATCGCTTGCGGTCCCCGCCCCGCCGGGCACGGCGATCTCTCCCTTCCAACCCGAAAATCGCGCCACCGCCAGCTCACTCTGCAGTAGTGGTATCAGCGCAGGGCCGGTCACCTTCGCTGCCACGTTGGAATGCGCGCTGCTGGCGTCATGAGGATTGGCGGACGCAACGATTCCAACCAGTTGGTCGTGACCGTCGTCGGCGATCACGACTTTGCGATGGTTGGCTTTGAAGTTGGCGAGCTTCGCCCAGGCGCCGAAACTCACCCGCGCATCGCTCTCATCCAGCGGGTTGGGCAACCAGCCCTGCTTCGAGCCCTGATGGTTCCACCAGCGGATCGCGAGTCGCCAGAACCCCGAGTACACGAGATTGGAATCACGCAATGCATCGAGGTCCGTGACAGCTACATCGACTCCTGCGGCTCGCAATAGGATGAAATCCCGCGACGGGACACTCCCATAGATCTCGTTGATGGGGTCGGTGATGAACAGGACCTTCAAGCCAGGGTTGGTGCGGCGCTGCTCGAGGAGTGCGTCGCGCAGCTCACCCGAGATGTTTCTTAGCGGCGCGGAGGGTCCTGCCCCTGGACTGCGGGGGTCGCCGGTGAGCCCCTGGTCGTTGAACAGAAAATAGTCGAGCACGATGAAGTGCCGCGCCGAGCGGACCACCTGCAACACGGAGTCGAAGATTGCCTGGCTCACCACCGGACGGCCGTAAGCATCCGCTGCAGTGATGTCCGCGATGAAACTCACGTTGGCGCCGGAAACGCTCACCCACGGCGAGGCAACGTGTGCTCCGTCAGGAAGGGGTTTGTTGGCTTCCCAGTAGGCCGTCGCGACCCAGGCCAGCAGGAACGCGAGGAGCGCGAGACGGCGCCAGGTGCGCAACCGGCGCACGAGCGGGGACGGCCCCTTGTCCTCAGTCAGACAGGCTCCCTACGCCGACCGGCTGGCCAGCTCGTCTGCGTGGGGTATCAGATGGCCGAAGGGTGCGGTGCCGGCCACCTGACGCATCAGAAGGGCGAGCAGATCTTCCGAAGAGCAAGGCTCGCCAAACAGCTTGCCCTGTGCGTAGTGGCAGTTGTGCCGGCGTAGGAACTCGAGGTGGCGCAATGACTCGACTCCTTCCGCGACGACTTCCATTCCCAGGCTGCGCCCCATCTCGATGATGGTGCGGACGATCGTGGCGTCACCTGCGTCCTCACTGACATCGCGCACAAACGACTGATCGATCTTCAGGGTGCCGATCGGGAACTGCTGCAGGGCCGACAAAGAGGAGTAGCCGGTGCCAAAGTCGTCGATCGACAGGTGCAGCCCCATGGCATACAGCTCATCCAGCAGCCGAACCGTGCGCTTGGCGTCAGCCATGAGGGTGGTTTCCGTGATCTCGAGCTCGAACGAGGCGGGCGAGACGCCATTCTTACGGAACACCGAACGGCAGCGCAGGATGAAGCTGGCCTGACGCAGCTGCTTGAGAGACAGGTTCAGCGAGACGCGGCCGGGATCGCCCCCTTCGGTCTGCATGTGCCGGTAGTCCATGCACACGCGGTTCAGCACCCATTCGCCGATGTCGAGGATCAGGTTGGTCTCTTCCGCCAGCGGAATGAACTGCGACGGCGGAATGTCTCCGTGACCCGGTAGCCGCCAGCGCAGCAAGGCCTCGGCACCGATGATCCGTCCATTGCGAAGGTCGACCTTCGGCTGGTAGCGGATCACGAGCTCATCGCGCTCGAGCGCGCGGCGCAGCTTGCTCTTGAGCATCAGCCGCTCGACGGCGGCGGCATTCATCTCGGGCGAGTAGAACGCGAACGTGTTGCCGCCGTTCTGCTTCGAGTAATACATCGCCGCGTCCGCATTGCGGATCAGGTCGATGACGTTCTCCGCGTCGCGGGGACAGAAGGCGATACCGATGCTCGCCGTGAGGAAAACTTCGTGTTGGTTCAGCTGGAACGCGCGACTGACTTCGGTGAGGATCGCGCGTGCCAGGTGAGCGATCGGCCCGCGATTGTCGGCGTCGGCGGGCAACCCATCCACGAACAGCGCAAACTCATCGCCGGCGAGCCTTCCGATGACCGTGTCCTTGGGCAGCGAGCGCGTCAGGCGCTCCGCGAGGACTTCCAGAACCCGGTCTCCCGAGCCGTGGCCGAAGGTGTCGTTGACCTCCTTGAACCGGTCCATGTCCAGATACAACAGAGCCACCACCTGGCCGCTGCGCAGGCCGCGCGCGATCGTCTGCTGCAGCAGGTGGTGGAACTGCATGCGGTTGGGAATCTTCGTCAGAGCATCGTAGCGGGCGAGATAGCGGATTCGTCGCTCCGCGCGTTTACGGTCGGTGATGTTGCGTGCGACGAAGATGCTGCCCTGGAACTGAGGATCGTCGCTCGCGATGTGCGAGCCGGTCAGCGAGACGGGGATGGTTTGTCCGGTGCGGGTCCGGACCACGGTTTCACGGGTTTCCTGTGCCGCTTGCAGGAGGTCGAAACCCTCCCGCTCACGCTCGTCGAGAATCGCAATGATGTTGCGACCCAGGATCTCTTCTTCTCCGTACTGCAGGATCTTGCATGCGGCGGAGTTCGCGGACCGGATGACACCGTCCGGGGACGTGACGAACACTGCGTCCGTCATGCTGTTCAGGACGCTGTGCAGGTAGTTCTTGTTGATCGTCGATTGGCGCAGTCGGGCGCGCATTCGCTCGATCGCCTGTTGCAAGTCACCGAGCTCATCCCGGCGGCGGATCTCCAACGGGCGGCTGTAGTCGCCCTGGCCGATGCGCTCCACGCCCTTGATCAAGGTGACGATCGGCGCTTCGAGTTTACGAGCGGCGCGCCAGGCGAGCGCGGCAGCTACCAACCCGGCCAGGATTGCGAGTCCCCCGGCGAGCAGAAGCATGTCTTGCAGCTCGGAGCTCTTCACGAACGACATGCGCGCCGCCAGCGTGGCTGCGGGAGGTGGCGTCGCCTGTTCGACTACGAGCCGAAGCTGACCGAAGGTGTGCGGAGTCGCGGCGCCGGGAATGCTCTCAACCATCTCCCTGACAGGCTCAGTCGCCTCCGAGCGCAGCACCGCCCCTGTCGAGGGGCCGCGCTTCCAACTAAACATGACATCGCCGGCCGTGTCGGTTACGACGATCTCGGTGATGGTCTCATCGTCGATGAAAGGTTGGAGATGTCTGGAAAGGGCTGCTGCATCGTGCGCGCGGACCGCGCTGGCGACCGCGTCTGCTGCATGCGCTGCAGTCTCGGTCGCGCGAGCTCCTAACTCGGTGGCGACGCGCTCGCGCACGGAACTCTCGGCCATGTCGCCGAGGTGTCGCGTGCTGGCATCGTCCTGCCACGCGAAGAATCCCGTGATCACGACCATGGCGAGCAACACGACCACAAAGGCCGCGCTCGCGTATTTCATTTTCAGACTGACTGCGGTCACGCGCATTCGCGGCAGCACCCGTGCCACCGCGATTTCCCCTTTGGTTTCCGTTACTTTCTCAACTTCCCGCCCGATATTAACGGGCATCCGCCCGGGTGGCTACCCGCAGGGCCGGCCCCGGCGGCGGGCCAGGGTCGTCCCGGAGGGTGCCGTCCCTGACGGGCAGGCACAAAAGCGCCGGCAGAGGGCTGTTTCCAATGAGCTAGGATGTCCTCGCAATGTTCAATTCCCTGCAGCTGACCGGCCGGGTGGCCGACCACGTCCGCGAATCGGCCGAGTTGGGGTGCACGCTCCATCCCGAGGCCGCGGAGGCATTACTCGCCATGCGGTCCGCCGCGCGCGCCGACGGTATACAGCTTGCTGTGGTCTCTGCCTTTCGAGATTTCAAGCGCCAGATCGCGATCTGGGACGGAAAATTCAGCGGCGCTCGGACCGTGTTCGATCGCCATGGCCAGGCGGTTGATTGGCCGGGGCTCGCTGATTCAGCGAAGGTTCATGCAATCCTGCAGTGGTCGGCCTTGCCCGGTGCCAGCCGCCATCATTGGGGGACCGATTTCGATGTGATCGACTGCGCGGCCGTCGGACAGGACTATCGACCCCAGCTGACGGCCGACGAGTTCGACGCGCGTGGTGTTTTCGCCAAACTCTCCTCCTGGCTTCAGACGCAGGCCAGTCAGTTTGGCTTCTTTCGTCCGTATGACAGGGATCGGGGCGGCGTGCTGCCCGAGCCGTGGCATCTGAGCTACGCAGCCCTGTCGGTGCCGGCTCTGGAGGCTTTCACTCTGGAACTACTCACCGACACGGTGAGAGGAAGTGATCTGGAAGGGAAGGCGTGTGTGTTGGAGATGCTGCCGGAGATCTACGAGCGTTATGTGAAGAACCTAGCGCCCTGACCAGACCTTCTTGATGTATCCGAGCATCAACCCGCGCATCGTGGACATCGGGTCGTGCGAGGCTGCGAAGATCGGCGGATTCCGCCGGAGCAGCCGCCAGTTCTCGCTACGCAGGATCTGACGCAGATACGTCACGTTCCGATCGATCGCTTCCATGTACGGATTCGAGCCGGCGTAAAGCGCCTCGAAGTGGCGATACGCGCCATGAAACTCGCCGTCCAGCCGCTTCGCTTTCACTTCCGCCATGAAGTCGGGCGTCTGGCGGAGCAGGTCGAGTCCCGAGGCGTACTTCACCTGTCGGCCGCCGTTGGCGGCCATGGGCAGGGCAACGCCACCCAGCACGAATTCGGCGTACAGGCGGTCGCGGCATTTTTCGAGATAACAACGGTCGGACATCTGTCCGACCATGTCGGCAGTGCCGATCAGGTGGCCCAGCTTGATGTCCCGGGGGTCCGGCACGCGCTGCTGGATTTGGGCAAACGGCAGCTCGTAGCCCGTGAAATGGATGATCTCGCGCGCGATCGGCGCCCACGCGCCCAGGCCTATCGCGGGTAGGAACTCGTCCAGGAACCGGGCGCCCCGAGACACGTGGGTGGCCGTGAATTCGGCTCCATTGCGAGACTCGCGCTCATCAATCTTGCGCAGGTAGCCAACGTCGTGGAAAAGGCCGGTGATCAAGCCCACGACCGCGCGCTCCCCGCCCAACCGCATCGGCTCCTCGGCCGTGCGTTCATACCCAACCATCAACCGGGCCAGGGCCAGGGTGACGTCCAGCGTGTGCTGTCGGTCGTGATACACCGTGTCCACGCCGTAATAGCCGGGGATCTCGCCCGCGAACATGCGCTCGAACTGATCGAACGCCAAGGCCAGGGCCTCGAGCGGCTGTTTCGGCCACGTCGCTCGAAACAGGGCTTCGGCCGCCGCCAGCACAGCCTGCGGTGAGCTCACCTGCACCGTATTGGTGACGTCGAAATCGCTTCGCCGGATGTTATTCATCGTTATGGTATCTGCCGGGCTGCCGCTGGCGTGCAGGGCCGCCTCCCGCTCGGAATTCGACATTCGGCAGTCTAGGCACCCCCACCCCCCCGGGGCCGCGACACGGCGCACACTTTTTATGCCGGCGAACGGGAGGTTGGCCCGGCCGGCGGGGCTGGGGCGGGATCCCGACCCGGGGGGGGGCCATTTGCCCCCCCCAGCCCCCGGGGATCAGAACTCGACGTCGAAGGTCGCCAGCACCGGGGTGTGATCGGAGGGCCTTTCGACCTTCCGCGGCTCCCGGTCGATGCGGCATTCGGTGCAGCGGGCCGCCAGTGCCTGGCTCGCAAGGATCAGGTCGATCCGCAAACCGTTGTTGCGGCGGAAAGCAAACGTCCGGTAGTCCCACCAACTGTAGCTCTGCGGCGCCTGCTCGAACTGCCGGAACACGTCGCTGAATCCCGCTTCGTAGAGTGAACGCAGCGCGAGTCTTTCCGGCTCGCTGACGTGTACGGACCCCGCCCAAGCTGCCGGATCGTGAACGTCGCGGTCGTCAGGAGCGATGTTGAAGTCACCCAACACGACCACGCGCTCGTGTTGTTGCAGCTCGATGTCGAGCCACGCCTTCAGGGCTGCCAGCCACCGCAGCTTGTATTCGTACTTCTCGGATCCGACCGCTTGCCCGTTCGGCACGTAAAGGTCGACGACGCGCACTGCGCCCGTAGTGGCTGCGAAAACCCGTCGATGCGAGTCGTCGAACTGATGGATGTCGACAAGGACCGACTCGAGCGGGCGACGCGACAGGACCGCCACGCCGTTGTAGGTCTTTTGGCCGCTGAAGCCGACGTGATAGCCCAGCGCTTCCAACTCCATGCGTGGAAACTCGGTGTCGGTCAGCTTGGTTTCCTGCATCGCGAGCACATCGACAGGATTCTGTCGCAGCCACTCGATCACCTGCGGGAGGCGGACACGGAGGGAATTGACGTTCCAGGTGGCGATTTGCATCAGTAGATCCGCAGTCCGCCGTACTTTTCCCGGATGCGTCGATCCAGCGTCTTCCATCCGAGCGTGAAGCCGAGGATGAGCGCCGCGGCCGCGCAGCCCAGGAGCCATCCCCAGGCGGAGGTTGGCCACCGGGAGCCTGCAGCCGCCAGACCCATGAGCCCCGTGCTGTCGCGATCTTCGGAGGAGGGTTGCGCTCCCGCGGCGACTCCCGGGCCCGTGTTGCCCGGTTCCGCCCCGGCGTCCTTTGCCGCATTCGCCGTCACGCCAGCGGCCGTCCTGAGGCCCCCCGGAGTTCCGGAGCCTGCGGCTTGCGCGGCCGGCCCCGCACCCGGGCCTGTGGCCGGGGTGGCGGCAACGCGTGCCGCCGTAAGTTCCGACTCGAGGCGGCTGATGTCCTTGTGGAGTTTGTCGATCTCCGCGATGCGGTCCTGAAGACGTCGCTGCGCCGGTGCCTCGCTCACCAGATAGGACGCCTTCACCCACCCTTGAGAGCCGTTGGCCAGTTGGACCTGAGCCGCGTCGCCTTGGCGCTCGAGCAGCTCGACCTTGTCGCCACTCTTGATGGTTGCGACGCGTTCGCCACCACTGGCTTCGCTCGAGACATTGACGACAAGTTGGTCGCTGACGAACATGGGATCCGCCAGCGCGATTCCCGGTAGCAGCGCCGCGCTGGCCAGAAGCGCGACAGCGCCCATGCGTGGCGCCCACGTTGCCGTGGATCCCCCCGCACGACCCGCGATCATGCCGCGAGTTCGCCTGCAGCCAATATTCCGTGTTGTCGCAGGAGAGCGCGCACGTCCGGACGGCGCCCGCGAAATTCGACAAACGCCTCTAGCGCGTCACGGCTACCCCCGCGGCTCAGAATCGAGTCGAGGAAGCGGTGCGCGGTGGAGCGATCGAAAACCCCGGTCTCCTCGAACGCGGAGAAAGCGTCCGCGGCGAGGACCTCGGCCCACTTGTAGCTGTAATAGCCGGCTGCATAGCCGCCGGCGAAGATGTGCCCGAAGCTGTTGGGGAAGCGATTCCATTCCGGAACGGGCACCACGGCCACTTCCTTGCGCACCTCGTTGAGCAGCTCCATGACACGACCGCCCCGTTGGGCGTCGTATTCGGCGTGCATCCGAAAATCGAACAACGCAAACTCGAGCTGCCGCATCATCTGCAATCCCGCGTGAAAGCTGCGCGTCGCAATCAGCTTGGACTGCATCTCCGTCGGCAGCGGCTCTCCCGTCTGGGCGTGACTGGAGATTCGGCGCAGGACGTCCGAATGCCACGCATAGTTTTCGAGGAACTGGCTCGGCAACTCCACAGCGTCCCAGGCAACACCGTTGATTCCGGCGATGCTGGGATAGTCAACTCGCGTGAGCAAGTGGTGCAGGCCGTGCCCGAATTCATGGAACAACGTGAGCACGTCGTCGTGAGTCAGCAGCGCGGGCTTGCCTTCGCTCGGAGCGAGGAAGTTGCAGACAAGGTACGCAACGGGCTGCGCAAGTCCGGACGGCAGGCGTTTGCGGCCCACGCACTCGTCCATCCACGCGCCGCTGCGCTTGTGGGGCCGAGCGTAGGCATCGAGATAGAAGTTGCCGATGGATTGACCGTCTGCCGCCTCGATTTCGAAGAATCGCACGTCGGAGTGCCAGACCGGCACGCCCTGACGTTCGCGGATGCGTACCCCGAACAGGCGCTCCGCCACCTCAAACAGGCCGGCGAGTACCCGCGGAAGCGGGAAGTAGGGCCGCAGCTCTTCCTGCGAGACGGAATAGCGATCTCGCTGCAGCCGCTCTGCGTAGAACCCGACGTCCCAGGCCGAAAGCTTGCGCCCCGCAAACTGCTCCAGTTCCTGGAATTCCTGCTGCGCCGCGTTGCGAGCGGATTTCGCCAGCTCGTGGAGGAACTGCATGACCTCCTCGACCGTGTGGGCCATGCGAGTGGAGAGCGCGTAGTCGGCGTAGTTGGGGAAGTCGAGAAGTCGCGCCAGCTCGTGCCGCTTCCGGAGGATGTCCTCCATCACTGTCGAGTTGTCCCAGCGTCCCGCGTTCGGTCCCTGATCTGACGCTCGCGTGCTCCACGCTTCATAGAACGCTCGACGCAATGTCCCGGATTCCGCATCCGTAACCACGGCTACGTAGGTCGGCTGATCGAGTGTGAGAATCCATCCCTCGACACGCTCGTCGTGCGCCCGCTTGCGAGCCTGCTCGACCAACATCTCGTTCAGGCCCTTCAATTCCGTCGCGTCGGTGACGCGATAGGTCCAGCCATTCGTGGCGTCGAGGACGTTCTCTTCGAACTTCGCCTGCAGCTGTGTCAGCTCGAGCATCACCGTCTTGAAGCGCTCCTTCTTCGCGGCATCGAGGGCGACGCCGGCGAGGCGAAAGTCACGCAGCGAGTGCTCGATAACCTGCTTTTGCACAGGGCCGAGGGATGCATTCTCCTGCTCCGCGATTGTGCGGTACGCGCGATAGATCGGTTCGCTCTGAGCGAGGTCGGTGTGATAGGCCGACAGCAGTGGCAGGCAGGCGTTGTATCCAACTCGCAAGGCGTCGGAGTTTAGGACTGCGTTGAGATGACTCACGGGAGACCACGCGCGTGACACGCGGTGCTGCAGGTCCTCTAGCGGTTCTACAACGGTCGCGAACGTGGGTTTATCGAGAGCGGCGATTTGCTCGATGCGAGAGCGGCTGTTCGCCAGCAATTCACGAACGCCAGGCTCTACGTGTTCGGGGCGGATCCGCGCAAACGGCGGCAACGACTCCTGGCCAAGGAGGGGATTTTCCATGCGTGCCTCACCAAAGGAATTGCCGCAAAGAGCGCCGTGGGCGATTGCGGTCGGTTTTCGCATTGTACCTAAAGGGCCACCCGGAACACGCGTAGAGGGGGAGATCGCTCCGCCGCCCTCCGCGTGTACCATGGCTCATCTTCTGGGCGGAAGCATGCCCACCTTGGGGACGGTATGAGCGGCGACGATTTCGATCTGGTAGTCATCGGCGGGGGTAGCGGCGGAATGGCCTGCGCGCGGCGGGCCGCCGAATATGGTGCCCGGGTCGCCCTGATCGAGGCAGGCCGTCTGGGCGGAACCTGCGTCAACGTGGGCTGCGTCCCCAAGAAGCTCATGTGGAATGCCGCAGATCTGGCCGACGGCATGGACGACGCGCAGGAGTACGGATTCGACGTGCGTCGGGAGGCGTTCGACTGGAGCGGCTTCCGCCAGAAGCGCGACGCCTTCGTAGGACGCCTGAATGAGGTGTACGCCAACAATCTCGCCAAGGCGAACATTGAGCTCGTGCGCGGCTGGGGACGGCTCGTCAACCAAAGGACGGTCGAGGTCGGCGGGCGCAGGCTCACGGGCAAAAACATCCTGATCGCGACCGGCGGCCGCCCCGTACTGCCGGGGATACCCGGCATGGAGCTGGGGATCACCTCGGACGGGTTTTTCGAGCTCGACCAACAGCCCCAGCGGGTCGCCATCGTCGGAAGTGGCTACATCGCCGTGGAACTGGCCGGAATCTTCGCCCATCTGGGTTCGCAGACGACGCTCCTCGTCCGCGGGGAGTCCGTCCTGAAGAGCTTCGACACGATGATCGGCGAGCAGACCCTGAAAGCACTGCGCGAGGCGGGCGTCCACGTTGCGACCAATGCGTGGCCCCAGGCTTTGCAAAAGAACTCCGAGGGTACGCTCGAGCTCACCGCCCGGACCGGTGAGCGCAAGGGACCTTTCGACTGCCTGTTGTGGGCGACGGGTCGGGCTCCTGCGGTCGAGAAGCTGGGTCTCGAGGAGGCGGGCGTGAAGCTGGACGCCTACGGCTTCATCATGACGGACAAGTTCCAGCAGACCAGCACCGCCGGTATCTTCGCGATCGGCGATGTGACGGGACGCGCGCAGCTCACTCCCGTGGCCATCGCCGCCGGTCGCCGGCTGAGCGATCGCCTATTCGGCGGACAGACGGACCGCTATCTGGACTACACGAACATACCTACCGTCATCTTCGGCCACCCTCCGATCGGAACGGTCGGGCTGTCAGAGAGCGCCGCTCGTAGTCAGTACGGAGACGACGCTGTCACTGTGTTCAAGTCGAGCTTCGTTCCGATGTACTACATGGTCACCTCGAAGCGACCGCGATGCGACATGAAGATCGTGACCGCTGGACCCGAGCGCAAGGTTGTCGGCGTTCACATCGTAGGAATGGGCGCCGATGAGATGCTGCAGGGATTCGCTGTGGCCGTGCGCATGGGCGCCACCAAGAAGGATTTCGACGACACGGTGGCTATCCACCCCACGGTGTCAGAAGAACTGGTGACGATGCGCTAGCCGCGGGTGCGGCAAGCGCGCACGCCAGTACCCGGCGCCGCAAAGGCACGCGGTGCCGCGCGCGCTTTAGGCTCGCGCTGCCCGTTCCTTCAAGGCCGTGAGGACTGGTCCCGTGGGCGGCCTTACGCCCCGCCAGACGCGGAACGACTCGGCCGCCTGTTCAACCAACATCCCCCAGCCCTGCAGGGCGTGGGAGCATCCGTGCTGCACTGCCCACTGAATGAAAGCCGTGTCGGCTTTTCCGTAGGCCATGTCGTAACAAACAGTGTCCTCACCGATGACACTGACGGGAATGTCAGGAACGTCGCCGCTCAGACTGGCAGACGTCGCGTTGATGATCACATCGAAACCGCCAGCAGGGATGTAGGCGAAGCCCACTCCTGTGACGGGTCCCAGGTCCTGGAAGTCTCCGGCCAATGTGCGGGCCTTTTCGGCGGTTCGATTGGCGATGACCAGTTCCAACGGTTCGAGCGCCATGAGAGGGGCGATGACCCCACGTGTCGCTCCACCTGAGCCGATGATGAGGATGCGGCGGCGCGTGATGACTACGTTGAAGTTGTCACAGAGGTCTCGCACCAGGCCCGCGCCGTCGGTGTTGTCTCCAAGAAGGCGACCATCGCCCTGAAGGGCGAGTGTGTTGACAGCCTGGGCACGCGCAGCACGCGGCGTCAATTCATTCGCAAGTTCGACGGCCGCAACCTTGTGCGGCAGGGTTACATTCAGGCCGCGGCCGCCCGCCTGAAAGAATTCCACGACGCGGTCGCGAAATTCCTCGGGGGTGAAGTCGTACAGGCGATACACCATGGACTGCCCTGTCTCCTTGGCGAAAATGCCGTGGATGAAGGGTGACCAGCTGTGCGCCACAGGGTGGCCGGCGACGCCATATTGATCGGGTGTATCGGTCATACGCGATTCCACGCTCTTGAGATCAGCGGGCGATCATCCAACTTCTCGGCGGGCTTATACCACGGTCCTGACACTCGTTCCTCCCGATCGACCTACATCCAGGCGAGCCTGAAGCTCGGGAAGCCATGCTGCCGTGCGTTCCCCGAAAAGATAGGGAGGATTGACGATCAGCATTCCCGACCCGTTGAGCGCCACTCGTGAATCGCGCGGATAGAGCCAGAACTCGCTGAGCAGTGTTTCGCGTTTTGCGCCGGCCGCCACGGCGTTCACCCATTTTGCGGTTTCGCGCTCCTCTTTGATCGGATACCACACCGCGATCACTCCTGTTTGGAAGCGGTGCACCGCGTCACCGACGGACCGCGTCACGCGATCGAAATCCTGTCGGGTCTCTTCATAGGGCGGATCGATGAATATCAGGCCGCGCCGCTCCGGTGGCGGCAGCCACGCACGCAGTCGTTCGAACCCATCGCCGCGTTCAACACGCACGTGCGCGAATGGCTCGACTGCCTTTTCCAAGACTCGGGCTTCCGCGGGAACAATCTCGCACAGAATCGCACGATCGACTGAGCGCAACTCGTGCGCGGCAAGCAGTGGCGAGCCCGGGTAGAAGTGACGGTTCTTCTCCCGGGTCCGCCACTCTTCGATCGCACTCGTGTAAGCCGTGAGTTCAGGCTCGGCTGCCGACCCACCCGACAGGTACCGTCCAATGCCGGCGGCCGTCTCTTCAGTCCCTGCCGACAGGTCATAGCGGGCCTTGCCCGCATGGGTCTCGAGGTAGGCGAACCCCTTTTCTTTCCTCTTCAGGGCGCCGAGCAATGCGAGGAGTGTGACGTGCTTGTGCACGTCCGCAAAGTTGCCCGCGTGAAAGGAATGGCGATATTTCATTGGTCAGTGGGCCCGGTATGGGCCCACTGTACCGTGCTCTTCGTCTCCGTGGCGCGCTGTGAGCACGCCGGAGCGAAACTCTCTCAATGCACCGCGATCGTATCCGCTTCCTGACGGTTCCGCGCATCGTGATATAGCAGCAGGATGCCCTTCTGCGACGGCGATGCCTGGTCGCCCCCGTCGATGCGCTGAATCGTCAGCGGCGCCGAGCCCCGAGCCGGGACGCCTGTCGCCGGCAGACCGGAGGCAAAGAACTTCGGTACGCCGGGAGCCACGACCATGTTGCGAATCTGGTCGCCGAGGTGACCGGTGAATGAGTTGTCGTAAACGCTGACCGAATATCTGAAGGTCTGCGTCGCAGACAGACCCAACGCAGCCAGTGGCACCGTCAGGATGATGTTGCCCGAGTCGAGCGCCGCGCCGACGTAGTACTGCGCTCCCGCCTGGCTATCGTCGTCCGTGTACCTGCGCCAGAACACGGCCGTCTGGCCGGTTCCAGCGCTGTCGACGAACACGTCGCTGCTGAAGATCGTCCAGTCCGGCTTGCCGTCCAGGTCGGCATCGATGTCGACCTGGAATCGTGCCGGCTGGGCGGGATGGGCCCGCTTGCCATAGGTGCTGATTCCAAATTGCAGGACCACCTCGTTGTTGCTGCCCAGCGCGAGGCGGGTTCCAACGGCTGCGAGATCGGTCACCGTGTCATCGTCACCGGGGCCGGGTAGCTTCGATTTCGGAATGCGCGGGCTCGAGCCCGTCCACACGAAGCTATCGACTCCGCCGTCCAGTGACGGGCTCGAGTTCTGCAACTTGACGGTCGTCGAAGTCTTCTTCGCCGGGATCGCGACGGAGTTCTGCGTCGCGCGGACAGTTGCCGAGCGATGCGGCAGCACCTGCCACGCCAGGTGAATGTTGTCGGTGGAGTCGGAGATCGTTACGTAACCGTCGTACTCCGCAGTCTGCAACAACGATCCTGTTCCTCCGTCCGCACCGCCGTTCAGAATCCAGACGGGGAGCCGACGGGCATCGATTGTGACGCATGCGGGGAAGACCGCGCTGCTGCGCGCACCGACGATGATGAACGGCGGGAGGATAAACGAAACGGCTCTGCTGGCCGCATCGTCCGCATATCTGAACTCGTTCTTTACCCGGTAGATCCGCGGCGAGCGCGAATAGTTCTTGACGCGAATGGGCCTGCACTGCAGATCCAGGTTGTCCACCGCGTGATAGCCGAACGACAAGCTTCCCGTGTTGCGGTCGTCGTCCCAGGCCGCTGTTTGGCTGGCGATGGCTTCATCCACGCGAACTTCACCGCCGCCGATGCGAGTGATCGGAGCCAACACACCGGGGAGAGTGGCCGGGTTGGTGTAGATCTGAGTATCGGCAGTATTCATCAACATCGACTTGATCTCGCCCGGCGAGCGATTCGGGTACGCCTGCAGGAGCAGGGCGGCCGAACCCGAGATCATCGGAGCGGCGCCCGAGGTGCCGCTGAACGCCGCTTCCCCGGTTCCGCTGCCTGCTACGGCCGACACGGAAGCACCCGGAGCCGCGATGTCAGGCTTGATGCGGTTGAAACTGACATCCGGCCCGCGCGAGGAGGTGCTCGATATGCTGCCGACGAGTGGGATTGCGTTGGAGTTCGAGATCGTGGCGGTGACGCCCGACGCGCCCTGCATTGCCTGCGAAACGGCGAGTGTTACAGCTAGTGCGCCCTTGCAGGTTCCGTCCGGCGGCGTGGGGCACTGGCCTCCATTCGAAAACGTTACCGCGTCGCCCGCTGCGCTCAGACCGACGATGATGCCGATTGCGCCTGCGTCGCTGAGTGCGCGTACCTTCTCACTCACGTTACAGTCGCCGCGAGTCACCAACGCGATCTTCCCCGCCGGGTTAGCAGCATACGTATCGCCCAAGCTCAACGTGCAGCCGCGTCCAACAAAGACGACAGGTCCGCTGATCGGTTCCGTGATCGGCGCCCAGTCGATCGTCGCAGTGTTGCCGTACGACCCGGCGATCGATGCCGGCGTGTTGATGACGAGCGGGATGGTCTGAGCGCTCGGTACGACCGTTTCTGCCACGCTGATCACTTCCGGGGTCGAGCCCGGGGAGCCTGTTACATACGGTTTGTCGCCGTCGTTTCCGGATGCGGCAACCACCACGATGCCCGCATGGACGGCATTCGCCGACGCGTAGCTCAGATCGTCCTGGATCTGACCGTAGGGCTTGCCGAGGGACAGGCTGATGATGTCGACCGCATCGTCCATCGAGCCGTTCTGGTTCGGATCGAGCGCGCGTTCGAGGCCTTCGAGGAGCGCGACGCCGTTGCACTCAACTGTGACGGAGCTGCAGACCTTGTACGCGTACAGCTTGACCCCGGGGGCGACACCGACGTGCGTTCCGTCTTTGCTGCGGCCTCCAAGAATATCGCTCACGTGGGTGCCGTGACCCTGAATGTCGATCGGGTTGGGATCGGGAGTCAGCACATCGTTGGGGGTGCCGTCGCCCCTCCAGGCATCGCCCACGAAGTCATATCCGCCGACGACCTTGGAGGTTGGGAAATATCGGTTCAAACGTGCCGCGTTCGCGTAGTCAGGCGCCGATCCGGCCGCGGCCTGGTAGGCCGCCGCGGTACCGGGGCCGCCGAGATCCTTGTGGGTGTAGTCGATACCTGAATCGAGCACCGCGACACGGACGCCGGTGCCATCGATGCCCTCGTGTTGTACCGCGCTGGCGCCGATGTAGGGATTGGTATCCGAGTCGCGTACCTGGTACTGCCCTAACGGCCGGATCGTGGCGACCTCCGGGTCGCTGGCAATGCTCTGTACCCTCGAGGCATCGATTCGAACGATGACGGCGTTGTATACGACACGCACGCGCCCCATCTCTTTGCCGCCCAGCGCGAGGATCTTGCGCATCAGGCCGTCCTGATGAGACTGAACGTCCTGCGTGAACGCAACCTGCTGGGCGTGAGAGAACCGTCCGCCGCTGTGTTTGGCGTCCTGACCATTGGCCAGCGCGAGTGGCAGGCCGGTGAGTTGCACCACCACATCGACCTGGCCGGTGACTGCGGTCAACGTGGCTGAGACCTTCGAGGCCCCCGCCCGGAACGGGACCTGGCGCAGCGGGGACGCACTGTCCGAGATGACCGCTGTGCTGGCCGATGCGGCGAAGCTGGTCGAAGTGACAAAGCCGGGAAGTGCGAGCGCTGCGCCGAGCAGTACCGAGCCCGCGCGAAGGGGTACCTTGCGAACCATTGACCTGTCTCCCCGAATTATTTTTTGCGGTCAGCGCGCCGGAACGTACCCCGGGGGCCATGACAATTCAATGCTCGAAGATTGCGCGAGTGCCGCGCATTGCGCCGTGGGCGACGATCGTCGCGGCCTACCCGCGCGTTCTATGCCGCCAGTGGTCTACTTCGTCCCTCGAACACGGCCCGCGCCGTTCTTTGCCGCTCCGGCAGGCTTCCGCGAGGCAGGCTTCGCCGATGACTTCCTGGCCGCGGCCGGCCGGGTCGAAGCACCGTTGTCGCTCGCCGCCTTGTGACCTTTGGTCGTTCGGGCGGGCGCCTTGTCGCGAGGGCTCGCCGTTGCGGGCGCCTTCGCGGCAGCCGATTTTGCGGTCTTCACGGGCTTATCGGCCTTCTCGGGCTTGGCCTGTGCGGATACTGCAGCGCCCTTCTTGCGCGCGCCCTTGCCTGATGCACCGTCTCCGGACGGTGTCTCGGCAGCTACGTCCTTGCCATTGCCTGCGGCAGCTTGCTTGCCGCCCGCTTTCTTTCCACGCCCGAATCGGCCGAATCGACCGGTGCCACGCTCGGGCGCTTGCTCGATGAGCGTGCGGCATTCCGGGAGCGTCAGCGTCTTGGGGTCCCGGTCCTTCGGAATCTTCGCGTTCTTCTTGCCGTCGGTAACGTACGGTCCGTAGCGACCGTTCAACACTTGAATGCCGTCGCCGTCGGTGCCGAAGTCAGTGATGATCCGGTTGGCGTCAGCCTCTTTCTTCAAACGAATCACCTCGAGCGCGCGCTCGTGAGTGATCGTGTAGGGATCGTCTTCCTTCAGCGAAACGTACTTGGCTCCGTACTTCACGTACGGACCGAAACGACCTACGTTGGTCGTAATCGTTTCGCCTTCTGCCGTGACGCCGAGCGTGCGAGGGAGTTTGAACAGCTCCATCGCCTGCTCGAGCGTGAGCGAATCCATTTTCTGACCGGGGCGCAGTCCTGCGAACCGAGGCTTCTCTTCGTCATCCTTCGTGCCGATCTGCACGAACGGACCGTACTGACCCATGCGGACCGTGATCGGTTTGCCGGTCGCAGCATCCTTGCCGAGCTCGCGCGCCTGAGCAACCTGCTCACGCGACACATTCTTCTCGATCAGCTCGACCTGCTTGATGAACGGCGTCCAGAACTTGCCAAGCGGCGTGGTCCAGTCCTCTTCGCCGCGCGAGACCGCGTCGAGCTCATCTTCCATGTCCGCCGTGAATCCATACTCGACGTAACGGGTGAAATGGTCGGTGAGAAAGCGGTTCACGATCTTGCCGATATCGGTCGGCACGAAGCGCCGGTTGTCCATCTCGCAATACTCGCGATCCTGCAGAGTCGAGATGATGGTCGCGTAGGTCGAGGGCCGGCCGATACCGTGCTCTTCCAACGCCTTCACCAGCGAAGCTTCGGAGAAACGGGGCGGCGGCTCCGTGAAGTGCTGTTCCCCCTTCAGAGATAGCAGCGTCACCAGGTCGCCCTCATTCATCGCCGGCAGGATGTGGTCTGTGTCATCCAACTTGGAGTCGTCGGTGCCTTCCTGATAGACCGAGATGTAACCGGGTTTGATCAGGGTCGAGCCGTTGGCCCGCAACACGTGGCGCTTGGGACCGTCGGGACCCGCAAGCATGTCGACGGCAACCGTGTCGAATACTGCGTGGCTCATCTGCGATGCGACAGCGCGCTTCCAGATGAGTGAGTAGAGACGATACAGGTCGTCTTCGACTTTGCCCTTCAGATCGTCCGGATTGATCGACGCCGAAGTCGGGCGTATGGCTTCGTGGGCTTCCTGCGCGTTCTTCGATTTCGTCTTGTAGACGCGCGGCTCTTCCGCGACCTCGTCCTTGCCGTACAGGCGCGCCGCGACTTCCCGAATCTCCTTCACCGCCTCATCGGCAAGTGAGACGGAGTCGGTACGCATGTAGGTGATGAGGCCGACGCTGCCTTCGCCGATGTCGAGGCCTTCATACAACTGCTGCGCGAGACGCATGGTGCGCCGCGCATTGAAGTTCAGCTTGCGGGCCGCTTCCTGTTGGAGGGTCGATGTCGTAAAGGGAGGCGCCGGATTGCGGCGGCGCTGCTTCCGGTCAATGGACACGACCCGGAGCAGCCCGAGCGCAGGGCTCCCGTCGGGCGCGGATGATGTGTCGCCAACACCCGTATTGTCCGCCGTCGCACGCGCGGCGGCACTGATTGTCCTCTCGACCTCCCGGGCCTGGGGCTCGGCGGTGAACGTGAACTGCTCGACTTTCTCGCCGCCGTACTCGGTGAGCTTGAGCGGGAAGAATGACGGCGTCGCATCGCGGCTGCGCTTGTCCATTCCAGCGCCGTCGATCGTCCAGTATTCCCGCGGTACGAACGCGACGATCTCCGCCTCGCGCTCGCAGATCATCCGCAGCGCCGGGCTCTGGACTCTGCCCGCCGACAGTCCCCGACGGACCTTCTTCCACAGCAACGGCGACAGGTTGAATCCGACCAGGTAATCCAGCGCGCGCCGCGCCTGCTGTGCATTCACCAGATCCAGCGACAGATCGCGCGGCTGGGCGACGGCCTCGCGGATCGCGTTTCGCGTAATTTCGTAGAACACCACGCGCTGAACGGTCTTGCCGTCCAGATCCCCGCGCGACTTCAGTATTTCCTTCAGGTGCCAGGCGATGGCCTCGCCTTCGCGGTCCGGGTCGGTCGCCAGCAGGAGGGCTTTGGATTTGCGCAGCGTCTTGGAGATCGCCTCCACGTGCCGCTCGTTCTTCTCGAGCACGCGGTACTGCATGGCGAATCCATGATCCGGGTCGACTGCGCCTTCCTTCGGCACCAGGTCCCGAACGTGCCCGTAGGAGGCCAGCACTTCGAAATCCTTACCCAGATACTTCTTGATCGTCTTCGCCTTTGCGGGCGATTCGACGATGACGAGGTTGTCTGCCATTTCGTGCTGTAGGGTCGCTTCAGTGCGGCGCGCCGGAGCGCGTATCCGACACCAGATCTTCGAGGCGTTGGAACGCGAGTTCCTGTCCGGGCTGACTCGAGAGCACCATGAGCACGACCCACTTCAGCTGCTCGGTATCGAGTTCGTCGGCATCCAGAGCCATCATCCGATCGATCACGATCTCGCGTTGACGCGGCGACAGAATTCCCAACCGCTCCAACGTGAACAAGAACCCACGGCACTCGGTCGACAATCGAGCGAGCTCTCCTTCCGAAAACACACGCACCGCCGTGCTCTTGATCTCGGACACGGGAGTGTCACCCGCGATTTCGGGCGACGTATCCCGCTCACAGGCCAACTCCGCGAGCCAATCCAATGCCCGCTCGACGTTGGCATGAGCAAAGCCCGCCCTTTCGAGATCGCGCGCCAGATGTTCTCGTTCAGGCACTTCCGGTACCTCATCGAGCATGTAGCGATCGAACACGTAAATCAGGATGTCGAGAACGCTGCCGTGTGTCATTTATATTGCGCGGCCGTAACGACCGCCAGGATGAGGCGCGACGCGCCCCTCGAGCTCGAGAATCAGCAACATTGACGCGATCCCCTCGCAGGTTTTACCCGTGCGCGCGGCGATGCTTTCAACGGTTGCGGGTTCTGAGCCGAGGGCATCTAACAGCATTTCATACTCCTTGTCCAATTCGCAGCGGCGCCGGCGGGGCCGCTGCGACTTCCTAAGTCCTTGGGGATCAAGGGAAATTCCAAACTCCAAGGCGACTTCGGCCGGCCCCTCCACCAGCCGTGCGCCGTCCCGGATCAGTTTGTTGCAGCCCCTCGCGAGCCGGTTGTGGATCGGACCCGGAATGGCGAAGACACGGCGTCCCTGCTGGGCCGCCAGCCGTGCGGTTATCAGCGAGCCGCTCTCCTCGGCGGCTTCGACCACGAGCGTTCCCAGGGCCAGTCCGCTGATGATCCGGTTGCGGCGCGGAAAGTTGCTCTTCTGCAGAGGTGTCCGGGGTGGAAATTCGGATACCAGCGCGCCTCGCTCCTGGATCTGCCTCGCCAGTGTCGAATTTTGAGTTGGATAGACGTCGTCGAGTCCGGTGCCGCACACCGCTACGGTACGGCCGCCGGCAAGCAGGGCGCCTTCGTGACCGGCGGCATCGATTCCAACAGCGAGGCCGCTGGTGATCGTGAGCCGCCGGGCCGCGAGCCATGCGGCAAAGGCGAGGGCGTTGGAGCGTCCCTCCGGAGTTGGGGATCTCGAGCCGACTATCGCCAATTGGACGCTGGAGAGCAGGGCGACGTCGCCGAGAACGAAGAGTACCGCGGGCGGACTTGCGATCTGTGCCAGCAGCGGCGGATACGTCGCGTCCGTACACAAGAGAATCCGGGCGCCGCTCGAGGCCAACCACTGCAGGTCCTCGGCGAGCGCGGCGCGGTCCGGCTCTCGCAGGTACGCCTGGGTGGCGGGGGTCAGTCCCGCGCGGGCGATGCGTTCCGGATCGAGGAGGGTGTCGTCTGCTGCAACGCCGGCCGCCATGAGCGATCGCAGCTGTGCCGGCCCCAGGTGCGGAGCCCTGGACAGGATTGCGCGCGCGGCCGTTGAGTCCATCGCGCCAACATACGACAAGGGCGGTTGCTTGCGCAGTCCGCCCTATGTGGAGACTTTAGACTGAAATTCAGGGATTTCTGACGACGTCGCCCGTGTGGATGACCGTCGAGGCGCCGACCACCAGCGCGTAGCTCAAGCGGTCGAACGACTTGAAGACGAGGAGGGTGCCGCCGCGCTCATCGGGCAGCTTCACCTTCGGAGCGAACGATGAGCCGAAGCCGCCGAGCCAATGGCTGTGTCGTTCCGCACTCTGGTAGTCCACCGCGTCCGCACCGGCCTGGTCGACGGCCAGCACGTCACCGGCATCCACGCCCTGGCGCTTGCCTTTGTTGATGACGACGATCTGCCATTGGCCGATCAGCTGTGTGCCATCGATGACCGCCATGATCTTCCCATGGACGTCGTTCCGCGGCGCGCGCAGCATGAAGTTCAGCGGCACGTCGGTATCTGTTGCGAGCAGCAGGTCGCCCTGAAGCGTTTCGCGCTCGGTATCCGTCAGGAGGGCTTTGGCCGGGTTGCCCTCCTTCGAGACCAGCGCGGTGCCGGTATAAATGCCCTCGTAGCCGAGAACCTTGCCGTCGTCGGGGTCACGCAGCTCGTCGCCAACGTGTACCACCGTGAACCGCTCGTTCTGCACGCCCTTCAGATTGCGAACATAGATCTCGTGACCAGCGCCGCCGACAACGTGCTCTTCGCGGAACGCCAGCACATACGGCAGCGAACGAATCTGCTCGGCAGTGAGCACGGTCGGCCGTGACAAGAACGCCGAAATCGCCGAGTAAGGGATGGTGGGGATCGCTCCGTCGGCTGCAGTGCTGCGCAGGCGCGGGCTGATCCGGGCACCGTTGCCCTGCTCCTCGACCAAGCGGACCTGCGGTCGCCCATCGGCGCCAATCGCCAATGCGAGGGTGTCACCGGGATAAATGAGGTGCGGGTTGTTGACCTGCGGATTCACGTACCAGACCTCGGGCCACAGCCACGGGTCCTTCAGGAACATCGACGCGATACCCCAAAGGGTGTCGCCCCGCTTCACCACGTAGCTCTTGGGCGCCGTGGGATTGAGAATGCTGCTGTCGACGGCCGGGCCGGACGTCGACTGCGTCGTCGTCTGCGCGGGGCCTGCCGCAATGGCCGCCTCGGTGGCGGTCAAGTCCGCGGTGTCCGCAGCCGTATCCGGTACCCCTGCACCGGAGGCAACGGGCAACGACGGGGGCGGGGTATCAGCGTGGCGGGCACCAGAATGGCACCCGGCCAATGACGCGAGCAGCGTCAGCAGACCCACGGTAACCCGGGGCCTTAGGGCTTGAATTGAGACCATTCCGCACCACTCCTCGAGCACACACAAGCGCGACTATCTTAGTGGTTTATAATCACGGACCGGCGCCTTGGACGAGATTTAATGTCAAGTTTGTGCGCCAAGTCACGAGTCCATCACCTGGTTTTTTATCCATGAGTCTGCGAACCATCCTCGAATTCCCCGACCCCCGGCTGCGGACCCGCGCCGAGCCGGTGACCCGTTTCGACCCCGGGCTGGATGAGCTCGTCAACGACATGTTCGAGACCATGTACGCCGCCCCGGGCATCGGACTGGCCGCGACCCAGATCGATGTTGCGCTGCAACTTCTGGTGATCGACCTCTCGGATGAGAAGAACTCCCCCCTGGTCTTCATCAATCCGGAGATCCTTGCGCGTGAAGGGACCGCCGTGAGCGAGGAGGGGTGCCTGTCAGTTCCGGGGATCTACGACGACGTCGAGCGTGCGGCCAAGATTCGTGTACGCGCACAGGATCGCAAGGGAGAGGTGTTCGAGCGGGACTACGAAGGCACGCTCGCCGTGTGCATCCAGCACGAAATGGATCACATCAACGGCAAGCTGTTCGTCGACTATCTCTCCGACCTCAAGCGCGAGCGGATTCGCAAGAAGCTCGAGAAGGAGCGCAAGGAGCGCGCAGCTCGCGCCCGCGAGTCCGCGGGCAGCGCTCGCAAAGCCTTCTGACTGCGCTGATGCAGTCACCGCCCCCCATCGGCTCCTAGCGTGCGTGTTGCCTACGCTGGAACGCCGGAGTTCGCCGTCCCGGCTCTCCAGGCGCTCATCGAATCACGCCACACGGTCGTCGGTGTCCTGACACAGCCGGACCGCCCCAAGGGGCGCGGTCGCCAACTCGCCTCGAGTCCCGTCAAACGGGCGGCGTTGGCTCATGACCTGCCCCTGGCTCAACCCCTGTCCCTCAAAACGGAAGAGGGGCAAGCGGATCTGGTGTCCTGGAAGCCGGATGTGCTGGTCGTCGTCGCATACGGGTTGATCCTTCCCAAAGCCGTGCTCGACCTGCCTCGCTTCGGCTGCGTCAACATCCATGCTTCGCTGCTGCCTCGCTGGCGCGGCGCTGCGCCCATACAACGCGCAGTTCTGGCGGGCGATGCGGCAACGGGTGTCACGATCATGTCGATGGACGAAGGGTTGGATACCGGGCCGATGCTCAGTCAGGTTCCGGTTCCGATCGAGTCTCGCGACACGACCGCCTCGCTCCACGATCGGTTGTCCGCAATAGGCGCAACGGCGCTGTTGGAATCCCTCGACGCGCTCGAGGCAGCGACTGCGAAACCCCGTCCGCAACCTGCCGAGGGCGTCACCTACGCGGCGAAGATCGAGAAGAAGGAAGCTGTCATCGACTGGACCGGCAGCGCGGACGAAATCGACCGCAAAATCCGAGCTTTCATCCCCACTCCCGTCGCAGAAACGACTTTCAAGGGCGAACAGTTGCGCATCTACGAAGCCTCCATCCTCGACTTCTGCGCCGGCGCCGATCCCGGCACCGTTGCGGCCGCCACAGCCGCCGGGGTCGTTATTTCCTGCGGGCGCAATGCCCTTTCTTTGCAGCGTGTGCAACGCCCGGGTCGCCAGCCCATTTCGGCAAGGGATTTTGCCAACACCCCGGGCCTCCTGGGCTCCCGGTTAGGTTGATCCGGGGTGGCTCAGAAAGGCAGGCCGGCTGCAGGGGGGCGGCCCTCGCGATGGGCGCCGGGCGCCACGACTCTCGCGGACGCCGCCCGAGCACTGAGCACCATCGTCTTCGACGGTCGGTCTTCAGATGAAGCTCTCGCGCCCTTCGAGAGCGCCGCTGATAGATCGGCTGTGCGTGCCGTCGCGCTCGGGTCAGTGCGCTGGTATCTGCGCCTCGCTCCTGTCATCGAGTCGCTGTTGAGTCATCCGAAGGGCGTGGCGAACGAAGTTCGCTGCCTGTTGGTCGTTGCGGCCCACCAGGTCGAGTACTCCCGAAACGCTCCGCAGCCAACGGTGCACGCCGCTGTGGACGCAACGCGAGCACTCAAGCATCCCGGTGCAGCCGGCCTGGTGAACGCAGTGCTGCGGCGCTTTGTTGCGAACCACCGAGCGCTCCTTGATGAAGCCGACGCCAGCGTCTCCATCAGAACCGCGCATCCCGCCTGGCTGATCGAGGCGATCGAGGCGGCCTGGCCTGAGCAGGCCGAGTCCATTTTCCAGGCGAACAATGCCCACCCCCCGATGGTGTTACGGGTCGATCGCTCGCGCGGCAGCGTCAGCGACTACCTCGCGGAGCTGGCGGCCGCCGGCATGGCCGGCCATGCGCTCGAATGGGCGGGTTCGGCGGTGCGCTTGGACAAGCCGGTGCCGCTCGCCTCATTGCCAGGCTTTGCCGAAGGTCGGGTATCCGTCCAGGATGCCGGAGCTCAACTGGCGCCCAAACTGCTCGATGTCCGGCCCGGCATGCGAGTGTTGGATGCCTGCGCGGCTCCCGGTGGAAAGACCGGTCACATCCTCGAGTCGGTGGACGGGCCGGTCGATCTGGTCGCCGTCGACATCGATGCCGGACGGGCGGGGCGCATCCGCGAAAACCTCGAGCGTCTGCGCCGCAGTGCGCAAGTTCTCGTGGGGGATCTGCGGGACCCCGGCTCCTTCTGGGACGGAAAGCCTTTCGACCGGATCCTGGTCGACGCCCCCTGTTCATCCACGGGGGTCATTCGCCGGCACCCGGATATCAAGCTCCTCCGGTGGCCCCGGGATGTGGGCTCGTTCGCCCGCACGCAGGGGGAAATCCTCGCGGCGGCCTTCAGCATGCTCGCTCCGGGGGGCCGCCTGGTTTATTGCACCTGCTCAGTCCTGCCGGCGGAAAACGAGGCCGTGGTGAACGCCTTTCTGGCCGCGCAGGCTGCACAGCCCTTGCAGGGTGCACCGCCCCGCCAGGGCACCGCCCGTGCTGTTCAGCTTGCGCCGGCGGCCGAGCTGGCCCCCGGGGCCTGTGCAGGCTGCAAGGCCCTGGAACGCCACCCCGGGCTGCAGTTGCTGCCGACAGAGGCAGGCGCCGACGGCTTCTATTATGCTTGTCTCGAAAAGACAACGGCCCCAATCTGATCGGGCGCTGGCAGCTTAGTTTTGAACGCACTTTCCGTTGCATCGATGCTACGACACGCACCGCGCAGCCTGCACAACAGGCTGAATCGCGGGGCGTATCGTTGCCTTCTCGGACTTGCACTCGCGCTGTGCTGTGCGCTCGCGTTGGCCGACGCTTTAGACGGTGTGCTGGAGGTGCGGTCTGCCTACGTGAACATCGACAATGGAGTGTTCCTGCTGCACGCCCGAGTGGAGTACCCGGTAAATCCCGCCATTCGAGACGCCTTGCGCGAAGGGGTCACGCTGACGTTTGATCTCGATACGCGCGTGGATCGCGAGCGTCGATTCTGGGTTAACGCCTCGATCGTCGATCTCACGTTGAGGCGCGAACTCGCATACCACGCGGTGAGTGATCGATACGTAGTTCGTGATGTCCGAAGTGGTGAGCAGGTAAGTTTCCCCACGCTGGAGGAAGCGTTGGAGCATCTCGGCAAGATTGATAGCTGGCCGATTCTCGTCGAGCCCCAACTCGACGGTGGGAACTATATTGTCAGCGTTCGGGCCGGCGTACGCCGCGGCAAGTTGCCCGCCTCGCTACGCGCGCTCCTGTTCTGGACGGACGACTGGCATCGCGAGAGTGAGTGGTATTCATGGGCTCTGCCGGTGTAACCCCCGAACCTCGCTCGCGAAGCCGCTTCGCTGCGGTTTCGTTGCTCGTTCTGTGGTCGGCGGTCGGTGCCGGATCGCTGGTGTTGCTGGCCAAGAGTGTGCAGAACTCCTCGGACTTTGGCCGGCTGCAGCCTTGGGTACTGTTGATAAATATCGTGGGTGTCATCGCGCTCACGATTCTCCTCGCGCGCAAACTGTGGCAGCTCGTGCGTGAGTACCGTGACCACAAGCCAGGGTCGCGCCTCACGGCTCGGACAGTGGCCATCTTCGGTGTGTTGGTCATCGCGCCGCTACTCATTGTCTACAGCTTCTCTCTCGAGTTCCTGAATCGCGGCATTGATAGCTGGTTTCGGGATGAGATCCGGCAGGGGCTCGACAACGCGTTGGATGCTTCGCGCAAGGCTCTCGATCTGAGCAAGAAGGAATACTCGGGAAGGACCGAGATCCTGGCGAACGTGATTGCCAAAACCCCGCCCGGCGAGATCCAGCAGCGTCTGGACGAAGAGCGTCGGGCCTTCGGCAGCAGCGAGATCGTGTTGTTCGGCGAGCACGAGCGAATGATCGCGGCCAGTCTCGACAATCCGCTCGAGACCACCCCGTCGCGGCCGCCCTCCGATCTGGTGCGTCAGATCAGCCAGCATCGTCCCTATGTGAGTCTCGAACCGCTGGCGGATGGCGGATTTCTGATCCGGACCGCGTCGCCTTTGTCTGACGCCGTGCACCTGTCCGATTCGCAGGCCGAATCAGACGGTCGCTACATCGTAGCGATCTACCCCGTGCCGGCGCAGATCGCTGCGCTGTCCGAAGCGGTGCAGCGCCTGTATTCACAATATGGAGACCTGGCCGCGTGGCGTGAGCCATTGAAGGCCAGCTTCCGCGTAACGCTGACTCTGGTTCTCTTGCTGGCCATGCTTGCTGCGATTTACGGGGCGATCTTCTCCGCGCAGAGACTGGTTCGCCCCGTCCAGGATCTCATTGAAGGAACACGCGCCGTCGGCAAAGGCGATTTCGGCACACGCCTCCCTTTGCCCTCGCGCGATGAAATGGGATTCCTGGTGCACTCGTTCAATGACATGACGAAGCGCCTCCGCAGGGCGCACGAAGAGACGACCCGCAGCCAGGAAGCCGTGGAGCGCGAACGCCAGCGTCTCGCGATCATTCTCGCGAGGCTGTCTACCGGTGTGGTCGCTATCGACGGCACGCTCACGGTGCGCATGGCCAACGCCGCCGCCGGCGCAATTCTGGGCACAGATCTGACGAGCGCTGCCGGTCGTTCCCTGCCTGAGCTCGCGGCACACAACGAGCGCCTCGGACAGTTCGTGGCCGCTATTGCAGTCCGGTTTGCAGCCGGACGCGAAGAGTGGCGTGAGCAGCTCGATCTTGATGCAGAAGCTGGGCGCCGCACACTCATGTGTGCGTGCACGCCGCTGCCCTGGGAAGACAGCGGCATGGGGTATGTCATCGTGTTCGATGACATCACCGCGCTGCTGCAGGCGCAACGTGATGCCGCGTGGGGCGAAGTTGCACGCCGTCTGGCACATGAGATCAAGAATCCATTGACGCCGATCCAACTCTCTGCCGAGCGGATGCGACGGAAGTTCCTGGCCAGCATGAGTCCCAAGGACGCCGAGATACTCGAGCGAGCGACGCATACAATCGTGTCGCAAGTTGAAGCGATGCAGCAGATGGTGAACGCTTTCAGCGAGTACGCGCGCGCTCCCGAGATGAAGATCACGCGCTTCAGTCTCAACCAGGTCATTACCGAGGTCGCTGACCTCTATCGGTCACAGGACCCGCGCGCGACGATCCGGCTCGAGCTCGACGAGGCCCTCGAAACCATCGAAGCCGACCGCGGCCGCGTGCGGCAGATCCTCAACAATCTGGTCACAAATGCGCTGGAAGCTCTGGACGGGGTGGCTTCGCCGGTCCTCGAGATCGCCACTCGGAACGAGTACGGCGGGGACGATGCTGTCTACGCGGTGGTGACCGTGTGTGACAATGGTCCGGGATTTCAACGCGAGCTTTTGGGGCGCGTATTCGATCCGTATGTGACGAGTAAGCCGAAGGGAACGGGCCTGGGACTCGCCATCGTCAAGAAGATCGTCGAGGAGCACGGCGGGCGCATAGATGCAGACAATCGGCCGGAAGGCGGAGCACGCATACGTGTCGTCCTTCCGGTCAAAGACAGCACGAGATCGGCAACCGGCACTGCGCGTGAGCGCAGCAGTCAGCCGTTGCGGAGGGAAAGGGCATGAGTGGTCCACACATCCTGGTAGTCGACGACGAGGCGGACATCCGCGGCCTCCTGAAGGAAATTCTTTCCGAGGAAGGTTACGAAGTGGACGTGGCTGCCAACGCTGCCCAGGCACGCGCCTCGCGGGCTCGGCAAACGCCCGACCTGGTGTTGCTCGATATCTGGATGCCAGACGTGGATGGCATCAGCCTGCTGCGCGAATGGTCTGCGACAGCTTCGGACGGCTGTCCCGTCGTCATGATGTCGGGCCACGGCACGGTTGAGACCGCCGTCGAAGCGACTCGCCTCGGGGCATTCGATTTCGTCGAGAAGCCGTTGTCGCTGGCCAAGCTTTTGCGCACGGTCGAGCGTGCACTGGATGCGGGCAAACGACGCCGCCAGACCGGCAAGCTGCTCGTGCCACCGCTCATGGTGCCGGTCGGCAAGAGCAAGCTCATGCAGCAGCTGCGGGCCGAACTGCAGCAGATTGCCTCGAATCCTTCCTCGGTGCTGTTGGTAGGCGAGCCGGGTTCGGGACGCGAGGCGTTCGCGCGCTACCTGCACGAGCGCGGGCCGAGAGCCGGTCGTCCGTTCTTCAATCTCATCGCGAGCAGTCTGCGGGAAGCCGACGCGGAAGCACGCCTCTTCGGCCAGGAGGAACCCAGCGGCACGCATCGGATGGGTGTTCTCGAAGAAGCCGGCGACGGCACTCTGTTTCTTCACGAGATCGAGGATCTTCCCGCGACGGCGCAGCGGCTTCTGGTCGGCGTCCTGGAGTCAGGTCGCTTCACCAGGCTCGGGGGAAGCGAGTCGATCAACTTCGCCGCTCGGGTGTTGTCTTCTGCGCAGCCCGGAATCGAGAACCGCGCGGGCACTGATGGGATGCGACGCGATCTGCTCGCGCACCTGAACATGCTGATCGTTCGTGTTCCGCCACTTCGCGACTATGCGGAGGACGTTCCCGAGTTGCTTCGTCACTACGTCGATCGGGTCGTCGACTCGGAGGGACTGCCGTTCCGCCGCTTCAGCGTCGCCGCGCAGAACCGGTTACGCAACTACCCTTGGCCCGACAACGTCCGCGAATTGAAGAACCTGGTGCATCGCCTGCTCATACAGGGCGGCCCGGAGGAGATCCGCCTCGAGGAAATCGAGCGTGAGCTTGCCGTGCAGACGCCTCCGGGGGAGCCATTGGTGAAGCAGGATCTTCTGGCGCTACCGTTGCGCGAAGCGCGGGAGCAGTTCGAGCGGGCCTATCTGCAGCAGCAGCTTCTTCTGTGCAACGGCAAGGTCGGGCAACTGGCCAAGCGCGTCGGGATGGAGCGCACCCATCTGTACCGTAAGCTTCGCTCTCTCGGAGTCGACTTCCGTAACATCAGCGACGACTAGTTTGATTGGCAAAGGCGCGGCTTTTGGCGCTTGCCCAGCGCGGCGTCCACGCCGTGGCCGATCCCGCGTGTTTTTCTCAGCCGCGCTGAGATAACCCCACCTCTGACGCCAGTGTCCCTGGGTGAAAGCACAACCGGAAGTCTCCGGCACGGGTCGGGCTGCCTGCCGTTTGCGGAAACGTCGGGCGGCTCCGTTCCGCTGCGCCGGTCCCCTCGTATGAAACGAAGAACAATCGAGCGATGAGGCTCTCTTGCAACAGGGCCTGCGTGTACTGATCGTTGCAGAAATCGCCGCCGAGGCGGATCTGATCGCGAGGCGACTGATCGGCGGCGGGATTCGCTGCGTTCACCAACACGTCGACAACGAGTCCGAGTTCAGGGCGGCACTGTCCAGGTTCCGGCCGCACCTGATCCTTTCCGATTTCCACCTCGCCACCACGGGTTTCGATGGCCTCACCGCAGTGGACATCGCGTTCGCTGAGCTGCCCGATGCGCCATTCATCTTTTTCAGTTCCGCGGCCGGTGAGGAGCGCGCGATCCAGGCCGTGCGCCGTGGTGCGGTGGACTATGTCCTGAAGAGCAATCCCGCGCGGCTCGTGCCGGCCGTCCAGAGAGCATTGCGTGAGGTGAGCGAGCGGATCCGACGGCGCAGCGCGGAGCGTCAGATCCGGGAGAGCGAGCAGCGGCTACGCGACATCGTCGATACCGTTCAGGACTGGATCTGGGAGTTCGGGGCCGACGGGCACTATCTCTTTTCCAGTGAGTCGATTCGCAGCGTTCTCGGGATGTCTGTCGATGAGATTCTGGGCACCTCGTTCGAAGCTCTCATTCACCCGGACGATCGCCACAGGTTCGTTCGCGCACTGAAACACCTGACAGTGCGCAATCGCACTATTTCCGGCGTCTCGAGCCGATGGAAGCATGCGGACGGCGAGTACCGTTGGCTCGAGGGCAATCTCCTCGCCCTGATTGGTCGGGATGGCATCGTCACCGGCTATCGCGGCACACACCGTGATGTCACGGAACGCAAGCAACAGCAAGAGCGAATCGCTCGACTCACGCGTAAGTTGCAGCTGCAAAGCGCCGTCAACGCCGTAGTCGTGCGCGTCACCGATCGCGACCAGCTATTGCGCGAAGCCTGCAGGCTGGCCGTACAGGTCGGTGGTTACGAGTTCGCCGTGCTCTCGCTTGTCTCGCAGGACGGGAAACACGCGCAACCGTGGTATTGGTTGGGCGGCCCTCAGGATAACGACATCGGGAAGCTCCAGTTTCCGATCAGTAACGGCGCCGACCCCGACTCGAGCCTGTTGGGCCGGGCGCTGCGTCTGGGTGAGATCACCTACTGTGCGGACCTCGAGAAGAGCGAGCCCGCGGTCGCGAATCGTGGCGACTGGATCGCCGCCGGCTACAAATCCATCGTCGCCCTGCCGTTGATCGTCGACGGCGGGCGCCTCGGTGTGTTGACGCTGGCGTCACGTGAAAGCGGTGTGTTGGGCGATGAGGAGCTGCTGCTCCTGCAGGACATCATGGCGAGTCTGTCCTTCGCGCTGCAGTACCGCCAACACGAGGAAGCCGCTCAGCTTCTGGCCTACTTCGATCCGTTGACGGGGTTGGCGAAGCGTACCCTGTTCTGCGAGCGGCTCGATACGCTGTTGCGTTCGCGAACCGTCCCGGAAGGCGGGCCGACCGTGGTGGCCTTCGACGTCATGCACCTGAGCAACGTCAACAACAGCTTCGGGCGCCATGTTGGCGATCTGCTGCTGCAGCGCGTCGCCGATAGACTCAAGCATCAGTTCGAGGATGACGAGCGCCTCGGTTATGCCGGTGGCGGCACGTTCGTGTTCGGGCTGCCGGAGACTCAAACGACCGCCGAGAGCGTCACCGCTCTCCTCGAAGGCACCGTCTTCAATGAGGCCTTTCATATCGAAGGCCGGGACATCCGCGCTTCGTTCAAGACGGGTTTCGCGCGCTATCCCGTGGATGGTGACGATGGCAACACCCTCGTCCAGCGTGCCGAGGCGGCGTTGAAGCAGGCCAAGGAGTCCGGCGAGCAATACCTGCACTATCAGATTCAGATGCACAGCGCAGTGGCCGAGCGACTCGCCCTCGAGCATCGGCTGCGCGTTGCGCTCGACGAGCGGCAGTTCCTGTTGCACTACCAACCCCAAGTCAACATCTCGACTGGACGCGTGGAGAGTGTCGAGGCCTTGCTGCGCTGGATGGACCCCGAACAGGGCCTGGTCCATCCGGCGCAGTTTCTTCCAGTCCTCGAATCCTCCGGCATGATCGTGGCCGTGGGCGAGTGGGTGCTGCAGAAGGCCGTCGAGGATTGCGTCCGCTGGCGTGCCACCGGCCTCGGCCCTGTGCGCATTGCCGTGAACGTTTCCGTTCAGCAGATTCGCCGCCGCGTGTTCGTCGACCACTTCCTCGCGGCTGCGCATCGCTGCGCCGGCGATGGCTATGGCTTGGACCTCGAGATCACCGAGACCGGGCTGTTGCTCGATGTCGAGGGCGCAGGCCGCAAGCTGCGCGAGCTGCGCTCGGCGGGAATGCGGATCGCCATCGACGACTTCGGCACCGGCTACTCTTCACTGGGACTGTTGTCGCAACTTCCCGTGGATCTGCTGAAGATCGATCGCTCCTTCATCAGCGGTCTGCCCAACGACTCGGCGAGCGTCACGCTGGTCTCGAGCATCATCGGACTGGCCTCGGCGTTCAATCTCACGACCGTGGCCGAAGGAGTGGAGACGGATGAGCAGCTCGAGTTGCTGCGGCGGTTACGATGCGATCAGTCGCAGGGGTACCTGCACTCGCGGCCCGTGGGTGGCAAGGACATCGAAAAGCTGCTTGCCTCAATCCCCTACCCGGATCACCAGCGCGTCCACGTCCGCCGCCTGTAGCTGCTTGCGCAGCTTGTTCAGCTCTTCCAGCTTCGTGACGGGCCCGATCCGCACGCGGTGCCAGACGTCGGCGTCTACCGCCACGCGCTGAACCTTGGCATCGATACCCTGCCGTGCCAGTTGATCCCGGACACGCTCGGCGTCCGCCTGGTTCCGATACGACCCCGCCTGCAGCACGTAGACGCCCGGGCGCTCCACGGGGGCGGTCGCCGGGAGGTTGCGCTTGACGTCCTTGTCCTTTTCCGGGACCACCACCTCGAAGTTCGGCAGCATCTCGTAGAAGTCGTACTTCTCGCTCCGCACGGCAGGCTGCGGCTCGGAGTCGGCGGTGGCCGGCGCCGCGCGATGTGGATCGGGGCGTGGCTTCTCGGGCTCGTGAGTCGCGCTGACCTTGCTCCCCATGTAGAGGAACAGCACGCTGGCCGCAACGACGCCGACGACTGCCCCGATCCCATATTCCTTCAGCTTCCCCGCGCTCAGGGGGCGTCGGTTGGCACTCTTGTAGTCGCGCGCGCTGATTCTGGCCATGGGCTGGCGTCAGTCCTCTCTATTCACTTCTCACATCGTGTCCGGGGACGACACCCCGATGAGCGTAAGACCATTGCGGATCACCTGTTGTACACCAAGTGCCAGGGCAATGCGCGCGTTACGAATCTTGCTCTCGGGCACAATAAGTTGCTGAGCGTTGTAGTACGTGTGGAACGCGTTCGCAAGTTCACGTAGGTAATGGACGACGGCATGCGGTGCACGATTCGTCGCGGCGTGCTCGACGATCTCCGGATAGCTGGTCAGCATTTTGAGCAGAGGCTGCTCCTGCTCCCCTGTCAACGCCGCGGCGTTGTCCAGTCCCTCGGCACGATCGAACGCCAACTCACCAGCCTTGAGCTGCTTCAGGACACTGGCGACTCGTGCGTGAGCGTATTGGACGTAGTACACCGGATTCTCGTTCGTACGTGACTTGGCGAGATCCACGTCAAAGTCCAGCGGCTGATCGTGGCTGCGCAACAGGAAGAAAAACCGGCAGGCATCCTTCCCGACCTCCTCCCAGAGCTCGCGCAGAGTGACGGCCGGGATTTTCCTACGTCGCCGAACGAGACTGACTGATTGAACCAGGTCCACTTCCAGGCCGTCGCTGCGCTCTCCCATGGCTTCCAACGCTGCACGCAGCTGCGCGAAGTGGCCCTGGTGGTCGGCGCTCAGAACGTCTACCAGACGTCCGAACCCGCGCTCGCGCTTCTCCAAGTGGTGCGCGACGTCGAACGCAAAACAGGTTCTTCCGCCGTCACCCTTCACCACCACACGATCCTGGCTGTCTCCGAACTCTGTGCCTCGAAACCAAGTTGCACCGTCGTTTGTATACAGGTGTCCTTGAGCTTCGAGGAGTGCCAACGCGCGATCAGCGGCGCCGGTGTCGACAAGACTCTGTACGTAGCACTCGAGGTGGACATCGAAGCCCGTTGCCGCAAACAGGTTCGCGAGTGCCGCGCTATAGGCTTCCTCGCGGCCGTGTCCGATGTGCGAAGGTCTATCCGTCGGCGCACACGCAAACTCCACCACAACCTTCACGCCTTGACCTAGTCCGCTGCGTCCATAGCGTTCGCTGGACTCATGGATTGCCGAGAGTTCCTGACTAAAGGCCTCGGGCGTCAAATAGATGTTGATGAAGCCAGCGCCCGCCACTTCCGCTCGCGCGATGAGCGGGTTCGGCGGTAGCGCCTCGACTATCGCGCGCGCGAGGTCGCCAGGATGCGCCGCACCAGCGAGGCGGAGCGCCACATTGCTCGCGAAGTCGCCGTGCTGCGCATCGCGTGTACGTTCAACAACTATCTGCAAGGCGGAAGGAGGTCTGGGCAAGACCTCCTCGGATAGCCGGCCTACGGCGGCCCGCAGAAGCTGCTCGAGTTGGGATTTCACGGCTTATCGTTTGCTTACAATTGCATCGTCAACGTGCGATGGCGGGTCGCGTTTTTCATTACATGACAACCCCTCACCAGGAGTGATGCAAATGAAGACTCCGATCCGGATTCTAGCGGTCGTAGCGGCGCTTTCGGCGGTACCCGCGGTCCTGTGGGCGCAGTCGGCGACCCCCAGTGGCGACAGCGGAACGGCCGCTGGCGGCGCTACGGCGACGTCTCCCAACACACCCAAACATTGGCACCGCCACCATCGCGATCTGTTCAAGATGTGGGATACCAACGGCGACGGCCAGATCACGCGCGACGAAGCGCAGGCTGCCGCGGCTGCCATGGCGACGAAGCGCTTCGACAAACTCGATCTCAACCATGATGGAGTGCTGACACGCGAGGAAGTTCAGCAGGCGTGGCAGGCGCGGCGCGCACAGCGTCGTCAGCAGCAGTCTTCGGCTGCGCCGGCGCAGTGAGGCCGACGGCGAAACACAGCTCATCCGGGTCGACCGGCTTGGTCAGGTGCAGATCGAAGCCGGCGGCCCGGGAACGCTCGATGTCATCCGGCTGGCCCATGCCCGTCAGCGCGATGAGCCGCACACGCTCGCCCCAACTCTGGCTGCGAATCATGCGGCATAGCTCGAAACCGTCCGGGAAGGGCATGTTCAGGTCGATGAATGCGACGTCAGGAGGCACGGACATCGCCTGCTCGAATCCGGACAGGCCATCGAAGGAGGCGTATGTCCGATGGCCTCTGCAGTCCAGCAGGGTTGCGAGGCTGGTAGCTGCGTCGACATTGTCGTCGACGACGAGCACGATGCGGCTGGTGTGGTCCGTGCGAGCCACGCTCGCCTGAGGCGCCGTCCACGCCGGGGCTTCGGCCAGCGGCAGCCGAATGCGGAATTCACTGCCTTTCCCGGGACCTGCACTGCGGGCGGTGATTTCTCCGCCGTGCATGTTGATGAGTGAGCGTGCCAGAGCCAGGCCCACACCCAGGCCGACGCCGGCGTGAGTCTTGCCCGTATCGAGCTGCACGAACATCTCGAAGATGTTGTCGAGATCGGCCGCGGGGATGCCGATTCCGCTGTCCTGCACCCGGATGATTGCGATGGCGGCCTTGGCGCGCACCGACAACACGATGCGCCCTTGGGGCGGGGTGAACTTCGCGGCGTTGTTCAGCAGATTCGCCAGGACCTGGGCCAGGCGCGTCCGGTCCGCATCGACGTAGAGATCGCCAGCCGGGTGATTCACCACCAGCTCGTGAGAGCGGGCCTCGATGTTGGGTCGAGCCGTTTCCATGGCGGCCTCGATGACCGACTTCAGCACGATTCTCTCGCGACGCAGCTCGAGCTTGCCCCGATCGATCCGGCTGGCATCCAGCAGATCATCGATCAGCCGCGTGGCGATGCGGATCTGCTGTTCCATCATGGCGGGAATGTCTCCCAGGGATTCCGGGGTTCGTTCCTTGAGGATGGCGAGGCCGTTGCGGATGGGCGCGAGTGGGTTGCGTAGCTCGTGCGAAAGAGTCGCGAGAAACGTGCTCTTCGCGGAGTTCGCGCGCTGCAATTCAGCCGCACGCTGGCTCAGCTGGATCGCGAGCTGCCGCGTCTGCGTGATGTCGGAGAAGCACATGGCGACGCCGTCGTCGAGGCGTACGATCATGCAGCGCAGCCATCGCGAGAGCCCCGCGTTCGCTCCCACGTCGGCGAGTTCGATGTCGGCCGGGTTCCCCGTTCGAACGACCTGTCGCAGCGACTCGAGCAGCCCCGCGGTGCAAAGCCCGGGCATGACTTCGCTCACTTTGCAGCGGGTCACCTGCTCCGGCGTGGACCGGCAGATCGACGCGCCGAGCGAGTTGATGTATTCGATCTCGAAGTCGAACAGCTGGCCATCCGGCCCGCGAAGGGCCTGCAGCCAGGCATACCCTTGGATCGCCGCTTCCTGGGAGCGAAAAAAGCGCTCCTGCGAGCGGCGATAGGCGTCCCGGGTCCGGCGCATGCCCTCGCCCAGTCCGATGATCAGGCCGGAGGTCAACACATAAAGGGTCACCCCCACACTGGTGTGCAGAACGTCGAAGGGCAGCGCCTGGAAGGGCCGCCCGATGATGACGATCATTCCGACAGGCCCGAGCACCGCGGTCACCAGGCCGGGTCCCCAACCTCCCAACCAAACGGCCAGGGCGATCGCGCCCATCAGCGTTGCGTAGGGCGCGTCCGGTCCGACGATCGGAATCAACGACCAGCGGATCGCAATAGCCACCGCAGCGATGGCGACCGCGCTTGCGTACTTGACCAGGTCCGACATGAAAAAACGCCACCCCCCGCAAAATCGCCGCAGGCGGATCTTGCCAGATCTAACTAAAACAACTCTATCGGGTCCACGTCCAGTGCCCAACGGACACGACGAGCGCTTTGCAGCGTCTCGATCGTAGGAAGCCAGCCATCGAGGAACCGGTGGAGCGCCCCGCGCTCGGCGCTCTCCACTAGCAACTGAGCGTGGTAGCGTCCGGCGCGTTTCGACATCGCGGCGGGAACCGGTCCCAGCAGCTTCACGTTGCGAGGCGGCTGGGCCAACTTTCGTGCGTCCGTCAGAAACTCGATCGCCGCGGGTGCCGTCGTTGCGGATGTGCGTATCGCGGTCAAACGGCTGAACGGAGGCCATGAAGCCTGCGACCGCTCCTCCAGCGCTGCCCGCGCGAAGCCATCGTAACCCTCCGACAGGAGGCTCCGGAGTAGGGGATGGTCGGGAAACTCCGTCTGCACCAGCACCTCGCCGGGACGGGTGCCCCTGCCTGCGCGTCCGGCGACCTGCACGAGTGTTTGGGCCAGCCGTTCGGGTGCGCGAAAGTCCGTGCTGAACAGCCCCTGATCGGCATTGAGAACCACCACCAACGTGACGTTCGGAAAGTCGTGACCCTTGGTCACCATCTGGGTGCCGATCAGGATCCGGGCGTCGCCGGAGGCCATGCGCTTCATGGCCGATTCCATATCCCCCCGCCGGCGTACGACGTCCCGATCGAGCCGGACGAGCGAGACGCCCGGGAACAAACCCGCGATGGCCTCTTCGACTCGTTCCGTCCCCTGGCCCACAGGCTTCACCGCGAACCCGCATTGAAGGCATCGCTCGGGGAGGGGCTCGTCGGCCCCACAGTGATGGCATCTCAGTCGCTGTGCCGAAAGGTGCACCGTCATCCGGGCATCACAGTCCTTGCACGGCGCGACCCATCCGCAGGCTGTGCAGAGAAGCGTTGGCGCATACCCACGGCGGTTGAGGAAGACGAGGACCTGTCCATCCTCGGCGAGATGGCGCTGCATTGCCTGTACGGCTGGTGTCGAAATACCCGCCTGGACAGCATTCGTTCGGAGGTCGAGCAGGGTGATCCGAGGCGGAGCCGCCTGGGTCGTGCGCCTCGGAAGGGTCAGCCGCGTGTAACGGCCGTTGTTGACGTTGTGGAGGGATTCGAGAGCAGGCGTCGCGGATCCCAGCAGGATGGGGACGTTGGCCCTTTGTGCCCGAACGACCGCCAGGTCCCGGGCCGAGTACCGGAAGCCGCCCTCGTGCTGTTTGAACGAGGCATCGTGCTCTTCGTCGATGATCACCAGGCGCAATTGCGGCACGGGAGCAAACGCCGCCGACCGAGTCCCGATGACGATCCGGGCAGCCCCACTGAAGGCCGTGCGCCAGGCGCGTAGTCTTTCTGAGTCCGTCAACGCCGAGTGCAGAACGCAAAGCGGCGTGTCGAAGCGTTCGCTGAAGCGGCCGACGAGCTGCGGCGTCAGGCCGATTTCAGGCACCAGCACCAGTGCACGACCTCCCTGAGCTAACACTTGCTCCACCAGGCGCAGATACACTTCCGTCTTGCCGCTACCGGTCACACCGTGAAGAACGAATGTTCCGAAGCGGCCAAGTGCCGCACTTACGCTGTCGACAGCAATCTTCTGCTCCGGGGACAGGTCCGGTGCCGCGCCATGAACGCTCGCACGCGACTCTTCCACGACGACGGGTGATTCGGTCGATACGACCCATCCTCGGGCGATCAACTGTCGAGCACTGTCACGCCAGTTGGGTAATGTCTCCGTAAGAATGTCAGCTGACACTCCTTCCTGTTCCGCGAGTAGCGCGAGTAGCTTCCGCTGCTTCGGTGCGCGGCGCGGTTCTCCTTGGCGGTACGCCTCATGACCCTCTGCCGTCACGAGCCAATGCTCATGCGATTCCACAGCGCTTGCGCCGAGACGAAGCGCTTTGGGCAAAGCGGTCGCCAGCACCTCCCCGATGGGATGGTGGTAGTAGTCGGCGGCCCATTCGAGCAGCCCCAGCGCGGCCGGATCGAGTACGGGCCGCGTATCGAGTACTTCGATGATCGGCTTCAGCCGCTCTACGGCCACGTCCGAGGACTCGGCAGTTGCCATAATGATGCCGACCAGGCGTTGCCGGCCGAAGGGGACCCGCACCCTCATCCCGGGTTCAGGGGTGGGATGCGAGCCTGTTTCGGGCGGCAGGTAGTCGAACAGGCGCCGCAGCGGCATGTCCAGCGCCACACGAAACACCCGCGGGAGAGTCATGGATTCGGATAAATCAATGGGTTACGTTCGTTCGGCCCGGAGTCAACCAGACCCCGCGCCCGCGCGTTATACGACCCATGTCCGGGTTCGCCACACTCGCGCCGCCTTATAGCATGCCCTCAGCATCGCACGGGGACGTGGGGGTTGCCGATTCGTCGGCGCAGGCGCGCTCCCGGGCCCTGAATCAATTTCTCTCGGGCATCGAGCTCAAGGCTTTCAAGATCGCCCAAGCTGGCCTGCGAAACGAAGACGACGCGCTGGATGCGGTGCAGGACGCGATGCTGCAACTCGCTCGGGCGTACGCGGATCGTCCTGCCGAGGAGTGGAAGCCGCTGTTCTACCGGATCCTGGAGAACCGGATTCGGGACATGCAGCGCCGCCGGACCGTCCGGGGCCGTGTGATCGCCTGGCTCCCGTTTCGGGGTGACGAGGACGACGAGGAAATGGACCCGATCGCTCAAGCCCCGAGCGAAGAGCCCTCGCCCAGTCATAAACTCGAGATCGACGAGGCCATGGTGGCTCTCGACACGGCGATTGGCACGCTCCCGCGGCGTCAGCAGCAGGTGTTCATGTTGCGGACCCTCGAGGGCCTGGATGTGGCTCAGACGGCCGTTGCGATGGGCTGCTCCGAGGGCAGCGTCAAGACACACTATTTTCGCGCCCTGCAGGCGTTGCGGGCGCAGCTCGGGAGCTTCCGGACATGAGCGCTCCGTCAAACAGTTCTGATGAGACCCTCCGGCGGGAGTTCGAAGAGCGCTCGAGCGTGGTGCTCGCGGAGAGCCTGACGCGCATCGACAGCCGCATCCGCTCGCGATTGAACCAGGCCCGCCAGGCGGCAGTGGCCGAAGTGGCCAGATCTGGAAAGCGGCCGGGGTTCCTGCGCAGCTTCGTGTTGATGCCGACCGCAGGCGCGATTGCCGCGGCGGCTCTGGTGGCGATGGTGTTGTGGCAGCATCCTCACTCGGGCAGTGGTGCCGTGGGTGAGGGCAGTGCGATGACCGCTGAGGATCTCGATCTGGTCGCCGATGGCGAGGGTCTGGACCTGATGGAAGATCTGGACGGCTCGTTTTACGAGTGGGCGGCGGATCAGTCCGAACCCGGCACCGAGACGAGCACTTGAGCTCATCCCGGTGCGTCTGGCCCGCGCCGGCACTGGTAGTGGCCTTGGCCGCCGCGGCGCTGGGCGCGGGTGCGGTCTCGGCGGCGGATCCGCCGAAGAAGCCGACCGAGCCGCTGCCGGATGCCGAGTTTCTGGAATTTCTCGGGAGCGTCGATTCGACGGCGGATGCCGGCACGCAGCCCGATGATGGCAGTTGGATGGAATATCTGGCGCAGGCCGACATAGACAAGGCCGCGCAAAAGGCCAAGCCGCCCGGACCGAGCGGTACGCAGACGGGGGCTTCGAAGGTGAAGTCGGATGACTAGGTGGGGTGCATTGAGTCTGGCGGCTCTGCTGCTCGCGGCGGCGGCGCCTTCCTTTGCCCAGACGCCCGACCAGCCGCGCACCGACCGCCCGCCGAATGCCACCGGAGCCGGTGGGCCGCAGTCTGGCGGCCCCGCGTTCTCTGGCGGTCCGGCCGGCGGCGTGGGTAGCCCCTCCGCCCCCGCCAGCGGTCCGCGGGGTCCGTCGACTTCCCCACCTCCGGGAGGTCCGGTGGCGTGGTCGAGCCTGTCATCCCGTCAGCAACAGCTGCTCTCCCAGTTCGGCGACAAGTGGAGCTCGTTGCCTCCCGAGCGCCAGCAGGCGCTGGCCCGCGGCAGCGACCGCTGGCTCAACATGACACCCGATCAGAAGAGCTCCGCGACTCAGCGCTTTCAGAAGTTTCGCGATCTGCCGCCGGATCAGCGCAAGACGCTGCGGAATCGTTGGGAGAAGTTCCGCACCCTGCCTCCCGACCAACAGGCCCATGTTCGGGAGAACTTCCGCAAGTTCCGGCAGCTGCCGCCGGCGCGGCGTCAGGCGTTACGCGAGCGGTGGCAGAAGCTGTCGCCGTCCGAGCGCCAGCATGCGCTACAGAATCTGCGCGAGCGGCGCTCGCAACGGCAAATGCGGCGGCCCAACCGTCCCTGACTCCGAACTGCAACCATCCCCCGCCAGAATCTCCCGCTCACGATGAGCGCGCTCAAGACATACCTGCGGGAGCGACTGCCGCGGCCGGTGGTCACTGCCTACGATCGATTCCGTCGCCGCCAGGCCCAGATGCGCAATCAGGCCAAGAGCACCGAACAGGTCTTCACGGACATCTACTCCCGCAACGAGTGGGGTGGTGAGGCCGGTACCTTCAATTCGGGGACCGGATCCAGCGACGATCGGATCGTCAGCCCGTATGTCGAGGCCCTGCGGGCGCATCTGCGGACCCTCGGCGCATCAAACGCGGTGGCGGTCGATCTGGGCTGCGGTGATTTCCGCGTCGGGAGGCGGTTCGCCGGGGATTTCCGGAAATACATCGGAGTCGACATCGTCGCGCCGCTGATTGCCCGCAATCAGCGCGACTACGGCAACGATCGAGTCTCGTTCGTACACGCCAACTTCATCGAGGATGAGTTGCCCCACGGGGACATCTGCTTCGTCCGGCAGGTGTTTCAGCACCTCTCGAACGCACAGATCCTCCAAGCTCTTCCGAGGCTCGCCATTTACCGCCACGTACTCGTCACCGAGCATCATCCGTCAGATGGAAACCGCGTCGAGTTCAATCTGGACAAGCCACATGGCGGAGATATTCGCGTCGCGGTGGGCTCGGGCGTGTTTCTGGACAAGCCTCCGTTCAATCTACCCGCCGAGCGGTACCGTCCGGTGTTCGAGGTGGCGGGAGTGTCCGCGCCGGGCGGCCGCGACCCGGGGGTTATCCGGACGTATTGTCTGACGTCGCCGGCTCAACGCACGCCGGACTGATCGGTCGCGGCCAAGGCCTCGTGCTATCGACCGCTCGCAGTCTTCGCGACCGGCCGCACCACCGGCGGCACGTTGCACACGTCGATCCGTCCGGCCGGCACCTTGAACCACTCTTCGTGCCGATTCCGCCGCGTTTCCACGTACGCGGTCCAGGTCGGCGTATCGGTCCTCAATTCCTCCAGCTGCGTTCGCTGAGCCTCCGGGACGTCAGACGCGATGCGCATCGACTTGATCGCCGTGCGCTGCTCGGGTTTCTCGTAAAAGCCCATGGGTCCTGTCCCCCGCGGCAATGACGACAGCAGCTCCATGCCTTGCACCACACGACCCACCAGGGTCACGTTGCGATCGAGGTGGCGGGGTGCCTGGCCGATGACCGCGTAGAGCTCGGTGCCGCCCCCGCTATCGACGTCGTTGTCGCGCCCCGCACCGACCATCCCGTAACAATGAATCAACCAGGCGCGACCAAACTTCGGATCACGCGCCGCGGGAAAGCCATCGACGAAGCCGGCTTCCGGTGCATAGGTGTCAGGATCCGGAAGGGGAGAAAAAGTCAGCCCGCGTGAGGGCCGTTCGAACTCGGCCGACAGACTTGCGTGCGCCGCCCCGATAGGCTTCTTGCCGCTCGCGTCGCCCCATTGCACGACGTAGTTGTCCTGCGCCCGCAGGACTGCGGTACCGTCAAAGTAGTTCTCTCGGGCCAGCGCTTCGATGTTGGCGACGTGATGCGGCGCGAACTGCGGCGCCAGCTCGATGATCACCCGCCCCGCGGGCAATTCCAGATAAAGCGTGTTCTTGGGGTCGAGCGGCAGCCAATCGCTTGGAGTGGACGTCGCAAGCACAGCCTCTGTCGTGAGTGCTTTGTTGGCGCCGTCGCTTTGTGTCGCGGTGGCGCTCCAACACACGGCCGACGCAAAGAGCGTCGCCACTATCGTCACCGTCCGAGCACCGTCACGTCGTCTCACTTCACTGCCGCCCGTCGCTTCGCTTCTCACCCCACAGCCTTGATCGCCTGGATCAGTTCGGCGCCGGCCTTCTGCGCGTCGCCGTAGAGCATCCGGGTGTTGTCCAGGTAGAACAGCGCATTCTCGATGCCCGAGAACCCTGCGCCCTGACCGCGCTTGATCACGATGACGTTCTTCGCTTTGTCGGCGTTGAGGATCGGCATGCCGTAGATCGGGCTGGACTTGTCGTTTCGAGCCACTGGATTGACGACGTCGTTGGCGCCAATGATCAGCGCGACGTCCGCGGTTTCGAACTCCGCGTTGATCTCATCCAGATCCGAGATCAGATCGTACGGCACGCCCGCTTCCGCGAGCAGCACGTTCATGTGGCCGGGCATGCGGCCCGCCACGGGGTGAATGGCGAACTTCACCGTCACACCGCGATCGAGCAGGAGTTGGCACAACTCCCAGATCTTGTGCTGCGCCTGGGCGACGGCCATCCCGTAACCCGGGACGATGATGACCTTCTGTGCAAAGGCCATCATGACACCGACGTCGGAAGCCTCGATGGGTTTGAGACTTCCCGTGACGTCGCCGCTGGCCGCGGCCCCGCCGGTATCGCCGAACCCTGAGAACAGAACGTTACCCAGCGACCGGTTCATCGCCCTGGCCATCAGTTGCGTGAGCAGCGTGCCCGCCGAGCCGACCACCGTGCCCGCGATGATCATGGCGGCGTTGTTGAGAACGAAGCCCTCGAAGCCAACGGCCAGGCCCGTCAATGCGTTGTAGAGGGAGATGACGACCGGCATGTCAGCGCCGCCGATGGGCAGCGTCATCGTGACGCCGAGGACCAACGCGAGCGCGAACAGACCCGTGACGTGGCCCGAAAGGCCGCCGTCGCCCGAGCCCAGGTGGATGGCTACGATCCCTCCGACCACCACCGTAGCGACCAGGATGAGCAGATTCAGGATCTGCTGGCCCCGGAAGCGCGCGCTGCGCTTGATCAAGCCCTGCAGCTTGCCGAAGGCGATAGCGCTGCCGCTGAAGGAGACCGCGCCGATGATGCCGCCGATGACGGCCAGCGTCGAACTCGCGTAGCCCTGCGCCTCCGCGCGATATAACTCGACCGCCGCGATCGCGGCTGCCGCGCCGCCGCCCATGCCGTTGTAAAGCGCGATCATCTGCGGCATGTTGGTCACCGCGACCCGCTTGCCGCTCCACCACGCCAGGCTCCCTCCCACCAGGATCGCCAGCCCGATGAGGGGGTAGTTGGTCATCCCCGGATAGGCGAAGGTGACGATCGTCGCCACCAGCATTCCGGCGCCGGCCCACAGGATGCCGCTACGCGCCGTGACCGGGGAGCTCATGCGCTTCAACCCGAGGATGAACAGGACCGCCGTGACGAAGTAACTCGCCTGAATCAGCAACCCGCGGTCGAAGGCCATCAGTGCGCCCTCGCCGGCTTCACAGTATCGTCTTTCTTTCTTGGGGCGCCGCTCGATTTGAACATCTCGAGCATGCGCTCCGTGACAACGTAACCGCCGACGGCATTGCCCGCCGCGAGGAGTACGCCGATGAATCCGATCGTCTTTTCCAGCGGCGTGTGGGCTGACCCGAGCGCAACCATAGCGCCCACCAGGACGATGCCGTGTACGAAGTTCGATCCCGACATCAGGGGCGTGTGCAGGATCACAGGCACCCGCGAGATGACTTCGTAGCCGGTGAAGGCCGCCAGCATGAAGATGTACAGAGCGACGATTCCGGTCATGTCTTAACCTTCCACCGCTTTCCGGGTTGGCTCGTGGCTGATTCGTCCGTCGCGCGTCACACAGGACTGCGCGAAAACCTCGTCATTCCAATCGATCGCCAGCTCGCCCTGGTTGATGGCGGGCTTGAGGAAGTTGAGCAGGTTGCGCGCGTACATCTCGCTCGCGTTGTACGCCAGCGTGCTGGGAAGGTTTACCGCGCCAACGATCTTCACCCCCTGGTGGTCGACGACTTCCCCGGCACGGGTCAACTCGCAGTTGCCCCCTTGCTCGGCGGCGACGTCGACGATGACCGAGCCAGGCCGCATCCGCTCCACCACGGCACGCGAGATGATCTTTGGAGCCGGTCTGCCGGGTACCGATGCAGTGCTGACGACGGCATCCGCTGCGGCGATTCTCAAGTCCAGGGCTTCTTGCTGCTTCCGCTTTTCCTCGTCCGTCAGCTCACGGGCGTATCCCCCGGCGCCGTCGGCGCTGACGCCGGTCTCCACGAACTTCGCACCCAGGGACTTGACCTGTTCCTTCGTCGCACTGCGCACGTCATAGGCTTCGACCACCGCTCCCAGACGCCGGGCTGTGGCGATCGCCTGCAGACCCGCCACGCCAGCGCCGATGATCAGCGCCTGCGAAGGCCGGATCGTTCCCGCGGCGGTTGTCAGCATCGGGAAGAACTTCTGCAGATGGTTCGCCGCTATCAGGACCGCCTTGTAGCCGGCAATCGCTGCCTGCGAAGACAGGGCGTCCATGGACTGCGCGCGAGAGATACGCGGGATCAGCTCCACGGCGAACGTGGTAAGCCCACGCTCCTTGTACGCCGCTACTTCGGCCTTACGCGCGTAAGGCTGCATGAATCCGACCACGATGGCGGTCGCTTTCAGTTGCCTTATCTGTTCCACTGAGAGTGGCTGAACGGTCAGAACGACGTCGGATTGCTCTAGAACTGCGGTCGCGGATTCAACCCACGTCACATTCTTGTAAGAAGAATCCGGAAACTGAGCGCCGCCGCCTGCGCCGCGTTGAAGGATGACGCGCGCGCCAGTTTGGGCGAATTTGTCGACGACTTCCGGGACGAGGCTGACACGAGCTTCTTGAGGCGCGCTTTCACGGAAGGCGCCGATGGTAACTGGCATTCGTGGCCTCGTTTCGGTGTGGGAGCGTAGCCGGGCGGCTACGCCGTTCGAATTCCCCAACGTAATGAAGACGTTGCAACGTTGAATTCTTGCATATATCTGCCTTATCTTACACCTGTTATGCATGGGATCGATCTAGAGCGCGCCGACCACGGACATCAGGAGGACCTGCGCATCGTCGCCAGCAAAGCGACTCGCGGGCTCTCCCAGCTCGTCCTGCGCACCGATGTGGCTGGAATGCCGCTCGAGTGGATCGATTACAAGGAAGCCGCACGCCTGTATCACCAGGAACAGGTGGCATACACCTGCGGCTCGATGCTTTACCGGCTGTATGGCGGGGTGAACGCCCTGACGGGTCGACGCACGATCCTCGAGGTCAACTCGATCGTCGCGACCGTTGGGCACACTGGAAATCCCGGTAATACGCGCCACGACTACGTGCCGCCCCTGAACAATCAGACACTCTTCAGACGGGACGCGTACCTGTGCATGTACTGCGCGCTGCGGTTCGCCTCGAGAGACCTGTCTCGCGATCACATCAGACCCTTCAGTCAGGGCGGCATCGATGTCTGGACCAATGTCGTGACGGCCTGCCGACGCTGCAACAATCGGAAGGCTTCACGGACACCCGAGCAGGCGAAGATGCAACTCATCGCGGTGCCGTTCACGCCGACCTACGCGGAGTACATTTTCCTCAAAGGCCGCCGGGTGCTGGCGGACCAGATGGAGTACCTCCTGGCTCACTTCCCGCGGACGAGTCCCTTGCACGACCGCATTCAACGCTGGCTGTCGTGAAGACTTGATCGTCCTGGTAGACGCTTCCGTATACGTCTTCCGGGCGTACTACTCCGAGCTTCCCGATCGGGTGGACTGCGACGGCAACCCCGTCAACGCGGTGTTTGGTTTCGCGCGCTTTCTCGGCGACCTCATCGAAAGGCTTCAGCCCCGCTACGTGGCCGTCGCCTTCGACCAGCGGGCCGCCGACTCGTACCGCAGCCGGATCTATCCGCCCTACAAGGCCAATCGCAACCCACCCCCTCCCGGGCTGGTCCCGCAGTTCGCCATCTGTCGTGAGCTGTGCAGTCACCTCGGAGTGGCCGGCTTCGTCAATCCGGAGTTCGAAGCGGACGACATCATCGGGACCCTCGCGCTGCGGATGCGCGAGGAGGGCGTGAGGTCCACGATCATCACCCGGGACAAGGATCTCGCTCAGCTGGTCCGCAACGGCGATCTGTTCTGGGATTTCGGGGCCCGCGTGCAGTTCGGCTATCACGACATCCAGCGGCATTTCGGCGTGACGCCGGAGCGATTCGCGGACTACCTGGCGCTCACGGGCGATGAGGTGGACAACATTCCGGGCGTGCCCGGAATCGGTCACAAGACCGCCGCCTCGCTGATGAAGGAATTCGAGTCGCTCGAGCACCTTTACGCGTGCCTGGGGCAGGTGGCGGGCCTGAAGATCCGGGGCGCCGGGACGCTTGGGGAGAGGTTGAGCCGGCACCGGGAGGCGGTGTTTCTGTCTCGCCGGCTGACGCAGATCCACTGCGACATGCAACTGGGCGTGGAAATGGAAGGCCTGCGTCGTCAAGCGCCGAATCTTGCGACTCTGGGTCGCTTCTATGACCGGCTGGGATTCGGCCCGTTCTTACGGCGCCAGGGCGAGCGGCTCGCGCAGCTACCGCAACGCGCGGCGTGAGCAGCCGGCAAAAACCAAGGTTTTTGCCGGCGGTTGACGAAGTGATGTCCGCGACAAGCGCCGCAGGCGACTTTTCGCCAAGTTAACTAAGGCTTCTGTCCTGTCACGCAGCCCAGCGGCTCGCTCGTGCCGTCGGCGCTCTGCGCTTCCAGATGCACCGCCCGGCCGGCCAAGGCCTGGACTTCGATCTGCAGCAGGCGGCTGCCGTCCGGCTGCACGCTCACGGAGTAAGCGCCCTCGGGCAGTTCCTTGTGATCCGAGTTCAACGCCAGCAGCGCGCTGCTCCCGGTGATACCGCCCAAGCGGACCACTGCGTCCGTCGTGCGGGGAGCCAGCTTGATCGCCTGACACTCTTCTGCACCGCGCGTCAGGTTCAGCGGCATGTTGAAGAACACGGTTCCACCGTCAGAGATGGCGGGATGCGTCGTGCTATGACCGAGCCATCCGCCGGCCGCGCCGACGCTTGTGGCGAGCAGGACCGAGGCTGCCAGCCGCCATGCGGGTGCCTGTCGGGACCGCGCCGGGACGTTGGCCGCGGGCGTGACCAGGCGCCGCACCTTCGCGGGCATGTTGATCTTGATTGCGCGCCAGGTCTCGACGTCCTCCACACATTCCGGGCAAGCCATCATGTGCATCTCGAACGCTTCCTGCGTGGGGCCGTCGAGTCCATCTGCCACGTAAACGGCCGCCGTCTGATTTGCCTTGAACTGTGAATGATCCATGGTTCTCCCTATCCATGCGTCGACTGGGGTTCGCCCGAGTCGCCGTCGATTGCGAGGCCGTTGCGGCGAAGGATGTCGCCGAAACGCTGCCGTGCGCGCCACAAGACCTGGTTGAATTGCATGTCCGTCAACTTCAAAGACTCACGAATCGAAGTCCGCGGCTCTTCCTGCAGGTAGAACCGCTCGAGAACCTCCCGATCCCGCGGAACGGGGAGGTGGCCCATCAGATCGCGCACGCACTTTGCGAGCTGCTCATGATCCACTCGCTCCTCCAGGGACAATGCGTCGTCCTGTAGGTTGGAGAGCAGCTCCTTGTCGTTGTCGTGCTTACGCGAAAGCTCGCCACGCCAATAGGCCGTCGCCAGCTTGCACGCGGTCCGATAAAGGTATCCTCCGAGATTGCTCGGATCCTCCAACCCCTCTGCGCGGATCTTTTTGATCGCCTGCAGAAAGGTACGTTGCAACAGATCGTCCGCCGCATCCCGATCGATGCGCCTGTGGAGAAATACCTGCATCAAGGGGCGCCGATATCTCAGGTAGAGTTGGTCTTGCAGCGCACTTTGTTCGGCTACAGCTTCCACGAGCGACAAATCGCCCCGGTCGGCCCGGTCCAAGGCCTTGTCGGATGTCTCTCCCTGCGCTGTCTCGCTGTAGGTCATGGACGTTATCTGTTTGCGGCGTGATGTCGATGACGTAGCAGCCGCACGTCTCTATTCCACGAACTCTTCGTTCAGCAATCTAGCATAGGGGCGACCGCGGCCGCTCCTGCGGGAATCCGAGATCAATTTGGATTAAGTCAAATAAAGGTCGGGAAAGTGTGGGAAGCGTGACCCGGGTCCAATAGGGGAGGCCCCCGCGGGGGTCCCTCGTTGCTGCATTGCACGGTGAGGGGTGCCCGAAGGGGTCTGGTCAGGGCGTTCGACGGCCCTGAAATCGAGTGGGCTCCCCCGGGACGGGCTGCGGCGCCCGCCGAGGGTAGTACCGGGATTACTCCATCAACGAAACGATACTCATCGGGCGTGCCGGTAGGAGTGTATCCACACCAAGTTCGACAACGCGGCGGGGGGGCGCGGGGTGCCCCCTAGCCCGTGTTCCGATGTGCCGTCGGACGACGGCATCAAATCAGTACTGACCGTGGATGACGCCGTCGTCATTCAACTTCAGATACTGACCGTGAATGACACCATCGTCATTCAACTTGAGATATTGGCCGTGGATGACGCCGTCGTCGGCCAGCTTCAGATACTGCCCGTGAATGACGCCGTCGTCGGTAAGTTGGTTTGCGGCAGACTGCTCAGCGGCACGGGCTTGACTGTTGGCGGCCATCGCAACGAGCGACAGTGAGGTGGCGAGCGCGAGCGTCAGGAATTTGCGGGACATGGAAATCTCCTCGAAGAGTGAATGGACGGATGAGCAATCCGCGGTTATTCACTGCTGCGAGGAGGCGAGTTATCTCAGAGCCCGCAGCGGGCTACGGACTTCGGCCCAGGTTACAGAAGCGTGTCGGGCGTTCCGTACAGGGCGAAGGCGGCCCACACGTGTGGCGAGTGCGTCCGCAAAGCATCGAGTTGGGCATGCCGCAGAGCCACTCCGGCACTCTGATGGTCAATCAGCAGATATCTGTAGAACGTCTGCATGAAATCCGCAGTGGCGTCGTCGTCGATCCGCCAATAGCTGGCCAGGACCGCGGCGGCGCCGGCCTCGAGAAAGGCCTGTGCGGGCCCGAGTACGCCCTCTCCGGGCAGCAGCTTCCCGCGTGAGGTGTCGCATGCGCTCAGCACAACCAGTTTCGAGTTGAGTCGCAGGCGCAGGATGTCGAGCAGCCCGAACGCCGAGGTGGCCGGAGTGTCCTTAGGGTCGGGCGTCAACGCCAAAGCCGACAGTCTGGGGCGCTGCGCGTCTACTCTGGCATGCGTGGCGATATGGAGGAGGTCCGGTCCTGCGCTCGCGGCAGCCTTCAGTCCACTGGCAACCGCGTTGCATCCCAGGAGAGTTTCGACGTGACTGAGTGGCCGCGCCTGGCGTGCCAACATCGCGACCATGGAAATTTCGGCTCGCGAGCCGGGCAGTCGGGGCAGACTTTCGGTCCAGTCGGTCATCGTGCGCTCGGCATGTGCCGTTCGCGGTTCGGGGGCCGCGCTCTTCCCCTCGATGCACTCCCGACGCCAGTCGGCTACCCGGAATACCGGATCGCCGATGAGCTCGATGCGAGGCGCCGCCCGAGGTGTCTGCCGGGTCGCGGGCCGCGTGATGAACATGACCGCAGGGGCCACGGATGTTTCGAAGTGTTGCACGAGGAGATCCGTTGCCGAGTGGGTCCATGGCAAGACGGCGAACGGAATCGTGTGCAGGGCATCGTCGGGTACGAAAATCAGCCGGCGCGTTGCCAGACGGTCGCGTAGCGGCCATATGACAAGTCGAGCGAGCCGTTCGGACGCTTGACTGATGAGTGAGGGACGTGACTCCGGATCTCTCAGGACATCGCGGAGAGCCGTCGCGGCGTCCGTCACCGCGTCCCGGTCCCCGAGGCGCACGACATCTACACCTTTCGCACTGACGACAAACGCGAATAGGTTCTGCATGCCGACGGCGTATTCAACCGCGGTCGCTTCGAGCCGCCCCAGCGTCTGCGTCAGTGCGTCGCGCTCGATCGTCTGGATCGGTGTGCCGATGGTCTGATGGCTCGCTACTTCCCCCAGCCGCCGTACCAATTCGTCGGAGGCAGACACGGGAATGCCTTGCAGGGCCACGATGTCCTGTACGTATTTTCCGTATGCGCCCTCCGAAACGGTCGCTTCAGCCGCTGCGTCCCGGGCCTGCTGCGACTCCGCGAATCGCAGGCTTCGAGCCCGTCCCCGTTCCGAAGTCTCGAACGCCTGCCAGGCGGACCCCTTGCCTAGGCTGGCCTGCGTAGCCAGGAGGTCGGTCAACTGCGCGAACGCTTCGTGTTGGGTCGCGAGGAAGGTGGCGCGCTTCTCACCATCGAGCTCGTCGATTGGTACGGCTTCCGCAACACGCTCGGCGACTTCCAGTGCGCGTCCGGCCTCGTCGGGTCGCCGGGTGTTTGCGGAGGCAACGAGGCGCAACGAGGTAACCGTCTGCTCGACGTCGCCACGCGCCACACTCGAATGCAGGGCCTCGTTCGCATCCTGCAGCGCGCGAGTTTCGTTTTTGGCCAGAAGCTCTGATCTCACCAGGCCCAGCTGGGCGGTACCGCGCCGCCCGTTTCCCGCAGGAATGTTGGCGCGGTCAGCTATTCGCAGCGCCTTGTCGAAAGAAGACCGCGCAGCGGCCGGCTTGCCTTTGACCAGGAAGCCGTCGCCCTCCGCGGATGCGAGCTTCATCTGCGTGCGGGTGTCAGTGGCGTAGGGGCGGGCGGCGTTCAGGCAGCGTTGGGACTGAACGGTCTCGCCCTCGAACCCCAGAGTATCGTGCAGCCAGTAAAGGGCATCGAAGACAGTCGCGAGGTTGTCCGCGCCGAGCATGCCTGGGTCGATGGGTTCGGCGCACAGATCCGCCCGGTTGTTATCCAGGTTGGGGGTGCCGCTCGCGACTTCGGGCGTCGTTTCGGGTGACCCGGGCGTGGGGAGCGAGGCGACGGCGTAGTTCATGAGTGCCGGGCAATCGAGCGAGGCGGCGTTCTGCAGCGCCCCTTCCGCATCCGCCAGTTCGCCGATCTGTGACAGCACGGCCCCGATGCGAGCCAGGCTCCGGCGCACCCCGGAGCAATCACCGATCCGAGCGTACGCCCGCATCGCCTCCGTATAGCTGCGCTGACTTTCGCTGAACAACCCGACCCGGGCCTGCACCCTGCCGAGATTGTTGCGGATGTCGGCCACCAGTCGCGCGTAACGCCGGGAATCCAGACGCCGCAGGGCTTCGCCGTACACCGCCAGGGCTTGTGAGAAATGGCCGTTTTCCTCTGCCAGCACCGCCAGGTTCTGACTGCCGGTCCCGTAGCACTCCCAATCGCCCAACTGCGCGCAGCGACGCGACGCTTGCGCAAACAGGGGCTGCGCTTTGGCGGCGGCGTCCAGCTTATATTCAAGGAGTCCGGTCACGAGGTCGAGGCGTGGGAGCTCGCGTGTTGACGCGGGGCCATCCGCCCACACCTGTCTTGCCGCCGCCAACCGCTCTCGGATCCGCGGTTCGATTGCGGGCAGACCGTCGCGATCCTCCGGCATATCGATCAACGACTTCGCTTGGAGCGCAGCCAGCGCTCCCATGGCGGCCGCGTCGGTCGTTGGCGAGTAGTCGTCCATTGCCTGGGCGGACAGGGCGTAGGCATCGCGCTTGTGGTCGAAGCGACGGTACGCAAGCTCCGCCATGGCGTGCCTCGCACGGCCTGCGGGTTCTCTCAACCCTAGTTGGTCGAAGACGCGTGCCGCACGCAGATAGCTGGCGAAGGCCGCTTCCCAGTCAGTCGTCTGGACTGCTATCCCAGCGTCCGCGAAGTCCCTCGCGGGTCGTTCCATCGGGGAGTGCGGAGGAAGGACTCGGGCGGCAACGCAGACTTGTCCTTGGACATCGCGGGAGTCTTCGGAGCGGATGTGGACGGTGGCCGTCTCACCGGGTCTGGTGTCGCTCACCAGCGCGATGGTTCCCAATCGGTCCACCGGCGACGCGCCTGACCGCGCGATTGTTGGCCCCAGCGCCGCCGTCGGAGACCCCGGCGTGGCCACGCCCGCCGGCGCCGAACTTTGACGTCCTAACGAGGCGGACACCGCGATGCCTCGTTCCTCGAGCGTCACCACGAGAGTGCCGCCGGGTGAGCGAATCGGCACGGAAGCCGGCGTCTCACCGCCGACCGAAAGACATTTCTGCTCGAATATCGGCGGCGGAATTTCGGTCCCACAGGAGCTGAGCAGCGCGACGCAAAACGCGAGCGCCCAATAGCCCACTGCCCGTGAATGACTCTTCATGCCGACGGTCTTTGCCTATGCACCTGTGGCGCTACAGCTACGGTATGCTGCCAGTGCGCTCCGATCCAAGTCTGCGAGGGGACGACATGCCGGACAAGAACATTAAATCGGTGCTACAAGAGGAACGAACCTTCCCACCTGCAGGCGAATTCGTGGCTCGCGCCCGGCTGAAGGCGGCCGACCTCGAGGCGTTGCGCAAGCGCGCGAATCGTGATCCGCAAGCGTTCTGGGCTGATCTTGCACGCAAAGAGCTCACTTGGCACCGGCCCTTCACGGTAACACTCGACGACAGCGAGGCGCCGAATTACCGATGGTTTACTGACGGTCAGCTCAACGTTTCCTACAACTGTCTCGACGTACATCTCGCGGAGCGTGGACACAAGACGGCGATTATCTTCGAAGGAGAGGCCGGCGATACCCGACGGCTGAGTTATCGCGAGTTGCACGCAGAAGTGTGTCGGTTCGCGAACGTGCTTCGCTCCCAAGGCGTTGAGCACGGCGATCGGGTTGTCATCTACATGCCCCTGGTTCCCGAGATCGTCATCGCGATGCACGCCTGCAATCGCATCGGTGCGATCCATTCTGTGGTGTTCGGGGGCTTTTCCGCGCCAGCGTTGCGGGATCGAATCGAGGACACTGAGGCACGCGTCGTTGTCACTGCGGACGGAGGTTGGCGCGGTGGGAACGTCGTTGAGCTGAAGGCGGCGACCGACAAGGCGTTGGCGGGCGGTTGCCCCAGTGTGCGCAGTGTCATTGTGTTGCGTCGCACGGGTCAGTCTGTCGAGATGCAGGCGGGAAGGGACCTGTGGTGGCACGACCTGATTGAGGGGCAGTCGCCAGTGTGCGATCCAGTATGGGTCGACGCCGAACACCCTCTCTATCTCCTCTATACGTCTGGCTCCACGGGAAAGCCCAAGGGTATCCAGCATTCGAGCGCGGGGTATCTGCTAGGCGCGAAGCTCACCACTGAATGGGTGTTCGATCTTCGCGAAGACGACGTGTTCTGGTGCACGGCGGACGTGGGCTGGGTAACCGGGCATAGTTATGTCGCATACGGACCGCTCGCTGCAGGCACAACGGTCGTCCTGTATGAAGGCGGCCCCATGACTCCCGACGGGGGTCGATTTTGGAAGAACTGCGAGACGCACGGCGTCACTATCTTCTACACGGCGCCCACTGCGATCCGCGCTCTGATGAAACTCGGTGACGAGATTCCGGCGAAGTACGACCTCTCCAAGCTGCGGTTGCTCGGTAGCGTCGGCGAGCCGATCAATCCCGAAGCCTGGATCTGGTACCAACGCGTGATCGGTGGAGGGCGATGTCCCATTGTGGATACCTGGTGGCAGACCGAAACCGGCGCGATCATGATCTCCCCCGTGCCTGGGGCGGTGGCCACCAAGCCGGGCTCCTGCACACTTCCCTTGCCGGGCATCGACGCCGATATCGTGGATGATCGGGGGCGTTCGGTGACCCGGCCCGATGCGGGCGGTTATCTGGTCATCCGCAAGCCATGGCCTTCCATGCTGCGCACCCTCTGGCGAAACAACGAGCGTTATCTAGCCGGCTACTGGGAGAAGTATCAGAATCGCTTCTATGTCGCCGGGGACAGCGCTCACCGCGACAAGGACGGCTACTTCTGGATCATGGGTCGGATCGACGATGTGTTGAATGTCGCCGGCCATCGTCTCGGCACCATGGAGATCGAGTCCGCGTTGGTGGCCCACCCTCGGGTGGCGGAAGCGGCGGTCGTGGGCAAGCCTCATGAGATCAAAGGCGAGTCCGTATTTGCCTACGTCGTGTGCCGTGGTCAGCGGCCTACCGGCGACGCCCGCGCTTTGGTGGACGAGTTGCGCAAGTGGGTGTCGGAGCAGTTGGGCGCCATCGCTCGCCCGGATGACATCCGCTTTGCAGACAACCTGCCGAAGACGCGCTCGGGCAAGATCATGCGGCGACTGTTGCGCGCGATCGCCCGCGGGGAAGAGATCTCGCAGGATGTCTCGACGCTCGAGAATCCCGCGATTCTCGATCAGCTTCGCGGGGTCGAGGGGGCCAAGGTCGCGAAGCCCGCCGCGAAGAAGCTCGTGAAACGCCCTGCGAAGAAGGCCGTGAAGCGCGCCGTGAAGAAGGTCGGCAAACGCCTCGCGAAGAGGGTCGCGAAACGCCCCGCGAAGCCAGCCAGCCGCTCGGTGGGTTCCTCCGGCCGTCGCGCGAGGACCGCCAGTCGCGGGCGAAAACAGCCGGCGCGAAAGCGCTAGCTTCCGCACCGGATTCTCACGAGTTTCTGCGCGAACGGCCCGCTTTGGCGGGCTGTTCGATCGCGGATATTCCGGTCATTCTTCTGGCGACTGATAGTCAAGGAGTGACCCATGAATCGAAAGACCCTCCCCGCGCCGGCCATCCGATCGGGTTCTGCTTCCGCGGCGGCCTCGGCCCGCCATGCGGATCTCTTCGGCATCGCTTACCTGAATGTGGTGTTGGAAGACGCCGATCAGGACGAGCTCGTGGCGGCGTTGTGTCGGATCGCGCGCTCGAGGGGTGGTGCGCGGCTGGTAGAGAAGATCGAACTCAATGCCTCGGCGTTGTTCCGAACGCTCTGCCTTCGCGGAAATCCGGAGCTCAAGAGCGCCGCGACACTGCTCAGATCCCTGGGCATGCGGTTGGCCGTTCAGCCGATCCAGCCGCCGCGCAAGCTAGGCAGCGGTACTGCACCGCTTTCGCTTCTGCCTTCACGCCTCAAACCTGGATGAGCGGCTTCCCAGCCTCAAAGCGGGGTGAGGGCCTTCCCGAACGGTGTGACTGCACCCTCGATGGGGGGCTGCACCCTCAAGGGTGAGGTAAGGGTGAGGTACGTATCTTGCGTTACGTTCAGTGAGCAAACCCGGTTTAGCGAGGCCATCATGGGCGAGGTCATTCATGTTGCTTTCGGCACGGAGCGTGAATGGGAACAAACGCGCAACAAGACCGTAGACGGGCTCGTCGCGATTGGCACTCTATTCGGCGACGACGAGATACTCATGCGGGCGAAGGCCGACTGCGTGTATCAGGTCCTTCGTCAGATCGTTGAAGAGGTTCCTTCAGTCCAGATCACGACCCGCATGCCGGAGAACCTGTCCGAGGAGCAGTTGGACGTCATGACGAGCGCCATCAAGGACGCCGCGCTCAGAGGGATCGAGATCGCGATGACCCACTCGGTTCAGGTTTTGATGGGGTCGATCTATGACCTCTGTACGTCCAAACTGCACGGACGGCCTTCCTGATACGGCAAAGCCTTCATATGTCGCCGTGGGCCGACAGAGCTGACGCGCCGGCAAGCCCGTCAGGGGCCGGCCGCCGGTAGCCGCACCGAATACGAAATCCCCACCTCGTTCCCGACCCATTCCGTCGACTTCCACTCACCCTGGCCGATTCCGAAGTCGAGGCGCTTCACTGTTGCCAGGCCTGTGAGGTAGTTGACGGGTTTACCCTGCTCGGTCGCGGTCCGCAGCGTGAAGGGAACGTGCGTGTCATGGGTAACGCCTCGCATCGTCAGCTTGCCAACGGCTTCGAAACCCGCCGCGGTCTTGACGATCTGGGTCGAAGTAAAGCGCGCCTGCGGATTTTTTTTGACGTCGAACAGATCCGACCCGCGCAGCGTCTCGTCCCGCTCTTTATCACCCGTGTCGAGCGAGGCCATGTCGATCACGACATCCAGCTTGCTCGCGCCGAGGTTGTCGGCCGCAAAGTCCAAGGTCACCGTGTATTTCCTGAAGGCCCCCTTGTTCTTAGCGCCCGCCTGCATGAACGAGTACTCGAGTGAGCTCTTGGTCAGGTCCTGGGTGAAGTGGGCCGCGGCGCCTGCCGAGAGTGCGAGGGGGGGCACTGCCAGGCAGGCCAACACAGCCGAGGCGAGTGCAGCCGAGCGGAGAATCATGGTCAATCCTTATCGGGAGAGTGGGAAAAAGGGAGCATCCTTCGCAAGACATCGTCCTTGAGCACGAAGTGGTGCTTGAGCGCCGCGGCGATGTGCAGGAACACCACGACCCCAAGCCCGATCGCAAGCCAATCGTGGGTGGTCAACAGGGCGTCATACAAGGTCTGGTCCTTGGGAACGAGGTCGGGCAGCTGCACCAGCCCGAACCAACTTACCGGAAAGCCGCGCGCCGATGACATCAGCCAGCCGGAGATCGGCATGGCAAACAATAAAAAGTACAGCGCCCCGTGCGTGAAGCTTGCCAGAACACGCTCGTACGGCTTGAGTGTGTGCGGCAACACGGGCGTTGGGTTCAACCGGCGCCAGATCAAACGCAGGATCGCGAGCACCAGGATGGTGATTCCGAATGACTTGTGCCGGGCCAGCATGGCAAGCTTTTTCATGCCCAGTGGCAGATCGTCTGCAATCAGTGCCAGGGTGACCTGCACCGCGAGGAGAACGACGATCAGCCAGTGCAACAACTGCGAGACGGAACCCCAACGGCGGATAGTATTTCTAATTGCCATGACACTTAGCTTAAGCGCGTGACCGTGTCCTGCAAAATCTCCCGGCCGGGAACGGCCGGTGTACGTGCCAGGGCGGCCTGTCTTCGGGCCGGTCTTCCGGCGGGTCTTCTGACGGGACTTCTGGTTGCGTGCACGGGTCCGTCGCGACCAACGGCGGGGCCGCAGCACGTTCCGGTTCCGAGCCAGTCTGGTGGTCCATCCGGCAGCACGAGCACCGGCGTCGCTCCGGCGGCTCCTCACCTTGGGCGCCCCTACGACGTGATTCCGAGCGAGTCACTTCTAACGATCCTCGCGTATCGGGCTGGCGCGCTCTCCAAGATGGGCCACAACCATGTCATTGCATCGCACGACGTCTCCGGTACCGTCTATGTGACCGACAACCTCGCGCAGAGCAGCGTTGAAATTCGCCTCCCCGTGCTGGGGCTCACCGTTGATGAGGCTCCCCTTCGGGCCAAGGAGGGGGCTGACTTTTCGGCGGCCGTGCCGGATGACGCGAAAGACGGGACGCGGAAGAACATGCTGAGCGAGGCGCTGCTCGACGGCGCGCACAGCCCTCAGATCACCTTGCGCTCAACGGCTATGGAAGTTGTCGGTACCGGCAGCCCCGGCGGTACCCGCGGCGGCTCTCCGGCCGGATCGGCTACTGACGCCGGCGACGTGAGGGCTCATCTCCAAGTCACCGTACGACAGGCGACTCGCGACATCCTGGTGCCCGTGCACTATGAGGTGCGAGCGGGCGAGATCGTCGCCTCGGGCGAGCTGCCGCTCAAACAGTCTGACTTGGGGCTCACGCCGTTTTCCGCGATGCTGGGTGCGCTGCAGGTGCAGGACGAGATGCGTGTGAAGCTCCGCTTCGTCGCCCGCGCCGCACGCTAACCTGTCACGCGAGTTGTCTCACCGGGCTCGCACGCTGACCCGCCCCGCGGCGGGCTGCCCCTCACTTCATCCCCAGCTCGCTGAGCAGCGCGTCAGCCTTGTACACCTTCTGAAGCGCCACACGGATGATAGCGGGGTCGACGGCGACCGCCCGGTTGCGTTCCGCGTCGAACCAGAACGAACCCGAGATCGAGTGGATATTGCCGTCGAAGATCAATCCCACTACTCGCCCCTGGGCGTCGATCAGCGGACTTCCGGAGTTTCCACCCACGATATCGTTGTTGGTCGAGAGGTTGAAGGGCGTGTTGGGGTCCAGCGTGTTCTTGGCGGCGAGCCAGTTCGCGGGCACCTTGAACGGGTCCTGTCCGGTGTCTCGCTCATACAGGCGCTTGAGCCGGGAGAACGGCTCGACCGTATGGTCCGGCTCCTTCCAGCCCTGCACCGTGCCGAAGTTCAGTCGCAGCGTGAAGTTGGCATCTGGCGGTGCGCCGGTGCCGAACACCTTGAACCGCGCCCGCGCGATTTTCTCCGAGGCCGCCTGTTCGGGCGCTTCCACGCCGTCTTCGTAGCGCTTGCGAATCGCACGTGAGGCGGCATCGACCCGCCTCGCGAGTTGAATCATCGGATCCGTAGACTGATCGATCGCTTTCTGACCGCCGGTCCACAACTGCAGGCGCACCTGGGGGTCGGCCAGCTTACTGTTGTTCACGGCCCGGGCCGCGAGGGTGTCCGGGGAATCCTTCGCCAGGAGCTGGCGCACCACAGGGTCATCCGGGCCGAGCCATTCCCGCATCCGCTCGAGGGAGTACGACAGGGTCATCTTCTCGAGGTCCGGGTGCACCGGCAATTTCGCCCGCAGCTGCTGCTCGATTCTCGGTAAGGCCGTGTCACGGTATTCGCGTAGACGCTCCCCGCTGGCCTTGGATCGCTCTGCCGCGCCCCGCACGAGCGCACGTGCGTAGCGAAACAAAGCGCTGCTGAACCCACCGGCCGACTCCAGATACGTATACGGGACCCAAATATCCCGCTTGATCAGCTCAGCCCGAGAGATCTCCCCCCAAGGATCGCCGGTCGCCGCCTTCAACTGTGGATCGGCCTCTACCTTGGCGCGCAGATCCCGCTCCTCCTGGATTTTTGTGGCGAACAGCCGCTCGTCGTCGAGCGCATCCAGGAGCTTGCGCCGCACCTTGATCGAGTTCTCGATGCCCTCGAGAGGCTGCTCGACGATCCGCCGCGCCTCCGCGCTCGCCTTGCCGAACTGGATGTAACGGCCACGCAGCTCGGAATTGCGGATCAACCATTGCGGGTAGTCGACTGCCTGCAGCGTGCGCAGCTGCGACACCGTCAGCAGGCGATCCGTGGATCCGGGGTGTCCCGACACGAATACCAACTGGCCCGCCGTCGGGCCGTTCGGGGCAAGCTGCAGAAAGTTCGTCGGAGTGACCGGCTTGCCGCTCGAGTCGTAGGCCCGCAGGATCGACAGGTCCAGGCACCAGCGCGGGAACTGGAAGTTGTCCGGGTCGCCGCCAAATGCGGCAATCGCATACTCGGGCGCGAAGACCAGGCGGACGTCGTCGTAGCGCTTGTACTTGTAGAGCCAGTACTGACCACCGTCATACAGATCGACCGACTCGCACTTGAGCGGCCCCTGCTTTCCCGTGGCGCTGGCCTGCTCGCAGGCCTGCTCGAGTTGGGTCAGGGTCTTCTTGCGCGCATCGTTGGCGGCCGTGTCACTCAACCCGCGGGTGGCCGCATCCACCTTCGCGGTGATGTTCTCCATCTCCATGAGCACGTCGGCGATCTGGGTGCGGCAGCGCACCTCACGCTCGCGCGTCGCGGCCAGGAATCCATTCCCGAACAGGTTGCTCTGTTGGGTCGAGTTCTCATCGAGGCAGGCCGCCGAACAATGATGGTTGGTCAGGATCAGCCCGGTGGCCGACACGAACGAGGCCGTGCAGTTGGACAAACGGACCGTCGAAGTCCGCACCCGGTCCAGCCACGCCGGCGTAATGTCGGTACCGTACCTCTGCTTCACCAGCGCCGCGGGGAAGTCCTGGTAGGTCCACATGCCTTCGTCGGCCCTGGCCGCCGGCGCGAACGCCAGGAGCGTCAGACTCAATGCGGCCGTGAATACCGTGGCTCTGAAGGCTGTCGCAGCGCGCATCCATCATCCCCTTCGAGGCTCTATGAGCCCGCTTCTTGTAGCAATAGGAGCATCGTCCCCTCGGGGGTTTCGATCAAGGCGTTGGACTTCCTGTCCAACCCGCGCGGGAGTTCCCGCGAGAAGGCCACTCCCAGCTCCTGAAGTCCCGACAGCCGCCCAGCCATCTCCGGATCGCTGAAGACGAGCAACGGCGCGTCGCTGGTGCGCGCGCGATGGAAGGCTATGTCGAGGTGATCGCTGGTCAGTGGCAGGTGCAGGTAGGGTTCTTCTTCTTCGCCGGTCGCCACGAACCCCAACGGCTCCCAGAACTCCCGTGCCTCGTCGAAGTCCGCCATCGGCAGACTGATCTCGTTGAAATAACCGCACGGCGACTGGTAGGTTCCCGGCCCGGCCGCCGGAGAATAGGTCCGGGCCTCGAGGATCGACACGGCGTGACCGGCGGGATCGCTGAAGCCGATTTCGTTGAAGATGTCCTCGCCCGTGTGGCACACCGTGAGATCGATGCCCCGGGAGGTGAATTCCTCGAGGGCGCCGGCGATTCCCGGTCGCACGAAGGTCAATGTGGGCGATGCGAAATGGCGTTGATGCAGGCCGATGAACAACCGGCCGTCCGTGAGCACGCCGTAGGGGTGCGTCCAGGTGTCCGTGGTGCTGGCCTGGACGAACCCCAAGCGCTCGTAGAATTGCACCGACTCGCGGATGTCCGCGGTCTCGATGCTGACTTCGTGAAAGCGTCCGAGCACGGCAGGTAGTCAGGTGGGGGTTGCTGTCGTCGGGGCTGCGGCCGTAAGGCGCTTCGGTGCGTCCGCCGGTTAAGCAGAAGCGCCCCGCGCCGCTCCGGCCGGGCGGCGGCCGAGCTCCTCATGGGTCCAGCCCTGACAGTGCTGGGCGATCAGGTCGGCCAGGAAGCGGGCATGTTCGGGCCGGGCGTTCAGTGCCGGCACGTACTGGAATTGCTGCCCGCCGGCGCGCAGGAACAGATCCCGGTTCTCGATCGCGATTTCTTCGACCGTCTCGAGGCAGTCGACCGAGAATCCAGGGCAAACCACCGTGACTTCCCCAATGCCGCGACCGGGCATCTCGCTCAATACCGTGCTCGTATAGGGCTTCAGCCAGCCCGACGGTCCGAAGCGCGACTGGAAGCTCACGCTCCACTCGTCATCGCGCAGCATCAACTCGTCGGCGAGTAGCCGCGCCGTCTTCTGACACTTGCAGAAGTACGGGTCGCCCTGGTGGAAATACCTCTCCGGTATTCCGTGGAACGAAATCAACAGCTGCTTCGTCCGGCCGTGCGCTTCCCAATGTTGGGTGACGCTGGCCCGCAGCGCATCGATGTAGCCTGGGTTGTCGTGATACTCGGCGATGAACCGCAGTTCCGGGAGCCAGCGCCAATGGCGTAACTCGTCGTTGACCTGGTCGTACACCGCACCGGTCGTCGAGCCGCAGTATTGCGGGAACATCGGCACCGTAAGAATTCTCTGCGCGCCCGCGGAACGCAGCCGACTCAGTGCGGCAGGGACGGTGGGGTCGCCATAGAGCATGCCGATTTCGACCGTGAACGGCGCCAACATGCGTTGCGCGAGGGTCGTGAGGAGCTCCGCTCGCAGGCGCTCCGAGTAATCCAACAGAGGCGAACCGTGCTCCGACCAGATCTTGCGGTACTTCGGTGCGATGCGATATGGCCGAAACGGCAGGATCACCCCGTACAGCAGCGGCAGCCACAGGGCACGGGGCAGCTCCACGACACGCGGGTCTCCGAGCAGCCCGGCCAGAAACTTTCTGACGTCGCGGGGCGCTGGCGATTTCGGCGTGCCGGAATTGACCAGCAGCACGCCGATCCGCTCGGCCGTATCGTGGTGGAAGTCAGGGGAGCTGACGTAGCGCATGGGGGCGGAAGATACCGCAGCGGGGGAGGCCGGGACTACCTGTTGCCTCGTAGGCGGCAAAAACCACGCCCTGAATCGACAATCGATGCAGGGCCGCCGGCAACGTAGCTGATGTCCGAAAAAAGCGCCGCAGGCGACTTTTTTCCAATGAGCTAGATCCCCGTGCACACATATTTCAGCTCGGTGTAATCCAGAATGCCGTGCCGCGACCCCTCCCGGCCCACGCCCGATTCCTTGATACCGCCGAACGGGGCGACTTCGGTGGAGATCAGGCCGGTATTGAGGCCCACAATGCCGTATTGAAGGGCCTCCGCGACCCGCCAGGAACGACTCAGATCGCGTGTGTAGAAGTACGCCGCCAGCCCGAATTCGGTGTCATTGGCCATGCGGATGGCCTCTGCCTCCGTCTCGAAGCGGAACAGCGGAGCGACCGGACCGAAGGTCTCCTCCCGGGCCATCAGCATCTGAGGTGTAGCGTTCGTGATGACCGTCGGCTCGTAAAAGGTGCCCCCGAGCGCGTGCCGCTTGCCGCCGGCGGCGATCTTGGCGCCTTTCGACAGGGCGTCCGCAATGTGCTCCTCGACCTTGGCCAGGGCCTTGGCATCGATCAACGGGCCCTGTTCCGTGGCGCCCTTCAGCCCGTCGCCCACGCGCAGGGCAGAAACCGCGGCGACGAGCTTCGCCGTGAACGCGTCGTAAACCGGTGCCTGAACCAACAGGCGATTTGCACATACGCACGTCTGGCCGGTGTTGCGGTACTTACTGGCGATCGCGCCGGCAACCGCGGCGTCGAGGTCCGCGTCTTCGAACACGATGAACGGCGCGTTGCCACCGAGCTCCAACGAGATCTTCTTCATCGTCGCGGCGCTCTGCACCATCAACTTCTTGCCCACTTCCGTCGAGCCCGTGAAGGTGATCTTGCGCACCGTCGGGTTGGAAGTCAGCTCGCCACCGATCGCGGCCGAATTCCTGCCCGTGATGAAATTCAACACTCCGGGCGGAATCCCGGCACGCGCACCCAACTCTGCCATCGCGAGCGCCGAGAACGGAGTCTGGGTGGCGGGCTTGCACACGAACGTACAGCCGGCTGCCAGCGCGGGCGCGGCTTTGCGGGTGATCATCGCCGCCGGAAAGTTCCAGGGCGTGATGGCGCCCACGACGCCAACCGGTTGGCGCAGCACCAGCAGGCGCTTGTCCGCCTGATGCGGCGGGATGATCTCGCCGTAGAGCCGCTTGCCTTCTTCGGCAAACCATTCGATGAAGGCCGCCGCGTAGCCGATTTCACCCCGGGATTCGCTCAGCGGCTTGCCCTGCTCGGCCGTCATCAGGGTCGCGAGGTCCTCGCGATTCTCGAGCATGAGATTGAACCAGCGGCGCAGGATGATGCTGCGGTCCTGGGCCGTCCTCGCAGCCCATGCCGGAAATGCCGCCGCCGCCGCCTCGATGGCGCGGCGCGTCTCGGCAGCGGACATGTTGGGAACAGTGCCCAGCGTCTCGCCGGTCGCCGGGTTCAGCACCGGCACGGTGCCGCCCTCGTCCGCGCCCGTCCACTGGCCGTTGATGAATGCCTGCGTGCGCAGGAGGTTGGAGTCTTTTAGCTTCATTTTGGGGTGCCTGAGCTTTCAGGTTTTCTTGCCAATGAGCCGAGCCGCGAGGAACTCGAGTGTGCGGGTGCGGGCGAGGCTCGCCGCGGGCGCGTTGAAACTGGGTCGCTGGTCGCAATTGAAGCCGTGGTCCGCTTCATAGAGGTGGAACTGCCCTTGCGGGTGAGCCGCTTTGATCTTGTCCACGTCCGTCAGGGGAATGCCCTTGTCCTGCGTGCCGTAGTGATACAACACCGGGCACTTCGGTTGCTTGTCCGCAAATCGCACTGCATTGCCGTAGTACACGACCGCCCCCGCCAGCGGCAGTTCGCACGCGGCCAGGTAAGACATCGCGCCGCCCCAACAGAAGCCGACGGTGGCGGCGCGGCCGGAGTTCTTGACCACGGCGAGCGCTGCAGCGAGGTCCCTGAGCGTCTCCTCGACCTTCAACTGCTGCATGTAGCCACGGCCCTCTTGAATTTCAGGGGGCGAGTAGCCAATTTCAATCCCACGGCGGATGCGGTCGAAGAAGGCCGGAGCGATTGCCGTGTACCCTTGCGCGGCATAGCTGTCCGTCACCGAGCGGATGTGGCTGTTGACGCCGAAGATTTCCTGCAGCACGACGACGGCTCCGTGGGGCTTGCCGGCGGGCGCGGCGAGGTAGGCCTGAAACTCGTGGCCGTCTCGAGCCATGATGGTGGTGAATTCGCCCATGGTGATTCCGTTGCGCAAGGAGGAATGGCGAGGATAGCCGATACACAGTCAGCCTCGTGCGTGGCTTCACGAGCTGTGGCGTGGCATTCTAATCCATTGGCACTGTTTGCCGGCCGCGGCAACGTAACTACCGGAGGCGGGACATGCTCGTCGGCTCAGCAGTCAGGCGCGTCGCCATCGTCGGCGGCGTTCGTATTCCTTTCGCACGTGCGCACACCGCGTACGCCAAGTTGAGCAATCAGGACATGCTCACCGCGGCCTTCCGCGGAATTGTCGAACGCTTCAAGCTGCAGGGCGAGCGGCTCGGCGACGTAGCGGCAGGCGCCGTCATCAAGCACTCGAAGGACTTCAGCCTGACGCGCGAGTGTGTTCTGTCGTCAGGACTGGATCCGCAGACACCGGCAGTGGATCTGCAGCGCGCCTGCGGTACGAGCCTGGAGGCGGCGATCGAGATCGCCAACAAGATCGCCCTCGGGCAGATCGATGCCGGCTTGGCGGGTGGAACCGACTCCATCAGCGATGCCCCCATCGTTTATCCCCGCTCTTACCAACAGATCCTCCTCGAGAGCTTCCGGGGACGTTCCGTCTGGCAGCGAACCGCGCCGTTGCTGCGGATTCGTCCGCGGCACTTCAAACCCGTCCTGCCGGCAGTCGTCGAGCCGCGCACCGGCTTGTCGATGGGCCAGAGCACCGAGCTCATGGCGAAGCGCTGGAATATCGCCCGGGAAGACCAGGACCAGCTTGCGTACCAGAGCCATCTGCATGCCGCGGCTGCCTGGAGTGAAGGCTTTTACGACGACCTCGTCGTGAAGACCTTGGGGCTCGAGCGGGACAACAACCTCCGCCCCGACACGACCGTGGAGAAGCTCGCCAAGCTGCGCCCGAGTTTCGACCCGAAAGGGGGCACCATCACGGCCGGCAATGCGACGCCTCTGACCGACGGCGCCAGCGCCGCCCTGCTGTGCAGCGAGGAGTGGGCCGCCAAGCGAAATCTTCCCGTGCTGGCTTATCTTCGATTCGGCAAGGCCTGGGCGGTCGATTTCGCCTCCGGCAAAGAGGGGCTCCTCATGGCTCCGGCCTACGCGATTCCCGCCATGCTCAAGGACGCGGGACTGAAGCTTCAGGACTTCGACTACTACGAAATCCACGAGGCCTTCGCGGCGCAGGTGTTGTGCACGCTCAAGGCCTGGGAGTCGCCGGAGTACTGTCGTGACGTGCTCGGTTTGTCCGAGCCGCTGGGGAGCATCGATCGGTCACGTCTGAACGTGAAGGGCGGGAGTATTGCGATCGGGCATCCGTTCGCTGCGACCGGCACGCGGATCGTGGCCTCGCTGGCGAAGATCCTCGCGAGTGACCGACAAGCCAAGCGCGGCCTGATCTCGGTTTGCGCCGCAGGGGGACAAGGCGTCACCGCTATCCTAGAACGCTGAGGGCTGCGGTCGAGCGGATCGGCCGGACCCTCACCAGGGGGCAACGAGTGGAGGGCGATCTCCCCGAGGAAACCGTTCTCATGCGCGCCGACCTCGGCGTCGTGCTCAACGGTTTGCCCCTGTTCCAGGGACTCGATCCCGTGGTCCTGCGCCAGATCGCTGCCGCAGCCGAGTGGTTGTCGCTGCCAGGTGGATCGACGCTGTTCCGCGCCGGCGAGCGGCCGGACGCCTTCTATGTCGTTCTGAGCGGCTGCCTGGGCGTGTTCCGGCCCGACCGGAATACCCCGGAGCAAAATACCAAATACCAACCGATCAGCCGGGTCCCCGCCGGTGGAACCGTGGGCGAGATGGGCATCATCTCCGGCAGGCCACGCACGGCGCACGTCGTTGCGTTACGGGATACGGAACTCGCGCGGCTATCGCGGGAGTCGTTCGATCGGGTATTTGGCCAACACCCGGAAGCGATGTTGCGTATCGCGCGTTTGACCGTCGATCGGCTCGAGTCTGCGCAGGCTCGCGCGCCGACGCCTTTGGCGAGCGCGCGCACCTTCACCCTGATTCCGCAGAGCGTGGAAGTGGACGTGGGCGGTTTCGCCACCGAATTCGTCAAGGCCCTCTCTCTCTGCGGACGAACCGAGCTCGTCTGGAGCGTGCGTGCGGCGACCCATACCAGTCACTGGTTTCATCGCATCGAATCCGCCAACGACTACGTCGTCTACGTCGCGGAGCCCAAGTCGGGAGGTTGGAGCAATCTGTGCGTGCGTCAGGCGGACGCATTGCTTCTCCTTGCTCGCGCTGACGGTGAGGTCGGGCAATGGGTCGCCCTCTCAGGGCCGCGCGAATCGAGTATGGCGCCCCAACGTGCCGAACTCATCCTGCTGCACGACAATGATTTCGCCAAAGGCGCCGCTGCAAAGTGGACCGCAGGAAATCCCGGCATTCCGCACCATCACGTCACGGACGCCTCCGACATTCAACGCATTGCGCGGATGTTGACTGGCCGGGGCATCGGGCTGGTCATGTCCGGTGGAGGGGCGCGCGGATTTGCGCACATCGGCATCGTAAAGGCACTGCGCGAGGCGGGTATCCCCATCGACCTGCTCGGTGGCACCAGCATGGGCGCCATCCTGGGCGCGGGAGTCGCTCAACGCTGGAGCATTCAGGAGCTGACCGAACGATTCCGCGCGGCGTTCGTGGACGTCAATCCGCTCCGTGATTACACCTTGCCGTTCGTTTCTCTGGTCTCCGGCCGCAAGGTGAGCCGGCTGCTGCGCAACGCTTTCGGCGAAGTCACGATCGAAGACCTGCCGCTGGAATTCTTCTGCGTGTCGTCCAATCTGACGACCGGCCACTCGGAGGTGCACCGGCGCGGCCTGCTGTGGCGGTGGCTACGGGCTTCTGTCGCGATTCCCGGCGTCCTTCCTCCGGTGATGCACAAGGGCGAGGTGCTGGTGGACGGCGGCACGATGAACAACCTGCCAGTGGACGCGATGCTCGAGCTCGGTCGCGGGCCGGTCATTGGCTGCGATGTGGGCGCCGACCGGGCGTTCACCGGACGCACCGAGGAGATCGATGTGCCGCTTCCGTGGCAGCTGATGAGCTGGCTGCGCTCCCGACGCAATCTGCCGAACATATTTCAGATCCTGTGGCGCTCAGGGATGGTCAACAGCAATGCCATGACTGCCGCGCATCGCGAGAAGACCGACCTTCTCCTGCAGCCGCCCCTGGCGCAGATCGACATGCTCAACTGGCAGGCCTTCGAGAAGGCGATCGAAGTCGGCTACGAGTACGCGGCGCGACGTCTCGAATCGCTGCCTGCGGACTCCGCCGTCTGGCGCAGTGCAGGGTCCGTACAGCTATGATGCGCGTCATGGCTACAACAGGTATCGATCGAGTCTTCGAGCGCCGTCTGGCTGCTCTGATCAACAGCGGGCAGCCGCAGATCCTGCAGGGGGGGCGCAAGGGCGTCGAGAAGGAATCGTTGCGCATGACGCCCGCCGGGCGCCTTGCCACGACCTCTCATCCGCAGGCATTGGGCTCCGCGCTCACTAACGAAAACATCACGACCGACTACTCCGAATCGCTGATCGAGCTGGTGACTCCCGCCTTCACCACTACGTGGGAGCTGGTGCAGTACCTGCTCGACCTGCACCAATTCGTGTATCGCCACCTCGGGGACGAGATTCTGTGGGCGACCAGCATGCCGTCGGCGATCGAGAAGGATGCCGACATCCCCCTCGCGCAGTACGGCTCCTCGCACATCGGGCGCATGAAGACGATCTATCGCAACGGCCTGGGACTGCGGTACGGCCGGATGATGCAGGCGATCTCCGGGGTGCATTTCAATTACTCGTTTCCGTTGCCGTTCTGGGAAAGTTACGCCGCCATCCGGCAGTCACGCGAGCAGGGCAGCTCGTTCGTCTCCGCGAGCTACTTCGATCTGCTGCGCAACTATCGCCGCCATGGGTGGCTCGTGTTGTATCTGTTCGGTGTGTCGCCCGTCGTGTGCAAATCCTTCCTCAAGGGAAGGGACTTCGAGCTCGCCGACTTCACGGCCAATACGGCCTTCGAGCCGTACGCAACCAGCCTGCGCATGAGCGATGTCGGCTACCGGAATCGCAATCAGGCCGGTTTGTCCGTGTCCGTCAACAGTCTCGATGCGTACGTACGTGACCTGACACATGCGATCAGCACGCCGCATCCGCCGTATGAAGCTCTGGGCGTGAAGGTGGACGGGGAGTACCAGCAACTCAACGCCAACATCCTGCAGATCGAGAACGAGTACTACAGTTTCATCCGGCCAAAGCGCGTGGCTCGCTCCGGTGAGCGTCCGACCAAGGCCCTGCAACGGGCCGGCGTCGAGTACGTCGAAGTTCGGGCGCTCGATGTCAGCGCTTTCGATCCGGTAGGCGTGAACCAGAACAAGCTGCGTTTTCTGGAAGCGTTCGTCGCGCTTTGTCTGTTGAAGGAAAGTGCGCCGATCGGCGACTCCGAGCAGTCGTTGCTGGACCAGAATCATGTGACCGTCGCGCGCCGGGGGCGCGAGCCGGGGCTGACGCTTTGGCGGGATGGGAGCTCTGTTCCGATGCGCGACTGGGCTCGCGAACTGCTCGATTCGATGAGCGGAATATGTGAAATCCTGGATCGCGGGGATCCTGCGCGTCCCTACTCGCAGGCGCTGGCGACCCAGGCCGCGAAGATCGAGGACGTCTCGCTGACCCCCTCTGCGCGGCTGATGACCGAGCTGACCACTACCGGTGAGTCGTTCTTCGATCTCGCCTTGCGGATGTCGGCTACCCACAAGGACTACTTCCTCGACCTCTATCCGCCCAACGATGCCCGGCTCAGGGAGTTCGGTGCGCAAGCGGAGGAGTCGCTGCGCCAGCAGCGGAACATCGAGCAACGGGATACCGGGACGTTCGAGGAATTCCTGGCGCGATATCTCGCATAGGCCCCAGGGCCGTTTTGCCGCCCACGCTGCGGTGACGTACACTCAGCGGCCCACGCAACACGAATAACTACAGGGATTGCGCTTGGCCTCCTGGGACTCGCAGGGTTCTTCCGCGGTCGCTGCCGTCGATCGCCTCGGCTGGCTGCGCTTGCGCTTTCCGGGCGAACTCGAGTCTGAATTCCTGCTGTCCTACCGAGCCTCGGCGCGCCGCTGGGTGCGCATGAGTGTGCTCGTGGCGCTCTCGACCGTCCTCGGGTTTGCGGTCATCGACCATTGGGTACTCGTGGGACCGCATCTGCCTCGCGCGGATATGGTGCGCTTCGGGCTGCAGCTTCCCTTGGTTCTGATCATCCTGGTGCTGACCACCGAGCGGTTTTACGGCCGGTGGTATCAACCCTCGATCCAGGTGGCCGCTCCCCTGTTCGGGCTGGGCACCGTGGTCATGGCGACACAGGCCTCCCCCGAGCAACTACCCCTCGTGGCGGCCCGACTGCTGCTCGCCACGTTCTACTTCTATTCGATGCTGGGCCTGACGTTCCGGGCCGCGCTGCGAAGCAATCTCCTGGTGATGGGCGCTTACGGGGTTGCCGCACTCCTGGGTGCCGTGAGTCACAACGTCGCGATCTATCAGCTTTTCGTCCTCTTCTGCGCCAATCTGATCGGGGGCTCCGGGTGTTTTGCGCTCGAGCACGCCAACCGGGTTGCATTTCTCGAGCGCCGGCGGCTGTCGGAAGTCGCGATGCACGACGGGCTGACGGGTCTGTTGAATCGGGCGGCTCTCGAGGATCAGGTGCGGCGCCTGTGGCAACACGCGGAACGCGACCGCCTGCCGGTATCCGTCGTGCTGATCGACATCGATCACTTCAAGGCTTACAACGATCGTTACGGTCATCAGGCCGGTGACCGGTGTCTGCGGGAAGTCGCTACGGCCGTCAAACGCGCCGCGCGGCGCAGGCCGCTGGATCTCGTTGCCCGCTATGGCGGTGAAGAGTTGATCGCCGTGCTCTTCGGTGGGGATCGTTCCCACGCCGAGTCCGTCGCTGCCGGCGTTCGGGAAGCGATTGCCGACCTGCGTATTGCTCATGCCGCCTCGCCGACTCGCCCCTACGTGACGGTCAGCGTAGGCGTCGCCAGTCTCGAGCCCGGAGAGGAGGAGTACTCGCACGATCTGGCGGTGCAACTGGCAGACAGGGCCCTCTACGTAGCCAAGGCGCTAGGGCGCGATACCTGGTCTTACTACCGACCCGAGGCCGAGGACGAGTTGCTGCAGACCGTAACCGGTACCTTTCATCGTCAATCCCCCCGCTGAGGCATTGATTCTCCCCGCGCGGAGGGCGCCAAATGTACCCTCCCATCCTCCTCGATGAGGTTGGGCACCTGCGACGGCAACTCGGTAATTCCAAGCATGAACGCGCTCTCGGTCCGGGGTCTCACCAAGACGTACAAGAACGGCGTCCAGGCCCTCAAGGGCATCGATCTGGATGTCGAGGAAGGGGATTTTTTCGCCCTGCTAGGTCCCAATGGCGCAGGCAAAACCACGCTGATCGGTATAGTGACCTCACTGGTCAACAAGACCGCGGGCGAGGCCAGTGTGTTCGGCTACGACATCGTTCGTGAGCTCGAGATTGCCAAGTCCTGCATCGGCGTCGTGCCGCAGGAGATCAACTTCAACATGTGGGAGACGCCGTACACCATCGTCGTCAATCAGGCGGGGTTCTATGGCATCCCGCGGGCGGTCGCGCGGGAACGGGCCGAGCGCTATCTCAAGCAGCTCAGTCTTTGGGACAAGCGGGACAAGATGTCGCGCAGTCTCTCCGGTGGCATGAAGCGCCGCCTGATGATCGCTCGCGCGTTGATGCACGAGCCGCGACTGCTGATCCTGGACGAGCCGACGGCGGGCGTGGACATCGAGATTCGTCGCTCGATGTGGGAGTTCCTTCGCGAAATCAACTCGCGCGGGACCACGATCATCCTGACCACCCACTACCTCGAGGAAGCGGAAACGCTTTGTCGCAATATCGCCATCATCAACAACGGGCTCATCGCCGAACGCGACCGCATGAGCAGCCTGCTGCGCCGCCTGCACACCGAGACGTTCGTGTTGAATCTGCGCGATTTCCTCGACGCCGCTCCGGAATTGGCCGGCTACGACATCTCACTCATCGACAGCCACACCCTCGAGGTGGAAGTGTCGAAGGAGCAGAATCTCAATGACCTGTTCGCGCGGCTGTCGGCGATGAAGATCGAAGTGCTCAGCATGCGCAACAAGGTCAATCGTCTCGAGGAGATCTTCATGCGGCTGGTCGAGGGTAGCGCCGTTCCTCCCACGGGCGCGGGGGCTGGTTCACCGGCTGGCCCCGCCGCACCCGCCGGCGTCGCGGCCCAGAGCGCCGGAGGTCGTCGCTGATGGACGCCGCACTCCGTGATTCCGCTGCTGCGCCGATGAACATCGGCCTGGTGCGTTGGATCGGCTTTAAGACCATCGTCATCCGCGAATACGGACGGATCATCCGCATCTGGGGCCAGACGCTCGTGCCCCCCGCGGTGACCGCGACGTTGTACTTCGTGATCTTCGGCAATCTCGTCGGCCGGCGTGTCGGGTCGATGGGCGGCTTCGATTACCGGCAGTTCATCGCTCCCGGGCTCATCATGATGTCCGTGATCCAGAACTCGTACGGCAATGTCGTGTCGTCCTTCTTCGGGGCCAAGTTTCAGAAGCACCTCGAGGAGATGCTGGTGTCGCCGCTGCCGAGCTGGGTCATCGTCGGCGGCTATGCAGCCGGTGGGCTCGTTCGCGGTTTGTTGGTAGGCGCCGTCGTGACGGCAGTATCGCTGCTGTTTACCAATCTCCCTGTGCAACATCCGTTCGTCGTCATCGCTGCGGCGGTGTTGACATCCCTCACGTTCTCGTTGGGTGGCTTCCTGAACGCGCTGTACGCGAAGAACTTCGATCAGGTGAACTGGATTCCGACCTTCATCCTGACTCCGCTGACGTATCTGGGTGGCGTGTTTTATTCGGTATCGCTGTTGCCGGATTGGGCGCGCAGCGCCGCGTACGTGAATCCCATCCTGCACATGGTCAACTCGTTCCGCTTCGGCTTCCTCGGCGTGTCGGATGTGAATATCGAGGTCGCGTTCCTGTTGATGATTGCCTTCGCCATTGGTTTGTTCACGACCGCCGTCGTGCTCATGGAGCGAGGCACCGGTATTCGTGAGTGACATTGCAATCGTGACTGCGCGAGCGGCGCGCGGTCTCGATGAGGACCAACCTCCGCTGCAGGCGGCATTTCGTGCGGTCGGCGCCCACGTCGCTGTAGTCGATTGGGACGATCCCGAGGTCGATTGGACGCGCTTCGACCTGGCATTGCTGCGGTCCACGTGGGACTACACGGATCGTCTTCCCGAATTCCTCAGCTGGGTCGAGCGAGTAGCCGGACGGACGCGCATGGCCAACCCCGCCGCCATCGTCCGGTGGAATACCGACAAACACTATCTCGCCGAGTTGGCCCGAAAGGGTGTTGCTACGGTCCCCAGTACTTTCGTCGAGCCAGGGGAGGATGCCGGCGCGTCGTTGGATCGCTTCATCAGCGGGTTGGTCGCGACTGAGTGGGTTGTGAAGCCGTCTGTTGGCGCGGGCTCCCGCGATACGAACCGCTACAAACGGTCCGCGCGCGATGCAGCCGTCGCTCATGCGCAGCGTCTGCTGGCTGCCGGCAGGAGCGTACTGCTGCAACCGTATCTGGAAAGGGTTGACGAACACGGGGAAACCGCAATGATTTTCTTCGGCGGGCGGTTCAGTCATGCGATCCGCAAAGGGCCTCTGTTGCCACCCGGGCCGCAGCCCGGCGTGTCCTGCGCGGCCACGGAACTCCCCGGCACCCCCGCCAATGGACTTTTCATTCCCGAGGACATCACTCCCCGCCAGCCTTCGGACGCCGAGTTACACCTCGCCGCGGAGGTTCTGTCGGCTCTGCCGTTCCCGGCCCCTCTCTACGCACGGGTCGATCTGATTCAGGATGATCACGGGGCACCCGCTCTACTCGAGCTCGAGCTGACCGAGCCGTCGCTGTTTTTCACCCATGCGCCCGGGTCAGCGCTGCGGTTCGCGAAAGCGGTACTCGGTCACATTTCCTTGCCGCTCAATACATAACAGAGCGGAGCTGCAAGAAAACCTTAACCTGACCGTCACCGCGCTGACGCGCCCTGGATCGAACCTTGCTAAACCCAAGGACTAACGTTCTGCCCGCGTCACATGAAAGCCAACGGTCTGAGCACGTTCTTAGCGCGCGTGGATGCCGCCGAGTACGGTATTTGCCGTAAGCTGAATCGCGGAGCCTCCCACGCTTTCCCCTGTAAGGTGTTTCAGATCGCCAGTCGCCTCGGTGACGGCATCATCTGGTACGTCCTTATCCTGACGTTGCCCTTGATGTTCGGTGCCCCCGCCATTCGCCCGGCCATTGTGATGGCGCTGACCGGAATTCTGGGCGTCGCGCTCTACAAGGTCCTCAAGCGTGTCTTCGTGCGTGAGAGGCCTTTCATCACGCATTCAGGCATCTCGCTCGCGATGCCGCCTCTGGATCGCTACAGCTTCCCTTCGGGCCACACCTTGCACGCGGTGTCGTTCGCTTGGCAGTTGACGGCGCACTATCCGGAGCTGGGTTACGTCGTGATACCGCTTGCCGGGCTGATCGCTGCCTCGCGAGTGGTGCTGGGACTGCACTACCCATCGGATGTCGTGGCGGGCGCTGGTGTGGGCGCGTCGCTGGCGATGCTCGGACTGTTGCTGGCTTGAGTATGCGTTCATCGGCAAAACTGGCCTGCGGCCGTTTTGCAGACATCAGCTCCGCTGCCGGTGTCAAAAAGCGTGGTTTTTGCCTCCTGCTCTACGGGTAGCAAACTTGCGCGTCGTCTTCATCTCCGACGTCTTTTTTCCACGGGTCAACGGCGTGTCGACGTCCATCCGGACGTTTCGGAGCGATCTCACCAACTGTGACGTCGACACATTGTTGGTCGCACCTCACTACGCCGGAACCGAAGGCGAGGCCGATCCATCGATCATCCGCATTCCGTCTGCTGGTGTGCCTCGTGATCCCGAAGACCGGCGGATGCGCTGGGGTGCTTTGACTCGGGCCTTGCAGAGTGATCGGCTGAAGGACGTCGACCTCGTCCACATTCACACACCTTTCATCGCGCACTACGCAGGTGTGAAGCTGGCGAAGGCGCTAAGAGTGCCGTGTGTGGCTACCTACCACACCTTCTTCGAGGAGTATCTGCACCATTACGTGCCGGTGCTGCCGCGGTCGATTGGTAAGTGGATGGCGCGCAGATTTACTCGTTCGCAGTGTGCTGACGTCCAGGCGCTCATTGCACCTTCTGAACCGATGCGTGACGTGTTGACGGAGTACGGCGTCACGACCCCGATACACATTTTACCGACCGGATTGCCGGCGGACCGCTTCCGCGAGGGGCAGCCGAGGCGCTTCCGCCACCTTATTGGCGTGCCGGAGGGGCGACCGTTGGTCACCTACATCGGCCGCGTCGCGCACGAGAAAAACATCGAATTTCTCGTGCGGATGTTCGTTCAGATCCGCGCTTCCGTGCCGGATGCGCTGTTGATCATCGCGGGCGAGGGGCCTGCGCGAGAGCCCTTGAAGCAACTCGTTCAACGGATGGGGCTCGAGAACGACGTTCGCTTTGTAGGCTATCTCGACAGAGACGGCTCGCTGCTCGACTGCTACGCTGCAGCTGACGTGTTCGTGTTTGCTTCACGTACGGAAACCCAAGGGCTCGTGCTCCTCGAGGCAATGGCGCAGGGCACGCCGGTAGTCTCGACCGCCGAGCTCGGCACGCGATCGATTCTCAAGGGAGACTGTGGCGCGATCGTCGTCCCCGAGAACGAGGCCGACTTCGCCGCCGCCGCGGTTCGCGTTCTCCACGACAAGGCGCTGCGTGCTGCCCTGTCCGATCGGGGGCGCGTCTACGCGCGGACCTGGTCCTCCGCCACGATGGCCCGTCGCCTGGCGCAACTTTACGCCTCCCTGCTCCCGCATCCGCGGACCGCTGCCGGCCACGATCTGAAGGTCTCCGCCCTGTAGCTCACTGGCAAAATTCAGCGTGGTTTTTGTCGCCTGTGGCCGCGCGTCTGCGCCCCGCGACAACTCTGGCGTCGCAGGGGTTCTGCGCTACACTTTGGCCCTCACCCAAAGGCGGCGGAAAGAACGTTGTTGGAGCGGAGCATGGGGGCCAAACGCGCGCTCATCGTTGATGACTCGAGGTCCGCCCGGTTGTTTCTCGCGCGCATGCTCGAGAAGTACGAGATCGACGTGGACAGCGCCGAGAGCGCCGAGGCCGCGATCGAATATCTCGGGAGCCACCGGCCGGACGTGATCTTCATGGATCACCTCATGCCCGGCATGGATGGCTTCCAGGCGGTGCAGGCGATCAAGAACAACCCGCGCACCGCCACCATCCCCATCATGATGTACACCTCGCAGGAAGGTGAGCTGTACCTCGGCCAGGCGCGTGCCCTCGGTGCTGTCGGCGTGCTGCCTAAGCAGATCAAACCCACCGACGTCTCGAAGGTGCTCTATCAGCTGCACCTCGTGGCGGACCGACGGACGGCGGAGCAGACGAGCTTCAGGCCTGTTGCCGTACCCCAGTCGGAGGTGTCCATCGAGGAGGAGGCGGCCGCGCCGTCAAGCAACCCCACCGTGGTAGTACCAAAAGCCCTCACGGACAGTGCGCTGAGAGAGCACTTCGCTGAACTGCGTCGCGCGCTGGTCGCGGGAATCGATACCCAGACCGACCGCATCACGGCGGAGGTTCGCGCGATCCTCCTTGAAGCGCTCCCGCCGCAAGCGTCCGAATACGACGCTGCCCCGAGGGGTCGCAGCCCTTGGCCGTGGGCTGCTGCCTGCGCGGCTTTGGTCGTCGCGCTCTGCAGCACGGCCCTTTGGTGGCACGACTCGAACCTTCTCAGCGCGATGGCGAAGGATCTCAACGAGGTGCGGACCGAGGTAGCCCAACGCGCAGCGTCCTCGGCAGCTGCTTCTGCAGCAGTCGCGGAAGCTCTCCCGTCCGCCGTGCAATCCGCCGACGGTACTGTGGAGGCAACCGCCGCTTCGCTGTCGACAGGTCCTGGCGGCCCCGCACAGGCTGGGCCCAATGGCGCAGGCCCCAATGGGCTGGGTCTGGGCGCAGTCCAGGGTGCCGCGGCCTCTGGCGCGGCCGGCCCTCTCACGGCCGCAGCAGGTCCTCAGGCGCCCCGCCGGTCCGCCCTTCAGGCCGACGGTAAGCCTTTGGTTCTGAACGTCCCCTATGGGTCGGATGCCTTCGGGGGAGTCCGTCTCGAGGCGGTGCGCCAGGTGCTGGACCGTCTGGCGCGCCAGGCGGCGACCGGCGTGGTGGACGTGAAGACCTTCCCGGGTCGGTTCTGCCTGATGGGCAACTCCACCGACGGCTATTCCGTCGCGCCGGACGAAACCCCTTATTCGAAGTGCGATATCGTCGGCAATCCGGCAGACGAGGCCCTTTCGCCGGGCCAGCGGACCCCGGTAGCATTCGCCAATCTGGTCGGTACGGTGCGCAATTCCACGCACGGTGGCCTGGATGTCCAGGTTGCCCAGGGCGACGCTTCCGTGACGGCCACGCCGTACCCACCCGCTTCAGCCGAATTGACGGCCGGCGAGTGGAACCGGGCCGCGGCGGCCAACAATCGCATCGAGATTCGTCTGCACTGAACGCGTCTTCACCAACTGAAACTGTGGCCGGGCCTACCGGCGAAGACTTCGAACCGCCACGGTGGCTGCGTAACCCGCACCTTCAATCGATGCTCGCCAGCATGTCGCTGCGCAGTGGCCCGATTGCGCGTCGGGCTGCGCCGGTGACAGCCGCGAGCAAGCCCGTGCTTCTGGATTGCGGCGAGGGTGTGCGGCTGCAGTGCTTCGTTGCCTCCCCGGAAGGGGGCCACGGCACTCCTGCGGTCGTGCTGCACGGCTGGGAAGGCAGCGCCGAATCCAACTACGTCCTGTCCCTGTCCCAACAGCTGTTCGAGTTGGGTTACGACGTCGTTCGCCTGAATCTGCGCGACCACGGCGCGACCCACCACCTCAATCGCGAGCTGTTCCATTCCAACCGCCTGCCCGAAGTGATCGGCGCGATCTCGCGTGTGCAGGCTTTGTATCCCGGCCGCGCCATGTACATGGTCGGCTTCTCGCTCGGCGGCAACTTCCTGCTGCGGGTGGCAGCCCAGGCCGCGGAGGTCGGATTCAACATCGCCAAGGTCGTGGCCGTCTCGCCCGTGCTCGATCCCGGCGAGACCCTGATCGCGCTCGAACAGGGATTCCCCGGCTACCAGCTGTATTTCGTGCGCAAGTGGATGCGCTCGTTGCTGAAGAAACAGGCGGCGTGGCCGGCGGACTACGATTTCCGCCTGTTCGGCCGATTCACCGACCTGCGCCGCATGACAGTCGAGCTGATTCGCCATTTCACCGAATACCCGAGCCTCGATGACTATCTCAACGGCTACTCGATCACCGGCGGACGTCTGGCCCGTCTGGATGTACCGGCCAGCATCATCACGTCGCTGGACGACCCGATCATTCCGGCCCACAGCCTCGAGCGAATTGCGCAGCCGCGGTGCCTGAATCTGATCGTGACCCGGTATGGCGGCCATTGCGGCTTTCTCGAGCACATGTCCGGACCCAGTTGGGTTGAGCGACGCATCATCCGGGAGCTCGTGGGACCGGAGGCGTTACAGCCTGCGCGGCCGCCAACTTCGAGTGTGTAGTCGCGGCCGAGTGCGCGAGCATGGCCTCGCTCAACTGTCGGACGTTTCGCGTGACCACGAAGTCGGCCCCACGCTCAGCCAGGGCTAACACGGTTTCCAACGAGTCGACCTCGCAGATCGCCCACCGCCAGGGTCCGCGCCACAATGCGCCTTTCTCGGGTAGGTAGGCTCGGTCACAGAAGATGTACTCCGGCCGCAGGGCCTCGTACTTCAATCTTGTGTGATCGTCGTACGCCGTCAACGTCCACGCGATCGGATAACCAGTCAGAGCGCGCGCCGCGTGCACGGTGGGCAGATCGGTCGAGCCGAGAATGCAACGCGAGCGGAAGGGCTTTAGGGTGCGGGCCACTCGCGTGACTACCTGCTCCTGACCGAAGCGGAGCACGCTGCTGCGCCCGATGGTGACGAACACGGTGATTTCCGGACGCCCCTCTAGCAGACCCAACGCCGTCGCCAGCGAGACGAAACGGGTGTCGCGGTAACGTGCTCCAAAGCGTTCTGGCTCGCCGGCATCGAGTCGGCTCAAGTCCTGTGCCGAGAGCGAGAGCGCCCCGGCTGCGAGGTTTGAGAGATGCTGGTCACGGCACACCATCGCCGTGCCGTCCGAGGCGAGGTGTACGTCGATTTCGATGAAGCGCACGCTAAGGGCAATCGCTGAGCGCAACGCAGGTAGCGTGTTCTCAGGGAAGTCCATTGAGTTGCCGCGACGCGCAACGAGATGTAACAGGCGCATGTCCCAAGCCTGATGTCGCTGTCGCCAACTACAGACAGCTCCTAAGACAGAGGGATCACAGTAGCGGGAACCTGCAATGCCGTGCGCCAACGTGCATCACACGCAAAACGTTCAGCGCGGGCGTGGAACGTTCAGGTTGAACGCGCCCTCGTTCAGGTGGCGTCGCGCCGTTCCTCGAATTGAACCACGGGCTGGCCGCTGGTCACCGTGATCGATCCTTCGATGACCGCACCTTTGGCGACTGCGATGCTTCGCGCCACTACGTCCGCACGAATCACCGCCGTCGATCCGATCTCGATTTTCCCTTCGATGACGAGCTTGCCGATGACCGTGCCGGCAATGACCGCCGACTGCGCGTGAATTTCCCCTTCCCACTCCGATTTCGCGGCCATGCTCAGCGTGCCGCCCACGCGGCCATCGCCGCGAATCGAACCACAGACCACCAGAGCGCCCGGTGCCTCCAGATCGCCCGTGAGCCGACACCCTGCCGCCACGAACGTGGGCGACGTGCCGATCTTGTCGATCAGCCGGCGCCTCGGGGATTCGGCGTTCAGGGTCGGAATTTCGCTAGGTAGGGCTGACATAGGTGACAATATGCCGCCCCCCGCGACTTAAGGTGCAGATGATGGTCACAGTCCGCGCACGAGACCTCGTGGCTGGCGGAGTCATTCTGTCGATATGTCTCCTCGCCGCCTGCAGCCGCGAACAGCAGGACTGGCGCGCGGCAGAGGGGGCCGACACGATCAAGGGCTACGGCCAGTTCATCGAGCACCATCCCGATAGCGAGCTGACGACCGAGGCTCGCACCCGTATTGCTCAGCTTGGCGAAGACCGGGACTGGCAGCAGGCGGTGAGTGCAGGCACCGCCTCAGCTTTCCAACAGTTCCTCGCGCAGCACCCGAGCGGTAAGTGGTCCCAGGAGGCGCGAATTCGCGCGGAGAGTTTTGCATTGGCGAGCGTGCCGATCGTGCCTGGTGTTGGCGTCGCATCCCCACCGACGTCGCCATCGGCTGCACCATCGAGCTCGCCGTCAGCTGCCGCGCCGACTGCGACGCCAACCGCGGCGGCGACCGTGCCGCTACCCGTCACGCCAACCGCCGCGCTGACTGCCCCGCCGCCCACGCAGGGTCTCCCCCAAACGCCTGCCTCGGCCGCAGGTTTCGGCATTCAGCTCGGCGCCTTCAGCTCCGAAGACAAAGCCAACAGTGAGTGGGCCGCTCTCACGAGCCGTTTCCCTTCCCAACTGCATGGACTGACACCGCACGTGGTATCAGCCGACACGACCTCGGGCCGCCTGTTCCGGCTTCAGGCCGCCGCTGCGAGCGAAACGCTGGCCCGCACGATCTGCGACGAGTTGAAAAAGCAATCGCAGGGTTGTGTGCCGATCCTTCCTCGCTGACTTCCCTCGGCGCCGCGTCCTGTCAGGCGAGGAGCCGATCCCACACCGACTGTGCCGCTCATCTCACATTGACCTTGTTGGACCGCGTCTGCCGGGCAGCCGTCCAAAGCTGACAATTCGCGTCACCCGCGTTTGTGGCGATTTCAGGTCGTAACTTATTGATTTAATTGATATCGAAGGCTTGGCACGGGCTTTGCTTTGTATCGAGCAATGCGAACAACTTCCCCGGTGTTCGCTCTTTGAGCGCCGCGTAGCGACTTCCCCCGCACGCGGCGCTTTTTCTATTTTATCGGCGAAAAGGCGCAAGCGCTTTTCGCGGAACTAACCTGAGCGTCAGATTTGGCGGCTGGCAAAAAGCGTGGTTTTTGCCAGCGAGGTATCGGTGGCTCTCTGCCACGTCGCTTCAGCTCAACACTGCGACATCCAACTGCCCCGTGCGGTTGTCGACGTTCACGCCGACAGCGCCCGAGTAGCGATACAGAGTCAGGTCCACCCGCGCTTCACCAACCTCGAGCCCACGGATCGAGATTCGCTCGATGTTGGGAGGCAAGTGCGGATAGCGCAGCTCCACTCTTGCACCCAGCGCATCGATGGTCAGCCCGAGACAAGCCTGCAGCAGCGCAAACACCGATCCGGCGGCGCAAGCCTGTGGAGCACAGGTGAGCGGATAACGGGTCGGGCCCTTGCCGTCGCGGCGGCGAAAGCCGCAGAACAATTGCGGCAGCCGGCCGAAATCGAAGTAACTCGTAGCATCCAGTTGGGCCGCGAACACGCGCGCCGCCAGATCCTTGTCGGGGCGCTTCGTCAGTCCCGAGGCGATCAGCGCGTTGTCGTGCGGCCAGACGCAGCCGTTGTGATAGGCCATCGGGTTGTAGCGCGACTCCGTGTCCGCGAGGGTTCTGATACCCCATCCGGAGAATGAGGTTTCCTGGGACAGCGTGCGGATGAGCTCATCGGCGTGCTCCGGGGTCGCGATCTCCGTGAACAGGCAGTGGCCGGCGTTGGAGCTGCGAACCTTGCAAGGACGCCCGTCGCCGTCGAGGGCGAGGGCGTAGGTGCCCAGGTCCTCGCACCAGAAGGAGTTCTGGAACATTTCGCGCAGCTCGAAGGCGTCGTCGCGCAAAGTGCGCGAGAGCTCGAAGAAGCCAAGCTCCTCGGCGAGTTGCGCGGCCCCGAGTTTTGCAGCGTAGACGTACCCTTGGACTTCGCACAGCGTGATGGGCCCCGGCGCAAGCTGGCCATCCTCGTGGAAGATCGAATCGAGCGAATCCTTCCACCCCTGATGCAATAGTCCCCGCGACGAGCGCCGCGCATAACGCAGGAACCCCTGGCCCCCGGCGGCCCGATCCGTCGCGATCTGTCCGTCCATCCATTCGAGCGCTCCGGAAATGGCGGGCCAGAGGCTTTCAATGCAGGCCAGGTCTCCCGTGCGCCGCCAATAGGCCGCTGCCAACATCACGAACATCGGTGTCGCATCGACACTGCCGTAGTAGCTGCCGAACGGGACTTCACCGAGGTTGGCCATCTCGCCACGCCGGGCTTCGTGCAGGATCTTTCCGGGCTCGGCATCCCGCTCCGGGTCATCGACCTTCGACTGGGTGCTGGCTAGAAACGCCAATACGCCCTTGGCGACGTGCGGCGCCAGCCACAGGCATTCGAGTGCGGTCACGATTCCATCGCGCCCGAACGTCGTGTCGGACCAGGGAACCCCCGCGTACGGGTACAGCCCCGTCGGGGTGGTCGAGAGCAACATGTTTAGATCCGCCGCTGAGCGGTGGATCCAGGAGTTCAGTCGCTCGTGCGAGGAGTCGATGTCGCACTTGAAGCGTTCGCCGTCGGCAAAGACTCTCTCGCCTCGAAACAGCGCCGCCTCGTACGCCAGTGCATTGATGGTCCGGGCGCCGCTCTCGCACCGGAACGCCAGCGTGAATACCTGCTCTGCGTGACCCTCGAGCTCGACGCCCAGGTGAAATTGGGAGGGTGTGACCGTGCGGGGTGCTGGCTTGCACGTGATGACGGTGCGTCGAACGATCCTGTCGAGCCCTTCGTAACACAATTCGGCAAAGTCTGGCCCGGTTCTGCCCTCGAGTTGCCGGCCACGCCGCGGCCGGCTTCGGCCGCTGACTTCGAACACGTCCTCGAAGTCCGCGGCAAACTCGATGCTCAGGCGGATCTCGAGCGGTGTGCGCGTGAAGTTACGTACGTGGATTCGCTCGTGACACGTGCCGTCCCAGATGAGCTTCTGGCGATAGATGTGCAGGCTGCCGCGTGCCAGCACCAACTGGTCATTGACGTAGATGTCGGGATTGGTCAGATCCACACCGAGCACCAGGTTGTCGCTGCGCACCCCCGAGCTCAGCATCAACGGTTGCGCGCCGGCCAATTTGAGGGCGAGCCGGGACAGGTGGCGGGTGCCGGCGTGGTACAGCCCCTCCTCGTGGCGGGTATCCGCCGCGACGTCTCCCGCCTCATTGAAGAGACCAAAGGTATCGTCCTGCTTCAGGACGATCGTCCGCTCCGGTACCGCGACCTTAGGCGCCAGCACCGAAATCTCATGGGCTGCTGCACTCACTTGCGGTCCTGCTTAAGTCAAACGGTGAAGCTGCAGCTTGCGCGAGTGCAGGCCCGGACGGCCCCGCTTTCCTTGCAGCGCACATATCTCGCTGATTTCACGTGACTTTTCCACAACCCCCTAAATCACTTGAAGACAGCAAACCGCATACCCACTGAAAGCTTGGAAGGGGAGTCGCCGACCTGCTTCGGGGAGGGCCGGTGACCCGTGCGAAAGCCGGTAAACTGCACACCCCATGCGTACCCGCATCCCGATGCTGGTGGTTTGGCTCATTCCGGGACTGCTGAGCGCGCTGCACCCAGCCGCTGCCAGTTCTCCGGCCGAGAAACCCGCTCCTGGAGGAATGGCAATGATCGCAGTGTCCGGTCGCGAGACCGTCCGCGCCACGACGCTCGCGAATGGCATGAAGATCATTGTCTGGCCCGTCCAGAACATTCCCAGCGTGGCTTTGTACAACTGGGTGCGCGCCGGAAGCCGCAATGAGGCGCCCGGCATCACCGGGCTCGCCCATTTCTTCGAGCACATGATGTTCAACGGCACCACGCGGCGGGAGCCGGGAGATTTCGACCGACAAATGGAAGCGCGCGGCGGGTCCAACAACGCCTTTACGAGCGACGACGTCACCGTCTACCAGGACTGGTTTCCGCGCGACGCCCTTGATCTGGTGTTCGACCTGGAATCCGACCGCGTCGCCAATCTTTCCTTCGCGCCGCAGGTGGTCGAGAGCGAACGCGGAGTCGTGTACTCCGAGCGGCGCCTGCGGGTAGAGGACAACAACCAGGGCATGTTGTCGGAGCAGGTCCAGGCTGCCGCCTTCACAGCGCATCCGTATCACTTCCCCACGATCGGCTGGCCTTCCGATATTCAATCGTGGCGCATCGAGGACCTGCAGAAGTTCTTTCGCACCCACTACGCTCCCAACAACCTGACCCTGGTGTTGGCGGGAGATCTGGTGCCCGAGCAGGTGTTCGAGCTGGCGCGGAAATACTTCGAGTCCATCCCCCGTCAGGCGCCTGCCGATCCGATCCGGACCAGCGAGCCCGAACAGCTCGGCGAGCGAATCGTCGTCGTCAGGCGCAAGGGCCAAACCCCGCTGCTGCAGTATGCCTACAAGGCTCCGGCGGCAGCCGATGCGCGGGGGCCGGCGGTCAATCTCCTGCTATCGGTCCTCGTCGACGGGGATGCCTCGCGCCTGCATCGTCTGTTGGTCGAGCAGGAAAAGGTTGCCATCGAGGTGAGCGGCCACTGGCAGGAAGGGTTCGATCCCGGATTGCTGTGGCTGTATCTCACGTTGCCGGAGGGCGAGGACCCTGCGCACGCTCAGGAGGTCTTGGACAACGAGCTGGCGCGCGTCGTGAAGGACGGTATCACTGAAACTGAGCTGAAACGCGCGAAGAATCTCGTCGCCGTGGGGTTTTGGAAGCGCATGGCGACGATCGACGGGAAGGCGCAGCTCCTCGGTGAATACGAGGTATTTCATGGCGACTGGCTGAAGATGTTCGATGCACCTGCGCAGTTCGAGAAAGTGACGCGCGCCCAGGTGCAGAACGTCGCACGCGAGATTTTGGATCGCCGTCGACGTACGGTGGGCGTTCTTGTCCCGGAGGGCGACGAAGCTGACGTTGCGGACGTCAGTGCCGCCTTGACCCACGACGCGACCGGCTATGGCGAGGACTTGCTCGCCGCCGGGGCGCGCGAATGATCGCGCGCTGGTTACTAAAGATCGCCGCCATGACGTCCCTCGTTACTCAGTTTGGAACCGGCACTGCGCTACCGCAGACGGGCGGCGGCGTGCACGTACCGGCGCACGAGCGCCTCGTTTTGCAAAACGGCGTGACAGTGCTCATCGTGCCCAAGCGCGATGTTCCACTCATCGCATTCAATGCGGTCGTACGCAGCGGGGAGCTGGGCGACCTGGCCGGCAAGCCGGGCGTAGCTTCTTTGGTTGCGGGCCTGTTGGAAAAGGGAGCGGGCGAACGCAACGCTTTCGAGTTTGCCGACGCGGTGGAAAATGTCGGAGGCAGCTTCCATTCCTCTGCGGCGGCCGAAGAGATCACCGTGCGTGGACAGTTCCTCGCCCGCGATCAAGAGCTCATGTTGGAGCTACTGGCCGACGCACTCCTGCGGCCGCGACTGGATGCCGAGGAGCTCGAGACGCTGCGTGCCCGCCAGATCGAACTGATCAAGGCCACGAAGGACTCCGACCCTTCCGAATTGATCGGCACTTACGGTCGCGCCTTCCTGTTCCGCGATCACCCCTACGGCCGACCCGTCATCGGTAACGAGTCAACGCTTGCGACCATCAGTCGCTCGGATGTGCTGGATTACTATCGCGCTCAATTCGGGCCCGACCGGCTGACCCTGGTGTTCGCCGGTGATCTGGACATCGCGCAATTGAAGGCGAGCCTCGCGAAGCGCTTCGGGCATTGGCCTGAAGGGCCGCGTCCCGCCGCGGCCCTGGCCGCGCCCGAGCGCGAAAAGGTGCGTCGCGTGCTGCTGATCGACTCTCCGGGTTCCGTACAGACCTATTTCTGGATCGGCAACGTCGGCGTCGACAGGCACTACCCCGACCGCGCCGCGCTGGATCTCGTGAACACGCTGTATGGCGGTCGCTTCACGTCGATTCTCAACACCGAGCTGCGCATCAAGTCAGGGCTTTCCTATGGAGCGCGCTCCGGGTTCACTCGTGGCACCGTGGCCGGAGAGTTCGCCATCCGCTCTTTCGCCCAGACCGAGAACACCGGTCGAGCCATCGATCTGGCGATCGAGACGTTGCGTCAGTTGAAGCGTGACGGTGTCACCGACGAGATGTTGGATTCGGCGCGGTCGTATGTCCTGGGGCAATACCCATTGGAGTTCGAGACCGCCGCCGATTGGGCCGCCGCGTTGAGCGATATCGAGTTGTATCGCCTGGGTCCGGACTACATCAATGACTACGGTCCGCAGTTGCGAAAGGTGACTCTGGGCGAAGCCCGAAGCGTCATCGACCGTGCTTTCCCGGATCCCGACAGTGTGGCCATCGTGCTGATCGGCGATGCTGCCAGAATTCGCGACCAGGTCGCGGCCTACGGCCCCGTCACGCAGATTCCTCTGACACGTCCGGCATTCGATGCCAGAGCTCCCTGACGTTACCGTATACATCGAGGCACTCGAGCGGCGTCTGATCGGCGCCCGTCTCGAATCCGTCCGGATCACTCATCCCTTTTTGCTACGGACGTTCGACCCGCCGATTTCGGTGTTGGACGGTCGTCGCGTGGTCGGGATCGAACGGGTCGGGAAGCGCATTGCACTGGGCTTCGAGGGCGATGTGTGGCTGGTGGTGCATCTGATGATCGCCGGCCGCTTGCACTGGTTTCCCAAGGGGGCTCCCAAGCCTAAGCGCGCGGCTCTTGTCTATCTCACGTTCGATACCGGTCTGCTGACGCTTACCGAGGCCGGCACGAAGCGCCGTGCCTCGTTGTCCGTGTTCGCGAGCCATGCCGCTGTCGTGGCCCATAATCCGGGCGGTCTGGAAGTCCTGGATTCTTCGTTCGAGCCGTTTCGCAGCCGACTCGTTGCGCAGAATCACACGCTGAAGCGAGCGTTGACGGATCCCCGGACGTTCAGCGGCATAGGCAACGCGTACTCCGATGAGATCCTCCATCGGGCTCGGCTCTCTCCAATCGCTTTAACGCAGAAGCTCGACGAGGCCTCGTTGCGGCGGCTGCACACGGCGGTCCAGGAAGTTTTGCCGGAATGGACTGCCCGGTTGCGCGAGGAAGCCAACGGAGGGTTTCCTGAAAAGGTCACGGCGTTTCGTCCCGAGATGGCCGTGCACGGCAGGTTCGGGAAGCCCTGTCCCGTCTGCGCAACCGCGGTTCAGCGTATCCGCTACGCTGAAAACGAAACCAACTACTGTCCGAGGTGCCAGACCGACGGTCGGGTGCTGGCGGACCGCTCTCTGTCGCGGCTGCTCAAGGACGATTGGCCGCGGACCATCGAGGAGCTTGAAGGCAGATGACTTGTGGATTGGGGCCCCCCACGCCCCATCCATCGTCCTCTCGTTCCCACTCAGCGCTTCGGCGTCACGTCCACCTGGGCAACGGCATTCTCGTGCGGGGAATGCAGCGCAGACAGGTTCTGAGACACGTACTTCCCTTGAGGATTCATGCCGTTCGCGGACGCGAGGTCTTGCGCCGCGCGGGCCGAGTCCTGCTGCAACCAGTCAACGACCGCGCGGTTGGAGTAAGCGATGGCGAGATACTCGCTGTACACCTGCCGCTCCCATAAGTGCGCACCCGTCTGGCGCGACAGTTCGCGACGGGCTTCGTTGATCGCAGCGCTGCACGAGTCGTGCGCCGCCGTGAAGTCGGACTTCATTGCATACGCGACGCATTCATTGTTTTTGAGCGCCGTGAGATCCGCCCCTGGCGCTTTGGACTTCAGCGCGATTTGGTCGATGGCGGCGTCGAAGCTGCCCGAAGCGATCTGCGGGCCGCCTGCGCTGGCGGTGTAGGCCGTCAGGACGAACTTGGAGGGGTCGGCAGCGTGCGCCACCGAGGCGGCCACTGCAGCGGCAGCCAGAGCCAGGGGCAGCGCGAGCAGTTTTCGATTGTTACGACTTTGTGAACTCATGTTGGGTCTCCTGTCAGAGGTTGAGCGGTACCACGATAGAAAGCCAACACGCGACGGACAAACGAAGAATTTTGCTCGTATGGATGAATCGCTACTTCCCGTCCGGCGCACACGATGGTCATCCGTCACATTGATGGTTTCCCTTCGTGTTATGACGGTGCGTGCAGGGAAAGGGTTACAGGGGATGCGACGAGCCGAGGGAGAAGGCGGTCGAGGTTGGTTTTAGTGCGACGAACCGAGGCGTCGCACTATCTTGGCCACAAGTGGTCTGTCGCCTTGGTTGGAACGGTGCGACGAAGCGACGCTGCGGGTCGTCAGAACGATCGCCCGCTGTAGCGGCAACGCAATGAAGCCGTGTTGGGTGGGTTGCTGGACTACCGCGCTGCAACGCGCACGGCGTTAGGGGCGGGCGCGCGTGAGTCCGCGAACTGATTCAATGCCCAGCTGGTGAGCGCACGGACCTCGGGCTTCTCCGCGTCCTTGGGACGGCTCACCAGGAAGTAGGTGTCGCTTGTCTCTAGCTCAACCGAAAAGATCTTGACCAGAGCGCCGGAGCGGAACCAGGAATCGCAGAGCACGGACGGCACCAAGGCGACGCCCACTCCGCGTTCCGCAGCCCGCACCACAGCAAACATCGTGTCCAGCTCGATCACATTCTTGGGTTCCGGCGTTTCCAGGCCGACTTCCGCGGCCCAGCTTGTCCACGCGAAGGGTCGAGCTTTGTGCACGATGAGCGCCATTTGCCCGAAGACGTCGCTTCCCAGTCTGGCCACCGTCGGGGCGTGCTCTTTTGCACACACCGCCGTGAGCGACAGGGAGAACAGGCGTTGCGCCTTCAGACCTTGCGGCATCGAGTCGGCCAGCAGAATGGAGACGTCGGCCGTCGGTGGGTGCAGGGCCGGCCGCGGATCGTGCGTATCCATCTGGATGTCGATGTCCGGATTGGCGGCACAGAAGCCCCTGAGCCGAGGAATGAACAGCTCGCTGGCGAAGAAAGGAGGTAACAAAACCCGCAACGTGTGTCGTCCATTGCGCCGCGCGACCTGGGTAAGAGTGCGATCCAGCGCTTCGAGCAGAGGCTCGACCTCATCGAGCAAAGTGTGACCGGCCGTCGTCAGATCGAGCGCACGGGTCTTGCGCTCGAACAGCCGCACGCCGAGGGAGTCCTCGAGCTCTTTCATCTGGTGACTGACCGCGGACGGCGTCAAAAACAACTCTTCTGCCGCCGACTTGAAGCTGCGGTGGCGCGCGGCGACGCAGAATGCCCTGAGGTTGCGCAGCGGCGGAGGGCGAGATAAACGCATCATGGGCGAGGAAAGCGGGCTTGCAGCGGAGCCGGTGTTGTGCAACTTGGCATCTGGCAATGGGGCACTTTTCAACTTGGCATTCTTCGACGTGGAAAATTGCAAGTTCCGTGCCCCGCGAGTGGATCCCTTCTCAGCCACAGACGACTCCGAATCGCGGCGCGACAGGGCCACGGCGCATCGTGTTGGGGACCGCGTGCCGTGGCCGCACCGAGTCAGCGCATCGTTCCCTCAAATAGCCGTCGTCAATAGTAGACATCAGTAGTTCGACTAAAGCCTTTGCAAGCGGTGGCCGACAAGCGAGCGGCCCTAGGCTGCAGGCCCTTGCAGGGCGCAGGCCCTCGCAGGCGGCGGGCCTTGGTGCGCAAGCCTATGCTGTTTGCATGACAGGAGAGCGAGTGACACTGTCGACTGGTCCGCATTTCCGATTGCTTCGGCGAAGAGACCGCGGCCCGTTCGGTGAGTTCCTCACGCGCGCGTCAGCGCGGTGTCGAGCCAGCGAGTCAATGCAGCTCCATTGACTGCACCGGATTGGCGAGCGATCTCGCGCCCGTCGCGAAACAGGATCAAGGTCGGGATGCTGCGGATGTTGAATCTTCCGGCGACTTCCTGCTGCTCGTCCGTGTTGACCTTGGCGACCTGCAAGGAGGTGCCGCGCTCCTGCGCCAATCGATCGAGCACCGGGGCCATCATCCGGCAGGGACCGCACCACTCAGCCCAAAAGTCCACCAGCACGGGCAAGCCACTACGTCCGGTGTGAATCGGAAACGACTGCGCATCCAGAACTACCGGGTGGCCCGTGAACAGCTCGGACTTGCACCGGGCGCAATGGGGGTGCTCTTCGCGCCGACCGTTGGGCACCCGCACCACCGCGTGGCACTCGGGGCACACGACGAGACTGGAATCGGGCTTGGCGACCTCGGCCTGGCCAAGATCGGATTGGGCGTTCATGGGCTGTTTCCGCGCCGGTTTTGAGGAGAATGGTAAATGGGGCCGGCCGCAGCGGGCTTCAACCCCGGCCGTTGCCCGCCACGACCGCTTGTGCCGCAGGCGAGCGCCCCCATTTTGGGGTCGTAATAAAGTACCTTTCGTCAGGTCTTCCGGCAGCTCAAGGCACCCATGGAATATCGCGACTACTACCAGATGCTCGGTGTCGCCCGATCGGCGTCCGCGGACGAGATCAAGAAGGCGTACCGCCGGCTGGCGCGGAAATTCCACCCTGACGTCAGCAAGGAGGCCAATGCCGAGCAGAAGTTCAAGGAGGTCCAGGAAGCCTACGAGGTCCTCAAGGACCCCGAGAAGCGTGCGGCCTACGATCAACTCGGCAGCGACTGGAAGTCCGGGCAGCAGTTCCGGCCGCCGCCGGAATGGGCGAACGGCTTCGAGTTCCGCGGCGCCGGGCCGGGCGCCGGCGGCGGCGGGCGCGGGGGCTTCAGCCAACAGTCCTTCGACGAGGAGCCGGCGTTCAGCGATTTCTTCTCCTCACTCTTTGGCGGTGGCACGCCGTTCGGCGGCGCGGCCGGCCCCGGCGGCGCGCGCTCGGCGCGTGGGCGGGCCGGACGGGATCATCACGCGCGAATCGAGATTGATCTCGATGAGGCTTATCGCGGTGGGACGCGGACGCTCGATCTGAAGCGCCCCGAGCTGTCGTCGGCGGGCACTCTCGAGATGCGCTCGCATACGGTGCGAGTGACGATTCCCGCCGGCGTCACGAACGGCCAGCAGATCCGGCTCGCCGGACAGGGCGACCCTGCCCAGGGAAACGGCAAGGCGGGGGACCTGTACCTCGAGGTTCAGATCAGGCCGCACCGTCACTTTCAGCTGGAGGGTCGTGACGTGACGCTGACCTTGCCGGTGGCTCCGTGGGAGGCCGCCCTCGGTGCGTCCGTTGAAGTCCCGACGCTGGCGGGGAAGGTCGACATGCGCATTCCCGCCGGCGCGCAGTCCGGCCAGAAGCTGCGACTTCGTGGCCGCGGCCTTCCCGGCTCGACACCCGGGGATCAGTACGTGCAGCTCAAAGTCGTGGTGCCGCCGGCGCAGACCCCGGAAGCGCGACAGGTGTACGAGGAACTGCAGCGCGTCATGGCAGGCTTTGATCCGCGCGCCGATCTGGACTGACAATTTCTCTGTCCTCGTCCGCCTCGAACAGCTTCTCCAGCTGTTTGGCGGCGGACGTCGTCGCGCTCGCAAACTTCTCCTCGTCTTCCTTGACCGCGTACTGCGCCGCCAGCGTCTTCTCATCGTGACGCCGGAACTTGCGGACGATTTTCTCCGCCGACTCAGCAGTGTCACCCAGCTCCTGCAGCACCAGCTCCGACATTTCGAGGCTCGACCCGTAAGTCTCGCGAATGATGTTTTTCACGCCCACATCCATTAGCGAGAACACGTGTTGTCGGCTACGTGCCCGTACGAATAGCGTCAGCTTCGGGAAGTGCTCTCGCACCAGTGCTGCCGTTCGAACCGACGCTTCCGCGTCGTCAATCGCGAGCACGAATACTGATGCCGTGTCAGCGCCCGCGGCCCGCAACAGGTCCAGGCGGGACGCATCCCCGTAGTACACCTTGTTTCCGAAACGGCGCACGAAGTCGACGTGCGTTTGGTTGCTGTCCATCGCCGTGAACGGGATGCGTCGTGCTGTGAGAACGCGGCCGACGATTTGGCCGAAACGACCAAATCCCGCGACGATCACCCGAATCTCCTGCTCATCGATCTGGTCGTACGGACGTTTGTCGCCGTCGGGCAGCCGGCTTACGACCGCCTCGTGCGCCACTAGCAGAAGCGGGGCGAGCATCATCGAGAGCGTGACGGCGAGGACGAGAAGGTCCGCAGTTTCCTGGCTCAGGATTCTCTGACCGGCCGCCAGCGTAAACAGCACGAAGGCGAATTCCCCTCCTGTCGGAAGCGTGAACCCGATCCTCAGCGCCGTTCCCCAATCGCCTCCGCTGACCCTCGAGCCCAAGAGGCTGACGGCCACCAGCTTGATCACCATGAAACCCATGGTGACCCCCAGCAGCGTGAGCGGTTCGGAAACCAGCAGCCCCAGATTGGCGGACATGCCCACCGTGATAAAGAAGAGGCCTAGCAGAAGGCCTTTGAACGGCTCGAGGTCTGCTTCGAGCTCGTGACGGAACTCGCTGTCGGCGAGCAACACGCCCGCGAGGAATGCACCCAAAGAGGGCGACAACCCGACGAGGTTCGCGAGCAGTGTCGTCGCGATGACCGTCAACAAGGCTGCCGCCGTGAAGACTTCCGATACCCGGATGCGTGCGACGACTCTGAGTGCGGGTCGTAGAACCAGGCGGCCGCCGACGATTACGACACCCACAAGGAGCGCGAGCTTTGCCAGCATGATCAGCCAGGTCATCGCGGAGACGCTCGTGCCCGATAGCAGCGGCACGATCGCCAGTACCGGCAGCACCGCCAGGTCCTGGAACAGCAGAATGCCGAAGGCGGCTCGGCCGTGTTGGGCCTTAAGTTGCCCTCGCTCAGCGAGCAGTTGCAGCACGAGCGGGGTGGACGAGAGCGACAGGCCAAATCCGACAATGAACGCAGCATCCGGCGGCAGCCCGAAATACCAACCGGCTACGCCGAGAAGGGCGGCACACGCCACGACCTGCGCGGAGCCCAGGCCGAAAACCAGGCGACGCATGACCCAGAGGCGTGTGGGCTGCAGTTCCAGGCCGATGATGAACAGAAGCAGCACGACGCCGAACTCCGCGAGGTGCGAGAGCTCGCCGACATTGTGGAAGAGGCGCAGGCCCCACGGGCCTATCACCAGCCCGGCGGCCACGTAGCCGAGGATCGAGCTCAGACGCAGGAGCCTGAAGAGCGCGACCGCAAGGACGGCGGCCGCGAGCAGGATGGCGGTTTGAGTAAGAGAGAGCACGGCGGGACGGAAGCTAGCACACGTGCCTCGGTCGGACTCCGAGGCTTGAGTTTCCGGCGCTGGATCCCCATGCCTCGCCCATGCTGGATATGGAACACGAAAGCGCTGAGGGTGCCGTCGGCGACGCGGTCCTCGACGCCTACTCCCAGGCTGTCATCGGCGCTGTGGAGACCGTCGGTCCCGCGGTGGTCAGCGTTTATGTGGGCGGTGCCGGGGAGGCCGCGCAGGCTCGAGGCGGAGCTGGCTCTGGTGCCGTGGTGACGCCTGACGGTTATGTCCTGACGAATGAGCATGTCGTGCAGAACGTCCAAGAAGCCCGAGTTGCGTTCGTAGACGGGCGCAGTGTCCCGGCCGTGGTCGTCGGGCGGGATCCCTCGACGGATCTTGCGGTGCTTCGTGCTCAAGCCGCATCGCTCCCCTACGCCAACCTGTCTGGGACAACCGTACCGCGAGTGGGGCAGCTGGTCGTGGCCGTGGGCAATCCGCTTGGGTTCGAGTCAACCGTGTCTGCTGGCGTTATCAGCGCTCTTGGCCGGTCGCTGCGAAGCCGTCACGGACGCCTCATCGAGGGAATCGTTCAACACACTGCCGCCCTGAACCCCGGGAACTCCGGCGGGCCGCTCGTCGACTCCCGCGGTCGTGTGGTCGGCGTTAACACCGCGATCATTGCGATGGCGCAGGGAATCGGGTTCGCCGTACCGGGACAGACTGCGCAATGGGTGCTGACCGAGATCCTGACTCGCGGCCGCGTCCGACGGGCTTATCTCGGCGTGTCGGTGCGTGACCGACCTCTCGATCTGCGGCTCGTGCGAGCGCTGAATTTGTCGGTAAAACGTGCAGTGGAGATCATCGGGCGCGACGAGCGGGGTCCGGCGGCTTCAGCGGATCTGCGTTCCGGGGATCTGATCGTCGGCGTGAACGACACCTCTGTGGACGGCGTAGATGCGTTGCACCGCCAGCTCAGTCGGTGGCCGATCGGCACGAACCTGACGCTCGATGTCGTACGCAGAACACAGAGTCTGAAGGTCGAACTCACCGCTCGCGAGCCAACCTGAACCGCAGCCCGAACGGAGCGCGGCAGAACATAATTGGCGCGGGTCGTGGGTTCGAATCCCACCGGACCCACACCACCAACCTGTGGCTCCGTTTGGTGCGGTACCACTGGTCAAACTTTCGCCAACGCCTCGCCACGTCCCACTTCCAACTCCGCTCGCCGCGCGACCGGCAAGTAAGTGTGAGCAGCTCGCAAATTTTCTCGTTGTCCTATTGCATCGAGAGTCGACGTACCTCAACATGCGCCCGCGTTGCGAGGTGTGGTACCGCTCGTGACGTCCAGAAATGGTGGTCTGGACCCCTTGGAGGTGTGAACGAAAGACAATGAAGAAGCGCAAAGCGTCTACCAGCGTTACTGCTGAACCTGACCCTGAGCCCCGTCTTCGCAGCGTCAGCTCGTATCTCGAGCGCAATTTCCCTGACTTTTTCGCCGAAGCGCGATTCCAGGTCGGGAATGACGATTACTTTCTCTATGCCCGCTTCGGGCAATACCTAGCCCGGACCATCGAGCTGAACCGGGTTTCCCGAGACAAGATCAACCGTGGCTTCACCGTGCTGAACAAGATGGCACGTGCCTCGGCACGCCATCCCCGCATCCGGGAAATGATGGTCTCCGGTCCGCTGGAGTACATCGTGGATGCCCCCAAAGCCCGAGCCCTTGCGCGCAAGCGCCTGTCGCCGGTGGCCCAGGGGTATATGGAAAGCCTCTGCGAGTGATGCTTCTTCCCTGAGTCTTCCGCGCCGCTGGGTGAACCAGCGGCGCACCCCCATCACCGTGCTGGTACCGCTCCAGTACAGTTCGTCTGACGGCCGTAGCGGCCCGGCCCCGCTCCGACTTGAAAGCATCCGCTAGGCCGGTATTATCCAAGCCATTGTGACGGTTTAGACAGGCGACTGACGCGCGGGTGACTCAAGCCTCGTTGCCCCCCAGCCCCCTGACCGATTAACTTTTTCCGACCGATCTGCAGGTGAAAACCTGCTGCGGCGGGCGTGACGCGCGACTACGTACTGTCGCCAACGCTCAGATGCCGCGGCGGGAGTGTCGCCGCCGCCGATCGGATGGCGGGGTGACTTCCGCCGTGATTCGCCGCCCAGGCATGGCGCCTGGCCGGCCTGACTCGAGGCTATGACGATGCGCTCTCAGACCCAGGGACTCTATAAAGAAGCCTACGAACGCGACAGCTGCGGATTTGGCCTGATCGCCAATCTCGATGATCAGCCCAGCCACTGGCTGGTTCGTACGGCTATTACCTCACTCAACCGCCTGACCCATCGCGGCGCAATCGCGGCCGACGGCAAGACAGGTGACGGCTGTGGTCTGCTGTTGAAGAAACCCGAGGCGTTCCTGCGCGCTGCCGCGGCTGAGGCGAACATCGAGCTGGACGAGAAGTTCGCCTCGGGCCTGGTGTTTCTGAACAAGGATCCCGCGCTGGCCGATGCGGCCCGCCGCACGTTTGCCGCCGAGTTGACCAAGCAGGGTCTGGACCTGGCGGGCTGGCGCGTCGTGCCGGTAAACCCGCAAGCCTGTGGAACCCAGGCGCTCAAGACGCTGCCGCACATCGAGCAGATCTTCGTGAACTGCCGCGTCGACGACATGGACGAGGCCTCGTTCAACCGCAAGTTGTTCATGGCGCGCCGCCTCACCGAGCTGGCGCAGGCGCCCAAAGACGCCGTGTTCTACGTTCCGAGCCTGTCGGCCAGCACCATCGTCTTCAAGGGCATGGTGATGCCGCAGCACCTGAGCGAGTTCTACAAGGATCTCGACGATCCCCGGATGGAAGCGTCCGTGGTCGTATTCCACCAGCGCTTCTCGACGAACACCCTCCCACAATGGCGCCTCGCGCACCCGTTCCGATATCTCGCGCACAACGGTGAGATCAACACCGTTCAGGGCAACCGCAATTGGGCCCTTGCCCGCGGCCCGTTGCTGCGCGCGCCCTTGCTCGAGGACCTCCAGGAGGCGCTGCCGCTCGTTTCCTTGACGGGCTCGGACTCCCAGAGCCTCGACAACATGCTCGAGGTCCTGCTCATGGGCGGCCTGGACGCCATGCACGCCATGCGGTTGCTGATACCGCCGGCCTGGCACGGGCTCGACTCGATCGACCCGGATCTGCGGGCGTTCTACGAGTTCTACTCGGTTCACATGGAGCCGTGGGACGGGCCGGCTGGAATCGTGCTCACGGACGGCCGCTATGCCGTGTGTACGCTGGACCGCAACGGACTGCGCCCAGCGCGGTTCGTCATCACCCGCAATCGCGTTCTGACCATCGCCTCGGAAACGGGCGTGTGGGACTACGCGCCCGAGGATGTGGTCCGCAAAGGCAAGCTCGGACCGGGCGACATGATTGCGCTCGACCTGCAGACCGGCACGCTGCTCGAGTCCAAGGACATCGATAACCTTCTCAAGTCGCGTCACCCTTACAAGGCGTGGCTCAAGAAGGGCGTGAAGTATCTCGAGACCGACCTGGTCGATCCGCGCCTTGCGGCCGAACCGTTCGATCGCGAGACCCTGACCCGCTATCAGAAAATGTTCAATGTCTCGGCCGAGGAGCGCGACGAGATCATTCGCGTGCTGGCCGAGGACGAGAGCGAAGCTGTCGGCTCGATGGGTGACGACACGCCGATGCCGGTGCTGTCGCACAAAGTCCGCTCTCTCTACGACTACTTCCGCCAGCAGTTCGCGCAGGTCACCAACCCGCCGATCGATCCGCTGCGCGAGTCGATCGTGATGTCGCTGCAGACCCAGATCGGGCCTGAGTCCAACTTCTTCGTACCCGCTCCCGAACATGCACGGCAGATCGTCCTCGGCTCGCCGATCCTGTCGCAGCGCAAGCTGCGCCAGATCCTGGGCCTGAAGGAGGTCACGCACGAGTTCATCGACCTTCAGTACGAGCCGTCCGAAGGCTTGCATGCCGCGATCCTGCGCATGTGCAAGCAGGCGGAGGAAGCCGTTCGCGACGGCAAGCTCGTGCTGTTGCTGTCGGACCGCTATCTGGTCGAAGGCAAGCTGCCCGCGCACTCACTGCTGGTCACCGGCGCCGTCCATCACCACCTGGTCAAGACGGGCCTGCGCTGCAAATGCAACCTGCTGATCGAGACGGGTACGGCGCGCGATCCGCATCACTTCGCGTGTCTGATCGGATACGGCGCCACCGCCGTGTATCCGTACATGGCCTATCAGGTGCTGTTCGACATGATGCGCAAGGGTCGGGTAAAGCTCGACTTTGCCACCCGCCTCGAGCTGGGACGCAGCTATCGCGCCGGGGTCCGCAAGGGCCTGTTCAAGATCATGTCCAAGATGGGCATCTCGACGATCAGCAGCTATCGCAGCTCGCAGCTGTTCGAGATTGTCGGGCTGTCGGACGAGGTCGTGGACCTGTGCTTTGCGGGCACCGAGAGCCGGGTACAGGGCGCCGACTTTGCCGACCTCGAGAGCGATCTCAAGCAACTCGCCGTGCGCGCCTGGAATCCGCGCGACCAGATGGAGCAAGGCGGGTTGCTCAAGTACATACACGGCGGCGAGTACCACATGTACAACCCGGACGTGATCGCCGCGCTGCAAGCCGCGGTCATCTCGGGTGAGTACGACCACTACAAGCTGTTTGCGCAACTCGTAAATGAGCGGCCGGCCTCCACCTTCCGCGATCTGTTGGCCCTGAAGGCGGGGTCGACCCCCATTCCGGTCGAGGAGGTCGAATCCGAGCAGGCGATCCTCGCTCGTTTCGACAGTGCCGGCATGTCCCTGGGCGCCCTGTCGCCGGAGGCTCACGAGGCACTCGCGATTGCGATGAACCGCCTCGGCGCGCGTTCCAACTCGGGCGAGGGCGGCGAAGACCCGGTGCGCTATCGCACCGAGAAGAACTCCAAGATCAAGCAGGTGGCCTCCGGCCGCTTCGGTGTGACCCCCGAGTACCTGATCAATGCCGAGGTACTGCAGATCAAGGTGGCGCAGGGTGCCAAGCCCGGTGAGGGCGGACAGCTCCCCGGGCACAAGGTGAACGACATGATCGCCTCGCTGCGCTTCGCGCGGCCCGGCGTCGGTTTGATCTCGCCGCCGCCGCACCACGACATCTACTCGATCGAGGACCTGGCGCAGCTGATCTTCGACTTGAAGCAGGTCAACCCCGGCGCCCTGGTGTCGGTGAAGTTGGTCGCCGAGCCGGGTGTGGGCACCGTCGCCGCCGGCGTGGCGAAAGCCTATGCCGATCTGATCACCATCTCCGGTTATGACGGCGGCACGGGCGCGAGCCCCCTGTCATCGATCAAGTACGCGGGCACGCCGTGGGAGTTGGGTCTGGCGGAGACGCACCAGACGTTGCGGGCGAACGACCTGCGTCACAAGGTCCGGCTGCAGACCGACGGCGGCCTCAAGACCGGCCTGGATGTGATCAAGGCGGCGCTGATCGGAGCGGAGAGCTTCGGTTTCGGGACCGCCCCCATGGTCGCCCTGGGTTGTAAGTACCTCAGGATCTGCCACCTCAACAACTGCGCCACCGGCATCGCGACTCAGCACAACGTGCTGCGTGCGAAGTACTTCATCGGCCTGCCGGAGATGGTGATCAACTATTTCCGGTTCGTCGTCCGCGAGGTTCGCGAGATCATGGCGTCGCTCGGTGTGCGGCGCATGGAGGAGCTGATCGGCCGCACCGATCTGCTGGAAGTCATGGAGGGCAAGACCGAGCGGCAGCGCAAGCTCGATCTCAAGCCGCTGCTGTCGAGCGCCGGACTTGCGGCCGATGTGCCTCAGTTCTGCGTGTCGCCCTCGAACGCTCCGTTCGACAAGGGCGAGCTGGCCGAGAAGATGGTCGCCGACATGTTGCCGGCCATCGAGGGCAAGAAGGGCGGGGAGTGGGCGTACTGCGTCCAGAACTACAACCGCTCGATCGGCGCCCGCTTGTCGGGCGAGATTGCCCGCCGGTGGGGCAATTACGGCATGGAAGAGGCCCCGCTGAATGTGCGCCTGACCGGTAACGTCGGCCAGAGCTTTGGTGTCTGGAACGCCGGCGGCCTGAACCTGTACCTCGAAGGCGATGCCAACGACTACGTCGGCAAGGGCATGGCGGCCGGAAAGATCGTGCTGCGGCATCCGCGCAACGCGCGCTTCGTCGCGAAGAACACGATCATCATGGGCAATACCTGCCTGTACGGCGCCACGGGCGGCCATCTGTTCGCAGCCGGCACCGCGGGCGAGCGGTTTGCCGTGCGCAACTCGGGAGCCATCGCCGTGATCGAGGGCGCAGGCGATCATTGCTGCGAGTACATGACGGGAGGCGTGATCTGTGTGCTGGGTCGTACCGGAGTCAACTTCGGGGCCGGGTTCACGGGTGGTTTCGCCTATGTGCTCGACCTCGAGCGGGATTTCGTCGACCGCTACAACCACGAGTTGATCGACATCAGCCGCATCCATGCCGAGTCGATGCAGTCGCACCTGCAGCACCTGGAAGGGATGCTCGAGCAGCACGTCGCCGAAACCGGCAGCGTCTGGGCGGAGGAGATCGTCAACGACCTGCGCACCTACATCGGCAAGTTCTGGGTGGTGAAGCCGAAAGCGGCCTCCATCGACTCGCTGATCGAGAACTTGCGGCGCGCGGCGTAGTTTCACTGGCTGCAAGTCGCCTTCGGCGCTTGCAGCGGACATACCAATCATGGCCGATAAAAATTTACAGTTTCTCGACATTCCGCGCGCCGATCCGGCGAAGTTGCCGGTGGAGACGCGCATCACCCAGTTCAAGGAGATCTACGCGCCGTTCGATCCGGCCGGGGCCTCCCAACAGGCCGGACGCTGCCTCGCCTGCGGCAATCCGTTCTGCGAATGGAAATGTCCCGTTCACAACTACATTCCGAACTGGTTGAAGCTGATCCAGGAAGGCAACCTTTTCGAGGCGGCCGAGTTGTCGCACAAGACGAACTCCCTGCCGGAGATGTGCGGGCGTATCTGCCCCCAGGACCGGTTGTGCGAGGGGGCCTGCACGCTCAATGACGGGCTCGGCGCCGTCACGATCGGCTCGATCGAAAAATACATCACCGACGAGGCCTTCAAGCGCGGCTGGAAGCCCGACATGTCCAATGTGAAGCCGACCGGCAAGCGGGTGGCGATCATTGGTGCGGGACCTGCGGGCCTGGGTTGCGCCGACATTCTCGTGCGCAACGGCGTCACGCCCGTCGTCTACGATCGCTACACCCGCATCGGCGGTCTTCTGACGTTCGGCATCCCGCCCTTCAAGCTCGAAAAGGAAGTCGTCGAGAAGCGCCGGGAGGTGATGGAAGGCATGGGCGTCGAGTTCCGCCTCGGCATGGACGTCGGCACCGACGTGTCGTTCGAGCGCCTGATCGACGACTACGACGCCGTGTTTCTCGGCATGGGCACGTATAAATACGTCAAGGGCGGTTTCCCCGGCGAGGACCTCCCAGGCGTGCACGAGGCGTTGCCGTACCTGATTTCCAACATCAACTATGAGTTGGGCATGCCCGGCGCGGCCGAGCAGTTGGTGAGCATGCGCGGCAAGCGCGTGGTCGTGTTGGGCGGCGGTGACACCGGCATGGACTGCAATCGCACCGCGGTTCGCCAGGGCGCCGAATCCGTTACCTGCACTTATCGGCGTGATGAACACAACATGCCGGGCTCGCGGCGCGACTACAAGAACAGCAAGGAAGAGGGCGTCGAGTTCTTCTTCAACGCCCAGCCGATCGAGATCGTCGGGTCGGAGTGCGTCGAGGGCGTCAAGGTCGTTCAGACGCGGCTCGGCAAGCCCGATGCCCGGGGCCGCCGGGTGCCCGAGCCGATTCCCGGTTCGGAGCAGGTGTTACCCGCTGACGCGGTCATCATCGCGTTCGGCTTCCTGCCGAGCCCGCCGCAGTGGTTCGAACAACATGACATTCGGGTGCACGGCAACGGTCGGGTGCGAGTCTCGGCGGCTCACGAGACGCCGTTCCAGACGACCAATCCGAAGGTGTTTGCCGGGGGCGATATGGTTCGCGGCTCGGATCTGGTGGTCACCGCGGTGTTTGAAGGCCGTGAAGCCGCGAAGGGCATCCTGCGGCATCTGGGAGTCGGATAAAAAAAGCCCCGGGGCGTTTCCACCCTGGGGCTTGTTAGTGTCGACCCTTCATGTGACCCGGTGAATCGCTGTCAGCTCCGGCCGGGCGCTGGGCAAAAGTGATGCAAAAATCGCCCTTCAGTGCGCCCCGGCGTGTCGCGTGATCACGAGCATCTATTAGCTTCCGGCTGAAACGTTGGAGCCCTTCCGACTCCGACCGAATTATTCAAGGTCCGCGTGTCACTGCACGCGCCCACGTTTCTGACAACCGCAAAAAGTTAGTGGCTGTCGTACCCGTGCCCGCATCGATAATCCCGGATTTCTATCCTTATCCCTCCCGTTGTGCGCTGGCCGCATCACTCGCAGCCCCCGCGCCCGCTGGTAAAATTAAAGCAAATCGGGTGCCAGAGCCGGTGTTTCTCAATCAAAACCGGTGCTTGCAACACGATCCGGCTCTTGCGACGGCTCAAAGTGTACTCGTTCCAGATGAAAATTCTATGTCGTAATTTTCTGACAATCGGATTTTCGCGCTGGCTTGCCCCGAAAAAGCGGCGGGAACGCGGTCAACTTGAGGTGTGCAGGCTGCGCTGTCGTCCACAGATTTGAATCGGCCTTTGGGTGACCGACCGCGCAACCCCGGGAGTACGCGCAGCACAGGCGGCAAAAACCACGTTTTTTGCCGCCGGCATCGAAGCTGATGTCCGCAAAAAGCGCCGCAGGCGACTTTTTGCCAAATGAACTAAGGTCGCGCGAGCCGCACCACGAAACTCGCCCCCGCATCCCCCGGCAGGTTGGCGGCGCTGGGCTCACCGCCGTGAAACTCGGCAATCAGTCGCACTATGTACAATCCAAGCCCGAAGTGAGGGCGGCTGTCGCGATCGCTCCGCGACTGCCAGAGCGACTCGAACAACCTGCCCCGAATCTCCGGCGCCAACGGCGGGCCTTGGTTCGCGACTTCCAGGACCGCGGCTTCCGGCTCAGAGTGGAGGCGGACCGTGATCTCGCCGCCGGGCGGTGTGAAGTCGACCGCGTTGTCGATCAGCTTGTCGAGCATCTGCACGACCAGATCCGGGGCGCCGTCGATTTCGATCGGGCCCGAAGCCAGTTCTGCCTTGAACTGCCGTTGCGGGAATGCGTTTCGGTAGGAGTCCACGGCGGACGCGACGACAGGGACTATGTCGAATCGCGTGCGATCCGCGCTCGCGATCGCTTCCTCTACCCGGGTCGCAGCACCCATCGCCACGAGGATCGCATTGAGCCGCTCGCTGCCCTGGCGCGCTCGATCCAGATACACGTGGGCTCCCGACGAGACTCCTTCTGACTCGAGGTTTTCGAGGGAAGATCGGACGATGGTCAGCGGGGTCCGGATTTCGTGGGCGAGCTTCCCGGCGAGGGTTCGCAGGTAGCCTGTGTATTCGTTCAGGCGCCCGAGAAGCGTAGAGAACCCGCGAGCAACGTCGCCAAGCTCGTCCCGCGCGGATGTCTCCGGGAATGTCGTAACCAAGCCCTCACGGGTGAGCGCGGATTCGCTGGCCCGCCGCAGCCGTCCCAGCCGGACGGCGAGGCGCGCGGCGAACACAAAGATTGCGATGACCGCGATAAAGCTGGTAATCAGCGTGAGGTTGAGCATGTGGGTAAGCGCTCTGTCGCGAAGCGTGACCCACCTGTCGCCGGTCTGCGTGATCTTTAGGGTGCCAATACTCGAGCGATGGTCGCGATCGTAGATGCTCGTTCCGCTCTCGATTGTCCGACGTGCCTTGGGAGTGTCCACGAACCGGCGGTACAGGCGCGCAAGCACGTTCGACGAGGGCCCCAACTCGGCAGTCGGCTGGCCCAGCGCGTCAGCCTGTGCCAGCACTCGACTCGTGGGTGACATGACGGTCAGTCGGAGGCCGGGTTGGAGGAATTGAACCAGGTAGTTGGTGAGGTCCGGTGAGGCTGTGATCAGTCGCCCCATGGTGTGCAGGTCGTCGCTACGCAGCGTGCCATAGCTGACCGGGACCCCTCCGCGACTATCGCGGTCGTCGATCAAAACCCCAAAGCGGTCCCCGATCATCGATAGGGGCACCCGCAACTCTGCACGATAGCCTCCTGCCGCTGGCTGCCACGCGCCGCTAACACGTGGCTCCGGTACCGCCGACTCCTGCCCCAGCTCTCCGCTTTCGATGCGTCGGCCCTCAAGGGTTCCCGGCCCCGTTCCGCTCAGGAACACCTGGTGCTCGACACCGTCGGGCGCCTGGATTCCCAGCCAAATCCGGTCGCCAAGCTCGCTCGAGTCGAGAGCGTTTACTCCGGCCGCGTCGAATACGAAGTGTTCGTCTTTGACGTCGAGCTGCACGTAGAGCATGCGCTCGAAGACACCTGTGACAATGCCGAACCGGTTCTTGCCCTTCTTGAAGTACTTCCAAGCCCCTTTGTCCTGGGGCCATTCGTCGCCGGAGCCATCCATGAAGGGCTGCGACGCCAGAATCAGCGGTTGCAGGTCATATGGGCCGGAGCTCGTGGATGTCGGGTGCGTCTCAGGCTCGCGGTATAGGAGGTCAGTCCGGCCCTGCAAGGACGACGCGATAGCTTGTGCGACTGCGGCTAGCGAGTCCTGCTCGCCTTCGCGGAGTGCTGATTCCATCTCGCGCGCATAGCGCATTCCGGCCCACGGCAGAACCAGGATGGCCACGCCGAGAAGAAGCAGGAGCTTGAGACGGAGGGACATCGAGCGTTAGTGCGCCACGCTACGCGCGCACGGCGCAGCCCCGCCAAATGCCCGTGGCGGTTCCGCGCGCGACATCGCTCGGGTTTGCCGCTCGCCAGCCGGGGTGGCCCCCGCCGAGTTGCCTACTCCACCCACCGGTAGCCCATCCCGTACACCGTTTGCACGGCATCGAACTTCGGGTCGATCTGCTGAAATTTGCGGCGGATTCGTTTGATGTGCGAGGTGATGGTGTTGTCGTCCAGGACTACGTTCGCAGCGTCCATGAGCTGCTGCCGGTTCTTCACGTGACCAGGATGACGTGCGAGCGCGTAGACGATCCAGAACTCGGTTAGCGAGAGCAGTACAACCTGACCTTCCCACTCGACCTGCATTCGCTCCGCATCGAGCTTGAGCGGCCCTCGACGGACTTCCTGTGAGGCCTCCTGCGGCTTGCGGAGCGCTTCGACACGCCGGAACAACGCATTCACTCGGGCGATCAGGTGCGCGAGGCTCAGGTCCTTGGTGAGAAAGTCATCCGCGCCCAAGCGCAGGCCTGAAACCGCATCGAGCTCTGTGTCCCTCGCGGTCAGGAAGATGATGGGGAGCTCAGCGGACAACGACCGCAGCTGTCGGCACAGCTCAAATCCTCCCTCCGGCTCATCCTCGAGGGAGATGTCGATCACCGCGAGGTCGGGAAGCCGTGCCGCAAACGCGGTCATTGCTTCAGCGCGATTTCCGTACGTGCGCACCGTATAACCCTCGCGCGCAAACGCGGCAGCGTAGTTGTCGCGGATGGCGGGTTCGTCTTCGACTATCGCAACGAGGCGTTTCATGGTGCGAAAGGCTACCTGTTAGCTGTCGCTCGCGCCAAGCCCGCCTTCACGTCTCGCGATCTGGCCGCTCCGCGCATCCTTGCCACCATTCGCCACAATTCTTGGGCGCCGCGCCATTTTCCCGCCCCGGGGGTTCCTGCCCACGGTGGCGAAATGCTCCCAGACCAGTGATCTTCGGAGACGCCCATGACCTCGATTCCCCTGCGCCGCACCGATGCCGAGACCTCTTGGCAGCGAGTCACCAATTGGCTGGCCCTCCTGATCCTGCTGGCGTTGGGGTTCGTGTGGGGACCCTCGGGCGCCGCGGAGGCGGGCGCTGCTACTCCCGACGTCCCGGCGGCATCGCCTGACATTGCGGATGTTCGCGCCGGCAGCCTCTACCTCAGGTCCTCATCCGGCGAGGCGCCCACCGCCGCCGTCCGGCAGTCCGCTTCGATACACGCCCACGTTACCGGCAACGTGGCACGGGTCTACGTGAGTCAGACGTTCACGACGTTCATCAGTCAGCGCGATCAGGTGCAGGAGCGTATGGGGGGACTTGTTTCGCAAGCTGCAGCCCTGGCCTTGGGCAGACACCAAGCCGATTGGGAAGCTGATCGTCCTCGACCGTGACCCGCAGGACCTCGTGATCCTGGAAGGGTCGAGCGGACGCAATCTCGCCTTCGGACCCACGCACGATCCGGAGTCAGGTGGTTCGTCGTGACGGGCGCGACAGTCGTAGACAGTCGTCAGACGCGGTTACAACTCGGTAGCAACACTCCGCGACTGATGCTGGTCACGTGTTATCCCTTCGACGCCGTCGTTCCCGGCGGCCCGCTCCGTTACGTGATCGTTGCTCAACTGCTCCCGGACGCTCCCGACCAACCTGTGGCGCGCGATTGAAGTGAAGTGCCGTACAATGCCCGGCGCGCTCCGTCACGCCACCCCGGTTCAGGCCGGGCAGCGCGGCTCTGGGCGCGCGGCGCGCTCCGCGATCGTCCGTCATCCAACCCTTGGGCAGGTGCCACATGTCTCGCAAGACAGCCAAAGATTTCGACCCTCAGGTCCTGAAGCTGTTCGACGACTACGTGCATGGCCGCCTGTCGCGCCGCGGATTTCTCGAGAACGCCGGCCGTCTCGTCGTTGCCGGAGCGACCGCGGAGAGTCTGTTGTTGGCCTTGAGTCCCAACTTCGCGCAGGGGCAGCAGGTCCAGCCCAAGGACGCGCGCCTGAAGACGGACTACGAAGAGTTTCCTTCGCCTGAAGGGTACGGAAAGTTGCGTGCCTATGTGGCACGCCCCGCCAAGGCCAAAGGCAAGCTTCCAGCCATACTGGTGGTCCACGAGAATCGCGGCCTCAATCCTCACATCGAGGACACCGCCCGGCGGCTCGCGCTCGACAACTTCATCGCGTTCGCGCCGGACGCGCTGTTTCCTCTGGGTGGTTACCCCGGGGATGAAGACAAGGCCCGGGACCTGTTCGGCAAGCTGGATCAGAACAAGACCCGTGCGGACTTCCTGACCGCCGCCGAACTGCTGAAGAAATTCCCGGGTAGCAATGGCAAGGTGGGCGTTGTCGGGTTCTGCTACGGCGGCGGCGTCGCCAATTTCCTCGCCACTCGTGTGCCCGACCTCGGCGCCGCGGTGCCGTTCTATGGCGCTCAGCCCACCGCCGAAGAGGCGGCCAAGATCAAAGCTCCCTTGATGCTGCACTATGCCGGTAACGACACTCGTATTGACGGCGGGTGGCCCGCCTACGAGGAAGAGTTGAAGAAGGCCAAGGTCGAATACCAGGCGTTCACCTATCCTGGCGTCGAGCACGGATTCAACAACGACACCACCCCTCGCTACGACGCCGCGGCTGCGAAGCTGGCGTGGCAGCGCACGGTGGAGTTCTTCAACAAACACCTCCGCACCTGACCGCGGCGCCCGCCCCGCGCGCGCCTCGCTAGCGACTGCCCCTCTTGCCGGCCGCCCCGCTGCGGCAGCCCTCGCGGGCGCAGTCTAGCTAGTTGTCGACTGCTGTCCGTGGTCCGTCCATTGAAGCACTGGCAGTCTGTCGCCCGCTGCAATCCCGCTGAACCCCCTCACCCGTAAATACCTGCCACTACCGGCCGTGTAGCTTTTAGGCTACTATGGGAACCATAGAAGTTCGTGAATACCAGACTGTCCGGGGCCGGGCGCCTATGACGGAATGGCTAGAGAGGCTGCGTGACCGTGCGGCCCGCCTGCGCATCGTCGCCCGATTGGATCGGCTCACGGAAGGGCTTCGCGGTGATTGGAGGAGTGTCGGCGGTGGTGTCTATGAGCTGCGCGTTGACTACGGCCCGGGGTATCGGGTTTTCTATGGCCAGGACGGGGACGCCCTGATTTTGCTGTTATGTGGCGGGACCAAGAGGACTCAGGACTCCGACATTGAGAAGGCGCATGCTTACTGGAAAGACTACAAAGCCCGTCGCGGCTAGCGTGCCTTTTCGTGCCGCAGATCACTTACGCAGCGACAAAGACATCGCTGCCTACGTTGAGGCCATGTTGATCGACGGTGACGCTCGAGCCGTACCGATTGCACTTCGCACCATTGCCGAAGCGCTGGGAGGCATGGGGGCCTTGGCCGAGAAGACCGGACTCAGCCGTGAGACGTTGTATCGAACCCTGTCAGAGAAGGGCAACCCACGGCTCGATACGCTGACGGCCATTTTGGGAGCCTTCGGGTTGCGCCTGTCGGTTCGGCCGGCTCGTGATCAGGGCGCACGTCGCGTCAGCCTGAAACCCGCACACGCGTGATCCGTCTGGGCCGCGTTGGGGCGTCGACCCTGCGCCCTGACGCGAGCTTGGCTAAAACGCGCTGATCCCCGTCAGCTCCCGTCCAATCGACAGCTGATGGATCGTCTCCGTGCCCTCGTACGTGATGACGCTCTCGAGGTTCAACATGTGCCGCATGGGCACGTACTCGACACTGATCCCCGCGCCCCCGAGCATGTCTCGACAGTCGCGAGCAATGTCCAGCGCCATGCGGCAGTTGTTCCACTTAGCCAGCGATACATGGGCCGGCTGCATCGTCCCGGCGTCCTTCAAGCGCCCGAGTTGCAGCGCCAACAGTTGCGCCGTCGTGATCCGGCGTGACATCTCAGCGAGTCGGATCTGAATGGCTTGATTCTCGGCCAGCGGTCGCCCGAACAGAACGCGAGACTTCGTGTAGTCCAGGAGCTGAGCCAAACACGCCTGGGCTGCGCCAATCACACCCCACGCGATTCCATACCGCGCCTGAGTCAGGCAGGACAGTGGCCCCTTCAGCCCCACCACCCCCGGCAGCACGTTCTCCTCAGGAACGACGACGTCGTCGAAGAACAGTGCCGAGGTAACCGATGCGCGCAGCGAGAACTTCCGCTCGATTTCGGGGGCCGAAAACCCCTTAGTATCCTTATCAACAAGGAACCCGCGGATGCCGTCCTCCGTCATCGCCCAAACCACCGCGACATCTGCGATGGCCCCGTTGGTGATCCACATCTTCGAGCCGTTCAGGACCCAGTCGGCTTCGCGTTTGCGTGCGGTCGTCTTCATATTGGAAGGATCGGACCCTCCCTGAGACTCGGTGAGTCCGAAGCAGCCGATGATCTCGCCTTGCGCCATTCGCGGCAGATACTTCTGTTTCTGAGCCTCCGACCCGAACGCGTAGATCGGATACATGCACAGCGAGGACTGCACCGAAACGAAACTGCGCAGGGCCGAGTCGCCGCGTTCGATTTCCTGGCAGATCAGTCCGTAGGAAATCGCGTTGAGGCCCGCACAGCCGTATCCCTGGATCGAGGACCCCAGCAGTCCCAGCGCCGCGAGATCCGGAATCAACTCTCGCGGGAAGCGGTGCTCTTCGAAGCAGTGTTGGATGATTGGAAGAATCTTGTCGTCGACCAGTCTGGCGACGGACTCCTGCACCATCCGCTCGTCCTGCGTCAGCTGCTGGCGCACCGCGTAGAGATCCAATGGATCCAGCGACATGGTCTCTCCTACGATTTGACGACGACAGCAACCTTCCCAACCGTCCGGCCCGTCTCGACCTGTCGGTGGGCATCAGCGATCCGTGCCAGCGGCAGGCGAGTGCTCACCCGTGGCGCCAACAGCCCGGCGTCAACGAGCCGGGCAATGCCCGACAGAATCTGCCCCGGCCGTTCAGCCTCAATCTCGTGAGCCGTCGGCACGCCCATGAACTCATAGTGAATCGAAACGTTTCGATACAGAAGCGACCGGCCCCGGTCGCCGGTGTTGGATCCCAGAATCGTCACCACCTGCGCGTTGACCGCCGCGCAGTCGAGGCTCTTCGTGAACACCTCGCCGCCCACCGTATCGAGAATGACGGGAACGCCCTTGCCGCCGGTGAGCTCCTGAACGCGCTGCACGAAGTCGGTCTTGGTGTAGTCGATGACTTCATCCGCCTTCAGCACTTCACGGCAATAGCGGAGTGACTCCTCACGACCGGCCGTAGTGATGACCTGACACCCGTGCAACTTCGCGAGTTGGACGGCGATGTGCCCCACACCTCCCGCGCCAGCGTGGATCAGCACCGTTTCACCGGGTCGAATCCTGGCCCGGAGGTGCAACGCCTCCCACGCGGTCTGCGAGACCAACGGCAGGACCGCTGCAGTAACGTGATCGACTGTTCGGGGCTTGAGTGCCGCACTGCGAGCATCGATTGCGACCCGTTCGGCGTTGGCGCCGTCGCGGAAAAGGTTCGGCGCCGCAAAAACCTCATCGCCGGGCTTCCACCTTGTGGCGCGCGCGCCGCACTGCACGACGACGCCGCTCACGTCATACCCGAGTATCAAAGGCAAGGTCCGCGGGGCCCCCGAGGTCTTGCGTACTTTCGTGTCGACCGGATTAACCGAGGTCGCGTGGACCTCGACCAGGATGTCCGTGTCGCGCATCACAGGCTCGGGGCGTTCCTCGACCACCAGGACATTAGGCTCGCCAAACGAGTGGATGACGGCTGCGCGCATACACCCATTGTAGTGGTTGCCCGGGGGCGCGCGGAACGCGATCATTCGGCCCGCGGCTAGCTTTGCCGAGCGCCTTTCCAGACGAACCCCATTGAACCATGAAGATTCCGGAGATCCTGATCATCGAGACCGTGCACCAGCCGGGGAGCCTGGCCAAGGTGCTGCAGGTCGTGGCCGAGGCAGGACTGGCCATCGAGCACTTGACCGCCCTCAGGCGGGATCAGGGCCGCACCGTGTGGGAGCTGACGCTCGAGATGGACGAGGAGGCCGACCGCACCCTCTATGACAAGATCGCCCAGCTCCCGACAGCGAAGTTCCTGGGCAAGTCCGATCGCGTCTTCAATCGTCACCGCGGCGGCAAGATCCGCACCGTTCCGAGCATGCCCATCAACACCCTGCAGGTGTTGCGGGACATCTACACGCCCGGCGTCGCCCGAGTGTGCCTGGCTATCAAGAACGATCCGCAGGCCGCGCGCGAGTACACGGCCCTCGACAACACTGTCGCGGTCGTTACCAACGGTACCGCCGTTCTGGGTCTCGGCAACATCGGCGCGCTCGCCGGTCTGCCCGTCATGGAGGGCAAGGCTGCGTTGTTCGCCGATCTGGTTGGAATCAACGCCGTGCCGATCCTGATGCGCGAGACCCACCCCGAAAAGGTGGTCGATGCGATCATGGCGATCGAAATGTCTTTCGGCGCCATTCAGCTCGAGGACTTTGCCGCGCCGGAGTGTTTCGAGATCGAGCGACGGTTGCAGGAGCGGCTCGCCAAGCCGGTGCTGCACGACGATCAGCACGGCACTGCCGTGGTGGCGCTTGCGGCTCTGATCAATGCAGCGCGTCATGCCGGCCGCAATCTGCGCGACAGCACCATCGGTCAGATCGGCTTAGGAGCCGCCGGCACAGGTATCGTCCGGCTGTTACGAGCCTACGGTGTAGGCCGAATTCTCGGCACCGACCGCCACCCTGATGCCATCGACCGGCTGAAGTCTCTGGGCGGCGAGGGCGCGAACCTCGAAACCATCATGGCGCACGCGGACATCGTCATCGCCACCACCGGTGTCAAAGGCCTCATCCGGCCCGAGTGGGTGCGGCCTGGTCAGGTCATCCTGGCGCTGTCCAACCCGGACCCCGAAATCGAGCCTTTCGTGGCTCGCGAGCGGGGGGCTACGTTTGCCGCCGACGGCAAGGGCATCAACAACGTGTTGGCTTTCCCGGGCCTGTTCAAAGGGGCGTTGACGGCCAGGGCTGCGCGTTTCACCGATGTCATGCTGATGGCCGCGGCCGATGCGATTGCCGCGCTCGCCAAGGATGACGAGCTCGTCCCCGGTCCGTTGGACAAGTCCGTTCACGACCGCGTCGTCGCCGCGGTGCACGACGCCGCTCTCCAGGTTTCATAGCCGCCCGCGCCGACCTCCGGCCCCCCCCAAAAGGAAAGGGGGCCGCAAGGGCCCCCTCTGTCTCGATCAGGCTTGTCGTTTCGGCTGCTTAGTTCGCGTGGGCCTCGCCGCCCATGAACCCTCGCAGCTTGCCCAAGGCGTTCGACTCGATCTGACGGATTCGCTCGGCAGAGACGCCGTACTTGTCCGCGAGCTCGTGCAGAGTCGCCTTGTCGTCGGTCATCCAGCGACGCTGCAGGATGTCGCGGCTGCGGTCGTCGAGATGTCCCATCGCCTGCTGAAGGCGGTTGGACGAGTCGACTTCCCACTCCGCGCTCTCGACACTCTCCGCAGGGTCGGAGTCCGGTGCCGAGAGGTACGCAGCCGGGCTGTACGTGGTTTCGTCGTCGTCCGACTCCGGAGTCGGGTCGAACGACAGGTCACGCGCCGCCAAGCGCTTCTCCATCTCAGTCACTTCGCTAGGGCTCACGCCCAGATCCTTGGCGACAGCCGCTGTCTCTTCGGCCGATAGCCACGTCAGGTTCTTCTTCAGCCGACGCAGGTTGAAGAACAACTTGCGCTGCGCCTTGGTCGTCGCGATCTTCACCAAGCGCCAGTTACGCAGGACGTACTCATGAATCTCGGCGCGGATCCAATGCACGGCGAAGGACACCAGGCGTACGTTCATGCTGGGGTCGAAGCGCTTCACCGCCTTCATCAGGCCGACGTTGCCTTCCTGGATCAGATCGCCGATCGGCAGGCCGTAGCCGCCGTATCCTCGGGCGATGTGCACCACGAAGCGCAGATGTGAAAGGACGAGCTGCCGGGCGGCGCCCAGGTCGTTGTCCTGCTTGAACCGGTCCGCCAGAGCCCGCTCTTCCTCGCGGCTCAGCACGGGGATGTGGCTGACTCGCTCGAGATAGGCATCAAGACTTCCGACCGCGCCGGTCAGGGCGAGGTCACCGTTACGGGTCACAGCAAGCGCGGTGCTTCCGGTCATCGGGTCTCCTCTCTTCGCAGGCAATGCCTGCTCGTTCGTCGAGCCGGGGCAATCCCCTCCCGGGGCTTTGCCCGTGCGCGTATACGCGCACCCTCTCTTCGCAGGCATTGCCTGCTCGGTCGTCGATCCGGGGCGGGCGCTGGCCGCGGCCCTGCCCGTCCGCGTATACGCGGACCCTCGGTTCGAATGGGTGGTGGGATCGGTCTCCCGCTTGGGATGCAATTCTAGCACTCGGGTACTTGGAGTGCTAACGCGCCTGGAAGTTCCTTTCGCTGCCCCCACGCGCCTCCGGGCCGGCCGGGGTTTGGCCGCTCGCGGGGGCTTAGTAGCCGGCCGCGCTTGCCGCCTGGGAAGGGTTTTGGGTTCATGGGGCATGTGCCATTAAAGAACAAGGGCCGGCGCGGCACCTCCCCCATTGGGGTATACACTGCGTCCCCCGGGAGGGTTCTCTTCCCAGCTCCGCTCTAGGTTCCGCTGCTGGGAGGCCCCCGTGGATCCGCACGCTGTGATGCTGGCGCGCCTGCAGTTCGCGTTCACCATCAGCTTCCACATCATCTTCCCGGCCTTCACGATCGGGCTGTCGGCGTTCGTCGCCACGCTGCTGGTGCTTTGGCGCCGGACCGGCCAGGACCATTACCACCGGCTGGCCAGGTTCTGGACGAAGATCTTTGCGGTGTCCTTTGCCATGGGGGTGGTCTCCGGGATCCCCCTGTCCTACGAGTTCGGGACGAACTGGAGCCGCTTCTCGGTGGTGGTCGGCAACGTGATTGGACCCCTGGTCGGCTATGAAGTTCTGACCGCCTTTTTCCTCGAGGCGAGCTTCCTGGGCGTGATGCTCTTTGGCTGGCGGCGGGTCAAGCCGTGGCTGCACGTGACCTCCGCCGTGCTGGTCGCCTTGGGGACCGCTCTATCCGGCTTCTGGATCCTCGCCGCGAACAGCTGGATGCACACCCCGGCCGGCTACGAGATGCACGACGGGATCGCGATCCCCGTCGACTGGCTGAAGGTCATCTTCAACCCCAGCTTCCCGTACCGGTTTCTACACATGATGACCGCCGCGTACCTGACGACCTCCGTGGTCGTGCTGGCCACCGGCGCTCGCTATGTCCTGGCCGGGAAGTACGAACCCGAAGCGAAGACCATGCTTCACATGGGCATCGGGATGGTTGCCTTGCTCGGGCCCGCGCAGCTGCTGTTCGGGGACATGCACGGGCTCAACACCCTCGAGCATCAGCCGATGAAGATTGCCGCCGTCGAGGCGCATTGGCGGGACCAGGGTCCTGCGGACCTTGTCTTGTTCGCGCTGCCCGATGAGGTGCACGAAACCAATCGCTATGAACTGGCGATCCCGCACTTGGGGAGTGTGATCCTCACCCACCACTGGAATGGTCGAGTACCCGCTCTGACGGATGTGTCGCCGCGGGACCGGCCGCCTGTCCGGTCGTTGTTCTTCGCTTTCCGGCTCATGGTCGGGATCGGCCTCGGGCTGATCACGTTAGGCGTTACAGGAGCTTTCCTGTGGTGGCGTCGCAAGCTGTTTGGCGCCAGGTGGTATCTCTCCATCGCGCAGTACGCCTGGCCGATCGGCTTCTTCGCGATTCTCGCTGGTTGGCTCACCACCGAGAGCGGTCGTCAGCCTTACATCGCCTACGGCATCCTTCGCACCGACGAAGCCATCTCTCCGGTGAGCGCTTCGACCGTGGCGATCTCACTCGCTGCATTTGTTATCACGTACACCGTCGTGTTCTCGGTCGGGATCTACTACATCCGCCGCATGATCGAGAAAGGCCCATCGGGCGCGGCGGTCGAGCCGCCGACAACCGGCCCGACGAGTGTGGCCAGCCGGCCGTTGGCCGGGTCCGAAGGCTCGGCGCGGCCGCCGGCCGGTCCCAACCCCGCGGGTGCCCCGTGAACCCCGCTGGCCTCGAAGGCGCCGCCTACTGGCTCCCTCTCGTTGCAGCGGCCGTTATTGCCGTGGCGGTCGCGATGTATGTCGTCATGGACGGCTTCGATCTCGGCGTCGGCATTCTCTTTCCGTTCTTTCCCGACGAGTCCGACCGCGATCAGATGATGAACTCCGTCGCGCCGTTCTGGGACGGCAACGAAACGTGGTTGGTGTTAGGGGGTACCGGACTGCTGGTCGCGTTTCCGCTGGCCTATTCGATCGTCGCGCCCGCGCTGTACCTGCCGTTGATCGTCATGCTGCTGGCCCTGGTGCTGCGGGGCGTGGCTTTCGAGTTTCGCTGGGTCGCCAAGCCCCGGCACCGCGTGTGGGACCTTGCCTTCGCTGTAGGGTCGACCGTTGCCGCGTTCTCGCAAGGTGTGATGTTGGGCGACCTCGTCACCGGAATCCCCATTCGCGACGGACGATTCAGTGGGGGTGCGTTGGATTGGCTGACGCCCTTCGACTTGATGTGCGGCGTGGGCCTGGTCGTCGGTTACGCCATGCTGGGGTCGTGTTGGCTGGTGATGAAAACGGCGGGTGGTGTCGAGCAGACATCCCGGGGGCACGCGAAGCGCCTGCTGTTGGGACTGCTGGCATTCATCGCGATCGTCAGCGTCTGGACTCCGTTGCTCTTCGATCGTATCGCGCACCGGTGGTTCGCGTGGCCCAACCTTCTGTATCTCGCGCCTGTTCCGGCCCTCACCCTCATTCTCGTATTGACCTGTTGGCGAGGACTGGTGGGCAAACACGCCAGTCACGCTTTCTACAGCGCCGTCGGCCTCTTCATCATTTCATTCGTCGGGCTGATGGTCTCGACCCTGCCGTATCTGGTCCCGCCCTCTGTGACCGTGTGGGATGCCGCCGCGGCCCCTCACTCGCTCGCTTTCAGCCTGTTTGGGATGTGCGTGATGTTGCCCGTGATCTTGGGATACACCGTCTTCGTGTATCACACGTTCCGTGGCAAGGTTCGCCCCGGCGAGGGCTATCACTGAGTCGGGCACAGGGTCGGTTGGTGCGCGCGCTGGCAGGTGACGGTTCTGTCTGCGGCGCTAGGCTCGCGGCTCGATGCTCCGCAGGTGCCGCGCGGACGAGATCCACGCTCCTAACCACCCCAGCACGACCCCGCCGCCCAACAAGATGCCGATGTCCTCCGGCAGGAGCCCCTGCAGCACGTAGTGGCTGCCGTACAGTTGCGCCAAGGTCGCGACCGGCTGGTCGAGTATCGCAATCGCCAGCGCGACGATTCCCCAAGCGAGGAGCGCGCCTCCCAGTCCGTAAAAAATCCCCGTATAGAGAAACGGCCGCCGGACGAAGGCGTTGGATCCGCCTACGAGCTTGGTCACCTCGATTTCCGGTCGTCGGTTCAGAATCTCGAGCCGGGTCGTATTCCCCACAATCGCCAGCACACCCACCCCGAGCAACACCGCGCCCATCGTGAGCAACCGCCGCAGCAACTCGAGAATCGCGTTGAACCGCTGTACCCACTCCGAGTCGACCTGAACCGAGTCCACTTCCGGCCAGGCGCTGAAGTAGTTCCGCAATGTCTGCATCGATGCCAGCGACTGCGATTGCGCTCGTGGGCGCACGTGCAGCACGTGTGGGAGCGGATTGTCCTGCAGCGCTTCCAGCGCGGCGCCAAAACCCGAGTCTGCCTTGAACTCCTCGAGCGCCTTGTCCGCCGGAATCAATGTCACCTCGGAGATTTCCGAGCGCTGGCGCGCCGTGGTTGCGAGTTGCTCGGCTTTCGCCAGCGGCGTCCCCACTTTGAAATACACCGACAGGTCGATCGAGTTCGCGAAGTCGCCGGTGGCGATCTGGGCATTCGCGACGAACAGACGCAGCGCCGTGGGTAGTGACAGCGCAAGGCCGATGACCAGTAGCGTCAGGATTGTAGCCAGCGGACTGCGGGCCAGTCGCCCGAGCGCACCGAAGAAGGCTTGCGCGTGGCGCGCACCATGTCCTGAGATGCTCATCAGCGCGTCGCCACCACGCTGGGCAATGAGTCGTCGGCGCCGCCGTGGATATGGCCGCCTTCGAGAACGATTTCCCGTTGGCCGAATTCACGGACGATGTGCAGATCGTGTGTGGCGACGACTACCGTGACGCCAACGTCCTGAAATCGTCTGAACAGCCGCATGACCTCCAATGAAAGGTCCGGATCGAGATTGCCCGTGGGCTCATCGGCGATGATCAAAGGAGGCTTGCTCACCACGGCACGTGCGATGCCCACCCGCTGTTGCTCTCCAACCGAGAGTTCCAGTGGCAGCGCCCGTTCCTTGCCAAGCAGTCCGACCTGGTCCAGCGAGGCGCGCACCCGCTTGTCGATCTCCTTGAGAGGAACTCCCGCCACGACCAACGGCAACGCGACGTTGTCGAATACCGGGCGGTCTGCGAGCAGCTTGTGATCCTGAAAGACCATGCCGATGTTGCGGCGGAACGCGGGAATGTGGCGTGCGGACAGCGTGGTGGTGTTCTTGCCTGCGACCAGTACGGTTCCGCGCGACGGGCGTTCCAACAGCGCGATGAGCTTCAGCAGCGAGCTCTTGCCGGCACCGGAGCGGCCGGTCAGAAACACCATCTCGCCGTTGTGGATGTTGAAGCTGACACCCGAGAGGGCCTCCCGGCCGTTCGGGTAGCGCTTGCCGACATGATCGAAGACGATCATTTACCCATCCGGCTGCGCCGGTCCTTCCACCAGCGCCGTGGCGAACGCCTGAGCGTCGAACTCGCCGAAGTCCTCGGGCTGCTCCCCGATGCCGATGAAGCGGATCGGCAATTTCAGGCGTCGCGCGATCGCGATCACGATCCCGCCCTTGGCGGTGCCATCCAGCTTGGTCAGCACAATGCCCGTCACGCCCACGGCCTCATGGAACTGAATCGCCTGCGAGAGCGCATTCTGCCCCTGATTCGCGTCCAGCACGAGCAGGACCTCGTGGGGTGCGGAGGGTTCGACGCGCTGAATGACTCGCTTGACCTTCTTCAGCTCTTCCATCAGGTGCGACTGGCTGTGCAGGCGCCCGGCGGTGTCGGCGAGTAACACCTCGATGCCTCGCGAGCGCGCGGACTGCATGGCGTCGAATACGACTGCGCCCGGATCGGCCCCCGCCTGCTGCGCGGCAAACTCGGCGCCCGAGCGTTCGGCCCACACGGCCAACTGCTCAATCGCCGCCGCTCGGAAGGTATCGCCCGCGGCCAGCATCAGCCGGTGGCCTTCGTCTGTCAGACGCCGGGAGAGTTTGCCGATCGTCGTGGTCTTGCCGGAGCCGTTGACGCCCACGACCAGGATGACAAACGGCTTACGACCGGGATCGACCTCGAGCGGCACCGCACAGGGCGCCAGGATTTCGACGATCGATGCACGCAGCGCCCCGATGAGGGCTTCGACGTCTGCGAGCTCGTTCCGAGCCACTCGCTTGCGTAGATTTTCGAGGATGTCCTCGGTGGCCTCGACCCCGACGTCGGCGAGCAGCAGTCGGCTCTCGAGCTCTTCGAGGATTTGCGCATCGATCTTGCGCCCTCGAAGCAGGTTCGTGAGGTCGTACGTAAGCCAGGACGGGCCGCGGTTGAGGCGGCTGCGCAGTCTCGAGAAGAAGCCCGCGCGTTCGGCAGGCGCCGAGCCTTCGGGGGATTTACGTTTAAACACCGTCTCATTGTAGCCGGCCGCAGGTCTTCTTTTACGGCTGGATCACTGCCGGGTTGGCGACGTTGATCACCGTCCCTTGTCCGAGCGCGAAATACACCGCTTCGTACTGCATCTCGGCGGTGGCCGCCGGGCTTGCAGTCGGATCGATGATCGAGCCGTGATCGCCGACCAGGAAGTTCACGTAGGCACGGAACCCGGGCGGCGAGCCGGTCGTATTGAGCATCGGTCCCGCGCTCGCCGGCGCCGCAATCCGGGTGAGACCGCCCGCCGTCAGCAAGCGTTGCGTGGCCGAGTTCGGGATGACCTGATCCGGCAGAACCGATCCCCCGCCGACGACCTGAAGCACGTGCAGCGGATGGTTCGTCGCGGCGGTCGCGACGTAGTTGACCGGATCACCCGAGTCGATGAGCGTTTGCGCGTCCCGGAAGAATTGCGCGTACAGCGTGGTCCCCGGTTGCAGGCCTTGTGCGCCGACGCCCGCGTTGATTCTCGGGCCGAATGTCGGTGAGTCCACCAGCAACTGTGTGATCACACCCCCGGGCATTGCCAGGGTTGCAGTGGTCACTTCCGTGGGGCTGGTGACACCCAGGTAAGTCGTGCCGATGATCGCGCCGAGTGAATGGCCGAGGTAGTGGACATTCGCTGGGTTGATGTCGCCGGCGGGATCCGTGTCCAGATTGAGGTTGGGAAGTGAGCGCACCAGCGTCATGAGGTCGGCAGCCGACTCGCGCAGGTTGTCTCGCGAAGTAATGACGTTGCTGAGATTGATGAAGCTGCTGCCCGAGGAGTCGATCTTGCCATCCGGGGTCGCAGCTCCGGTCGTGTTGTTCTGCACATCGAGGTCGAACGTGCGCTCGATGGAGCCGGTCGCAGGCAGCGACATCCCGGTATAGAGCGGATTGGCTCCCGAAGCGTAGAACGGGTTCGTCGGGTCGGTCAGGCCGTGCAGCGGGAGGTCGATCGCAACCACCACGAATCCTGCGTCCGCAAATGAATCGGCGACTGCCAGCATGTCTGTTCGATTGCGCGTGATGCCGTGCTCGAATACCACCACGGGCCAGCCGCCCGCCGGCTTCACTCCGTGACCGATGGAGGCCGTGTTCGGCACGGTCACGAGCAACGGAACCTTCAGCATCTCGGTGGCGACGGGCTTCGGGTTGAAGCGAGTCAGGAAATGGCTGCTGGCGTCCAAGGGGGAGGGGCCGCCCTGCCAGAATCCGGTCAACGGTGCGGTGCGACTGAGATAGTACGGAATCGTCAGCGTGCCGGCGTAGATGTTGGCATGGCCCTTCAGCAGGGGGCTCGCCTGCGCCGTGCTGAGGCCCGTTGGATTGACCGCGATCGCCTGGCCGGTGGTCGTCGCATTCAGCACCGCGAGCGAGTCGGAGATCGACTGGGTGGAGAAGCTGAAGGTGAGCACGATGTTCGCCGGGTTGAGGCCCAACGCGCTCGCGATCTGCAGGTGGGCTCCCGTGAGCTTGCAGATTCCGTTCATCGAGGGATCCGCAATCGCGTTGCAGGTCGGCAACGCGGCTTTGATGCTCGCGTAGTTGGTATCGGCGGTCGTTGGCGATCCCGTCGTGTCGGTGATGCCGTTGGTCAGAATCACCAGGTAGCCGTTGTTGGTCGTGCCGGTACTCGGCACCAAGGGGTGTGTCGGCCGGATCTCGAGGATCGTGGCGCCGACTTGCGCGTCCGTCGCCAGCCCTACGGTGTAGTCGGTACCGAACACGAGCGGCTTGACCACGGTCATGGGCGCCTTGGTCGTGTTGTCGATGCCGACCTGCACGACGACGACGGAGGCGGGACTGAACGAAGCCGGATTCAGAGCACCGCCGAAGCGCGCACGGATCACCGCCGTCGTCGAGAATCCGTCCAGCGTGTTGATCTGTGTCTGATTCGGCTCCAGCGCGTTGGCCGGCTGGATGTTGAGGGTACCGTCGGTCGAACCGCTGAAATACAGATCGGTCGGGTAGGGGAGGATCCCCTGCAGAGGTTGGAACAGTGCCGCGGTCCCCGCGGCCGGTACGACGGGGGTGGAGCCGCCGGGGTTGCCGTTGCCGCTGGTGAGATCGGTGGCACCGACGGTCCCATGTCCCGAACCGGAGCAACCGGCGATCACAACCGTCGCCGCGAGAACGACGGCCGCAATGACTCTGTCCATACTCCCCCCGCCGCGTCACTGCTTTGTATTGGGCGGGTAGGGTACGATCAATCAGGTGGTCATTCAATCAGGCAGGGCCGGCTCGCGGGAGTTGCGGATCATCGGCGGGAGCTGGCGAGGCCGTCGGCTGCGCTTTCCGAGTGGACCGGAGATCCGCCCGACGCCCGACCGTGTGCGCGAGACTCTGTTCAACTGGCTCGCGGCGCGAGTTGCGGGGGCGCGTTGTCTGGATCTGTTCGCCGGCAGCGGGGCGCTGGGTCTCGAGGCGCTTTCTCGTGGCGCATCTCATGTGACTTTCGTCGAACGCGATGGCGTTGCCGCCCGTGAGATCGGCACCCGTTTGAGCGAGTGGGGTGCGAGCGGGGGAGTCGTTGAGCAGTCCGACGCGCTGCGATTCGTCTCTTCTTCCCCCGCTGCGCCGTTCGACATCGTTTTCCTGGACCCGCCCTTCGCCGGCGGCCTCCTGGGTCAGGCCGCGGCGCTGCTCGAAGAGCGCCGCTGGCTCGCAGCCCAAGCTCGGATCTATGTCGAATGCGCCGCCCGCGAGGGCCTGCCGGAGCTGCCGCCGTCCTGGTCGCTGCTCAAGGCGAAGCGGGCAGGCGAGGTCGGGTATCATCTGCTCACGCGCAGTGACCCGGAAAGGGGAGCCGGCACCCCCGGCACAGAATGAGCCGCATTGCCTTGTATCCCGGGACGTTCGATCCGATCACCAACGGACACCACCATCTGGTGCGCCGCGCGGCGAGCATTTTCGAGCGCGTCATCGTTGCAATTGCCGCGAACCCCAACAAGGCACCGATGTTCGATCTCGATGCTCGCGTGGACATGGCGCGTCGCGTCCTGCACGACATGCCCAACGTCGAGATCCTCGGGTATTCGGGGCTGACGGTTGAATTCGCGCGTGCCCACAAAGCCACCGTAGTCGTTCGCGGTTTGCGGGCGGTCTCGGATTTCGAGTTCGAGTTCCAGCTCGCCAACATGAGCCGTCACCTGGCGGGGGAGATCGAGACCGTCTTCCTCACTCCCCAGGAGCAGTTCACTTACATCTCTTCCAGTCTCGTCCGTGAGATCGCGGTACTCGGCGGGAACGTCCACGAGTTCGTTCACCCGCTGGTCGAAGCGGAGTTGAAGAAGCATCGACGCGTCTAGAGATCCCTTGGCGCGCGAACTCGAAGGAACCTGGGTGCCCATTGCCGCGGACGTGGCCGGCAAGGCGTTGGTGATCGGCGAGTTGCGGGTGAAGTATCTGGTGCTCGACTCCGGTGGCTACTGCATCATCGATCGCGGTAACCGGGTCGTCGACACCGGTAACTACCTCGTCAACGAGTCGGCCCGTCCGGCCACCATGGACATCGTAGGGCGGGAGGGGGCCAACGCCGGGCGTACCATGCTCGCCATCTACCGGCTCGAGGGCGACAACCTGACCGTGTGTTACGACCTGGACGGGTCCGACCGGCCGGCGGACATGCGCTGCGCGCAGGATCAGCTGCTGTTGAGTATCACTTATGCGCGCGCTTTGACCGCGTTGTCTTAGTTTTCTTTTTCTTCCTGACGCTCTTCTTCTTCCCGACGTTCTTCTTCTTCGCGCTCTTGCGCTTTTTCCTCCGCACGGCCTTCAGTTTGATTTTCTCCGCGGGTAGCGGCAGCTTGCCCGCGCGAGCCCACTCGACTGCGCGCCACAGGTACCAGGCCGCCACCGTGCGATGCGGCGACCACTTTTCCGCGTACGCGGCGAGGGCTCTCGGAGCAGGCATCTGGCGCAGACCGTAAGTCAACTTGAAGCCCGCGCGGACGCCGAAATCATCTGCCGGCAGAATGTCCGGCCGGCCGAGACGAAACATCAACATCATCTCAACGGTCCAGCGTCCGATTCCCCGCACCTGGGTCAAGCGCTCGATGATCTGCTCATCCGGCAGCGACACCAGCGTGTCGTGTTCCGGCACCGTCCCGTCGAGGGTCTTGCGCGCCAGATCCTTCAGTGCCGCGATCTTCGCGAATGACAATCCGGCTGCGCGCAGTGTCTTGTCTTTCGCCTTCACGACTTCCTGTGGAGTCGGAAACGCGCCGGCCTTGCCGCAGCACTGAATGAAGCGAGTCAGGATGGTTCGGGCGGCCGTCCCATTGAGTTGTTGATGGGTGATGGCCTGGGCCAGTGTCTGGAACGGCGAGCCGAGGGTGTCAGCGAGCAATCCGCAGGGGCCCACCGCACCGATCAGGCCGGCCATGACCGGGTCGGTCCGGGTGAGATGCGCAATCGCCTGGGCGTTGGGTGCGTCACTCGCCGCCACCGGCGTGTTCGCGCCTGTCAGGTCAGGCAACTGGGTCTCCCCGGCCCTGGCCCTGACTTGCGGTGTTGCCGTCATTTCTGGCACGTCGGACAGTAGTACGTCGAGCGCTGCCCCTGAGTCAGCTGTCGTAGCGGGGTCTTGCACACGCGGCAAGGCTCACCTGCTCTTTCGTACACGAACAGCTTTTGCTTGAAATACCCCGGGCTCCCGTCCGCACCGACGTAGTCGCGCAGGGTCGTGCCACCCACGCGAATCGCCATCGCGAGGATCGATTTGATCGCGCGAGTCAGTCGGGCCACCTCTTCTCGTGAGAGGCTGCTGGCGCGGCGGCGCGGTCGCACCCTTGCGCGAAACAGTGCCTCGTTCGCATAGATGTTGCCGACACCGACCACGAGCTTGCTGTTCATCAGCAATTGCTTGATCGCCACGCGTCGCTTGCGGGTGATGCGCCACAGATAGTCCGTGTTGAATTGCGGATCGAACGGCTCGGGTGCCAGGTCGGCGAGCAACGGGTGCTCGTTCGGGTCGCCAGCCGTGTAGTGCAGGCTGCCGAACCGGCGCGGATCGTTGAAGCGCAGCGTGTTTCCGGAGTCCAGCAGCAGGTCGAAATGATCGTGCGTCAGGCGCGGCGTCGTTGCCGGCAGCACCCGAAGGTTGCCTGACATCCCGAGATGCAACAGCAGCGTGCCCGACTCCGTCTCGAGTAACAGGTACTTGGCTCGGCGCTTGGCGTGCAGGATGCGGCGGCCCCGGATGCGGTCGGGAATGGCGCTGTCGACGCGCCAACGCAATCTAGGCTCGTGAACTTGTAACGCCACGATGCGGCGCCCGACTGTGTGCGGTTCTATACCTCGGCGGGTCGTCTCGACTTCTGGGAGCTCGGGCATGACCGAAAGGGTACGCCCAAATGAAAAAGCCCGGCAGTGCCGGGCCTTTTCGAATGCGGTCGAACGCTGCTGCGTTCGGGCGAGCACCCGTTCGGGTCGCTCGCCAGCGGATCGCGCCGCTGACTACTTGATCTTCGATTCCTTGTACGCCACGTGCTTGCGGGCGACCGGGTCGAACTTACGAATTTCCATCTTGTCCGGGTGCAGGCGCTTGTTCTTCGTCGTGACGTAGAAGTGGCCGGTGCCGGCGGACGACAGCAATTTGACTTTCTCGCGCATGGGGAGGGCTCCGCGTCGGTCCTAGCGATTAGATCTTCATGCCTTGGGCACGCAGGTCGGCAACGACCTTGTCGATGCCGTTCTTCTCGATCGTGCGCAACCCGTTCGCCGAGACACGCAGGGAGACCCAACGCTTCTCCGTCTCCAGCCAGAAGCGCTGGGAATGGAGGTTCGGCAGGAAGCGGCGGCGCTTCTTGTTGTTGGCGTGGGAGACGCGGTTACCGGTGGCCGGCCTCTTACCAGTGATCTCGCAGACGCGGGACATACGCTAGGGCTTTCAATTCAAAGGGTTAAAGGAACCTGGGTTACCCGCCAGGGGGTACCAGGGCCCGGCTTTATAGCAGCCATGCCCGCCGACTTCAATAGGCGGCTTTCCACAGCGTGGCCCCGCCGCGCCGCCAGCCCCCTGCCGGTGCGGGAACATTGAACCGTTTCCGCCGCATGCGGCACTCATTCCCGATGGCCTCACCCTGCGATGCGACCTCTCTTGAGGCGGCGGCGCCCCGGACGGCTGTGCCCGTGGCCCCAGTGTCCGCAGGCGCAGTCCCTCTGCTTTTGGCCCCGCCGCCGGGCGCGGCCCCGACCCCCAGGGTCACGGTCCCCCTCTTCGAGGCCACAGTCCCCGGCTTCGAGGCCACGACCCCCGCCTCACGCGCCACGACCCCGCTTCGGCATCTGCCCCTGGTCACGCTTTACCTCACCGACCGGTGCAATTCCCGCTGCACGACCTGCGACTACTGGCGGCACGGGCGCACCGACATCAGCCTGGAATCGGTCAGGCGATTGCTGCCTGGGCTTCGGGACAGCGGCACGCGGGTCGTTCTGATCTCCGGCGGTGAGCCCCTGCTGCATCCGGACTGCGTGTCCATTGCAGATCTGCTCCGATCACACGGAATGCAGGTCTGGCTGCTGACCGCTGGGCTCGCGCTGGCCAAGTTCGCCCGAAAGGTTGCCGGCGCTTTCGACGATGTGACCGTGTCCCTCGATGGCACGAACGCGGCGACCTATGCCGCCATTCGAGGACTGGATGCGTTCGACAAAGTCTGCGAAGGAATCCGCGCGGCTGCCGATGCAGGGGTGCCTGTTCGGTTGCGCACCACCGTGCAGCGAGCGAACTTCCGGGAGCTGCCGGAGTTCGTCCCGCTGGCGCACCGACTGCAGGCGCGGCAGATCTCCTTTCTTGCAGTCGACGTGGCGAACCCCCACGCCTTCGCCCGTCAGGAGGCCTTCAGCTCCGACCTCGCCCTGCGCCCCGACGACCTGCCGGCGTTGGATCGCCTGCTGACCGAGCTCGAGAGCCGCCATTCGGAAGACTTCCGGGCCGGCTTCATCGCCGAGAGCCCACCCAAGCTGCGGCGCCTGCTGCAGTACTTCAGCGCCGTCTGCGGACAGGGTCCGTTCCCTCCGGTGCGTTGCAATGCCCCGGAGTTCTCCGCCGTGATCGGTGTGAACGGCCAGCTCCAACCGTGCTTTTTTATCGCCGGTCCGGCCGAAGCGCGCACCCAAGGCCCAGATCTCCTCGCAAAGGTAAACAGTCCCGAGCTCCTCGAACTGCGTGACTCCATCCGGCTGGGCAAAAGGCGCGAGTGTGTCACCTGCGTGTGTTCGTTATGGCGTGAGCCAGGCGTAGGTCTGCGCGCATGAGATCAGAAGTCACCGCCGCCACGCTCGAGACTTACGAACGGTGGGCGCCGTCCTATCCGCCGGTCCCACACAACCCACTCATGCGTGCCGAGCAGGAAGGCATGCTGCGGCATTGGCCCGATGTGGACGGCAAGCGCACGCTGGATCTGGCTTGCGGCTCCGGTCGCTATTCGAAGCTGTTACAGGAGTCGCGGGCCGCGCATGTGGTCGCGCTCGATTTTTGTCAACCGATGTTGACTCAGGTCTCGGGCGTGCCGCGCGTGCGCGCGGACATGATGAGTCTTCCATTTGCCAACGACTCGTTTGACGTCGTCGTCTCGGGTTTGGCGATCGGCCATGCGGATCGTGTGGATACCTGGATGTCCGAAGTGGCGAGAGTCCTCGGTCCAGGCGGTCAGCTCCTGTATTCCGACTTTCATCCGGCCGCGATCGGTGTCGGTTTGACGCGTTCGTTCAAAGACGCCGCCAACCAAACCTGGACCGTGCCTCACAGCACTTACGATCCGGATGAGCAGTTGCGAGCTGCCGTCCGGGCGGGTCTGACTGTCGAGGCTGTTCACGAGATACGAGTCGGGTTCGAGCTCACGGAGCCCTTTCATCGGTCGGACGAGTTCTATGCGCGCTGCATCGGTGTCCCCATCGTGCTGGTGGTGCGCGCCCGGAAATGAAATAGATGCGCCCTCCCCGTAACGCCAGTGACCTTGCTTTCACAAATGCCGACGTAGAGGGGACGTTGACGACCGTGCGCGTGTCCGGCTCATGCATCGGCACGCTCGGCGAACCTCCGCGCAAGGGGGATTGGGTAGTTGATCTCCGGGGTGACCGACTGCTTCCAGGTCTCATCAACGCCCACGATCACCTGCAACTCAACAGTGCGACGGTGCCTGACCTGCGCAAGCGCTACCAGCACGTCACCGAGTGGATCCGCGACATCAACGTACTCCGCAGCACAGACCAGGAATTCGAGTCGCGGGTGACTGCCCCGATCGAGGACCGTTTGTTCATCGGGGGTCTCAAAAATCTGTTGAGCGGGGTCACGACCGTGGCTCACCACGATCGGCTCTACCCCGCGCTGCTGACGGGCGCCTGTCCCACTCGGGTCGTCACCGAGCTGGGCTGGTCACATTCCTTGTACATCGAGGGCGATGAGGCGGTTCAGGCGGCATTCCGCGTCACGCCGGCCGATCGGCCCTGGATCATCCACGCGGCCGAGGGCCTCGACGTGGCGGCCACGGCAGAATTCGATCGCTTGGATGAGCTCGGCTGCCTCGCTCCCAATACCCTCATCGTTCACGGCATCGCACTCGACCGATCACGACGGGCGCGTCTCGTCGAGTCGGGCGCGGGGCTCGTTTGGTGCCCCGCGTCGAACCTGAATCTGTTCGGGAGTACGGCCGTTGTCGCCGACCTCATCGCGGCCGACCGCGTCGCGCTCGGAACCGATTCGCGCTTGAGTGGCAGCCGTGATCTGTTGGCGGAGTTGAGTGTCGCCGCTGATCTCGGAGTGGAGCCCCCGACACTCGAGCGGCTGGTGACCGCCGCCGGTGCCCGACTGCTGCGGTTGTCCGACCGCGGCGTTCTACGTGTGGGTGCCAGCGCGGACCTGTTGGTGGTTCCGAAGGGGCGCAAGCTGACGCAACTGTCCCGTAGCGACGTGCGCCTCGTCCTGATCGAAGGAATTCCCCGATACGCGGACGGCGACTACGTCGAATCGCTCGGTCTGCGTGCGGCGTTCGCCGACGTGCAGATTGATGGGCGACCCAAAATGCTGGCAATGGATCTCCTCGAGCGGCTGTCCGGCAGTCGCGCGGGTGAGGCGGGCATCGAACTAAAAAGAACGTGGAGAGCGGCATGACCTCGTCGGGAAAGCGGTTGAAAGTCGTTCTCTACAACCCGAAGGCTGTGTTCTTCACGATGCCGCTGGCGCTGCTGGCCGTCGGCTCGGCGCTCGATCCGCAGCAGTACGAGATCGTGATCATCGACGGTCGTCTGGACCCGGACGCCGATCAGAAGATCCGGGAGCACGCCGCCGACGCAGTCTGTCTCGGCGTTACGGTTCTGACGGGCGCACCGATATCGGACGCCCTGCACATCTCGCGTGTTGCCAAGGAGGCGCGAGCCGACTTGCCGGTCGTCTGGGGCGGCTGGCATCCATCGATGTTCGGACGGGAGTGTCTCGATGAGCCTTGCGTGGACGTCACCGTTCAGGGTCAAGGCGAGGAGACGTTCCAGGAGATCGTCAGCCGTCTGGCTCGAGGTGAGTCTCTCGAGGGTTGCGCAGGGTGCACCGTGCGTCTGGCGGATGGCACCCTCCAACAGAATCCGGCGCGCGAACTGGCCTCTGTCGATTCATTCCGTGCGCACGACTACAACCTGATCCCCGTCGAGCGTTATTTCGAGCTCAAGGGCAAGCGCCAGCTCGATTACATCTCCTCGCAGGGCTGTAACTTCCGCTGCGCGTTCTGTTCCGATCCATTCGTTTACGGGCGCAAGTGGGTGGGACTCGAGCCCACGCGCATGGCGCTGCGGTTGAAGGAGCTGTGGGACCGATATCACTTCGACGACGTCAATTTCCAGGACGAGACGTTCTTCACCAAGCGCGACCGCGTTCAGGCCCTGGCCGAGAAGATCATCGAGTCCGGCATGCGCATCACCTGGGCCGCCACCATGCGCGCCGACCAGGGCGTGCGGATGCCCGACGAGGTCTGGGTGAAGTGCAAGCAATCGGGCCTGCGCCGGCTGCTGGTCGGCGTCGAGTCCGGCTCCAACGAGATGCTCAAGCGCATCGCTAAGGACATCAAGATCGAGCAGGTCTATGACACGGCGCAGCGGATGGTGCGCTTTGGGATCGCCGGGCACTTTCCGTTCATCGTCGGCTTCCCGGACGAGAGCGACGCCAGCATCCAGATGACGCTGGACTGCGCGAAGCGGTTACGCTCCATGAGTCCCGACTTCCTCACGCCGATCTACTACTTCAAGCCCTATCCGGGGAGCCAGCTGGTCATCGAAGCCGTCGCCAAGGGCTTCGTGCTGCCGACGACTCTGGATGACTGGTCGCAGTTCGACTATGTCGCCGGCGAGCCCGGCCCCTGGGTGTCACCGGGAAAGTTTCAGCTCATCGAGCGCTTCAAGTTCTTTCACGAGCTGGCGTGGAAGCGGGTTTCCCGCAGTAAGCGCGTGCTGCAAAAGCTCGCCCGCTATCGCTGCAGCACCGACAACTACCACCTGCCCGTCGAGATGTTGCTCGCCCGTTGGCTGGTGCCCGCGCAGAAGCTGTCATGAGGGCCACGAAAAAGGTTCTTCTGGTCAATCCCACGATCACTTCGCGGCGCAGCGCCCGATTTCCGCTGGCCATCCTCAATCTCGCCGCGAGCCTGGAGGGGCGCTACGACTCCACGCTCATCGACGGCAACATCGATCGGGATTTCATCTCCACCGCTGTCAAGACAGTGGCCCGCGGCGACATCGATGCCGTTGGCGTGAGCGTCATGGGCGGTCCGCAACTGCGCACCGCGATTGCGCTTTCGCAGGCGCTGCGGGCGAACGCGCCTTCGGTTCCGATCGTCTGGGGCGGGCACTTTCCGACGATTTGCGCGGAGCCCGCACTCAACACTCCGCATATCGACTACGCGATTCGGGGGCAGGGCGAAGACACGCTGCGCGAATTGCTCGACGCGCATTTCGAAGGCAATCGCAGTCTCGGCGGCATCGCGGGGCTCTCCTGGCGCTCCCCCGACGGCGTCGTTCACAATCGCAATCGGCCGTTCTCCACCGCCGGTCTCGGCCGCCATCTGCCCTACGAGAAGTTAGGAGATGCACGGCCGTACCTGGGCCGGACCTTCCTGGGGTCTCGCTCGATCGGCTTTCAGGCTGCCATCGGTTGTCGGTTCCGTTGCACCTTCTGCGGCGTGGCCGCCATGTTTCGCGGCAAGACCGCGCTCCCGGCCGCCGAGCGACTCGAGCAGGAGTTGCGCTACGTCGTCTCGCATTGGGGCGTCGACTCGGTGCAGTTCTTCGATCACAACTTCTTTGACCGGGAAGAGGACACTGCGCCGCTTCTCGAGGTCCTCGCGAAGCTGCAGTTGCCCTGGTGGTGCTTCGCCCGATCGGACGCGCTGTTGAACCTGTCGGAGCAGTCGTGGGCGTTGGTCCGCAAGAGCCGGCTACGCATGGCCTACATAGGCGCCGAGTCTCCGAGCGACTGGCTGCTGCACGACGTTCGTAAAGGAACGAAGACGGATCAGACGTTAGAGGCCGTGGAGAAGTGCCGGAGCAATGGCGTGATCCCGGAGCTGTCTTTCATGTTGGCGCCCCCGCAAGATCCGGAGGGCGAGACCGAGCGCACGTTCGACTTCATTCGCCTCATCAAGCGCGTGCACCCGGGGACCGAGATCATGTTGTACGTGTACGCACCGTTGCCCGCGGCGCCCGGTGCAAACAGTCCTCAGGTGGATCGGGCCGTTGCGGCTCTGCGGGACAGCGATGGCAGCTCATTGGTCTTTCCGCATACCGCCGATGGCTGGGCACAGGACAAGTGGGTCAGATACTGGTGTCACACGGACGTACCCTGGCTCACTGCGCGGCTGCGCGAGCGGATCCGGGATTTCACCACCGTGCTGGGCTGTAGATTCCCGACGATCACCGACGTCCGTTCCCCTCCCTGGGGGAAAGCGGCCCTGCAGGCACTTGCGTCGTGGCGCTATCGCTTTCAACGTTACGGCAAGCCGTGGGAGCTCAATGCCTCTCGACGTTTGATCCGTCTGTGGGATCCGCGCGTTACCGGGCTGTGAGCGGCGTACGTGATGGCCAGTCCCGCGGTTTCGGTGATTTTGCCCACCTACAATCGCCTGCAATACCTGCGGCCCGCCGTCGATTCCGTGCTGGCCCAGACCTTCCCGGATTGGGAGTTGATCATCGCCGATGACGGATCCGACGCGCAGACGTTGGATTACCTGCGCAGCGTCGCTTTCCACCCGCAGGTCAGATTGCTGACACTGCCCCACACCGGCAACCCTTCGGTGGTTCGAAATGCGGCGCTGCGCGAGGCTCACGGCGAGTACGTAGCTTTCCTTGATTCCGACGACTTGTGGTTGCCCCGGAAGCTCGAGGTGCAGATCGGCACACATCGGGCCTTTCCCAAGCGGCGTTGGAGCTACACGGCCCTGCTGCGTATCGGGGAGAGCGGCGAGGTCCTGTCGGCGGAGCGCGGTCGTCGCCGCCCGACGCCTGAGGGTGTGATTTTCGACTCGCTGCTCACCCTCGAGGCGGCCGTGGTCACACCTGGTGTCGTCGTCCATCGAACTCTGATGACGGAGGTCGGTGGCTTCGACGAGGAGCAGCCGTTCTTCGAAGAGTACGATCTGTGGTTGCGCCTGAATCTGCGCAGCGAAGTAAGCGCAATCGCCGAGCCGCTGGTGCTGGTACGCAACCACGATCAACACTACAGCGCTGACAGAGTCGGCGTGTACAACGCCCGCTTCCGACTGTTGGACAAGTTCGAGGCGCTCGTGCCCGGCACGCGCTTTGCCGCCATTTTGTCGACGGAGCGGGCCAAGACTGCCGGGGCGTTGGCGTTGGTTCACGCCGCGGCCGGTCACAGAAGAAGCGCCCTGCGAATGCTTTGGCGAAGTCGGCAGTTTGCATGGCGCAGCCGCAGCGGTTGGCGCAAGGCGGGCGCGACGGCCGCGAGGATCATCACCCCAATGTGGGTACGCAATCTGGTCCGCGCAGCTCGCGGTCGTACGCCGGTACGGGCCCAATGAGAATCCTCGCCCGCATCTGGCAGCTCCTGAACCCCGGGCAAAGGCGCCGCCTCGCGTTCCTGCAGCTGGTCTCGATCGCCATGGCGCTTTCCACCGTTGGGGGGATCGCGGCCGTCGTGCCCTTCTTTACCGTGCTGGCGGATCCGGCCTCGATCGATCGCAGCCCCTTGTTGCACTGGGCCTACGGGAGCCTCGGGTTTGCAACGCACGCCGCCTTCATTGCCGCTTTGGGGCTCGGGTTCATCGTCATCATCCTCGTGTCCAATCTCGTCAACCTGCTGGGGTTCCTCGCCATGAGCCGGTTCGCGTTCGATATCGGCGACGCGTTCCACATTGCGCTGTTCGAGGAGTACCTGCACCGGGACTTCCGATTTCATCTGCAGGCCAACAGTGCAACCCTGGCGAGCAACGTTCTGCACGAGAGCGCGCGGCTGACCGCCGGAATCCTGCAGAGCGGTCTCAATCTGATCACGTACAGCATCACGATCGTCTTCATCCTGGTCTCGATCACCGCCGTCAACCCGCGAGTCGCCTTGTTCGCCGGGTCGGTGTTGGGCGCGGGTTACGTCGTGATGTACGCGCTCGCCTGCCGCAGGCTCTTGTCAAATGGTCGTCTGGAGAGCGCCCGCTTCGCGCACCGCACGCGGGTGGTCAACGAAGGATTTGGCGGAATACGCGAGCTCATCGTCGCGCACGCGCAGGGTTCCTTTGTCAGGGACTTCGCGCGCTGCTGTCGAGCCATCTCCAGTGCAACCCTGAATTCGCTGGCGATTGCCCAGACACCCAGGTACGTGCTCGAGTGCGTTATCGCGTGTGCGTTGGTCGCAGTCGCGCTGTGGTCCAGCGGGCAGGGTGCGGGCGCGGGGGCCTGGGTCGGGCAGCTGAGCTTTCTGGGGTTTGCTGCTTACCGGCTGATGCCAGCCCTGCAACAGGTGTTCATCGCGGTGGCCAGGATTCGTACCGAGGATGCTGCCCTCGAGAGGGTCGGGGCGGATCTGCAGGTCGCGCTTGCGCCCCGGCTGCCGCGACCCTCGCAATCCCGCGGCTCCGCTCTGCTACAGGCCCAGGCCCGGGTTTCCGGGTGCGAGATCCAGCTCAAACACGTTTCGTTCCGATATGCACCGGCATCGGCTCCCGCCATCGACGGCCTGACGCTGCACATCGAGCCGGGCTCGATCGTCGGACTCGTCGGTCACAATGGCTCCGGTAAGACCACGCTGGTGGACCTCATGACGGGGTTGCTGACAGCGGATTCGGGGCAGATCCAGATTGACGGTGTCCCCTTGACCGCCGACAACCGGGACGCCTGGCAGGACACCGTTGCCTGTGTTCCGCAGCAGGGGTTCATTCGCGAAGCCTCTGTTGCACAGAACGTCGCGCTTGGCGCTTCCGATGAGGAAATCGATCACGTCCGCGTCCGCAGAGCTGTGCAGCTTGCACAGTTCGAGGAATACGTCGCAGCCTTTCCCAATGGCTATTCGGAGGTGCTGGGCGAGCGGGGCTCGAGATTAAGTGGCGGTCAGCGTCAGCGGCTTGCGCTCGCGCGAGCGCTCTATCGCAATGCTTCCGTATTCATCCTGGACGAAGGGACCAGCGCGTTGGATCCGATGGCCGAGGAGCGGATCACAGACATGCTGGCGGAGCTGTCTCCTCGACCGACCATAGTGTTGATTGCGCATCGCATGAGCGCCTTGCGACAGTGCGACGTCGTGCACGAGTTGGCCTCCGGAAAGATCGTGCGGAGCGGGTCGTATTCGGATTTCACACGGCCCGCACCGGTGAGAGCGGTGCGGCCCGCCGGGGTGAGCCAGTGAATGCCGGACGCTACTTACTACTGCAGGGGGCACCTTGAGCAGCACTCCGAACGCGCTCGTGATCGGCGCGGGGCCTGCTGCGGTAGCTCTGCATCTGCCGGTTCTGTCCCGGCTCAGGGATCGTCACGCGATTTCACTGGCGCTCATCTGCGACCTCGTGCCCGAACGTGCGGCGGGCGCACAGACTCAATTCGGCTTTGCCGAGAGGACGGGGGATGCCCGCGCGGCTCTCGCACGGACGGACGTCGATGTCGTTTATATCTTCGGCAGTGCTCAGTTGCACTACGAGTACGGTTTGATTGCGTTACACAACCGCAAACACCTGTTCGTCGAGAAGCCGATCGCTCCCACCTACGCGCAGGCGCTCGACTTGGAGCGGGCAGCCGCGGCAGGGAGCCTCGTCGCAGTGGGGGGGCACAATCGCCGGTTCTACAGAGCGCTCGCCGCCGTTCGCGAGCGCTCCGGCGGCGCCGGATGGGGGTCTGTTGAAGCCGTATTCCACAAGCCCGACTTCGCAGTGCCACCGCCTTTCGGAGCGCGCACGTGGCTGACCGCGAACGGCATTCACGCGCTGGACGCGATGCTCTTCATGATGGGCGGTCTGCCGGAGTGGGTTGCTGCAACGGCCTCTTCCGGGACAGCTGCTGAACCGACGTCGTTCTCCGCTCTGCTACGCTGGAGCAGGGGTCGTCAGGGAGTCTTTCTCTGCAACAACGCAGCCGGAGCCCGCCGCGAGGAATATGTGTTTCACGCGGCTGGTGAGACTTGCACCGTCACTGACGAGGCGCTGACGGTCGTCAGCTCGAATGGTATGACGCGGACACCGATCGCATCGATCGGTGATGGCGTCGTGGCCGAACATGAATCATTCATCGCGGCGCTTCAATCGGGAACCCCGCCGCCTCATTCCATCGGGGCGTTGGCGCCATCACTGCGGCTCGCAGAGTTGATCGAAGCCGGCTACACGGGTCCGGTTGGCGAGCCCGCCGAAACGCAGCCACTGCCTTCCAGGCCCGTGGCCGCTACCGACAGATCCATTCTCGTCACGAATGCAGGCACTCTCCAGGCCCAGCTCGCCTCGCTCACCCCGCGCTACAGACTCGTTTCCCTGGAAGACATTCGGGATTCCGGCGGTCCCCGTCCCGATGTCGTCGCGGCAATTCTCGGGCGCGGCTCGTCACCTCTTTCGCGCGAACTCCTGGACAAGCTACCCCGTCTTGCCGTGGTCGGCATCGCTGCACTCTGCGTTGCCCACTACGATCCGGAAGCTCTTCTGGCTCGGGGTGTCGCGTTGATCAATGCGAGTGAGGCCTATGCCGAGACGGTTGCCGAGTTCGCGTTTGCCCTGGCCGTGTTGGCAAGGCGGCGAGCGTTCATGGGCCACGAGTCGATGCGGCGCGGGGGGTGGAGCACCAACCTTCCTCTCGGGCGCGCGAAGACCTTGGTGAAGCGGACTGCTCGTTCACTTCGGCCCCTCGCGCGGGTTGCGGGCATCGAAGCCGCTCTGTTGCGTTACTGGAAGGCAGGCAGCCCGGTCATCGGGATAACCAGCCAGTCGGGTCTCGGTCCGAGAGACATCAGCGGAGCGAGCGTCGGTCTGATCGGGTGGGGCGCCAACGCTAGAGCGTTTGCGACCCGTTTGGTGAGGGCCAGGGCGCGTGTGCTCGTGTACTCGGAGTATGGCGCCCCCGACGACATCGTCGCGCACGGTGCGGTGTCTGCGTCGTTGGCCGATGTATTGGCAGCGGAGATTGTTTCACTCCATCGTGGTCTCAACGATCGGACGCGGCACTCGCTGGGGACTGCAGAACTTGCCAGGCTTCATCGCGGAGCGGTCCTCATCAATGTGGCTCGCGGCGCACTGATCGACCCGACAGCCCTGATCGTGAGACTGCGGCGCGGAGACATCTTCGCCTGTTTGGACACGTTCGACGAGGAGCCCCTGTCTCCTACGCATCCCCTACGCAGGCTGCCTAACGTCTTTCTGACTCCGCACATCGCCGGAGGCAATCCGGAAATGGTTTCCGCGGCCGGCTTCGAGGTCGTGCGGAAGGTGGACGCTTATCTGGGTCAGAAGGGTGTCGAGACTCTATCCGCCGAACGCCTGCGGACCATGACATGAGACGTCCGTCAGTGTGCGCGTCGCTTGAGGATGATCAGGAAGTGATCGCCCATCGCACGGATGAGCGGCCAGCCTGCGACCCGGCGGTCCAGCCTCCAGAGGCGGTCGTGCCAGGTGCGATGTCTCTCGCGCAGTCCGGTGAGATAGGGCGGCGGAGCGAAGACACACAGTCCCCGGAAATGCGTCAGCTCGAAATGCGGTCGGAACGCGCGATAGAACTCCCGTGGCCCGTAGTAGTGAGTCCAGATGGTGTGGCCATTCATTCCTACCGGCACGAAGCCGTTCGCGTAGCGGATCCTGACTCGGGGCCATGTGCCACGGCGAGCGTAGTGGGCAATTTCCCACGGACAGATGCGCCCAATCACCGTGAACACGAGCGAGCCGCCCGGCTTGACCAGGCGAGCGCACTGCCGGGCTGTCTCGCCCAGGTCGGGCACACAGTTGAGCGGGCCGAGGTTGGAGTACGCCCCATCGTAGGCCGCGTCGGGCGAGAGGCGCTGCAGTTCCTGACCACCGAGAGCGATGGCAGTGACACTCTTCGCGACGCCTTCGCGCTCCGCTCGATCCGCGGTTCGACCAATCATCTGCGGCGACCAGTCGGTCGCAGTCAGTTCGTGCCCCAGCCGGGCCATGCGCACCGCATCGAGTCCGGTTCCGCAACCGATGTCGATCAGTCGGCCCGGCTTGGGAAAGGTGGCATCGAGCCAGTCCCACATCTCCTGGCGCATCTCCTGGATCAGGTCGTTGTTGCCCCGGGGGCCGTCGTAATCCGCGGCCACGCTGTCGAAGGCTTCCCGGGTCTCACTCAGGTGGGTGGAGTGTGTTGAAATCATCTGGCTTGGATCTCCCGGACCTGTTCGCCGATCCTTTTCTCGAGCACGGGCAGCGGCTCAGGCGCGAGCCCGTGTACGCCTTGGGTGCGCGATTCACTTTTGAAAGCAACGACGAGCGTCTGCTGCGCCTCGTCGACGCTGCATACGAGCAATTGCCGAGGCATCGGCTGGGTCGCAAGACTCCGACACTTCGCGTTGTGTTGTGTGCTCTGCCCGAGGCGCGATCCCATCGACGGCTCGAGCCCGAGGGTTTCGAGATGCTCTCGGGAGGTGGTCTGCTGGGTGGTTGCACCGCGTCGTCGTGCTTCGTGACGATCTCTGCGGCGGATCGAGCGGCTTTGGTTGGTGTGCCCGTTCGGATGCTCGACTTCCCGTACCACACGCGCTACGAGGTCATCGAGTTCGCGGCGTTCACGCTGGCGGTGCGCGTGCAAGGTTTGGTTCCGCTTCATGCCGCGTGTGTGTCTGTGGGCGGGCGCGCAGCGCTCCTCATGGGAGAAAGCGGCTCGGGAAAGTCCACGGTCGGCCTGCAGTGCCTCATGAATGGCGTGGACTTTGTCTCCGAGGACAGCGCGTTCGTCGAACCCACCACATTGCGCGTGACGGGTGTTTCCAATTTCATGCACGTGCGTTCGGATTCGTTGCGCTGGGTCACCCGTGCGCAGGCCGCAACGATCCGTGAGTCTCCGGTAATTCGCCGCCGCAGTGGCGTGCGCAAATTCGAAGTAGACCTGCGCAACGGGGATTACCGCCTGGCGAAGGCAGCTCCCCGTTTGAAGTCGGTGGTGTTTCTGTCCCCGCAGTCCGCCGAAGGGCCGGCTCTGCTGCAATCCCTTTCCCGGCATGAGTTGCTCGCGCGCCTGGGTGCTCTGCAGCCGTACGCCGTCGGGCAGGCCCACTGGAAGAAGTTCGCGCGCGCTGTCGCGAGCCTGGGCGGTTTTGAATTGCGCAGAGGTCGTCATCCCGTCGAGTCCGTGGACGCCCTGCGGGCCATGCTCAGCAGCTCATCGAGTGCGGCGGGCCGCAACGGCGAGACGTAGTCTTCGCAGAACTTCCTGGCGCTCTCGGCCGCCATCCGTCCGTTGGATCCCGCGGCCCGGTCGTGCTCCTGCAGCCGGGCGCCGAATTCTTCAGGGCGCGTGATCGTTTCGCGCCAACCCGAGAGCGCGAACAGAGGGTCGAAGCTCAACTCTCCGGGACGCGCCAGGTAGAACGGCTTGAGTCCGGCGATGACGGCGTGCACGACCGCGGAGGAGCCGCGATAAATGCAATACCGGGCCCGCGCAAGGTCGTCTATCAATGGGGTCCCAACAGAAAGCGTCAGGTTGCCGGGTAGCTCGATCCGTCGGCGCAGCGCTTCGGCGTCGACAATCGGATGAGGCCTCACTATGAACCCAAGGGTTGGGTGGGTGCGCGCGCATTCGGCCGCGAACTGGAATAGGGTGAAGAACTCTCGTTCATCGCCATCGGGCAGGACGAGGCAGCACCTGGGCCGCAGATCGGGTGGGAGCCCCTCAAATCCGATTGCGCGGCGGTGCGAGCCGTATTCGACCAATCTCGTGCCTCCGAGCCCGATACTCGAGGCAAGTGTCTGATGCGATTGCGGGCCCAACGTCAGAATCACGTCGGGGTCACACTCGATTCCGGGCGCCGCCACGGGCCGCCGAATGGAATGGGCGTGGGCCAGTAGCCGGGTGTGTTGATACCCAACGCAGAGCGGCCGGCTTCCCCCTTCGCGAGCGGCGTGCCAGATCAGTCTCTCGGAGGAATCTCCCTCGTACGTCGCGATGACTATGCGAGGCTTGAGATGTCGGCATAGTTCAGCAACGGACGCGTGCAGCCGGAGGTTGATGGCCGTGTGCTCGAACATTGCGTGGCGGCTGGCGAGTGTCGCAACAGAGCGTTCAACCTCTGACGGAGCGGTTTGCGCCGTTGCCTTGAGTTGGCGGCGGGTCGTCAGGCAGCGGCCCCAGATCCCGGCTTCGACTCCGGGTGGGGCGGTGCGACGTAGGATCACTCGCGACGCCGGCATGTCGACGAGCGGATCGCGATCGGCGAGATGATTGATAAAGGCCACCACCGAATTCGCGCCGCGCTCGGCAAGTAGCCGTTGCAACGGACCGAAGTAGAAGTCATCCCCGTCCAACAGTTGCCGACGGTTCAACAGTCGCGACAGGATGAGGACATCGACCGGGCCTTTGCGGTCTGCCGGGCCTGTGCCCGACAGGGTGCCGACCCTTCGCTGCGTCCCGCGTGACACCGACCGGAGCAATCCCCGGCCGACGCGCGCAACCGACCGTAGCGGCTCGTAGCGGGGTGGCTCCCCCGCGCCATCCGAGCCGGGCGCTAGCGCTCGATACGGCTCGAGGCAACCGGGGTGCTCATTGATGACGTGCAGAATCGGAATCGCGATGCGGGCGAGGCTGGTGTCCGGCGCTCGCAGCAGCCGGTCGCAGGCGGCGGCCACTGCCGCGAATTGCGCCTCGGTCAGGGCGGGCTCGTGGCGGGCGACGAGCATAGTCAGGCCGTTCCAACGGCGAGCGTGAACGTTTGCAGGAAGTGGAAGTCCGGCCGACCCAACGCGAATTGCGGATCGGCGGGATCGCACAGCCGCTTGAGACGGGAAGCGTCTCCGGGGGACAGATACGGCTCGAGCCGGGTTTCCCACAAGCGCAGAATCGCTTCCAACAGGTAATCGCGATCCGCGCGATTTAACGGCAGAACCCGCTCGATGGGAAATGTGCGGACCGACACCGACCTCAGGCCCGCCCGCTGCAGCCATCCCACCAAGCCTCGGACTGCGGCCAGACTCTGTTCTTCCAGACCGTAGCGTTCGCGGTAGTACTGCCTGATCCCTTCGGTCGCGAGACGTTCGAGCCCGGCATCCCACGCAAAGACCATGTCGGGAAGCACCGAGCTCTGGCCCAGCGCAATGACCCCTCCCGGCTGGACTAACGAGCGCAGCTTGAGGAGTGCCTCCACGGGATCATGAAGATGGTTGAGGGTGTTCACGGACCAGATCAGGTTGAGGCTACCCGGAGCACACTCGTAGGAGAGGAGATCACCTTCTAACACGCGGGCGGCGTTCTGAGCGCGATCTCGAGCGCAGGCGACATGACGCTGCGAGAGATCTACGCCGACCACGTCGCCTTCGTCGCCGACGGCTTCTCGAAGCCACAGCAACGCTTCGCCTGTTCCGCATCCCGCATCGAGAACGCTCATGCCCGATTGGAGCCCGAGGCTACGGATGGCCTGGCGTAGCTCCGGTTCGGCAAAAGCGTTGAAGAGTCTGAGTTTGGCCGAGTAGTCGCGCTCGGGCGTGTCGCCCAGGAGCGCGGTTGCCGATCGGTTCACGGCCGACCCGAGAGGGCGGCTCCCACCTGCCCCGGGCTGCGATGGCGGTTTGCCTGCGAGACAAGATCCGTCCATCGCTCCTCCAACGAGCGTGGGTCTATCGCGACCGGCGTCGGCGCCGGTTGACTCAATCGCACCTGGTCATGGATCAGGTCACGGATCTCCCGATAGAACTGCGATGTGTAAGTCCCCTGGAACATCATCGCGAGGTCGTCGCTGTCCTGCCAGTGCGTCTTCCCGCGAAGCTGTTCTTTCACGAGCGCATGAAACTGCGTCCCCGGCAGCGGATAGGCAACACTAACACCTACATCGTCCGGCAGTGCGGTTTCCAACAGCGTGCGGGTTGCCATGATGTCTTCGATCTCTTCGCCGAGGTAGCCGAGTTGGATGAAAAATCCGACCCGGATTCCTGCGGCGCGCAGGCGCGCGCGGGCCGTGACGATTTCCTCTACGGTCGTGCCCTTGTGCATGGCGTCGAGAACCCGCTGGCTGCCGCTCTCGGCACCGAGCCACGCTTCTCGACACCCGGCATCCCGCAGGGCGAGGGCCATTCGCTCGCTGATCAGGTCGGCCCGGGTCTGGATGGTAAAGGGTATGTGCCCCTCGGTTTCCCCGAGGCGCTGTGAGAACTCCTCGATCCAGTCGACCCGAAAGCCGAAGATGTCGTCCGCGAACCAGATGTGGTCGGGCTCGAATGACCGCTTCAGGTGGGTCATCTCGTCCGCCACATCCACGGCGTGACGTTGCAGGTATTGCGAGCCCCAGATCGGCTTCGCGCACCAGGTGCACCGGAACGGACAGCCCCGCGAGGCGACCATGTTGAGGCTGAAGTAGCCGTGAGCCTCCCGCCAGACCTTCCGGTAGCGGTCCATCTCGACCAGGTCCCAGGCCGGCAGCCGGGGCAAGCGCGACTCCGGGAGCAGACTCGTTCCGTTGACTTTGACCGGACGGCCCGCCTCGAGGGTGACGATGCTCGAGAGCCCCTTCGCAAGCGGCGAAAACGCCGCCTCCGGAGCTGCCATCAGTCTCGGGATCAGATCGAGCAGTGTGGCCAGCCCTTCTCCCGTGAGCACGGCGCCCGCGCCGGCATGCAGGTACGGTTCCGGATCGTCACTGGGGTCGGATCCGGAGGCGATTACCTTGGCGCCGTGCAGTCGCGCCTTTCGAATCATCCCGCACGCAGCCTCGCGCATGGCAGCGAGGCACATCTTGCTCAGGAAGTTGTAGTTGTCCTCGTACAAAAGGACCAGGTCGGGCTGGTGTTCAGCCAGGCGGCTTTCATACTCGTCCGTCCCATCCGCGAGCATGGCGTCGAACAGGAAGACCTCGTGTCCTTCGGCACGCAGCAGCTGCGCCGCGGTCAGGGTGGCCAGCGGGGGGTAAGGCTTGCGACGCGCCCATTGCTTGGGGTCCAGGCGCATGAAATAGGAATGGCAAATCAGGATCGACAGCATCCGCTCCTCCGGCCTGCAGCCTGCGAGGGCCGTAGGTCCACGTAGGTGTGGCCGGGAACGCATTGGGTTCAGGGTGGGGTTCCCGGGAACGTCGAAATGCGTCCCCGCTGCGGGCCATGGCCCGCTTGACGGTTTGAAGTCCGCGCGGGCGCGAATTTCGGCGGGCTTTCAGGCCAGGCCGCTTACGAATCCTTACAGCAGGCCGTGTTCCGAGAACGAGTAACACCGGCCTTCCCCGACGATGACGTGGTCGAGAACCCGGATCTCCACCAGGTCCAGTGCCTCTTTCACCCGCAGCGTGACGAGTTCGTCGGGCTGACTCGGCTCGAGCGCCCCGGAGGGGTGATTGTGGGCCAGGATCACCGCGGCGGCGTTGTGGAGCACGGCCTGCCGGACCACTTCGCGAGGGTGGACTTTTGCATTGTCGAGCGTCCCGCGAAAGAGCTCCTCGAAAGCGATCAGTCGGTGCCGCCCGTCGAGGTAGAGCACACAGAACACTTCGTAGGGCCGGTCCCGGAGCTGAGCGATCAGGAAACGGCTGGTCGCCTCGGGAGCCGCCAGAGCCGATCCCCTCGTGAGCGCTTCGTAGTAGTGGCGGCGGGCGAGCTCGAGCGCTGCCTGCAGCGTTACCCGGCGCGCTGGACCGATTCCTTTGATGGGCTGGCGCTGCCAGCGTTCGGGGTCCGCGCTCAACAACCCATGGAGCGATCCGAAGTCCGCCAACAGCGCGCGGCCCAGATCAATCGAGGAGCGCCCGGGCTGGCCAACACCGATCAGAATCGCAAGCAGCTCCGCATCCGAGAGAGCATTGGGGCCGCGCGCAATCAGCTTCTCACGCGGTCGCTCACTCGCGGGCCAGTCGGAAATTTTCATCGCACACAACAGAAAGCAACCCAACCACGCCCGCAGTCTAAACCAACACCCGCCCGCCAAAATCAACGAAAAGCACCCATAAGAGGCACAAAACACAGGGCTTTGCGTTCATTCAACAATCCACCCTCTGCGACGGGCCGCGTCGAGAAATGCGCGCACATCAGCGGTGAGTTGCGCGCTTCCCGAGCGCGCGACCTTCGACACTATTGCATCGCGCGTGCGAGTTCCGTTGCACAGCCTGAGGACGGCTGCGGCGCTTGCATTGAGTTGTATCCTTCCCGAGCGCGACACGAGCACATGACGCTCGCCGTCTGCCTCGACTCTGAGGCGGCGGCCGCGCGCCAACCGTACTTTGCCTGCACGGGACGGTGTCTTCTCCTTCATGCCCAATGACGTAGAGTGCATGCAGGGTCTGGCGTGCAAGCGCCGGGCCAGCGAAGTCCGACAGGTGCCGGGGTCAGGGTGCGCTGGACCTGCGGTAGAGAGGGATGCCGTGGCGCTTTAGTTTTCGATAGAGCGTGTTGCGGCTGATGCCCAGGTGCAGAGCGGTCCGTGTCATGTTTCCGTGACACTCGTCGATCACCCGTGACAACGTCTCACGTTCGGCAGTGTGTAGCGGATTGGCGCTCCATCCCACGTCGCGACCGGTCTCTCTGATCTCCCGGGGAAGATCCAGGGCGCGAACCACACCACCATCGCAGATCGCAAGCGCAGTTCGGATTACGTTGCGCAGTTCGCGGATGTTCCCTGGCCAGGTGTACATGAGCAGATGTCGCAGTGCGTCCATCTCTATGGCAGCAGGTCTTCCATCAACCGTCTCCGCGGCCAACGCCCGGTGGATCACCCGTTCGCGGTCCGCCCGTTCCCTCAGTGCAGGCAATTCCAGCGTGATGCCGTTGAGACGATAGTAGAGGTCCTCTCTGAACGCTCCTCGGGAGATCATTTCCCGCAGGTGCCTGTGTGAGGCAGCGAGCACGTGCAATTCCACCTTGATCGGCGTTTCACTGCCCAGAGGCACGACCTCCTGCTCCTCGAGGACCCGCAGTAATCGCGTCTGCAGCGCCAACGGCATGTCCCCGATCTCATCGAGAAACAGTGTTCCGCCCGAAGACTGAAGGACCCTGCCCCGCATCCCTTCCTTGCGCGCGCCGGTGAAGGCGCCGGACCTGTAACCGAACAGCTCGCTCTCGATCAGCGATTCCGGAATGGCTGCGCAGTTGACTGCGACGAACGGCCGCGTGCCGCGCCGGCTGGCCAGGTGCATTGCGTGCGCGAAAGCCTCTTTGCCGCAGCCGGTCGGTCCCTGGATGAGCACCGCGACGTTGGAGTCGGCGACGCGATGGGCAACGCGCACGTTGCGCAGCATCTGCGGGTCCTCGCCCGCCAACTGTTCCAGGGTCAGCGGACGGATCTCGGGAACCGCACTCGAGGGCAGCACGACGAGTTCGCCGGCACTTCCGGAGGTGGCGACGGTCATTCTGATCCTCCTCGGACGTTTCCGTGTCCTGCGCCAGTCGTGGCGCGGCGTCACGTGACAGTGTGGCGATCGTGACGCACGCCCGGTGGGCGTAGAGAACCACGCCCCGTCGGGCGCCGCAAGAGCGATTCAACGGCGGTTACGCCGGGCTTTCACTGACATGGTGTTGGCGTTGGACCCGACGCACCGCGCGTTCCATTGCCGTGACAACTCTGTATCAAAGGGCGATACAAACGGAACAACAGCGCGCCACGGTCCACGGTCTGTGTTGTTCTGGCAACAGCGTTGCACTGCGGTAGCGTGTTGGCATGGGCGTTGCACCTGGGCTGTGCGCCGGTCAAGGCAACCCGAAGGAACGTCTCATGAAACACCAACGCATCGGCTTCTCGACGGCGATCGGCACGGCAGGCCTGATCGCCACGACCGTTGTTGCCGTCGCCTTGGCGCCGACGGCAAACGCCTTCGACGTCACTGCCGGTGACTGGAAGCTTTCCGTCAGCGGCAACGTCAACGCCCATTATATTTACGACAGCTGCGAATCCAGTCCCGTGGCTGTTACGGGCGGGCTCGCCTGCGTCGGGGATTCGAACGGCAGCAAGTCATCTTCCGTGAGCAACGGCCTTTTGCCCGCTGCTCTGTCGATTTCAGGCGCCACCACGCAGGCCGGCTACGACATAGGCGTGACATTCGGCCTGTATCCCGGCATCAGCACCAACGACGGCGGCAGTCCCAATCTGCAGTCCAACAAGCCCACCAACACCGCGCTCGGCACCACCGGGCTCGATGTGCGGCAGGTATTCCTGACCTTCGGCAACAAGGACATGGGCACCGTCATGGCGGGGCGCAACATCGGGCTCTTCGGCGCCGATGCCATTCTGTCCGACATGACGCTCCTCGGGGTCGGCGCCGGCGCAGGCAACTACGCAGCTCCCGCCAACACCTCCCTCGGCTCGATCGGCTTGGGCTATATCTATACGGACTGGCTCGCGCAGATCAACTACACCACGCCCGACTTCAACGGCCTGAAGATCACCGCCGGCGTCTTCGACCCCGTCGAGTCGCTGACGGGGACCGGCGCGACCGTCAAGAAGGAGCCGGGCTTCCACGCCAAGATCGCGTACACGCTCGGCGATCTGTATCTGTCCGGCACCTGGCTGTCGCAGAAGCAGGCCGATCCGCTGGGCTTCCAATACACCGGCCATGCTTTCGATCTCGGCGGTAAATACAAGGTCGGCGCTCTCGAGCTTGCGGGCTGGTACTACAACGGCAAGGGGATCGGCACGACCGGGCTGTTCGTGTACTCGACCGATGCAGCCGGGAGCACTCGCGATTCCGACGGCTTTCTCGCGCAGGTCACCTATCAGTTCGGCGCGACCAAACTCGGCGTGAACTACGGGCAGAGTAAACTGGATCTTGCTGGTGGCGAGACCAACCCGACGCTGCTCAGCAAGAACGACAAGTGGACGCTCGGCGTCTACCAGAGCGTGACCGCCAACCTGACACTCGTCGCGGAATTCAGCACCGTCGAAGCAGAGGCCCAGGACGGGCTGAAGAACAAGGCAAACAACTTCAACATCGGCGCCTTCGTAAAATTCTGACACCCCCTCGAAAGCGAAGCGCCGCTTCGGGCGCGGGCTGCCGCGGCGACAGCCCGCGCCGTTTTTTCTAGGTCGCGCGCAGCGGCGCCACGATGATCACCGGGCCGGTCGGCTGCCCCGTGGTCGACCCCCCGGTCGGCTCGACACTGACCGCAAGCTGCGGAGCGTTCGTCAGCGCCTGCAATTGAGCGGCTGTCAGCGAGCGTTGCGAAACGCCCGTCCCGGGCAGCACTCCCAGCGAGACGGGTGAGCCGCCGGTGGGCAGCGCCCACAGCTCGTAGTCGCGGTCGGCCGCTTTCGGCGGCAGTGTTCCTGTCCGGACCGTCAGCCGTGCGGATCTTCCGAAGATCTCCACCGTCCACGCTGGTACACCGGACGCCGGTGTGATGGTCGCGACCTGAGTCGGCTGTATCGGCCCGGCCGTGCGCCAGTAGGTGAGCAAACCCAACCCGACGACCAACAGGATGCCGGCCGCGACTGCATAGTTGCGCAGCGCGCTCGAGCGTCGTCGCTGGACGAAGCCCAGGCGAGTGCGGATTCCTTGCCACACGTGGGGAGGCGGAGCCAGCGGTGCGACTCCTTTGGCAAGGTGCACCAGACGGTTCTCCCAGTAGGTGCAGCGCTCCTCGACAAGTGGCGAGCTCGCGCGCCATCGTTCGAATCTGCGTCGAGCGCGGCCGCGCAACGTACCCAGCACGTACTCGGAAGCCAGTCGATCCACCAGATTGCGGTCCGTCGGCCTCATGGGGGGGTCTCCAGACAATCTCGCAAGCTCTGCAGCCCTCTGCGGATCCAGCTCTTGACGGATCCCAGCGGGTTGCCGGTCAGGCGCGAGATGTCCTCGTGGGAGTTGCCCCCCACGAACGCCAGCTCGAGGCAGCTGCGCTGCCGTTCGTTCAACAATCCGAGGCAGCGCTCAAGCAATCCCGAAGCGGGTAGCCAGGGAGCGGACTCCTCCGCGGTGTTCGCCGAGTCGGCCCGCTCGGGCAGCTCGGGAACGGGCACCGGGGCCAGCCTCTCGTGTCGCAGGAGATCGATAGCGCGGTAGCGGGCGATCGACATCATCCAGGCCATCGGGCTTCCGCGGCTGGCGTTGAACTGGCTCGCTCGCTGCCAGATGCTCACGAAGACGTCCTGCAGGGCCTCTTCGGCGAGGGCCTTGCGCCTGAGGATCCGGGTCAGGGACGCAAACAGGATCGGCGCGACCAGCTCGTACAGGCGCTGCAGGGCGTGCTCGTCGGATGCCGCGCAGCTCTGGAGCAGCCTTTGGAGCTGCTCGTCGAAGGACGGTCCGGAAGGGGAGGCGGGATTCATGCTCTTTCAGTACGGGCGGCCGCCTGGATTGGATGCATTGTAGAATCCCCTTTTTGCAGGAGGACCGATGAGCCAAACCACGCCCGACAACGTAACAGAATATGACCCGGAAGAGCTCAAGGAGCTCATGGATGCCGGTCGTGTCCTGCTGATCGACGTGCGCGAGCCTGTCGAATATCACGCCGAGCGGATTCCGGGCGCGCTGCTGTATCCCTTGTCGACCTTCGATCCCGCGCTTTTACCCAAAGACGAATCCCGCCAGGTGGTATTCCACTGTGCCGCCGGCGGACGCTCGCTTACCGCGGCCCGCAAGCGCATGGCGCTCGGGCAGCCCGGGGCTCACATGTCCGGCGGCATCACCGAATGGAGGGCGGCGGGACTGCCCGTCATCCGCACCGATCCGCGCACCGGCAAGCCCCTGTAGAGAGAACGAGCGAAGAGAACGAGTGCGTTTCGATTTCCGCGATCTCCAGCAGTTCATCGCCGTCGCCGAGACTGGCAGCATCGCTCGCGCTGCCGAGCGCTGTCACACGGTGGCCTCCGCCGTCAGCAAGCGGTTGTCGGATCTCGAAGCTGCGTGCGGCATCGCTCTGCTGGTGCGCGGCGCGAAGGGCGTCGAGCTGACCTCTGCCGGACAGGCGTTCTTCTCCCGCGCCCGCGGCGTCGTGCACCACGCCGAGCAACTCGATGAAGAGCTGCGCCAACGGGCTTCCGGGGCGCAAGGTCACGTGCGGGTGTTTGCCAACATCTCGGCGATCGTCGAGTTCTTGCCGCGGGCGTTGTCGTCGTTCATGACGCGACATCCCGACATCCATGTGCAACTTGAAGAGCATGTGAGCGCTACCGTCGCCGCCGCCGTCGCGGATAATCTGGCGGACTTCGGGATAGTGAGTGCGCTTCCCGCCAGCAGTGCCCTGTCGACGACGCAGTTTCGGACCGACGAGCTGGTTGTCGTGATGCGGCCGGATCATCCGCTTGCCGGCCGTTCGGTGCTGGCGTTCACGGAGATCTTCGATCTGGACTTTGTTGGCCTGCACGCCAACAGTTCGCTTCATCATTTGTTGGCGGGCGCGGCCTCCGATTCCAATCGCGAATTGCGTGTGCGCATCCGCGTTACGAGTTTTGATGCGGTGTGCGCAATGGTCGCCTCCGGGCTCGGAATCAGCGTCGTCCCTCGTGCGGCCGCAGCGGCTCACGTGCAGCAGTTGAAGTTGGCGGCCGTTCCACTCGATGACGCTTGGGCGAAGCGTCAGCTCTTTCTGTGCGCCCGCGCGGGCGAGTCGCTGCCCGCCGCGGCCCAGCTTCTCTTCGACCACCTGCTTTCGCAGGCCTGAAGCCATCGCGGGCGGCGATGCCCGCATCGTCAACCGCCAGCCCGACGCTCCCGGGGTGCTGGCATTCTCGTGAGAACACCCCACACGAGAGTGCCGCCGATGTTTCAATGGAATCCGCAGGACTACGCTCGCAACTCGAGCTGTCAGGAGAGTCTGGCAAAGGACCTGCTCACACTGGCCGCAGTTCGCGTCGATGAGACCGTTCTCGATGTGGGATGCGGCGACGGCCGTACCACAGCCGCGATCGCAGCGGCGGCCGCCGACGGGCGCGTCACTGGCGTCGATCTCTCCGGCGAGATGATCCAACACGCGTGCGATCGGTATTGTGCGAGCCACCAAAATCTGACATTCAGGCAGGCTGACGCGGCGCAGCTGCCTTTCGAAAACCAGTTCTCTCTCGTGTTCTCGAACGCCACCCTTCATTGGGTACCGGATCAACGTGCGGCGGTGCTCGGCATCGCACGTGCGCTGATCAGCGGCGGGCGTGTCGTCGCACAGTTCGGCGGCAGCCCCGGGAACGGGACCGAGGTTGCCGAGGCGTTCGACGAAGTGGCGGCCTCGCCTCGTTGGCGCGGGTTGTTGCGGCCATTCGTCAAGGCTTACTACTTCCAGGAGCCGCGGGACTACGCCGAGTGGTTGGCCCAAGCGGGACTCGTGATCGACGAATGTCGCCTCATCCCAAAGGTGATCCAGTACTCAGGGGAGGAGGCGTTTTCCGGCTGGCTGCGGACGGCATGGCACCCCTACACCGCGCAAGCCAAAAGTGAGTTACGCGAGGTGCTCATCGCCGAGACCATCGCGCGCTATCTCGCGACTCATCCAAAGGATGAGGCTGGGGCTATTCGGGTGCACATGGCGCGGTTGCAGGTGCGGGCGCACAAGCCCTGATAGCGGCGGTTCCGTGCGAGCACGCGCCCAAAAACCACGCTTTTTGGGCGCCGCGGAGGCCTAGCGCTTGCGTCGCCTCTGCCCAACGCGGCGTAGCCGACATTGGGCCGTTCAAAGTAGCATGCGCGTCCCCTGCGCCCTGCTGCCGCGCCGCACCAATCAATGACCCAGCCCGAACACCCTCGCTCGATTCGCTCTTTCGTCACCCGCGCCGGACGGATCACCGAGGCTCAGGAGCGGGCCCTGCGCGAGTTCTGGCCCCAATACGGCCTCGAGTTCTCACTCCACCCGCTCGACCTGCAGCAGGTTTTCGGGCGCCGCGTCCCGGTGACCGCCGAGATCGGCTTCGGCAACGGAGACAATCTCATTGCGTTGGCCGCCGCGCACCCCGAACGCGACTATCTGGGTATCGAGGTGCATCGCCCTGGCGTGGGACGTGTGTTGCTGAAAGCAAACGAAGTTGGCCTGACCAACCTCCGAGTCATCTGCCAGGATGCCGTGGAGGTCCTCGAGCGACAACTGGATCCCGACAGCCTCGATGAGGTGCTGATCCTGTTTCCGGATCCGTGGCCGAAGAAGCGTCACCACAAGCGGCGCCTCGTGCAGGGGCCTTTCGTCGCGACGACCGCCTCCAGGATCCGGCCCGGCGGGTTGTTGCGTCTCGCCACCGATTGGGAGCCGTACGCTCACGAAATGCTCGAGGTGTTGGAATCGTGTCCGTCGTTGCGCAATGACGCGGGACCCCGCCGCTTCAGTGAGCGTCCGCACGAGCGGGCCCCGACGCGTTTCGAGAGGCGAGGCACCCGTCTCGGGCACGACGTACACGACCTGACGTTCAGGCGGGTATGACGGTGTGAGGAAGTCCGTCAACACAACAAAAAAGCTTTAGCGGTTGTTCGGGCCCGTTGCCCTGCAAGACGTCCAAGAAGTTCTTCTTGAAAGCGTCACACGTGAGGCGCAACATCGAGACGCGCTGCAACCGTGCCTGCAGGGCGGCATAACAGCTCTGCGGTGCGGACCAGATCGCGGTGCCTCGCGAACAGGGAGTGCGCGTGTAGACAAGCACAAGGATCGAGCTTTGGCGGAGGTGACACGATGACGGCTCCTCATCCGGGAATCGGCGCTTGGTATCGCCTGAACGGCGGCGAGTTGTTCGAGGTGGTGGCGGTCGACGACGACGACGGCACCATCGAGATCCAATACTTCGACGCCACCGTCGAGGAAATGGATGTCGACGACTGGAACGCTCAGTGGGAGGACGGCGCGTTGGAGGCTGCCGAGGCCCCGGAGGATTGGAGCGGCTCGGTGGACGTCGAATCGTCCGAGGACAACGGGCGCGGCAGTATCGGGGATTCGTCGGGTGAGGATCGCGAGGTGCGCGCCAGCGGACTCGAGGGAATAGATCTCTTCGAGTAGTGTTTTCAGAGCATCGCGTCTACCGGGCCTTCGGTCTATCGCAGAGGGGTCGCGTCGTCGGCCAGCTTGTCGGCCTCTACCGCAATCCCCAACAGAACGAATCCCGATACGATCTGCAACGGAACCGGCCTCAGGCTGCGTCCGGCGCAGGGGCCCACAACGCACAGACCGGTCAGCTTCTCGAACAGGGCGCCGTGCGAGCAGCACAGTATCAGTGCGCCATCGGACGTCAGAAACTGGTGCGGCCGCAGGTTTAAAGGGTGTCCGGCATGCGGGCAGCGATTGATGTAACCGCGGACCTCCGATCCCACTCGCACCACCAGACCCCGTAAGGGCCAATCTCCCCTTCCGATGGTGAACGCGCGCGAGCCGTGCTCGTCGAGATCGCTCAGTCGGCAGACGACCCGTTCGACGTCCAGTACGGGATCCTCCGCCGTGTCCTCCTCACGCCAGGTCTCTTCATTCATGGCAAAAGTGGTCAGCGGCGCGTTTCACGACTCACGCCGGCCGCTGATCCAGCGCGTTGATGCGTTTTCTCTGCGCCCAGACCATGGCCATGCCGGGCAGTGCGATCACGAAGCTTACGATGTAGTACGTGAACCAGCCCCAGTGGTCCGCGACCCAACCGGCCGGTCCTCCCAGGCTGTACCGCGGCAACAGTGCGAGTGCCGATAGCATCGCGTATTGGAATGCGCTGAAGCGCATGTCGCACAACGCCATGATGAGGGCGACCAGCGCGATGTTGCCCATTGCTCCGGCAAAGTGCTCGATTGCCACGGCTGCGATCATGATCGTGTAGCTCTTTCCGACCGCCGCGAGTACGCAGTACAGCAAGTTACTGATGGCCTGTGCCGCACCGAATATCAACATCGACCGCAGCAGACCGAGGCGTACCATGAGCACTCCGCCCGCGATCGAGCCGATCACTGCGCTGACGGTGAACACGGACTTCGCGATCAACGCCACTTCCGTCTTGGTAAACCCCGTGTCCATCATGAACGGAGTAAACAGTTTGTTCGCGAAAGCGTCGCCGATCTTGAACACGAGCACCACGGCGATCAGGGCCGCGGCTCCCGGGCTGCCGAACAACTCACTCAAAGGCTCGAGTACCGATTCCGTAATAGTGCGGGGAGGCCGTGCGACGTAGTGCGGCTCTGGCGCGCGCCAGGTGGAAATACAGAACAACAGCATGATCCCCGCCAACACCAGGAAGGACGCATGCCAGCCGACTCTATCGGCCAGAAACAGGGCGACTGCCGCCGCCAGCCAGGAAATCGTGCGATAGCCGAGATTGGTGACCGCAGCGGCGGGCCCGCGCTCCTCCGGCGAAACCGCGTCCGTCCGGTAAGCGTCGATCGCGATGTCCTGGGTCGCCGACAGGAACACGATCAACGTTGCGAAGGCGATGACCGGGGCGTACGCCACTTTTGGATCCTGGATGGCGAGCAGGGCAATGGCCCCGGCCATGAGGATCTGGGTGAGCAGGATCCAGCCGCGCCGCCGGCCGAGCAGTGGCAGCGGGAAACGATCCACCAGGGGGGCCCAGAAAAACTTCAGCAGATACGGCAACGCAACGTAAGAGCTGATCCCGATCAGGGTGTTGCTCGCGCCGGAGTCCTTCAGCCAGGCCTGCAGCGCGCTCTCGGTAAGTTGGTTCGGGTAGCCCGAAGAGGCCGCCAGTACCATGATGGCGAACATCTTCGGGCTGGCGAGCACGCTTCTGAACGACGGTTTGGCCGTCGCGGTCTTCTCGAGTGCCGCGGAGGTAGAGCTCAAATGTCGTAGTCCAGTGTAAGAGGCGCGTGGTCGGAGAAGCGTTCGCGCGTATATATAGACGCCGCGCGTACCGTACCACTAAGCGATTTGCTCACAACGTGATAGTCGATGCGCCAGCCAACATTCTTGGCTCGGGCCTGACCGCGGTTCGACCACCATGTGTACTGATCCTGCTCCTGGTTGATCTCGCGGAAAGCGTCGACGTAGCCGCCGTGGTCGAACAGCTGATCCAGCCACGCCCGCTCTTCCGGGAGGAACCCGGAGTTCTTCTGATTGGCCTTCCAGTTCTTCAGATCGATGGGCTTGTGCGCGATGTTCCAGTCGCCCGTGAGGATGTAGCGCCGCTTGCGTCGGCGCAGCCGGGACAGATAGGGCGCGAAGGCTTCCAGGAATCGAAACTTCGAGGCCTGGCGCTCCGGTCCCGCGGACCCTGAAGGCAGATAGAGCGAGACGACCGACAGATCTCCAACCTGCGCCTCGAGATAGCGGCCTTCCCGGTCGAACTCCTCTACCCCGAATGCTTTCACGATCCGATCCGGCTCGTGGCGAGTGTAGATGGCAACACCTGAGTACCCTTTACGCTCGGCGTCGCAGAAGTAACTGCGATAACCCTCGATCTCGATGTCGTGTTCCGCGAGTTGATGGAAGTGGCTCTTGGTCTCCTGCAGGCAGATGAAATCGGCGTTCTGCTTGCGCAGCCAGCGAAACAGGCCCTTCGATGCGGCCGAGCGGATTCCACAGACATTCACGGTGATCACTCTCATCCGGCAATGATAGCGTTGACAGGGCCTTACGTCCGGTGCACCGTCCCGCGCACCGCTTGGCTTCAGTGGCGCGGCGGTACCGGCTTTATATCCTCATCCACTAGAGCGTCCGATCCGCCGCATGAGCGCACCCCAGGAATATCAGCTTCGGTTCATCGATCTCGCCCTCTCCCGTGGAGTGCTGAAATTCGGCCGCTTCACGCTGAAGTCCGGCCGCGTGAGTCCTTACTTCTTCAACGCCGGCCTGTTCAGTGACGGCGAGGCCGCGGCGGTGCTCGGGCGCTGTTATGCCGAGGCGATCGTGAATTCCGGTGTCGGCTTCGACATGCTTTTCGGCCCCGCCTATAAGGGAATTCCCCTCGCGACCGCCGCCGCTATCGCGCTTGCGGAGCGTCACGGGCGCAACGTGCACTACGCATTCAACCGAAAAGAGGCCAAGGATCATGGCGAGGGGGGCAAGGTCATCGGCAGTCCGATCGAGGGACGCGTGCTGATCGTCGACGACGTCGTCACGGCCGGGACCGCCATCCGCGAGTCGCTCGAGATCATCCAGGCCGCAGGCGCCGAGCCCGCCGGAGTCCTGCTCGCTCTGGATCGCCAGGAGCGCGGCAAGGGGGCCGCCTCGGCGGTGCAGGAGCTCCAATCCACGTACGGACTGAAGTGTGTGAGCGTGATCACACTCGCCGACCTGATCGAGGCGCTCGCCCGCCCCGCCGACGGGCGGGTTCGCATTTCTGCCGAGCAGCTCACATCGCTTCGGGCCTATCGGGATGAGTACGGGGTGGGGTGAGGCTTGCGAGTTGGTCACGTCCGTCGGAATATGACCGCACTGTGCGGTGGGGTCGAAAACGGGTCGGTCGGAGAGAGACTTCGATGGCGGAAAAGCCACATTTGCGCCGACGGGCGGATGCGCTCGCGGCTTTGGTGGGCGGCGTCCTGGCCGGATTGCTGGTCGGCCACGGGGCCGTAGCCGCCGAGACGAGAACCTACAAGTGGGTCGACGACCAGGGCGTTACCCACTACGGTGATCGGATTCCTCCGCAATATGCGACCAAGGAACGCTCCATCCTCAACAACCACGGGATCGAGGTCCAGAAGCTCGAGGCCCAGAAGAGTCCCGAACAGCTCGCGGCCGATGCCCAGCGCCAACAGGAAATTGTCCGCCAGAAACAGCACGACAGCTTCCTGTTGACGACCTACACGTCCGTCAAGGACATCGAAGCGCTGCGCGATGAGCGCTTGGAGCAGCTCAAGGCCCAGCGCACGGCCGCTCAGCAGTACATCGAAGGATTGCGCTCGAGACTGACGTCGCTGCAGAGCCGGGCTCTGCTATTCCGGCCTTACAGCACGAAGCCGGGAGCCCGTCGATTACCTGACGACGTAGCCGAGAACCTCGTGCGCACGGTCAATGAGATGCGGATCCAGGCAGACTCGCAGGACGCGAAGGCTCAGGAGGAGACCGTGTTGCGCAACCAGTTCCAGGCCGACATCGAGCGGTATAAGGCGCTGCACCCGGCGGTGACCCGCTGACTGCCTGGCGGACCCAGCCGTCCCTACTCCCGCCCTGATCCGAGGCGTCTCGCTAGCAGTCGGAGCCAGGTTCCTCTGGGGCGGACGTCAACCGTCACGCTAAAGGCCCTAGTGCCTGGCTTCTTGGTCGAGGACAAGTCGAGCGAAGTCCATCCACGTGCTCGTGAAGGTCGTCGGCGATCTGACTCCACATCGGATCCAGGATGAAATCGATCCCTTCACGACGCGCGAGCTTTGCGGCGGGCACGAAGTCCGAGTCGCCCGCGACCAGAACGATCTGATCCGCCTGCTTCTTGTACGCGACCGATGCGATGTCGACGCCTACGCGCATGTCCGTGCCCTTTTGATTCACGTCGTATACGAAGTCCGCGTCTGTCAGATCCTTGAGTTCGATCTTGTCCTGCAAGAGCGCCTTCAACCTGTCCGGCCTGATTCGCCATCCTCTGCGGTCCTGAAGGCGCCCGAGACGCAGCGCGACCTTTCGTAGGCACTTGAGCTGGTGATGGAATTCCAGACGGAACTGAGCCGTCTGTGTCTTGGCGAAATCGAGGGCACGCCCGGTAATCGGATGTTGTGCTTTCTTCAAGAGTGGCGGGCAGTCATAGACAAAGATTCGGTAAAGGTCCTTGCGCTCCACGTCTCCACGCTGCTTGAGGTGATCCAACGCCATCTCGTGCAGTGTCTTGGCCACCGAGACGGCGTCACCCGAATTCTTGCCGGGATAAACGGCGGCAAAGCGCTTCAGGAAAAAGCCGGCATCGACAAAGACGGCCGTAGACATGAAAAAGCCCCCGGGCTCGGCCCGCAGTTGGATGAAGATCTGCGGACGTACTGCCGGGGGCTGGATAGCTATCAGGTTAAGACTTCCGCGCTGCTTTTCAAGCCCTCATTTCTGGCTTTTTCTGCAAGTCAGTGGCGAGTCTCAACTATATGCCTGCGTGGCGATTTCGCCGCAGCGTCACGCGCGATTCAATATCACGGAGCGCTGCCAAGGGGCACACGTGGGCCGGCACGCAGCGTGCGAGACCGAAGTAGCTAATTCCGTCCCGAGTGCCCGAAGCCGCCCGCGCCACGGGTGGACGCTGCAAAGTCCTCCACGATGTCGAACTCCACCTGGACCACCGGGACGATCACCATCTGCGCGATCCGTTCGCCCGGATTGACCGTGAACGGCTCGCGACCACGGTTCCAACACGAGACCATGAGCTGTCCCTGATAGTCCGAGTCGATCAGCCCCACCAGATTCCCGAGCACGATGCCGTGCTTATGCCCGAGTCCGGAACGCGGCAGTATCACCGCAGCCAGCCCGGGATCGTCCAGGTGGATGGCCAGACCCGTCGGAATCAAATCGGCCTGTCCTGGTTCGAGCACGCGCGGGGAGTCCAGACAGGCCCGCAGGTCCAGTCCTGCCGAGCCCGTGGTGGCGTACGCGGGGAGCTGAAAATCCTTGCCGACGCGCGCGTCCAGAATCCGCACCTTCAACGGGCGGCGTGGGGTGTCTGCCATGTTGTCTCGTTCTCTTATGCCCGGACGGTGCCAAGCTGAGGTGGCGCGGCGGCGCGCTGTGCCTCGTAGGACTTGGCGATCAGGCTGACAAGGCGTCGCGCGAGGGTCAGCTTGGAGGCCGATCCCAGGTCCTCGCGGCCATTGCGCCACAGGACGATGAGTTGGTTGTCCTCGCAATCGAAGGCCTTATGGTGGCCGACTTCGTTCGCGGCGATCATGTCGAGGTTCTTCTTCAGCAGCTTCCCGCGCGCATGCTGTTCGACGGATTCGGTTTCTGCCGCGAAACCCACCACGAACGGGCGGTCTGGCCGAGCAGCGACCGTGGCGAGCACGTCAACCGTGCGCTCCATGTCGACCTCCAACGTATCGGAGGTCTTCTTGATCTTCTGCTCCGCAGGCTGGGCCGGCCGATAGTCCGCCACCGCTGCCGTTGAGATGAAAATGTCCGTCCCGGGTACTTCACGGAGCACGGCTGTGAGCATCTCGGCGGCGCTTTCGACGTCCACTCGCCGCACTCCTACCGGTGTCGGCAGGCTGACCGGACCCGTCACCAACACGACTTCGGCGCCGGCCTCACGCGCCGCCTGCGCCACCGCAAATCCCATCTTCCCCGAGCTTCGGTTGCTGATGAATCGCACCGGATCGATTCGCTCGCGAGTCGGTCCAGCCGTAATGAGAACCCGGTGCCCGTGTAACGGTCCCGACCCGTTCAACAACCTGAGCGAGCGCTCAGCCAACTCAACCGGCTCGAGCATGCGCCCGGAGCCGACTTCGCCGCAGGCCTGGTCCCCCTCAGCGGGGCCGAATGTATGGACTCCGCGCTGTGCGAGCGTGGCAACGTTGGCCTGCGTCGCGACGTTGGACCACATCACATGGTTCATCGCGGGCGCCACGGCAATGGGAGCCTCGGTCGCGAGACACAGCGTGCTCAACAGGTCGTTGGCTTGGCCCGTGGCCAAACGGGCGAGGAAGTCTGCACTGGCGGGAGCCACCAACACCAACTCCGCCCAGCGGGCGAGCTCGATGTGGCCCATGGCGGCTTCCGCTGCCGGGTCCCACAGATCGCTGCGCACCGCGCGACCCGAGACAGCCTGGAAGGTCAGGGGTGTGACGAACTCACGCGCACCGGCGGTCATGACGACCTGCACTTCGGCGCCGCGCTCGCGGAGCCTGCGTACCAGGTCCGGGCTCTTATAGGCCGCTATTCCACCAGTGACACCGAGAAGAATCCGATTGCCTTGCATGGACCGAGGTTTCCGCCAGCCGGGGGCGCGACGAGCCCCGCTGCGAGCCATTATCGGGCGGCGCTCCCCGCGCGGCAAACAACTACCTGCGCTTTGGAAATACCCGCGCGGACTGCCCGCGCGCGGCGCCTGGCGGCGGCGCTAAAGGTTACGTAGATCTATGATTCTATTGGATATATCAGGGTGACGGGAGGGCGTCCACCGGCTTGAAGACCTCGATCGACTGGGTCTTCAGGTACCGGTGGACGAAAATAAACACGTAGTACGTCACCATGAACCAAATGACCCGCGTCACCGTCGGAGCCCCAGCTGTCGCGGGCCAGAACTCGGTACCCACCCGCGGAGCGAGGAGCCACCCCAGCACGAGTACCGCCACCGCGGCGGCGAAGTAGATGCGACCCGCCTTCTGCAGTCGCAGCTTACGCCCTCGCTGGCTGTAGATCGTGCGCGTGCGGATCCAGATCATGCCGAGAATGAACACGGCGCTGATCGCCGAAGTCAGGTCCTGGGTGTCCATTGCCGCCGGTGTCGCTGCGTCGGGAGTGAGTACTGCGAAGCGTCAGATGCTTCGCAGTATCGCAGACTCCGGCTGCTGTCGCGTCAGGAGTCCCCGGCGCAATGCCCGGTTCACGGCCGAGAACACCGCCAGCAGGGATGCCGTGATGATGTTCGCGTGCCGTCCGACTCCGAATACCGAGGCACTGCCGCCTATGGTGATCTCGACGTAGGCGACCGCATGCGCATCGCTTCCGGTCGAGACGGAGTGTTCGTGGTATCCCGCGATGTCGATGGGCAACGCGAGAGCCCGAACCGCCGCGTCGATCGGGCCGGTGCCGCTGCCTTGCAGGGTCATTTCATCCCCGTCGTCCCGCAGCCGCAGCGAGATCTTCTCGCGGTCCTGTCCGTCACCCGAAGCTGACAGTTGGTGACCGACATAGTGCAGAGGTTCGTGGGCGGCCAGATATTCGGCCGAGAACAATTCCCACAAGTCGGATGCGGAGAGTTCCTTCCCCGTGCTGTCGGCCGCTTCCTGAACGACGCGGCTGAACTCGATCTGCAGGCGCCGCGGGAGCACGAGCTGGTAGTCGCGCTCCAGCAGGAAGGCGACGCCACCCTTACCTGACTGGCTGTTGACGCGGATGATCGACTCGTAGGAGCGACCGAGGTCGTCCGGGTCGATCGGCAGGTACGGAACGTCCCAGGCGTCGCCGGGCGCGAGCGCCGCCAGGCCCTTCTTGATCGCATCCTGGTGCGAACCTGAGAACGCGGTGAAGACCAAGTCCCCGACATAAGGGTGCCGCGGGTGGATGGGCAGGCGTGTGCACTCTTCGGCGCAGCGGGCGATGGCGTTGATGTTGGAGAAGTCCAGCTTCGGATCGACCCCCTGCGTGTACAGATTCAGCGCAAGTGTCACGACATCCACGTTGCCCGTGCGTTCGCCGTTGCCGAACAAAGTGCCTTCGACGCGCTCGGCGCCCGCCATCATGGCCAACTCCGCTGCGGCAACGCCGGTACCCCGATCGTTGTGCGGGTGGACGCTGATGATCAGAGAGTCACGCCGTGCAACGTGACGGATGAACCACTCGATCTGGTCGGCGTACACGTTGGGCGTCGCCATCTCGACGGTCGCCGGGAGGTTGAGAATGGCCTTGTGCTGGGGTGTCGGCTGCCATACGGCGGTGACCGCATCGCAGATCTCGACGGCGAAATCCAACTCGGTTCCCGTGAAGCTTTCCGGGGAGTATTGAAATGACCACTGGGTATCGGGTTGCCGAGCCGCGCACTCCCTGATCAGCTGGGCGCCGCGGACTGCGATGTCCACGATACCGGCCCGGTCGAGGCGGAAGACCACGCGACGCTGGGTCGTGGAGGTCGAGTTGTAGAGGTGCACGATCGCGCGTGGCGCGCCCCGCAGGCTTTCGAACGTGCGCTCGATCAGGTCGGCGCGCGCCTGAGTGAGAACCTGAACAGTCGTGTCGTCAGGAATGAGCCGCTCTTCGATGAGCTGGCGGACGAAGTTGAAGTCGGTCTGGGAGGCCGCCGGGAAACCGATCTCGATCTCCTTGAAGCCGATACGCACGAGGTGTTCGAACATGCGCAGCTTGCGCGGTCCATCCATAGGCTCGATCAACGCCTGGTTTCCGTCCCGCAGGTCGACGCTGCACCACATGGGCGGCGCCGTGAGCGTGCGGGTGGGCCAGGTACGGTCAGAAATCGGAATAGGGGCGAACGGGCGGTACTTGCCGTCGGGGTTGCGCAACATCGAGGTCTCTCCAGCCGGGCATAGGCCGGCTCTGCCGGATCGGGGCGGGTTCTACTCAGGTTCCGGTCTTGTTGGCGCCGACCGGTGGCGCGTGTGTATGTGCGCCTAGCGGCGCAGAAGGAGGAGGGCGAGCGAAAGCAGCGGACGGGAGCCGCTGTCGAGCAAAACGCTGATGTTCGCACCGCAAACCATGGTGTGACCGTAGCATTGGCTCCGGCCCGAAAGCAACAGGGAGCCAAAGCGCTTATTATCCGATCCGTGACCCAGGTTCGATCCGAGACTCAGGCCTCGCAGCCTGCTGAGGCGCCCCAGCCTCCGAACGCCTCACAGCCTGCCAAGGCCCCGCACGCTGCTCAGGGCGCGAACGACCCTCCGGGGCGGGCTGTCTGTGTGTACTGCGCTTCCAGTCGCAGCGCCCATGAGGACTACCGCCACGCCGCCCACCGGCTCGGCGTCGTTCTCGCAACCCATGGACTGACCGTCGTCTACGGGGGTGGGGCCGTCGGCTCGATGGGCGCTCTGGCCGATGGGGCGCTCGGCGTCGGAGGTCGGGTCGTCGGCATCCTGCCCCGGTTCATGGATGAGCTCGAATGGGGACACCCTGGACTGTCCGAGCTGCAACTCGTGGAGGACATGCGGACCCGCAAGCACATCATGCTGACGCGGAGTCAGGCGGCCGTTGCCCTCCCCGGTGGATCCGGCACCCTCGAGGAGCTCCTCGAGGCCATCACCTTGAAGCGCCTCGGTCTCTACTTTCACCCGATCGTGTTGGTCAACACGCGCGGCTTCTTCGATCCGCTCATTGAACAGTTCGCCCGGGCCGTGGAAGAACGGTTCATGGACCCGCGGCACCTTCAGATGTGGCAGGTCGTCTCGACCCCGGACGAGGTCCCTGGCGCGCTGGCCTCCGCCGCAGCGTGGAGCGAGGCCGCTCGAAGTTTCGCGGCCTTGTGAGACAATCGACCGGTTGCCCTGACGCCTTGCTAGTCTGACGCCCCGTTACCCCGCACGCCCGAGGAAACCTCCATGCCCGCTCGCCGCACAGCACCGTTTCGCGCCGACACCCTTGGCCGACAAGTGACCCGCGCGCATCGCGCACTGGCCTTGGTTCTACTCGGCGTGGCTGGTTTGCTGGCCGCCCCCCTCCAGGCAGCTGAGGCGCCTGCGACCGTGCGGCTCTACGCGATGGACTGCGGCCACATGCACTTCAAGGACCTCGCCTTCTTCTCCGACACCCTCGAGCTCGAAGGCAAGTCCGGCTCGATCGCCGTGCCGTGTTTCCTGATCCGGCACCCGAAGGGCAACCTGTTGTGGGATACCGGGCTCAGCCCGGACTTCGCCAAACGTAGCGACGCGGACGGCATCTCCGGTGCCATCGATGTCCCGGTCACGACCACCCTCCAGCAGGTGGGTCTGACACCCGCCGACATCAAGTACGTGGGCTTCTCCCACTTTCATGCCGATCACACGGGTAACGCCAATGTGTTCACGTCCTCGACGTGGATCGTCAACAAGGCCGAACTCGCCTGGGCAATCGCCGAAGGTCCGACCGGTCCCGTGGAGCCGGACACCTTCAGTGCCTACACGAAAGTGAAGAAGCAGATGATCACCGGCGACTACGACGTCTTCGGGGACGGCACAGTGCGCATCCTGCTGACTCCCGGCCACACCCCGGGGCACTCGGCGTTGATGTTGAAACTGAAGAAGACCGGTACCGTGCTGCTGAGTGGTGACCTGTACCACTTCCGCAAGGATCGCGAAAACCGATACGTCATGGGCGTCAATACGAATCGCGCCGAGACGCTGGCGTCGTTCGATCGGTTCGAGAGGATCGCGAAGAACACGCACGCGCGCGTCATCATTCAACACGACCCCGACGACTTCAAAGCACTGCCGAAGTTTCCGGCCTATCTCGAGTAAAGGGGCCCGTCGGGGCTGCGGGCATTGCGTGTGTGCCCGCTTTGGGGGTCAGCATGAGCACGAAGTCGCGACGACGGTTTGTGTTGCAGGCGGCAGCTACAGCTGGTTTTCCCTTCATTTCCACCTCGGTGACCCGCGCTCAGGCCCAGCGTTCGCGCCGGAAGATCGGCTTCGCGTTGTGCGGCCTGGGAGGCTTGAGCGAGAACCAGATCGCCCCGGCACTGTTCAAAAGCGGACACTGTCGCCTGACCGGTATCGTCACCGGGTCTCCCGACAAGGTCGGAAAGTGGAAGGCCCGCTATGGAATCCCGGACCACGGGGTTTATACGTACGACACGATCGGGAAGATGGCCGACAACCCGGACATCGATGTCGTCTACATCGTGACCCCCAACGCCCAACACTGTGATCAGACAGTCGCCGCGGCGCAGGCCGGCAAGCACGTCTTCTGCGAGAAGCCGATGGAGGTCTCCGTCGAGAAATGCCAACGGATGATCGACGCGTGTCGTGCCGCGAAGCGGCTTCTCGGTGTTGCCTATCGTTGCCAGTACGATCCCAACCACCTCGAGTGCATTCGTCTGGCGCGCTCGAAGCAATTCGGTGCGACGCGGATCATCGATGTGGGCTTCGGGTTCCCGATTGGCAACGGTGACCTATGGCGCTTGAAGCACGCGCTCTCCGGTGGCGGTGCGCTGGTGGATCTCGGCATCTATGCGTTACAGGCTACGCGGTATCTCAGTGGTGAGGAGCCGATCGAGGTCAGTGCCATGGAAGCCAAGACCGATCCGAAGCGATTCGCGGAAGTGGACGAGTCGATGACCTGGCAGTCCCGCTTTCCCAGCGGCGCGCTGGCGACGTGCAGTGCTTCTTACAACGTTGGCGGCATCAATTTTCTGCGTGTGACGGGCGAGAGGGGCTGGTTCGGGCTCGATCCGGCGTTCGGGTATTCCGGAAACCGGGGGCGTCGTAGCGACGGTGTGGAAATCGCTCTGCCCGGCCCCGATCTGTTCGGCGCAGAGATGGACGATTTCGCGCGCTGCATCCTCGACGGCACGCCCAGCAAGGTTTCCGGTGAGGAGGGGATGCGAGACGTCAGGATCATGGCGGCGATCTACCAGTCCGCGCGATCGGGGCGCGCGGTCAAGTTCGCCTAGCGCGGCATGCCCGTATTGGTAAGATCAACCGGCTTACGTGGCGCGCCGTCCAGGTCGTCTACCGTCAAGTCGGCGAATTTTCGATAGAGCGGAGTAAGGGTCTCGACGGTGGCGCCCGTGGCGGGCCGGTTGAGGTGCGAGTTGGCCTTGATGCGGTACGTCTGAAGTGCTGCTCCACTCCGGTCGCGAACTGTGACGTCGCCCGTCAGGGTCCCAGCCTCGAAAAGCTGCCCGAACATGACTACATTACTGGCCGTGCGCGCCGTGAATCCGTCGATCGAGATCTCGATCGTGCGCCCAGGCACAGTTGTGTTGCCAGCTCCCAGGAGCTTGCGTGCTCGCAATTCGCCCTCGATGGCGGTGCGCAGTGGACGCCACTGAAGTTTGAAGGCTGCAGAGGCAGCATCCAGCGCGGCCGGAGTGAAGTTTATAATGACGGACGTGACAGTCGTGGGCGCCGCGCTCGCGGCTGGGATTGACGCCGCGCTATTTGACTTAGCCGGCGCGGCGGTCGCCGGTGATTCGGTCGCGTCGGACGACCCAACAGCGGACGCCGCCGATTCGGCCGCCACCGTCGGATGCGGTCCCCCCACCGGATGCCCGAAGATGATGAACTGCGCGCATCCTGACAGTGCCACGGCGATAGGAATCAAAAGCAACGGAACTGCACGCATGGACGACCCGACAGTCACTCCGGATGCGGCGAGTCTAACTCTGTCAAGGGTCGTCCGGTCGGTACGGGGAGAGTCCGAGCTCTACGTCAAATGCCTCATTGACATCGCAATACATTTTCTTGGCCATCACCGCGCGTTGCCACTCGAAATAGAAATCCGGCCGGCCGATGACGCGTGACGTGTTGTGCTTGAGCAGGTAGTACTCGAATTTCACCGCGGCCGGGTCGGCGTAGCTACTTCCGAGTGGGCGCGAGGCGATGATGAGTTCGGCATCGGCGCCCGTTCTGTGCACCAACCTGAAGTCGTTGAGACGGCAGTCCGCTCCCCCCGCGGCCGCGAGCTCCAAGCGCTCAGCGCCACTCGTGAAGATCGGGACGATCGTGAATAGGGCGGGCGACTCGTCCTGCTCCCGCGTCTCGATGTAGAGGGTTGCTACATCATATCCGTGTGCGTTGAAGTTCTCGCGTCGCGCCAGCACCACCGTAGCACCCTCGCCGCCGCCTGATAGAGGCACTGCGTTGATTCCGTAATGAAGCGGAATCGTTTCGCCGGGCTGCGGCGGCCGGGGCTGTGCATCTGCTGCTGCCGGTCGCGGTGCCTGATGCTGGGAGTCGGCAGCGCCGACGCAGGCGCAGAATCCGCACAAGGCGATGACGCATAGCCTGCTTAGGACAAAGTGCCTCACGAGACCTCCGGTTTCGACTTTCTGGGTCGAATTGCCCTGGTTGAATCGTGAAGGCCACCGGTGGCACGGCAGTGGCGACATCGTGATGAATTGTGGCGTTGAGCGCCTTTCGTGCTTCGACGGCTCCGGGCAGACCCCTTGCCCGGTGCATGGGGCGTGGTGCCCGCCACAGGGGGCTTTCGCAACCTGCGATTGTCCAGGCCGATCCAGGGCGGTACCATTCCTGGCCGCATGCGATGTCCCCCGATGGGCTTTCGCGCCGGGCGGGTGTAGTTCAATGGTAGAACTGTAGCTTCCCAAGCTACTAACGTGGGTTCGATTCCCATCACCCGCTCCATCTCACGGCTCGGACATGCCCCAGGGAACCAGAGTGCAGGACAACCGCTATGCCCCTACGCAGGCTGCGCTCAACTCGCAATCGACGGTAGAACACGGTGAGCAGCAGATCGAGCCAGCCTCCCGTGGTCGCCGGTTCGCGAACCTCCTGATCGATACCGTCGCCTCCGTCATCATCTCCATGGTGGTTGGCGTCCTGTTGGCGATCGTTTGGCCGCAGTTCCTCATCGCGACTGCGGATTTCCAGGGCTCTCCGGAATCCCTGATCCTCTTCAACTACCTCTTCGGCGCCATCGTGGGCTTTATCTACTACGTTCCGATGGAGGCGTTGACCGGGCGCACCTTGGGCAAGCTCATCACCGGTACCCGGGTGGTTTCCGGAAGCGGGGAGCCCCCGACGTTTCCTCAGGTCCTCGGCCGAACTCTCGCCCGTTACATTCCCTTCGAGGCCTTTACATTCCTGAGTTCGACTCGCGTCGGCCTTCACGACAAGCTGGCGAATACCCGGGTCGTGTCGACCCGTCGGGCGGCGTCTGCCTGAAGTCCAGCGGCCTGCCGGGCGTCCCCGGCGCAGGCCGCCGTCCGGCGAGACTCTCAGAACGGCTTCGCGACCATCAGCCAGATCACGACGACCAGTGACAGGAACGCCGGCACGCCGAGCCAGAACCACGTTCGCGCGTACGAGCGGTAGGCCTTGCTGAGGGGTTTGCCAGCGGCCTCACTCTGGCGTGCCAGATCGCGCATGCGAATCTGCAGCCAGACGACGCGTAACCAACACACGCCGGCAAAACAAAACAGGCCGAGCGCGCACGCAACCCAACCGTGGGTGAGCGGGAAGCCCATCAGCCGTGCTAACGCAATTCCCGTTGCGGCCTGCACGACGATGGCCGGCGTGGTGAAGCACCAATCCGCCAGCACAACCTTTTCGGAAATGAGACGGACGGTTGTGACCGAGTCCGTGCGATCGACGATCCACTTGAAGAAAGCAATTCCCAGGCCGGTGCCGAACAGAATGGTGGCGCTGACGATGTGGATGATCTTCAGCGCCAGGTACGCGCTCACTCGACGACCTCCCGCACTGCGAGCCCGTGGAGGGATTCGAGGTACTCTTCGACCGTCACCAGTCCCATGCAAGGCATCGCGCCACGCGGCAACGCCGCGCCCGCTGCGAGTTTTGTCGCAAGCACGATGGATGCGCCGCAGGGAATGAATGGCCCGTGGTTGTGTTCGGCGATGAGGTTCCACGTGATGCGGTGGGGTTCGCCCCTGTTGCCGATGCCCGTCAACGACACGAACATTCCGCCTTTATCGCTGACGATCGGTTCCATCCACCGGCTGAGCCGGTTCAGAGGTACCGCAAAGGTGGACAGCAAGGTCGATGTAGTGGCAGCCCGCCTCGATGGCAGTCCGTGCCACGGCGTAATCCTGCCCTTGAAAGGGGCCCGCCGTGTGGATGAGGGTCGCGACTCCCTCCTCAACCAGCACCTCGCGAAGGCCGCGTCGTCCGTCCCCCGCGTCCGCGACGTCCACTACCACTGCTTGATCGCCCGGCAGACCGAGTTCGGCCGCGAGTTGCCGGCCTCTATCGGCGCTACGTCCCCCGATCAGTAGACGTATCGCGGGGTTCTTGGCCAGGGCGGCACAGATGCGTCCGCCAAAGAAACCGTATCCGCCCACGACCAGGACCGTGTGCACCGTTCCGCCGTGAGATTCCTTGAACTGATCGTCACGCCGAGAGCCACTTACCGGCTTAAGCATGAGCAGGATTGTACGTGTGTTGCGACTAAGGAAATTCGGCGCTTTGTTCCCGTGGCTGCTGCTGGTCTCCTGTGGAGGCGGTGGGGACGGCACCGCGTCCGAGCCATCTCCTGCGCCGACTCCACCGCCGGCAATTTCACCACCCACCTTGATGCCGCAGGGTGTCGCCGTAGTGAAGTTTCGGGCCTCCGGGGACGGATGGGCGGCGCTGACCGAGCGTTTGCGGCGAATCGAGGACAAGACTGCACCGGACCGGCGCCTGCTGTTGGCGGCGGCCGGTCACCAGCCTGCGACAGAGATCGACCCGCCGTCAGGCTGGTCGTTGATCGACTTTGCGCTGCATCCATCCGGCGCGCTCACACTCGTGTTGGCCTCAGACAAGCAACTGAGGTTGCAAGAGCGTGCGTCGACGGGAGATCTAATCCAGGACTCGATATTCACGGACGACGAGGCCGCAACGGATCCGTTCGTCGGAAACGAGCAGACGCTACAGGATCCGCAGTCCCTCGTGCCGCAGAGTACCCGGGACGCTGTGGAGCTTGCGCCCCTGGGGGAGGACGTACTCATCGCGTATCGAACTGGGCGCAACGCGGTCGTTGCTCAACGGCTGACATTTGGCGCTGGCAACACCTTCCAGCGGCGCTGGCGGACGGTCGTTGAGCCAGGCGTCGAGATTCAATGGGTTCGACTGACGTCCGGGACGTTCGACCCCTTCGAGAGCCTCGACAACCAATGGCACCTCGTGTTGGATGTGGATTCACAGGGCCGAAGCGCGATTGCAGTGCGTGTCGGCGGGACTGACATCGTGGCGGGCCATGAGCAGTATTTCGGCGAGCCCGTCGACCCTGCTTTGGTCAACGGCGCGATCGTCACGCGACTCGATGCGAACGGCGCGAGACTGGGTGCGACATCGCTGAATACGACGGAGCTCTCCGAGGTTCACGCTGTGCGGTGGTCGGGAGACAGTATTCTCGTCGCTGGCCGTGTGCGGACGTCGGACAGCGCTGACGGGGGTGGTTGGGATGGTTTCGTCGCCAGCGTCGCTTCCGACAATACCGTCGCGCGGCTGCAGGTTCTCGATTTCGATCGTGGTGATGCGGTTCTCGACATCGCAGTACTAAGCGACGGACGCATCGCCATTGCCGGTGCGGCGGGGTATACGCAAAACCCGACTGGCGCCAGCATTTCGGAAGACTCCCAGCCGCTCCTGGCCATTCTTCCCAGCCTGGGAACTCCGCCGCAGCGTGTGCCGTTGACGGCAGGATCGCGTCAGAATCAAGTGCGAACCGCGTCACCCTGGCAGGGGCAACTCGTCATCGGTGGCATGGTCAATGGTCCGGGGACGCACTCCGGCGATAGCGACCCTTCACTCCTGATGTCCGACGGCTTTCTCCACACACAGACCCCGTGAGCGTTTGGTTTGCGGAGCGGCGATCTAGTCACATGGCAGGCAGACGCCGCCGCCCTGCTCAGCAGGGCCCGCATGCGTGCGAAACATCCTGAACAACTCCCGTCCCATTCCGTGTCCGTGCCCATTCGTGGTCGCCACCGCGCAAGCGCGGCGATTCCATTCCTCCTCCGGCACTTCCGCCTCCAAAGTGCCGGCGACACTGTCGAGCCTGATCATGTCGCCGTCCCGCAGTCTCGTGAGCGGCCCGCCGCACGAGGACTCCGGGGTCACGTGAATGGCGGCAGGTACGCTTCCCGAAGCGCCTGACATGCGGCCGTCCGTGACCAGCGCGACCTTGAAGCCCTTGTCCTGTAGCGATGCCAGCGCGGGAGTCAGTTTGTGCAGCTCCGGCATTCCGTTCGCGCGGGGCCCTTGGAAGCGCACGACGACAATGACATCGCGCGCCAGAGCCCCCGCCTTGAACTCCCGAATCACCTCGTCCTGCGAATCGAAGACCCGAGCCGGAGCAGTAACGACCCGGTGAGAGCTGTCCACCGCAGACACCTTGATAACCGACCGACCGAGATTCCCGCGCATCAACTTGAGCCCGCCATCGGCGCTGAATGGATCGCTGACGGGGCGCAGAACGCTCTTGTCTGCGGTCGCTGTTGGCGAGTCGCGCCAGGCCAGTCCATCGGGTGACAACCAGGGCTCCTTCGTGTAGGCACCGAGCCCGTGACCTGCAATCGTATCCACATCGCCATGCAGCAGGCCCGCATTCAACAGCTCTCGGATCAGAAAGCCAACGCCGCCGGCTGCATGAAAGTGATTCACGTCGGCGCTGCCGTTGGGGTAGATGCGCGCCAACAGCGGCACGACGTCGGACAGAGCGCTGAAGTCGTCCCAGTCGATGATCACGCCCGCCGCTCGTGCGATGGCCACGAGGTGCAGCGTGTGATTGGTGGACCCGCCGGTTGCGAGGAGGCCGACGATCGCATTGACGATGGCGCGTTCGTCGACCACGCGGGCCATCGGAATGTACTCATCGCCAAGGGCTGTGATCTTGGCAACCCGGCGCGCCGCTGCTGCCGTGAGGGCATCGCGCAGCGGCGTGTTGGGAGGCACGAAAGCGCTGCCGGGCAGGTGCATGCCCATGATCTCCATCAGCAGCTGATTGCTGTTGGCCGTGCCGTAGAAGGTGCAGGTCCCGGCGGAGTGGTAGCTGCCGCATTCCGACTCGAGCAGGACGTCGCGTCCGACCTTGCCCTCGGCAAACAGTTGCCGGATCTGCGCCTTTTCCTTGTTCGGCACGCCGGAGGGCATCGGGCCGGCGGGTACGAAGAGGGTCGGCAGGTGCCCAAAGCTCAGCGCGCCGATCATCAGTCCCGGAACGATCTTGTCGCAGACGCCCAGGCACAGCGTGCCATCGAACATTCCATGAGCCAGAGCGATGCCGGTCGACATCGCGATCACCTCGCGACTGAACAACGACAGCTCCATTCCTGCGAAGCCTTGTGTCACACCGTCGCACATCGCTGGCACGCCGCCAGCAACTTGAGCTGTGGCGCCGGCATCCCGCGCCGCTGTGCGAATCAGCCCCGGATAGCGCTCGAACGGCTGATGCGCAGAGAGCATGTCGTTGTACGAGGTGACAATCGCGAGATTGGGCCAACGCAAGCCCTTGAGCGCCTCTTTGTCAGGTCCGGCTGCAGCGAAACCGTGAGCGAGGTTTGTGCAGGCCAACCGCGAACGTGTGGTAGTCGTCGAAGTTGATTCTGTCGACATTCGCCGGCTGTAGTCACCGCGCTCCCCACGGCTTCGCTCGCGAATCCTCTGCGTTACTTCCTTGATGCGGGGGTGCAGGGGGCTGTTGGAACTCATCATGGGCGCTGGGACCTCCTGGGACCCCAGAATACTGCGGCGCCTCGCGCGAATCGCCGTTCGTTTTGGTGCATGCAGACTGGACTCGCTGCACTTCGCGCACCAGATTGGGCGGCTCGTGGCATGCGGCTGGGTCGGGCGTCGCCGTCCGTGACGGAACTTCGTCACCGATGTTCCGTTGACAGTGCGAGATGCCGTGCACGGGGCCCGGCGGGACGGAGGACGAAACATGGCCGCAACAGCGGGCTCGAAAAACGGGAAGAGTGACGCCGACACCGCCGAGGTGAGAGAGCATCTGCGCGCTGCCGGCGAAGCGGCGGCACAAGCTGCGCGCAGCCGGGCGAATCAGGCACGAGAGTGGGCGCAGGACCGGTGGTCCGGGATCCAGGACACGGTCGAGGAACAGCCCTTCCGCGCAACGGCATGGGCGCTTGGTATCGGGGTGGCGGCTGGCTTTCTGCTCGCGGGGCTGCTGCGGGGCCGGCGAGGCTCTTAAGACTGCTTCCTTTTGACCTTTTCTGCTGCGGCGCGTGCTGCGCCGCAGGGCTATGACCATTCGGTGACACACCGGGGTCGGGGGCGTGGTCTCCTGTATCCATGCACCAGATTGGTGTCGTGGGTCTGTCCTATCGCCACGCCGGCGTCGACGACGTCGCCCGATTTTCCCTACCCAAATCCGAGGTTGCCGCGCGATTGCCGGCACTTCGCGCTGCCCTGGACGCAGCGGAAATCTTCTACGTCGGCACATGCAATCGCGTAGAGGTTCTCTTCACGACCTTCGACGGGTCGCCGGCCGGCGACTCCCGTAAAGACGTATTCCGTGCCCTGATCGGCCGCGAGCCCCAGGGTGCCGAAGCCACCCGAATCTTGCGGGCCTGGACGGGAGAGGCCGCGCTCGAACACCTCTTTCTGGTGACCTGCGGCCTGGACTCCGCGCAGACCGGTGAGCAGGAGATCGCGCAACAGGTCCGGGGCGCCTGGGAGACGGCTCGCGAAGCGAAGGTCTGTGGCCCAACGCTCGATCGCTTGTTGGGTGAGGCCCTCGGTATGGCGAGGCGGGTGCACAAGCTTCAGGCCGGGGTTCGTGCCCCCTCGTTGGCGGATCTGGCGGCCGACCGAGTGCAGCTCCATCTCGCCGGAAAACCGGCGCCGATCGCCCTGCTTGGCGTCTCGCCGATGACCAAGCGTTGCGCAATGGTGCTCCATCGCGCGGGAGTGCCCCTCGTCGTCGTGAATCGCACGGTTCAGGTCGCCGAAGAGTTTGCGCAGGTCGTCTCCGGAACGGCGATGCCGTTGGATGACTTTCGCGCGAAACCACCGGACATCGCTGCACTCGTACTGGCCGCAGGAGGCAACGAAGCCGTCCTCGACGGCAAAGCGCTCGAACGGCTGGCCAAAGCGGCGACTCGCTCCCCGCTCCTGATCGATTTTGGGGTTCCTCCCAACGTTGATCCTGATGCGGCACGCGCGGCGGGCCTGGCTCGTATCGGCATGGACGAACTCATCCAGACGGCGCAGGAGCGACGGATTTCGCAACTGATGCGTCTCGCGCCTGTGCGCGCAGCGATTGATGACCGCCTGAACCGGCTGCGAGGGGATCTCGCGACCCGCGCGATAGGTCGTAAACTTGCCGACCTGCGCGGCACGTTTGAACAGATTGCCGCTGATGAAGCGGATCGTGCGCTGGCAGCAGAGCTGCGAGGTCTGGATGAAAATCAGCGGGAGCTGATCCAACGCTTCGCATCGACGGTCGCGCGCCGACTTGCACATCTGCCGCTAGCCGGACTTCGTGCGGCGGCGGCACACGCGAGCACTGACGCGGTCGACGCATTCTTCCGGGAAGCGCGGTTGCACCGCGGCGCCAAGGAACCACAGCAGGAAACTATCGACGAATGACGACTCCCACTTCCCCAAGCGCCGCCGCTCATCCCCGCTCAGCCGAGCTGTTCGGTAGAGCCACCAAGGTCATTCCCGGTGGCGTCAACTCGCCGGTCCGGGCCTTTCGGGCCGTCGGTGGCACGCCGCTGTTCATCACCCGGGGCGCGGGACAGTTCCTGTATGACGCCGACGGGCGCGAATACCTGGATTTCGTAGGTTCCTGGGGCCCGTTGATCCTGGGTCACGCCCATCCTGTCATCCAGGAGGCCATGCAAAAGGCCCTTCGCGACGGCACCACCTACGGAGCCCCCTGCCAGGGTGAGGTGGAATTGGCCGAGCGGGTGGTTGCGTCCTATCCCGGACTCGAGCAGGTTCGGTTCGTGTCGTCGGGTACCGAGGCCACGATGAGCGCGATCCGTCTCGCGCGCGCGTTTACGGGCCGCGACCTGATCGTCAAGTTCTCCGGTTGTTACCACGGCCACGCCGATCATCTTCTCGTAGCCGCAGGCTCAGGACTGGCGACCTTCGGCAAGCCGTCCTCAGCGGGTGTTCCGGTCGCATTCACCGAGTGCACACGCGTGTTGCCCCTCGACGACGACGCAGCTCTGCGCGATCTGTTCGATCGCGAAGGCGGCCGCATCGCCGCCGTCATCATCGAGCCCGTCCCCGCGAACCACGGACTGCTTCTGCAGCGCCGCGAGTTTCTCGAGCTGCTGCGCAAGCTCACTGCCCAACACGGAGCGTTGCTGATATTCGACGAAGTGATCTCCGGATTCCGGCTCGCCCGGGGCGGCGCGGCCGAGGTGTTGGGAATCGTTCCGGACCTGGCGACCTTCGGCAAGATCATCGGCGGCGGCATGCCGGTCGGAGCCTTCGGCGGCCCGGCGAAGATCATGGCGCGACTGGCGCCGCTCGGGGATACCTATCAGGCCGGAACGCTGTCGGGTAACCCGGTGGCGATGGCCTCCGGCATCGCGACCCTCGACCTGTTGGTGAAGGAGTCCGCCTGGCAACATCTCGAAACCACCGGCGCGCTGGTCGAACGGCTGCTGACGCCTGTGCTCGCGACCGCGCGCTTCCCGATCCAACTCGTGCGCATCGGATCCCTGTTCTGGCTCGCGATCCACGAAGGGGAGGCTCCCCGCAACGCTGTGGCGCTCTCTCAACAGGCGACCGCCCGATTCGCCGCGTTGTTCCACGAACTGCTCTCGCGAGGGATCTATTTCCCGCCGTCGGCTTATGAGGCCTGCTTCCTGTCCGTGGCTCATCAGCCCGGGGACATCGAGCGTCTCGCCCAGGCGTTGCGGGAGTCGCTGGCAGAGGTTGCCTGAGGCCCGAACGGCTCTACTGTCATGGCTCTCAAATCCACACGCGTCTTTCAGCTCACGGCACTGGCTTTGGTGGCGGTTTCGGCCGTCACGGTCGGCTGGTGGCTGTTCGACCTGCGATCCCAGGCGATCGAGAAGGTGCAGCTCGCGCAGACGCTATACGGCCAGCAGGTGAGTGCCGGCCAGGCGTTGCTCGATTCCGGAGCGACCCCGCAGCGCGTTCACGAGTTGTTGCCGGGCATCATGGTCTCCGGTCGAACCGCTGCGATCTCCCCGCAGATCGAGCGGACGCTGTTGACGGAGCAGCGCAAGCGCGTCAACCAGTACACCTGGGAGAGTGTGTTTTTCCTTTGTGCCCTGGCCGCTTGCATCACCGTCATTGGGCGCGCGTTGCGCGCTGAAGCGAAAGTGATCCAGGAGCAGGAAAACTTTCTGGCGCTGGTCTCCCATCAGTTCAAGACGCCGCTCGCGAGCCTGCAGCTTTCCTTGGAGACCATGGCATTGCGGCCGTTGAGTCCGGAGCAGTCCGGCACGCTCATCGATCGTATGCTGTCCGATCTGGGTCGCATGGAAGCCATGGTTACGCAGATCCTCGAGAGCGTCCGGCTCGAGCAGGGTCGCGTGGACCTGCGCCGGGAGCCGATCGAAATCGCCGCGGCAATCACTCGCATCGTGGCGAGTTTGGATGATCGTGCGCAGAAGCAGCGCGTCACGATCACGGCTGAAATTCCGCGTGGCGTCTATGTGCTGGCCGATCCGCTCGCAGTGGACGTCGTGGTGAGAAACCTGTTGGAAAACGCCATTGCCGCGGTGTCCCCGGTTGGGGGTGGAACGATTGCTCTGGAAGGCCGCAGGACCGATGGCGAAGTCGAACTCTGCGTACGCGATACCGGAGTGGGCTTCAAACCGGCCGATGGCGCGCGACTGTTCGAAAAGTTCTCCCGGCTGCACCCCGGTGGGGGGAGCGGTTACTACGGCACCGGACTCGGCCTGTTCATCGTGAGTCGCCTGATGCAACTCGCGGGTGGCAGAGTGAGTGCTCACAGCGAGGGGGTGGGGCAGGGCGCGAAGTTTACTCTCGCTTGGCCGGCTGCCCCGGCGGAGCCGGCATGACGCCCGTGACCACCGAAGCGACCTCGGACACTGGCGAGACGATCGCCACTCCCAGCGTGTTGGTCGTCGAGGACGACCCTCATCTGTCCGCTGGCGTCGTAGAGAACCTCCGCGCCGAGGGCTACACGGTGCATTCGGTCGACGATGGCCAGAAGGCGCTCGACTTCCTACAGAACGAGCGCATGTCCCTCGTCGTCCTGGACGTGATGTTGCCCCGAGTCGACGGTTTCACTGTCTGCCGCACTCTGCGTGAGCACGGCAACAACACACCCGTCCTGTTCCTGACTGCGCGCGGCGACCCGGCCGATCGAGTGCGTGGTTTGGAAGCTGGCGGTGACGACTACCTCGCGAAGCCTTTCCACCTGCAAGAGTTCCTGTTGCGGGTGCGCGCGATTCTGCGCCGCTGGGACTGGTATCGAAGCGTCTCGTCGAGCGAAGCCGACGCCGTGCTGCGCTTCGGCGGCAATGAAGTCGACTTCCGCTCGTTCCGCGCCCAATCCTGGAACGGAGTGCCGCAGGAGCTCACTGAGAAGGAAGCGATGATCCTCAAGGTGCTGGCCGCGAAGCCGGGCGAGATTGTCTCGCGAGAGGACCTGCTCGAGCGTGTCTGGGGCTACGACGTGTTTCCGTCGACACGCACCGTCGACAACTTCATTTTGAGGCTGCGCAAGCGCTTCGAGCGCGACCCGGCCAACCCGCAGCACTTCCTGACCGTCTGGGGCGTCGGGTATCGATTTCTGATTGAAGGTGAAGCATGACCACCGGCAATAATTCGCGCGCCGCAGGTGCAGGCGACAGCGCCGCCCGCACTCTGCGTATCGGCACGCGCGCCTCCGCTCTCGCCCTTTGGCAGGCAAACCATGTTGCCAACCTGATCGCTGCGCAGCCTGGCGCGCCCAAGGTCGAGTTGGTTCACATCAAGACCGAGGGCGACGTGCGGACCGATGTCCCGCTATGGGCGCTCCGGGGTCGCGCGTTCTTCACGAAAGAGATCGATCGAGCGCTGCTTTCGAAGGATGTCGACATTGCCGTCCACAGCCTCAAAGACCTCTCGACGGTTCTCGAAGAGGGCATCGCCCTGGCGGCAGCTCTGAAGCGTGAGGATCCTCGTGATGCCTTTATCGGTCGCGAGGGTGCCAAACTCGCCGAGCTGCCACCCGAGGCACGGATCGGCACGAGTAGTCTGCGACGCAAAGCCTTCCTGTCCCGTCTCCGTCCGGACATTCAGCAGACGGAACTGCGGGGCAATGTCCCCACCCGCGTCGAGCGCCTCGCCAAAGGCGACTATGACGGCATCATCCTGGCGGCGGCCGGACTGCGCCGGCTCGGGCTCGATAGTCACGTGTCCGAGCTGCTGCCCGCCGATGAGTTCTATCCCGCCGTGTCACAAGGCGTGATTGGTGTCTGCGCGCGCAGTGATGACCACGAAGCGCTGCGTTGGCTTGCGGCGTTGGATGATCGGGCGGCTCGGCTGGCTGTCACGGCTGAGCGGTCCTTGCTTCGTCGGCTTGAGGGCGGGTGTCAGGTGCCATTGGGCGCACTCGGCGTGCTGTCCGGAGACTCCCTCACTTTGAGCGCTGCGGTGTGCTCACTCGATGGCTCGGAGATGCTGACTGCTCGCGGCGATGGCGCTGCTGACCTGGAATCCGCCGCAGCGCTGGGCAGGAAGCTCGCAGACGAGCTCCTCGCAGGCGGAGCAGCAGAGTTGATTGCTCACGAGCGAGACACGCTGCGCACGTGAAACCCGTGGTGGTCACTCGCGACGAAGCCGCCGACGGCCCACTGAGTACCGAGCTCAGGAATCTCGGCCTGTCCGTCCTTCTCTGGCCAGCCGTCACGACCGTGATCGCCGATACAGGTCCCTTGGTGGAGCAGTTGAATCGCATTGGCGAGTTCGATTGGATCGTCTTCGCCAGCCGTCACGCCGTCGCCGCTGTGACCCAACATGTGCCCTCCCGGCCCACCGATCTGCGAGTGGCCGCTGTCGGCCAGGCAACAGCTCAAGTCCTTGCGCAGCGCGGTTGGACCGCCGACTTGGTGCCGGATGATGCGAACGCCGCGGCGCTGGTCGCTGCGCTGGAGGCCCGCATGAGTTCCTCGGGTGGCCTCGGTTCACGGACTTCCCCGCCGAAGATCCTCTTTCCCGCCAGCTCCCGCGCTCTACCCACGATTGCGGCCGGGTTGACCCAACTCGGAGCCCAGGTCGTGCAGGTCGAGGCTTATCAGACCGATTCCGCGGCCTTGGACGTCGCCGAGTGCCGATCCTGGATCTCGCGCGAGGGAGTTGGCGCGGTGACGTTTGCGAGTCCTTCCGCGGTCGTCGAGTTGGAGAGGGCGCTGGGCAGGACGGATTTCGAACAGTTGATGGCTCAGGCCGCGGTCGTGGCGATTGGACCCACCACCGCGCGTGAGCTGATTGGACGGGGCCACTCCCCTGCGGTGGCGGAGTCCGCCACGCTTCAGGGCCTGGCCCAGACCACGTACAGATTGCTGCAAACGAGGCATTAGCCATGGCATTCCCACAACATCGGCCCCGCCGGACTCGCCAGTCCGCCGCCTGGCGCCGAATGGTCCGCGAGACACGTCTGACCCTGGACGCACTCATCTACCCGCTGTTTGTCGTTCCGGGCCGAGGGGTGCGGCACGCCGTCAGCAGCATGCCGAGCGTCTCGCAGCTATCGGTCGACGAGGTCGTCAAAGAGGCGCGAGCCGTCGCAGCGGCCGGCATTCCGGCCGTGTTGTTGTTCGCAGCTCCCGAGGACTCCGAAAAGGATCCGAAGGCCAGTGCGGCGCTCAACCCGAAAGGGCTGGCTGCGCAGGCCATCTCGGCGATCAAGGATGCTTGTCCCGACTTGCTGGTTTGGGCGGACGTTTGTCTCTGCGGAGCCACCGACCATGGTCACTGCGGTCATGTCGTCCCGGGCAAGGCAGTCATCGACAACGACTCCTCGATCGAGACGCTGGCCCAGGTCGCGCTCAACTACACGCGCTCGGGTGCTGACGCCGTCGCACCGAGCGACATGATGGATGGGCGCGTAGCCGCGATGCGTCGTCTCCTCGACAAGGAGGGCTACGCTGCCACGCCCATCGTTTCATATGCGGCCAAATACGCGTCTTCTTTCTACGGACCGTTCCGGGAAGCCGCCGAATCGGCTCCGGCCTTCGGTGATCGCCGCTCATATCAGATGGATCCCGCCAACGCGCGCGAGGCCCTGCGCGAAGTCCTGCTCGATGTCGAAGAGGGCGCCGACATGGTCATGGTCAAACCGGCGGGTCCCTATCTGGACATCATCCGGCGCGTTCGCGATGCCGTGAATGTCCCCGTCGTCGCGTACCAGGTGTCGGGAGAGTTCAGCCTCATCAAGGCCGCCGCGGAGCGAGGTTGGATCGATGAGCGCGCGGCCGCGTTCGAGACGCTCACGGGCATTCACCGCGCGGGCGCCGATCTGATCATCACCTACTATGCGCCTGACATGGCGCGCTGGTTGAGCGAATGAGTGTACCGCCCGCAGACACGACGACCGTCCGGACCGGAGTGACGTCCTTGCCGCCGTTTCTGGCGGCGTGCCTGAGCCGGCCCGTTCCTCACACGCCCATCTGGATCATGCGCCAGGCCGGTCGCTATCTACCGGAATACCGCGAGCTGCGCTCGAAGGTGACTTTCGAAGAGCTGACCCGGCGCCCGGATCTGGCGGCCGAGGTCACTCTGCAGCCGTTGCGTCGCTTCGAGCTCGACGCCGCGATTCTGTTCAGCGACATCATGACTCCCATACAGGGCATGGGCGTGGATCTCGAGTTCGCGCCCGGGCCCGTCGTGGCCAAACCGATTCGCACCGATGCGCAGATCGATGCGTTACCCGAGTTGGTGCCCGAGCGCGACGTGCCCTTCGTGCTCGAGTCCATCAAGCTGATCCGTCCCAACATTCCGCGCGGCGCCCCGCTCATCGGCTTCGCGGGCGGGCCCTTCACGCTGCTGTGTTATCTGGTGTGCGGCAAGCCGTCCAAGGAGTTCGGGCCGGCGCGGCAGTTTCTCTATGCGCAACCGCAGGCGGCCGAACGCCTGCTCGACAAACTGGCCGACGCCATGGCGGCCTACTTGAGCGCTCAGGCCCGGGCAGGCGCCCAGGCTCTGATGCTGTTCGAGTCCTGGGCCGGACTGCTCGCGCCCGCGGAGTTTTCGCGCTTCGCGCTCCGCGCCGTTCGTCGCACCATGGCAGGGTTGCGTAGCGCGGGTGTACCGCTCATCTACTACGTGAACCAGGGCTCGGCATTGATGGAGTGCGTTGCCGATCTCGACGTCGATGTCATCGGCGTCGACTGGCGAACCCCACTCGGGGAGGTTCGTCGCATCCTCGGCCCGGGCAAGGCCGTCCAGGGAAATCTCGATCCGGCCGCCTTGTTCGCACCCCCCGGGGAGCTCGAGCGCCTCGCCGACACCGTGCTCGAGCAGGCAGGCCCGATGCCGGGACACATCTTCAACCTGGGACACGGGATCTGGCCGGAGACCAACCCCGACGCAGTGGCCCGTCTGGTCGACCACGTCCACGAGAGGACTCGCTGACGTGAGTGCCGAAGACTTCGCCCACACGGCCGGTGCTCACTTCAAGGACCTCCAGGCGCGCATCTGTGCCGCCTTCGAGGCCTTCGAGCCCGAAAGCCGATTCCAGGCCCGAGCCTGGAGCAAGCCCGCCGGCCACCGGTTGCAGGGAGGCGGCGAATCCCGCCTGATGCGGGGCGCCGTTTTCGAGAAAGTCGGGGTGAACTTCAGCCACGTTTGGGGCGTGTTCCCGCAGCAGGCCTGGGGCCAGATCGCCGGCGCCGTGGAGTCGGAAGGCAAGTTCGTAGCGACCGGCATCTCGCTGGTGGCTCACATGAGCAACCCTTACGTGCCGACAGTCCACATGAACCTGCGCTATCTGCGAACCAGCCGGGCCTGGTTCGGCGGCGGCTCGGATCTGACTCCCACTTTCCCGTTCGAGGACGATACGGCCGCGTTTCATCAGGCGCTGCGTGAGGCCTGCGATTCCTACCGGCCCGACGCCTACCGCGAGTACAAGGAATGGTGCGACCGCTATTTCTATCTGCCCCACCGGCAGGAGCCGCGGGGCGTGGGCGGCATCTTCTTCGACGATCTCGCCAGCGGTAACAGCCAAGCCGACTTCGCGTTCGTACAGGGCGTCGGCGAGGCCTTCCTGAAGGTCTATCCGCAGATCGTCGCGAGACGCAAAGACACGCCCTACGATGAGGACGCGCGGGAGCGACAATTGTTAAAGCGGGGCCGTTACGTCGAATTCAACCTGGTCTACGATCGGGGCACCAAGTTCGGATTCAGTACGGACGCCGATCCGGACGCGTACCTGATGAGCTTGCCGCCGCTGGTGAAGTGGTAGCGAAGCTCACTGCGCCACCGTTTGCTCCAATGCGAGTGGAGCACGTCCGCGATAGCTTCCAGCCGCCCCGCCGGCGGTAACCAAAGCGTCCCCGTGTTTCTACTTTCCACTGTCTTTCCCCCTCGAGTTCGAACAATAAAGGCCTTACGTTAAACACCACATGAAAGCGCTCTGACGAGGTCCCGCGCGGCGAGTTCCCGGGATTTTTGCCCGTAGCCTCGGGCCGACACCTGCTGTCTCTCGGTAGCCGTGCCGCCACGACCCCCGATCCATGCTTGCCAACCGTTGGGCCGGCCTTGGGCGCGGGCCGCAAACTCGCATACCTACTCGTCAGATAGATGACAAACGCGCGGCTACGCGATGAAATCAGCCCACAATGCGATCTGTGACTCACTGCTCCCCACGCAGCCATGAAGAAAGCCGGTGACCTGACGGCCGTGGCGTTCGTGCGGGAGTCTCCGGAGGCCCCCGAGCGAGCGTTGCAGGAGCGGCTGGAAGAGCTGACTCAGAAGCAGCGGCGCCTGGAAGCCGCTCTCGAGAGCGCACAGGGCGGGATGTGGGATCACGATCTCACCAAGGACGAGACCTGGCGCGCCGAGTTCTACTACCGCATGTTGGGAGATGCCCCTCGCGAGGGCGGCGTCATCGGTCTCGCCGCGTGGTGTGAACGGGTCCACCCCGACGACATCAAACTGCTCGAGCTGCAGGCAGCCGAAGTCATGGCGGGCCGGCGGACTGCCGTGGAGGCGGAGTATCGGGTTCGCCATGCCGACGGGTCCTGGCGCTGGGCGCTCGATCGCGGCCAAGTCACCGATTGGGATGCTTCCGGAAAGCCCGCGCGCATGGTCGGGTTCGTCGTCGACGTGACCGACCGGGTCCTGGCGCAGGAAGCGTTGAGTCACAACGAGTTCCGCTATCGGACGGTTGCCTCCCTGGGGCCCGGCTTCGTCTTCGAGCACCGTTGGGGGACTGATGGGAGCCCCGCGCTCGAGTGGGCCAGCGAAGGGGTCGAGACCATCTTCGGCTGCCGGTTCGAAGACATCGACCGCCACGGCGGCTGGGTCGCCCGGCTCGAGGAGGATCAGTTGCCCACGGCCCGGGCGCGCCAGGCCCGCCTCGCCCAGGGGGAGTCCCAGAGCGGTGAAACCCGGGTCCGGACCGTCGACGGCCAGCGCAAGTGGCTCTATGTGAACATGGTCCCCGTCCGCGATCCGCACACCAACGAGGTAAACGGGGTTCTCGGGGCCGCGTACGACATCACCAAGCGCAAGCTTGCTGAACAGGCCCTCGTGGCTTCCGAAGCTGTGCTGCGCGCCGTAACCGAGAACACGCCGGACTGGTTGTTCCTTGTCGATGAGAACCTGAACGTGCGGTTCATGAACCGTCAGTTCGGGGCCTTTCGAACCGAGGAAGTCCTCGGCCGTCCCCTGTTCGAATTTCTGCCCGAGGCCCACCGCGAGAGCCTCAGGGAACTGTATGCGCGGGTGTTGCGGACAGGAAAGCACGGACGGATCGAGTTGCGGGTCACCAACAGTGACGCGGGCCCTGCCCACTTCGAACATCGCGTAGTTCCCGTCATCGAAGGGGGAATCGTTCGATCGATGACCGTTTCGGTCACGGACGTGACCGAGCGCAAGCGGGCGGAAGTCGCGTTGCGCGAGTCGCAGATGACGCTGCAGACCGTGGCGGCGAGTTCGGCCGACTGGCTTGCTCTGTTCGACCGACAGCGTCGTTGTATTTTCCTCAATCGCCCCTTTCGCGGGATCCCGCCGGAGGCGTGGATCGGGGCTCCGGTAGAGGATTTTGCCCCGCCCCAAGACCGTCCCCATATGCACGAGATTTTCGAGCATGTGATGAAGACGGGGGAGCCGCGGGACTTCGACCAGGTGATCCTCGATTCGCAGAACGGGATGCGCTATCTGGAGTTGCGGGCCCGCGCCGTGCAGGCTGACGGCCGTACGTTCGGGGCCGTAGTCAACATAACGGAGGTGACCGAACGGCATGCCCAGCAGGATGCGATGCGAACGCAAAGCCGTATCCTCGAGACCATGCGCGAGGGAGTGGTGTTACTCGACGCCGGAACCAACGAAGTCAGGCTCACCAACCCCATGTTCGCCAGGATGTTCGGGTACGAATCCGGAGAGGAGTTGCTGGGCCAGTCGGTCGAGCCGCTGTTCAGCACGCGTGCATTGCAGCGAACGCGCGCGGGCCGTACGTTGCGGCAGGGCGTCACCACGACGGAGGTCGTTCCAGTGGAGCTCGAATGCGCCCGTAAGGATGGCTCGAAATTCGTCGCCGCTTGCGTTCTGACTCCCCTTCGAATGGGTGGTGCCGACCATTGGCTTGCCGTGTTCAATGATGTCACCGAGCGCAAGCGGCTCGAGCGTCAGATCATCGAGATCTCGAGTCGGGAGCAGCAGCGCATCGGGAGCGATCTCCACGATGGGCTCGGACAGGATCTCACCGGCATCGCCTTGCTGCTGACGGGTGTAGTCTCTCAGCTTCGCAAGGAGGGCTCCGCCGCCCGCAAGGATGTCGAGGACGTGATTGGTCTCGTCAACAACGCGATCGAGAGCACGCGGTCCCTGGCTCGTGGCCTGTCTCCCGTCAGCGGTGAGCACGGCGGCCTTTCTCCCGCACTGCAGTCTCTAGCGGCGCGAGCCAGCGAGCGCTACCGTGTACGGGTGGAGTTCGATACCAATCTGGACGAGCCCCTCGATCTGAATGAAGCGGCGGCCACCCATTTGTATCGCATCGTGCAGGAAGCACTCACCAACGTGATTCGTCACAGCAAGGCGAGCGAAGTGACCATTCGTCTGGATACGGACGGAACCGAATTACACCTGCGTGTCGAGGATAACGGACGGGGCTTTCCTCAGCCCCTCACCGACACCGTGGGCGGTCCGGAGAGTGCCGGCGGACTTGGATTGAAGATTATGCGCTACCGCGCTCAGATGTTAGGTGGCGATCTGTTCATCGAGTCGGCGGCACACGGTGGCGTCTCCATTCGCTGTTCGTGTCCCGTGGAAGCAGCTCAGTGAAGATCTCGACACGCGGCCCGAGCATTACCGGGACCACGATCCAGCGGCGAGTCCTGATCGTCGACGATCATCCGATCGTTCGGCAGGGTCTGCGTAGAATGATCGAGCCTGAGCCCGACCTCGTTGTCTGCGGTGAAGTTCAGACAGAGCGCGAGGCTCGCGCGGCGATTCGTGCGCTCTCGCCCGATGTTGTGATTGTCGACATATCGCTTGCCCAAGGGGATGGTCTCGAGCTCGTTCGCGACGTTCACGCGCAACAGCCCGAGTTGCCGATGCTCGTGCTGTCGATGCACGATGAGTTGATCTACGCGGAACGGCTGCTGGCCGCTGGTGCCAGTGGTTACATCATGAAGCACGCGGCCTCCGATCAGCTGTTGATTGCGCTGCGGCAAGTGCTGAGTGGTGAGATTTATTTGAGCGATTCGCTCAAGAACAGCGTCGCTCGCAGTCGCCTGGATGGTTCCGAGGGCACCGGCAGCGGCGGGGACCCGATCGATCGCCTGAGCAATCGCGAGCTGCAGGTATTGAGTCTCATCGGGCGTGGGCATTCCTCCCGCGAGGCGGCCGAGTCGCTGGGGTTGTCCGTGAAGACCGTCGAAACCCACCGGCAGAGCCTGAAGCGGAAGTTGAACCTGGCGACCAATGCCCAACTGCTTCAATACGCCATCAATTGGGCCAGTCGCAGCACGCAGGCGGGTTGAGCTTCGACCTCGTGCTCGGCACGTCGCCATGTTTCCCGGCCGCGCGTATCCTTACATTTGTTTGAATCGCCCCGCAAAGGTGCGGCTGACGGGCAGTATGTCCTTGTGATCCTTCAGATGCACGAGGCACCGCCCCAGCACATCCCGTTCCATCCTCTCGATTGCGCCGAGGTTGACGATGGTTCCCCGATGGATCTGCGCGAAGTCCTGAGGATCCAGGCTCGGTAGCAGCTCTTTGAGGGGCGTCCGGATCAGGTGCCGTTCGTGTACCGTGATGACCTCCGTGTACTTCTCGGTTGACTGGAAGTACAGCACCGACTTCGAAGCCACCAGTCTCGTGGTGTTGGCCAGACCGACCGTCAGCCAGGCCAGGTAGTCCCGCGTTGGAGTCGCCAACGTGGTCATCAGCTTTTGCAGGTCGATCGGCGCGGCGGCCTCGCGCTGCAAGCGTGCTACACACTGTGCCAGTCGGGCGTCGCTGACGGGTTTGAGCAGATAGTCCGCGGCAGCCGCTTCAAAGGCTGCCACGGCGTACTCGTCGTGGGCCGTCACGAAAACGACTCGAGTTCCGCCGGCTGCCCGAGCCGCTTCCAGTCCGTTCAGTCCCGGCATGCGGATGTCCAGAAATGCAAATTGCGGTCGCAACCGGTTGAGCTCCGCGACCGCCTCGATCCCGTTAGGGACGACTGCGACGATCTGCAGGTCGCTCCACAGACTCCTGAGGCGTTGGGCGAGGTCGCGCGCGAGGTTCGGCTCGTCGTCGGCGATGAGTGCGGTCGGCGTCATGCGTCACCTGGTGGTGTCGTGCGACTCATTGAGTCAGCGGAATGGTGATTTCCGCGACCACTCCGTGCGGCTCGTGACTGAAGATCGCGAGCCGACCGCGATCGCCGTAGAGACTCGCCAGGCGCCCCCGTACATTTGCCAATCCAACTCCTTCCGGCGAGCCTGCGTTGAGCCCGACACCGCTGTCCGTGACCCTGAGGGTCAGTGATGCGCCAGGCGCGACCGATCCACTCGCGGTCGGTGACTCGCCCGTCGCCCGGGCCTCAACGACGATCTCCCCTCCGTGCACCGCCGGTTCGATCCCATGCTTCAGAGCATTCTCGACCAGCGGCTGCAGCAACAGCGGCGGCAGCGAAGCCGACCCCAACCCCTCCGGCACCGAAATCGAGTACGCAAGCCGATCGCCCAGGCGCATCCCTGCGATCGCGAGCAGGGCGGTGACGAGGCTGATTTCGTCCGCGAGCGTGGAGGAAGGCTTGCGCGTTCGCCCCAGGCTGACACGCAGATACTGGTTGAGGTTTTCCAGAATGGACTTTGCGGTCGTCGGATCGGTGTCGATGACGCTCTGTACGTTGGCCAGCGTGTTGAAGAGGAAGTGCGGCTCGATCTGCGCCTGCAGCAGGGCCAGTCGCGCCGAGGTTTCCGATTGCAGCGCTTCCGCCGCCCGTCGCCGCTCGGATTGCAGGTCCGCTTGGTAGGACTGCGAGCGCCAGTAGAGGATGACGAAGCCCGTAGCGAACGTCGCGACCATCAGGCTTCCGAGCAATGCCCGCCACTGGTGAGTCGGGTCGCGGGCAACCAGCGTCACCAGGTCGGCAGTCCCCGTCAGCGCTGCAATCTTGCTGCCCGCGATGAAGCCCAGAGGCACGGCGATGAGCGCCAGCGGCAGCACTGGAAATCGTTGGCCCACGAAGCGTCGCAACAGCGAGATGAGCCCCCAGATGCTCAATCCGATGGCGTTGCAGGTCGTGTAGGTCCTGAGAAATCCGCCCGGCACGCCCAGGGCAAGCAGCATGACCGCGATCAGGAAGTTGAGCGCGAGCATTACCAGAATCTCGCGCCACGTTTTGGCGCGCAGTTCCGGTGGGCGGACCGCCACCTCGTTAGAAGTAGTAATCAATCAGTGCCGTCCAGGATTGACGTCGCGGCCACGGTGCCAGGTCACTCGTGGCGTCGCCTGAATTCCGCTGCCATTGGAGCGCGATGCCCGCGTGTTGACCATGGTACCTCGCTTCTCCCCAGACCACCCGGCTGTGATCGTAGGGGTCGAATCTCACGAACCCGGTCAGGCTCAGTCGATTGATGATGACGTCGTCCCAGGAGACATACGCGAACCCGTTTTCCCGGGTTGCCAGCTCTCCTCGCGCGGCTGCGTCCTGACGATATTGTACGTACGTGGCGAGTGGTCCTGTGCCGGCCGCGGGCCCTGTGCTGGTTGCGGGTGCAGTACTGGCTGCCGTCCCGGTCCGCAGCGCCTGCCATGCTCTCGCATCCGGCGCGGCTCCGTTGTACTCATACTCGAGGGTTAACGACAGCTTGTAGGGCGTGGTGTAAGTCAGCCCCGTGCTCAGCCGACTGGACAGTCCGCCCGACCACTCTACATAGGCAACTGTTGCGCGGCCGATCAGCTCCGTAACGCTCACCCCCGCCTGCACTGCCTGGTTCCCGTGTCCCGTCACGGAGACTTTGGGTTGCAGGCCGTCGGCCAGCCTCTGGCTGAGCATCACCATCCAGCGACTCTGTCCGTTCGTTGCGCCGAAATCGGGATTGAGTGTCGAAGTGTTCGGCTCGGCGTTCACTCCTGGTGCGTAGAGGGCGGTCAGCGAACCGCTCGACCACAATGTCTGTGAGCGCACCATGAGGGTTCCCATGCGTTCGTCACGCAGCGTCGCCGGATCGATCGAGATGATCGTTCGGTTCGCGTTGGCGCGGAAATAGTCGGTCGGGTTGTACGCGAATCCGGCTCCTTCGCGAACATTTACACGGCCGACATCAAGCAGCTCGGTCCCGCCATCTCGGAAGCTCACGTAGGCTTCTTTGAGCGAGTTGACTGCCTGAGCCGCTGACCCGCGCGACCCTAGGTAGTCAAACCGATCTGACAGAGTGGCTCGCCAACCGTCCGCCAGCGCGCCGTCACAGCGGACATTGAACGAACCGCGGCCTCCGCCCGTCGAGGCTCGGCCGTCGCTGTAGGTAGTCTGATCGCCGGCGGCTTCGACCGATTCGAGGCAGGTCCGCTGGGGTGTCGGCTCGGTGACGGTTTTGTCGGCGAGCGCGAGGGCCGCCTCATCTTCGGAGGCCGCGCGAGCGGATACCGTGAGCCCAACGCCCGCAACGGCAAATGCCCAGGCCCAAGCCAATGGCAACCGCCCCAACACTGGCGCCACCCGCCGCATTCGGTTCTACCCCTGCCGACTACTCGGGGCGAAACCGCGGCAGGTAGTCTCGCTGCAGCCAGCTGTCCGGAATATCCCGCCACGCGTAGTGGGAATAGCGCATGACCGTCACCCAGCTCGGGGTGAGGCCGTCGATGATGATGATTTCCGTCGGACGTTCGCTTCCCAGCTCGGTGTGGAACTGCCGGTAGTAGGCGGTCTTCAGGAGGTGGTCACTGTCGGAGTAGAACTTCGCCTTTACGGGTCGGCTCGTTGTTTGCTCTATCCACATTTCGACCCGGTGATAGGTCGCGTCCGGGACGGCTGGCGCCAGTTCGAGCTTGTAGCAATGGCGCTGTGTGCGGTCTCCGTCGATGACGTCCTCGGACGTTGCTGCTTCGGCGTGATAGTCGTGTGAAAAGTTCACCGTTACGACGTCGCCAGTCGAAGCCTGGCCCAGCAAGCGTTGCTGGGGCGAGATCCGGATACTGGCTTCGCTGGACGGATCGTAGAACCACATCTCTGTACCGTTCTCGAGGACCAGCTTGCCAGCGTCGCGAGGCGGACCGACATAGCTGATGAGTGTCCTGTAACGGCCTGTCTGCCCGTCGAGTTTCGAGTAGATCCCCAGTGTGTTCGAGTCCGACTCCTTCGAGTCACGGTATTCGACCAGCACGATGGACAGGCCGAAGGGCTTGCCCGGGTTTCGAACTGCATCACTCGCGGCGAGGATTTCCTGCGCGTCCGGCATTTCGGCTGCGCACGTGGCTGACGCCGCGAGCCCGATCAGCGTAAGGATCCAGATGACTGTTCTCATGACTTACGCGTGCCTCAATGCTGAAACGATGTTGATGCGCGCTCCCCGACGGGCGGGTATCCACGAGGAGACGATGGTGACCAACGTCAGCGCGACGACGACATTGATCATCGGCGCCGTCTCTCCCCAGACACGCACGGTCAACGGAATCGCGTCTACTCTCCCTGGTGGCGTCCAGCTCAGGCCGCCGTGGTTGATCAAGTAAGCCAGGAGCAGCGAAACCGCGACGCCGAGAACGGACCCGGCAATGCCTAACAGCATTCCTTCGATCATGAACAGGTTGCGAATGCCCGCCCGGCGCAAGCCCACCGCGCGGAGCGTTCCGATCTCCGGCGTACGCTCGACAACCGCCATGCTCATCGTGTTGCTGACGGTAAACAGGACAATGACTGCGATCAGAATCGAGATGAACCCGAAGATGGCGGCGAAGAACCCGATCGTCTGTCCGTACTCGGGATTCAACGTCGCGTAGTCATGGATTTCGAGGGAATTCGCCCTGAAGGTCGTGGCGAGCAATTCCTGCAGCCGTGCCCGGGCCGCCGGAATCTGTGCGGTGTGGTGCAGCTGCAGGATGATTGCCGTGACCTGGGGTGGGTCTTTCCCATAGATCAGCCGCTGAGCCTGGGCGAGATGCAGGGCAACGTAGATGTCGTCCAGTGCCTTGACCGCTTGAGTCTCCACTTTGACTACGGACAGGCTTGCCACGTTGGGTGCGCCTTGGGCCGTGGCTGCAAGGAGTTCGATCCGCGCGCCGGCGCGTTGCCCTGGCTGCTGTGTTTCGGACAGGCGTTGCAGATCTGCGGGCATGTCCGCTGCCGCCGCAGCCTTCGGGGCGGGTGAGGGCCCAGCACATCTCTTGATCCGCAGCGCATCACACACCTGCAAGACTCTCGCGACGCCTTCTCCGACCATCGCCGCATTGTCAGATGTGCCGGTGAGCGCGATCGGCGGCAACCCGTCCCGGTATCCGTAGTCAACCCATTTGCGTAACTCGTTTTGTCCCTCGACATCCGTGCCGGTGGCGATCACCGTGCGAGACACGCCCGCCTCGAAGTTTCCGGCGATGCCTCCCAGGGAGAGCGTGGGCGTCACAACCCTGAGCATCGGTGCCAGGACCGGATCGTGACGAACGACATCCATGATGTGTTCATAGTCGGCGATGCCGTAGTCAGCCGGGTTGCCGCTGCCGTACAGGAAGTAGTCCTTGTGTTGGATCTGCAGGTGGCCGCTCGCGCGGACGTATCCCATCTGCAATCCGTACCGGATGTTTTTCGTGTAGCCCCCGAACAGCAGGATCGCGACGGTGCCGACCACGATGGCCGCGATCGTCGTCAGGGAGCGGCGGCGATTGCGCGCCAGGTTTCGCAGCGCCAGAGCAAAGGACATCATGCCGCCCTCCTGACGGATTCGACCGCCCCGTCCCGGATTGCAACGACATCGTCGGCCGCTGCAATTACCTGGTTGTCGTGCGAGCAGATCACGATGGAGACCCCGTGCTGCGCCTGCATTCGGCGCAGCAGCTCGATGATCGACGCGCCGGTGTGACTATCGAGGTTCGCCGTCGGCTCGTCTGCGAGCACGATTTGCGGCGCACCGGCTACAGCTCGCGCGATGGCAACACGCTGCTGTTGACCTCCGGAGAGCTGGCCCGGGCGGCGATTTGCGAACTGGCTCAGTCCGACCGCATCGAGCATGGCCATGACTCGCTCGCGCCGTTGGGCCGCAGGTACGCCGGTGAGTCGCAACGGATATTCGACGTTCTCGAACGCTGTCAGGACCGGAATCAGGTTGAAGCTCTGAAACACGAAGCCGAGCCTCGCGGCGCGAAAGTCGCTCAGCGCGTCATCGGCAAGAGCCGTCACTGCCGTGCCCGCGACCGTCAGCTCGCCGCGATCCGGTCTGTCGATGCAACCGATCAGGTTGAGCAGCGTCGTTTTGCCGCTGCCCGACGGGCCGGAGATTGCGGTAACACGATTGCTGCGGATCTCGATATCGATGCCGCTCAGGGCCTGTACGTCGACTGATTCGACGCGGTAAGCCTTGGCGACGTTGCGAAGGACGGCGGCCGTTTGCATGGCTGTCTTCCGGCTGGGCGGGATTGCCGGGAGCTACGATGCTGCGGGTTTGGCCGCGGCGTGCGGTGATGCGACGGACCGCCGGGGCCGGGGACAGGACGTCGATCAGGGGGACGAACGGAACCTCAGGCGGCGTCGAACGTGCTTGTGAGAGCCTGCCGCTCCGGTTCCCCCAGCCCGGGGCTGAAGTGCAGGACGTGATCCAGCAATCCGTCCGCCTCGAAATAAGCCCGGCTGCACCCGAGGTGAATGTACCCGCCGGGCGAGAACATCCCTTCCCGATAGAACACAATTCGCAGCCGCCAGCTGCCTTTTTCGATCGGCTCGTGGCAGTGGCGGCACGTCGCCTGTCCACTCGGGGCCTGCTCGGCGCCATCGATCCGACGGACCTTCTCGTGCGCGAGGCTCTGTTGCGCGGCTTTCTCCAAGCGCTCTCGATCCGGCACCGTGTCGTTCGTTTGCAGCGCTTCGGTCAGCTGTTCAGGAATCTTGTAAGCCGCGCAGAGGGGATGAAACCAAAGTGTCATCTCCCCCTCTCCGAAGGTGTTGGGAAGACGGAGGCCGAATCGCAGCTCGCCGCGCTGAATCGGCTGGTTGCAACCGCGACATTTGGCTCGACCGGTGGAGGCAGGCTCGAAGATGTGGCTCACGCGCACAGGGTATACTGTGCGAAGCGTCACGGAAACCTGTCTTCCCCGACCTTTACAGTCATGTCATGCGAAGCCTGATACTCAGCAAGAATCATTTCGTCACCGCCATCGCCGTCGTCTCGGCCGTTGCGGCGTGTCCCGCGCATGCTTCCGGCATGGGCACCGGCACACCGGGCGTCGTCATGCCGATGGTCGAGGGCTCCTTCGAGTTCGGCGGCGACAACATCGCCACGGTGTACTACCGTCATCGCGATTCACAGGACATTCGGGCCGGACAGGGTGGAACAGTCTCCATCGGGCTGCACTACCGCATTCCCAATTCACCCTGGGATTTTGCCGGGAGCTTCGGCTACAAGTTCGTGCGGACCGCCTCCTACGATTCGCACCTCGGCATCGATCGTTTCGTCTTCAAGCTGACCGGCACCTGTGATCTGGGCAATGACTTCTGGCTCAGTCTCGGTCCAGTCGTGCACACCAACACGAAGTTCGACGGTGACGGTTACGTGCCGGACATCAAGTTCAACGACGCTGTCGGTGGGGCTGTTGGGGTCGGCTGGCGCTGGGTTGGCATCACCTACACGAACATCCACTACCACAGCGACGACATCGTCGGCTCCGTCGACGGTAGCAGCGGCGGCGTGACTTTCATCTGGAAGTTCTAGACCTTCATCTGGAAGTTCTGCTCTACCAGCCCTCGGCGGTGTTTGTGTCTCCTCAGTGCGCCGAAGCGTAGGTCTTAACGAAGAACGCTACGGTGATGGCGCTGGTGAGTATCAGCGTCCCCGTCCGCGTTACTCTCGCCGGGATCCGCCTGCCCAATAGCGCTCCGCCGTAGCCGCCCGCCGTCGCCCCGACCAACATGATGAGGGTTTGCGGCCAGTAGACGGCTTTCGCAATGATGAAGGCAATGACCGCCGTCGAGTTCGCTGCCGTGACCAGCAGCGTGCGCGGCGCGTTCAGGCTCTTCAGTTCGCGGCTCTCTATCAGCCCCCAGGCCGCCATCATCATGAGTCCCACCGCACCCCCGAAGTAGCCGCCGTAGATGCCCAACCCGAACTGGATCGCCAACACTGCGTTCGGACGTACCTCGCCAGTGTGCCTTCGCAGGAGCTCCCCGATCGAGCGTCCGAATGCGAGAGTGAGGGTGGCGATGAGTAGCAGCCACGGCAGCGCGAAGTCGAAAACTCGCGACGGGGTGTACAGGAGGAGCAGGGCGCCGAGGAGCCCGCCAATGAGGGTGATGATGAGCAACGACCGGAGTGATGCCGTTCCGACGGCCCCGAGACCATCCCGGTACGCCCACGTGCTCGCAAGCCCTCCCGGTAGCAGCGCTACGGTACTCGAAGCGTTCGCGTTGACGGAGGGCACTCCCGCGCCGATCAAGGCGGGGAGGGAGACGAATGAGCCGCCACCCGCCAGTGCGTTCATGGTCCCCGCGGCAACGCCCGCGAGGAGAACCGTCAGTGCGTGCTCCATGCGCTCAATGTACGCGATCCTGCGTCGGGCGCGCCGCGCGCGCGCCTAGGTCCGCGTGCTGTGCCGGCCGCGCCGTGCGCGCCTAGGCCCCCGTGCTGTGCCGGCCGCACCGTGCGCCCATCCCGCCCTACCGCCGAGGGTCCTGGCTCCCGCGGCGCACGAAGCGGTAGTTCTCCCGGATGTGGTCGTTGAAGAACGCGCCCCTCGAGGGGGCCTCTTTCAGGCCCAGATAGATTGCCTCCGGCACTTCCTGGTAGGCATAGCGAAGGCCCGACTGGAAGCCGATCAGCAGCTCCTGTTTATCCGGCGAATATTGAAACCACTGGATGACCGAGGAAGGCATGCCCGCACCCCATTTGAACCGGAATCGGGACCGGCTGTCATCGGACATCGGTCGGTAACGTGAGCCCTCGCCCCCGTTATACAGTTGGGGGCATGGGATCGCGCATGACACGGGTGAGTCCCTTCGTTTCCCCTCGCCGAGCCAGCCGGGAAGTGCTGGCGAGGTTGTCCCACAATCTCAGAAATCTGCGCGCTGCGCGAGGCTTCACGCAGGAGAATCTGGCGAAGGTGTGCCGATTCAACCGTAACTACATCAGCAATATCGAACACGGCAGCGTGAATGTCACTGTCGCGACCCTCGAAGCGTTGGCCAAGGGATTGCGGTGCACTGAAGCACGCCTCCTTGCGCGCCGGTCAGAGCGGTAGCGGCGCACGCAGCTCACGCGTGGTGAGGGGTCACGGCCGGCTTAGCCGCAAATGCTCCAACCGCGCGTGCAGGTGCTCAGTGAAAAACCCGTGCATCAGAAACCGCTGTGCCAGATTCCAAGGGCCCACCAGATAGAGCGGATACTTGTTGTAGGCATATTCGGTCAGCGTCCGGTCGCCGGTCAGCTTGCCGATGCGGATTGCAATGGACTGATCGAGGTTGAAGCCGTTGATCGAATCGCGGTACTCCTCAGCAGTGAGGAGGAAGCAGAACAGGCACATGAACAGCGCATGCGATGTTTCGAAGTCCAGAAGCTGCGTGACTCGGCGAGGTATCGCCTGCAGGTCCAGTGTGATCGGCCGCCAGTTTGTCCAATCCAGTTCCGGGGCCGCTTTCGTAGGGATTGATTCATCGAATGGGCCGAGCTCGCGAAACATTCGAAACAGCTCCTGGTCGTGGAGCACGAAGGTGTGTGCGAGAAGGTCGTCGATCTTCTGCGGGTAGAGATCCAGTGGCGGCACGTGCAACGCATTCGAATTGTCACGCAGAAAATTCAGGAGGTTCGATTCCGTAGCGAAGTGCCGCAGGATGAGCAGATTCGCCTCCGGACTGACGAAGTTCCGACAGAACCAGCAGATCATTCGTTGCAGCAGGCGGTGCGCGCGAAACTGAGGAAATGGAAACCGCTTCAATACCCACGTGACGTGCAGCGCAACCGCGAACAGGAACTGCAGTATCGGGCGGACGATCCAGCGCAACGGGTTGTGCATGTCCCGAACCCACAGATCGACCGCCGCCCGATCGATCGGCAGCGAGTTATCCACGAGTACCGCCTGCATGAAGGGACTGCGCCGGCCGGTGCGCCCGGACGCGCCAGGCATGGACTCCTCGCGCGGTTCACTACTCACTGTCGATTTCCTCCAACTGCCAGGCGTATAGCCGCCCGACGACTCTGGCCGTGGTGACCACGTCAGTCGCCGCTCGTTCGCTCGTGCAAATCCGGTCGATCAGCCCGTACAGCTTGTCCATGTGCGAATCATCGTTGCTGCCGTGATAGCGCAGAAACCGTGTGCAGCCGTCATCGTAGCGAGTCAGCGACTGGATCCGGGACGCCCAACTCGTCGCCATCTTTTCGCCCAGGCCTTCGATGATCCACATCGCGCCGAGCAGGCCGCCCGGATTCGGCTCGCCGGCTTTGAACATCAGATAGGCGTGCAACGCTTCGGACCCGGGGTTCTTTGGCTGGGCGCGGATCTTAGCCAGATCCCCGCCGGTTGCCACGAAGTCCTGTTCCAGAACTTCGTAGTCACGATGCTCGTCTTGAGCGTGGCGCAAGACCACCGACCTGATATCTGCATGGTCGCGATCGAAGCTGGATGCGCAGCGACTGATCCAGCGCGAGCCTTCCACGACCTGAGGGCGAAGATTCAACAGCAGTCGCTGATAGTCGTCGCGCGTGAACGTGCCTACGTCGAGGCGCCTGATGACGGGGACCGTCGCAAGTCGCCGTTCGAAGTCGAACCACTCGCGCATCAGCCGGCGCAGCGTCGACTGTCCGATTTCCGTGAGCGCGGCGGGGCGCTCGATCTCGCTCGTCGACATGTCAGCCCACCTCACCGCGAAGCTCATTTCCACTCTTTGCTCCCTCCACGACTGTGAGGTGCATGTAGGCCGTGTTGAAGCGGCCACTTTCGGGGACCATGCAGAGGATCCTTGCACCGACGGCAGGCCGCAGCTCGCGCAGAAACTCATCGAGCATGATCAGTATCGATGCCGCGCCCGTGTTGCCGCGTGTGTAGAGGTTGGTGAACCACTTCTCCTGCGGGATGCTCGCCCCGCACATGTGCAGCATGTCGGCGATCTTGCCGCGGAAGTGATGGGACGAGTAGTGACACAGGAAGTGGTCGACCTCGTTCACGGCAAGCACACCCTGTTCGATCAAGCGCAAGGCCCCATCTACACCCAGCTTCACCATCTGCTCGAGCAGCCGAACGTCCTGGCGGATCAATAGCGCGCCGGCTGCCTCCGCTTCGGCGTACGTCGGATAGTCCTGCCAGGTCCGCGCATCCTCGCTGTCCGTCGCTGTACCGATACCCATGCAAACCGGGAATGCGTCTGCGTGCGAGAAGCTGCGGATCCAGTCGACGCGCAGACAGCGTCCCCTCGGGCTGCCTTCGAGTAACAGCGCTCCCGCACCGTCCGATAGCATCCACCGCAGGAACTCCGAGTTGAAATCCATCGCCGCCTGTCCGCCGGCGGCTTCATATCGAGTCCGCTTGAATAGGCGCGAAGCCAACTCGCTCACGACGACCAGGGCCGAGCGATGATCGCCTGCTTTGAGCGCGTTGACGGCGGTTTTCATCGCCATGACGCTGCTCGAGCAGATGCCGTGTGCCGTCATCAACTCCACCCCGGGGATCCCCAGGCCAGCCTGCACCATGCTGCCGAATCCGGGGATGACCATGTCACCCTGCGTGGTTGCGCAGCTCAGCATGCCGATCGAGCGCGGTGGCACCGGCGAGGCGTCGAGGCAGGTCTTCGCGGCCGCGACCGCCATGTCCAGATTCGAATGGAGCGTCTTGTGGTCGCGGTCGATGGCGTAGTGTCGGGTCCGAATCCCGTTCGCCTTGAGAATACGGCTCTTCAGGCGGCTGGGCTTGCCCTCGACCAGCCCGAGTATCTCCTCGATCTGGTCATTGCCGATCGGCGGGCCGGGCAGAAACGCTCCCGTACTGGTGATGTAGGCATTCATGATGACCGTGGCCTCCTGGTCAACGAGTGGCGCAGGCAGCGGATGTTCTCTTCGAGATACGGAAACACGCACAGAACGGTCATGAACGTGAGGTAGGCGGGCAGATAGGTGGCTCCGCCGAGGCGCTCGGTCCGCGCTTGCAGATGGAACTGCCCGGACCAGTCGAAGGTCGCCGCTTTCACCGCAACATCCCAGTTGAGAATGACGATCAGCATGAGCAGATACAGCGGCACGGTCGCCATGTAGTTGTGGACGTGCACTTCCCAGATGGAGATGTGCCTCCTCGGTGTGGCGTAGTAGACGTCCCAATGTGCGACCACTTCGTGCAGCAGCCCCATCGCGACGCAGATGAGCAGGATGAGGACGTTGACCTCGAACGTCAGGCACAACAGGATCGGGATTCCCAGCTGAATGCCCATCAGCGAGTGGATCAGGGACTCTTTCAGTCCCGAGGTCGCCTCCACTTTCGTCGCCCGGTGGCAGCACCAGTCGATGAAGCCCGCAATACCCCATAGGGGCAGCAGCCCGTACAGGATGAGGTTGATCAGCAGATGTCTGGGGTCTTCCATGGGTGCACAGCCTGAGCAAAAGGATTATTGGATGCAACGATTTGCCGTGATGTGACCACCGGCAATCCTCCCGGTATCGTCCTGCAATACCGAGGTCAGGCGCGGGCGGCCTTGGCTCGACCCAGCCGGCGGTCCCGCATCCTGACCCAGATGTCCCGCAGGATCAGGCAGTCCGCTCTCGAGAGTCCCATATGGCCCATGAGGACCCCGCGGGCGTTCTCTTCAAGAACCTGGTCGATCTGCCCGGCTCGAGTGAGACGATCGCACTCGCTCACGGGCATGGCGCCGTTGAGTTGCGCCGGCATGAGAAGGCGCTCGGCTTCCGTAGGCTCGAGTTCGAGGACTCCGCCCCCGTAGCTGCGGCCCTCGATCTCAGCCGAGGCGGCCGTCATCCAGGTGTAGGTGTTGGCGATGATCCGCTCAGGCGTCCCGGTGCGTGCCTTCAGGCGGTGAATCGTGTCTGTCGAGGTGGCGTCGGCCTGGTTGAGGACGACTCGCGGGAAGTCGTAGATCTGCCGGAACACGAAGCCGTCGGGAGTCCAGACGGACGGGACTTCGTACCAGGGGTCGCGGATCGAACACTTGTACCCTTCGTGAATCTTCTTCCCTTCGCCGGCGCGGATATATCGTGTCAGCGATTCCGGCAACCGTGCGCCCCGCGCTGGCTTGAGGTGCAACAAGTGCACCCGGTCGCCGGCCGCCGCCATCGCGTTCCAATCGGCTTTGCCGACGCTTGCGCCCTTGAGGTGCGCCGAGCGAGACACCAGCGGTGTCGTGTAGCCCTCGAGGCCGTGCGAATCGATCTTCTCGGTCGTCAGGACGAAGAACTCGTTCTTACCGGTCACCACGCCGACATCGACACTGGCGTGAGTCGCGAGCGGGGTCGTTACGGCTGCGTCCCGCAACTCGCGCATGAACGCGATCTCGCGAGCCGTGAGGAAGTACTTGAGCCACTTCTCGCTGTCATGACGGATGGTCTTGGGTTGAGCTGCCGCCAGCATCTCTTGCGCTGAGCGTTCCGTGAGCGCCTGCATCGAGACAGTCTCAGTGAGCGTCACCCGGCAGGGATTTGTCTCGGCCGCCGCCTGCAACAGCCCATCGGCCAACAGCAGCACGACCTCCTGCTCGGCCCCATCGAAGAACAACTCGTTGCACGCGACGATGTCGATCCGTTCGAAGCGATCTGTGAGGTACGAGCGCAACTGCGCGGCGTACGTGACTTGGAGCAACTCGGCCGGGAGCACCAGACCGAGGCGGCCTCCCGAGCGCAACATGGAGGCCGCCGCGACGACGAACGGCACCCAGATGTTTGTGAGCCTGTTCGGCGCCAAGCCCTGGTCTTGCATGAGCTGCATTGCGCGAGTGCGGTGCGGCTCGGGAAAGCTCTGGTAGCGGATGAAGGGCGGATTGCCGACGATGGCGCCGTAAGCGCGCGTCCGCCGCGGCTTCTGGCACCATGCGAAGAAGTCCGACGTCTCGACCACCGTGCCACCACTGTCTCCCAGAATCGCCTGCAAACCTTCGCGAGCGCGCTCGGCTTCGGGGGCGAGAATCTCAATCCCGGTGAGGCGCTTGGTAACCGCGGCGTTGGGCAGGCCGAGCTCTTTCAAGCGCCGCGCCGCCGCCTTCAAGAACGCACCGTCTCCACAGCTGGGCTCAAGAACCTGATCATCGGCCGACCGAATTGCCCAGGCGCACAACCAGTGAGCAACCGCCTCGGAGGTGTAGTAGCCGCCCCGCAGTTTGTCGGCATCGAGTTCGGTGAAGCGACCGCTATGAGTCGTTTTCGGCGCTGATCGCGCCGTGGGGTTCTTCTTCTTCGCCGCGGCCATGCGGCACGTTACACCACCGAAGTGTTAGGGTCTATTGTCGATGATCTTTTCGTAGCAGTGCAATTCGCGCGCACTTCAAGGGTCCCGATAGCGAACTACCGCATCACCCAGCGCATCCTTGAGTAGCCCCAGCCAGGGCTCGTAGGGGCGCCACTGCGCGAGCCCATTGCGGTTGATGGGTTGACGGACCTGCTCCGAGCTTGCGGTGCTGATGCTCCTGGCAGTCTTATGGAAGTCGACGCACGCTGGCTCGAACTCCAGATTGCAGAACGCCAGAATGCGCCGAACGTTGGCTTCCACATCTTCCACGACGTCTTCGTATTGCACACGCAGCACTTGCCCGGGAAGCACGCGATCCCAATGCCGCATCAGCTCGAGGTAGCTGCGGTAGTACCGGCCCAGGCTCTCGATGTGGTAGGAGAAGGACTGACCGGTTGCGAAGAGCTGCTTCAGGTTGCTGAAGCAGCACGCCATCGGCTCTCGGCGCACGTCGATGATCTTCGCCTTTGGCAGGATCAGGTGGATCAACCCCAGGTGTCTGAAGTTGTTCGGCATCTTGTCGATGAAGAACGGCCGGCCCTGGCAGGCTGCGAGGCCTTGGCAGGCTGCAAGGCCCTGGCAGGCTGCAAGGCCCTGGCAGGCTGCAAGGCCTCGACGCCGAGCGCGCGTGTCATGCAAGTAACGCTCCCCCAGTCTGCCAAGCTCCTCCGGCGCCACCTGTGTCAGTACTCCCGGGTAGCGCGGATTGTCAGGATCAGCGCCCGGCCCCTGAAGTTCGGCGACGATGCGCTCGACGTCGTACAGCTCTTGCGTGCCTTCCACCTGTGAGTGGGAGGCCAGAATCTGCTCGATCAGCGTGGAGCCGGAGCGCGGGAGCCCGACGATGAAGATCGGGGCGGGATCGGGAGCGCCTACGCCGGTACGAGCGGCGAAGAAGTCGGCGGTGCAGACCTCGATCTGCCGTTGAGTGTCGGCCTCGATGAACCTCGGGTGGTATCGGCCGTCCGCGCGTTTCAGTGCATTCCCACGCTCGTAGTACTGCCAGGACTGCGCGTACTCGCCCCGATCCTCGAGAGCTTTGCCCAGCGAAAAGCACAGGTGGCATCGATCAACCGCCGGTGTTGATGACGAGGCTTCGTGGGTGCGCATGCGCTCGATCTCGTCGTCTACAAAGCGGTACGTCTTGAGATTGGCGAGACTCCAGTACGCATCGCCGAAGTCAGGACGTGCGGCCGTTGCGGCACGGTACGACTGGATTGCCTCGGGCTGACGACCCGCGGCTTTGAGCGAGTGGCCGAGCAGCAGGTGCAGGTGCGCCCAGGCCGGCTTCGCATCGAGCACGTCCCGGAACGTCTCGATGGCGCGTTCGTGGTCGCCGAGACCGGCGCTGATGGTCGCACCGAGCGCAACATAGTCCGCGTTGTCGGGCTCCTGCTGCAGGAGCCTCTCGAGTTGCTCGCGTGCCTGCGCATAGTCTTGTCTGTCGATCAGTACTCGAGCGAAATCTGCTCGGGCAGCGCGATAGTCCGGTGCGAGTGTCAGCACCTCACTCAGCAGTCTCTCCGCGTCGTCCAGCGCGTTGCGGTGATGCGCGATGCGTCCGAGCAGGCGAAGCGCTTCGGTGTGTCTACCGGCGTTGCGCAGGAACTCTCGCAGCACGTCCGCGGCGAAATCCAGCTCGCCGTCGCTGAACAGGCTGCCGGCCTGAATGATCTGCGCAGGCAGTCTCGCGAGGAGGGCCACCTGGTCGGCCGCAATCGCCGCTTGCTTCGAATCCCCTCCGACACCATGCAGTTGCGCGAGCATGCGCCAGCTGGATTGAAGCGCGGCGTTGAGACTGACCGCGTATTCAAAAGCCTCGATTGCACGCTGTGTGTCATTCAACGCGGCAAAGCAGTAACCACGTTCCTCATAGGCGCGGCTATATCGCGGGAACCTCTGTTGAAGCGTCTCCAGCGCAGCCAGAGCCGCCGCTATTTGATTCAGGCCGCGCTGGTTGATCGCGGTGAGATACAGCACCTCACGACTGTCGGCCAAGTCCGAGTTCCCGAACGCACCGAGTGCCACCAACGCCTCCGCGTGATCGCGTCTTTCAGTCAGCTTGCGGATACGCGCGAGCGTCACGGAACCGTCATGGGTTTGCAACTGCGCGTTTCTAGTTTCCATGTGGCTTTGTGTGTGTCGTTTTCAACAACCCACTGCACCACAAGTTGGTGTGCGGGAAGGGAGTGCTGTCGTGAAGAATACCGATCGTCGCGAATTCATGAAATTGCTTGGCATGGGAACGGTGGCGGGAACGCTGAATGCGAATATCGCCAAAGCCCTCGCGATTCCTGCGAACAACCATACGCGCAGCATCCGCGACGTCGAGCATATCGTCGTGCTGATGCAGGAGAACCGCCCGTTCGATCATCATTTCGGCACGCTCAAAGGCGTGCGCGGCTTCAATGATCCCCGCGCAGTGAAGATTCACCTGCCTCTGCAAAGCGGCACCGGCTCCTCGCTCGCCTCTGTGTTTCTGCAACCCGCTGGTGCTGCGAATGTCGCGGCTGGTTACGGCGTGGCCCCTGACTCGGGAACTCTCGGTGGTCCTACCGGCGGTGCGTTGGTGATTCCGCCGTTCCGCGTCAATCCGCAAGCCGTCAGCTCGGAGCTGACCAGCATCGGCTTGACCTATCTGCCCGGTACCAGCCACAGCTGGGGGAACACGCACCTTTGCTGGAACAACGGCCAGTACGACAGTTGGGCATCCGTGAACGGCCCGATGACGATGTCGTACATGACACGTCAGGACATCCCGTACCACTACGCGCTCGCGGATGCCTTCACGGTCGGCGATGCCTACCACTGTTCGATCATGGGACCTACGAATCCAAACCGCACTTATATGTGGAGCGGCTGCATCGGCAACCTCGACAATCTCGGCGCGGGAGGCACTGACGGTCACGGCGCTGGTCCGATGACCTTCAACGGTCTGAGCCACAACGGTGCGCCCTGGACGTTCCGCACGTTCCCCGAAGTGCTGCAGTCGGCCGGCGTAACGTGGAAGATCTATCAGGATCTCGCCGGCGCGCCGTTCGCTCCCGATTTCGGTGACGGCACCGGGAACTCCTTCATCGGTAACTTCACCGACAACTCCGTCCTGTACTTCAATCAGTACGCCACCTCCGCTCCCGGCAATCCGCTGTTCGATAACGGCTGCACCGGCACGAATCTCAGCAGCTCGATCCCCGACAGCAGCGCGCCTGCGGCGGACTGGAAGGCCTGGCAGGAGAAGCTGTTCGACAACTTCCGCAACGATGTGAAGAGCGGCAAGTTGCCCAACGTGTCCTGGATCGTGGCGCCCGCGGGCTACACCGAGCACTCCGACTGGCCGGTCGACTACGGCGCCTGGTACATCTCGCAGGTGTTCGACATTCTGGTGTCGAATCCGCAGGTCTTCAGCAAGACCGTGTTCATCATCAACTATGACGAGGGCGACGGCAGCTTCGACCACATCACGCCGCCGTTCCCGCCGCAGTCTGCCGTGTACGGCGCCTCCACTGTCGACTTCCACAACGAGATCGTGACGACCGATACGCCGAACGGACCGATTGGCCTGGGGACTCGCGTTCCGTTTCTAGTGATTTCTCCGTGGACCAAGGGTGGCTATGTCAACTCGCAGGTGTTCGATCACACCTCGGTGATTCAGTTCATCGAGAAGCGCTTTGGCGTCTTCGAGCCGAACATCTCGCCGTGGCGCCGTACTGTCGCGGGCGATCTGACCTCCGTGTTCAACTTCGAGAATCCGAACTCGCTGCCGGTGAGGCTGCCCTCGACGGAGGGCTTCCTGCCGCCGGTGGATGAGTTGGCAGGCGGCGGAGTCAGCACCTTCGTTCCGACTCAGAGCCAGGTGCTCTTCGGCTTGCCGAGACAGGAGAGGGGGATTCGGCCCGCTCGCGCGTTGCCGTACGGGCTGAACGTTCACGGCTCGGTGAATGCGGGTGCGAAGACTTTCCAGCTCGACTTCTCCAACACGGGTCGCGCGGGTGCTGCGTTCGAGGTTCGCTCTGCCAATGCCGCCGACACCGTGCGCATGTACACCGTCGCAGCCGGAAAGAAGCTTTCCGGCGCGTGGAATGTCTCTTCCAATTACGATCTGAGCGTCTACGGTCCCAACGGTTTCATGCGTCATTTCACAGGCAGGATCGGCTCGGGCGCCGCGGGGCTTGATGTTCGGGCTGACTACGGACGCGGCGAACACGGCTCGGTGAAGCTGAAAATCACCAACGTAAGCTCGGTCCGCGCAACAGTGACAGTTCTAGATGCCTACACCGGCTTCAACAGCTTCCACATGCTGCGAGGGGGTGACTCGTTCGAGTTCGAGGGGCGCTGCGACAGCTTCTTTGGTTGGTACGACCTGCTGCTCAAGGTGGCTGAGGATTCGAGCTTCCTGTGCCGTCTGGCGGGTCACGTCGAGACGGGTGACGACAGCTTCTCCGATCCCGCTCTCGGCGGGTTGGTGTCGCTGCGCGCCTGACCCCTTCCGATCAACAATTGCCTTCAGGGAACGGATGCCCTGAAGGCGCGCGGGCAACAGCACTCCTGGCTCGCCGCCAACCAGTCTCGCTCTGTCGTCCTGCCTGTATGGTGCCAGCTAACTCTACGCGAGCCACGTGCATATAGCCCCTTAGAGAGATGGGCGTATATCCAGCGCGCCATGCCTGGAGGCTCCTCTACCGATCCATGGTGACTGGCCCCCGGGGGGCCTATTGTTCACTCGCCATGTTGGTTCCCCACATCAATTGGAAGGATCGCTTCGCGACGTTACTGCGGGAGTACGGCCCGCTGACGGCGATTGCACTCATCGTTCCCGGGGGCAGCCTGATCCTGCTCGGCGTGTGGGGCTTCCGGCATTGGAGGAGGGTGATTCAATGAAACGGACTACTGAACAGACATTGGCCGGTGCTCAACAGGCCGCCGCGTGGGTTGTTGACTACGGTGCTGCGCGCGAGCGAGCGATCCGCTGGCTCGGCGACCGCCATCTCCTCGCAAAGCCCATCAATCGGGACGCCCGGCATTGGACGAAGGTCGCGCCCGCCGTCACCGAGTTGCCCTGAGCCAGCGCCTGTGGCCCTTCACCGGCTTACCGACCTGACTTAAGCCTCTGACGATGCGCCGCCTGCTTGGCGCGGTTCCCGCACATGGACATGCTGCACCAACGGCGTGCGCGGCTCCGCGTGTGATCCGCGAATAGCAGCGTACAGATCGGGCCTTCGCAAGCCCTTACGTGAGTGAAGTCCTCGGCGCAGACAAACCGCGCCAGGGTTTCCGCGATTGGGAAAAGCAGGGTTTCCGGCGAGTTCCACCTGCGTGTCGCACGCACTTCGAACGGCGTGTCCGCGTCCGTCGCCAACACGATCTCACTGAACGACTCATCGCGCCGGAGCAGTCGATTCAGTCGATCCAGCTCACCCAGCTCGCTCCCCGTGATCGGGCGGCCCTGGTGCTCCCGAACGAACCCGCGAAACCACTCCCGCAGCTGTCGCGCCTCCTCCGCCACCTTGTTCAGGTCGGCGGGAGAGTTCCGCGCACGCATCTGGTCCAGCACTTCCTCGGGCACGAGCTTCGCCTGTGCGAGCCAGCTCAACAGGCCGTTCCCGTCGTCCAGCCAGTCCACCGGCACATCCACCGGAGTCGCCACCGAATTCAGGAAATCCAGGGCCGGGGCATCGGCGACAAAGAGCGCAGGGGCGTGCTGCATGCGTACACCTGTTCCAATCAGTAGTAACCATATAAATGCGTATTGACAGGTTACTATCAAGGGAATAACCTGCCCGTCGTTGATTGAGAGGTTACTGTCTTTGGCCGGAGGTTGGCAATGAGCACGAATGCGGTGAGCGTCGTACTGGCACACGGGGCTTGGGCGGACGGATCCAGCTGGGCCGGGGTCATCGGTCCGCTCGCGGCGGCGGGCCATAGAGTTTTGGCAGCGCCCCTCCCACTGACCACCTTCGAGGCGGACGTAGCCGCTTTGGAACAAACTTTGGGGCGCACGTCCGGGCCCATCGTTCTGGTCGGACACGCCTATGCGGGCGCGGTGATTGCAGCGGCGCGCAACCCGGATGTGAAGGCGCTCGTGTACATCACGGCGTTGGCTCCGGACGAGGGCGAGACGGTTGCCGATGTGTTCTACCGGACCGCGCCGCATCCTCGGGCTCCGAAGCTCGCACCCGACGATCACGGATGGATTTATCTGCCCGAGTCCGCTTTCGCCGAGGCATTTGCGCCTAACGCGACGGCTGAGCAACAGGCCCTGCTTGCGGCCGTCCAGCGACCGATATCTCCTGCCTGCATCACGAGGCCAGTAGGCCGCCCAACGTGGCAACACCTCCCGAGCTGGTACCTGATCGCGGAGCAGGACCGAATGATCCTGCCGGAGACGCAGCGTTTTCTGGCGCAGCGGATGCGGGCTCGTGTGCGCTCGCACGCCGTAGATCACACGCCGATCGTCACCGCACCTGCTGTCGTGGTCGACATCATTCGCGAAGCGATTGCCGAGGTTGGTGCTCGCCGCTGAGCCAACCGCACCCGATGCAACCCCACCTGATGCAATCCCACCAGCTACAGGACCACCCTCATGCGACGCGACACTACGGCCACAGAACGCGTTGCCGCGTTCTCCGATGCAGTGATCGCCGTGATCATCACGATCATGGTGCTCGATCTGAAGGCGCCCGAAGATCCGAAGCTGACCGCGATTCTCGCGCTCTGGCCGACGCTGCTCAGCTACGTGGTGAGCTACCTGTTCATCGCGATCATCTGGATCAACCACCACCATCTGCTGCATTTCGTGCGCGTTGCCTCACCGCGTTTGCTGTGGATCAACTTCGCGCACCTGTTTTTCGTCTCGCTGCTGCCGTTCGCGACAGCCTGGATGGCGCGCACCGAGCTCGCTCCGTTGCCGGTGGCGATCTACGCCGCGACTTTTGTGCTCGTCAACGGCGCTTATCTGTTCTTTGAGCGTGAAGCTTTCAAACAGGCCGATCCCAGCCTGCTGTCGGCTCACGCCCGTCGGCTCGCCCGGCGACGATCCTTCGTCGGCCTGGCGATCTTCGCTCTGGCAGCGTTGGTGGCATTGGTCAAGCCGTTCCTCGGCTTCGGGCTGATCTGCACCGCGCTCGTCCTTTACCTGCGGCCCGAACTGTTCACGCGCCGCCATACTGAACCGCAAGGAGACCTGCAATGAACTCCGTCCGCTATCTCAAAGTCCCTGTCGATGGCTCAAACATCTTCTACCGCGAGGCCGGACCCCGGGATGCCCCGAAGGTTCTCCTCCTCCACGGCTTCCCCACCTCGAGCCACATGTTTCGCGACCTCATCCCGCTGTTGGCGGATCGCTTTCACATCGTGGCTCCCGATTTGCCGGGATTTGGTCTCTCCGATTCCCCGGGTCGCGGCCTGACGTTCGACCGGATCGCTCAGACGATCGATCGCTTCACCGAAGTGATCGGCTTCGATCGCTATGCGGTGTATGTGTTCGACTACGGTGCGCCGACCGGATTTCGCCTTGCAGTCAAACACCCCGAGCGCATCACGGCGATCATTACGCAGAACGGCAATGCATACCTCGAAGGACTCAGTGATGGTTGGAGTCCGATCCGTGCGTATTGGGAGAATGCTTCCCAAGCCAATCGCGATGCGCTGCGCAGCCTCGTGACACCGGAGGCGACTATCTGGCAGTACACGCACGGTGTGCCGGATGCGACCGCCGTTTCCCCTGACGGTTACTCGCTCGACAACTTCTATCTGAGCCGTCCCGGGGTTACCGAAGTGCAGCTCGACCTGTTCGGCGACTACCAGAGCAATGTGGCTCTGTATCCTCAGTTCCAGGCGTACTTCCGGACGCAGCGGCCGCCGCTGTTGGCGGTCTGGGGTCGGAACGATCCCTTCTTTCTTCCGCCGGGCGCGGAGGCGTTCAAGCGCGACATACCAGGTGCGGTTGTCCGGTTCTTCGATACCGGTCATTTCGCACTCGAAACCCATGCTGTGGAGATCGCGGCGGAGATACGCAAATTCCTGGGTGATCTATGACGGGATCGGTGGCAGTCGTCACCGGCGCCAGCCAGGGCATTGGTCAAGCAACCGCAATACGGCTGGCGCGGGACTTTTCCGCGCTGGCCCTGGTAGCTCGAAATCGCGACAACCTGGAGCGGACGGCCGCGCTCGTACGCGAGCGCGGCGCGGAAGCGCTGGTCATCGATGCCGATCTGAGTGAACCGTCGTCGGCGAAGGCGGTGGCCGACAGAACGCTGTCGGCTTTCGGCCGGATCGATGCCTTGCTCAATATCGCAGGTGCCGTCCCGCAGATTGATCTGTTCGAGATGACCGATGCGCAGTGGGAGGCAGGTCTGGCGTTGAAGCTGCACGGCGCGCGTCGTCTCACCGTCGCCGCGTGGCCGGCATTGCGGGAGTCGAAGGGATCCGTGGTGTTGATTTCAGGGAACTCCGCGATCTTTCCGAAGGCACCGTACGCAGCTGTTGGCACCATCAATGCGGCGATCGTCGCGCTCGCCAAGGCATTCGCAGACCGTGGAATTGCCGAGGGCGTGCAGGTGAACAGCGTTCTTCCCGGGCCGGTGATGACCGGGCGCCGTGAGTCCTATCTGGCGCACTGGGCGCCGCTGCACGGGATGAGCGTCTCCGAGGCCGTTGCGAAGTTTCCGCAGGAAGCCGGGATTGCGCGTTACGGTGCGCCGGAGGAGATTGCCGAGCTCATGGCGTTCCTGGTCTCCCCCGGTGCCAGGTGGCTGACCGGTTCTGCTCTGCGAATGGACGGCGGCGAGGTAAAGTCCGTGTGAGTCGCCCATTGGGTCATCAACATCGGTACCACGACACCGTCGACTACTTGCGTTAGCGCGCTCCCGCGCCGCGCGCTTTGTTCCGCCCGGCCCCGGCCTTTGGCGTACGTGCGCGCTGCGCTTTAAGCAGCGAGGCGATTCGCCGTGCGTCTTCTGGCGTCGCCGGGTTGTAGACCACCATGCTGAGGTCCGGCCGCCCGTCCACTGCAAAGGCTGAATGTTCCAAAGCGACCGGCCCCAGCACGGGGTGTTTGATGTGTTTGACTGCATCACGGTGGCTGCGGACGTCATAGTCGCGCCACATAGCCCTGAACTCCGGGCTGAGTCGACTGAGCTCCTCGACGAGAGGCTCCACCTCCGTGGCAGCGCCGGCACGCGCCGCGTCGACTCGAAAGGCGCTCACCACGAATCGCGCCACTTTTTCCCAATCGTATTGAGCGGCCCGGACGCGCGGATCCAGGAAGATGAAGCGAAGAATGTTGCGTTGGTCCGGCGGAAGCGCACCGTAGTCGGTGAGCAGCAAGGCCGCCGCCCGGTTCCAGGCAACCACGTCCCAGGTCGCCGTCCTGATCAGGGCTGGGCTCGGTTCCAATGCGTCCAACACGCGTTGCAGCCGCGGAGTGATGCCTTCGTTCTTCTCGTAGCGCACCTCTGGAGGTCGGCCGAGGCCGAGTAGAAAGAGGTGCTCACGCTCGACGTCGGTGAGCATCAGGGCGCCGGCTATGCGATCGAGGACATCCGCTGAAGGTGCGCCGCCTCTTCCCTGTTCCAACCAGGTGTACCAGGTTGGGCTGATGTTCGCGCGTTGCGCTACTTCCTCGCGGCGCAGGCCGGGCGTGCGCCGCCGCTCGGCAGAAAAGCCGAACGCCGCCGGATCCAGTTTCGTGCGGCGATCTCTGAGGTAGGCACCCAACAGGTTTTCGGGGGTGGGACGGGCGCTCATCCAGGTAATAATTATAACATGATGATGTCACTACTTTACCAGAATAGCGTCAGCGCCGATATTGATCGCCAACGACAGGCCGCGGCGCAGTCGACTCCGCGGCCTCAAACCAACCGGCGTCGCGCTCGGCGCCGCCCGCGAAGTGGAGACAGTATTCATGCGTGTATTCGTAACTGGTGCGACCGGCTGGGTGGGCTTGGCCGTGGCGCACGATCTAATCGCCTCTGGCCATCAGGTTCTTGGGATGACTCGCTCAGACTCCGGTGCAACGGCGCTCGCTGCGGCGGGGGCCGAAGTTCATCACGGGACGCTGGATGACTTGGACAGCCTCAGGCGTGGCGCCGCCGAAGCCGATGGCGTGATTCACACCGCCTTCAACCACGACTTTTCGAGGTTCGCCGAAAACTCCGCCCAGGATCGCCTCGCCATCGAAACGCTAGGCGCGGCGCTCGAGGGCTCAAAGCGCCCCCTCATTGTGACCTCCGGACTCGCCCTGGTGAGACAGGGCAGTATTGCGACGGAAGCAGATCCGGCTGTTCCGCCCTCGGCTACTTTTCCCCGTGCATCCGAAGCGGCGGCCAGCGTGGCTGTCGCTCGCGGTGTGCGCGCGACGACGGTTCGGCTTCCACCTTCCGTGCACGGCCACGGCGATCATGGTTTCGTGCCGCTTCTTATCAAGCTCGCACGTGAGAAGGGCGTCTCGGCTTACGTGGGCGAAGGCCTCAACCGCTGGCCCGGCGTCCACCGGCTCGATGCAGCACGTCTATTCACGCTTGCGCTAGAGCGTGGCGCTGAAGGTGGCCCGTTCCACGCAGTCGCTGATGAAGGCGTGCCCTTCAAGGAGATCGCCACTGTGATCGGTCGGCGCCTGAACATCCCGGTCGTTGCGAAGTCGCCGGACGAGGCCGCTGCGCACTTCGGTTGGTTTGCATTTTTCGCGGGCTTCGACGTCGCAGCTTCCAGCCAGCGGACTCGCTCCCTGACGGGTTGGCAGCCCCGACAGCCGGGGCTCATCGCTGACATCGACCACCCCGCGTACTTCGGCTGAGCCTTGTCACAGATGCATTCCGAGGGCCGTCTATGTAGATAGAATTGCCCTGGGTTTAACCTCATGCAGGATCGCTCAAGCGAATTCGAACGTCATCGTCCGCGGTTGTTCGGCGTCGCGTACCGCATGCTGAGCTCGCGAGCAGATGCCGAGGATGTGCTTCAGGACGCCTACCTGCGCTGGTATCGCGCGGTGCCGGATGACCTGAGGTCGCCTGAGGCATGGCTCGTGACCACTGTGACGCGGCTGTGTATCGACCGACTGCGCGCCCTGCGTACTGAGCGTGAGCATTACGTGGGGCCTTGGCTTCCCGAACCCCTGATAGGCGAGGCAACCACGCCGGCAGCGGACGCGCAGGCCGAGCTCTCGTCCAGTCTCTCGATCGCCTTCCTGGTGGTGCTAGAGCAACTGTCGCCCGATGAGCGTGCCGCATTCCTGCTGCACGAGGTGTTCGACAGCGAGTACGCCGAAATTGCCCAGATACTCGGCAAAAGCGAAGCGGCCTGCCGCCAGATCGTGAGCCGGGCGCGCAAGCGCGTGCGTGACCAGCGCCCGCGAGCACACGTGACCGAAGCTGCGCACCGCGCAGTGCTCGAACGATTTGCCAACGCCGTTCAGACACAGGACAAGACCGCGCTGCTACAGCTAGTCGCGGAGAGCGCGAGTTGGACTGCGGACGGAGGTGGCAAGGCTCGGGCCGCGCTGAAAGTCATTCACGGCCGCGAGCTAGTGGTGCGCTTCGCCTTGGGCGTACTAGGCCGTCACATGGACCGATTTGCGTTTGAAACGACCTCAGTGAACGGAGAGCCGGCGCTCATGTTGCGCATGGGTGCCAAACTTCTCTCGATCGTGACCGTGCGTACGGACGGCGCCCAGATTCTCGATGTGTACACGGTGCTGAACCCGACCAAGCTCAACGCGATCGCTAGCGCTACGCCTGAGTGATCATCCTGTCACAGGTCTGCATGTCGCATCGTCTAGGGAGTAGACGTTCAATCAAGCAGAGGAAGGAGTTCGCTATGAAGCCCCGCGTAGAATTTCGGCACGTCGATCCCAAGGTCATGCAGCTGTTGCTCGCCATTGAAGGGTACCTGCACCGCTCCAGTCTTGGATCGTCTCTACTGAATCTGGTCAAGACGCGCGCATCTCAGATCAATGGCTGCGCCTATTGTCTCGACATGCACACTCAGGATGCTCGAGCTGAAGGCGAGACCGAACAGCGGCTCTATGCGCTCAATGCCTGGCGAGAGACGCCATTCTTCGACGAGCGCGAACGCGCTGCGCTTGCGTGGACAGAGGCCGTCACGCTCGTGTCTGAGACTCACGTTCCAGATGACGTCTATGAGCTTGTTAAGCAGCACTTCTCGGAGCAGGAGCTGGCCGATCTGACGCTTGCGATCGGCAATATCAACACCTGGAACCGACTCAACGTTGCCTTGCGTACTGTGGCGGGCAACTATCGCCCGGGAATGTTCAAGTCCTTGATGCCGGGAGCGGAGGCGCGCGCGACCTGAACCGCCGGGCACTGACGGGAGCCGCGGAAGGGCAGATGTGCCTCGGCTCCTGGTTCGGGGGCATCTAGTGGCCAGCGCGTGGGAAATAGCGTGAAGTGAGCGCACGCGACTGCATTAGCACCCGCAACAAAAACCAGCCCATTTCAATACAAACACCCCGAGAATCCGAGTATCTTGCAACAGCCGAACGTAGCAGGATGGTTCGCACCGGAAGCAGGCGGAAGCGGATCATGGCACCTGTGGCGGCAACTGTTGAGATACTGATGAGTCAGGGACGCTTGGAGCCGCAGATGGCCCTCGCCATCGCGAATGCTATCGAGAACGAAATGATTCAGTCGAAGCTGGTCACCGTGCCGATTCTCGATGCGCGTATGGCGGCGGTAGACGCGCGCTTCGCCGCGCTCGACGCTCGATTCACAGTGTTGGAGAAGACCGTCGAGGTCCTCATCGAGCGCACGAAAGCAGAGTTGGTCCGGTGGGTCTTTGGAACGTTTCTCGGATCGAGTGTCATCAGCGCCGCCGGAGCGGTTGTGACCTACGTTCTGACCAGCCACCCGCATTAGCGCCGATCTCGGTGCGCCGCTCTGGCGCCTCCCGTCGCGCTGGCGTAGAGCTCGAACAGTTTCTCCAGGCGCTCGGTGTCGTTCCTGAACGGTCGGCCAACGTAGAGGCACTCCAGAGTCTCATCGTTGCGCGCGTGCGCCGACCGCAGATCCGCAGGCATGCTCGCCGGGTCGTAAAGCTCGGCGATCGTGGCCGGAGCGTGGCGCTCGCGCGCGAGCAGGATGTCCTTGGCAGATCTCGTGAGGTCGGCCTCGTTCGCGGCACTGAGCTTGGGGGCGGGGAAAGTGTTCCACCCCAGGGTGTTGGAATAACGGAAGTCGGTCTTGAGCTTGCCGCAGACTGTCGCGATCCAGGTCATGTGCAGCCGCGAGGCGATCAGGGCCAGGTTCCACAGGGGGGCGTCGTAAAGCGCGAAGGCGAGGTTGGAGACGACCGAACGGCTGTCGAGCGTACCAACCGGCAGATACTCCCTGCGTTCGGACGACACGCCTGCGAGAATCAGCGTGTGCGCCTTGGCCTGGGTCATCTCGCGAAACTGATGCGGACGGGCGGCCAACTCTCGGGTTCCCGCATCCCGGCTCCTTAGCCGCAGCTCACGGACGGCGTCGATGCGGTGGCGGATCGGTGCAATCGACATCGCCTGCTCGAGTTGGTCGTCCGGAATCCAAAGACAGTAGCGCTCCACGCCTCGAATCAACTCCGCCGATCCATAGATGCGGCGGATCAGCGCGTCCCGCTGGCCCGCCGTCAGCTCGAGTCCCGCCACCTCTTCGGCCGTCAGAAGCAATTTCCCGCCGTCCACCGGCATGTTGCCGAACGACATGGTCGGCAGGCCCGCAATGCTGTCCCGCTGACCCGTGACGACAACATTCTCGCCGCTCGTGAGGTAGGGAGTGATGTGAGCGGCCTCTCTGACTGCGGTCGTGCCCTCGCTGTCGAGATCGAACAGGCGACGCCTGCCGGTCCTGGCCGTCGACAGCCCGACGATGGAAACCGTCACGGCGGCATTACGGGTGGCCAGATTGCGCCACTTGAACGAGGCGTGCGCGAAGCTGATGTGCGAGCCCAGGGCGAAGATCCTCGGCCACAGGATCGGGACCCCGCGCCCTTGGCAGACGGAGTTTGTGGTGAGGAAGGCCGAATCGGCCCTCGTGTGGCGGGCGTATTCGGCAGCCTTCATGAACCAGCCGCCGGCGTAGTCGATCTGCCTGGACGAAACGCCGTAGCGGTCGAACACCCGCGCGAGGTCGGCCTTCTGCTCAAGGGTCTGTGTCTGGCTTCCCTTGTAGGGTGGATTGCCGCAAATGTAGGTCTCGCCGTGCACCGGGGGACAGATGCTGAGCCAGTCGAGTCGCAGGGCGTTGCCGCATGTAATCCAGCTATCGCCTTGCCGGGGCAGCCGTACCTCTTGAGTGGCCGGCACGCCGCGATGGAGAAGGTTGCTTTGGACATCGGCAATGATCAGCGCCAGCCGCGCCATTTCGGCTGGGAACTCTCGAAGCTCGATCCCGCGAAAGTGGGTGAGCACGAGGTCCGACGGGCGTTGAGCCTCGTCCAGACGCTTATGGATCTCTGCCTCGATCGCGCGGAGTTCCTTGTAGGCAACGGTCAGGAAGTTTCCTGAGCCACACGCCGGGTCGAATACGCGGATCCGTTTGAGGCGTTCGCGCAGTGTCAGCAGCTCGTTCCGATCGGCCGCCGCCTCAGCCAGAGCCGCGCGCAGGTCATCGAGGAAGAGGGGGTCGAGCACTTTCAGGATGTTCGGGACGCTCGTGTAGTGCATCCCGAGCGCTTCTCGCTCTGCATCCTCCGCGACAGCCTGGAGCATCGACCCGAGGATATCCGGGTTGATTTTCGTCCAATCCAACTGGCTGATGCGCGCGACGGAGGCGCGGGCCGCGTCGCTGAAGCGCGGCTCGCTCACGTGTCCACCAGACAGACCGCCGTCCAGGTAAGCGAGCCCTGTGTGTTCAGCGAACAAGCGCACGATCAACCGCGCAAGGAAGAGACTCAGGCCTCGGCGCCCCTCGGGCCCCTTCAACTCGGGGTTGTGTCGCAGGAGCTCGCCGAAGAGGCGGTTGAGCGCCCTGGCCGCACGGATGTCGCAGGCGCTATCGCTGTCCACGTCATGTACTCTACGATCGAGATACGGAGGTAGTCCAATGATCGACGGCGGACATGTCGTAATTTACTCCAAGGACGCGCAAGCGGACCGCGCGTTGTTCCGGGACGTGCTCAAATTCAGCTTTGTGGATGTGCACGGGGGCTGGCTGATTTTCAAACTGCCGCCCTCCGAGTTGGCCGTGCACCCTGGCGACGACAACGATCGGCATGAGCTGTTTCTGATGACCGACGATCTCGATGGCGAGATTGTCGCGTTGCGCAACGCCGGGGTTCACTGTGAAGAGCCGACGCAACAGGCTTGGGGCCGGGTGACACGCATCAGTCTCCCCGGCGGCGGAACACTGGGCCTCTATCAGCCGCGGCACGCTCGACCCTAACTCGTCACTTCGCACGCGGCCGTACGGCAAGCCCCTGCGGCCTCTCACGTGATCGGTGCGGTGAGCCCGCGACCAGTAGCAGGCGGCGGAAGGTAGGGCATTCCATGTGGCTCGGCGCGGGGCAGGCGGCTGCGTGCAGTAACCCCGCTCGCACCGCGGTCAACGTCCGAATCGTCTTGTCGAGTTCTTCCGCCTTGGCTGTGAGCATCCGGCGATCGATTCGCGGTCGGCTCTCCTTCCCGAACAGTCGCGAGATTTCATCCAGAGAGAATCTGGCCTCCCGTCCCAGCGCGATCAGCGCAAGTCGCTCGAGCACTCCCGGGTCGAAGAGCCGGCGCAGGCCCCGTCTGCCGGAGGAGGCGATCAGGCCCTTCTCTTCGTAGAAGCGCAGTGTGGAGGCGGGCACACCGGAGCGCTGCGCAACCTCGGCAATGTCCAGGTCTTTCATCCTCTTGACCTCAAGTCGACTTGAAGTGGCAGAGTGCCGCCCCTGACGCCTTGAAGGCAAGAGGAGGCCGCAATGAACACCCCGCAACGCAACGACACTGGCCAACGCGCCCTCTGGAACGATTCCGCAGGGCGCGCCTGGGTCGAAATGCAGGCCGTACTCGATCAGGTGCTCAAACCGTTCCAGGATCTTCTGCTCGATGAGGTTCGTGCCACCGGCGAGTCGGGTCCGCTCAGGGAGGTGCTCGACATCGGGTGCGGCGCTGGAAGCACAACTTTGGCCGTTGCACGGGAACTGGGGCCGAAGGGTCGCTGTGTGGGTGTCGACATTTCCGAGCCGTTGGTTGCCGCTGCACGCGCTCGCGCGGTAAGCGAAGGCAGTGCGGGGAGCTTCATTCACGCCGACGCCCAGGAATATCCGTTTGAGGCAGAGAGTTTCGACTGCGTCATTTCGCGATTCGGCGTGATGTTCTTCGACGACCCCGTCCGGGCCTTCGCGAATCTTCGCCGCGCCGCGAAGGCAGGGGGCGCGCTTCGGTGCATCGCCTGGCGGAGCGCCGCGGAAAACCCGTTCATGACGACTGCCGAGCGCGCCGCGGCTCCGCTTTTGCAGAACCTGCCCGCGCGTCAACCCAACGCGCCTGGGCAGTTCGCCTTGGGCGATCGAAGCCGGATCGCGACGATTCTGGCTGAGAGTGGCTGGACCGAGGTCGAGATCCAACCGGTTGACGTGCTGTGCACCCTGTTGGAGAAGGACTTGACCGGTTATCTGACGCGGCTAGGCCCGGTGGGCATCGCCCTCAAGGAACTAGACGACCGCACGCGCTCACAGGTCGTCGAGGCCGTTCGCGCGGCGTTCGAGCCCTACGTCACCGGTGCCGAAGTTCGGTTCACCGCGGCCTGCTGGATGGTGCGGGCGAGAAGGATTCCCGACAGGACCTAGGCTAGTCAGCCAGTTGTTCTCACTGCTATCAGCGGTCGGATCGACCGACTGACGTGTTGGCGCCCCGTTAGTGTTAGTATGCTCCCCGCGTGCTGTGTTGCAAGCTGTAGGCTAGCGCGATGACCACCACGACGGCCGTCTCCCGCATTCCAGTCGCACATGTGTTGGCGTGCGCGGCCGTCTTCCTTGGGCTCGCTGCCGGGGCATATGGCGCTGCCTCTGCCCCAGTCGTGGAGAAGGCGAAACTCGATCGCCTCGAGATCGACGTCGTTCGGGCCGAAGACGTCAGCGCGCTCAAGAAGTTACAGAGAGCCTACGGCTACTACGCGGACCGTGGACTCTGGGAGGATCTCGCCGATCTGTTTGCCGACGATGCGGTCGCCAACTATCCCAGCGGAGGGTTCGACGGCAACGCCAGTATCCGCGCGATGTTTGTTCAGAATCTCGGGCAGGGTAAGCCGGGCCTCGCCGAGGGACGAATCTACAATCACACGATCCTGCAGCCGGTCATCGATCTGGCGCCGGATGGAGCTACGGCGACCGGGCGTTGGCGCGTGCTCGGCATGTTAGGACGCTTGGGTGCCTCGGCTTCCTGGGCCGACTCGCTGTATCGGTTCGACTACGTCAAGAAGGACGGCCACTGGAAGATCAAGACGCTGATCGCGTACGCGGGGTCGGGAGGGGGATACGACCAAGGGTGGACTCCGCCGAAGCCACGTCCTCCCGGTTACGTCGACACCTCTCCTGTGCGATTCAGTCTCGCTCATCCGGCCGACCGGCCGTGGACTGATCCTTGCGAGGAAGACACGTCCGTGTGTGTCGTCCCGTTCCCCTATCCCAACAGGGGTGGAATCAAGGTCTCCGTCGATGCTTCGGCAGTGATAGGGAAACCGTCTTCGACGGTGGATGCCTCCCGTGCAGCCAACCTCGTTCAGCGTGCGCAGCGCCTCGACGACGAGCAGTCGGTGCTCAACCTGCAGCGCGCATACGGCTACTATGTTGACCGGGGCCTATGGAAGGACGCTGCCGGGTTGTTCTCCAAAGACGGCTCTCTCGAAGTGGGCCAGGCGGGTGTCTACGTCGGCCGCGATCACATCCGCCGCTCGCTTGCGCTGACGGGTCCGGAAGGGTTGCGCGCGGGCCAGGTCAACGATCACCTTCAAGTCGAACCGATTGTCGACGTCTCACCCGACGGCCGCGCAGCGCAGGGCCGCATCTTCGAACTGGCATTTGTGGGTGGCGGTGGCCAGCCCGGCCGGCTCGTGCAGAACGTTGAGGAGAATGAATACGTCCGGGTCGGCGGCGAGTGGATGATTCAGTCGGTTCACGTCTACACCATCCTCGCGACGGACGCAGAGCAGGGTTGGGGGAAGAGCGCTCTGCCGGCGCCGGCGGCGAGTAAGGAGCTTCCGCCCGATCGCCCACCATCCATCGCCTACGAGGCCTATCCGAAGGTCTACACGCCGGAGCTGCATTTCAACAATATCTCCACCGGCAAGCCGACGCAGTACCCGGCGGGAGCTCCCCTCATGCCGCGTCCTGCAACCAGTTCCCCGTCGCCCACGCGCTTGGAGGATGCCAAGACGCGCGACGCTCAGCTCGCCGCAGCCGAGCGCCAGGTGCAGCGAGTGGCGGACTTCAATGAGATCGATAACCTTCAGAGCGCGTACGGCTACTACTCCGAGAAATCCTTGTGGTCCGACATTGCCGCGCTCTTCACCGACGACGGCGTGCTCGAGATCGATGGCACGCACAGCAACAAGGGCCACAATGGCGTGCTTACCTTCCTCAAGGCGTCAGGTCCAGAGGGTCCACAGAAGGGCGTGTTGAACAGCCAACTCCAGCTTCAGCCGGTGATCCACGTCGCCGCCGACGGGCGCAGTGCCAAGATTCGGTCACGTCTCCTGCAGCTGACTCGGGACGCTCGAGGCCGCCCCATGTGGGGGGCCGGCATCTACGAGAACGATTTGGTGAAGGAAGGGGGCACTTGGAAGTTCAGGCGCCTGCATCTGTATCGGACCTGGAAGGTCTATTACAAGAGCGGCTGGGCGTCGCCGAGTCCGGATGAGGGGCAGCTGCTCCCGACCCGCGTCACCCCGCCTTTCCACTACCGCCATCCCTGAAGTCCCGGTCGGGTCCGTTCGGCGCCCGGGCGAGTCGCTCCGTCGCGGATTGGTGTGGCCTCGCGCGTGCACCCTGCGACACTCCGGCGTGCGTATTACCTATAGGTAATCGTCTCCTGCCCTGCCGGGCAGGCCTGGAGCTGACCATGTCCGCGCGTTGGGCCACCTTTCTCGCCTTGGGACTCGCCGTTTCGGTGCTGTGTCCCGCGGCACAGCCTCCGGCGCTCAGGCTCCCGTCGCTGGCCCCTATGGAGCGTGACGCCGTCGAGTCGGTCAACATCACTCTCGGCGGCTTCTCGCTCGGGCTCATGAGATTCGTGATGCGGCACGCCGACGAACAGAACGACCCGCAGGCGGAAGCGGTGAGCGAGGTCCTGCGCGGTTTGAAGAAGGTGCAGGTCCACCACTATCAATTCAAAAGGGATCACGTGTACGCGCAGGCCGACTTGGAGTCGCTGCGATCCCAGCTCGCCACGCCTGATTGGCACCAGATCGTTCAGGTGCGGAATCACGAGAACAATGAGGACGTCGATATTTATTGCTCGCTCGACAACGACAAGATCACGGGAATGGTGATCCTGGCCGCAAAGCCGCGCGAGTTCACCCTCGTCAATATTGTCGGCGAGGTCGATCCGAACCAGATTGCCGCCCTGCGCCGTACGTTTGCGTCCGACGGGCCGTGATGCGTGAGAGAGGAGATGTGTGAGCGCGAAGGACGGCGGTCACGACGAGGACCTGCTGTCGCGAGCTGCCGCCGGCGAGACGGTCGCGTTTCGCGATCTCGTGATTCTTCACCAGCGCTCGGTTTACTCATTGGCAGTGCGCATGCTTTCGGATCGCCATCAAGCTGAGGATCTGTCACAGGAGGTGTTCGTGCAGTTGCACCGCAACCTGACGGCGATTGAATCCTCGTCGCATCTGACGTACTGGCTGCGCAAGGTCACGATGAATCGGGCGATTGACCGGTTGCGCCGGGAGCCTCGCTACGAAACGACCTCGCTCGACGACGCCTCGACTATCGCCGCAGAGGGCCAGGAGACAGACCCGTTGTTGCAGCGACGGCTGCGCACACTGATCGCCGAGCTGCCGCCGCCGGCACGAGCTGTCGTACTGTTGCGGTATCAGGAAGACCTGGATCCGGTGGAGATCGGCCGCACACTGAAGATGCCTGTGAATACGGTGAAGAGTCATCTCAAACGATCGTTGGCGGTGCTGCGCGACCAGATCTGGACTCGTGAATATGAGCGATGAGTTAGACAAGCCTTTGCGCGAGGCACTGCGGCCCGTCGACCCCGGGTCGACTTTCACGGACACCGTGATGACCCGCATTGTCACCGACAAGCGCTCGCGGCTCGATCCTGCTCGGCCGGACGACTCACGTCCCGCTGGCCGATGGATCCACGCCACTCCATGGCGCTGGGTGTCCGGGGCCGCCGTTGCGATCGTGCTCGCCGCTCTGCTGGTGCATACGCAGCAAGTCCGGCACACGCGGGAGGGCCTCGCTGCCCGTCAAGCACTCATGCAAGCCCTCCAGGTGACGGCGAGGTCGCTCGAGGTTGCCAAACGCGCCGTCAGCGATTCGCACGGGCCCGATTCGGGGGTATGAGGATGGTCACGGCTCGCAAACGTCGTATCTTCGGGACTGCAGCGCTCTGCCTCGCCGGCTTGTTAGCCATCGCGTTTCCTGCGCTGCCGGCCGCTGCCGCTGCCGCGCCCGCCGCGCCGCCTGTTTCAGCGCCGCCCACGGCATCGCCTGCCGCGCCGCCCGTTTCTGCGTCGCCCGCACTGCTGAGGCTACCTGCCTTCGACGGCTTGAGCGCGAAGGCCCGGGAGTCGGTCGTCGTCACGCTCGACTCGAGTCTTCTCTCCCTTGCCGCTGGCTTCCTGGATCCATCGAGCCCGGACGATGCCGCCGCACGGGAAATCATCCGCGGCCTGACCGGCATCTACGTGCGCAGTTTCAAATTCGACGCCGACTTCGCGTATCCCCGGGGCGACGTGGAAGGCTTGCGCAAGCAGCTGTCCATGCCAGCTTGGCAGCACATCGTCGAGGTACGCAACGCGCACGAGCAAGAGAACGTCGACGTCTACATATCCATCGACCAAGGTCGTGCCAATGGGTTGGCAGTCATCGCCGCCGAGCCACGCGAGTTCACGATCGTGAACATCGCAGGGGCGATCGACCTGCAGAAGCTGCGGCGCCTCGCAGGCAAGTTTGGAATTCCAAAGCTGCCGGTCGATCAGGCGCCGGCGCAGAAGAGTCCGTAGGCGGCGGCAAGCGCCGTTCGGCGCGTGTTATTTAACATATTTTGCGCCTGTCGTGTTTCCGTTCCCGTTTGCGCTTCCCTTTGTAGGGGCAGAACTCATGCAGTTCACCGAAGAGAAGTAGCAAACATGGAATTATGTTCAAACAAATTCGCGGCACCTGCGAGCGCTCGCGCTACCAGGTTCTTTAAAACCGCACTGCTGATAGGCCTTGCCGCGATGGGCGCCACCGTCGCGGCCCATGCCGAGGACTCGCGGTTGGGGCCACCATTGACCCTGAACGAGGCCGGTCTGTTGGAAAGCGCTTCGACCAGCGGTTTCCATACCGGAGTCACCAACGGCTTCTTTACTTCTTTCGGGACGAACGGCCGCTCGTGCGCTACGTGTCATGTCGAGGCGGAAGCCTGGGCGTTGACTCCGCGCCACGCGCAGCTCCTACCACACAACGATCCGTTGTTCGCTCCGGTCGATGGCTCGGATTGTCCGCCAACCTCGAACCGTCAAGGGCCGAATCGCGCGAATTCCTCGATGATGCTCAAGTACGCGGTGCTGCGCATCGAGATGGCAGTTCCCGCCACCGCCAACTTCTCGTTGGCTTCGGCCACGAACCCCGGACGGTGTGTCATACCGCCGGGCTCACCGGCCATCGCGGGAAATCTGTTCCTCTTCAGACGTCCGCTACCGGCAACCAACCTCCAGCTGCTGACCGCGGTGATGTGGGATGGGCGCGAGACGCTCGAGAAGATCACCACACAGGCCGGTGAGGCGAGCACCGCACCGCTACTGTTCGATCTGGACGACCAGGCCAATGCCGCGACGACCGGTCATGCCCAGGGAGCTTCGATCGCGGGCACTCGGGCGCAGCAGGACATCGTCGCATTCGAGAAGGGACTTTCGACGGCACAGGTGGTCCTGGTACCCCGCACCGGCGTCGCATTGCTCAGTGTGGGAGCCGATGGCGGCGCTTACTATCTGCAGAACGCGGTGACGCCGGCCTTCTACATCGGGATAAACGACCCCCTGAATCCGCCCTTCACCAATACCGTGTTCACGATCTACTCGGGCTGGGAACCCGGCAGCCTCGAGTATCGCCGCCTCTCCCCGGCCCAGCAGGCCATCGGTCGCGGCGAAGCGATCTTCAACAAGACCACTTTCGTGGTTCACGACGTGGCGGGACTCAACAGCGTTCCTTCCGATCCCCTCTACAATCCGGCTGACCCGTTGGCCGGCCAGGACGTCGTGGCGGGATGCGGCCTGTGCCACAACAGCCCGAACGTCGGCAACCACTCGACGGCTCTGGCGATCAACATCGGCGTCACCATGGCCCACCCGGTCAACAACGACGGCAGCGCCAATAAAGAGTTGGATCTGGCGGACCTGCCCGTCTATACGCTTGCGAACGCGAGCACAGGCGCGACCGTGAAGGTGACCGATCCGGGGAAAGCGTTGATCAGCGGTAACTGGACGGATATCGGCAAGACCAAGGGGCCGATCCTGCGCGGCCTCGCGGCGCGCGCGCCGTACTTTCATAACGGGTCCGCGAAGGACCTCGAGACCGTCGTCAGCTTCTACAACGAGCGCTTCGATATCGGGTTGACCCGCCAACAGCAGTCCGATCTGGTGACATTCCTCGAGGCGCTCTAGAAAACCGACAGCGACGCGCGTCGCAGGAGGGCGAGTCAGCTAGTCAACGCCGTTGTAGCGACCCGATCTTTTAGGCATGCTCCGGGCACTGCAGGCTGCGAAGCCTCAAGTACCGGGGCGGGGTGATGACAGAAGAAAAGACTCCGGATCGAGTCGCGCAGACCGATCGGAGTGATGAGCAGAGCTCGCATGATCGGATGTTCGCGGCTTTGTATGCGGACCTGCGCCGCCTTGCCGATCGCGCGCTCCAACGCAATCCGGGGGGAAGCGTCAGTCCGACGACGCTGGTACACGAGGTCTATCTCAACCTCTCGGGCCGGGACGTGCTGAGCATTGGGGGTCGAGAACACTTTCTCGCGTACTCGGCTCGTGCGATGCGCAGCTTGCTGATCGATTCTCTGCGGCGCGGGCAGGCCCTAAAACGGGGCATGGGCTTTCATATCACGCACCTGAGCACCGACGTAGGAGAGCAGTTTCCCGATCTTGACGAGTTCTCCCGGCTGTCCGAGGCGCTCGATGCGCTCGCGGTCGGGGAGCCGAGGCTGGCCGAAGTGGTGGATCTCAAATACTTCTGTGGTTTCTCGTTTGCGGAGATCGCAGCGATGCGTGGCACATCCGAGCGCACTGTCCAGCGCGATTGGGAGAAGGCGCGGCTGATTCTGTTTCAGGATCTCGCTCATGTCGATCATCCACGGTAAGGATTGGGAGAGGGTGAGCGAGCACCTCGATCGGGTGCTCGAGATGCCTGAGGGGGAGCGCGACGCGTATGTGGAGGAGTTGGCGCGATCCGATCCGCAAACCGGAAGCTCGCTCGCTCGTTTGCTGTCCGCCCACCGGGCACAGGCCTACGCCGGATTTCTGAGCGGCTCGAGTCCGCTGTTTGCGGAGTTCGCCTCGGGCTCACAACTCATTGGCAAGCGGATCGGGGCGTACGTGATCGAGGCTGAGATCGGCCGCGGTGGGATGGGGAGCGTGTGGCGCGCGCATCGCGCGGACGGTCGGTTCGAAGGCGTCGTGGCAGTGAAGTTCCTGCGGGCCGCCTGGCTCGGCAGCGCCGGAGAGCAACGCTTCAAGCTCGAAGGCTTGGTGCTCGCGCGACTCGATCACCCCAACATTGCGCGACTGCTGGATGCGGGCCTGTTCGAAGGCCAGCCCTATCTGATCCTGGAGTTCGTGGAAGGTGAGTCGATCGACAGTTACTGCTCGCGCCAGCAGCTCGATCTGCAAGCGCGGGTGCGATTGTTTCTCGACGTGCTCGCGGCGGTCAGCCATGCCCATACGCACCTGATCGTCCATCGGGATATCAAACCCGGAAACATCCTCGTCACGCGAGACGGAACGCCGAAGTTGCTCGACTTCGGCATCGCAAAGCTCCTCCAAAACGAGGCAGGGTCCGACCTGACTCTAGCCAGCGCTCAGCCGCTCACGCCGCAATATGCGGCGCCCGAGCAACTGCTGGGCGAGCCCGTCACAACGGCTACCGACGTATATGCCCTCGGCTTGGTGCTCTACACCTTGCTGACGGGTGCGCATCCGCGCGCATCTCAGTCACTGAAAGGACAAGACCTCCTCCGGGACGTTCTCAACAAGGAACTGCCTCGGCCCTCGGCAACGACGTCAGCACCTGCCGACGCGCGCGCTCTAGAGGGCGATCTGGACAACATCATCGCCAAGGCTCTGAAGAACGAGGCCGCGGAGCGTTACTCGACGGCCGCAGCCTTGGCAGGGGATCTCGAGCATCATCTTCGGCACGAGCCAGTGACCGCTCGGCCCGACACCCTGCAATATCGGGCCGCCAAGTTCGTGCGTCGCAATCGTGGGAGCGTCATGACCGCCCTCGCGATCGCTATCGCCCTGATTGCAACGACGTCGTTCGCACTGGTGCAAACGGCAGAGGTGCGTCGTCAGCGCGATGCGGCACGGTCCGAGCTGCTCCTGGCCGAGGCTGCCAACGACTTTTCGAGCCTCATGCTCGAGGAAATGGACGTAGGAGGGAAGCCCCTCAACCGGGGGCAGTTGCTCGACCGTGGCTTGGAACTGCTCGATGCGCGGCACGGTGCAGATCCCGAGTTCGTCGCCGAGATGCTCACGCAGCTCGCCGGCCGGTACAACGATGATGGTCGCAACGCCAAGTCCCTGGAATTGGCCCAACGCGCGGTCTCGATCGCTCGCACGACTCACAACCCGGGCCTGCTGGCGCTGACTTTGTGTACCGCCGCCTACAAGGAACACGATAACGGCAAGCAGATCGATCCCGATGGCTTGCAGGAGGCGGCAGCGATCGTGGCATCGCTGCCCGAGCCGCCGCTTCACACCAGCACGGACTGCCTTAGAGCCAGGGCATGGCAAGCCAGCGATAACAAAGACCCGAAGACGGCCGCCGCGCTACTCGAGCAAGCCCGCGCGCTGCTGGTTGATGCGGGTGTGCGCAGTGGCCCCAACTACACGTCGGCACTCAACGACCTGGGCTACGTCTACTACAACCAGGGTCGATATGCGGATGCGTACGCGGTGACGGCTGAAACAGGCGCCGCCTTCGACCGTGGAGGTCGGGGAGGGACGCTTGGCCGAGTGATCATTCACGAGAACGCCGCCACCCTCTTGCTGAAGATGGGTGAGGTCCGTTCGGCCTATACCGAGTTGGATGCCGCCCAGCATCCGCTGCCCGGGGAGCCGGCACGCGAACCAGAGCCTGCATCGCGGCCCGTGTACTCCGAAGTGCTGCGACGATTGGGTCGGTTCGAGGAGGCGCGTGCGACTGTCAGCGGCCGGGCGGAGGGTTTCCTGGCTTCCGGCGCCCCCATCTTCGCTTCACGTGATTTCATGGAAGAGGGCGCTGCGCTCATGGAGCTCAATCGGTCCGACCAGGCGCGGTCGCTCCTCGAGCGAGGGATCGAGGTCGATACACAGTACGAGTCGGGCGGTGGGTCGATGCGGTTCCTGTCCGAATCGAATTCCTATTTGGCTGATCTGGATGTACGAGAAGGTCATGCGGACGCTGCGCGGCAACGTCTCGAGAAGTTTCTTGCCTCCCAGGGGTACCCGCGAACTCCTGCGACGCCTCTTCGGCCGGCGATTCTCAGCGCCGCCCGCGCGGCGCTCGCCGCCAGAGATTTTCAGGCAGCGGAAAAGTACGCGCGCGAGGCGCTGCGTATCGCCGAATCGGTGTCTCGCGGCCCTGATACAAGCGCAGACGTAGGAGAGAGCCTCCTTGTGTTGGCTCGGATCGCGCGCGCACAGAACCATCCAACGGAGATACGCCCGCTACTCGACCGCGCGCTGCGGTGCGTTACGGCGAGTGTAGGACCGGAAGCGCCGCTCACGGCGCAGGTGCGCGAGGAGCTTGCTCGTTCGTGACAAGATGACGAGGCGGGGTTCAACTAGCGCGCCACGAAGAGCGGCAGTCGAACCGCGAGCCGCGCGCCGCCCGAAGGGGCGTCGGCGATCGAGATCGTGCCGTCCTGTGCCTCGACAAGGCTGCGTGCAACGGCAAGACCCAGGCCTGCGCCGCCCGTTCGCCGATTGCGCGAATCCTCCAGGCGTACGAACGGCTCCATGATCTGTTCGCGCTGATCCCGGGGGATGCCCGGGCCTTCATCGTCCACCAGCAGGGTCACGGACTGGCCGTCCGAGTCGATGGACAGATGAGCCGCCTTACCATAGATCAAGGCGTTGTCGACCAGATTGGAGATCACCCGCCGCAGTGCCAGGCGATTGCCCAGGATTGCCGTGGTGCGTGCAGCGGCGTCGGTGATCCGCAGATCCACCGCCTTGCCGACGCGGTACCGATCGTCCACCTCCGCCTGCACGACCTGGGCAAACTCGATCAACTCCTCAGCCAGATCCCCAGCGCCTGAGCGGCTGGCGAGCAGCGCGTCGTCGAGAAGGCGGATCATGTCCGCGATGTCCGCAATCGCCCGATCGCGCTCCTGGCTGTCGGGGATCCGGTCGACGCGCAACCGCAGTCGGGTCAGGAATGTCCGCACGTCGTGGGAGATCCCGCCGATCATGGCGATCCGCGCACGAACCAACTGCGACAGTCGGACCTGCAGCTCGTTGAATGCCACCTGGCGCTTCAGGGCAAACAGCGCAACCAGCCCCAGCACCGCTCCCGTCAAGCCCGCCACGAATCCCACCGGCAGGCCCAACAGATTGGTGACGGGATAGCGCAAGGTATCGATGATCAGAGTATCGCCGCTGGCCAACCGCACCCGCAGCTCGAGGTCGATCGGAGTCGAGAACGTCAACCCAAGCTTCCCCAAGCCTGTCGGTTCCGGCCGAAGCGTCACACTGCTCGGCCGGCCACCCATGACGGCGAGATACTGCTCGACAGCCCGCTCTGTCATTCTAGGCACCCGCTGCAGCTTCGGCGTTTCGCCAACCTGATTGCCCGGCTCGAGGCGCACTGTCATCGATCGCGAGGTTACGGCGCGCAACACGAGTGATCGTTCCGCAGGCGACGCCTGTTCCAACAGCGCCACGAGAGCGGCCACTTCGGCGGGTAGTGGCCGGTTGTTGCGGGCCGATGCCGACGTGGACGAGTAAAACAGCGCAACCGTTGCGATCCATACGATCGTCATCGTCGACACGATCACCAGGCCGATTCGGATTGCAGGCCGCAGGCGCATCAGGAGGTCGGCGTCACAAGGGCGGTGAGAAGATACCCACCGTTGCGCACCGTTGAAATGAGGCTGGCTCCCGGGTTCGCGCGGTCGAGCTTGCGGCGCAGCCGTGAAACGATCATGTCGATGGAGCGATCCAGGGGGTCGGGCACTCGGCCCCGGGTGAATTTGCCGATCTGGTCGCGTGTCAACACGCGGCGCGGACGCTCGATGAAGCACGCAAACAGATCGAACTCGGCAGAGGTCAGGGCAACGGGCGCATTCTGCTGATCGACGACCAGGCGAGCGTCCAGGTCGACTTTGAGAGTTGCCACTGAGAATCGTCTCGTGGGCGGGGCCTGAATGCGCGGTCCACGCCGCAGCAGCGCGCGAACGCGAGCAATGAGCTCGCGCGGACCGAACGGCTTGACGAGATAGTCATCCGCTCCCGTCTCGAGACCTGCCACGCGGTCGATCTCTTCGGCTTTGGCGCTCAACATGAGGATCGAGCAGCGCTCGTGGGCGTGCAGCCTTCGACAGATGGATAGTCCATCCTCGCCTGGCAACATCACATCGAGAATCACCAGCTGTGGTTGAGTTCGCGCGAGGATTGCGTTCATCTGCGTGGCGCCTTCCGCCTCTGCGACGCTGAATCCTTCATTCCGCAGGACTTCGCCCACCAGCTGCCGGATCACGGCATCGTCCTCGACGATCAGAATGGTTGCGGCAGTCGCAGCGTGAGCATCGATCATGCGCTCGTTGTAGCTGTATCGGGCCGCAGACTCAACCCCCGAACACGATGCTGTTACACACCGTTACGCGCGAGTGACCAAACGCCGCAAGTCCCTTGTCACCCGAACCCCTCGACGCCCGTTGCCACAATCAGGAACTCGAGGAGTTACACCATGAAAATCGGAATCTTTGCACGGCTTGCGATCTCATCGGCGTTGTTGTCATTGGCTGCCTGCGGCGGTGGTGATGACGGAGATGACCCGCCGCCGGCCAGCGACAACAGCCCATTCGCCGCAGTGGATTCGGCAGCTCGCGCCGCGTTCGACTCGGAGGGCATCCCCGGAATGGGGCTCACTATCTATGACCGCGACGGGACCAAGCTATTCGAGCAGATGTACGGAAATTTCTCATCGGACACGCGCGTGCCGATTGCCTCGGCCTCGAAGCTCGTTTCGGGCGTCACGCTTTTCAAACTCATGGACGAGGGGTATCTGACTCTGGATTCCACTACCGCGCAGGTGCTGGGTTGGACAGGAGACGAAGGCGCGATCACCTTGCGGCATTTGCTCTCGTTCACGTCCGGCCTCGCGCCCGAGAATCACTGTACCTACGATGCGACCGTAACGCTCGATCAGTGTGTAACGAGCATCTCCCAGACACCCCTGGTCGCCGCCGTCGGCACGGAATTCGACTATGGCAGCGTGCATCTGAGTGTGGCCGGTCGCATGGCCGAGGTAATCACGGGGAAGTCCTGGAACGAGCTGTTCGCACATGAGCTGCGCGATCCTTTGGGGTTGCCTTCGGATATCCAGTACTACGCCAATCCTCTGAAGCCTGTCGACACCGACAATCCGTTGCTGGCGGGTGGGTTGATCATGTCGATGAATGAATACGAGCGCGTTCTGCACCTCGTGTTCGACAAGGGAGTGTGGCAGGGCTCGCCCCTGCTCCCGCCGGCGATCTTCGACACTCAAACCGTAGAGCCGTATCCCAACGTGACGATCGGCACGAGCCCCGCCCCCATTCTGCGCTACGGATTGACGGCCTGGCTCGACTGCGCCACGCCCCAGAGCGGATGTCATCAGATTTCATCACCGGGCGCGTTCGGCTTTACGCCGTGGGTCGATCGGGATGCCGGCTACTACGCCATCCTCGGCATGCAGGACATGAACAACCACAGGACCCACTTCGGTGGCCGTCTCGAGCAGCAACTGGCGCCGCTCATCGTGCAAGCTCTCCAACAGGCGGGACATTGAGATGAAACCAACTATCCTCATCGGGCTCGCCGCTCTCTCGGCCTGCCTCGCGTTCAACACCGGTTGCATGATGGCCGCCCGGGCCGTGGTCCATGCCCGGAAGCCCGACCCGGGCAGGGCTTTTGACTTGGCCGACACCAACGGTGACGGCATCATCACGCGCGAAGAGTTCCTCGCGGCGCAAGAACGCCTGTTCGATCGCCTCGATAAAGACCACAACGGCGTGCTCACCAAGGAGGAGGCCGCCGCGGCGAGAAGAGCCCCTTAAAATCAATCGCTCAATGCGGGCCACCGGGCTAGGATGGTGTCAGATGCATTTACAGTGGCATCACTACCGGTACTATCCCTACGAACGGGGCCTCGCCCTGCGGGAAGCGCAAAGCGTGCTTCGGCCCAGTTCCATCCGAGAGGACGATGACGGAATTTGCGTCGAGAAACCGACCGCGCCCGATGACGTTGTGCGGCTGGTCTACTTCGCGACGGCCACTCACGACGCGACCCAAACCGTCGCGACACACCAAAGTATCCTCGAGCGCGCCAACGGCAACGGCCTGAACCGACAGGCCACCCGGTACTCGGTGCACGGCTTGCACGAGTACAAAGGCAAATTCAATCCGCAGGTGGCCAAAGCGCTCCTGAATATATTTTCCGCCGATAGGGGCGACTGCGTGTTGGATCCCTTCTGCGGTAGCGGAACGTCCCTGGTCGAGTGTGCACAGCTCGGCATCAAGGCTGTCGGGACCGACGTGAACCCGCTTGCCGTCTTTCTGGCCAACGCAAAACTGAAGTCGCTGGGAATTCGCGCCGGTGATCTCAAAGGAGCGATTGCGGGTGCCCGGCGGCGCATGGCTGGATCTCGTAGTTCGCCGCCGAAGGACGATCGCACTGCGTATCTGCAGTCGTGGTTTTCGCCGGGCATCCTCGAGGTCATTGAGTCCGTCCGCAGCGCATTCGAATCGCTCGACGGCGACGCAGGGCAGATCGGGTTGGCCATCGCATCCAACCTGCTGAGGGATTACTCGCTGCAGGAGCCTCGCGACTTGCGGATTCGGCGGCGGAAGTCGGCCTTGCCCGAAATCTCCTTCTTGAATGCGCTCGAGCGGGCGGTTGAGGCTTACTGTTCCCGGCTCGGGAGCGCGCAGGAGACGCTCGGTGTTGCTTCTTCTGCGGGTTGCGCCATCCATCTGGACTGCCGTGAGCTATCGGGCTCTCGCATCGAGATGCCCGGTGCGTTCGACCTGGCCATTACCAGTCCGCCCTACGCGACGGCCCTGCCGTATATCGACACGCAGAGATTGAGCCTGGTCTGGCTGGGGCTGTTGAAACCCGAAGAAGTCCTCGATCTCGAGGCGAGTCTGGTCGGCAGTCGCGAGATTCGCGGTGGACGCAGGAAGGATCTGCTGATTGCCTTGGAGACGAACGCTGCGCAAATCCCTGCCGCCGAGCAGGATTTCTGCATCCGGTTACAGGGTGCTTTGGGGAAGGACGATGGGTTCCGGCGGGTGGCCGTGCCGCGCCTGTTGTATCGATACTTCGCGGCCATGGCCGACTCCTTCACGGCCGTCCGACGCCTCATGAAGCCCAATGCTCCCTTCGCGCTGATAGTCGGGCGGAACCACACCGTCCTGGGTGGAAAGCGCTTCCAGGTCGACACCCCCGCCCACCTCGCCAGCATTGCCGTGTCACGAGGCTGGCGGCACCAGGAAACGATGGAGCTTCAGACCTATCGGCGGTTCGGGCTGCATAGATCCAATGCAACGAGCTCCGAGGCGCTCGTCATTTTGCGCGCCTGACCCTCCCGCCGTGTTCGTGTTCGATGCGACGGTCACGCCAGAGTCCGTCTACGGATCTGCGTGCAGGCTCACCTTGCGACGAGCGATTTTCCCATGTCCCTGATCGCTTGTGCGATGTGCGTGTGAAGGTAACCGTCTTTCGCCATGCGCGGCCAGTAGCGTACGCCCTGTCGTCGCAGTGCTTGACCCGCACGAGCCTGCCACCAGAAGTTGACGTTGATGCTCGCTTCCAGCGTATAGAACTGGTGCCACCAGTAAATGGGGATGTAAAGGAAATCGCCGGGCTCGAGAACTGCGCGCCAGGCAGTGGCACGACTGAATAGTGGGAAGCGTGAGAGATCCGGCTTCTCGATGTCGACACGGCTGAAGTTCGCCATGTATTCCCAAGGACTGCGAGGATAGAGCTCATCGAGCTGCGTCGAAGGGTAGAGAATGATTTCCTTGCGGCCACGGATCTGGACGTTGATGTTGTCCTCCGTGTCGTAGTGCAGCTTCGTGACGTTTCCGCGCGACCCCATCCAGATGTTCTTGGCGATGAGCTTGCGCCGGATGTACGGGATGGGTGTCGACTCTTCGTTCAGGGGACCCCATGTGTCGAGCGGTTGTTGGTGGACGCGGGACTTCTGGTCCACGTTGTCCGACGCGAAGATGCCGTCGATGGCCTTCGCGAACTCGACCTCTGGCTCGGTTCCAATTTTCAGCTTGTCGGCATAGGCGACATAGTCGCCGGTCGTGGAAAGACCGATCCTGACCCGACGCGTACCCGACATCGCCTTCAGATAGTCAGGCGTCCACTTGTGCGACGGCGGCCAGTCTCCAACAGCGCCGCGAACGACAACGGGGCGCTCGGGACGGACATAGCGCTCGGTGAATTCGTCGACGCTCGGTGCGAGAGCGATGTCGACAGGCGTAGCGTTTTCAAACATGCCAACGACGCTAGCATGGGCTTAACGGTCGGGCCACGACCTAGGGCTCGACTGTAGCCTGTCGTCTACCCTGCGGAACAACGCGCCGTGTTATGCGGGGAGTACGGCGGCACCGCGGCTCCGCTCGCTCGACTGTAAACGCAATGTGGGCCTCAAACCTTACATGCTGTAAGGTTAAGTGGGGGCGTAGGGCGCGATTGAGGTGGTGGTTGATCCGCGGGTTGCCGGTTGGACTTCGCTTCAGAAACTCTTCCAGGTCTGGCAGCCGTTCGATCTGCATTGCCATGGCAGCTGGCTCGATCTTTAGGATGCGGACTGGCCATCTGACTCCGGGCAGGTGACCCCTCGTGGTCGATGAAAACCAGCGGTCAGGCTCGCCGGTGCTCGAGCGAGTCGTGTGCACCACCTCGCGCTCGCCGATCGGCTTCGACGCGAATTCCGACGCGCCGTCGCGCTCGCTCGCCGAACACCGGACGATGAGTGTGTTGGCGCACTTCTCGACAATCGTCTCAGCAGCGCCCAGCGCGTCCAACTCGTCGACTGTGTCCCCGTGAACTTTCTGCACCGCTGCGAATCGAACTGCGCACAGAACAGCCGGACCCACGTTGGGCCAGCCCCGCCCGCAATCGTCGAACCGGTGGGCGACACACTTCGGCATAATGAAGAATGACTCAGGTAGCTGGCGCACCATCGCGCGAAACGATTGCTGAAAAATCATCCTGGATCGGCGCGCTGCGCGGGGAGGTGGGGCGGGTTATCGTCGGCCAGACGCATCTGCTCGATCGGCTGCTGATCGCGCTCCTGAGCAACGGGCATGTGCTGCTCGAGGGCGTTCCGGGTCTGGCGAAGACTTTGACTCTGAAGACCCTAGCCAGTTGCATTTCGTTACGTTTCAAGCGGCTGCAATTTACACCGGACATGTTGCCGGCCGATATTGTCGGAACGATGATCTACAGTCCCCAGGACGGGACGTTCCGCACCAAGCAAGGGCCGATCTTCAGCAATCTCATCCTCGCGGACGAGATCAACCGTGCGCCGGCGAAGGTGCAGAGCGCGCTGCTCGAGGGCATGCAGGAGCGGCAGGTGACGCTCGGCGACGAGACCTATCCGTTGCCGGCGCCGTTTCTCGTCCTGGCCACGCAAAATCCCCTGGAGCAGGAAGGCACGTATCCGCTGCCGGAGGCACAGATCGATCGGTTCATGATGAAGGTCGTGGTCACCTACCCGACGCGTGGCGAGGAGCGGGCGATTCTGGATGCGATGGCCACCACAGAGGCGATGGTAGAGCCGCGCACGGTTGTAACAGCCTCGCAGCTCATCGAGGCTCGCCACATCGTGAATGGGATTTTCGTCGACGCGAAGGTCCGGGACTACATCGTCGATATCGTGCAGGCGACACGGCCGCCAATCAGGGCGGATCTCAACCTGAATGGTTACGTTCAAACCGGCGCTTCGCCCCGGGCAACCATCGCACTCACGTTGGCTGCACGCGGGATGGCGTTCCTCAACGGCCGGCACTTTGTCACGCCTCAGGATGTCAAATCAGTCGCGATGGACGTGCTGCGGCATCGGGTTTCGGTGACTTACGAAGCCGAGGCCGAGAACGTCACTTCAGAAAACATCGTCGAGAAAATCCTGAGCACGCTGCCGGTGCCTTGAAGCGCGGAATGCGTTCCGATGGCGGATGACAAGAAATCGGCCCGGAAGGGCATGCGTGAGCTCGAGATCCGCACGCGGCGCATGGTCGATGACACCATGGCGGGCGCCTATCACTCCGTGTTCAAGGGCCGCGGAATGGACTTCGACGAGGTCCGCGAATACAGCCCAGGGGATGAGGTCCGCACCATCGACTGGAACGTCACGGCGCGTGAGGGACGGCCGTTCGTCAAGAAATTCACCGAGGAGCGCGAGCTGACGATCTTCCTGGTCGTGGACATCAGCGCTTCGGGAAATTTCGGGTCGGGAGCAATGTCCAAGCGCGACCTGGCCGCCGAGGTGGCCAGCGTGTTGGCTTTCTCAGCCATCCGCAACAGCGACAAGGTCGGTTTGATCCTGTACACGGATCGAGTTGAACGCTACCTGCCGCCGAAGAAGGGGCGGCGGCACGTGTTGCGTGTCGTTCGGGATATTCTCTATCACGAGCCGCAGGGTATCGGTACCGATACAGTGAAGGCCCTGGACGTCGTGAACCACGTGTTGCACCGACGCGCAGTGGTCTTTCTGATTTCCGACTTCGAGACGAGCGGTGATCCGGTTGCCGCGAGTGCCGCGTTGCGCAGACTGGCCCGCCAGACGAATCGTCGGCACGACTTGATCGCGATCCACATCGAAGATCCGCGCGAAAGGGAGCTTCCCAATGTTGGAATCGTCGCGCTGGAGGATGCGGAGACCGGCGAGATCGTCGAACTGAACACGGGACGCGCCGCGGTTCGCAAGAAGTTCACCCAGCTGTCGCAGGAGCGTGCACAGCGCTTGAAAAACGCTTTGCGGGCCGAAGGGGTCGATACGGTCCAACTGCGGACCGACCTGCCGTACATGCCGCCCCTGCAGAGATTCTTCAAATCGCGGGGGCGTACGCGGGTATGAAGAGGATCGCGGGTATGAGCAGGATTGCCTACGGATGGATCGGACTGCTGGCGAGCTTCGCCCGGGCCGATGAGGACATTCGTGACATTCGCGGGCCGAAGATCGATGCTGCGGCATCCCGGCTATTGATCGCGGTCGTCGTCGGAGCGCTCCTGGTGGCGGCAGCCGCTGTTTATGTGATCCGCCATCGACGCAAAGGCGCTCCTGCTCGCCGCCTCACCCTGTTGGCGCAGACACTCGCGCGCCTGGACGACACGAAACCTCTGATGCAGCCGGAGACGGCACGGGAGTTCGGGATCGCCGTGTCGGAGGTGATCCGCAACTACATCGAGAAACGCTTTGCGGTGGGTGCAACTCAGCGGACCACGGAGGAGTTCCTGCAAGACGTGCTGCGGGGTCAGAACGAGGCACTCTCGCGTCATCGCCCGTTGCTGGCGCAGTTCCTGGAAAGGTGCGATCTGGTCAAGTTCGCAGGGGCGACCCTCGCGGCCGCGGATCTGGAATCGCTATTCCAGACCGCTCGCGGTTTTGTGTCCGAGACTGGTGAGTCGACCGTTGCATGATCAGGTTCGTACAACCCGAATGGCTCTGGGCCCTGGCCGTGTTGCCGTTGATCTTTCTGTGGCGCGGGCGGCGCGGACCTGTCGCGGCCGTCGAATATTCTGATGTCAGTCTCGCGCGCGACGTCGCGCGCCGCACTCGGAGCCGATTCGGATGGCTCCGGGGGCTGCTGCCGATCGCCGCGGCGGCTTGCATGATCGTCGGGTTGGCCCGGCCGCAGCGCACGCACAGCCGTACCGAGGTCACGGCGAACGGCATTGACATCGTTCTCGGACTGGATGTCTCCGGTTCTATGCAGGCGCTCGATTTCTCGGTTGGCAACACGCGCGTCAATCGGATCGCGGTGGTCAAGGCGGTGGTGGCCCAGTTCATCCAGGATCGCCCCGATGACCGCCTCGGCCTGGTGGCTTTCGCGGGGTACCCTTACCTTGTGAGTCCACTCACGCTCGACCATGACTGGCTCCTGCAGAATCTGGAGCGTGTCGACGTCGGCATGGGTGCCGACGGAACGGCCATAGGCTCGGCGCTTGCCGCAGCAGTCAACCACCTGCGCACCACGGCCGCGAAGTCCAAGGTGGTCATTCTGTTGACAGACGGGGTGAACAACAGCGGCAAGATTGCTCCGCTTGCCGCAGCCGAAGCTGCCCGGGCATTTGGCGTGAAAGTGTATACGATCGGAGTCGGTGCACGCGGGAAGGTCCCGATTCCTGTCAGGGATGAGAAAGGCGCGGTGCACGTGATCATGGCGCCCGTGGACATCGACGAAAAGACTTTGCAAGCCATCGCAAGCGAGACCGGCGGATTGTTCTATCGGGCGACCGATACGGATTCGCTGCAGAAAATTTACGCGCAGATCAATCGCTACGAGAAATCGGCGCAGGCTGTGCAGAGGTTCGAGCGCGTGGAGGAGCTCTACCGCTGGGCCCTGTTCCCCGTAGTAGGTTTGCTTGGATTGTGGCTGCTGTTGCAGCAGACGACGTTTCGCAGGTTACCGTGAAATTCAGCGATCCATACTGGCTACTGGCGGGGCCGTTGGCGGCGGCACTGCTCATCGGGCTGTGGCGTTGGCACGATGTTCGACAACAGGCGGCGCTGACCAGGTTCGTCGCGACACACCTGCGCTTGAAGCTCACCGGTTCTGTCTCGCGTGTCGGGCGCCTCGTGCAACGAACTGTGCTTCTGCTCTCGGTGCTGTGTTTTTTCGCAGCGTTGGCGGGTCCCCAGCTCGGTTACCACTGGGAGCAGATAACGCGCCGCGGCAATGAAGTCGTCTTCGCGGTCGACACGTCACGCAGCATGTTGACTCCCGACGTCAAGCCTGACCGGCTGACGCGGGCGAAGCTGGCGATCGACGATATGGCCAGACAGCTGGACGGCGACGGAATTGGGATCGTGGCATTTGCGGGCAGCGCATTTCTTGTGTGCCCGTTGACACTCGACTATGCGGCTTTCCACCAGTCTCTGGATGCTGTCGATGTCAACACCATTCCACGGGGCGGCACCAACATCGCGAGCGCCATTGCGGCCGCGCGCGGGGCGTTGCGACGCCGGCCTGGGAGCGACCGGATCTTGATATTGGTGACGGATGGCGAAAATCTCGAGGGAGACGCTCTGGCCGCGGCCAAGGAGGCGGTGAGCCAGGATGGGCTCAAGATCTACACAGTGGGTGTCGGGACTGCCGAGGGGGAACTGATTCCCGTGCCGGCGGACCAGGGCGGGGGCTTCGTCAAGGACGATGCGGGGAAGCCGGTGAAATCGCATCTGGATGAAGACGGCCTGAAGGCCGTCGCCGCCGCCACAGGCGGTACCTACGTACGGCTCGAGCGCCAGGGCGAGGATTTCGCAGAGTTCTTGCGGACGGTGTTCTCTGCCGTTTCCAAGCATGATCTGCGCTATCTGCAGCAAAGGATTTACACGGAGCGCTACCAGTGGCCGCTGGCGGCTTCGTTGGTGCTGTTGTTGGTCAGCATGCTTGTGGGGACGCGTCGCCTACGGCGCCGGCACGTCTCGGCGGCGGCGGTGATGTTGGGGGCGGCGGTCCTTCCGATCCGCTCGCAGAGTGCTGATCAGGCGGCCGCGCCGCGCTTGGACTACAACGCTGGTACGTCGGCCTATCGAGCCGGGCAGTTTTCGCGAGCAACGAAGTCATTCAAACAGTCCGTCCAGGCTGCACCGTCGAGTGATGCGCAGCGATTGTCCGACCAGGAGGACGCTTACTACAACCTGGGCAACTCGTTATATCGGGCGGGTCAGCAGCTGGAGAAGTCGGCGCCTCAAGAGGCCATCAAAACGTGGACGGAGGCGGTGAAGGCGTACGACACCGCCTTGCAGTTGCGCTCTGGCGATAGGGATAGCCAATACAACCGGGATCTGGTGCGGCGGAAGATCGATGCGCTTCAGCAGCCTCCCCCTCCTCCTCAGGGCGGTGGCGGGGGAGGCGGCGGAGGCGGTGGTGGAGGCGGTGGCGGCGGTCAGGGTAACGGCGGATCCAAGGGCCAGGGGAAACCGCCGCCGGGGCAGCAACCGCCCTCAGGGCAGCCGCCGCCAGGTCACGGCCAACCGCCCCCAGGGCAAGGTCAAGGGCAACCCCCGCAGGGGCAAGGGCAAGGCAAGCCGCCTCCGGGGCAAGGCCAAGGCCAACCCCAGCCGGGGCAAGGTCAGCCCCCGCCCCCGCGGCAGGGCGGCGCCGGCTCGCCCTCGGGCGCTGACGATCAACGAGCGCCCGGGCAGATGAGTCCTCAGGAGGCGCGCGATCTGTTGGATTCCGCCAAATCTGACGAGCATCACTCGCTTGCCGCACCGGCAGGGCCGCGGAATCCCCAGGATCCGGAAAAGCCATTCAAGAACTGGTGATGGGAATCCCGCCGTCAATCCGCTGCAAGGTGCTCGTCGTCTTCCTGGGCGTCTTCGCTTCGATCATAAGCGCGGTGGCGGCAGCGGACGCTACGGCAGACGCCGTCAAAGCAAACGCCGCCAAGGTCGACGCCGCTTTGGACGCAGCACTGACCACCGAGATCATAGAGCCGTCGCGCATCAAGCTGGGTGACACGGCGGAGATTCGGGTGTCGACTTTGTACGGGCGGCTGAAAGGCTTCTCGTTGCCGACCGTCCCCGGGCTGGAGTTCCAGATCATGGGGCGGCAGGAGGGATTGCAGTTCATCAACGGCAGGTCCGTGCCAGCGTCATACATCCTGATCCGCGTGACGCCGAAATTCACCGGCGTGTTCACCATCCCCGGGCTCACGCCCCGGGCAAAGACCCTTGGGCTCGAGGTGGTCACCGGCAATGAGCCCAATCCTTTCGCCTACCACAATCCGAGCCTCCCGAAACTTCCCGTCGCATCTGTTGCGATCCCGAAACGCCTAGAGCTCAAAGCCGGCGGCGCCGCGTTTGTCCAACTGGTGCTTCCAAAACGCGCCATCTACGTGGGCGAGAGCGTACCCGTCGACATCGAAGTAGGCATCCGTCCGGGAATCGTGACAACGCTGAACGGCCCTCCTACGCTCACCAGCAGTGACTTCACACTCAACGAGCTTTCCCAACAGCCCATACGTCGCGACCAGGTGATCAACGGCAACCCGTTCGAGATCCTGACCTGGCACACCCTCCTCGGCGCGGTGAAGGCCGGCGATTTTTCGCTGGCAGTGGAGGCACCACTGAGCGTGAGAGACGTGCGCTCGGCGGAGGACAGTGCCATCGCCGCCCAGTTGGGTTGGCCGTTCTCGCAGATCATCTACAAGGGACTGACTCCCAAGGAGGTCAAGGTCCCGAGTCCTGCATTCGCGCTTCAGGTGTTGTCGCTGCCTCAGGGACAACCCGTGGGCTTCAGTGGGGCCGTCGGCGACTTCCAGGTCAAGAGTGACATTTCTCCCCAAGGCGCTGCTGTGGGCGAGCCGCAGACGCTTCGGCTTCATGTCACCGGTGCCGGGAACTTCGATCGCGTCAACTCGACCATGCTCGACCACCTGGATCATTGGAAGACCTACCCGGTGAAGTCGGCCTTCACTCCCCACAATGTGGTCGGTTATAGCGGTGAGAAGGTGTTCGAGCAGCCGTTGATTGCCGAGCGTCCGGGTGAGCAGTCTGTTCCCGCACTCGAGTTCAGCTATTTCAATCCAAACACTCAAAAGTACGAGAGCGCGAGCACACAGCCGATCGCGTTGACGATAGGCACCGTGGCTGGCTCCGTCGCCCGCAGCTTCAGCGCTCGGGGCTTACGACCGGATCACGCCCCGGCTCGAGGCGAGGTGAGCGACTTGCGGCCGCTCTACTTCCAAGCGTGGTTTCTGTCGGTTCCGACAACGTTGGCGTTGATTCTGGCGGTGAGTTTGTTTGCCGTACGCCGACCCGATGTCGCGAGTGGAAGCTCCAAGGCGGCCGGGCGCGTGCTCGGGCAGTTGGAGGCCGCAGCCCAGTCCGGCGATTCGTCAGCGTTTTTCCAGCTGGCTCGGCAAGCACTGCTGCAAGCGGGCTCGAAGGCAGAGGAAGTCGAACGGTTGACCGCGCTCGCGGAGGAGGCGAAGTATTCGGGCTACAAGGCCGACGGCGACGAGTTCCAGCGCTGGATCAGCTTGATTAGGGTCGAGCTCACCGGAGTGGGGGGCTAGATGCGCAGTGTGTTGTTCGCTCTGCTGCTCGTGACAGGTCTCTCGCAGGCCGAGGAGCTGGCCCAACTGGCGCAGCCGACCCGGTTGTCCGCGGATGGGCTTTATAACCTGGGCAACTCCTACGCTCGCGCGGGCAAGCCCGGGTTGGCTGTACTCAACTACGAGCGGGCTGCACTACTGGCGCCGGGAGACGCCGACATCCGGGCCAATATCGAGTACGTACGAGCTTCTGTGCGCGTATCCCCGGAACCCCGTGGTCCGTTCGCGCGGGCTGCGCAGACCCTAAGCCCTACGTTGGCAGCGTGGCTCGGGGTCGTGGGGATCGTGCTCCTCGGAGCGGCGCTGCTGGCAAAGAGGACGCCCGCTCGCCTTCGATGGGCCAGGGTTGGCGGCACTGTTGTCGGCGCCGCGTTGGTTGGCCTAGCCGTGTCCAGCGCTGTGGTGTTGTGGCCGCGAATGCACGAGGCGGTTGTGCTCATCAATCAGACGCCCGTGCGCGTGTCGCCCGTGCCTATGGCGGACACAGCATTTGCGTTGCCCGAAGCGGAGACCGTTACGGTCGCTGCGGAGTATGGGGATTTCACACTCGTCCACACTCGCGATGGGCGGTCAGGGTGGGTTGCCCGCGCGAGCGTTGGTGCTGTGCTGCCGTAGCGGCGGGTCCGGCGGAGTTTTGCCTCCGGAGTTCACGCCCTGCGGCCGACGGGCCCCGAGCAACCAACGCGTTGCACATGTTGCGGTCCCGAATGACAATGGAATCGTCGTTTGATCCGGCGCTCGGCAGCCGGTTTGCGCCAGAACCTGAGTTGGGTGGGGAGGGATCTTGAATTCGACTGGACAGCAAATCCTTGTTGCGGTTGGCCTGGCCCTTCTGTTGGGCGTGTGCGGTGCGCGGACCGCTGGGGCGGCAGAGGCGGCCGACGCGACAACGCAGACCTCCGAATCCGCGCTCGAATCCACCCGCAAGACTGCGGAGACAGCGATGTCGATGTCGGAGAGGTCTGCGAACCGATCTGCCGAGTCGGCGAAGGCAGCCATCGACGCCGCGCAGACGTCCATGAAGGTGACGGAGGATTCAGCCAAGGAGGCAATCGACACGATCAAGGAGATCTATGCGACCGTTGGAATCATCGCCGGCATTGTGGTTGCCCTCGCTGCTTTCTTCGGCTTTCGGGAGTACAAGCAGCTACGCAAGGGTGGGCAGGCAATGATCCAGAGCGCCCTGGATCAGGCGAAAGCGGAGTTTGCTCGCAAGCTCGACGAAGAAATCGAGAAACTGAAAACCACGGGTCTCACGCGCATTCATGCTGCGACCCTGATTTCGCTCGATACCACCGATGTGGTGCGCAATCTCAGGGACTACAACCAATCCTCCGACCCGGATGAGAAGCAGGCCATCCGCCAAGGCATGATCGAGCAGTTCAAGGATCTCGAGGAGAACGCGCGTGCCCTGGACAACAAACGCACGCTCAGTTGGGTCTGGGCTCAGCGGGCACTGATGAGTTATTACGAGGGAGATCTGGAAGAGGCATATCGATACCAGACGATGGCCGTCGGCTCCAATAGCCTCCACCGCGCGGACCGCCACTACAATCTTGCGGCGATCGCCGCCCGGCTGTATTCCCTGCATCCCAACCGCAGTGAGCTCCTGAATGAGGCGGTGAAGGAGCTCGGGGTGGTCCTGAAGATCGGCAGCCGTCTGGACGCGCGGAACGCTTTAAGAGACGACGACTTGAGTGTCGTTTTCAAGACTCATGCGCCGCTGAAACGCGATTTCGAGCAGCGCGCCGGCCTGCCCGTCGATGACGGCACCGGCTGAGGAGAGTTCAGGCTATCGGACGAGGATTGATCATGGTCGTGCACAGTGAGTTGTTCGAACTACGTGACCATGGTAAGGACAATGCGCCGCCCCTTCAAGGGCGCCACCGCGGGGCGTGATGTCTCTCACAGGCTCTGATCCTGCCGCGATCTCGGGTAATTTATTTAGGATAATCAATACTATATATAGTGGCAAAGCCGCCGCCGCAGCCGCAGATGTATCCGCAAAGCACTGCGAAGCGGCTGCGAAGGCGAACGCTTCGGAGCTCAGCTCCCGACGGGCTGTTCGTCGAAGGTCGATGTGGGATGCACTGTAGCCGCCACAACCTGCGTTTGCGCCCGTACCGAATACACGCGCCTCGATTTTCACTCGCGCTCGCCCAACGTACCAAACTCAACCGGGCATTTCACATAGGAGAGTTCGATGCCGCTCTCGCGCAGTCTTGCAAAGAGTGCCTCGGTCTGCTCGGTCGTCGCCGACATCACCACTTCCTGGGGCTGGTCGGCCAACTCGAAGAAGTGCGCGGAATGCATACGGCCCGAGCGGCCAAAACCTTCCGTCGCGGACCAGAGCGTCGCGCCATAGAGCCTCAGTTCTCTGGCCAGCGCCAAGAGCCACTCGCCGACGGGCTTGCCCTCGTGCTGTTGATTCTGCTCGGTGAAGAATGAGATCTGATAGCCGTTCATGTTGATCGCCTCCTAATTTGAGCTGCTGAGCCAACGGACCGTCGCCATGCCGGCGAGGGTCATCAAGAGGGAGCCCCCCACGTGCGCACCGATCGCGAGCGTCAGAAGCGCGAGTCGCCCTTGCTGAACCAACGTACTGATCTCGGCGGAGAAGGTTGAGAAGGTCGTGAGTCCGCCGCAGAATCCCGTGATGATGAAAAGGCGCCACTCGGGCGTAAGACTCGATTGTTTCGCGAATATAGCGATGGCGAAGCCGATCACATAGGCGCCAATCAGATTCGCGGCGAGCGTCCCGGGCGGAATGGCGCTGAACGTTGCATTGAGAGAGTCCAGCGCAGCCACGCTCCCAGCGCCGCGCCGCCTCCGATGGCCAACAGTTGAAATCCGTTCATACCTCGCTCTCCAATCGAACTTAAAGTGCGCTGGAGTACGGGAGAGCGGTCGCAAAAAAATGGCCTACTACCCGCGTTCCAGGTCTGTAGGCATCATCAGCCCCGAGATTTCAGGGCGGTTCACGGAGGCATGCCATCTCCGTTCGACTGCTGCAGCATAGCAGGAGTTACCCGTCACGGGCCGGCGTCTCATCCCGAGCGGTCGGTCTTCCTGATGGCCTTCTTCGTGCGCGGCAAGGGCGGCGGTCGGCCTCTCTCGAAGCTCTCGATTATGGGGCACCGACCGCGGCCGTCGCTGCGACAGTCTTTTGCCAGATGGCGAAGAGCATTGCGAGCGAGTGTCAGATCGTTGATCTTGGCATCCAGTACCTCGAGCTGCCGCTCCGCCACGGCAAGGGCGCGCGTCCGATCCCGCGTCGCATCGAGCTCGATCAGCTCGGCGATCTGCTCGAGCGTAAACCCAGCGCTTTGAGCCGCGCGAACGAACCGCAAGCGGCGCAGATCCTCCACGCCATAGCGGTGGATCCCGGGATTCTCCCCCGCGCGCTGTGGCATCGGCAGAACGCCACGGCGCTGGTAATAGCGCACCGTCTCGACGCCGATTCCTCCGGTCCGAGCGAACGCCGCAATCGTCATCGACTCAGCTTGACTCCGTACCATAGTACGGATGATACGCTCGTTGAATGTCAGAGCTAAAGCAAGTGACGAGAACGCGAAAGCAAGCGACGCTGTATCGCATGGTCATGCCGAAGCACGTATGCCCATACGGTCTCAAAGCGCTCGACCTGCTGAATCGAAACGGCTACGAGGTCGACGACCGTTGGCTGCGCACGCGAGCGGACACCGATGCGTTCAAAGCCGAGCATGACGTGAAAACGACGCCCCAAGTATTCCTCGGCGAGGAGCGCATCGGCGGCTACGATGAGCTGCGCCGGTTTCTGGGCCAACCCGCGCGAGATCCCAAATCGGTGACCTATCGCCCGGTCATTGCAGTGTTCGCGACCACCGCGCTCATGGCACTCGCCTGGGGCTGGCAGGCGCACGGGACGCCTTGGACGTGGCAGGTGCTGCCAAGGTTCATTGCCTTGAGCATGTGTGTGCTCGCGATCTTGAAGCTCAAGGACCTGGAGAGCTTTTCGACAATGTTTTTGGGCTACGATCTTCTCGCCCGGCGTTGGGTTCCTTATTCGTATATCTACCCTTTTGCAGAAGCTCTCGCCGGCATCCTGATGCTGGGAGGCCTCCTCACACGGGTCGCAATTCCCGTCGCGCTCTTCATCGGTAGTATCGGCGCTGCGTCCGTGTTCTACGCGGTATACGTCCAACGGCGCGAGCTGCGCTGCGCCTGTGTCGGCGGCGATAGCAATGTGCCGCTGGGTTTCATCTCGCTCACGGAAAACCTGATGATGGTGGGCATGGCTGTCTGGATGGCGGCCGAAGGGATGCACATCCTATAGCCTGCGCACAGTCAATCGGGATGCGCTTGCGCCACGGACGCTCTTGGCGCCTCTTTACTTGCGGGTCCTACGCGAGGACTCGTACCGAGCCTGTCGTCCGGCACGACTTGCACTTTTGTACGCGCTCGCCCGCTCATCCGGCCAGCGGCTATGGCGCTGGCAGAATTCGACGAATCGCTGCAGGCTATCCGACAAAACCTTCCGGCGATGTGAGATCAGAGCGAACTGGCGCACCAGCGGCGGTAGCTCGCTCTTGAGCACCGTGAGACGCCGAGCGGACACAAAGTCGTGGACCACAGCGGCCGAGAGACAACTGATTCCGAGGCCCTCTACCGCGGCATTCTTGATGGATTCAGAGCTTCCCAATGTCATGACCGGCTCAACGTGCAATAGATGAGGACGCAATGCGAGCTCGACCGACTCGCGCGTACCCGACCCCGGCTCACGCAAAAGCCAAGGAGCTTGCCGCAACTGCTCAATTGTCAGGCGGCGGCCAGATAACCGGGCGAGAGGGTGCAGTGGAGAGGCCACGATCAGGAGCTCTTCCTGCAGCCACGGACTCACGGTTAGGTCTGAGGCGTGGCACGGCCCCTCGATCAAGCCGAAGTCGGCCGAGAAATCCGTTACGGCCTGAACCGCTTCTGACGTGTTACCGATCCTGACATCCAACTGCCGCACCGGTGCGACTTCCCGATAGCGAGCCAGCAGCGCGGGCAGGATGTGATTGCCGATGGTGGTGCTCGCGAATAGACGCACATGGCTGAGCCCCTGGTCTTTCGCTGGAAGTGCGAGCTCAATCGTGCGAGCGCTGTCCAGCATGGCAAGAGCCATCGGCAGTACCGTTCGACCGAAGTCGTTAATGACGAGGCGCTTGCCGATTCGATCAAACAGTGGCGCCCCGAGCGTCTGCTCAAGCTCACTCAACGCAGCGCTGGTCGCCGATTGAGATAGGGGCAGCAGGTTTGCGGCCGCGGCGGTACCACCCGCCTTCGCGACAGCCTGGAAAATTTGCAATTGGCGCAAAGTGAGTCGCATGGCATTAATCGACTGAGTCGCTCGATAATAATCGATTAATCGATTTTACGACTCATGACGATAGCTTCATAGTGGCGGCACTCGGATAGTCGAACGATGGGCGCAAGAGGGAGCAGCAATGGTTGCAGGATCGATATGCCGCTGTGATCTCGGGCAAGGGGCTGTATGAGCGGCGCGATCGGCTCCGTCCGTCACAAGCTACCGGGCTCGCTACTGGTGCTTGTCCTGGCCTCGCTGGCCATCGCACTCGGCAGCGCGCCGTGGCTTCAGGCCGACGGCATCAGTGCGCTGACTCTCGCCATCGTTCTGGGCATGGCGGTCGGTAACAGCGTATATCCACCGATTGCGGCGGCCTGCGCCCCCGGCGTCACGTTTTCAAAGCAGAGCTTGCTGCGTCTGGGAATCATTCTTTATGGGCTGCGCCTGACGTTTCAGGACGTCGCCGATGTTGGGCTCGCCGGCGTGATCATCGACGCACTCGTGTTGAGCAGCACGTTCCTTCTCTCTTGGTGGGCAGGCACCCGATGGTTTGGACTGGATCGCCGTACTGCCATGCTGATTGGCGCCGGCAGCTCAATCTGCGGCGCCGCGGCTGTCATGGCGGCTGAACCTGTGGTTCGCGGCCGCGCCGAGCAGGTAACCGTCGCGGTGTCCACGGTGGTCGTGTTTGGTACGCTCGCGATTTTCCTGTATCCGGCTCTCTATCATTTCAATCAGCACCATCGCCTACTTGCGATGGATCCGGCCCAGTACGGTGTGTTTGCAGGCTCGACGGTCCATGAGGTAGCGCAGGTGGTCGCGGCCGGGCGTGCCATCACTGACCAGGCGGGCAACACGGCCGTGATCACCAAAATGGTCCGCGTGATGATGCTGGCGCCCTTTCTTATTCTGCTGTCGGCCTACCTGTCGCGTCATCGTGATCCAAGTGGATCTGTAGATGCCCCCGAAGCTCAACGCAGCGGACACGTCGTCATTCCGTGGTTTGCGTTGGGCTTCGTGGCCGTGACCGTCCTCAATTCGGTCGTGACGTTGCCGCACTGGCTGCGCGGAAGCCTCATCAATCTGGACAGCTTTCTGTTGGCGATGGCCATGGCCGCGCTCGGGGTCACCACCCACGTATCGGCCTTACGCGCGGCGGGAATCAAGCCGTTGGGCCTCGCGGCGCTGCTTTTTGCTTGGTTGATCGGCGGCGGCATGGCGATCAATGCGGGAATCACGTTGCTGTATCACTGATGCCGGAGCTTCAAGGCGTTAGCAACGAGGCGTAACTCCATATCAGAATCAAAAGACCGGCCCAAGACCTCGGTTCCGTTGGATCCGTCTGTTATGCCACTCACCGGCGATAGGCGGATTTTCCGTGTTTTGACGGGCGGCACGGATTCTCTGCGGGCTACGCAGCAAACTGTGCATCCTTGCCGGGGCTGAACCACCCGGTTTCAGCGGGAGAGGGACGTGCTGTTCGAGCGAATATCCGTACCGACTCGAAGCCGGGCGCCCGGGTGTCTTTTTCTGGGGACACTGTTGGTGTGTGCTGGCTTGGTGGCACAAGCGGCTACCCCGGGCGACGTCAGACCCCAGGCCGCCGTCTCAACCACGGACAAGGCGATGTCGGCGGCCGAGGCGCTGCGCAACGCGGACTATCGGTCAGCCGAAATACTGGCCAAGGACGTACTGGCGCACAGCAGGATGCAGTCCTTCTCCTTTTCTCCGTTCGGCCAGTTTATCAATCACCTCTCACAAGGTGATGACCCGAAGTTCCTGGCCGGGCTCAATGCGTGGATCTCCCAGAGCCCCAACTCCTCTCTGGCTTACCTGATCCGCGCAAACTACTACAGCGATACCGCCTGGCAGATTCGTGGCACCGACTTCGAATCTCGCGTCCCCGGCGAGCACATGAAGGGGTTCCAGGACTACCTCGGCCGCGCGCAGGTCGATGTCCTGCGCTCCATTGCTCTCGACAGCAAGATCCCTTGGGCTTACTACCTCTGGATACGGATAACAGCAGTCCACGGAAGCACGGCGGAGCTGGACCAGGCCTTCCGCAAGAGCATTGCCCGCTTCCCCAGCTACTACCGGCTTTATCAGATCAGACTCTACTACCTGACACCCAAATGGGGTGGCAGCGCCGAGGCGATGTATCAGTTCGTGAAGGAATATGCGGAGGCGGCACCGCCTGCCTCACCGCTCAAGCTGCTCTACATGCAGCTCACGGGTTATCTGCTGGATGCGGCGTGGGTAGAGTGCAACCGCCTCAACCACGAGGCCCTTACGGCCTGCATCAGCCGAGACATGGATAGCCACGTTGCCGGCGGCCTGACCGATGGCGTCCAGCACGCTCTAGGTCTCTACAAGCACTCCGACCCGATTCAGTTCAGCAACGCGCTGTGGCCGATTCTCGGGGATATGGTGGATACGCGCGGCGATTCAACTTCGATAAACACGGTGTTGCAACTCGCCGCCGATGCCATGGGAAGTGATACCCAACTCATTCACGAGTCGGGACACAACAGCTATGTCATCGATGACGTCGCGGCAAGGATATGGGCGAAGCTCGGAAATCCAGTCAATGTAGAGCAAAAGTTTAGGGAAGCGTTGGACGATGTCGAGCACACGACCTTCCCGAGTGCGGAAGAGAAAAACACCGCGCTGGCTTCGGTCTATCAGGACATGGCGTGGGTGGCGAGGAACGCTGGCCAGTATGCCCAGGTCATTGAGGATCACGATGCGGCGAACCGCATCGCTGGGGTCAATCGGGGCGGAAGTCAGTACCTGAAGTGCTTCGCCTTGTACAAGCTGAATCAGTTCCAGGCCGCCGTGCAGGAATGTACCGGGCTAATAGACGCGCATCGCGACGTGGCGACCGCGCGCTACTATCGCGCCCGGGCTTATGAGGGTCTGAAGAACTATCCCGCCGCTCTGGCCGACTTCAACCCCATCGCCGAGAACGGCTCCGATGACTACGTGCGGTGGGGTGCCATCATCGAGATGGAGCACATCCATGCGATGCTCGGCCACTATTCGACCGAGCTCGAGATATTCGACAAATATCCGCTCGTTTTCGCCGACTTCAGGCCGCCCGAAGATCTCGCCATTGCCTACAACAACCGGTGCTTTGCCTACATGAAGGTCGGCCAGTTGCAGAAGGCGCTGGACGATTGCAACGCCTCGCTCAGGTATGGTCGGTTGCCCGACGCGCTCCACAAGCAGCAGGAACTGGTCAAGATGTTGGGCGCGCCGAAGGGCTAGGGGTCTGTTTTCGCCGAGCAAGCTCTCTCAAGGCTAAGCAGTCTGCATGGCCCTGCGCTTACTGAGTAGGGCGATCGCCGGGTTGGTTGTCCGCCATGTTCTCCGGTCCCCCTCGCGCACTCGGGGTCTTCCCACGTGTCGGAGCCTTGGGTCGTTTCGCCGCGAGTTCCGCTTGAGCGCGCAGCAGTACGATGCCTTTGTCGCGGCGCTCGAAGCGGCCCCGAAGTCCCGTCCCCGGCTTGAGCGACTGTTCGCAGAATCCACCGCTCTAGAGTGAGTGGTTCATACCTAATCCACGTCTTCTGGCAAAGCAGCTTATCTAACACGGACCAACTGCGCGGTCAGACGGAAGTCATGAGCGTGAGCGCAGGCACGAGGATGACTTCGTTAGGTTGGATAATGCTGACTCGTCGAGCGCCTCGGGCAGTTGTCGGTTGATCTGACGTCCTGGCTGGATATCCTGTCCGGCTCCGCTTTTGGAGTGTCGTTATGAGCCTCGAATATCAGTCGAGGCTTCCGAGTCTATGCGTCCAGACATGTACAAAGTGATCGTCGAGCGACCACGCTCGGGCAAGAGGACTCGCGCAGCGGCGCTTTTTCTGCGCAACGACATGGACGGACCCATGCGTCTCGGCATGCGTGCACGCTATGACCACCTCGATCTGAATGAGAACCTGCAGCCGCTTCGACGGTATCTCCAAGCCCAGATCGGCCGCCCATGGGATAAGGTCTATTCAGAGATCTGTGCTCGGATCGATCGGCGGAACACCGTGCAGCAGCACATCCACCAACACATCGACGACTTCATCGCGGTCAAGGTCAGGGAGGAGGAGGGTAAATTGATTGCGGTCTCGCGCGGGGATCCGCGAGAGCTTTGGTACCACGAACTGTATGTGGATCCTCGGACGGGAATCATTCGAGAACACCGCCGAGGTCGAAGACGACGTAGCGCCGCAGACTGGCGCAAGCAGCGCGAGGAAGAAATCGCGGCACGGCGCCGTATTGTCAACGAGCGAACGCTACTGCTGCGAATTGACGGGATCTGGTTTCGAGTGGAGGTCGCGCCCCTTCCGGACGGCCGCACCTGCCGCGGGGGACAGATTCCGTTCGATGCCGTGTTGAAGCGTCCGATTATTCATCCTCAGCAGGATGCTGACAGGCTGGCATACCTGTACGGCTCAGAAACGGTGTACGGCTTGTCGAAGCGGCAAGCCGGAAGGCGTGAGCTCTTTGCGAACGGGATTGCCGATTGAACCGTTCTGATCGACCAAATGCCTTAGTTCTGACAAAGCCATACCCATTCACCATGCCCTGTGCTGGCTGCTTCGAATTGCATCGTATGTGTCAGCATGAGAGAGACCTTGGAAACGCAGCTACTAAAGCGGATCGGCCGCGCGCGGCGATGTCTCTTTGCGCGCCGATTTCGACGATATCGGGGGCCACAATCAGGTCGGCCGTACCCTCTGGGCAAGCTCGTGAGGGAAAACAAGCTTCCGAAGATCGGGTATGGCATTTACTCGCCTGCCATCAAATCTCCTTTCGATGACACCCTCATACCGCCCAAGGGTCTCGCGACGCTGCCCGCATATCCGCGTTGAAGGTGCGCGTCTCAGAAGCCCCACCTTTCCGGAATCGCTCCCGGTGCTACGATCTCACCAGCGCGCGGCGCGGAATCGGTCGAAGAGTTGGCACGAGGCCGAACGTATAGATGAACGGCCGACGTTCGCTAGTCGCAATGCTTGCCATTTTTCGAAGCAACGAGGTAACGACCGATGCAGTTTCTTCTGCCGTTGCTTCGCCTGCAACGCAGACGAAGGCCCCTACCTCGGCTGCTACGAGCGCCTGCCGCTCGAGGAGGCGACGCCGAATATTTTGGTCGCGCATCAACGCCAGCCAACGATGCTGGCCTATTGTCGTCAGCCATGACTCGTCGGCCGCTCCGGCCAGCCCGGCTTCAAATGGTGTGACCACAGTCGCACCGGCCTGCCGCATGTCCTCGGCTAGCCGACGCGAGTAGATCGACTCGTCTAGGTAAAAGACGGTGTTACTAAGCCGCTTCGCGGCGATCGAGTTCGCATCTAAGCGCCTCTTCAATCGCTTGCGGCGTCGTGCGGTAGTCATCCGCCAGGTCCTTCAGCGCGTCACCTGCTTTGAACCGGTCGGCAAGAACCGCCGTCGGTACTCGGGTGCCCGCGAGCACGGGACGACCGAAGGCAACCGCCGGGTCAATGATGACAGCCCTCCCGGTGTCGCCCGTGGGCTCCTTTCGAGTGAAAGGGTATAGCTTGACTGGCACGCCCATGGGGTCACGTTCGACGCGGCGCAGATAGGTCTCGATGATCTCGCGCATAGCGATCTGAGCACCCCTCTCGACGTCAATCAGCTCGGCAATGTGCTCGACGTACAGGTTCACTCCGTCCGTCGCGAATCGAGCCTCGGCTAACGGTCGCGAAAGATTGAGCCGCTTGCTGATCCAATCCAGGGTGCGTCGGATCTTGGGCAGAGGTATGTGGTGAATGCGTCGAAGCCCACTGAGGACGTGAGCTTCGATGAGGTTGAGGAATGACAGCCCGTCGCGCCCACTGCCATCGAGGCGGATGACCCTATGGTATCGCTTGGTCTGCCCCTTGGAGCGGTAGTCCTGCCCGGTGCACCAGGCATGCAGCGTGGTAACGGGCAGGCGCAGGTAGTGAGCGGCCTCGGTAATGGTGTAGGCCGGAGTCCGACGCACTTGGTCCGCGGTAAGGGTTGCCATTCCTCTAGGCTCCGGGCTGTGGGGCATGCTCAGTGACGTTACGTGCGATTCTGACATAGTGCTACGAACCCTGCGTGCTCAACAGCGGCACGACAACTCCGTTGACCTTCATCATGGCTTCTTCGCCACTACGCGACCGTTCTCCCAGACGTAGATCGGCGTGCCGTGCATGCGTGCGATGCGCCGTGCTTCCTTGGCAGCGCGACGCAACGCCAGACCCACTCCGGCAGCGAAGCTCAATGGGCGTTTTCTCTTCGCACGCGCCTTCGACTTGGATCGGGACGCCGGCTTGCCTCGGAGCGGCGATTTCGCGCGCGACTTTGCCTTCACTGATGCTCTCCTCGCTGTTCTCGCCTGGCAAGATCACGTCAGATTCGTCGCTAGCTGGCTCGCCGCTAGACGAACCAGAAAGCGCTACACGGCTCCGTCGAAAGAGGGCCAACGTGTAAGATCGCAGTTACGTCGATCGCCGCTCTCTTGGCTCGTCGATATGCCGCAGATTCGTGACGGCCCAACATCTTAAACCAACAGATCGCCGCTCGTTTAGCAGGCGTACTCTATCGCATTTGCCTGCGCAATAGTGCCGTGCGATCTAGCGACTATCCAAACACTTGACCAATATTTGGCACCGCCCGATTCCGACGGTGCTGCGAAAACCGATGCGCTGACAACGGCCTAGCCGCGACGCAGTGTCGTTGCCTTCTATCTTGCTCCCGTGGCTACTCAGAATTGAGTGGTTGAGTCACTCGCGATAGCAGTGATGCGCCTCGTCGTTGAGCACAACGATGTTCTTGAAGCCCATGAGCTCGGGGCAGACGCGCTGAATCATCTGGCCTTCGGTCTCGGTCGTGACCAGCTCCTCTCCGATGCGTCCCTGAAGGAGAGCGCGGCCGCCAGCCGAGAGTTCCATGCGCTCGCGCAGGTTGAAGGCGTGGTAGTTCGTGATGACGATGCGCGCGTGCTGCATCTCGGCCAGCTGGTCGTTGCGTACCAGTTCGCGCTCTCGGAGGTAGCTCTCCGGATCATTCGGTTGCAGCACCCGGAGGCGGTCCTTGATAGTTAGGCCAGGGGCTACGATCAAAAAGCCCCGTGTGAAGTGACGGCTCCCCCTGCCGGCTGGCCAGCAGTCGGCCAGCCTGCGGTGCTATGCACAATGACTCGAGGAATAGAAGAGCTTGCGCACACCGCTCGCTCGAAGAGCTAGCTTCGAAGAGAGAAGGGTGTGCGCTGCGCCTCACGATGCGGCGCTGATCATCTTCTTGATTTCTTGAAACAGCACGGGAAGCCTGGTGGCGACAATGTCCCACACGAGCAGGTCATCCACCTCGGCGTAGCCATGGATCAGGATGTTTCTGAAGGAGATGATCTTCTTGTAGTCAGTGATTTGCTGAACTGCGGCGGAATCGACTTTTGCGAGCTGACTGATCGCTTCAGCGATGATCTCGAATTGACGTTCCACGCCGGACTGAAGCAACGGGTCCTTCAAGTATTCGTCGAGTGTTTTTCCGGCGATGAACTGCTGCAGCAAATTGGTCGCCTACTCGATGTCGAAGAGGTACTTGCGCACCTCAAGCCGCATACAAGAGCTCGCGCGAACGATTAATGCTTTCCAGAAGGTACGGATTGCGAATGGCGCGACCTACCAACAGATCGATCGGTCGGTTGAAGAGTTGCTTGAGATCTTCGAGCAGGGCGAAGTAGTGCTCACTGTATCCGCCGGCGGGAAAGGGGCCGAACTCTACGACGAAGTCGAGGTCACTCCTGCGGGAGTCAAAGCTCGAACCGGTAGCCGAACCGAAGATCTCGAGGCGACGAACATTGTGCCGCCGGCAGAGCTCGGCCAATTGTAGCTGCGCGGATTCCACTTCTCGAATCATGCCGACACCCCTGCAAGCAACCGATTCGGGTGGTGGCCAGGGGCGGAATCGAACCACCGACACGCGGATTTTCAATCCGCTGCTCTACCAACTGAGCTACCTGGCCGCCGGAACGGGGAGGGCGCGTATTAGACCGGCTGGGTGGGCCGGCCGTCAAGCCGTCATGGCACAGTAAGTCATTGATTTGTCGCGGCCGTTCGTCGCCGGGCGGGCGCCCTCGTCGCGGCTGGCGCCGAAAACTACGTTGATCGGGCCCGACCTGGCGAGTACGGCCAACGCCGGACCCGCGCAGGATATTTTATCCGCTGGCAGGTGACCGCCCCCGTAACGCCATCGTCACCTCTTCTACCCCTATTGAGAGACACGTTCCCCCGTCGCCGGACACCACTCGTCCGCCTCGGCGGGTGAATGTCAAAAGAGTCGTTCCAGATCGACTATGTCTGCCAAGGGCGCAAGACCACCTGCACGACTAGAGCACCCGCCAACACCGCCGAGGACATCCCTCCCGGTCGACGCAAAGGACTCAGTCGTAGCCGGGCGAAGAGGGGCGAGCCTTAGGTTCTTAATTCTGGGTCTGACTCGATTTGAGCTTTTGGCTCGATCTGTTGTGTCGGCCGTATGGCCGTCGAAGGTTTCAGGGAGTTCTTATGCGCAATTCATCCATTCTCGCCCATCGTTCGGCGACCCCCCGAGCGCTTGCCGTCCTCGCCTCGCTCGCCGCAGTAGTAGCGTTAACTCTGGCCGGCTGCGCCAAGAACGCAGCTGCCGAATCCGCCGCGGCCGGGGCCGGAGCGCCCCCCGCGCCGCAGGTCACCGTCGCGCAGGTCGTCCAGAAGTCCGTAACGGAGTTCGACGAGTTCACCGGCCGCTTCGAGGCCGTAGAGCGAGTTGAAATCCGCCCCCGCGTCTCCGGATACATTTCATCGGTCAACTTCGATGAAGGCCATGAGGTAAAGAAGGGCGACGTGCTGTTCGTCATCGACCCCCGTCCCTACGACGCCGAGTACAAGCGTGCAAAGGCGCAGGTCGATCAGGCCCACACGCAGCTGACTCTCGCGAAGTCCGAGCGCGAGCGAGCGACGAAGCTCCTCGATTCCCATGCCATCTCTAAAGAAGAGTTCGACACACGCGTCGCCGGTAGTGAGCAGGCGGCGGCGAATGTCGAGGCCGCGCAGGCTGCGTTAGACACCGCCGAGTTGAACGTGACATTCACGAAGGTCACCGCGCCGATCAGCGGCCGAATCAGCAGGGCGCTCGTGACCACCGGCAACTTCGTCACGAACGGTCAGACCGAGCTGACGACGCTGGTGTCCCTCGACCCGATCTACGTCGCGTTTGATAACGACGAGCAGGGCTTCCTGAAGTACACGAAGCAGGCTCACGACGGCGATAAGGCGAGCACCCGTGGTTCACAGACCTCGGTGCTGGTAGGTCTGGCCGACGAGCAAGGCTACGACCACAAGGGCGTGATGGTCTTCGTAGACAACGCACTAGACCCGGCCACCGGAACGATTCGAAGCCGAGCCAAGCTCGACAACCACGACCGCTTGTTCACGCCAGGACTGTTCGCGCGCGTGAAACTCCTCGGACGGGATCAGTACACCGCGCTGTTGATCAACGACAGTGCTGTCGGCACCGACCAGGGCGTGAAGTACGTGTTCGTGGTTGGAGCTGACAACAAGGTGGCGTACCGCCCCGTGAAGTTGGGCCCGGTCGTGGATGGCCTGCGAGTCATCCGTGAAGGCCTCAACCAGGGCGAGACGATCATTGTGAACGGACTCCAGCGGGTGCGCCCCGGTGTGTCGGTCTCGCCCGAGCGTGTGGCGATGGGCGAAAAGCACCCTGGCGGCACGGCCAACAAGACGATGGTGGCCGCGAACTGAGCGCGAGGGTGATTTCGAACTAGCGTAACGAGCACACATCGCCTGCGGTGCATTGTCACTCAGGCGATCGGCAGGTCGGGGGTGCGGGTGCGGACCCGCTCCCTCGACGATCTCCAAGGTCTTCTCTCCACGACGCGCAGCGCAGACCGCAGCGCGAAGGGATAGGTTCATCGTGAAACTTTCCAATTTCTTCATCGACCGGCCGATTTTCGCGGCCGTGTTGTCGACATTCGTGACGATCGCCGGCGCGATCGCACTCTTTCAGCTGCCGATCTCCGAGTACCCCGAAGTAGTCCCCCCTACGGTCGTGGTCCGCGCCTCGTACCCCGGCGCGAATCCCAAGATCGTGGCTGACACGGTAGCTGCCCCGTTAGAGCAGTCGATCGTTGGGGTCGAGGACATGTTGTACATGTCCTCGACTGCCACGACGGATGGCGCCCTCGATCTGACCATTACCTTCAAGGTTGGTGCTGACATCGACCGTGCGCAGGTGCAGGTCCAGAACCGCGTTTCCCAGGCACTGCCACGACTTCCCGAAGAAGTCCGCAACCTCGGCGTAACGACTGTGAAGAGCTCGCCCAACCTGACGATGCTGGTTCACCTGACCTCCCCTGACGGCCGTTACGACTCTCTCTATCTTCGTAACTACGCCGTCCTCAACGTCAAGGACGTCCTGGCGAGGCTCCCCGGAATGGGGCAGGTGCAGGTGTTCGGCGGTGGCGACTATTCAATGCGTGTCTGGCTGGATCCGCAGAAACTCGCCGCGCGCAACCTGACGACTGGCGATGTCGTCGATGCGATCAGAGAGCAGAACGTCCAGGTCGCTGCCGGCCAGATCGGCGCACCGCCATCCTCGACCTCGCAATTCCAACTTGCTCTTAACGCGCAAGGTCGCCTGACCGATGAGCAGCAGTTTCGCGACATCATCATCAAGACCGGCACCGATCGCGAGATCGTCCGCCTGGGTGACGTCGCGCGAGTCGAGCTCGGAGCGCAGGAATACGCCATCAAGGCTTTCCTGAATAACCGCAATGCGGTGGCGATCCCGATCTTCCAGGCCCCGAACTCCAACGCCCTGGCGCTTTCCGACAACGTCCGCAAGACGATGGAGGAGCTGAAGAAGGACTTCCCCGAAGGCCTGGACTACAGCATCGTCTATGACCCGACCATGTTCGTGCGGCAGTCGATCGAAGCGGTCGTGCACACGCTGCTCGAGGCCGTGGCCCTGGTCGTCATCGTGGTCATCCTGTTCCTGCAGACCTGGCGCGCCTCGATCATTCCACTGGTCGCCGTCCCGGTCTCCATCATCGGAACCTTCGCGGTGCTGTTGGCCTGCGGTTTCTCGATCAACACGTTGTCCCTGTTCGGACTCGTGCTGGCGATCGGTATCGTCGTCGATGACGCGATCGTCGTGGTGGAGAACGTGGAGCGGCACATTGCCCTCGGGCAGTCGCCGAAGGAGGCGACCAAGTCCGCAATGAGCGAGGTTAGCAGGCCGATCATAGCGATCACCCTGGTCCTGTGTGCCGTGTTCATCCCGGTAGCCTTCGTAAGCGGCCTCACCGGCGAGTTCTACCGGCAGTTCGCGCTCACGATCGCGATCTCGACGGTGATCTCGGCGTTCAACTCCCTCACGCTGTCGCCGGCTCTGGCAGCCGTTCTGCTGAAGCCTCATAGCGCGAAGCCTGACCGTCTGACCTGGGCGCTGGACAAGGTGTTCGGCCGCTTCTTCAAGCGGTTCAATCGCGGCTTCGAGCGCTCGGGGCACGTCTACCAGAAGGTCGTGACCCAGAGCGTCCGTCGCAGCGCCATCGCAGTGTTGGTCTACGCCGGCCTGATCGTTCTCACGTACTTCGGCTTTACTTCCGTGCCCAGCGGATTCATTCCGCAGCAGGACAAGCTGTACGTAATCGCGGTCGCTCAGCTCCCGCCGGCAGCAGCGATCGACCGCACGGACTTCGTTGCGAAGCGGATGGCCGAGATCGGCCTGAAGACTCCGGGCGTCGCCGGTGCGGTGCAGTTCAGCGGTATGTCCGTCAACGACTACACGCCGAGCTCCAACGCGGCCATCGACTTCTTCACCCTGACCGATTTCGACAAGCGGCCCAAGGGAATGTCGGCAGCCGCGATTGCGGGTGAGCTCAACAAGCGATTTGCTTCGATCCAGGACGCGTTCATTGCGGTGTTCCCTGCACCGCCCGTGATCGGCCTCGGAACGTTGGGTGGATTCAAGTTGCAGGTGGAGGATCGTGGCGACCTCGGCGAGGCGGCACTGTTCCAAGCGGTCAACGCGGCGGTTACCAAGGCCTACCAGACTCCGGCGCTGGCCGGCGTGTTCAGCAGCTACCAGATCAACGTCCCGCAGCTCAACGTCAACGTCGACCGCGTCAAGGTCAAGCAGCAGAACGTGAAGCTGTCGGATGTGTTCAACACGCTGCAGGTTTATCTCGGCTCCCTGTACGTCAACGACTTCAATCGTTTCGGTCGTACGTACCAGGTAGTCGCGCAGGCCGACGCGCCGTTCCGCTCCAACGTGAATGACATCCTGCCGCTGAAGACTCGTAACGCAAGCGGCGAGATGGTCCCGCTGGGATCGGTACTGACGGTCAGCGAGGCATTCGGGCCCGACACCGTGCAGCGCTACAACGGCTATCGCGCAGCCGACATCAGCGGCGGAGCCGGTCCGGGGTTCAGCTCCGGTCAGTCGCAGGCCGCCATGGCGAAGATCCTCAAGGAGACGCTCCCGCGCGGGATGCAGTTCGAGTGGACCGAGCTGGCGTATCAGCAGCTGGTCTCAGGCAGTACGACGGAGTTCATCTTCCCGTTGTGCGTGCTGTTCGTCTTCCTCGTGCTCGCTGCGCAGTACGAGAGTCTGACTTTGCCGTTGGCGATCCTGCTGATCGTGCCTATGTGCTTGTTGGCGGCGATAACCGGAGTCCTTCTCGACCACAGTGACAACAACGTGTTTACACAAATCGGTCTGATCGTGTTGGTGGGATTGGCCTGTAAGAACGCCATCCTGATCGTCGAGTTTGCGAAGCACCTGCAGGAGCAGGGCCGCACTGCCACCGAAGCCGTCCTCGAGGCTGCGCGGCTGAGGTTGCGCCCGATCCTGATGACTTCGTTCGCCTTCATCATGGGCGTCGTGCCTCTGATGTTGGCCAGTGGGGCAGGGGCGGAGATCCGACACGTCATGGGTGTGACGGTATTTGCTGGCATGCTTGGCGTGACCTTCTTCGGCCTGCTCCTGACACCTGTGTTCTATGTCCTGATGCGCCGGATGAGCCAAGGTTGGTCCGCGGTGCCGGAAGACGACGGGTCTGCCGGTGGCGATGCGATCGAAACCTCAGGCGGCGCCCACACGCCGCGGCTTGCCGCCCCGGAGAACGACCATGTCTAACGTAACGACACGCCGCAACGAACTGAAGTCCTCGGTGGCCACCGTCCAGTCCCCGTCTCGGGGCTGGGCCTCCCGCCTCCGCACAGCGGCCGTCGCCTCGGCCGTTGCGGCCTCCCTTGCAGCCTGTGCCGTCGGCCCCAATTATGTAAAGCCTGACACGCCGGTGGCTGCCAGCTTTGTGAGCGCCGAGGCAGCGACGTACTCCCCGGAAGAGGTCCAATCCCGCTTCTGGACGCAATTCGGCGATCAGACGCTGGATCACCTTGTGGACGATGCACTGAACGCCAATCACGACCTGCGAATCGCACTCGGCCACCTGGTCGAGGCCAGGGCTATTCGTCGCGAAGCCGCCTTCGACTTCGGCCCGAAGGTCACCGCATCCGGCGGTTACACCAAGCAAAAGGTGCCTGTGGCTGCGAGTCCCATTGGTGTCCCGTACAACGTCGAGCTGTATGACGCTGGCTTTGACGCGACCTGGGAGCTCGATCTCTTCGGCCGGGTCCGCCGCGAGAATGAATCCGCACGTGCCCAGCTTCAGGGTGCTGAGGCTGGCCTTCATGACGCTCAGATCTCTGTTATCGCCGAGGTCGCGCGTACCTACTTCGAACTGAGGGGACAGCAGAACGAGTTGGCCGTGGCCCGGCGCAACGTCGAAAATCAGCAGGAAACGCTGAGATTGACGAACGCGCGGCTCGATGCTGGCAGAGGCACTGAACTCGATACTTCCCGCGCCCAGGCACAGCTGAGCACGACGCTGGCCGCGATTGCGCCACTGGATGCCGCGGTCGCGCGCTCAATTCACCGCCTTAGCGTCCTGATCGGAAAGGAGCCGAACGCCCTGAACGCGGAGCTGACGCCGGTTCACGATCTCCCCGCGCTACCGCAGATTGCGGCCGTGGGCGACCCCGCGAGTCTCTTAAGGCGCCGCCCCGACATTCGGGTCGCTGAGCGGCAGCTTGCGGCGTCGACCGCGCAGATCGGCGTGTCCGTGGGCGACCTGTTCCCGAAGGTCACCTTCACCGGAAACGTGGGCTACCAGTCCGACAGCAGCCGCACCCTCAGTAATAGCGGTACCCTGGGCTACACCATCGCCCCGGGGATCAGCTGGGCTGCCTTCGACCTCGGCCGGGTCTGGCAGCAGGTGGCAGCCGCCCACGCCCGTAACGACGTAGCTCTGGCTAGCTATGAAAAGACGGTTCTGGGTGCCCTCGAAGAGACTGAGGACTCCCTGGTGACCCACGCCCGCGCCCGAGATCGCCTTGCCCATGCCGAGGACGCCGCCAAGGCCAGCTCCACGGCTGCCCGGCTGGCCCGGACCCGCTACGAGGGGGGTATTGTCGATTTCCTTGAGGTTTTGGACGCAGAACGAACACAGCTGCAGGCCGAGGACCAGCTGGCCCAAAGCCGGACCGATGCCGCGACCAGCCTGATCGCGGTTTACAAAGCGCTGGGCGGTGGGTGGGAGTCCGCGCCCCTGCCGCGCTACACTCAGGCAAATAGTGCAGATTTCGCAGGAGCTTCATCCCGATGAAAGCCTCGGCCCGTCACACCCCGGAGCAGGAATGAACGCCACCTTGGCGGACACCCTGCTGGACGCGGATTCGCTGTCCTCGCTGCAGACCGACCCGCTGTCCACGCTGAAAGCGGACTCCCTGAGTGACGCGTCGGCGCTGACCAACCAGATCATCCCGCCGTGTGCAGAGGAGCTCAGTCACGTCAACGAGTCGCTCGAGCGGCGTGAAGCGTTGCTGGCGGGTTCCGCAAAAGCGAGTCGTTTGTTGCTCGAAGCTACGGACGTGCGGCTCGCGATTCCTCAGGTGATCCGCCTCATCGGCGAAGCCGCCGCGGTCGATCGCGTCAACCTGATGCAGGCTCAGAAGGGTCCCAACGGCGAGCCGTTCCTCGTGCTTTCCGACGAGTGGGTCAGTGACGGGGTGCCCTCACATCTGGGCGATCCCACGATGTGTACGTGTGATGAGCGCAACTTCGCGGCGATGTGCACCGAGCTGCGCGCCGGACGCAGTGTTTGCCTGAGCAAGAGCGATTCAGCCGCGGCGTATTGTTCGGCCGGATTCGAGGGAGTCGGGACCAAGACCAAGGCGATTGTGCCGATTTTCGTAGCCGGTGAGTTTTTCGGCGTGGTGGGTTTCGACAACACCCGCAAGCGCCGCGCGATTGATTCCTCTGAGTTGTCAGCTTTGGAGACCGCGGCCGGCGTCATCGGCGCCGCACTGCACCGCGAGAGGCTGATTGACGACGTTCGTCGCGAGCGCGAGCGCGCCGCCGAGGAACGGGTCGCCGAGTTGGCCCGGGCCAATGCCGTCATTCGCGGCAATCTGGAACGGTTGGCCAGTGAGCCGGATCTGAGCAGCTTCATGGGTCACATGCTGTTGGAGGCCACCCGCCAGTTTGGGGCGGCTTCCGGCGTGGTGATCGTTTCCAAACACGCACTGCAGGAGTGGCGGGTTCTTGCACACGTTCGCGACGACCAGCTCGAGGAGCCTCCGTTCGCAACCACCGTCCCCTTCACCGGCTCGCCGTTTACCGAAGTCTTCGGACGTCAGTTCGAGCCGCTATACGTGGATGTCACGCGCAACGAACGCGAGATCTGGCCTGGCGTCCTGGCGTTCCATCGCCGCGAGGGCTACGCAGGCGCCGTAATCTACCCGCTGGTGTTTGCCTCGCGCACCGTCGGTTTCTTCATTCTTTGCTTCCGTCGCCCCGCGCCGGATGTGCAGCACAGCGAGCTGCTGGTCGCTTTGGCTCAGCAGGCGACCCTCGCCGTCGAGTTGACCCGACTTGCGCATTCCGCAAAGGAAGCGGCCGTTCTTGTCGAACGAACCCGTATCGGCCAGGAGATCCACGACGGCCTGGCCCAATCATTCACCGGCATTCTCATGCAGTTAGGTGCCGTAGAGGAATTCCCATCCTGCCGTAAAAAGAACTCCGAGCTCGCGACCACGCTCACGCGGATTCGGGACCTGGCTCGTGACGGTCTCGCAGAAGCGCGTCGCTCCGTGATGGCGCTGCGCCTCGACCAGACCCGTCGCGCCGGACTGCATCTGGCACTCAAACAGCTTGCCGAACGCTCGACCGTTCCGGGTGGCGTCACCTGTACGTACGAAGGTGGCGGTGTTGCGACCGGGCTCAAGCCCGAGCACGAGCACGAGCTCCTTCGTATCACCCAGGAAGCTGTCAGCAACGCCGTCCGTCACGCAAAGCCGCGCAGAGTGGCTATCACGATGACGGACGAGCCCACGCACTGGATTCTTTCGATAGCCGACGATGGCGTCGGCATGCAGGAGAAACCCGACTACTACGCCCGCGAGGGCTTCGGACTCACCAGCATGCGCCAGCGTGCCGGAGCGATCGGTGGCGATTGGCAGATCGAAAGTCAGCCTGCCATCGGCACGCGCGTGCGAGTCCGGGTACCGAAGCGGAAAGCATGATGGTCGCCGTTCTCAAGAAGAAGATTCGGGTGATCCTGGCAGACGATCACCCGGTGGTACGCGATGGACTCGCGGCGATGGTGAATCAACAGGTCGACATGGAAGTCGTCGCCGAAGCGAACGACGGCGAGGAGGCGATCACGCTGTACGAGGAGCATCGTCCCGACGTGATGGTGCTCGACCTGCGGATGCCCAAGCGTGACGGCGTGGCTGTCGTTCACCAGGTGTTGGATCTCTATCCCAAGGCCTGCATTTTGATCATGACGACCTACGACGGCGATGAGGACATCTTTCAGTGCCTGAGTCAGGGCGCGAAGGGTTACCTGCTGAAGGATGCTCCCCGCCAGGAAATCCTCTCTGCGATCCGTGCGGTCAGCGAGGATCGTCCTTACACCTCATCGTCCGTGGCAGCCAAGGCGCTGCAGCGGATGGGCAAGCCCAGCCTGACCCAGCGTGAATTGGATGTTCTGCAGCTCGTGGCACAGGGCCGCAGCAATAAGGACATCGCGCGACGCCTCGAGATCACCGAAGGCACCGCCAAGACTCATGTGAAGGCGATTCTGACGAAGTTGGATGCGATCAGCCGCACTGAAGCGGTAGCCGTCGCTCACAAGCGCGGCCTGATTCGTCTCTAGGATCCTGATTCACTCCGATTCAGGATCCTGGCACCCTCAGGTGGTTTCCAACTCTGGCCTCGATTCCGTGGCCCAGCGCTGATAGCAGGGGAAGTGGAAGTGCAGGCTGCGACTGAGGTCGCTGGATCCCATCTCCACTTCATACTCGATTTCGTGTTCACAGATTCGGCGCCCGCACATCGTGCAGGCTGCGCCTGAACCGTGGCCCGCCCAGGTTCGGACCGGGCGGTCTGTCAATACTGCCGTTTCCTTGCCAGCTCGATTCGCTGCAGATATCCCGGCGTAGGTTTTCATGCGCGACCTCCCCGTGTTGGCGGTCAGTCTGAAGACTAACGCAATGAGCCGTGGATGGATGACAGTAGCGCTGATTTATCTGATTGCCAATTGTTTCTGTGTTTGTTAGCGCTCCCTCGTTCAGATTTGATCGCGTCAATCAGGTGCAGCCCCGCGCGCGATAGATGAACGCGGCTGTAACATCAGCGCCCAGGCGGCTGAAAGCCTTCCGGTTTTTCCGATCCCGCACCGAAAAAGAACTTCTCCATCTCGCTTTCAAGGAACTTGCGCGCCTTGGGCTCTATCGGCGTCAGCCGATACTCGTTGATGAGCATCGTCTGGTGTTGCAGCCAGCGCGCCCAGGCCTCCTTCGAGACGTTCTCGAAGATGCGTTTGCCGAGCTCACCCGGGTAGGGTGCGCGATCGAGGCCCGGGGCCTCGCGTTTCAGGAATACACAGTGGACGTTTCGGGCCAAGATTCGAAGCTCCTCAGTTCATCGAGCAAGAGTTTGATCGGTGCGGGCAAACCCACGGCCGCCGGGTCGCGCGAGTCGTACCAGATGGTTTGACCAACGGCTACCTGTCTGCCGCCTGTGCCTGCCACCGCCTTCAGGCCGGCGGCTGCACCATCCGCAACGGCCCCCGCACACTGCGTCAACATCGGGGTGATGACCAGGTCGAAATGGGTGAACGCATGTTCGACGTTCCCAAGCTCTCGCGGCGTCGGGGTGGCCTCGCGCAATACCTGATGCACATAGCCGTTGGCCGCCGAAGCCGTTTCAAACTCCGGCAGGCACCACAGCCCTCCCCAAATGCCGCTCTCAGGGCGTCGTTCGAGCAGCACGCTGCCATCGCGTCGCATCGCGACGATCATGAATACCTTGCGGGTAGGGCGCTCCCGTGCGGGACGGGGAGCCGGAAATTCCTGCTGCCGGCCAGTGCGCTGGGCAAAGCATCCATCCCTCCCATGGCCTGCCGGGCCACCCGCAACAGCCGCCAGCGGGCAATAGGCACACAAAGGTCGCGACCGACTGCACACCGTGGCCCCCAGGTCCATGATGGCCTGTGTGTACACATCGACCTGTTGGTTTGGGGTGCACAGCTCGGCGAGCTCCCATAAGCGTTCCGCGACTGCGCGCTCCGCTGCGTTGCCCTGCACACCGAAGAATCGCGACAGCACGCGTTTGACGTTGCCGTCCAGAATCGCAAGCCGCTGGCCCTGGCTCAACGCGAGAATCGCGCCTGCGGTCGATCTCCCGATTCCCGGGAGCTCCGAAACCTCATCAAATGTATTCGGGAACTCGCCGCCAAACTCATCGCGGACCTTGATAGCCGCGCGGTGCATGTTCCTCGCGCGGGCGTAGTAACCGAGGCCCGACCAGAGATGCAGGACGTCGTCGATGGGTGCGTCGGCAAGCGCGGTGACGGTCGGGAAGCGGTCCATGAAGCGCTTGTAGTAGGGGATGACTGTGGCCACCTGGGTCTGCTGCAGCATGATTTCCGAGACCCATACGCGGTACGGGGTTCGGTCGTGCTGCCAGGGCAGGTCGTGGCGACCGTGGGTCGCGTGCCACGCTAGGAGCGCGGGAGCGATGGGTGAGGGCTTGGACGCCATGCCGAATTCTACCTTGGTGCGCGCGCACCGTTTCTGTGCGTCTTACGGCCGCGTCTGCACCCGACTAATGCACTCTTTCGGCCCGCACGCCAGGGCAGCCTCTCCGAACTCCTCTAACTCCTTGAGCTCGCACGTTAAACCTTTCTGGCACAGATCTGGCTTGAGAGCTTCCCGCCTGTTCAATCTTGAAGCCGGATCTGGGGGGAAGAGTGGCCAGCCCATACGATGAGATGCTGGATGAGGCTGGCGGCGCACGCCAGCACTGCCAGCCGTATTGGGGCTGGCTGGACGAACAACCCGCCGAGCGACTAGCCCAAAAGCGAGCCGAAGCGGACGCATTGTTCCACCGGATGGGCATCACGTTCGCGGTGTACGGCGAGAACGCCGACACGGAACGGCTGATCCCCTTCGATATCGTTCCGCGCATCCTGCCGGCAGACGAGTGGACGCAACTCGAACGCGGTCTGAAGCAGCGTGTGCAGGCGCTGAACGCCTTCGTCGCGGACATCTACCACGAGCAGCGCATCCTGCAGTCCGGCATCGTTCCGGCCGAACAGGTGCTCTGCAACGCTCAATACCGTCCCGAGATGCAAGGGGTCGATGTGCCGGGCGGGATTTACGCGCACATTGCGGGCATCGATGTAGTGCGCGATCACGACGGGCGTTTCTGCGTGCTCGAGGACAATCTTCGCGTTCCCTCTGGCGTCTCCTACATGCTCGAGAACCGCAAGATGATGATGCGACTCTTTCCCGAGTTGTTCGCCCGCAATTCGGTGGCGCCCGTCGAGCACTATCCCGACGTTCTTCTCGAGAACCTCAAGAGCGTCGCCCCCGAGGCCGTCGCAGACCCAACAGTCGTCCTGTTGACTCCCGGCGCCTACAACAGCGCCTACTTCGAACACGCCTTCCTTGCCCAGCAGATGGGTATCGAACTGGTCGAAGGCCAGGACCTGTTCGTTCGCGACGATATTCTTTATATGCGCACGACCCGCGGGCCGCAGCGGGTTGATGTCGTGTATCGCAGGCTCGATGACGATTTCCTCGATCCGCTGTCATTCCGGCCCGACTCTGCCCTCGGCGTGCCTGGCCTCCTGACCGTCTATCGCGCAGGACACGTGACCATCGCCAACGCGATCGGCACGGGTGTCGCTGACGACAAGTCGATCTACCCTTACGTCCCTGACATGGTCCGCTTCTATCTCAGTGAGGAGCCGTTGGTCTCCAACGTGCCGACCTGGGTGCTGCGCAGCCCGGAGGATCGCGCATACGTGCTCGATCACCTGCCTGAGTTAGTGGTCAAGGAGGTCCACGGCGCCGGCGGTTACGGCATGCTCATCGGCCCAGCCTCCACCAAAGCCGAGATCGAGGATTTCCGCGCCAGGATCAAGGCCCATCCCGAGCGTTACATCGCTCAACCGACTCTTGCACTGTCTACATCGCCGACTTTCGTAGCCAGCGGCATCGCGCCCCGGCACATCGATCTGCGCCCGTTCGTGCTATCGGGGAAGGAGATAACAGTGGTGCCGGGAGGACTGACCCGCGTTGCCCTGCGTGAGGGATCGTTGATCGTCAACTCGTCGCAAGGCGGTGGCACCAAGGACACCTGGGTGCTAGGCGCTCAACCTGTTGGGGCAGGCGGGCCGCGGGCTGCCGCGATCGGGCCCTGACATGCTCAGCCGAACCGCAGACCACCTGTACTGGATGTCGCGTTATCTCGAGCGCGCCGAGAATATGGCGCGCATGATTGACGCGCACCAGCGCCTATCGCTGTTGCCGCGTCCGGCCGACGCCGTTCTGCAAGGGTGGCAGGCCACCTTGGTTTCCCTGAGCGTGGACGACGCTTTCCGCGAGCGCAACGACTCATTGACTCCTCGAGCAGCATTCGACTTCCTTGCGTTCGATCGCGGTCATCCCGGCAGCATCCTCCAATGTCTGCGCGCCGCTCGCGAGAATGCCCGGGCCGTGCGCGGCACGATCACCTCCGATATCTGGGAAACGATGAACGCGACGTATCTCGAGTCGCAGTCCTTCAACTCCGGTATGCCGGAGTCCTCCCGAGGTGAGTTCCTCGAATGGGTCAAGTACCGCTCGCACCTGACGCGTGGCGTGACCTCCGGGACCCTGCTGCGAGACGAGTCCCTCTATTTCACCAGGATCGGAACCTTCATCGAGCGGGCCGATAACACGACACGGTTGCTCGAGTCGCGCTGGCGCGATCCGGGCGGCCGAGGCGAGCGACTCTTGGACGAAGCGTCCGAATGGTCGGTATTGCTACGGGCCATGTCTGCCTTCGAAGTATTCCGTCGCCTTTACCGGGACAGCGTCACGCCGATGCGCGTCACTCAGATGCTGCTCATGCGCGACGATCTCCCGCAGGGTGTGCATCGCTGTCTCGATGAGCTGCACAACAACCTCTCGGCTGTCGCGAACAGCCAATCAGCCGAGACTTTGCGGCGTGTCGGTGAGCTGCACTCGCAGTTTCATTTCGGTCGCTTCGAAGAGTTGTGTGCCGAGGGGATCACTCCATTCCTCGACCGGTTCCAGGCGCGTCTGCGCGACCTGGGGGAGCGGATTGCCAATGACTTTCTCGTCCCCGCAGGAACGTACTGAACTCAACATGCAGCTACGAATCCTCCACCGCACCGCCTACACCTACGAAGAGCCCGTCAAGTACACGGCGCAGGCGCTACGCCTGACTCCCCGCAGGGAAGGGAGCCAACGCACGCTGTCGTGGGCTATACACGCACCCGGGCGCCGCATCGAGCAATTGGATGCTCACGGCAACATCACTCATCTGCTGACTTTCGAAGAGCCCCATCGTGAGATGTCCATCCTGGTCAGCGGTACTGTCGAAATCTCCGGTACGGGCGAGATGCTCCGTCATGACGGCACTCTCTCGCCGCTGGCTTACCTTGCGACGACTCCGCTGACCGCTCCCAACGCCGATATGATCAACCTCGCCGACGAGAACCTGTCCGGTGACGCGCCTTTGCGTGATCGGTTGTATCGTCTCGCCGGGGCCGTCCATGACCGGGTCCGTTATCGCAAAGGGGCGACCAGTGTCGACGACTCGGCAGCAACCGCGCTAGCCGCCGGCCATGGGGTGTGTCAGGACCAGTCGCATGTGTTCATCAGTTGCTGTCGGGCGGCCAGAATTCCGGCGCGCTACGTCAGCGGCTATCTGTGCTCGCAGGACGGCAGCGACTCCGCCAGCCATGCCTGGGTCGACGCCTGGATCGAAGAGTCCAAGGCCTGGCTGGGAATCGACATCACCAATCTCTCCGCCGCCGACGCGGGCCACTGCCGGCTCGCCGTCGGTCGCGACTATCTCGATGCGGCCCCCGTCCGGGGGATACGGCGAGGCGGTGGCCGAGAGATCATGGACGTGAGCGTGACCGCGACGAGCTTTGTCGGGCAATAGTGGATAATAGGATTCTCGGCGCACGGAGTTTCCCGTTCCATGACCTATTGCGTGGGCATTCTGCTCGACACCGGCCTCGTCTTTCTTTCCGATTCCCGCACCAGCGCCGGCGTCGATCAGATCAATACGTTTCGCAAGACAACCGTATTCCAGCGGCCCGGGGATCGCGTCTTCGTGCTGCAGACTGCCGGCAATCTGGCCATTACCCAGGCGGCGACGAGCATTCTGCGTGAACAGATCGAAGCGCCCGACGTCAGCCGCAGCCTGTTTACTGTACCCAACATGTTCGAGGCCGCTCAGTGCGTCGGGGAGGCGGTGCGGCAGATTCACAAGCGCGATGCGACCACGCTCAAGGACTTCGGTGTCGAGTTCAACTCGAGCCTGATACTCGGGGGGCAGATACGGGGCGACCTGCCGCGGCTGTTCAGCATCTATTCCGCCGGCAACTTCATCGAAGCCACCCCCGATACCAGCTACTTCCAGATCGGCGAGTCCAAGTACGGCAAGCCCATCATCGACCGCGTCGTCCGGCGCAGCAGCAGCCTCAACGAAGCCGCCAAAGCCGCGCTCGTCTCCATGGACTCCACCATCCGTTCCAATCTCTCGGTCGGCCTGCCATTGGATCTGGTCATGGTGAAGCGCGACCGATATGAGATCGCCCGTCACATCAACATCGATTCTGAGAACGAGTACTTCCACGGTCTGCGCGACCGCTGGAGCGATGCCTTGCGCGAGGCGTTCGCAGAGTTGCCCGAGCCGGACTGGCTGCGCAATCCCGTCGCCTGAGTGAGGGGACGCGCATGACCGCCTGTAGCCTGTTGGTAGCCGCTGCGGCATCCTGTGCGCTCTGCGGTTGCGCCAGCACAGCGGACCGTTCCGCCGCCGCCGGCCTCGCTTCCATGCTTACCGCGTCCGGCGCCCCTGCGACTCCCGAACAGCTGCGCCCACTGTTGCACGTCACGACACCGGAGTCTCTTCCCTATCGCTTCGGCCGCTTGACCTACCAGGTCGCTCCCGAGCTGTCCGCCCTGCATTCCGAGCTCGATCAGAAGCACCCCGTGCTGGTCGAATTGCAACGCCGCTATCTCGTCCTCATGGACTACGATCCACAGACCAACACCCTGGTCGTGCGTGCGGGGCGTTCCAAACCTCAGGTCCTTTCCGCCTACGAGTTCGTCCGGCAGTGGGAGAGCAGTCAGCGCTGGGCGATGTTGGTTCTGCGTCCCGGCGATCTGCCCGCCGAGCTCAGCCGTCAGCGCTACTTCGACGCTGCGACGGCTTTTGAGCGCGATGCCCGCCCCGAGAGTCTGGTGCTCGTTTTCGATGCGGCGTTGCGCCGGTGGCACGACGAGCCGCTCGCGTGGGCAGGACGTGCTACCGCCAAATTGCGGGCTGGCAATCTCATCGACGCTGCCCGCGACTACTCGACGTCACTGCGGATCGATGGCTCCAACACGGAAGTCCGTCACCAACTGGCGTTGACCCTCCTGTATCTCGGCTGCACCCATAAGGCCCAAAGCCAGATCAACAAGATCAGTCTCAGCGCCCTGCGACCCCAGGAACGGGCTCTCGTGGAAGACTCCCGGGGGCGCATCAAAGCCCGGTCGCAAAACCTGCTGGCGCAGGATCCGCCGGTCTGTAGCGAGTTCTCGTTCTGAAGGGCGCCCGGCCCGAGGCCGACCCCGCCGGAGTGGACGTTCCCGCCTAACGACTTTGACGGCAATCCACGGTGCGGGCAGAGTGTGCCACCCACAGTCTTTGCCCGGAAACACTTTCCTCTAGGGAGCACTTCCATGAAACGCGTCTTGTTGAGCGCCCTCGTCTCTGTCGCCATTGCGGTTCCTGCCCTCGCCAACCTCAAAGAGGGCGAGTCCGCCCCCGACTTCAAGACCCAGGCTTCCCTGGCGGGTAAGGAATTCACCTTCTCCCTGAAGAATGCGCTGAAGAAGGGCCCCGTCGTCGTGTACTTCTATCCCGCGGCCTATACCAAGGGATGCGACCTGCAGGCGCACACCTTCTCCGAGGAGTACGAGAAGTTTGCCGCCGCGCACGCGACCATCATTGGCGTGTCGCTCGACAAGATCGCCACCCTGAACAAGTTTTCGTCCGACCCCGAGTTTTGCGCCGGCCACTTCCCCGTGGCGTCCGACTCCGACGGCAAGATTGCCAAGAGCTTCGACGTGACCGTGATGGACGGCCGCCCTGGCGCGAAGAACATCAAGGATGAAGAGATCGATCACGGCTTCGCCGACCGCATTACGTTCGTGGTGCTCCCCAGCGGCAAGGTCGCTGCCACCATCGGCGGCCGCGGTGTTGCCCCGGACGCCAACGTCCACCAGGCGTTGGAAACCGTCCAGAAGCTCGGCAGCGGCAAGTAAGCCCCATCCGCTGTAACTCTCGGAGGTCGCCATGCGAGCCCTGGTGTCCATGAACGTTCTGACCTCCGTCTGCTGCGCCCTTTGGGTTCTGGCAGTCGCCACTCCGGCGGCTGCCATGGACCTGCAATTGAAGGGCAAGACCGCGCTGATCACCGGCAGCACCGGTGGTATCGGGTACGGCATCGCCAAAACGCTCCTGCATGAAGGTGCGACCGTCATCATCAACGGCCGCACCCCGGAATCGGTCGCCAAGGCTGCCGCCTCCCTGAAGGCTGCGACCGGGAAGGAGCCGCTGACGTTCGCCGGGGACATGAGCAAGGTCGACGACATCAACCGTCTGGGCAAGACCTTTCCGAACGTCGACATTCTGGTCAACAACGTCGCTCGCTTCTCGGGGCACGAGTTCACCCAGACGACAGACCAGGATTGGTACGACACCTTCGACTTGAACGTCATGTCAGGTGTGCGGCTGTCGCGGATCTATCTGCCTCGGATGAAGCAACTCGACTGGGGCCGGATCATTTTCATCTCCAGCGAGAGTGCGCTGCAGATTCCGGCAGACGGTGTGCCTTACGGTATGAGCAAGGCTGCCGAGATTGCCGTGGCGCGCGGCATCGCCGAGGGATGCGCCAAGACCGGAGTGACCGTTAACAGCATTCTTCCCGGGCCGACTCTCGATCAGGATGACCCGAAGGCGGCGCGCCGATTCGGCGGCCGGCCGATGGCCGAGGTCGAAGACAACCTGTTCAAGAACGCCCGTCCGACCTCGCTGATCAAACGTTTCGCGCGCAGCGAGGAAGTGGCGTCGCTGGTTGCCTATGTGGCGAGCCCACTCTCGTCCGCCACCACCGGCGCGGCGTTGCGCGTCGATGGTGGCGTGGTGAAGAGCGCCTTCTAGCGCCCTGCCGCCTGCGAACCCTCGTCTCTTGCCGTGCCGGCATTTCTGCAAGAATGGTTGGGATCCCTGGCATCGAGAAAGGATGGACGTGGCTAAAATCTCCAACGGCGTAGGCCCTCGATTTCCGCAGGTCGTGGTGCTCTTTGGCGCTACCGGTGATCTGTCGCGCCGTAAGCTGTTGCCCGGGCTGTTTCATCTGGCCTGTGCTGGGTTCATTCCCGGCTGTCACATCGTTGGCATTTCACTCGATGCGCTCGACGCCGAGGGCTTCAGGAAGTTCGCGCGCGACGCGCTGGACGAGTTTTCAACTCGCAAGATCGAGGATGCCGACTGGGCTGCGTTCTCAGCCAACCTCGACTACGTCCCGCTCTCGGCCGGCCCCGCGGCGCTCAAGGCGGCTGTCGAGAAGGCCGAAAAGGCGATCAATGCCGAGTGTCGACGACTGCACTATCTAAGTGTTCCTCCCAACGCCGCCTTGTCGGCTGTCAGGATGCTTGGCGAAGCGCAGTTGGTCGAGCGCTCGCGCATCATCATGGAGAAGCCGTTCGGGACCGATCTGGCCAGCGCCGTGTCGTTGAATGCGAGGCTCCACGAGGTCTTCTCCGAGGAGCAGATCTTTCGCATCGATCATTTTCTCGGCAAGGAGCCGGCGCAGAACATTCTCGCGTTCCGCTTCGCCAACGGTCTGTTCGAGCCGATCTGGAATCGTAACTTCATCGATCACGTGCAGATCGACGTGCCGGAGAAACTCGGACTCGGCAAGCGCTCGGGTTTCTACGAGCAGACCGGCGCGTATCGCGACATGGTCGTCACGCACCTGTTTCAGATCCTGGCGTTCATGGCGATGGAACCGCCCACCGCGCTCGAGCCTGCCCCGATCAGCGAGGAGAAGAATAAAGTCTTCCGCAGCATGTTGCCGATCAACCCGTCCGACGTCGTCCGGGGTCAATACACCGGCTACCGTCAGGAAGAGGGTGTTGCGCCTGAATCCGATACCGAAACGTTCATTGCGCTCCGGTGCTCCATCGATAACTGGCGTTGGGCGGGAGTGCCGTTTTACCTGCGTACCGGCAAGCGACTCAGCGAAGGCCAGCGAATCATCTCGATTGCCTTCCGCGAGCCGCCCAAGAGCATGTTCCCTGCGGGCTCCGGCGTCGGGGCGCAAGGGCCCGATCACCTGACGTTCGATCTTGCGGATGCTTCCAAGATGTCGTTGTCGTTCTACGGCAAGCGTCCCGGTCCGGGGATGCGGCTCGACAAGTTGAGCCTGCAGTTCGCGATGCACGACACCACATTCATTGGCGACGTATTGGAAGCGTATGAGCGCCTGATCCTGGATGCCATGCGCGGCGACCACACGCTGTTCAACACCGCCGAGGGCATCGAGCGACTGTGGGAGGTCTCAACGCCTCTGTTGGAAGGGCCGCCCCCTGTGCGGTTCTATGCCCCGGGCTCCTGGGGACCCAACGCCATTCACCAGCTCGTCGCGCCCCATGCCTGGCGGCTGCCTTTCGAGCGCGCCTGGCGTGACCCCAACCCTGTTGGCGCCTGACGCGCGAGCCGCGGTTGCGGCTTGGCGCCCGCCGCGTTAGTTCGCCACGTAGTACGTAAACACCACTTCCCGCTGGTCGGGCGACTCTATCGCCGTCACCAAGAACGTCGAGTTGTTGACCCAGTCATACGCGCCGTCCGTTTTGGCCTCGACGTACCCGATTGCGCGGTAGTATCCATCGGGTCGCCGGTATCCGACGTGCTCGATATAAATGAACTCGCCGTTTTCGGCCTTGAGCATGAAATGCGAGTCGACATCGCGGATCTTGTCACCCCGGATCGTGTCGTACTGACCCCCGCTGTCGGGATAGATCGAGCCTTTGAGCTTGTCGCCGACCAACTCACCTGAGGTGATGTCCTGGTAGCGGAACGTTCCTTTGGGCGTGGGCGACTCTCGCGGTGGATCGTATTTGGCTCGCAGCTGGAAGGCGTACTCGAGTTTGAGCGGGGCCTTCACGTGCCTCGTATTGGCTTCCGGAACGACGAATTCGCGCATGGTTAGAGCACTTCGTAGTAGGTGAAGACTGTGTGATCAGGGTTGGCCTGTCGCTGGGAGTTCGCCACGAATACCGTGTCGTTCATCCAGGAGTGCGGGCCGTTGGGCGCCGTGAAGACCGGATGCGCGCGGAAGCGAATCCACTTGACGTCCTTAGCGTCGGCCGGCGCCTTGAGCTCTTTGTAAGGCGTCCCTTCCGGGCTGCCGAACCGGCGCATGGTGCCGCGGTTGTGGATGAAGATCAGCGCACCGTCGGAAGCTTCCAACATGTAGTACGTCGTGAACGACGCATGGTAGTAGTCCGCGCCGCTGTGGGGCAGTACGCGACCCTGCAGTCTCGGCCCCCAGATATCGCCGCCGCCCACTGCCGTATAGCCGCGGCCGGTAGCCGACTCCATGGTGTTGAGCAGGACCCGGTCGGCGAAGAATACTCTGACCGAAAACACCCAACGCAGTCCGAGCCTGGGAATGTCAGGAGTGGGGCCACTGAAGTATTCCGGCGGCAACGGTGCCGAGTCGCCGCTGGCTGGCGCCGCGGTTCCCGTCTTCTTCTCGGCGGCCACGACAGACCCGGCAGCCAGGCCGGAAAGAGCGGCTGCACCGATGAACGTCCTGCGATCGATATCCGTCATGTCGGGACCCTCCCGGGTCATGCGTAAAACGCGCGGATCGGAAGTTTTGCGGGACCGTGACCGATAGTCGTCATCCACGGTTCCGCGGGACCGGCGGCCTCGAAGCGCTCAACATGGCGAGCAATCGCCTGCAAAATAGCCTCGGACTCCAACAGCGCGAGGATCCGCCCGACGCACGCATGCACTCCGTATCCCCACCCGAGATTGCCTTTCAGATCGCGGCGGATGTCGAACTTGTCCGGATCCTGCCACTTGCGCGGATCCCGGTTCGCGGCCGCGAACATCAGGCCGCAGCGCTCACCCTTCGGGATGGTGATGCCTTCGATCTCGAAGTCCTTCATCGCAATTCGGCCGGCCATGCGTGAGGGCGAGTCCCATCGCAGGCTCTCCTCGAACGCGTTGCGGGCCAGGGATGGATTGGCACGCAGGAGTTGGTATTGATCCGGGAATTCGCAGAACGCCTTGATCGTCGTCGCGAGTGTCATCACCGTCGTGTCGGCGGCTGCCGAAAGGAGAATTCCGACGAGCAGCTTGGCTTCGTCCTGCGTGACCTCGCCCCGGTCCGCCGCCTTGTACATATCCATTCCCAGGCTCTCCGGGAGGAGGTTCTCACGGTTACATGCGCGGTCCGCCCAGGTGACCACCTCCTCGATGTTCTCCATGGCCTCTTTGAACAGCTCGTTCATGGGGCCCATCGTCGCCCAGACCATGTGTCCAAAGGCGTACAGATGTTGCCGCCCGTCCTCCGGCAGCCCGAGCAGATCGGGCAACACCTTGTAGACGAACGCCTGCGTGATGCTGGCCACGGCGTCGATCTTCTGGCCGCTTTGCGCTTTGAGGCCGAGAACGAGTCGCTCCGCGTCCGCTTTGAAGGCTTCCGACATCTTCGACAGGGCACGCGGTGACAGCGCGTTGCCGACAACGGACCGCACGCTCGTGTGCTTCGGCGGATCGTCCGTCAGCAGCAGTTCCGGCCGGACGGAGTTGGGGTCGTGCCAGGGGCGGGAAGTCGACGAGAACGTCTTCCAGTCCGTCAGTCCCTTGGAGACATGCTCCCAGCGCCCGAGCATAGTGATGTCTTCCCGAGCGAGCTTGACCACAGGGCCCATCTCACGCAGCCGATCGTCGACGGCTCGCGCGTTGCGGACGGCATCGTGGTTGAAGATATCGTCGTTGAGGACTGCGATCGAGGCCATTGCGGGTCACCCTGCAGCGGCAATGCCGCCGTCCACGTTCAAAATCGCACCGTTGATGAAGGACGCTTCGGGGCTCAACAGGAAGGTGATTGCCTCCGAGTTGTCCGTTTCGCTCCCCAGGCGTCGCATGGGAATGGTGCGCGCCCGGCGCTCATATTCCGCTTTGTCGTTCAACCCCACCGCGCCGGGTGTTGGAACGGAGCCGGGTGCGACCGCGTTTACGCGCACGCCGCGAGGCCCAAGTTCTGCCGACAGCGTCAGGGTCAGAGTCACGAGGGCCCCTTTGACCAGGCTGTAGACCGCCGTGTTCGGGAAGCCCTTCCCGGCGACCGGCGATGTCATGTTGATCAGGCTGCCGCCGCGCTCCGGGTTCATGTGAGCCAACAGGATCTGGGTTCCCCACAGGGCTCCCTTGATCCCCACGCCGAGCATCTTGTCGACGACTTCGTTGGTCACTTTCTCGACTGGCTCGTAACGCAACAGCATCGCGTTGTTGATAACCGCGTCGATCTTACCGCCCGCGGCCGCGGCGAACTTCGCGCCCACCGCCATGAACGCCTCACGGTCGGAAACGTCGACGGCGTAGGCGAACGCCTTGCCTCCGGACTTACGGATACCCTCGGCCGCTTCGTTTGCGCTCGCTGCGTCGATATCCACGACGGCGACGGCTGCCTTGCAGCTGGCCAGCTTCTCAGCCAGCGAGCGGCCCAGGCCACGGCCTGCGCCGGTGATCAGGATGGAGTGTTGGGACAGATCGGGGGTTGGCATGGGGCCCTTTCCGGTCAATCAATCAGTCCAGTGAATCAATCACGAATTTACACGAATCTCCGTCACGGACGATCCGCCCGCCGGTGGGTTCACAGAAATGGCTGCCGATGATCAGGACGTTACGGTTGGCGAAGCGCTCGATGAAGCTCTGGCGGGTGCGCACGCCCGCTTCCTTGTCCATGTCGAAGTTTCCGGGGATATGCGGCACAGCGAGCTGCACAGGGTGATGCATCATGTCACCCGTAATAACAGCTTCCTGCCCCTTCGACTGGATCAGGACACTGACATGGCCCGGCGTGTGCCCCGGGGTCGGAAACAGCGAAACCTCGTCCGTAATGCGGTGTTCGGGTCCGATGAACTCCACCTGACCCGCCTCGACGACCGGGTCCAGTGAGTCTTCCATGTGGGTGAGGTCGTGGTAGCCGCCCGTGCGCTTCAGGAATTGCCAGTGATCCCATTCTTTCTGGCCGAAGTAGTAGCGGGCCTTCGGGAAGGTCGGCACCCACTTGCCGTTGACCTGCCGGGTATTCCAGCCGACATGATCAAAGTGCAGGTGCGTGCACAAAACGCCGGAGACCTCTTCAGGCGGAAACCCCGCCGCGCGCAAATCCTCGAGGAACGTGGTTTGCAGGTTGCAGAACACATCGTATTCGCGCTTTCTGCCCGACCCGATGCACGTATCGATCATGATGCTGCGGCCTTTCGAGCGCAGCACGAAGGCCTGGAAGGAGATCAGCATCCTGCCTTCGGGCGTGGCGAAGTTCGGGATCAGCCATGGATAGCGTTGCAGGATCTCCGGTTTCTCCCCCGGCAGCAGCATCGCGATGTCGTCGTCGAACGCGTTGATTTCGACGATCCGCGCGACCTCGACGTCGCCGATCTGCCAGTGCCGGATGTGCTCGATCGCCATCGGGGGTACTCCTCAGAAGTTGGATACGGACTCTTGGGCGCGCGCATCCAGGGGTGCCGGCGCCGGAATGCCGAGCATCATGTCAGCGGCCTTTTCCGCGATCATGACCACAGTCGCGTTGGTGTTGCCACCGATGATGCTGGGAAAGACCGAGGCGTCCACGACGCGCAGACCCTCGACACCGTGCACCCGCAGCTGAGAGTCGACTACCGAGTTTGCGCCGTTACCCATGCGGCAGGTGCTGACAGGATGGTGGACTGTTGCAGCCGATTTGCGAATGTAGTCTTCGATCGCGCTGTCGCCCTGAACCGAAGGTCCCGGCGAGACCTCCGTGGCGTGATAGCGGGCGAAGGGGGGCGCTGCCAGGATCCGGCGTGCCAGTTTGAGCCCACGGACCAACGGCGGCAGGTCTTCCGGCGCGCCCAACAGGTTCGGGTCGATCAGCGGATAGTCTCTGGGATTCGCGCTTGCCAGCGTGACGCTGCCCCGGCTTTGTGGGTAGAGCAGCACCGCATTAACCGCGAAGCCATGCCCGAGCGGCAGCGGGAAGGTATTGCGATTGCGCCGCGCCGGTTGAAAGACGATCTGCAGGTCCGGTCGGGACAGACCTGGGGCGCTGCGGATGAAGGCGTTGGATTCGAAGACGTTGCTGGCGAACGGGCCTGTCCGGAACAGCGCGTACTGCAGAAGGTTCATGACTCCGCGCGGTAGCGTCGGCAGCGAGATGCCATACGACTGCGTGTTGCGGGTCTCCATCAGAACGCCTACAGCAAGATGATCGTGCAGATTCGCACCGACGGCGGGCAGGTGCCGTTTGACCTCAATGCCGAATTTCCGCAGGGCTTCGCCATCGCCAATGCCGGAGAGCATCAGGAGCTGCGGCGATTGGATCGCACCGGCGCAGACGAGAACCTCGCGGCGGGCGCGAACCTGTCGCTTCCCGCCCTCGCTTTCCAACTCGACAGCGGTCGCGCGACCGGACTCGAGAACCAAGCGGGAGACCAGTTGGTCGGTGATGACGTGCAGGTTGGCCCTGCGTAATGCCGGCCTTAGATACGCCGCGGCGGTCGATGCGCGGCGGCCGTTGCGGATCGTGCCCTGACGCAGTCCGAACCCTTCGGGATTCGGACCGTTGAAATCGTCGCAGCGCTGGAATTCTCCCAGCGAAGTCATCGCTTCGATGAAGGTGCCGTTCAGAGGGTTCGGGCGGTCGATGTGCACCACGTCGATCGGGCCGCCGATGCGATGGTGGGGCGCGCCGGGGTAGAAGCGGTTGTTCTCCGACCGGAGGAAGTAGGGCAGCACCTCTTTCGAGCCCCACCCCGCATTGCCTTCCCGCGCCCAATCGTCGAAGTCCGTCGGGTAGCCGCGGTGATAGGCCATTCCGTTGATCGACCCCGAGCCCCCGATGACCCGACCCCGGGGGACCGGGATTCGTCGGTTCGCGAGGTTGGGTTGTGGCGTTGTCATGAAGCGCCAGTTGAGCCGGGGCGTCCCGATGGCCGCGCCCACCAGGGCGGGAATGTGGATGAACGGGTGCGAGTCCCAGCCACCTGCCTCGATGAGGCACACGGTCGTCGTACGATCGTCGGAAAGGCGGTTCGCGAGCACGCAGCCCGCAGTTCCCGCTCCCACGATCACGTAGTCGTAGGTTTCAGCGACAGTCCCCCTCATTCATCGGAGTGTATGCCAAGCCATCGAGTGCCGGGCGCCGCCCAAAAGAGGGGAGGGGGGCGTGGTGCCGTGACGCCCCGATCGGAAGGCCCGGCGGGCTGCCGCGGCTGACCCGCCCGCGTGGCGGTTGCCCACGGCAGCCCTCGGGTGTGCCTACTTCATGTGGAACGCAATGTGAAACCGGTGGCAAGTCCCCACCGGCATATCTCCCTGTATCGCTCGCGCGTACTTCCCTGCACGCGCAATCTTCAGAGCGCCCTCATCAAGTCGTGGATTCCCGGATGACAATTCCACAGTGGGCTCGCCCTGTCGTACTCCCTTCGCATCGACACATACCCGGACGTTCGCAGCCCCTTCGATTCCCTGGCGTCTTAAATCCGGCGGGTAGAAATCCTCGGTGTTAGGAAGGCTGTTCTGGCCGACCATCCTGACAGGTGGCGGGACGTGCGGCGGCGGTGTCACGAGATCCTGAATGACCGGCAACGGCCTGTTATCGACAGCGACTGTGTTTTCTTCCTGCGGCTTATCTGTGATGTCGACCACTCTCTCGACACGCGAGATCTTCGGAGGCTCGAAGTTTACTGGCGGAAGAGGTGGCTTCTGCACCGGTGTGCGCGGCTCGAACAGCACGTTGCCGACAATTGTCGGTGGCGCCACTGTCATGAGCGCCTTACCCAACCCGGTCGCCAACGCATACACGATGAACGTGTGGATGACGAGAATGCTGCCAACAATGAACGCACGCCGAGACAGACCGAAGGATTCCGTAATCGAATTCAACATGACTTGCCCCTCCCGCAAAGATGTTGATCGCCCCGAATGCCTGATCTGTTATACGTCCGCGATGTTGGAATCGGGAATGGCCGGGAGGCGCCTCGGGACGATCTCCTGTCATTCACGGGTTACTTTCCCGGCCGTCGGGTGAATCTCCCGACCGCGCGCGGTCACGCGCGCACGGCCCTTAGTTGCTCTCCGTTGTCCTCCTTGCCCATGCCTCCGTTTCCTTCTTCCGCCCTGCGTTGCCCCTCCATCGCCTTTCCGCCTTTCCGCCCGGCCCCCTGCCTCCCTGCCTCTCCGTCTCCCGCCTCGCCGGCCGGCCGGGCCGCCGCCCCGGCCCCCTATGTGGGCACCTTAAAATCCGTATATCTCTATAATCCCCTAAACATACCTATCAGTTTACATACAGGGAACAATAGGGAAGTATATTGATATAGGGTTTTCGAGAGTACCCACACATACCTCCTCCGCGATGTCCCGAGATCTCCTCTCCGTCCAAGAAGTCGCCCGCATCCTGCATCTGCACGTCAGGACTGTGAGGGCCTACGTCCGTGAAGGACGTCTGAAGGCCGTGCGGATCGGCAAGCAGTACCGAATAGAGCGAGCGGACGTCGAAACCCTCATGGGGCGACCGGTCCCACCGGAGATCGAGGAGATCCGAAGAACACGATACGTGGAGGGCTCCACGATCGTTCAGATCGATGTGGTGACTCCGGACGAGGCGAACTACATCACCAACATGCTGATGTCGGCGGCAAAAGGCCCCCGAGAAGACGCAGCCACCCTGAAGGTCGAGACGATTTACGACCCCGAGCGTGCGCGACTGAAGATCATCGTGCTCGCCGGGAGCCTCAAGACGCAGTCCTCCTATCTGGACCTGATCAACGTCCTGCTGAATCTCCCACCCTAAGGCCATCCAGGTCCGTCGTGATCGCATGCGGCCCGGAAACGGCTCCCCCCGTGTTCCTTCTCCACGGAACGATGGTCAACTCCTCGTGTTGGATTCCTATCGCGGCGTTCCTTAATAGTTGACTCTGCCCGTTCCTCTCCGGCGCTAGCTCCCGCTGCCTCCCTCCCTCCCTCCCTCCCTCTCTCCCGCGCTGACGCTTCCGTGGCGACGCGCCTATACTCCGCCCCCATGCGCATCCCCTCCCTCTTGTCTTGTGCGCTGCTGGCTACAGGCTGCGCCCAACACGCCGAACAGGCGCCGCCCATCCGGCCGGTCCTGACCACCGTCATCCGGTATGACAACACGGGCGAGCCCGTGACGCTGAGTGGTCAGATCGAAGCCCAGAACCAGACCAATCTGGCCTTTCGAATCGGTGGCCGGCTGATCGAGCGCCGCGTTTCACTCGGCGACACGGTGACGGTCGGACAGCTCATCGCACGCATCGAGGCGCAGGATGCGAAGAATTCATTGAGCTCCGCCCAGGCCGATCTGGCTGCGGCGCAGGCCTCGCTGGTCCAGGCTCGAAACAACGAGCAGCGCTACCGGTCCCTGGTGGCCACCGGCGTCGTTTCCAAAGCCCAATACGACGATGCCCAGCAGCAATTTGCGGCAGCCCAGTCACGCGTCGTGGCCGCAACAGCATCGGCTCAAACGGCAAAGGACAACGTCGGCTACACCGAGTTGCGTTCGAATGTCGCCGGCGCAGTGACCGCGAAGGCTGCCGAGCCGGGTGAGGTAGTTCAGGCCGGGCAGACGATCGTGCAAGTGGCGCAGAAGGGCGGCAAGGACGCGGTCTTCAACGTTCCCGCCTCGTTGATGCGTCAGTCCCCGAAGAATCCGACCGTGACCATTGCGTTGGCCGACGACCCAGACATCAAGGCAACCGGGCACGTTCGCGAGATCTCCCCGCAGGCCGATCCAACCACCGGCACCTATCTGGTCAAGGTGGGGCTGGACAGCCCGCCTGACACGATGCGTCTGGGGGCGACCGTGGTCGGCAGTGTTACGTTGAGCGCGGAACCGGTGGTGAGCATTCCCGGAACCGCATTGCTCCAAATGGACGGCAAACCCGTAGTCTGGGTAGTCGATCCAAAAAGTGGTTTCGTCGCGGCTCGTGCCGTGACAGTCGTTCGTTACGAGTCCTCAGCCGTCGTCATCTCCTCGGGGCTCAAGACCGGTGACGTCGTAGTGACTGCGGGTGTCCACGCACTCAGGCCAGGTCAACAGGTCAAAGTCGCGGCCGCCGCGCCTCGGCCTGGCGTGTCGTGAATCTCTCCGAGTGGGCGCTGCGCCATCGCGCCCTCGTCTGGTTTTTCCTGGTCATCATCCTGGCCGCCGGCCTGTTCTCCTATCGCCGCCTCGGCCGCAACGAGGATCCGGCGTTCACGATCAAGACCATGGTTGTCCAGGCAGGTTGGCCAGGTGCGACCGTCGAGGAGACGGTTCAACAGGTGACCGACCGCCTCGAGAAGAAGCTGCAGGAGACCCCCGGTCTCGACTTCATTCGAAGCTACACGACCGCCGGGCGCACCACCGTGTTCGTCAACCTGCTCGGGTCCGTTCGCAGCAAGGACGTGCCCGAGATCTGGTATCAAGTCCGCAAGAAGATCGATGACATCCGCTCGACTCTGCCCTCGGGTGTCGTCGGTCCCGGATTCAACGACGAGTTTGGGGACACCTACGGGATCCTCTATGCCTTTACCGCGGACGGATTCTCGCAACGACAGTTGCGCGACTATGTGGAAGGGGTGCGTTCCAGGCTGCTGCGGGTTCCGGACGTCTCGAAGATCGACATCTTCGGAGCGCAGGATGAGAAGATCTTCATCGAGTTCTCCACCAGCCAGCTTGCCGGGCTGAAGCTCGATCGCCAGGCCCTGATCAACGCACTGCGTGCACAGAACGCCGTGACCCCCGCGGGAGTCGTGCAAACCGCCGACGAGAAGATCCTGGTTCAGGTCAGCGGCGGTTTCCGCTCCGAAGACGACATCCGCCGAGTCAATTTCGTCGTCAACGGCCAGATCTTCCGGCTCAGCGACATCGCCAAGGTGACCCGCGGTTATTCCGATCCGCCGCAACCTCTCTTCCGTGTCAATGGTGCTCCGGCCATCGGCTTGGGCGTGTCGATGCGCTCAGGCGGCGATGTGCTCGCGCTCGGCCGCAACGTCGAAGCCCGCATGCGGCAGATCCTCGCGGATCTCCCTATCGGGATCGAGCCGCGTCTCGTCGCTGAGCAGCCGCGCGTCGTCGCGGCGGCCGTCGACGACTTCATGGAAGCGCTCTGGGAAGCCATCGCCATCGTGCTGGGGGTCAGCTTCCTGAGCCTGGGGCTGCGTGCGGGCGCCGTAGTCGCCTGTTCAATCCCCCTCGTGCTCGCTGCCGTGTTCGTCGTCATGGAGATTACAGACATCGATCTCCAACGCGTCTCGCTGGGTGCGCTGATCATCGCACTGGGGTTGTTGGTCGATGACGCGATGATCACGGTCGAGATGATGGTGACCAAGCTCGAGGAGGGGCTCGATCGAGTCAAAGCGGCAACGTTCGCGTACACCTCGACTGCATTTCCGATGCTCACCGGAACGCTGGTGACCGTCGCAGGTTTCATCCCAATCGGCTTCGCAAAGAGCGCAGCAGGCGAATACACCTTCTCCATCTTCGCAGTCGTGACCATTGCGCTACTCGCCTCGTGGATCGTGGCAGTCGTCTTCGCCCCTCTCATCGGGGTAGCGATCCTGCCCGCGACGCTGCAGCGCAAGGAACACTCCGGGCCCGGTCCCATCCTGCGCAGATACCGTTCCATCCTGACCAAGGCCATGCGCGCGCGCTGGACCACGATCGGTGCGACTCTGGCCGTTCTTCTTCTTTCAATTCTTTCTCTTCGTTTCGTCCCCCAACAGTTTTTTCCCTCTTCCGACCGTCCCGAGCTGCTGGTCGACCTGACGCTGTCACGCAGTGCTTCGATCTATGCCAGCGATCGCGTGGCCGCCCGGCTCGAAGCCCTCCTGAAGGGCGATCCCGACATCGAGCGTTGGAGTACCTATGTGGGGCAGGGGGCGGTGCGCTTCTATCTGCCTCTCAACGTGCAGCTTCCCAATGACTTCTTCTCGGAACTCGTGATCGTCACCCGCAGTCTCGAGGCCCGCGAGCGCGTGAAGGCGCGTCTGAACCGCGCTCTGACGAACGAGTTTCCCGAAGTGGTCGCCCGAATCTCGCCGTTGGAGTTGGGGCCGCCGACCGGGTGGCCCTTGCAGTATCGGGTGAGCGGGCCCGATCCCCGCAAGGTCACCGACATTGCTTATCGAGTCGCCGGCGTCATGGCCAGCGATCCGCGCGCTTACTCCATCAACTTCGATTGGATCGAGCCCATGCGGACCCTGCGCATCCGCGTCAATCAGGATGAGGCGCGACGGCTCGGAGTGAGCTCCCAGGCTCTGGCTCAGTCTTTGAACGCCGTGGTGTCAGGTGTGACGGTGACGCAGATACGGGATGACATCTATCTCATCGATGTCGTCGCCCGGGCTACTACGCAAGAGCGTATGTCGCCTTCTACGCTCAAGACCCTCGAGATTCCGTTGCCCAACGGCAAGACCGTGGCCCTGCTGCAGGTCGCCTCTATCGACTACGGACTCGACTGGCCTCTGATCTGGCGCCGCGATCGTCTTGCGACCGTTACGGTGCAGTCCGATCTAACCGACGGTGTGTTGCCCGCAACCGTGATTGCCGCTCTCGCGGATAAGGTTAACAAGCTGAACGCGGGCCTGCCGCAGGGATATCAGGTTGTTGTCGGTGGAGCAGAAGAGGAGAGCGCCAAATCCCTCGCGTCCGTGGCCGCCGTGCTGCCGGTCGCCGGCCTCATCATGTTGATCATCCTGATGGTGCAATTGCAGAGCGTCAGTCGCCTTCTGATCGTTCTCAGTGTGGCGCCGTTCGGCCTCATCGGCGTCGTGCTGGCTCTGCTGCTAGCGCACAAGCCGCTGGGGTTCGTAGCCCTGCTGGGAATCATTGCGTTGATCGGCATGATCGTGCGCAATTCGGTGATCCTGGTGGCGCAGATCGAAACCGAGATACTCCACGGGCGCGCGCGTTGGGATGCAGTCGTCGAAGCGGCTTCACATCGCTTTCGTCCGATCCTCCTCACCGCGGCCGCAGCCATTTTCGGCATGATCCCCATCGCGCCGACCGTGTTCTGGGGGCCGATGGCTTACGCGATCATGGGAGGACTGGCGATCGCGACGATTTTGACGCTCGTCTTCCTCCCCGCTCTCTATGTTGCCTGGTTCCGCGTAACGGAGGATTCCGCAGGCTCCGCCCGGATCCCCGCCTAGGCGACGTGCATTTGTCCGCGCCCCGCGCGCTTCGCCTGGTAGCACGCGGCATCCGCGGCGGCCACCCAGTCGGCCGAAGACTGGATCGGCGGTGCCAGCGCCGCCACTCCGATGCTGGCGCCGATCTGGAACCGTTCCGGACCCCAGCTCACCTCGACGGCGAGCAGGGAATCGAGGATCTTCCGGGCCAGAGTCAGTCCTCGAGCCGGGCTACAACGGACCAGGATGACCGCGAACTCGTCGCCCCCGGGGCGCGCGACGACGTCGGACTCACGAACGATGGCCAACAGCGCTCGAGCGACTGCCTGAAGGACTGCGTCGCCTGCGGCGTGCCCGCCCTGGTCGTTGACCTCCTTGAAACGATCGAGGTCGATCATGACAAGCGTGGCAGGGTGGTCCAGACAGCGCGCGTGTTCCAGACACTCGTTCAGGCGACGGTCGAATTCAAAGCGGTTCGCCAAGCCAGTCAACTGATCATAGTTGGCGCGACGATTCAGCTCGCGACCTCGCGAGTAGTCCTCCGTCGCATCGTGAAGGACCAGTGCGAAGCCTTTGACCTGCCCCTCGGTGCCGAGAACGGGAGAGACCGTCTCCGCTACGAAGCGCACGGTGCCGTCAGTACGATGCAACACGCAAGGCAGCTCGCGACGGACCGCTTCTCCGTGTGCCATGCACAGGGCAATCATCCAGGCCGTCGTCCGGGAGGTGTCGGGGTCGGTCAGCACCGCCACCTCATCGAGCTTGCGTTGGCTGATCTCCGCCAGGCTCAGATTCAGTAGCGATTCGGCGGCCGAATTCGCATAAGTGATGCGACCCTCGACGTCCGTCGTGATGACCGATTCCGCGAGCGTACGCAAGGTGGTCTTGAGCCGTTCCCGCTCGTCAGCCAATTCCCGTTCGGCACGCAGCCGGATCTCCAGGCTCTCGACATAGCCGATGAAGTGCAGAGGGTGACCGTTTTCGTCTCGCGCCAGGGAGACCGCGACCCGCGTCCAGATCCAATGACCTTTGCGGTGGAGGTAACGCCTCTCGGCCGTATACGTACCCATCTCACCGGACTTGAGCATCCGCAGCCGCTGTGCGATGTCGTCGATGTCGTCGGGATGGACTGCCTGCTCGCTGCTGAGCTTCTGTGTTTCATCGAGCGAGTAGCCGAGCAACCGCTGGAACACGGCGTTGGTCATCAGCCAGCGGCCTTCGAGGTCCGTGATGACGACGCCGATGGGCGAGTGCTCGAGGGATTCGCGGAAGGTCTCTTCGCTCCTGCGCATGGCTCGCATCGCGCGTCTGCGATCGTCGGTCGCCAGACCAACCGCCACAGGCGCCAGGATCGCAGCCGCCAAGGGCAGCAGCGGCAGGCTCGTGGTGTTACCCAGCGTCCAAAGGGCGATCGCCATGACCCCGCACAGGCAACTGAGCACCGCTGACCCCAATGCCCCTAGCCGCAGTGCCGTAAGCGTCAGAGCCACACAGATCAGCTCAAACGGAAACGCCGCATAGCGAACGCCCAAGTACGTGATGGCCAGGCAAATCACGCCGAACGCCAGATTCCCGAGTCCGAAGGGTTTCGAACGCAGTCGTCGTAGTTTCCTGCGGCTGTAGAGGTAGACCGTCGGGGCACACAGGGCCGCGCCGATGAACGATGTCGCCAACCACTGCTGCGTCGAGGGCCAGAGTCCTCCTCCGGTGGCTGCAGCGATGGCGGCGCCACCCGGGATCGAAAAGAGCATCGGAATCCCTAAGCCAAACAGCAGCCAGATCTGGATCCCCTGGACCAGGGTCATGTCCGGGATCGCGCTTCGGAACCAGCGGCGCAAAGCCCAGGCCGTCGTACCGATCTCCATCAATCCGGTGGCGACCAGCCAGGCGCTATTGAGAGGTGGGACGCGGGCGAACAGGGCGTTGGCGAGCAAGCCCCCGGCCGCGATGAATGCGACTGCCCAGAACCACCGCAGATGCTGGCGGCGCACCATCAGCGCGACGGCAACGGCATTGGCTGGCCAGATCAACGGCGCACCCGCAAGAGCGGCGACCAGCATCGAACTCGAGGCGAGCAGGAAGTAGGTCAGCCCGATGAGGGCCTCCGCCACGGGAAGGCGTTCCGGACTGACCCGGAGAGGGTGCCGCGCTCTTTGAACTGACAGGTCTGCGCTCACGGCTCGCAAGTTTAGCCTGTTCAGACCTTAGGATCTGTCAGGGCGGAAGCGGGATGAACTCCTGGTTGTCCAGATCGGGCAGCTTCATGCGGCCGGCTCTCCAGTCCGCCTTGGCCTGCTCGATGCGCTCCCGGGAGGAGGAGACGAAGTTCCACTCGATGAACCGTTCACCGACCGGCTCGCCTCCGAGGGCCATGACGACCGCAGGGCGCGTGGCGGTTACGACCGCCGTCTCACCGGGTGAGTAAACAATGAGCTGTCCGGGATTCAGCGTCTTCCCGGCGGTCTCGATGGATCCCGACACCAGGTAAGCGGCCCGTTCCGGATACTCAACGGGGAGTTGAACGGAGGCTCCGGGATCCAGTTCCCAGTGGAGGTAAAAAAGCGGCGAGTCAGTGGCAACCGGCGACTTCAGTCCCAGAGCGGCTCCGGCGATCAGCCGCCCGCGAACTCCCCGCTCCGCGAACTCTTTCAGATCCCGGCGTGAGTAGTGGGCGAAGCTGGGTTCTACCTCTTCGGACTCGCGTGGCAGCGCTACCCAGGACTGAATGCCATGGACGTGTTCGCCGTGAGCGCGCGCCTGCTCGAAGCGTTCCGAGTGAGTGACCCCTCGGCCGGCGACCATCCAGTTCACTTCGCCCGGTTGGATTTCAATCTCCGACCCGACGCTGTCACGGTGCATGATCTGCCCGGCGAACAGATAAGTGACCGTAGCCAGACCGATGTGTGGATGCGGGCGGACGTCGACGGTCTTGGGGATCCCAGCGGGAAAATCTACGGGCCCCAGGTGGTCGAAGAAAATGAACGGACCAACCGTTCGGCGCTGGGCGGAGGGTAGGACGCGGCCCACTTCAAACCCGCCCAGATCGCGGCGGCGTTGATCGATGATCAGCTCTGGCATGAACTCCAGGCGCTACTTGGCGATGAGTGCCTTGGCCTGCTCAGCCCAGAATACTGCATCGAGATAGGCCGCGCGAATGATGTGCGCGTCCAGATCCTTGTAGACCACGTGATTCCACGCTGCGCGCTCATAAGCGCGGGTGCACTGAAGAGCCGCGCCCAGATCACCCTCACCCGAGATCAGGGCACTTCGGATACCCGGAGACAGAGGCAGCTCCTCAACGATCTTCTCCGTCGGCATGCCGACCAGCGCGTTCAGCAACGAGAACAGGCCGGTCATGAAGAACGGGCCTGCATCGTTGGCGCCACCGATCCTGCCCAGCTGTTCACACAGCCGCGCTCGCGTGAGTGCGTGGACGAACAGGCTCGGCGGTCTGTCGTCCAACCCCTGCAGGCACAGCAGCGTACAAAGTTGGCGGAGCTGGTCCAGCCCGAGAATGACGATTGCCTGCCGGATCGAGTCGATCTTGCGCGACAGGTTGTAGTAGCTCGAGTTGATGCAGCGGAGCACGTGATAGGACATGGAGATGTCCTGGCTCAGCTGCTTCTCGACTTCATCCAATGAGAAGTTTTCGCTCTGCAGCGATGCGACCAGGCGCAGCGTGCTGAGTTTGTTCGACGGCACGCGCTTGGCGCTGAAGGTCTGGGGGTGTTGGAGGAAGTCGCCCTGGAAACCTTCGAAGCCGAGCGAAATGCAGCGCTCGAACTGTTCGACGGTCGCGACACCCGTTGCGATCAGCCTCAGCTCGCGGGACTTCAGCTCGCGAACCAGTCGCGTCAGATCCTCCGGTGCCCGAGAACCGATGTGCAGTTTGACCGTGCTGAAGCAGGAAAGGAGCGTCGCGTTGCCGGCGGCCCTCGAGTAGCCGTTCAGCGCGGTGGCGTGTCCCCTCGTTCGAAGAGCTTGCACTCCCACCAGGGCCTTCGGGTCTTTGACGCTCTCTTCGAGTACGTCGATGACCACGCGCTCCGGAGGAAACGGCAGCTGCGGTACTTCGACCAACAGCTCGCGTGGAAAGTGAATGTGAACCGGCAACTCGCCTGCGAGCTTGTCGAATCCGATCTCGAGCGCCGCTCCGCTGATGGCGCGCAGCGCAGCTTGGCCGGCATCCGACTGCGGTGCATCGGCGGCCGCACCGGGAGCCGGAAGGGTCTTGTAGAGCAGCTCGAAGGCCGTCACCGCCATCGCCGTGTCGTAGATCGGCTGGCGCGCGATGAAGGCAAAGCCCTCTACGGCGGTCTTGAGATCGGGGTTGTCTTTCGCGCGGTCGACGGATCGTTGCGCGGGCGATGGTTGGGCAGGCATTCGGAGAACATAATCGATTCCCTCTCTGGCGGACCGGGCCTGCTTCGCCCGCCCGTTCCCTGCAAGCGTGACTTCCCTCACACTTTCCGGGGGTCGTCAGTTCTTGAACTTGTACCCCGTCCTGAAGATCCACGTGACCGTTGTCATGCAGATCACCAGGAACAGCACGGTCATCCCGAAGCTGACCACGACATTGACGTCCGACACGCCGTAGAAGCTCCAGCGGAATCCGCTAACGAGATAGACCACCGGGTTGACGAGGGCGATCTTCTGCCACAGCGGCGGCAACATCGAAATCGAATAGAAGCTGCCGCCGAGAAACGTCAGTGGTGTCACGATCAGCATCGGCACGATCTGCAGCTTTTCGAAGCTGTCCGCCCAGATTCCGATGATGAAGCCGAAGAAGCTGAAGGTCACCGATGTCAGGATGAGGAAGGCGACCATCCAGAACGGGTGCAGGATCGAGAACGGCACGAACAGTCGCGCCGTGATCAGGATGATCGCCCCGAGGATGATCGACTTCGTCGCGGCCGCGCCCACGTAGCCCAGAACGATCTCTGTGACTGCAATGGGCGCCGACAGCACTTCGTAGATCGTTCCCGCGAAGCGGGGCATGTAGATGCCGAACGAGGCGTTGGAAATGCTCTCGGTGAGGATCGACAGCATCATCAGTCCCGGAACGATGAACGCGCCGTAGCTGACGCCGTCGACGGAGGCGATCCGCGATCCGATCGCAGCGCCGAAGACGATGAAGTACAGCGACGTCGACAGGACGGGCGAGAGGATGCTCTGCATCAGCGTACGCCAGGTGCGCGCCAGCTCGAACCCGTAGATGGCTTTGATGGCGTAGGCGTTCATCGGGAGTGCACCAGGCTCACGAAGATCTCCTCCAGTGAGCTTTCCTTCGTCTGCATGTCCTTGAATTCAATTCCTGACTCCGCCAGCCGTCGTATCAGATGGGCGATGCCTGTCTGAGCACCCTGGCTCTCGAACGTATAGACGAGCTCGAGTCCGTCCTCAGACAGCTTCAGCTGTTCCGCCGCGAGCGCAGGCGGAATGTTCTGCAGTGGCGCCTGCAGGTGTAACGTGAGCTGCTTCTTGCCCAGCTTCTTCATCAGCTCGCTCTTGTCCTCTACCAGGATCAGCTCGCCTTTGCTGATCACGCCGATGCGATCCGCCATCTCCTCGGCCTCATCGATGTAGTGGGTCGTCAGGATGATGGTGACGCCATTCGCGCGCAGTCCCCTGACCATCTCCCACATCGACCGCCGCAGCTCGACGTCGACGCCGGCAGTGGGCTCATCGAGGAACAGAATCGTCGGCTCGTGGGAGAGTGCCTTGGCGATCATGACCCGGCGCTTCATGCCTCCGGAGAGTGTCATGATCTTGCTGTCCTTCTTATCCCAGAGGGACAGGTCCTTGAGGACCTTCTCGATGTGCGCCGGATTGCGCGGCTTGCCAAAGAGACCGCGGCTGAAGTTCACCGTATTCCAGACGGTCTCGAACATGTCCGTGGTGAGTTCCTGCGGCACGAGCCCGATCTTGGCCCGCGCAGCCCGGAATTCGCGAATGATGTCGTGCCCGTCAGCGAGGACCGTGCCCCCGGATGGATTGACGATGCCGCAGATGATGCTGATCAGAGTCGTTTTGCCCGCCCCATTGGGGCCGAGCAGGGCGAAGATCTCGCCGCGACGAATCTCGAGAGTGACGCCCTTGAGGGCCTGGAAGCCGGACGCGTAGGTCTTCGACAGACCGGAAACGGAAATGATCGATTGCAAGGGCCCTCCCGCGTGCTTATCGCGGGAGGGCATTCTTGCAAAGCGTGCCTACTCTTGTCTCTCTATCTATTGGATCGCGATCTTCCGCGGCCGGTCCTCGGCCTTCTTCGGAATGCGCACTGTCAGCACGCCGTCCTTCACTTTTGCTTCGATCGCGTCCGTCGCCAGCTCGCGGCTGAGCGCAAACGTCCGGCGATAGAGCGTGGGGGCAGAGCCGGTGTCTTCAGTCTTGCCCTCGAGCGCAAGCGTATTGCCATCGACGTGGACGTTCAGGCGCTCCTTCGAAACGCCCGGAACGTCGGCGTGCAGCGTGATGCCGTCGGCGTCTTCATAGATGTCGACCAGCGGGCGCAGCACCCTCTCCGGCGCCTGGGCCTTGTGCAGCTGCTGAGTCACTTCCGCAGTGGATGTGGCCATGGTGAATTCCTCTTCGATCCGTAGTGTTTTAGTGAATCTCGATCTGGCGGGCCTTGGGGGCCTCTCGCCGCTGCACGGTGATGTGCACGATTCCATCGACGTACGACGCCGAGACGCGCTCGGAATCGACATCCTCCGGAAGGGCAATCACTCGCTTGAATTCGCCGCTAAAGCGCTCCTGCCGTCTCGCTATCTGTTTCTGGGGTGTCGCGTTCGCGTCCACCTCCGCCGTGCGCTTGCCAGTAATGGTGAGCACGTTCTGCTGGATGGAGATGTTGAGGGCCTTCGGATCGATGCCCGGTGCCGAGAGTTGCACTTCAATCTTTTCCGGGGCAGTCGTCACGTCGATGGCGGGAAATGTGGTGCGCGGTAGAGCGCGGAGTTCTCCCGGCCAGCCGCGGCCGTTGAACAGCTCTTCGACCTCACGCTGGAACCTGCGGAATTCGCCAAACAACACGTTGTCGAATCCGGAAACGCTGGTAAACATGGTTGCAAAGCCTCCTTTGCCAAAAGTGGGGGGACGTCTCTGCCCCCAGTCGTAGGGGCTCCCCGGAGGCTTTCAAGCCCTCTTGAAATTCTTCTTCCCAGCCTCATTTCCAGGGCATGAACGCCTCTTCTTCAATTCGTGTTTCTTCCCAGGAAATCCAGGACAGTGGGCTGACGGAGCGTGTCGCGAAGGTGGCCCGATCGGCCGCGATGGTGACGCCCTACACGGCCTTTACGCGGGGCGGAATCCGCAAATTTGCGGTCGGCTCGGCCGAATTCAAGTTCTTCCGGATCTCCTGACCAGACAGTTTCAGTAACAGGTCCGGGCGCGCGACTGCCTCTATACTTCCCCTCCTGTCATCGGGGGGGGATCTCATGTTCTCGCGCGTTCTGCTTTCCATCTCTGCTCTGGTACTCGCTCACTGCGTCGACGCTCAACAGGTCGGTCCGCCTCCGGCCGGCGCCCCTCCCGGCGGTCCCTCCTTCAGCAGTCGCTCCGGCGATGTAGTCTTCCAACAGGTTTGCTCCGTCTGTCATTTGGCGGCCGCACAAGCCGCGGCCACCCCCGCCAATGCGGCGAATGCTCGCGCGGTGCCCCGTGAGCAGCTCCATAACTTCTCACCCGGTGGGATTCTGACGGCGCTGACCAACGGCAAGATGCAGGCGCAGGGCGCGGCTCTGACCAACTCCGAACGGCGTGCGGTAGCCGAGTTTGCAAGCGGCAAGACCTTCGCAGCGGATGCCGCCGCCACCGAGAAGCCCAATCTCTGCGTCAACCCTCGGCCGATGCGAGACCCCGAGCAAGGCCCGGGTTGGAACGGCTGGGGCAATGGTCCGACCAACACCCGCTACCAGCCCAAAGCCAAGGGAGGCCTGACGGCCGCCGACCTCGGCTCGCTCGAGCTGAAGTGGGCCTTCGGCTACGCCAACGTATCTTCCGCCCGTGCACAGCCCTCCATCGCCGGAGGCCGGTTGTTTGCAACCAGTGAGAACGGCGAGGTGCATGCGCTGGATCCGCGCACGGGTTGCCGTTACTGGACGTACAAGGCTCAGTCGGGAATCGTTACCTCGCCCGTGGTGGCTCCCTACAAGACCTCAGCCGGCAAGTCCGGCTTTGCCGTGTTCGTCGCCGATCGCAAGTCGAACGCGTATGGCATCGATGCCCAGAGCGGCCAACTGCTCTGGACGACCAAGGTGGACGTGCAGCCCTTCGCGGCCGTGACCGGGTCCCTGACCTACTATGGCGGACGGGTTTTCGTGCCCATTCAGGGCGTCGCCGAAGAGGGCACCGGCTCTCACAGCAAGACCGGCTGCTGCACCTTCCGTGGCAACGTCACGGCCTTGGACACCAACACGGGTGAGATCCTCTGGAAGACCTACACCGTCGGCGAGAGCAAGCTGACAGGCCACACGAAGGAGGGCGTCCCCACCTACGGCCCATCGGGTGGCAGTGTCTGGTCGGCCGCGACCGTGGATGCAAAGCGCAAGCTCGTCTATGTCGCCACCGGAAACGGCTTCTCCGATCCGCCGCAGCCGATGACCGATTCCGTCATCGCGATGGATTTGGCTACTGGCAAGGTCCGGTGGCACAAGCAGTTGCATGCCGAGGATCAATGGGCCATGGGGTGCGATGCCAAGAACCCCGGCAATCCCGCGTGCCCTGCGACGCTCGGTCCCGACTACGATTTTTCCGCGCCACCGGCATTGGCGCACCTCAAGGGCCGCGACCTGCTGATCCTGCCGCAGAAGGCGGCTTGGGCCTGGGCCGTCGACCCCGACCAGAGCGGCGCCATCGTCTGGAAGTACCAGATCGGCCAGGGCAGCGGGTTGGGCGGGCAGTGGGGCGGTTCGATCGATGGCGAGCATGCGTACTTTGGTGTTGCCGACCTCCTGACGCCGACGCCGGGCGGCATGCGTGCCGTGACGGCGCTGGATGGCAAGGTTGTTTGGACGAAGCCGCCGCAGGAGAAATTCTGCAAGACGGCCAACGGCTGCTCGGCGGGTCAGGGCGGCCCGACGACGGCCATTCCGGGGGCCGTTTTCAACGCTGCGATGGATGGCGGCATTCGGGCGTACTCCACTAAAGACGGCTCGGTCCTGTGGTCGTTCGACACCAATAGAGACTTCAAGACCGTCAATGGAGTGGAAGCCCACGGCGGCGCCATCGACGCCTCCGGCGTCGTGGTCGTCGACGGGATGGTGTACTCCAACTCCGGCTATGGTGGACTGGTCGGAATGCCCGGGAACGTGCTGTTGGCCTTCGGTCTCAAGCGCTAATACTCTTTATTCAGATCCACGACCGATAGCATCTTCTCTCCGGCCATATACCGGCGGATGTTCTCGTTGACGATGACCCACCGGGCATCGCTGGGAACATCCGTTCCGGCCGACATGTGCGGGGTGATGATGAGATTCTTGGCATCCCATAGCGGGTTGTCGGGTGGTAGCGGTTCCGGGTCGACCACATCCAGCGCCGCGCCGGCGATCTTGCCGGTGTTCAACGCGGCGATCAGGTCGGCGGCAACTACGCTACCTGCGCGCGCCACGTTGACGAAGTACGCGGTCGGCTTCATGGCCGCAAAGAATTTTGCGTCGTAGAGGTTCGTCGTTTCCTTGGTCTGCGGTACGCAGCTGATGACGACGTCCGCCGTCGCCGTCAGTTTCAACAGCTCGTCCGGTGTACCAACATAACTGACGTAGTCCGGCCCCGTGTGTCCGCTGTTTCGGGTGGCGATGACTTTCATCCCGAGCCCGTGCGCCCGGCTCGCCACCTCGTTGCCGATGCCGCCCAAGCCGACGACCAGTAGCGTTTTGCCGTACAGGGTTTCGACGTGAGTTCGCGCCGCATCCTCACGGACCCAGCGCTTCTTCGTAAAGTCGTTTACGAACGTGTCGATGCCGCGAGCCATCGCCATGGCGAGCGCGATCGCGTGCTCGCCGATGGCTGCTGAATCGATGCCGCGTCCGTTCGTAATCAGCAGATTGCGTTCGCGGATCGCGGGAACCTTCATGCAGGGTTCCACGCCCGCCGATATCGCCATGATCCAGCGAAGCTGTTGACCCTTGTCGATGAGCTCCGGCTCGCAGATACCGGGGGAAGCGGTCAACCCAACCACGACATCGGCATCTTTGATCTGTGAGATCGCTTCCGCGAGGCCGCGCGTGTAGACGATCTGGACGCTCGGGAAGCGTCGCGCCCACTCTTCGCGCTGCGCGCCTCTCGGGCCACCCGGCAGTACCACCATTTTCTTCGGGACACGCCAGTCTTTACGTTCGCGAACCGGTTTTGCGTCTTCCTGCACGTTGAATTTCCGCAACGTCGCGGCAACATCCTGTTCCGCTCCCCAGGTGGTGCTCGCGCAGCCCAATAAGCCCGTCACCACCGCCGTCACGATCTTCTTCATTTCAGCTTTTCTTTCAGTAACTCTTTGACCGACTTCGGCGGGTGTCCTGTCAGGCTCATGACGTCGGTGCTGACCTTTGAGGCAGCAGGTCCTGCGATTTGCCGCGGCGCCGCGTCTCCCTCCACGATCTCGATCTTCTTGCCGCTCACAGCACTAGCTGCTGCAGCGATTTCCCGAACACCGACCGCCTCGGGTCCCGTGATGTCGTAGACCTTATTGTCATGCCCCGGTGTTACAAGCACTGCCGCAGCAGCGTCCGCGCAATCCTCGCGCGTGACGTACCCGAACTTCACCTCGCCCTTAGGCACCACCGCGCGTCCTTCCGAGACCATCTTGGCGGCCTGCGCCGGGATGCCGTCCGAGTAGATGGAGTTGCGCAGCATCGTCCAGGCGACGCCGCTCTGCTTCAGGATCGCTTCGGTGGCGAAGTGGTCCGCGCCGATTCCCGAATGGTCATCCCCGCTCAGGGTGATCCACGACGTGTAGGCGATCTGTTTGACGCCCGCGGCTTTGGCCGCATCGATCGCGCGCTTGTGCGCTTCCGGTCTCGGGCCTGCGCCGCCGCCGATGCTGATCAACAGCATCCGGGTGCCGCCCGCATAGGCAGCCGGCAGCGATTCCGGCTTGGCGAAATCGCCGAAGCGCGCGCTGGCGCCGAGCTTCGCGAATTCCTGCAGCGTGTCGGGCGTGCGGCTCACCAGAATCAGGTTCTTCGCCGGCACGCCGCGGGCCAGCAGATCCTTCACGACCAACCGGCCGAGCTGCCCCGAGGCGCCCGACACGATGATCTTGTCCTTCGACGCTGTGGCGCTGGTTGCTCCCGCCGCCACGGCCACGCATGTCGCAGCGAGCATCGCCTGCAAAATCGTCCTACGTTTCATTTTCATATCTGCGGTGCCCACTTGTTACACCATCCGGCTGCCAACACTGATTTTCCCGGCAATATCTGACACGGCCCCAGCGTCGCCCCGCTCTTGCCGAGGTAGAGGGCGCAATTCGCGCAATTGCTGTGAGGTATGGCTTCTTTGGCCTTGGACGCGTCTTCCACGTACTTCACAGCCTTTGCCGCGGGGTCGTCCACGCGGATCAATGGTGTGTCCGCGGCGCGCACGACGGCTGCCATCGGAACAATGGACGCGATCGCGGCCATCCGCCGCAGAAGGCGACGGCGCGAAATGCTTTCTTCTCTCATTTTCTCCCCCCTGAAAAGCCCCGAGCCGGCAACCGGGCAAGCTTATCAGGTCGACTCAATATCAGCCTTGACAATGATAGCCTAGGCAACTATATTAGCCCGCGTGGACATCTACGACCCCCAGAACTACGAGCCCCGCAAAAGCGTCGGTTATTTGATCAATCGCGTCAGATCGGCGATTTTCGCGGCTATCGACGCCGAATTGGCGGTGGATAAGGACCTTGCCCCCCTCGAGGTCACCTCCGCCCAATTCGTCGTGCTGGGGTCCATGGCCCTCGGAGAGGCCGATTCTGCCTCTCAGTTGTGCCGGGGAATGTCCTATGACGCCGGGGCCATGACCCGGATGATCGATCGGCTCGAGAGCAAGGGGCTGATCCGCCGGCGTCGTGACAACGACGACCGGAGGCTCGTGAATCTCGAGCTCACCGAACAGGGTAGTGAGGCCTTTCCGAAGATGAAGCAGTGCGCCATGCGGGTTTTGAACCGCTTCCTGCGCGGCTTCTCCCAAAGCGAGGCTCGTCAGCTCGAAGGCTTTCTCAACCGCATGCTCGAGAACGCATGACCTTCACTTGCCTCTTGAGGCCCCTTTTTTTCGCCCAATACTTGCCTAGGCATTGACCGCCCCGGCAATCGAAAGCTCCCGAAGGGAGAACACAAATGAGCAATTCAACATCAGTGACTTCTGAAACCCCCACCGCCCCGAAACTCAAGGCACGTCGCTTGCGCTGGCTCGCCATCGCCGGAGGTACGTTCGCCGTTCTCGGTGGCGCATACGCAGCGTGGTGGGCCGTGAACATGAGGCACGTCCAATCGACGGACGATGCCTACGTAAGCGGCAACGTCGTGCAGATCACGCCGCAAGTGTCCGGAACCGTCGTGGCAATCGGCGCCGATGACACACAGTTCGTCAAGGCAGGTCAGACGCTGGTAAAGCTGGATCAGGAGGATGCGAAGGTGGCGCTGGATCAGGCCGAAGCCCAACTCGCGCGCACCGTCCGCGAAGTTCGCAATCTCTTTGCGACCTCCGCGCAACTGCAGGCGGCCGTCGAAGTGCGGCAGGCGGATCTGACGACCGCTGAGCAGGACTTGGAGCGACGCGAGCGCCTCGGGGCCTCCGGTGCCGTGTCGAAGGAAGAACTGACACACGCGCGCGATAGTTTGAGGGCCGCACAGGCCGGCCTCCTGGCGTCCCGGCAACAGCTCCTGGCAAATAAAGCCCGCGTCGATGGAACGACTCTCGCCGATCACCCCGAAGTCCGTAACGCTGCTGCCGCCGTGCGCAGCGCCTATCTGGCCTACCAGCGAACTCAGTTGCCGGCGCCGGTGTCGGGATTCGTGGCGCGTCGCAACGTGCAGCTGGGTCAGCGCGTCAGCCCGGGCGCCGCGTTGATGGCGGTCGTCCCCCTCGATCAGGTCTGGGTCGATGCTAACTTCAAGGAGTCGCAGCTGAAGGACATTCGTGTCGGCCAGGGCGTCGTGCTGATAGCCGATCTGTACGGCCGCAGCGTCGAGTATCACGGCAAGGTCGCGGGCTTCGGCGCCGGCACCGGAGCCGCGTTCGCGTTGCTGCCCGCGCAGAATGCGACCGGAAACTGGATCAAGGTTGTGCAGCGCGTGCCGGTACGCGTCGCGTTGGACCCCCGGGATCTGGAGCAGCATCCCCTGCAGATCGGCCTCTCGATGAAGGCAGACGTGGATACCCACGATCGCAGCGGCTCGCTGCTTCCCAGGCTCGCAGCCGAATCGCCCTCGTGGTCAACCGACGTGTTCGGTGCCGGCGACGATGTTGCGAACCAGCGTGTGAAGGCGATCATCTCGGCGAACGAGTCCGGGCGCGCTACCCCGGCCCTCCCCACTCTGCGTTCTCCGCAGGCTCGAGTCGCCAGCGCGTTTTAGGTGCCCCATGGCTTCCGAACCAAAACCTCTCACGGGTTCGACACTGGCGCTGGGCACGCTCGCCCTGTCCCTGGCCACGTTCATGAACGTGCTCGACACGTCCATCGCCAACGTCTCGTTGCCCTCGATTGCCGGTGACCTGGGTGTTTCTCCCGATCAGGGCACCTGGGTCATCACTTCCTTTGGCGTTGCCAACGCCATCTCGCTGCCCCTGACAGGTTGGCTGACGCGGCGGTTTGGCCAGGTGAAGCTCTTCACGGCCTCCATCTTCCTCTTCGTCATCGCCTCGTTCCTGTGTGCTCTCGCGCCGACGCTGAGCCTGCTGATCCTGTTCCGCGTATTTCAGGGCGCCGTCGCCGGGCCGATGATTCCGCTCTCGCAATCGCTGCTCTTGTCGAGCTATCCGAAGGAGCGCTCCGGTTCTGCGCTCGGCATGTGGTCAATCACGACTCTCGTAGCGCCCGTGGTCGGGCCCGTACTGGGCGGTTGGATCACCGACAACATCGCGTGGCCCTGGATCTTCTACATCAATATTCCGGTCGGCATCGTCGCCGGCCTTCTGACCTGGACCCTCTATCGCAAACGAGAAACCGCGACCGCGCGCATTCCGATCGACGGGGTGGGGTTGGGGCTGCTGGTGTTATGGGTCGGTGCGATGCAGGTCATGCTCGACAAGGGCAAGGATCTCGACTGGTTCAGCTCCGGCACCATCATCGCCCTGGCTGTCGTGGCCATCGTCGGGTTCGTGATCTTCCTGATCTGGGAGCTCACCGAAGAGCACCCGATCGTGGACCTGAGCCTGTTCCGGCGCCGCAATTTCTGGGTGAGCACGCTGGCGATGCTGCTGGCCTATGGAATGTTCTTCGGCAACGTCGTGCTGTTACCGCTCTGGCTGCAGCAATACATGGGCTACACGGCCACGCTCGCCGGCCTCGTGCTGGCCCCCGTCGGCTTGCTGGCCATCTTTCTCACGCCCATCGTCGGCCGCGTGATGAACCGGGTCGACCCCCGGGTGTTCGTCAGCATTTCGTTCGGGATCTTCGCGCTCGTGCTGTTCATGCGCTCGCACTTCAATACGGACGCGACGATCGGTACGCTGTTGGTGCCGACGCTGATCCAAGGTGCCGCCATGGCGACGTTCTTCATCCCCCTGATCGCTATCGGGCTCGCAGGGCTGACTCCCGACCGCATCCCCGCGGCATCGGGTCTGATGAACTTCGCCCGTATTACCGCAGGGTCATTCGGTACTTCGATCGTGACGACGTTGTGGGACCGGCGCGCCACGCTGCACCACGAGCAGCTCGTCGAGCATCTGACCGGCTCCGATCCCATCTCTTCTCAAGCTCTCGCCAATCTCCAGACCAACGGCTTTGCCACGCAGCAAAGTTATGGCCTGCTGAACCGATTGGTCGACAACCAGGCATTCATGCTGTCGGCCAACGACATCTTCTGGGCCTCCGGCGTTCTGTTCGTCGTGTTGATTGCGCTGATCTGGCTGGCCAAGCCGACGCATGGGGGAGGGGCCGGCGGTGCAGCAGCCAGTGGCGCCCACTGAGGGTTTCGCCCTCTTCCTCGACATCGACGGCACTCTGCTCGAGTTGGCGCCAACTCCCGAGTCCGTCGTCGTCGATCCCGCTCTCATCCAGCTTCTCGCCAAAATCAATCTCCTCACCGACGGCGCTCTTGCATTGGTGAGTGGCCGCCAGATCGCCGAGATTGACTCTCTCTTTTCACCCCTCACGCTTTGCGCTGCGGGCCTTCACGGCTTTGAGCGGCGCGACTCTTCAGGTAAGCGTCACGATCGTTCCGCGCCTCCCGGCACTGTGTTGGCTGCCGTGCGTCGCAGTCTTGGGGACCTTGCCGCCGTTCATCCCGGTCTGCGAGTCGAGGACAAACAGTTCGCTCTGGCCCTGCACTACCGCCTGGCGCCGCACCTGGAAGATCGTGTGGCCGCCGAGATGACCCGCCTCGCGCAGCAAGTTCGACCCGTCTTCGAGCTGCAAATGGGCAAGAGGGTGGCCGAGCTGCGTCCCGCCGGCGCCAACAAGGGCGCCGCGGTTCGCCAGTTCATGGCCGAGACGCCGTTTGCCGGCCGCTCTCCCATCTACATCGGCGACGATCTCACCGACGAGTCCGCGTTCGAGCAGGTCAATGCCCTGGGTGGTCTGTCGATTGCTGTTGGCATCCCCGGGGCCACGGCGGCCGTCGCGGCCCTGGCAGACGTGACCGCTGTCCGGGCGTGGCTCGCGAATCTCGCGAGCTAGATCAGTGGCTTGGCGCAAGCCCCACCGGGCGCGCGGATGCGCGTATGATCCCCCTGGCATAACCGCAGCTTACGTGAGGGTGTGATGGCAACAAAGCTCGACAAAGTTCTGAAGCGCGAGATCGACATCGGCGGCAAGCCTTACATGCTGGCGATTTCGCCGGAAGGACTGAAGCTGACGGAGAAGGGACGGCGCAAGGGACAAGAGCTCTTGTGGAAGGATCTCGTGGGCGGACAGGCCGCGGTCAGCGTGGAGTCCGATTCCGACGAGGCGGTGGACCAGCCCCAGACCTGACGCGTTGCCCAGGCTCGCCGCGAACATCGGGCTGTTGTGGCCCGACCGGCCGCTGCTCGCACGCATCGAAGCCGCTGCGAATGCCGGCTTCCCGGCGATTGAAATGCACTTTCCCTACGACGTCGCTCCCGGCGACGTCGGCTCTCTGGCTCGCCGGAGAGCTCTTACCCTACTCGGTATCAACACCCACCCCGGCCGCGCCGATCGCGGCGAGCGGGGATTGGGCGCGCTGCCCGGCCGTGAGCAGGATTTCGCCGCTGCGGTGGCGCAGTCGATCGACTATTGCGCGGCTAGCGGCGCAACCGCGATCCACGCCATGGCAGGCAATGAGGACTACGGCCGCGGCCGCCCCGTTTTCCTCGACAATCTGGCTGCCGCCGCGACCCGAGCTGCCGCCCACGGCCTTACGCTCCTGCTCGAACCCCTCAATCCGCGGGACAACCCGGGCTACTTCTATTCACGTCTGGACCAGGCTGTCTCGATCATCGAGGAGCTTCAGGTCCCTAACCTGAAGCTGCAGTTCGACGTCTATCATGTCGCCATTGCCGAGGGCGACGTTCTCAAGAAGTTGGAAAAATACCTGCCTGTCATCGGTAACGTGCAAATTGCGGGTGTGCCCAGCCGTGCCGAACCGGATGAAGGCGAGATTGCCTACCCGGCCGTGCTGGCCCACCTCGACCGCATCGGGTATGCCGGTTGGGTGGGTGCTGAGTACCGGCCGCGAGCCGCAACCGATGCAGGCCTTGTTTGGATGAAGAAACTGATATGACACGCAAGATTGCTCTGGTGACGGGTGCAGGGTCCGGGATCGGACGGGGAGTAGCCGTTGGGCTCGCGAAAGCCGGCTACGCCGTGGTTCTGGCGGGCCGCCGCATGGCGCCCTTGGAGGAGACCGCCTCGTTGAGCGGGGGTGAGTGCTTGGCGCAGGTCGCCGATGTTGCTGACGAGACTTCCGTCACCGCCCTGTTCGCTCGCGTTGCCGAACGCTACGGTCGCCTGGACGTGCTGTTCAACAACGCCGGGATGAGCGCCCCTGCAACGCCGTTGGAGGATCTGCCATTGGCGAGATGGCGTCAGCTGGTGGATGTGAACCTGACAGGAGCGTTCCTGTGCACGCAGGCGGCGTTTCGCCTGATGAAGTCACAGACGCCCCGCGGCGGCCGCATCATCAACAATGGCTCGATCGCAGCGACGGCGCCGCGCCCACGCATGATCGCGTACACCGCCACCAAACACGCAGTGACCGGTCTGACGAAGTCCACGTCCCTCGAGGGCCGGCAATACGATATCGCCTGCGGCCAGATCGACATCGGCAATGTTCAAACCTCCCTCGGGATCCCCATGGGCCAGGGAACTCTGCAGGCCGATTTCTCGATGAAGCCCGAGCCGACGTTCGAAGTGGAGCACGTGGCCGATGCCGTGCTCTACATGGCCGGTCTGCCGCTGACCGCCAATGTTCTGTTCATGACCGTCATGGCGACCAAGATGCCTTTCGTAGGGCGGGGGTAGATGGAGAGGCGCGTCCGCGAGCCGCGTCTTCGCAGATGGGCGGCTGCCGCCGCGGGCCGTGTTCCGCTGTCATTCCTGACACGGCTGCGGCTGATTCTCGTCGGACACGAAGACCTCGCCGGCGTCGTCTTCTGGGCGGCCCTCGTTGGGATCTGCGGCGCTCTCTTCAGCGTACTGTTCCGAGAATGCACACGCCTGCTCGAGATGGCCTTTACCGGGCAGACCGGCGGACTCGTCCAGGCGGCCAGTGAACTGGTCTGGTGGCATCGGGTGCTCGTTCCCACGCTCGGCGGCCTGTTCGCCGGTTTTGTTCTGCATCTCGCCGGCCACGTCCTGACCGTTCCCCGCGCAGTGGACTACATGGAAGCCGTGCTCGTGGGCGAGGGCAGAGTGGGAACCCGCGCCACGTTGCTCAACAGCATCTCGTCCCTGTTGACGATTGCTTCCGGTGGCTCGATCGGCCGCGAAGGCCCCATGGTGCAGCTGGCAGCCATGGCAGGCTCCCGTCTAGGCATCCTCGCCCACGCCCCAGTCCCCCGCCTGCGATTGATGGTGGCCTGTGGCGGTGCTGCAGGCATTGCGGCGGCCTACAACGCGCCGATCTCCGGCGCCTTATTCGTCTCGGAGATCGTTCTCGGATCCATGGCTATGGAGAGCTTCGGGCCGTTGGTCGTCGCGTCCGTGACCTCGAGTGCCACTATCCACAAGTTTCTCGGGTATGGCCCCGTTTTCGACGTCCCGCACGTCCAGTTCGCCTCGAACTGGGAGCTGATCTTCTTCATCGTGCTCGGCGTGATTCTGGGGCATTTGGCGCCTCCCTTCCTCGCGCTGCTCGATCTGGCGAAGGCCGCCTTCGTGAAGCTGCGGTTGAAGCCCTACTGGACCCTCGGGCTCGGAGGCCTGATCGTCGGCGTCATCTCGATCGTCGTGCCGCAGGTCTGGGGGAATGGCTACAGCGTCGTGGGAAGCATCCTGCAGCGCGACCTCATTGGCGTCATGCTCCTCGCCGTGCTGGCCGCGAAGGTCGCCGCCACGTCCGCGACCGTCGGCTCCGGAGCCGTTGGAGGCGTGTTCACGCCCACCCTGTTCATCGGCTGCGCAGTCGGCGCGCTGTACGGGGGCACCGTCCATCACTTACTGCCAAGCTTTACCTCTCAGTCCCCCGCTTATGCCCTGATCGGGATGGGCGGTTTTCTGGCCGCCACCACGCACGCGCCGCTTACGTCCATTCTCATGTTGTTCGAGATGACGGCCGACTACGACATGGTGCTGCCCCTGATGTTGGCGTGTGTGACCGCCCACTACACGGCCAAGGTCTATCGTCGCGGCGAGTCGATTTACCACGCATCGCTTCTCAGGGCCACTGCGCGCGGCCCCGACTGGCGGGTGAGAACGGTTGAATCGCTGGTAAAGCCGGCAGCCGCGACGGTCAGTCCTACAAAGACCCTGGCGGCCCTGTTTGCCGAGCTTCCCAAGCGGCCGCTGGATCGTGTGTATGTTGTTAACGCTAACGGCGAGCTGGTCGCCTGGTTGGATCCCCGCGCGGTCCTGGAAGACGTCAACAACCACAAACTCGACAGCTCCCTGACAGTCGCCTCGGTCGCCAAACCGGTGACGTTCTCGTTGGAGCCGGACATGGCACTCGGCACAGCTCTCGACGGTTTCATGCGGGAAAACGCGGCTGTTCTTCCCGTCACGCTCGGGCAGTGGCGCAACACTCTCATCGGCGAGGTATCCCGACACGACGTGTTGCTTGCAGTGCAGGACCGTCTTACTTATCCAAAGTAGGGCAGGTCTCTTTCTTGCTCATGGGATCCAGATTTAAGTTCCCATTGCCCGGTCATCCCAACGTAGTACTCTTGCTGTACACACAGGGGTCGTGCCACGGACGCGAGGTCGCCATGAACGCTCTCTCTGGATTCTTATCCGACTTTCCACCTCCGACACGCGCGGTGCTCGCGCCCGCTGACGACACTCGTCGGAATTCGGACTATCGATCGTCTTCGCCTTGTTCTTCGGATGGAGCCGCGGCGTTCGGTTGCGTCGACTGGTTCATCTATCCTGATTCGCAGCGCGACCCGCAATCCGTAGTAACCGTACCTGTTTGAATGGGCCGCTCCGGGTTACTCTTGCGCACGAATCCGGGATTGGCTCGGAAGGTGCGCAGTATCGATGCGAATTCGAGTGATCGTGGCAGACCCAAGCGAAGCCCGCTTCTACGATCTGGATGGAATCAGTTCGAGACTGTCAGTCGTCTGTAGGCTTGTAGATCCCCAATCTCCTCCTCAGGTCGAACGCGACGTAGCGGCGGCTTCGGAAACCAACGCGAGGCGTGCGCCCCCGACTCCTCGCGTACCCGGATCGGAACTTCGTCCTCGCAAGGACGCCGCGATGCGCTTCGCTCGTCAGATTGCGGCGGAGCTGTCCAGCGCAAAGCGGGACGGCGCATTCGATCGCCTGGTGCTCGTGGCAGGTCCGGCATTCATCGGCCTGCTTCGCAGCGCTCTTCCGGAGGCCGTGCGAATGACTCTTGTCGCCGAGGTCCGAAAGGATCTGGTCGCTGCGGACGAAGAGACCATCGGTGCGGCTCTGCCCCCAGAGGCTTTCGGCTGATCTGACTTTCGGCGCGTCGGGGTCCGGCGACGCTTTGTTTCAAATTGTCTTCGCGCGAACGTTCTGTGACGCCTCAGGTCTACCCACGGCCTTTGGATTCAGGATAATCCGTGCAATGAAGACACCCCTGCTCCTTATGACGACGGGCCTCCTGTGCTCCCGGGCAGCCCTGGCTACTCTCGGCGGCGACGTGACGAGCGTTGAATCCGATCGGGTCCACATGAAGGCGGCGAGGCTGACTCCGAGCAGTCCTTCCGCGCTGTACACCGTCCACGAGATGCAGACACCTGCGGGCACGACCGTGCGTGAGTTTGCCAATGCCGACGGCATTGTGTTCGCGGTCAGCTGGAAGGGCCCCTTCCAGCCGGATCTGCGTCAGGCGCTGGGCACCTACTTCGATGAGTACAAGACGGCTCCTCGCGCAAGGCGCTACGGTCACTCGCACGACATCGTCGAGCAGCCTGGCCTGGTGGTCCACTCGACCGGCCACATGCGTTCCTTTGCGGGGATCGCTTACGTTCCCCAGCTGATTCCCGCCGGCATGGCCCTGTCGCAGTTCGCGGAGCGCGCGCCATGAGGGCCCTTGCAGGCAGCACGGCCTTCGCAGGCTGCACGGGGGGCCTCCTCCTTCGCCTCACCGCCTTCTGTGTGACCACGCTGGCGGTGCTGTGTGTCGCCGGTTGCGGCGGTGGCAGCGCGGCTGTCGCGACCGGCCCCACCGGTCCTACCAATCCGCCGGGCGGCGGTACTCCCGACACCGGGAACACGGCGACTCTGGTCGTCGATTCAGGCCCCACCGGCATCAGCGCCGGCATTGTCAACACACCCTACGTGACCGTGACGATCTGCGCGCCTGGTACGACCAACTGCCAGACCATCGATCACGTTTCCGTGGATACCGGTTCGAGCGGATTCCGCGTGTTGGGCTCGGTGCTGAATTCGACCCTGGCTAACGCGCTGAAGATTGCGAGCAATACGCAGAGTCAGCCGTACTACGAATGTCTGCAGTTCGCCGATGGGTATAGCTGGGGTCCCGTGACGGCAGCGGACGTCAAGATCGCTGGCGAAACCGCTTCCAACCTTCCGATTCACATCATCGGCAGTACCCAGGTGGCCGTGCCCAGTGGCTGCTCGGGCGGCGCCGGCCAGGCCGAGAATACCGTCAATTCATTCGGGGCCAACGGTATCCTGGGCATCGCGCAGTTCCAGTATGACTGCGACACGTACTGCTCGACCGCGCCTGCGCCCGAAGGGGCGTACTACTCCTGCACCAACAGTACTTCCTCAGGGACTTGCACGGCGGCGGTGATGCCTCTCATCCAGCAGGTACCCAATCCCGTCTTCTCGTTCCCGACCGACAACAACGGCACGATCATCACGCTGCCGTCGTTATCCAACGCGGGTGGCGCGAATACGACGGGGCAGCTGATCTTTGGTATCGACACACAGAGTAACAATGCGCTCGGCAACGCGACGGTGCTGCACCTCGACGGCGCCGGTAACTTCACTGCGGCCGTCAACGGAGGCACGAATCTCACGAATGGCGGGTTCATCGACTCCGGATCCAACGCCTACTTCTTCACAGACATGGGTACGACGGTCTGTACCAGTGCGACGGCCAAGGGTTTCTATTGCCCGGCGGCTCTGCAGTCGCTGCAAGCCACCGTCAGCTCGAACGGCGTAACGGCGACGGTGCAGTTTCTCGTACAGAGCGCCGACGTGCTGTTTGCGGGCAATAACGGCAACAATACGGCGTTCAACGATCTGGCCGGTCCGACCACCATTCCGGGCGGTCCGACCAATGGCAGCACCGACTTCTTCGACTTCGGCTTGCCGTTCTTCTTCGGGAGGAGTGTCTATACCGCGGTAGAGGGCAAGAGCACGTCCGCGGGTGCGGCTGTGAGCCCGTTCAACGCCTTCAAGTAATTCGGTCTGGGGAGCGACCGTCAGGTCGCCCCCGTTGCGACTTTTTCGTCGTCAGCTATTTTTCGCTCGTCAGCTGCAGGGCTTGTTGTGGTCCGGGCGATTGCCCGCGGCCTTCGCCGCCGCTTCCGTCATGTATTGCCCCTGCTTCGTCTTGCCGTAATAGCGGTCTGCCGGGCAGTGATAAACCTTCGAGGCCGTGTTGACCCAGACCATACCGGGTCCACCGCCGGCCGGCGCAGCCACGGTGGCTTTGGGCTGCGCAGCCGCAGCTGGGGTAGGCGGAGTGGGCGCCGTTGCCGTTGTAGCTGGCTTGGCAGCCGGAGCCGCTGCACCGGAACTCGGCGCCACCGCGCCACCGGTCGCAGCGGCAGTCGCCGCCTTGTCGATACCACCGTGGCCGCTGCACGCTCCGCGACCGCCATGCGCTGACGACGTGCCGTCCTTGCACTGTACCGGTCCTGAGCTGTCCGCCGCGATGCTGGCGACGGGGAATGCGAATAGCGCCGCGGACACCAGTGCGCCACACAACAATGAGCCGAAAGTGCGGGATTTCATCTTTCAATTCCCTCCGCGCAAGAACCGCTGCGCCACGTTAGCCAATACCCCTTTCAGGTCGCCCTGCGGCATCTGGCCGTTAGGAGTGAGGTGGTCGATCAACTGAGGCAACACCGACGTCAGGTGGCCTTCGACTTCTGCCTGCGGGATGCCGGTCGCCTGTGCGATGCGCGCCGTGCAGGCAGGCCCCAATGCATTGCGGATCTGGTCTGCCGAGATCGGCAGATTCTGACCCGTGCCGATCCACGATTGGATCAGATGCCCGATGCCGTTCTGCTGGAACGATTGCAACAGTCCGCCGATGCCACCGTGCTGACTCTCGATGACCGTCAACACTTCCGAGACGAGTGCCGACGTCGGGTTGCCGGCCTGACCCGGCTGCTGCCCCTGTGAATTCAACGCTGTCGTGATCGAATCGAGGAAGCCCATTTCTTCTCTCCTCTTTCCCGTTCACTGAATTATGGCTCAGCCATGGGAAGCCTGACCGAATAAATACGGGATCCCGGCACACCCCATGCCGCTTTCCTCCGGTCTTTTTCCTCCGGTTTTTTTTTAGCCCGAGGCCGATTCTGTCGATTCCCTTACGACCGGCACCTCGGCCGTAGGGGAGTCGATTTCCTCTTCTCCACTGAGCGCCGTCACGGACGCGGCGGGTCCAGGTCTCTGCCTTCCATGCGGCACGCTCAAGTCGAGCTTCGGCCCCATTGGGATGATTCCCGTCGGGTTGATGCGGCGATGACTGCCGTAATAGTGCGCCTTGTATTCGTCTATCGAGACCGTCCCGGCGATCCCAGGGAGTTGGAACAGCTCCCGGGTGTAGCCCCAGATCGCCGGGTACTCATAGACGTGTTGCAGGTTGCATTTGAAGTGACCGTAGTACACGGCGTCGAACCGCAGCAGTGTCGGGAGCAACCTGACATCGGCTTCAGTGAGCAGATCGCCCAACAGGTAGCGTCGCTCCTGCAGTCGCTCCTCGATCCAGTTCAGACTCGTGAACAGCTCGGTGACGGCCCGACTGTAGGCTTCCTGTGACGTCGCGAACCCGGCGCGGTAGACGCCGTTGTTGACGCTCTCATAGATCCGCTCGTTGACCTCATCGATCTCGGCGGCGAGGGCGTCCGGATAGTAGTCCGTGATCTCGTGAGTAATCTCGTCGAACTCCGAGTTGAACATCCGGAGGATGTCCGAGGATTCGTTGTTGACGATGCAATGGTTTTCCTTGTCCCACAGGACCGGCACCGTGGCGCGGCCGGTAAAGAGCGGATCCGCCTGCTGGTACAGCTCGTACACGTAGCGCGCGCCCGTCAGCGGATCGGGTTTGGCGAACGTCCACCCGTTTTCGAGCATCGCCGGCTCGACGTAGCTGACCGAAATGATGTTCTCGAGTCGTTTCAGGACTCGCATCAGCAACGTACGGTGGCACCAGGGGCACGCTCGGGAAACGAACAGGTGATAGCGGCCCGGCTCTGCCTTGAACCCCGAGCTGCCGTCCGCGGTGATCTTCTGGCGATAGTGGCTGGCGTGCCGGATGAACTCGCCCGACGCACTCTGGCCGCTCGGCTCTTCCCGCCATTCTCCGTCTATTAAAACGCCCACCTGTCTTTCCTTTTTTGGCCCTCCTGAAACGCAGGGTAGCTTGCAGAGCTTCCCACGGGTAGGGCCTTCACTGTCGGCACACCGCGAATCCCTGATAACGCCCGTAGGGCGGCCCCGGAGGGGCGAGGCGCGGAGCGCCGAAGTAATTCTCTCCAGTACGAGTCTTATTGTCCTATTCTATGGCCTTATCGCTGCTGTAGTCGCAAGGGGGCTCGCCGGTGAAACAACCGATTTCTACGGATCGGCGGGAATTCCTGAAGTCCACGGGTGTCCTGACCGGAGTCCTGGCCGCCGGAAGCCCGTGGGCGTTGTTGGCACCCTCGCGTGCATGGGCCGTCGATCTTGCAGCGCTGACAAGTGCCGAAGGCGCGACGCTCATGGCAGTCGCCAAAACGATTGCGCCTCACGACAAGCTCGAGGATGCGGCTTATGCGGTCGTCATCAAAAGCGTCGACACCGCCGCGGGAAAAGACCCGGCTCTGCACAAGCAATTGAAGGACGGTGTCAGCGGTCTGGGCACCGGCTTCGCCACAGCCACGGAAGCTGTGCGCGTGGCGGCCCTGAGGAAAGTCGAGTCGGGTGACTTCTTCCAGACGATGCGAGTGCAGACCTTGCAGACGCTGTACGCGACTCCCCAGGCCTACAAGCTGTTCGGGTACGAAGGCGAAGCCTTCTCCAAGGGCGGCTATCTCGTGCGCGGCTTCAACGATCTGCGCTGGCTGCCGGAAGTCCCGTTGGCCGACAGCGGCCCGTTCCCGGGCGCTTCCTGAAGGGAACCGACATGGCACGCATCGAACACACCGACGACGGCGCCGTCGTCATCATCGGCTCCGGGGCGGGTGGTGGCACACTGGCTCACGAGTTGACTCGCTCTGGCATCAAGGTCGTGTTGCTGGAAGCTGGCAAGCGCCTGTCCATGCAGACCTTCTCGCAGGACCCCAACGAGGCTTTCGCCGAAATCACCTGGTTGGATCCGCGCACCCAATCGGGTACCTGGGGCACCAAGAAGGATTTCCCGACGTTGCCCGTGTGGATTGCCAAGATGGTCGGCGGAACGACGGTACATTGGACCGGCGCCACGCCTCGTATCCGTCCGTGGGAAGTGGCGACTCGCAGCACGTACGGCGATGTTCCTGGCACGTCGATGGTCGACTGGCCGATCCAGTACGACGAGCTGCTCAAGTACATCGAGCAGGCAGAAAAGCGGATGTTCGTCACCCGTCGCAACGGGAACCCGGGCCTGCCCGCCTCGAACAACTTCAAGGTCATGTATGCCGCCGCGAAGAAGGTTGGCTACAAGCAGGTTCACACCAACCACATGGCCATCAATACCCGCGCCCAGGACGATCGGGGATTGTGTATTCAGCAGGGGTTCTGTGCCCAAGGCTGCAAGACTGGCGCGAAGTGGAGCACGCTCTACACCGAGATACCGCGAGCCGAAGTCACAGGAAACCTCGATCTGCGCTCCGAGTGCCAGGCGACGCACATCGAGCACGGCGCTGACGGAAAAGTCACGGGCGTCGTGTATCGCGACAGCGAAGGCAAAGAGCAGCGCCAGAAGGCGCGCATCGTCTGCGTCGCCGGAAATTCGATCGAGACACCCCGGCTGCTGCTCCTGTCCGACACTGCGAAGTTCCCGCACGGGCTGGCCAATTCGAATGGGCAAGTGGGACGTAACTACTGTCACCACATCAGCGGCTTCGTCTGGGGAATCTTCGACAAGCCGGTTCACATGTATCGGGGCACCACGCTCGCGGGCATCGTTGAGGACGAAACGATCAACGATCCCAAGCGCGGTTTCTTCGGCGGCTATCACATGGAGCTGATAGCGCTTGATCTTCCGTCGCTCCCCCTCGCAGGGCTGTCGTACGGCTGGGGACGCGATTTCGCCTCGATCATCGATAACTATCAGAACATGGCCGGCATGTTCATCTGTGGCGAGGATCTCGCCCAGGCCGACAACCGGATCACTCTCGATCCGAAGGTCAAGGATAAATATGGCGTGCCCGTCGCGCACGTGCATGTCGATGAGCATGCAAACGACAAGGCGATGAAGCTGCACGCGCAGCAGCAGATGACCAAGATGTGGGAAGCGGTTGGCGCGAAACGCGTGGTTCGCAGTGGCTCACCCCCTGCGACTCACAACATGGCCACATGCCGTATGAGTGCAAACCCTCGTGATGGTGTTTGCAACGCCCACGGTCAGAGTCACGACATTGCGAACCTATTCATCTCTGACGGCAGCCAGTTCAGCTCTCCGGGCTCGGCCAATCCCACGCTGACCATCGTGGCGCTGGCGCTCCGGCAGGGTGAGTTCATCAGACAACAAATGGCCGCACGCTCGATCTAGCTCATGAAATCCTGGCTTTCGGCTCTTGCGCTGCTTCTTGCAGTGTCTTTACCGGTGTTGGCGTTCGGGGCCGACACGCTTCTCACTAACGAGGCCGCTGTTGTTCAGGTCCTCGATCTGATGGACCAACGTCTCGGCTTGATGCCGGCCGTCGCCGCGACAAAGTGGCAGACCCACGCGCCGATCGCAGCTCCGGACCGCGAGCGGGTGGTCATCAAACACGCCGGGGAGCTGGCGGCCCCGCTGGGACTTGCGGCCGATCGCGTCGAGCCGGTCTTCGAGATCCAGGTGCGGCTCGCCCGCGAGCTCGAGGAAAGTCTGACCGAGCGCTGGCAGGCGAAGGGCTTTCAGTACGAGGGGCCGGTTCCGGATCTCGTCACGCAGCTGCGTCCTCAGATCGACACCGTGACCACTCGACTGATGCGCGGCTTGTATCTGGCCGCGCCGGTTTTCCAAGCGCCTGATTTCATCAAGGACTACTCCGGGCTGGCGAGCGCACACCTTCACAGCGTCGGATGGTCGGATGCCAGCCGCAAAGAGCTGCTCGCAGCCCTCGCAGGAGTGACTCGGACTCCAATGGAGGACCTCAAGCGCGTCTCCGCCTCCGGTGTGTTGCGAGTGGGTGTGGCGGGCGACTACGCGCCGTTCGCCGTCGATCACGACGGCGTCGTGTCGGGCGCGGATGTCGAGTTGGCCAAGCTCCTCGCCGCCCGTCTGAAGGTGGAGCCGGTTTTCGTGCGCACGAGCTGGGGATCGCTGCTCAGTGATCTTCGCGCCGGCGATTTCGACATTGCGATGGGCGGGGTAAGCATTACCCCAGAGCGACAGGCGGCGGGGGCGTTCTCACAACCCTACGCCACAGGCGGTAAGACGCTCATCACCCGGTGCCGCGACGCTGCGCGGTATCACGACCTCGCGGCCGTCGACCAAGCGAAGGTGCGGGTCGTCGTCAACCCCGGCGGAACCAACGAACAGTTCGTGCGCGCCAACCTGCATAAGGCCGAGATTCACCTCATCCCTGACAACCGCGCCATCTTCGACGAGATCGTGCTGAATCGGGCGGACGTGATGATTACGGATGATGCTGAAGTGGAATTGCAGACCCATCGGCATCCCGAGCTCTGCCGGCCCTATGCCGGGACCTTCACCCGTTCCGACAAGGCGGTTCTGCTCCCCAAGAACTCCGGTCTGCTCTCTGCGGTCAATCTGTGGCTTGCGGACGCCCTGGCCGCGGGGACCCCGGCCAAGCTGCTCTCTAGTTACTCGCGCTGACCGTTCGATTGCGAACTTCAGCGAGCCACGAGGAAGCGCGCTGGGTGCGCTGATCATTGAAACCCAGCGTCGCGCGCATCCGCTCGTAGCTGGCCGATAACAGCGGCTCCGCCTGGTCGAACTTTCCCTGCAGCGCCAGTCCGTGCGCAATGATCGCCTGGGTGTTGGCGATGTGAGCATCGTCGCCGGGCACGTTGGCGCGCCAGATCTCCAGCGCCTGATTGGCCTCCTGCAATCCCTCGCCCACCTTGCCGAGATCCATGAGCGTCTGCCCCAACCCGGTTCGCGCCGAGGCTACATAGACGTGCTTTTCGGTCAATCCGGTCTTGTAGATCCGCAGCGCTTCTCGCAGTTCGGCCTCGGACGCCGAAAACTCACCGCGCCGCTCCAACAGGTAGCCCAGGCTGACGTGGTCGTAGCCGACCTGCACGTGATCCTTGCCCCGGGCTTCGATGTCGTAGGTCAGCGCCTCGCGCAGTACCTTCTCGGCCTCAGCCAACTCGCCGCGATCCTGAAGATAGCGACCGTAGTTGCCCAGCGCTTCCAAAGTGTCCGGATGTTTCTCGCCGAGCACTTTGCGGAACATCAGCAGCGATTGCTCGAAGTAGGGTCGGGCGGCGGCGTAGTCGCCGCGTTCCTGCAGCACGACCGCCAGGTTATGGAGGTTGTGCGCGACCTGCGGGTGATCCGTCCCCAACGTCTTCTTGTCGATCTCGATCGCGCGGCGATAGAGATCCTCAGCTCCCGCGAAGTCTCCCTTGCGCTCCAGCACCTGGGCCAGCTCGTTCATCACCGAGGAGGCCGACTGGCTCTCTTCTCCCGACAGCCTGGAGTACAGAACGAGACTCTGCCGCAACGTGTCTTCCGCCTTGGGCAGATCACCCTTCATTTTCTGCAACTGGCCCAGGTCCTCCAGCGCCGTCGCGACCGCAACGTGATTCAACCCGAACAGGCGCTCGTTCATCGCCAGCGCCTCCGTGTAACTCTTTTCGGCAACATCCATGTGTCCGTCGGCGAGCTCCAGTTTGCCGAGCGCGCCCAGGCTCGATGCTGTCGCGGCGTGGTCTCCCTTGAACAGCTTGCGTCGTGTGGCCAGGGCGGCTTCGAGCTGCGGACGCGCTTTGGCGGCGGAACCGATGCTCAGGTAGGCGCGCCCGATCGTCTCCCTCAGAGTCGCTTGCTCTTCGGGCTGGTGGTTCAGGCTCGCGATGCGCTCCGCTCCGCGCTCGAGGATCTCACGTGCAGTCATCTGTTCTCCGCGTGACTCGCTGGGGTCCGACTCCTTGAAGAGTCCGACCAGGAATTGGGCCATCTCGTTGGAGCGGTGCCGCTCCTCTTCGGCCAGAGCCTGGCTCTGGGCAACTCGCCGCATCTGCACTCCCATCGTCACGGCGAATATCGTGAGCAGGACGGCGAGTGCGCCTCCGGCGGCTACGCTCAATGCGTGCCGCCGGAGGAATTTCTCTGTCCGGTAGCGCCAGGTATCGTGGCAGGCGATGACAGGCGTTCGGTTGTCGTAGCGCTTGATGTCGGCAGCCAACTCGTCCACCGATGCATAGCGGCGAGTCGGCTCCTTCCGAATCGCCATCATGACGATGTTGTCGAGATCGCCCGACAGTTCCCGGCGCAATCTCGCGGGAGGAGTTTGTCGCGCGCGCGCGATCGCCTCGATGCGCGCGGCATCCTGCGCATTGCCCCGCGCATTCAGTGTGAAGCTGGGCGGCGGCGGAATCTCGTGGCAGATGACGCGCTCGATCTCGCTCAACCGGATGTTGTTGAGTCGGAACGGCCTCGAGCCGCATAGCAACTCGTAGAGCAGTATCCCCAGGAGGTAGACGTCCGTCGCGGTTGTGACGGGGTCGCCCGTCACCTGCTCCGGGCTGGCGCTCGCCGGGGTGAATAGACGTACGCTCGCGTGAGTGACGGCGATGGTGTGGGTTGAATCCGGAACTCCGAGCAGCTTCGCAATACCGAAGTCGAGCAGCTTCAGCGTCCGATCCTTCGTCACCAGGATGTTGGAAGGCTTCAGGTCGCGATGGATGACCAGATTCTGGTGGGCCGCATGGACCGCTGCGCAGACGCCGCGGAACAGGGCGAGCCGCTCGCGGATCGGCAGATTGCGTTTCTCGCAGTAGGCGTCGATGGGCTCGCCGTCGACGTATTCCATGACCAGGTACGGAACGCCCTGGTCCGTCGTGCCGCCGTCGAGCAGCCGCGCGATATTGCGGTGATTGAGCCGCGCCAGAATCTGTCGCTCGGCTTTCAGTCGATTGTGATCGGCGCGGGAGACCAAGCCTGGGCGGAGCAGTTTGACCGCGACTTGCTGCTGGTATTCGTCACAGCGCTCGGCGAGATAGACGTCGCTCATGCCGCCGCCGCCGATCCGGTGCAACAGCCGCCACGAGCCCAGCACCTGGCCCGAGCGATCGACTTCCCACTCCCCGGAGAGCTCTCGCGGGTCTTCTGACTCGATGGCGCCTCGGTCACCGCCGAAAGGATGGTCGCGCAAGATCCGTTGCAGTGCTTCGGGATCGCCCGTGCAGGCCATGCGCAGGAACGCTGGCCGTTCGCGCGGGCCCAGGTCGTAGGCCCTGGCGACGATCCGAGCGACGTCCGATTCGTCGAGTTTGCGCATGTGACCGCGCGGGAGTCAGCAGCGGTTCTGAGGCGGCCGCGTTACAGACGATTCATTTTTGGACATATGACACCCCCGACGCCGTGGGCAGCCTACACGATCGCGTTGAGGATTGGCACCGTGACCAGCGAGATCAAAATCCCAACTCCCAAACTCGCGTTCACCACCTTGGGATCGAGCCCGTATTGCTGCGCGAGGATCGCCGTCGAGATCATCGGCGCCATCCCTGCCTGTAACACTGCGACCGCGAGAACCAGGCCGTGTATTCCCAGCGCCTGTCCAAACAGCAGCACGCACAGCGGCGCGGCGAAGATCTTCCATCCGAGGGCGATGGCGACCGCTCCCAGCTCCGAGCGGGTGAGCTGCAGGGTGAACTGCATGCCGACCGAGAACAGCGCCAGAGGCGTCAACGTCGCCCCGACGCGGTCGAAGACTGCGGCGAGCGGCGCGGGCCAGCCTCCGAATCCCAAGGCGACCAGGGCGACGATCAGGCTTTGAAACGGAGGGAACGTGAGAATGCGGCGGACCACCGCCCGGGGGCTGCTCGAGTTGCCCGAGTAGGTCGCCGCGACGGCGATACCCCCGATCGCGAGCGCCAGAAAACACCCCAACTGGTCGGCCACCACCGCCAACGTCAGTCCTTCCTGTCCCCGGAGCGCTTCGATCAGGGCGTAACCCGTGAAGGCGGTATTTCCCAGCCCGGCCACGAGCACCAGCGCCCCGATTCGCGCACGGCCCCAGCCCAGCCAGCGTCCCAGCAGAGCGCCGATTCCCCAGGCGCCCAAGAACACGAACCACATCGCCGCTGGCAGAAACCACAGCTGCGGGTCGAAGTGCAGCCGCGGGATCAGATTCAGCACCAGCGCCGGCAGCGCCACGTTCAGCACCCACCAGTTCAGCGCCTGCGGCAGGTTCGGTGGGGTTGCGAGGAAGCGTTTGACGACGATCCCCAGCGCGAAGCAGACCCCGATTAGAATCCAGGTATTCATCTTTCCGCGGAAGCTCCCTCATGCCCCTGCAACATATCGAGCACTATCTGGTTCTCACCGACGACATGGAGGGCACCCGGGACTTCTACGTGAATGCCCTGGGGATGCACGTCGGTCCGCGGCCGCCGCTCGAGTTTCCCGGCTACTGGGTTTATTGCGGCGACATTCCGTGCATTCACATTGCCGAATGGGGCACGTACACGGCCCATTCCAACCGCAAGGGGGTTCCCGTTTCCGCACGGGCGAACGGCACCGGCCCCGTCGATCACATTGCCTTTCATGCGCGTGACTACGACGAAATCGTCGCGCGTCTCGAGCGCAGTGGTGTGCCGGCCCAACGTAACGATCCCCCCGGTGGCTTTCTTCGTCAGTTATTTCTAGCCGATCCGAACGGCGTGAAGATCGAGATCAATGTCAGGACAGACTGAGTGATGTCCACCAGAGTCTTCGCTGAGCCTCTCAGGCTCGAGTAACGTCCACCAGGATCTTCGTGCCTTCCTGCCGGTGCAGGCGTTCGAAGCCGTCGCGGATCAGGCCGTCGAAGGGAATCGTCTCCACCCAGCCCTTTTCGGGATAGGCGCCCGCCGCCATTTCGCGGATCACGCTGGGAAACGCGTTACACGACAGGGCCACGCCCGTCAGGCGCGTTTCGGACATCAGGATGTCCATCGCCCCGATCTCCAGCGGCCGCGTGTGAATTGCCACGACGACCACCGTGCCATCGACAGCAGTGCCCTTCAGCGACGCTTGAAAAGACGCGGGCACTCCCGCTGCATCGACAGAGCTGTCGGCCCCCCGGCCACCGGTCAGATCCTTAATTGCACTCACTACATCCCGCTCGCGAGGATCCAGAATCGTCTCGACCCCCAGACTCTTGAGTACGGCGCGACGGGAGGGCGAGGGATCGCTCATGATGACGCGGACGCCGCGCCGCTTCAGGGTGAAGTACACCCCGATGCCGATGGGGCCGCCGCCGTGGATCACGGCTGTCTGACCTGATTGGATCTGACAACGGTCAGCGGTGCGCCACGCGATGGCCATCGGCTCGATCAGCGCGCCTTGCGCCGCTGTCATCCCGGGTGGAAGTTTGTGCGCCATCGAGCGGCGTACCACCGTGTATTGCGCAAGCCCGCCGCCGTTGCGGTTGTAGCCGTGAAAGGCCAATAGCGAGCAGTGGTTATAGCGGCCAGAAGTGCAATCGAGGCAATGGCCGCAGGTCTCTACCGGCTCCACGGCGACGCGATCGCCGACGCGCAGATCCTCGATACCGTCGCCGACCTGTGTGACTTCCCCACAGAGCTCGTGGCCCATGATGACGGGGTTTTTGACCCCCGTCAGGGGATGAGGGCTCGACGCACGCGTCGTGATGGGGCCGTCGTAGTACTCATGCAGGTCGCTGCCACAGATGCCGTTGAAAAGCACCTTGAGCTTTACTTCGCCTGCTTGCGCCGAGGGCTCCGGGACGTCCTCGAGGCGTAGATCCTGATTGCCGTAAAAAACCGCTGCGCGCATCCGCAGCACTGTATCTACTGGTGCTGCTGCCCCGCAATCCCCACGTTCAAGTCTCTCTGCGACAGCAGCTTGATTGGCACCGCGGGAACCTTCCAGATTTCCTTCGCATATTCCCCGATCGTCCGGTCCGATGAGAAGAACCCCGATCGGGCGACATTGAGGATCGACATGCGGCTCCAGAGCCGGGCGTCGTCATAGGCCCGACTCACGCGGGTCTGGCATTCCACGTAGGACTGGAAGTCCGCCAGGAGCAGGTACGCGTCCCAGTTCAGCAGGCTCTCCACCAACGGACGGAACCGGGTAACGTCGCCTCTCGAGAAGAACCCCTCCCGGATCAGGTCGATCACCGCACGCAACTCAGGGTTGGTCTCGTAGAAGGCGGACGGGCGGTAACCCTGTCGGTGCAGCGCGTGCACTTCTTCGGCCGTGAGGCCGAACATGAAGCCGTTTTCCGCGCCCGTCTCGTTGCAGATCTCGATGTTGGCTCCGTCCCGGGTGCCGATCGTGAGCGCGCCATTCATGCAGAACTTCATGTTGCCGGTGCCCGAGGCTTCCTTGCCCGCCGTGGAGATCTGCTCGGAGAGATCTGCGGCGGGGTACACCAGCTGCCCGTTCTTGACGTTGAAATTGGGCAGGAAGACGACTTTGAGGCGATTGCGGATCTGCGGATCGCGGTTGACGACCTCGCCCACCGAGTTGATCAGCTTGATGATCAACTTCGCCATGTGGTAGGCCGGAGCCGCCTTGCCGCCGAAGATGAATGTGCGCGGTGGCATGTCCGCGTTCGGGTCCGACTTGAGGCGGTGGTACAGGGAGATGACGTGCAGGATGTTCAGATGTTGGCGCTTGTACTCGTGGATGCGCTTCACCTGCACGTCGAACATCGAGTCGGGATCGACGCTCACACCCGTGCGCTCGCGCGCCACCGTGGCCAGATCGCATTTGTTGTCTCGTTTGATCCGCCGCCAGCGGTCCTGGAACGCCGGGTCGTCCGCGAATTTCTCCAACTCGCGCAGGCGCTCGAGGTCGCGGATCCACCCCTCGCCGATGGCCTCGCAGATCAGAGCCGAGAGGCGCGGATTACTGACCGCGACCCAGCGCCGCGGCGTGACGCCGTTGGTCTTGTTGCTGAACTTCTCCGGGGTGAGATCCGCGAAGTCCTTCATCACGTCCTGCTTCAGCAGCTGCGTGTGCAGGGCCGCAACGCCATTGATCGCATGACTGCCGACGGCAGCGAGATTGGCCATGCGCACGTAACGCGGACCGTGTTCGTCGATCAGGGACAGGCGAGCGATCCGTTCCTCGTCCCCGAAGAATCGCAGCCGGGCTTCGTCCAGGAACCGCGCATTGATCTCGAAAACGATCTCGAGGTGCCGCGGCAGGATCTTCGCGAATACCGGCAACGGCCAGCGTTCCAGTGCTTCCGGCAACAAAGTGTGATTCGTATAGGCAAACGTCCGGGTCGTGATCGACCAGGCCTCCTCCCACTCCATCGCGTGCTCGTCCACGAGCAGTCGCATGAGTTCGGCAACCGCGATCGAGGGGTGCGTGTCGTTGAGTTGGACGGCGAACTTTTCGTGGAAGCGACTTAGCGGGATGTTTTGCACGCGCAATACGCGCAGCATGTCCTTGAGCGAGCAGCTGACGAAGAAGTATTGCTGTTCCAGGCGCAGCTCCTTGCCCTGGATGGCTTCGTCGTTGGGGTAGAGCACCTTGCTCAGGTTTTCCGACACGACCTTCTGGTTCACCGCGCCGTAGTAGTCGCCGCGATTGAAGATCTCGAAATCGAACGACTCCGGCGCTTCCGCTTTCCACAGGCGCAAAGTGTTGGCCGTGTTGACGCGATAACCCAGGATCGGCGTGTCGTACGGCACGCCGTTGACGATCCGGTGCGGTACCCAGCGAACTCGCGTCGCTCCGTCATGGTCGACGTAGCGTTCCGTGTGGCCTCCGAGTTTCACGTCGACGGCCCACTCCGGCCGCGGCACTTCCCACGGGTTGCCGTATCGCAGCCACTTGTCCGTCTTCTCTACCTGCCAGCCGTCGACGATCTCCTGCTGGAAGATGCCGAACTCATACCGGATGCCGTAGCCCAGCGTGGGCAATTCCATCGTCGCCATCGAATCCAGGAAGCACGCCGCCAGTCGTCCCAACCCGCCGTTACCGAGACCGGGCTCATCCTCGCAGGCGAGCGTGGCTTCGAAATCCAGTCCCAGCTCCGTCACGGCCTGACGCACCTGGTCGTAGATCCCCAGGTTCACAAGGTTGTTGCCCAGGTGCGGGCCCATCAGAAATTCGGCGGACAGATACGCGACCGTGCGCGACCCGTGGCTCGTGTATGCCGCAGCCGTGCTGATCCAGCGATGCAGCAGCCGGTCGCGAACGGTATACGCGAGCGCCATGTAGTGGTCCCGCTGCGTCGCCAGGGCCGGGGTTTTCCCCAACACGCAAAACAGGTTATCCAGGAAGGCGTGCTTGAAGGCGTCTTTGCTCAGCGCAACGCGTTCATCGGCGGCCGGCTCAGCCGGCGGGTTCAGCACTCGCGCGTTCATATTGTCTTTGGGGCAGCCGCGGGTGATTGGGTCGTGCAAGTTCCGTGCGTGCACGGCTGCCCGCATTCGGCCGGTCTGGTGCCGGCTTCTTGCACCAATTTAGTCCAGATTTACGGAAAGCGGCGCGGGCGCGGTGCAACGGAAACTTGAGTTCACCCGAAAGTTAGCTCAGCCCCACCCGCCACACCGACACCAGGGCCCGCGCCGCGAAACAGTAATGAAAACTGCTCCGCGCGCGTTGCGATGGTCAAGCCGCTGGCAGGCTCCCAGCGGACTCCTAACGACTACTCCGTCCGTGCTCCGCCGCCGTTCATGCGCTCGAGCACTCGCGACACGATGCGATCGCACCGGGCGGTTTCGAACTCGAACAGACTGCCGCGTTCACTGCGCAGCCGGCGTGCCAAGTCCGAGCGCAACCGTTGCTGGGCACGGAACAACCGTGTGCGCACCGTTGTCTCGTTGATCCCCAAGCACGCTGCGGTTTCAACTCCGCTGAGCTGTTCGACTACGCGAAGCATGAACACCGTGCGAAATACTTCCGGGAGCGAATCCACGGCCTGTTCCATCAATTGCCGTGTCTGAGTCGAATCTCCCTGGTCCGTTCCCGCGGCGACTGCCTGGGTCAGGAGCGAACTCGCCGTTTCCTCCGCCGGAACGTTGTCCGTGCGTGCGCGGCGGCGAATCATCAACGCCTCATTGAACGCCAGCCTCGCGAGCCACGCGCCGAACTTTCCAGTCGGCTCGTAGCGATCGAGGTTGGCGAGAGCGCGCAGGTGTGCTTCCTGAACGGCATCTTCGGAGGAGTCGTTGTCACGCAGGATGCTGCGTGCGATACGAAACAGCCGCCGGTTGTATCGACGCATGAGCGCCTCGAGAGCTCGCGGATCTTTGCTCCGAGCCCGCTCGACGAGCAGCAGGTCGGGCAAATCGCCGAGGGCTGGCGAGGGCTCCGTCACCCGCTTGGAGGCGGCGACGGCGATTTCGGGACTGTGCGTTTCGGTCATAGGCTCGAGCATGTGAGTCGACCTTTTCGTTGCGGATCGGTGTGCCCCATCGCGAGGGCAGTTGTTGTAGGCGACCAATTGACAACGTTGTCAATTGCGTGGAATCTTCGCAATATGAGTTCCCGGAATGGGGTTACCGGTTTTGCGCTCGCGTGGCTCCTGGGCAGCGCGCCTGTATTGGCTGCCGAGGCACCCGCCGCGCACGGCCAGGTGCACCCCGACCAATGGCCCGCCCAGCGCCCTGCTCTCGCTCCGGATCCCGCGTTGGAACAGCGGGTTACGAACGTGCTCGCCGGCCTCTCCCCGCAGGAAAAGGTCGGTCAGCTCATTCAGGCCGATATCGGCAGCATTACGGACGAGCAACTTCGGCACTATCCCCTCGGGTCGGTCCTGAATGGCGGCAACTCAGGTCCTGGTAATAACGATTTAGCTCCGGCCAGTGAGTGGTTGGCGGCTGCGGACCGGTTCTATGAGGCGTCGATCGACCCGTCCCATGGACGCACGCCCGTCCCCGAGATCTGGGGCACCGATGCCGTCCACGGACACAACAACATCATCGGCGCCACGATCTTTCCGCATAACATAGGGTTAGGCGCCGCTCACGATCCCGCCTTGATCCGGCGGATCGGCGAGGTGACCGCCATCGAGGTCCGCGTCACCGGACTCGACTGGACCTTCGGGCCCACGCTGGCCGTCGTTCGCGACCCCCGCTGGGGTCGTACTTACGAGAGCTACTCTGAAGATCCTCAGATCGTGCGCGAGTACGCAGCCGCGATGGTGAAGGGCCTGCAGGGCGACCCCGGGAGCGCCCACTTCCTGGATTCCTCGCACGTGATCGCGACGCCCAAGCACTTTCTAGGCGACGGCGGAACAGGCGGCCGCGATCAAGGTGACAACCGCTCGAGCGAGGCAGAGCTGCGCGACATACACGGCGCGGGATATCCGCCGGCGATTGCAGCGGGGGCACAGTCGGTGATGGCCTCGTTCTCGAGTTGGCAGGGCGTGAAGATGCACGGCAACCGCGGGTTGCTGACCGACGTGCTCAAGGGGCGAATGGGGCTCGACGGTTTCGTGGTCGGAGACTGGAACGGGCACGGTCAGGTGCCGGGCTGTACGGCATTCAGCTGTGCGAACGCGATCAACGCTGGGATCGACATGCTGATGGCGCCGGACAGCTGGCAGAAGCTGTTCGACAACACGATCCAACAGGTGAAGTCCGGCGAGATCAGCGCGGCACGACTGGATGATGCCGTGCGCCGCATCCTGCGTGTAAAGATGCGTGCTCATGTCTTCGATGAAGGACGCCCGTCGTCCCGCCCGCTGGCCGGGCATTTCGAGTTGCTCGGTTCGTCCGAACATCGTGCGGTGGCTCGCCAGGCGGTTCGGGAGTCCTTGGTGTTGTTGAAGAATGCAGGTCACTTGCTGCCGTTGAATCCGCATGCTCACGTGCTGGTGGCGGGCGACGGTGCCGATAACATTGGGAAGCAGTCCGGCGGCTGGACGATTAGTTGGCAGGGAGCGGCTTGGCAGGGCCCGGACCCTCGCAACCAGCAGTATTTCCCTCACGGCGAATCGATCTACGCCGGCATTGAGGCCGCGGTGCGTGCCGCAGGCGGAACGGCAGAGCTCAGCGCGAGCGGCGAATTCAAGACGCGTCCCGATGTGGCTGTCGTCGTGTTCGGCGAGAATCCTTATGCGGAATTCCAGGGCGACATCGGTACTCTCGAATACAGCCCTGCAAACAAGGCCGATCTGCAGCTTCTCAAACGCCTGAAGGGGCAGGGCATCCGCGTCGTCTCCGTGTTCCTTTCCGGCCGGCCCCTATGGGTCAATCCCGAGCTGAACGCCTCGGACGCATTCGTCGCTGCTTTCCTGCCCGGCACCGAAGGTGGCGGTATCGCCGACGTGTTGTTCAAGAAAGCCAACGGCTCCGTCGATCACGACTTTCACGGCAAGCTCTCCTTCGCTTGGCCTCCGGCGTTCCCCCGCGGCTACGGCCTGGTGTACGCGAGCAACGGCGATCTGAAGCCTCTTTCCGAAGATTTCGGTCCTCCCTCTTCTTCTTCTGCCGATACCCATTCCTTCTTTGCCGCGGGCAAATCCGGCGCTGGCTGGGAGTGGGTGGCCGGCCCCGCCAGCCAACCTGTGCCCGCCGGTGTTGGCGTAGCTGCAAACGGTGCCCTGCGTCTGGCTGCCACCGACCATTCCGCCCAGGAAGACTCCCGGCGTCTCACGTGGGGCGGTGGAAGCCTGCTCTCAATCGGTCTCAGTGGGCGCACCCCGATCGATCTGCAGCGCGAATCCAACGGGCAGCTCTCTCTGGCGTTCGACTATCGCGTCGACCAGGCGCCGACCGCTCCCGTGTTGCTGGGCATGGGGTGCGGAGCCGGCTGCCGCGGCACTGTGCCGTTGTCGCTAGCTGCGGCACCGGTCGCACAGTGGCGCCACGCAAAGGTCCTGTTGAGTTGTTTCGCTCGCTCCGGCGCACGCATGGATCGCATTGCCACGCCTTTCAGCCTCGAGACCGCCGGTAAGTTGGAGATCAGCGTCTCCAATGTTCATCTTGAGAGTGGCACGGACGGCCTCAACCCGTGTTATCCCGCCGCGCCTGGGGGCGCGAGGTGACCCGTAAGACCATCCATGACGTCGCGCGAGTCGCAGGCGTCGCAATCAAAACCGTCTCCCGTGTCCTGAACGACGAGCCCAACGTCAGGGAGGAGACCCGCGCGCGCGTTCTCGCCGCAGTCGAGTCCCTGAGCTACTACCCGAGCCTGTCAGCTCGCAGCCTCGCGGGTCGGCGCTCCTATCTGATCGGTCTGGTGTATGAAAACCCCAGCGCCAACTACGTCGTTGACGTTCAGCACGGCGCCATGGCTCGCTGTCGGCAGGAGAAGTTCCGGCTCTTCGTGCACCAGTGCAGCGGCCGCGACGAGGAGCTGATCCGGGATGTCATGGGTCTGGTCGACCAGACTCACGTCGACGGGCTGATTGTCTGTCCGCCTCTGTCGCAGTCACCGGAGCTGGTCAAGGCGCTCGACCGGCGCAAGCTCCCTTTCGTCCGCATCTCGCCCAACGATCTCGAGTACAAGTCCGCTGCGGTGGACATGGATGACGAAGGGGCGGCTCGTGAAATGACCGAGCACCTCATCGAGCTAGGACACACCCGGATCGGATTCATCTGCGGCCATCCGACGCACTACGCCAGTGGCCAACGGTTGCGGGGCTACAAGTCGGCCCTCAAGGATCATCGCCTGATCTTCGATGCCGCCTACGTGAAGCAGGGGCACTTCGTGTTCGAGTCGGGCATGAATGCCGGACGCGAGCTGCTGACGTCTCCCAAGCCCCCGACCGCCATTTTCGCTTCCAACGACGACATGGCGGCCGGTGTTCTCATGGCTGCGCATGAGTTGGGAATTGCTGTCCCCACGGCGCTGTCGGTCGCGGGGTTCGACGACACCTACATCGCGCGGATCGTCTGGCCGCGGCTCACCACTATTCATCAGCCGAGCTACGACCTTGCCTGGTCCGCAACTGACTTGCTCCTGATGTCCCTGAAGAATGGCACCGCGATGAAGGCCACGCGATTACCTCACAAGCTGGTTCTTCGTGAGTCCACAGGGCCAGTGCCGTCCGCAGGACCTGTGCCGTCCGCAGGACCTGTGCCGTCCGCAGGACCCGCTCCTTCTGCTTCACTCTGATCCTGCGCCCACAGCGACCCAGGCCAGGTCGGCATTCGACACCGATCCGACACTGAATCCCTTCGCTGCCGCCGCCATGCGGGTGAGAGCCTGGGCCAGCGGCATTGGCGGTTTGGTGTCTCCCTTCTTCACCTTGTGGAACCGCACTGGATTGATCCTCGCGGCGACGTAGTTCCGAAGGTACGGCGACTTGAATCCCTTCGCCTGCAGCGCGGCGATGATCTTCTTGACCTGCGTATCGATCTCCAACAGCCGCGCGGCGTAGCCTTCGCGCTCGCGCAGTGTTCCCGGCAGCGGCCGGTCGGCGAAGCGATCGACCTTTTTGAGGAACGAGCTGTACGCGCCACCCGCAAAGCGCGACGACTTCTCGTACACGATTCCCAACGTCAACAGCTCTGGGGCTTCGAACTCGGCCGTGAACTGCGACTCCTTCGCCTGACTCTCCCGCTTCGCCAGGCTGCGCGCCATCCGGATTACCTCGAGGCTGCGGTCGCGTAAGTTGTGAGCCTTCTCGGTGTTGAGCGCGAGAATCCGGTAGGCCAGGGAATCATCCGGTGAGATGAGCGCCGTGATCTGCTTGAGCCCGAGCACTTTCCCTGCCGCAAGGCGATGTCGCCCGTTGGGGGTCCACAGCTTCCCGTCCTCGCCGCGGACTACGATGAGCGGATCCAGGAACGCGGCCGTCTCGTCGATCTTCTGCGCCAGTCGCTTGGCGTGCGTTGGCGACAGATCCCGTTGGAACGGGGTCGGCTGAACCGCACTCAGTGGAAGGGAAGCCACGAGAAGCGGCCTCCCGCCCAATGGCTCGCGATAAGCCCCGATCGGTGCTCCTCCGGCATCGCGTACCAACGTCGCGACCGCGGCAACGTCTGGATGGTCGAGGGCGATGGCGACCTCGGCCGCCTCCAACCCGCGCGCTTTGCTGCCCGGTGCCAGCTTGCCGCGGGCTCGCTTCTTCTTCGCCGCTTTTTTCTTGATTGCCATAGGCCCCATAAGGTGCCGCGTGGAACCCCTCGCGTAAAGCGCCCTGTGCGAGAATCGGCCCCCGCAGGCAGCAGGCCTGCGCCGGCGGCAGGCCCTCGCACGCGGCATCCCGGCTCCCCATGGACACGCTCACCGAAATTTCCCGACCCGTCGCCGGCTTACCCGCGCAGCGCATCGACGCCGATGGACGGGCGCATGTGGATCAGCGTGCCGTTCTGGCGCTTGCGCTGCCGCTGATGGCCAGCAACGCGGTTCAGATCATCCTGAACCTCACGGACGTCTGGTTCGTCGGGCGCATTTCCACGGAGGCGCTCGCAGCTGTCGGCGCAGTGCAGTGGTTGAGCCTGGTCGTCGTCATGGTGCTGGGAGGGCCCGCCATGGCGGTGCAGACAATCGTCGCGCAATCCTTCGGGTCGCGTCGGTACTGCCGAGCAGGTCAAGCCGCGTGGACCGCAATGTGGTGCTCGCTGGCCGCCGTGCCGTTGTTCGTGGCGGTCGGCGCGGCCAGTCACTTCTTTCTGGCGCCCTTCGGGTTCAGTCCGAGCATCGAGAAGCTGGCCTCCGACTTCTGGTTGCCGCGCGTTTCCGGGTCCGTGCTCGGGGCAGCCGCCTGGGGCATGCTGGGCTTCTACAATGGCATCAGCCGGCCGCGACTCTCCTTCATCGTCATGGGAGTCACCGCGCTCACCAATGTCGTGTTCAACCAGATCTTCATCTTCGATCTGGGCTTAGGTATTGCCGGATCCGGTTGGGCGAGCACCGCCGCTCAGGGGTGCGGGCTCATCGTGGCCCTGGTCGTGTTTCTGCAAGCGCCCTATCGCAGACAGTACAAGTCGCACATCACCTGGAAGCCGCACCTGGGGCGCGTCATCGAGCAGGTGCGCATCGGCCTGCCGATGGGGCTCATGCCCGCCGCCGACATCCTCGGATTCTCTCTCTTCCAGATGATGCAGGTGCGGCTGGGTACTGTCGGCGGCGCCGCCTCCCAACTCGTGACCGTGCTGACCTCCGTCGCCTACATGCCCGGCTACGGAATCTCATCGGCCGGAACGACGCTCGTCGGTCAGTCCATCGGCGCCGGAGACAGGAACTGGGCGCTGCGCGTGGGCTCGCGCGTCGTTCTCCTTGCGGCCGTCTATATGGGTGGGATCGGCATAGTGCTGGCTGCCGGTGGTCCGTGGATTCTGCCGTTCTTCACGGGCTCCCACGATGCCGATGCTGTGGCCGCGGTGTCGCTCGGTTCGAGGCTGCTGTGGCTCGCGGCCGTCTATCAATTCTTCGATGGGCTCAACCTGGGGAGCCAATGTTGCCTGCGCGGAGCCGGGGACGTCGTCGTTCCTGCCGCGCTCGTCATCCCCGTGTCCCTTTTGATATTCGTGCCGCTGGCGCACTCGCTGACGTTTGCGAAGGGGCAGGGCTGGTTCGATATCCTGCCGCAGCTGGGTTGGGGTGCTGTTGGCGGCTGGATCGCCGTGATCATCTACATCATGCTACTCGGCACTGTGTTGTTTGCGCGGTGGCGGTCACGCGCGTGGCAGCGGGTCCGAATTTGACTCAGTCGTTCTTGGGATACGACCGCGGCGTTTCAGACGCCGGCGTATACACTCTTGTAAGCTTGATGTTGGGAAAGCCGTTGCCCCCCACGGTCAACTTCAAGGTCAGACGCTTCTTGTCGGCCGAGAGCGCGTAGACCTCCTCCTCGTTGGGGCCCTCCTGCGAGCGCAGGTTCACGACATAATCGCGGCCCTTCCAGCCAGTCCTCTGGTCGGCGACGCCGCCGGGTACCGACACGACACTGCGGTCTCCGGGAGTGAAGCGTCGAATCGAAGTGCCATAGTCCAGGATGAATTTCCCTTCGGCTTCGCGGATCGTCACCACGTCGCTTCGGATCATGTCCGAGCCGAAAATCTGTGAAAAAGGGCCTCGCAGCACGTCCGCGCGGGTCACCGGCCCGACGATCGCAGGATCGTCCTGTTCCTGAGGGGTGGGCCCCTGACCCTGCTGCTGGCCGCCGCGGCGGCCCCGACGTCCCGTGCTCTGCGGCACGGAGGAGGGGATGTTCTTAGGCGCGTTGCGTATCACCTTGTCCAGCGCTTTGCCCGGATCGTCGCTGGCGGCCGCGTCGAGCCTCCACGTACCTGCTAGTGAAGCTCCCGCACTCGGCTCGGAGTCGAGGCTGACGCCTATGCACCCGCATAACGCAGCGCAGGCGGCGACGGCGATACCGTAACGAAACAAGTGACGAGTGAGCACGCGCCTATCTTAGCCTTACGCGCGCGTCTGTCGAAACCCGTCAGTGGCCGGTCTGACGCAGTAATGCACGCACTCCGTGGTCGTCGGTGGGATTCAACTTCAGCATTCGGGTCCCCAGCGACTCCACGAGCTCCTGCTCATGTCGGGCCGTGTGGGTCTGCAGAAGGCGCATCAGCCCGCGCAGGGCAGCCCGATTCTCCGGCTGGGTCCAGCTCAGCGTCCCAACCCCAAGGTGCTCGCACACGCGTTCGAGGATGGCCTCGTTCCGATCGAGCACAATCGTTAACAATTGTGATTCGACCTCCCGGGAGCCGGTGTGAGGGTGTCGCCCTATCGCGGTAGCCAGGTCGTCGAGGATGTCGAGGCTGTCGAAGCACTCATCGTGGTCGCGAAGGAAGGAGCACCACCGCAGCTGGGAGGTCTCGTCCCAGACGTCGACGCCGCTGAAGAGTTGGTCCTGGGTCGAAAAGGGCTTTTCGAGCGGGAAGACTTCGTGCCAATCCTTTTCTATGAGCGCAAGGGAAGGGGGTGGCGTCAGCACCTGACTCGATGTGCCTGACCGTAGGGTGTAGCGTGGAACGGCACGGGTCTTGACCCGCTCCAGCCAGGAGCGCAGTCCCTGGCTCACTGCGCGCAGCGGAACCGACAGACCGCGGCCGTCCGGTCCGAGCGCCATGCGACTGAGAAACTCGATGCGGGGGTCGTCGAGTTGCGCGCCCGTTCGTTGCAGCCGTTCGAGCCAGAACTTTGCGCGCTCGTGTGCCTCCTCGGGTCGGTGCTCCGCCGTAAGCAGCTCTACTTCCAGGACCCCCAGGGTTTCCGCCTGTGGATTGTCTTTCTGCGCCGAGGCGAATGCGTCCCATGCCTTCCGCGGGTCGCCCCCATCCATGTAGATGCTCGCCAGGCGCTGCCAGGCCTCGGCGCGGAGCGCCGAGCTCGGTGCCCTCGCGACCGTCATCTCGAGGATCTTCAACTTGCCGCGCGTGCCCTTCGGCGAGGTTCCATAGGCATCGCACAACAGATCCAGAAGAATGGCCGCGTCTTCGTCGTTGTAGCGTTCCGGGTGTGTCAGCCGCGGCTCGAGTGCGGCAACAGCCTCCTCGCTGCGATTCTGTTCCAACAGGTGGGCCGCCAGCTCGATCAGCACCGTCCGCGAGATGCGATTACCGCCAAGGATCGTCTCGCGGTCCGCCGCCGTCATGTTGGCTAGAACGTGAGGCCAGAGCGCATCCGTCGTCAGTGTCGGAACCGCCGGCAACGGCAGGCAACAGGAGCTGAACTTCTTTCCCGATCCGCAGGGACAGGAATCGTTGTGCCGTGGCGTGTGCATAGGCAGTGGCTTCACGCCCATCGAGTTCAGCGGCAGCCCGTTCCAGACCGCCCGTGTCCACGCGAATGCCAGAGCACGCGTGAGCGTCGGACTATCGTGCAGGGGGGAGTTGAAGGCTGCGTAGGCCGGCAGGTGCTCGAGCACCCAACTCAGAAAATCCGTAGCGTCCGTGCAGCGCATTGCGATGCCGACCGAGTCGGGAATCAGGCGCTCGTACCTGAGGAGCCGTGGACTTTCGTGCTGCCCGTCCATGGCCGCTGCGCCCTCGCTGCTATGACCGCAGTGTCGCGGCTGCGGAGGCCAGCATCTCGATGTGTCCCCAGTCCTTGCGGGCGAGGGCATCCATCGGTGTGAGCCACGAGCCACCGACACAGAGTACGTTCGTCAGGTCGAGCCAGGTGCGTGCTGTTTCCTGGCTGATTCCCCCCGTCGGGCAGAAGCGGGCGTCCGCGAACGGCCCCGCCAGTGATTTCAACATTGGAATTCCGCCGGCCGCCCCGGCCGGGAAGAACTTGAAGCACCGGTAACCCGCCGCCAACGCCGCCATCAGTTCGGACGGCGTGGCGATGGCCGGCAAATAGGGAATCGGCCCCGTGGCGCCGCCCGCCAGCAGAGTAGGGGTCGCTCCCGGAGAGATCGCAAAGGAGGCGCCGGCGTTGGCTGCGGCGTGCAGATCGGCAATCGTCACGACCGTCCCCGCTCCAACGGCGATCTCCGGAACCGCGGTGGCGATGTTCTCGATCGCTTGCAGCGCCGCGGCGGTTCGCAGTGTTACTTCGATGACGCGGAGGCCGCCACGCACGAGAGCGCGAGCCAGATCGACGGCCATTGCCGCATCTTCGATCGTGACCACCGGCATGACCGGCGAGAGTCGCAATACTCCCTCGATCACGGCCGCTCTATCCATCTGTGTCATGAATTTACCGGCTTACCGTTATCGTCTGATCGCGAAGGCGTCCCCGCGCAGCAGACCTTCTATCTCTGCCACTCCGACCCGATTGAAGTCCCCTGGAACCGAATGCTTGAGGACTGCCGCCGCCAGGGCGAAGTCCAACGCCCGAGGGTCCTCGCTCCCGCTCAGCAATCCATGCAACATTCCTGCCGCAAAGGCATCCCCGCTGCCAATCCGATCGACAATCCTGCCGAGCGAATAATCGCGGGTTGTCAGCAACCGCTCGCGCGTCAACATCGTGGCGGCGAGATCGTGATCATCGACATTCCGCTGCACCCGGACTGTCGTTGCAACCCGCCGGAGTCGGGGGAACACCCGCAGAGCTTCTCCCGCGGCCTCACGGAAGCGGTTTTCGGGCGCCGTTGAGTTGAAGTCCCTGTCGAGGATCAAGGCGATGTCACGTTGTTCTGCAAAGAGGAGGTCCGCCTCCGCGATCATGGCACGCAGGATCGCGCGGGCGTCACCTTTCCAACGCTCCCACAGTCGTGCGCGATAGTTACAGTCGAATGAAACCGAGACCCCTCGTGCTCGGGCGGCCCGGAATGCCCGCAGCGCGGATTCGGCCGCGTTTGCGCTGACGGCCGCGGTAATTCCCGACACGTGCAGCCAACTCGCTCCGGTGAGGGTCGCGTTCCAATCGATCAGGTCCGGTTGTGCCAGAGCGAACGCCGAGTCCGCGCGGTCGTACAACACCTCGGAGGGGCGGTGTCCCGCGCCCACTGTCAGAAAGTACAGCCCCATACGACCGGGCAGCATCCGAATGGTGTCCGTCCCGACGCCTCGACGCCGAAGCTCGCCCAACGCGGCGTGACCGAGCGAGTTATCGGGTAGCACGGTCACGACCGAGGCAGGATGGTCCAGTTGGGCAAGCGAGACAGCGACGTTCGCCTCAGCGCCCCCTACGTTGGCCGTGAGTGCCGGTGATTGGAGGAGAAGCTCGTTTTGCGGCGTCGTGAGGCGAAGGAGAACCTCGCCGAAACAGACGACGGTGCACGACGCAGTGTGGACAGTGGGTGGCATGTTAGAGGCTTAGCTTGCCAGATCATCGTACGCCGTGAGCAGCTCTTCCTGGAACCGCCTGTTTTTCGCCAGTTCGCGCGGAAACACCGTCTCCAAACCCAGGAAACGCGGCACATCTCCGGCTGCACGCCCCACGCACTCCCGGCCTGATTCGAATAACCGCTCGGATAGCGGGTCGACCACCCGCTCGCCGGCTTGAGCCGCGCGACGCACGAAGTGCATCCAGGCCGCTGTTGCCACGCACAGCCGCTCGATGGGGCGGGTGGCCGCGAGGTTGTCCGCGATCGTGCCGAGGAGTCGGAAGGGGAGCTTCTGCGAGCCATCCCAGGCTATTTGCCCCAATGCGTGGCGCAGGGCCGGGTTGCGGAATCGCTTCAGGACCGCCTCGACGTAGAGGTTCAGGTCCAGTCCGCGGGGCGGCTTCACCGACGGCAGGATTTCCTCGCGCATCAGTGCCGTCACGAATCGAGCGAGGCCCGGATGGCCCATCGCTTCCGAAACCGTCTCGTGTCCGGCGAGCAATCCCAGATAGGCGAGCGTTGAATGGGCTCCGTTCAGCAACCGCAATTTGGCTCGATCGTAGGCGCTGACATCGTCCGTGACGATCACGCCCGCTGTTGCCCAATCTGGGCCGTCATCGTGAAAGCGGTCCTCGATGACCCACTGCACGAACCCCTCGCGCTGTACAGGCCAGCGGTCGGCGACTCCAAGCACGTCCGCGACCCGTTCCCTGAGCGCGTCTGTAGTCGCGGGAGTAATGCTGTCCACCATGGTGCGCGGAAACATCACTCGCGTCCGAATCCAATCCGCCAACTCGTGCCCACGCATCTGCGCGAGCTGCGCCACGGCATTGGCCAGTCGTGTCCCGTTGTCGACGAGGTTGTCGCAGCTGATGATCGTCAACGGCGAAAGTCCCGCGATCCGGCGTCGGTCCAGTGCCTCAACCAGGAAGCCGATCAGGCTCCGGGGTTCGCGCGGGTTTTGGATGTCCCAGAGAATGTCCGGATGCTCGGCATCCAGACTACCGTCCGGCCGCAGGCAGTAGCCCTTTTCCGTCACCGTGATCGTCACTACGCGCGTTGCGGCGGCGCAGAGTCGATCCAACACCCGGGCCGGATTCTCCGGTGCCACCAGGATCTCGCGAAGCGCCCCGATCACCTGGAATGAAACGGTCTCATCCAGCGTGACCAGGGTGTAGAGGCCTTCCTGGGGGTTCAGGGCATCGCGGACGTCCGGACGGCGGAGGCACACCGCACAGATCCCCCAGCGAGGATCGTTCGCCAGCAGCTTCTCCACGAACCAGGCCTGGTGAGCGCGATGGAACGCCCCGGGGCCGAAATGCACGATGCCGACCCCGACGTCGCTGCGATCGTAGGCAGGCAGCTGCACGCCAGAAGCGAGATGTCGGACGCGGGCAGGGGTCAGGGGTTCGGTCACGGGACTGATGTGGCGGTATCGGGCCGGGCGCTGTGGAATGCGAGGGAAACCGGTGTCATTATCCTCCTCCCATGCCGAAAGCCAAACCACCGGCGCTGCGCCCACCCGCCGCTGCGGGTCCGCCCGCCGGGGCACCCGCACCCGTCCCCCCCTCCGGTTCCCGCCGGCCCACCATCAACGACATTGCCCGGCTGGCGAACGTCTCCAAGAAGACCGTCTCACGGGTCATCAATCAGTCGCCGTTCGTGAAGGGCGAGACCCGGGCTCGGATCGACGCCGTCATCCAGGAGATCGGTTACACGCCCGATCCGCAGGCTCGCGGGTTGGCTTTCCGGCGTTCGTTTCTCATCGGGATGGTGTATGACAATCCCAACGCGCAGTACATCGTCAACATCCAGGACGGTGCGCTCGATGCGCTACGCGGGTCCGGCTTCGAGCTGGTCGTCCACCCCTGCGATCGCCGCAGCGATGATTTCATTTCGGGCGTACGCAGCTTCGTCGAGCGTCAGAAGCTCCACGGCGTGATCCTCATTCCACCGGTCTCCGAAAACGACGAGCTCGTGCGCACGTTGCAGCAGACCGACTGTCAGTACGTACGCGTCGCCTCGGTGTGTCTCGACAACACCGCCCGGATGATCGTCTCGAACGATTTTGAAGCGACGGTCGAGGTTGCCGAGCATCTGGCCTCGCTCGGGCACCGCCGCATCGGCGTGATTGCCGGTCCCTCTCAACATCGTTCATCCCACGAGCGCCTGAGAGGCTTCCTGGGAGCGTTGGAGAAGCGAGGCATGACCGTGCCGGCCGACCTGATCGCCGAGGGCGCATTTACTTTCGAATCGGGTGTTGCCTGTGCCGAGGCGCTGCTGAAGCGCCGTCAGCGTCCGACGGCCATCTTTGCCTGCAACGACGAAATGGCCGCGGGTGTGTACAAGACCGCGTTCAACTTACGCGTGTCCATCCCCGACGAGCTGTCTGTCGTTGGCTTCGACGACAGCCCACTGGCGTCTCGACTGACACCGGCCCTAACCACCGTCCGACTGCCCATCCGCGAGATGGGCCGTCTCGCCGCCGCACGCCTCATTTCGCCGCAGGCAACCGACGAGGGTGCCGCGCGCATGAATCTTCATCTGGTCGTGCGCGACTCGTCACGCGCGCTATGACTGAATCAGCGTCACCAGGGATCCGGGCTCCCCCTCGACTTCCAGGTAACACTTTCCCGATTTCGCCTCGACCCGGTATTCGATCTGCGGATCGTAGGGAAAAGACAGGTAGGTCTTCTCGCAGCGCACCTTGAGGTCCGTGACATGACCCTGAGCGATCTGGAGCTGAAAGTGTCGCCGGAACAGCGAGATGTACCATCTGCCGTCCTTCAACGCCCCGGCCGTCGCGTAGGCCTTAGGGTCGGAGCGCAGTTGCTCCACCTGTACAGCGGTCTTCTTGAGCTCGCCAATCACTTGCGCGTCGTGATCGGCCTTTTGCAGTTTCTCCCACGTGTCGAGGGCCTCGCCGTAGTAGCGGGCCTGCACTTGGACCCGAAACAACGCGCGCAGCGCGGGCAGGGACACATTTCTCGGCAGGTATTCTCCGGCGCCCTCGTACGCGACCGCGCGCTTGAGGCCGGCCATCTGCGCCAGTTCGTCCTGGTACTGGACGGCATAGCTGTACTGCGCCAGTCCCAGCATGGCGTCCTCGTACAAATTCGTGATCTTGAACTGTTCGAGGATCGCTTGCGCGGCCGCCTGATCGTGCTGTTTCAGCGCGTTGCCGAAATCTCCGTAGAGCTTGAGGAATTCCGGTGTGCCGCCGCGCCTTTGTCCCGAGTCTCGCGAATAGAACAGCACTCTGACCCGAAACACGGACTCGATTGGCTGTCCATCGAGCCGCGCCGGCTCCAGCTTCGCGGCGGCTATGGCGGCGACGGCCGCTCGTTCGAATACCGCATTCCCGGTAGACGACTCCACGGCGGTTTCGTACGGCTTGCCGTCCGCGTCCACCATGGTGCTGACCATGACCCAGCCCTCCCGGTGTTGCGCGGTCTCGTCCCAAGCAAAATCCGGCAACTGAATGTGCTTCGGTTTGACCGGCTCGAAGCGTTCAGTGCTAACCGCTGCGTCCTCCGCGAGTCCCGCGTGCAATGAGCCGGCGACCCACAACAGACCCATGACACACGCGTTCTTCTTATAACTTATTACCGTCATGTCGACCTCCCTAACCCTGCATCCTGATCGCCTGTTTCCGGCCGATCCCGCCGTGCGCTCGATCGCCCGCACTCTATACCAGCAGGTGCGATCGTTGCCCATCATCAGTCCTCACGGCCATACCGACCCCGTCTGGTTCGCGGACAACGAGCCGTTCGGAAACGCCACGGAATTGCTCCTGGCGCCCGATCACTATCTCTTTCGAATGCTCTACAGCCAGGGCATCGACCTCTCGCGTCTGGGCATCGATTCTCGGCACCGTCCGTCAGGTGCAGATCCACGTGAGGCCTGGCGTCTGTTCGCCCGGAATTTCCATCTCTTCCGCGGGACACCGTCCGCACTGTGGCTCAATCACGTGTTTGTCGAGGTCTTCCATCTCGACACGATGCTCGATGAGTCCACGGCGGACCATTACTTCGACGCCATCGGCGCAGCCTTGCGCACGCCCGCCTTCCGGCCCAGGGCTCTCTTCAACCAATTCAACATCGAGGTCCTGGCCACCACCGAGCCCCCCACCGACCGGCTCGAGGCGCATCAAAAAATTCGCGACAGCGGTTGGGGTGGCCGTGTGATTACCACGTACCGTCCCGACATCGTCGTCGATCCCGAGCACGAGCAGTTCGCCCTGGCGTTGACCGAGTTCGGCCTGCTGACGGGAGAGGATGTCGGAAGCTGGAAGGGGTATCTCAACGCCCATCGCCGGCGTCGCGAGGTATTTTCCAAGGCCGGCGCCACCGCCACTGATCATGGGCATCCAACTCCTCGGACAGCGGATCTGAATACGGCAGAGTGCGAGCAGTTGTTCGCACGGGTGAGGACCGGGCAGGCTACCGCGGAGCAGGCTGAGTTGTTTCGGGCACAGATGCTCACCGAGATGGCGAAGATGAGCCTCGATGACGGCCTCGTGATGCAGATTCATCCAGGCTCCTTCCGCAATCACAACCTCCGGCTGTTCGAAAGATACGGTCGCGACAAGGGCGGTGACATTCCGGTTGCCACCGAATATGTGCGCGCGCTCAAGCCGCTCCTGGATCGCTTTGGTAACGAGGCCCGTCTGACCGTCATCGTCTTTACCCTCGATGAGACCGCCTACAGTCGAGAGTTGGCGCCACTGGCTGGTCATTACCCAAGCCTCAAGCTTGGCCCTGCGTGGTGGTTTCACGACAGCCCCGAGGGGATGCGGCGATTCCGGGAACAGACCACCGAAACCGCGGGTTTCTACAACACCGTGGGCTTTAATGACGACACCCGGGCGTTTCTGTCGATTCCAGCGCGTCATGACGTGGCGCGCCGCGTCGATTGCGCCTTTTTGGCGCGGCTGGTCGCCGAACATCGCCTGGATGAGACCGATGCCGCTGCCGTCGCGGCCGATCTCGCGTACGCGCTGCCCAAGCGGGCCTATCGTTTGTAGAATCGCAGAGTGAAAAAGCGCTTACCCCCATCCCTGGATACGCTCACTCGCCGGATCCCCAGCCTCGACTCGCGGAGCATCGATGAGCTGTATGGGTTGGAGCCCGTCTACGAGCCCGGCTCCGCGCCCGCCGGCCGCCTGATGCCCGAGGAATTCGTGTCGGTGCAGTGTCCCTATTGCGGCGAGCGCTTCGAGACCAAGATCGATCTGACCACGAACGATGTGGGCTATGTCGAGGATTGTCAGGTCTGCTGCCGCCCCATCGAGTTCCAGATCGAGCAGGAAGACAGTGGCGCCTTGATCGGGGTCAAGGTTCAGAGGATGGATTGAATATCCGCTCTCTTCGTACTGTTCTTCTGATCCAGTCGATCGAAGAGTCTGATCGCCAAGGTGAAGTGCTTCCGCTCACCGATCGCGAGGACGCTACACGTGAGGCAGCGCGGAAAATCCCTGCCGCAGGCGTTGCGCAGGCCTCTCAGTTGTCGGTTGAAGGTGAGCGTTTTGTCAGCAGAAGGGCTGAGGATTTGCTCGGGCGTATGAGGGCGCGCTCCCCTGTCGTCGACCACGTGCTTGCTATCGCGCAAGGAGGGACGTGGTTTCCGCGCACCGTTCTCTTGCTCGCATTCGTGTTGGGTGTCGGCTTGTCTTTCCTCGAGGGCCGGCATGGAATCAGCCTCTTCGCGTACCCGCTCGTCGCAATAGCCATCTGGAATGTTCTCGCCTACGTCCGGCTCCGATCACCCCGTCGCCGGTCCGGTCTGTGGTACCAACGGTCCATCGGCCGCAGCGTCGATGCACTATTGAAACACTCCGAGCTCTTCAACGTCACACTCGCTGCCGCACTGAAACGATTCGTCTCCGAGTGGACGGGGGTGGCCCGGACGCTGCTGTCCGAGAAGGCGAACGGGCTGCTGCACGTTGCGGCAATGCTCGTGGCCTTGAGCTTCGTCGCCGGACTGTATCTGCGGGGAGTCCCCGAATCTCTTCCTCCCTGGCTGTTTTACACATTGCTCGCACTGATTGTGGTCCCGCGGCTAGTCCTCGCGATGGCTTCCGCAATCAAGGTCACGCGTCTGTCCTATCGCGTGACCCTCCCGCGAAGCTTGGTCGACTATGCGTTCAGGTTGATCGCCGAGACGGATTCCGCTTCCATGCGGGGCTAAGCCGTCCAATTTGCTCAGGAGTCTTCGAATGTCGCCGAGTCGAATGCTGCGCTCACTGTCGCTCCGTCCTCTGGCCTTCCTGGTGCTCGCCTCGTGGCTCGCAGCTTGCGGCCAGCAGCAACCCCCGGCCGCGTCGGCGCCGAAGCCCGACCCGCAGGCGCAAGCGCGCGCTGCGTGGCAGCAGTTCACCGGCGAGTTTTTGGAGGACACCTTCAAGGCCCAGCCTTTCCTCGCCTCCCAGGTCGGTCGCCATGACTTCGATGGCCAGATGCCCGACTGGAGTGCCGCCGGATTCGACAAGGAGATCCAGCGTCTGAAGGCCGCGCAGTCGCGCACTCAGGCCTTCAACGCTGCGGACCTGACTCCTGACCAGCGCTACGAGCGGCAGTATCTGCTCAACGTGCTCGACGTCGACCTCTTCAAGTTGGATCGGGCCCGGTTCCCTTTCACCAACCCTGCCTGGTACATCGATCACATCGATCCGGAAGTCTTCCTGAGTCGCGACTACGCGCCGCTCGCCACCCGGATGAAGGCCTACATTGCCTACGCGCGCGCCATTCCGAAGATCGCCGCCGCCATCCGCGCGAATCTCAAGGTGCCGATGGCGAAGACGTTGGTGGAGCGTGGGATTTCCGGCTTCGGCGGGTTTGCCGACTTCTATCGCAATGACGTTCCGAAGGTGTTTGCTTCCGTGCAGGATGCCGCGGCGCAGAAGGACCTTGCCGATGCGGATGCGGGCGCGGCCAAGGCCATGGATGAACTGAAGAAGTGGTTGGTGTCGCAGCGCAAGGGGGCGACCGATGGGTATGCCCTCGGCGAGGCCGTGTTCGCCGATCTCCTCAAGACCGAGGACGGTGTTACTACGCCGATTCCGGAGTTGATGAAGCTCGGGCAGGCCGACTTGGACCGCAATCTGCAGGCGTTGAAGGAAGCGTGTGCGAAGTACCTTCCCCGCGGGAGCCTGCGCGCCTGCACGGCCAAGATGGAGGCCAACAAACCACCCGAGGGCCCTGTCGAGGCCGCCCGGAAGCAGTTAGTGGACCTCAGGGCGTTCATCATCAAGAAGCAGGTCGTCTCCGTCCCCGGCGACGAGCAGGCATTGGTTGCCGAGGCTCCGCCTTATAACCGCGCGAATGTCGCCTACATCAACGTCCCCGGTCCTTACGACCACGGCGTCGCCTACACCTACAACATTGCGCCTCCGGATCCGTCCTGGACGAAGAAGGAGCGGGCCGAGTACATCCCCGGTCGGGCCGATCTGCTGTACACCAGCGTTCACGAGGTCTGGCCCGGGCATTTCCTGCAGTTCCTGCATTCCAATCGCAGTGCTTCCAAGATCGAGGGGATCTGGATCACCGATGCGTTTGCGGAGGGCTGGGCGCACTATGCCGAGCAGATGATGTATGACGAGGGCCTCAGCGAGGGCGACGTCGAGGGCCGCGTCGGCCAGCTCATGAATGCGTTGGAGCGCAACGTCCGGTTCATTTCCGCGATCGGCCTGCACACTCAGGGGATGACCGTCGCGCAGTCCGAAAAGATGTTTCTCGACAGCGCCTTCATGAATCCCGGCGCCGCTCGCCAGCAGGCCGCTCGCGGGACCTACGATCCCGGTTATCTCTGCTACACGCTTGGCAAGCTGATGATCATGAAGCTTCGTGAGGATTGGGTGGCCAGCCAGGCCGGCGGCTCGAACGGTGCCGGCGCCAACGCCGACCCCAAATCCCAGTGGCGTGCCTTCCACGACAAGTTCTTGTCTTACGGCGGCCCTCCGATTCCCACTGTGCGCCAGCAAATGCTGGGCGACAACAGCGGCTCTGACTTCTGACGGCCGCATGTGTGTGTTGGCGACGGCGATGCCGCCAGCGTCACGCTTTTGCTATGGATGGCACCTCGCGCGCAGGGAGGCCTCGACCGCCGGATCCGCATCGGCCTTGTACCGGAGCCTCTCGAGGTAAGAGTCCCAGCCGTGAGCGATTCGGCACTCATCATCGGCATTTTGGACGATGCAGAGCACTTTCGCACCCCCGAGCTCAGGCCCTGATTCCGAGACTATAAACGAGGAAAATCAGCCCTAGGCTGGCGATTTCGGTTCCGATGAACGAGTGCCCTGCACGATACCGAGAAAGCTCAAGACGACGGTTGCACCAAGCAACGGCCCTCCTGGCCACAGCCACCACGTTCCAACACCTCGAGACTGCGTAATGCATACACTGATGGTCAGCATTGGTCGCCACAGTCGTATCAGGGCGATGTCGCAACCGCACTGGTTGTATTCAACCCGGAATCGGGAGCCCGCAAACTGAACGTTTCGCTATTTCAGCAAGATAGAGAGAAAAAATACCGACAGTACGATCCAACCTAACACGTTCAGGCGAAGACGCTGGCCACCAATGAAAATCAAAATGACCGGCACAACCGCAAGCGTCAGGTAGAAGAGGACCGCCTTATGGCTGGGCTCGGTGCCTGCAGTTCCGGGCTCAGGACCGATGTTTGGCATCGTCACAGCCAATGCGACAAGCGCAACGACTATTGCAAGCACTCTCTCGATCCATCTGCCCACGGATGTGACCTCGGATCAGGACCTTTCAAAACTTTCTGTAGATTCCGCGGTACGGATCCAGGACCAAGACCGGGTCGAATGGGTTACTTGATTTCGCCACCAGCCACCAATGGCTGAATGCGGGATTCCCGTCGTAGTCCATCTGGAAAACGTTGTCTCCCGTTACGACGAAGCTCCACTTGTCGTCGTAGTCTCGGCTTTGCAGTTGCGCTTGGACGGCCCGCGCTTGCTCTCCGCAGCCTAGGTAGTGGTGTCCGACAAGGCCATCGGTGACGTCGTTGAAAGAACGGCTCATGTTATTCCACCAGCCGGGATCTGTCCGCCGGCCCGCTGCCGTCAAGTCTCTTAATTGCTGCAGATACCAATCCAAGATGTTTTGCACGTCTGTGGGGCTTAAGCCCCACAGATCCGACCGAGTCAGCGGGTTGTCGGTAACATAGGAGTACGTTGAGTAGCTGCCGCCCGCTAGTCCGATGGGATCGCTTTCAACATACTTTCCGGTCGCCGGGTCAAAGTCTCTGAGGTAGTTCTCATGGATGCCTGCGATGCCGTTGAAGATTTGGCCTGGGAACCGGGGGTTGTACTTAAAGAAGTCCCAAGGCGTGACGGACTGCCTCGAAAACACAATTACTTGAAGACCCTGGAAAAGTTCGCATCCAGCCACTTACCAAGATCGCCGTTGAACGAAACAGGTATCGAGTCCACAGCTCCGCGCCGACCCGATGCATCGAAGTAAAGAGATGCGACCCGCTGTTCAGTAGCGTCGAAGAAGATCAATCCCCAACGTAAATCGCCCATCTCGGCTACGGGCTGCACAGACGTCGATGCAACCGCGGCCAGTAAATCAGAGTTATAGGCGCCACCGCGCATGTCACGGATAATCATCTTGTAGTGGTAACTCCGTTCCAACATCTCTGGCGTCACGCGTGTACGGGTCAAAATGCGCGGTGGTATCTGAAAGACCTCCACGCGCTCAACCCGACTCAATCGAAGGCTATTAGTCAGCGCATCGACACGAGTCTGTGCGACGCTGGGCGCATTCACGGGCGCTCCTTGGGCACTACAAAGTGCCACTGTGAGCACTGACAGCACCAGTAGGGATGGGCTTCTCATGGCTACCTCGCTGTGGGACCTTGAACTGTGTAAGGCGTTCCACGGTGATCAGGCCTCACACCCTCGCGCAGCGTTTGCGCGGCATTCGTCTCCGGTCCCGTAATCACTCTCCGCTCCTCGAGATCGTCGTAACTTGGCCACGGTACCCAGCCAATCAACCGATTCCAGAAGTTCGCATCAGCATGTGCCATCTCGTGGCCGAGTCCCAATGCGGGCGTCTGCTTTCCACCCGTCGTGCAAAGAAGAGCGCTGCTGGCATCCCAATAGATCGTGTTGGTCTGCGGATCGTAGCGATCATTACCGTCGTTGATATATTGAATATTGTAGACCGTCGAAGAGTTGTCGAGGTCATGAATGATCTGCGTCATGCCCGGGTCATGACCCAGGTATGCAATCGCCGTGTTGTAGTCTGTGGCATTGCCATGGACGACAATCTTCAAGCCAAAAGGATCACGATTTCCGACCGGATTTCCGCCCACATAGGCGTACGTGCTGATTCCCCCGCGGAGCCCGATCGGATCACTCTCGACGTAACGCCCGATGGCTGGATCGAAGTCTCTGAAGTAGTTCTGGTGGATACCTGCGATGCCGTTGAAGAGTTGTCCTGGGAAGCGCAGGTTGTACTTGAACGTGCCGGCGCCCGATGGATTCTCGTTGGCGGCATCGGTGCCAAAGGGATCGGAGAACCAGGTCCACATCTGAGCGTTGTCGCTCGGGCGAGTGACCTGGCGCGGAGTGTTCAGTTGATCGGTGTGGACGTAGTAGATGGCAACCGAGGCGCCGTTCGGGCGCAGCGTCGCCGCCGGGATGTCTCCAAGCCAGACCGTTTCCTCGATCAGCGCGCCGCTGCCGTCGTATTCCCCCGACAGGTGTCCGGCTTCGTCATAGCTATACAGGACCGTACCCAGCGTCCCGCTGGTTTTGATCATCTGCCCCAGCGCGTTGTACACGAAGGTGGCGGTGGTTGACCCATTGGCGATGGTCTCGAGTCTCCCTCGATCGTTGTAGGTCGCGGTCACCGTCGAGTAAGTCAACGTGTTTCCGGCGGCATCGTAAGAGTACGTGCGGGCGAGCGCTCCGGTGATGCTGCTGATGCGATTGCTGCCGGAGGCAATGGAATATGTCGAGGGCGCGCTGCCCGTTTCGCTCTGGCGGTTACCGTTGGCATCGTACGTCCAGCCCCGGCTGATCGTGCCGTTGCCGCCACTGGTGAGGCGATCCAGGGAGTCGTATCCATACGTCCAGTTCGATGCACCGCTACTGGTGTCGCTGAGACCGGTGATCCGGAAGGCATCATCGTAAGAGACGGTCTTTACCCCGTGGCTCGAGACCTGCGTGATCTTCCCGTCCGCATCATAGGTGCGGCTTGCACTGGAACCGTTGCCCCAGGTCCAGCCCTCCACAGGCCCCAAGGGCTCGTAGGTGATCGTGTTCAGGACGGTCGTTCCGTTTACCGAAATGCTGGTGACGTGGTGATTGGCGTTATACCCATAGGTCACGCTCTGTCCGGAGGGGGTCGTGAGTGTCGTGAGATTGCCGCTGGTATAGCCGTACGCTGTGGCCAGAGTGACACCGCCGATCAACTGTGACTGGTTTGTAACGCGCCCGAGGGCGTCGTACGTCCAGCCCTGTGACTGATTGGCATCCGCAGTACCGGTCAGGTGACCTTTTCCGTACGTGCCGGCGTCGTAGCTGAAGGAGAGGGTCTGGTCGGTGGAGCCGCCGATCGAGAAGGCGACGGAGCTGGCCCGATTCAAGACGTCGTATGTGTACGTCGACACGGCGCCCCGCGCGTCGGTCGACGTCGCAAGATTGCCGGCCGAATCGTACGTGTTCGTCGTGTTCCCGCTATCCGGGCTGGATTGAGCCGATAGGTCTTGGAACCCGTTGTACGCGTACGAGGTTACCAGGCCGCGTGGATCGGTCACCGAGACAACGTGGTCGTCGGTGTCGTAGTCCAAATCCGTAGTCCCGCTGGCCGGGTCTGTGATCTGACCCACCCGGTTGAGTTCGTCGAATACGGAAGTGGTATTGCGGGCCAGGGGTGCGTGAGCGGAGATCGGGTTGCCGTTACCGTCGTAGCCGAAGGTCGTCGTCACCGCGGCGGTGCCAGCCGCATTCACCTCCTGGTACACCTGGCTAAGCGTGTTGATCACACGCGTATGTGTGAAATGCAGGGCGTTAGATGGGTCGTAGATCTTGTCAGCCGTGTGATTTCCCAGTGCATCGACCGTGTAGACAATTTTGTTGCCCAGTCCATCTGCGAACTGCGTCAGGCGGTGAGCGGTGTCATAGGTGTACTGAACGAAGCTGCCGTCCGGCAGCGTCACCTTCTGCAGTTGCCCGGTGGGATAGTAGGCAAAAGAGGTGGTCTCCCCGGAGGTTACCTGGGAGGTCAGGCGTTGTCGCGGGTCGTACGTAAGGCTGGTTATTACGCCGTTCGGATCGGTAATCGATAAGGGTTGCCCGTATGCGTTGTAGGCGTTGAATGTCGTCACGTGTCCTGCGGCATCGGTCCGAGTCTCGATCTGTCCACAGGCGAATCCGGATGTGCAGGTGTAGTACGAAAGTGTTGTGAGATCTGAGACGTCAGTTCGTGGACCATCTGCGGTGAGCACGCGGCCATAGCTGTCGTAGGTAAATGTCCAGGTTCGTGAGACCTGTGGCGACACGGACGTGTCCGTGATTGTTCGAGTCAGGAGGTTGCCAGCGACATCGTAAGTGAAGGCGGTGGTCCGATTGATCTCCGTGATCAGGGCAGGTTCTCGCCAGGTAGCGTCCCACTGCGTTTGAATCAAACGCTGTCGTGTTCCACCGGGGGGTGAATAACTCGACAGATCTGCCGGGCACGAGCTCCCAGGGGCCAATCCCTCGAGGCGAGCCAGCTCGAGCCCTCGGTTCGGATCGTTCTGATAGCAGGTGAGATTGCCGTTGTAATCCGTGCTGCTGCTGAGGAAACCCGCTGCGTCATAGGTCGTAGCGGCCCCTTGCTGGCAAGTGGGACACCGCGAACCGGAGATCGAGACCGGGAGGTATTGATCGCCCACCCGGGAATAGTTGAAGGTCCGAACTGCCCCGAAAGCATCCGTCTCGGTGACGCTGGTGGATGAGTTGTAGGCGAGTGTGACCGAGTCTGCCCCACCGGCCATCTGGGCATTCACCGCGCGCCCTTGCTTATCGTATGTCCAGCTCGAGAGGCGGTTGTGCGCTTCGTCGAAGACCCCTGTCAGGGTGTTTTTGAAGGTCGCATTCTCGTAGACGAACTTACGAAAGTTCCCATCCGGATACCACACCGTCGTGAGGCGACCCTGCGCGTCGTAGCCGTACTGAATGGCTGTGGACCCCGAGCAGTGTGCGCCCGACCCCGACAGAATTGAGCCGATGCCGGTTCCGGAGGCGTTCGATCCGCACCCTGGGGAGGCCGTGTACAGGACATTGACAACGAAGTTCTGACCCGGGGTGGCCGGATCGCTGGTGATTCCCGTCACAGTGTCATACGAGTTGCCACAGAACTGACTCGTCAGGCACGCGAACGCGCCGGTCATGACCGATAGTGCGGACGCGGCGGATACGCTGCAGGTGCTGTACGAGTAGCTATACACGAGGCACGAGGCGGGCGGGCTGCCGCTTTGCAGGTTGACACTAATGAGCCGGGACTGAGAGTCGTAGCCCAGCACCAACCGGCTGCCGAAGCTATCGGATACGGTCGACAGTCGAGATGAGCCGTCGTACGTGAGCGTCTGAACGTCGCCGCCTCGGTACGTGACGGACTGAAGGATCCCCGAGCTGTCGTACTGCTCGACGGTGTCATCCGGAGCGGTGAGGGCATACCCTCCCGCGTTTTGCTGCAGGCGATAGTTCGTGCCGGGTTGCGTGGTGAAGGCGCCACCGGTCGACGAGTTGAAGCTCAGTGTCGCCCCGTCATCGCGAATCGCATCGACCTCCTGGATCGAGCCCAGTGGCGCGGTGGATACGTTTGAAGCGATCGCGACTGTGCCGATCGTGACCCCACCGGACTGTATTGCGCAGGTTGTTCCATTCCAGCTGACGGTCGCGGTTGCCCAGGTCGGCTCCTGGCTCTGGATCTCAGGGAACCCGGAGGTGCACGCTGCGGCTTGTGTTGTGTAGAGCGAGGAATGCGGATCGGCCGGGGGATACGGGACGTAGCCCGGACCTGTCATGAGGCGCAGAGTGCGGCTGTAGGTGTGACGCCATCCCACTCCCAGGTCCTGGGCGCCTGAGTTGGCGCTGTCGTAATAGCGCTGCAGGCGCAGTCGTCCGGGGCCCCGGACGACGACGTCATCCTCCGTCTCGAACACGTCTCCCGCAGCCGGGTTGATCGGGTCACCCACACTCGCGACCGGCTGGCCGCTCGCATCGCACCCGCATTGCGGCTTGGATGCTTTTTTTGTCCTCGCGTAGTAACTCGGGGTCGGACAAGCAGACCCTGAGGCTGCCGTGATCGGGCCCCCTCCCTGTGCCGTCGCGCTCGAACCGCAGCCCGCCGAGGCATGATAGGTCACGGTCACGGTGAAGTTCTGGCCCGCGACAGCCGGGTCGTTATCGACAGAATCCAGAGTATCCGTGGACGTCCCGCAGAAGTACGGGCCATCGCACGCGATCACCGCCTCAACGGCGGCTGTAGCGGAAGTCTCGTGGGCCGAGCACGGCGCGTGGGGGTCGGAGAAGTTATAGATCAGACAGGATGTTTGCGCGTGCGCGATGACTACTCGAAGCAGCGAGCAAAAGAGAAATACCGCAAGCGAAAGAAACGGTGCCGGGCGGCGGCTTAGCGAGATCCTTCTCATGCTCGACTCCCTTGGACATTCTGACAGTAGAGGCCATTCATCGAAAACTGCATCGACCGGAGGTTCTATCTCACGACCGTTGCAGTGAGTTTACGCTGAGACGCCGTGGGTCAGATTTTCGCTACAGTTCGCCCTCATCCCACTGCGGCTTCGAGGAATTCCAGGCGTCTCCGGTCCGCGTCCAACTTGACGTGGGCGCCGAGCGGCACCGTCTCATTCTCATCGCCGTGACCGATCGGAAATCCCGCGGCGCAGGGTAGGCCGGTGGCCTGAGCCAGATCCCGCAGCACTTCACCGCTGGTGTACTGCGCGTCCTTCTCTTCGCACGCCGTGAACGTACCCAGCGCAATGCCTCGGACGCCCCTGAAGACTCCGGCGAGCTCCAGCTGCGTCCACATGCGATCGAGCTTGTACGGTCGCTCTCCCACGTCTTCGAGCAAAAGGATCGCCCCATCCAACGGAGGCAGGAAGGGTGTCCCGATGAGTTGAGTGAGCATCGCGAAGTTGCCGCCCACCAGCCTGCCCTCGGTCACGCCGCCCACGTAAGTCGTGGTTGCGGTGAGCGGTGCAGGGGGCGTCGCCGTCGATTCCAGGACGCTGAACATCCGCTCGCGGCTGGCCGCCGGAAGGCGAGAGATCTGCGTCACCACCGGCCCGTGAAAGCTGACCAGCTCCTGGTTCTGAACCCAGGCGTGCAGAGCGGTGATGTCCGAGAACCCTACCAGTGGCTTATCGATGCCCGCCGACGCTCGGTCGCTCGCGGTCGAACCCCAACTCCCCGTCGGCCTTTCGGCGTCGTCGGCTGTCGCCGCCGTCAGCCGCGGTAGCAGCCGCATTGCGCCATACCCACCGCGAGCGCAGAAAACGGCCCGGATCTCTGGGTCGCGAAGCGCCCGCAGCAGCTCATCCAGACGCCGCTGATCGTCCCCCGCGAGGTAGCGATGGCGGCTGAACAGCCCTGGGTCGAATCGAGGTTGGTAGCGCTCGGCGAGCAGCGCGAGACCGGCGTCGAAAGACTCGCGGTCGAAGGGCCCCGAGGGGGCCACAATCGCTATCGCGTCACCGCGCGACAATGCGCGCGGCTTGCGAAATGCCCTCACTCCTTGTGGCGCGGGCCGTCCGGCTTGCCGTCGATCCGGACGCGAGCGCGCTTCTCACGCCAGCCCGAAATCCGCCATCCGCCGATCATTCCTACCAGCAGCGAGAGCAGGCCCAGCGTGCCGTCGTCCATAGCGAGCGACATCTGCTGGAACGGCGCGATCAAAGAATACAGAGTCATTATTGAGAGCCCCCGTTTGGCTGCCTGGGAACATAACAGCATGTCGTGCGTTGGGGGAGTCTCCCATTGGCGACGCAGTGCGCATTCGCGCGAAAATTTGACGCGCCTCGCAGACGCGACGCTGCTCACCGCCGTCAAGCTCACTGTGGTTTTCCGCAGTCCCTCCCTTTCTTCACGTCTTCCTCACACTCTCCCTCCTATTCTCCTAAGCTTGGCTGCCATGCGCCCCAATCCGGACGAGCTCCTGGCCCGTGTCCAGGCCGAAGAGTTGCGCGCCAAGCGCGGCCGTCTGCGCATCTTTTTCGGCTCCTCCGCCGGAGTCGGCAAGACGTACGCGATGCTCCAAGCGGCCCGCTCGGTGCGGGCTGCGGGCACCGATCTCGTCGTTGGCTATGTCGAGCCGCACGGGCGAGTGGAGACCGAGCGGCTGCTCGAAGGCTTGGAGCATGTCCCGACGCTTGCGCTCAGCTACCGCGGAATTGAGCGTCACGAGCTGAATCTCGACGGCGTCCTGGCCCGCCGGCCAACAGTCGTCCTGGTAGATGAGCTCGCGCACTCCAACCTGGTCGGCGGCGAGCCCTCGCCCCGGCACCCCAAGCGATGGCAGGACGTCGAGGAGCTTCTGTCAGCGGGCATCAGTGTCTGGACCACCGTCAACGTCCAGCATCTGGAAAGCCTCAACGATCTGGTCGCCCAGATCACCGGGGTCCGGCAGCGTGAAACGCTCCCCGACCGGGTGTTCGACGAGGCTGATGACATTGAGTTGATCGATCTTCCGCCCGACGATCTGCTGGCGCGGCTGCGTGCCGGCAAGATCTACGTCGGCGATGAAATCGCGACCGCCGTCGAGCGATTCTTCAAGACCCCCAACCTGATGGCGTTGCGCGAGATCGCCTTGCGCAAGGTCGCCGATCGGGTCGAGGCTGCTGCGCGCGCGCTCGAGGACGATCGCACTCAGACTCGCTTTGCAGCTGAGCGTATCCTCGTCTGCGTTGGGCCCGATGCGCAGTCCGAACAGCTCGTCCGGGCGGGCAAGCGAATGGCGGATGCCATCGACGCCGTCTGGACAGTTGTCTACGTGGAGACGCCTCGCCTGACCTCACTTTCCGACGCGGACCGAAATCGGCGTATCGATGTGCTTCGTCTCGCGGAGTCGCTCGGCGCAGAGACCGTTACGCTCGATGGCCCATCTCCCTCGGCCGTCATTCTCGAATACGCGCGAACCCGCAGCGCGACAAAGGTCATCGTCGGAGCGCCCAAGCGCCATGGCTGGCGAGCCTTACTGAGGCCATCCACTTCGACTCAGCTTCTACGCTACGCAAAGGGCTTCGACGTCATTGTGATCGCATCCGACGATGACGCGGCGGCCGCATTCGCGATTGCGCGCCGACAGGCCGGGGCGGGTTCGATCGATCTACGCTCACCGATCCCTTGGGATCGATACGCCTGGGCGGCTCTCATTACGTTGGCGTGTACCGGGATTGCCTCGTTCCTGTATCCCCACTTCGAGCTGTCGAACCTGGTGATGATCTACCTGTTGGGCGTGACCATCGCCGGCTTGAGGCTGGGGCGCGGGCCCTCGCTGACGACTGCCATCCTGAATGTCTTCGCCTTCGACTTCTTCTTCGTGCCGCCGCGATTTTCATTGGCGATCACCGACATCCAGTATGTCGTCCTCTTTGCGGTGATGCTGATCATCGCGCTGGTCATCGCCAATCTCATGGGTAGCGTGCGGCAGCAGACGCGAGTTGCCGGTGCACGCGAACGACGCACCGCGCTCCTCTATGGAATGAGCCGCGAGCTCGCCGCAACGCGCGGTCTTTCCAACATGGCCCAGGTTGCCGTGCGTCACGTGGCCGAGGTGTTCCAGTCTCTCACCGTCCTTCTGCTGCCAGATGCGAATGGCAAGCTCCACCATCCCAGGGACCGCCCGCTCGAGCAGTCCTATCGTTCGGCGGATCTGGCCATTGCACAGTGGGTAGTCGATCACGGGCGCCAGGCGGGGCTGGGGACCGACACGCTGCCGGCCGCCCCCGGCTTGTATGTCCCCATTGGGGATGAGCAGCGCAAGCTCGGTGTGTTGGCTGTTCTTCCCGCGAATCCCCGGCGCGTGCTGTTGCCTGAGCAGCGGCATCTGCTCGAGACGTTTGCGGGGCAGATTGGACTTGCGGTCGAGCGTGCCCGGTTGGCCGAGCTGGCCGAGGAGGCGGCGTTGGCTTCCGAGAAGGAGAGTCTCCGCAACACCCTCCTGGCTTCGATTTCTCACGATCTGCGCACCCCCCTGGCCGTGATCGCAGGGGCCGGCAGCGCATTGGCCGAGCGGGGTGCCCTGCTCGATGAGCCGACGCGGGCGTCCTTGGCCCGGTCCATCGAATCCAAGGCGACCGAGATGTCCGGGGTCATCTCCAATGTGCTCGACCTGGTGCGCTTTGAGTCCGGTCAGATCGTTCTGCGGCGTGACTGGCAGCATCTGGACGACCTGTGCGGCACCGCGCTCCAGGGGCTCGAAACCAGACTCGCCGGATATCCTGTCGAGGTCCAGATCCCCGCGGACTTCCCACCGGTCCAGGTCGACGCGACGCTGATCGTGCAGGTGTTCTTCAATCTCTTCGACAACATCGCCAAGTACACTCCTCCCGGGACTCACATCGGCGTGTCCGCAGTCACCGAAGAGGGCGGCTGCCGTGCGACCGTCGAGGACAATGGTCCGGGGTTTCCGCCTGGCGACCCAGCCCGGCTGTTCGACAAGTTTCAGCGTGGCGCGGAGGAGGGCGCTGCGATCGGTGTTGGATTGGGGCTGGCGATCTGTCGCGCTATCGTGCGCGCCCACGGTGGTGAAATCTATGCGAGCCGCCGCCCCGAAGGCGGCTCGCGGTTCGAGTTCACGCTGCCATGACTCGGGCGATGCATCAAATCCTCATCGTGGAGGATGAGCCCGAGATCCGTCGCGTCCTCCGCGTCCTTCTCCAAACAGAGTCCTATCGGCTGATCGAAGCCGACACTCTGCATCGCGCCGAAATCGAGGCACGCAGTCACAAACCTGATCTGCTCCTCGTTGACCTCGGCTTACCCGATGGCGACGGCCTGACTTTGATTCGCCGGATCCGTACGTTCTCGCCGGTCGCGATCATCGTCATTTCCGCGCGGACGATGGAGGAGCAGAAGATTGCCGCTCTGGACGCCGGTGCCGACGACTACGTGATGAAGCCGTTCAGCGCTCCTGAGTTGCTCGCCCGCGTGCGAGCCGCACTGCGTAGAAATTCACGGGGCAGTGGAGAGCACGCACTCACGTTGCAGATCGGCCGATGGCTGGTTGATCTTGAGCGCCGTGAGATTCGCGCGGCAAGCGCGCGCTCGCCCGGTGCGCCTTCCAGCGGCTCCGAGGACGCCCATTTGACGCCTCTCGAGTATCGAGTCCTCGAGAGTCTCGCGCGTCAGGCTGGCCTGATCGTCACTCAGACTCAGCTCATCCGGGAGGTGTGGGGTCCTGAGAGGCTGGGGGATACCCGCAGTCTGCGGGTCTGTATCAAGAACTTGAGAGCAAAGCTGGAGCGTGACCCGAAACGACCTACCCATCTGGTGACGGAAGCCGGTGTCGGCTACCGCCTGAGGGTCAACGAATCAGGTGAGTGAGACGATCAGCTTCGCCGAGTGGCTACGCCAGTTGATCGGGATGACGAATGAGCGCGACCCCGGCTTCTGATGAAGCTCCGGGCGCTCGCCCGCCAGCACGCTCGGAACCGAGATGACGAAGTCGCGCCCGAAATCGCGGCGCGCATTGCCGGAGATGGTGTTGGCGACTTCACCGACGAGATCCCGCATCGTCTCGTGGCTGAAGTCGTTCTCCTGCATCTTCATCAGCAGTACCGTCAGCATTGCCTTGGGGGCCGTGAAGTACACGACTCCTTCGCGTTTACCCGAAATATTGATCACGCCGGTGTAATCGTGCACCGACGGGGCGCCTTCCATGAGGTACGGCGAGCCGATCGAGGCTGGCTGTTGGGCCGCTACCTCGAAGTAGTTCGTCGTCCCCTCGACGAAAGTTTTCAGCTCCTGCTCCTGCAACATATCGATTGTGTCTCGTGTGTCGTTATTTGATCAGGTCCGCAATGGCCTCGTTCAACTGTCGATCCGTAAAGGGCTTGTTGAGAAAGCCGTTGGCGCCTTTCTCCATCGCCTCCACCGCCGTCGCCTTGTCGGCGAGGGCCGATATCACCAGAATCCGTACGGCCGGCTTCAGCTCCACCAGCCGTGAGATACATTCTATGCCGTCCATCTGCGGCATCGTTAGATCCATCGTCACGACGTCCGGGTCGGCCTTGTGGAACAGCTCCAGGGCTTCCAGCCCATTCCCGGCCGTACCGACCAGCTCCAGCTCTTCGAACTGCTGCGAGCGCTCGATCCGGCGCCGCATGATGTTCGAGTCGTCCACGATCATCAGCTTGTAGGCTCGCTTGGCGTTCATGGGCTCACTTTCGCTCGGGTTCTGTTCCCTGACTGGGCGGTAGCGCTTACGCGACCGCCGTATTCGATTCCTCGCTCGCGGGCAGTACGATCTTGAATCTCGTGAATTTCCCGGGATTGGTGCTCACGCCAATCTTGCCGCCCAGCTGATAGACGCTGCGCGCAACGACGTCCATGCCGACACCGCGGCCGGCGTCCATCGAGACTTCTTCCTGCGTGGAGAACCCGGGGCGGAAGATCAGAGCCATGGCGGCTCGCATGTCCATGCCGGCGGCTTCTTCCGCCGAGATGATCTGCTTGCGCACGGCGGCTGCCTTCAACTGGTCCGGCGAGATTCCCGCGCCGTCGTCTTCGAAGACCAGCTCGTAGCCCTCGCCGGCCTTCTTGAACTCCACCTTGACCGCACCGACGTCTTCCTTCGTGTGCGCACGGCGAACGTCCGCCGCCTCGATGCCGTGGACCGCAGAGTTGCGCAACATCTGAATTACACAGTCTTTCACCGTAGCCGAGTACGCCCGAGGTACTTCCGCCAAACCGGTGATCGTGAGCTTGAAGCGCTTGCGGTGATCGTGTGCAAGGCGCTCTGCCATGGCATGCAGCGTCGGCGACATGTCGTCGGCCGAACGCGGCGCACCACGCTCTGACGATGCCTGCGCAGGCTTCGCGGCGACCGGCGCACTGACCGACACCTCGCTCGGAGCGTCCTTGATAACCGTGAGGCGCGTGGCCATCTCGCGCACGCTGCGCAAGTGAGCCAGCAGGTCGTCGAGCTTCAGAACCATCGGCAGGAAGTCGTTGCCCGACAGCTCCGCCTTCTTCTTCAGCTCGCTCACCATGTCTTCGAGAGAGTGGACCCGGTGCGCGATGCTCATCAGGTTCAGCGCCGAGGCTTCGCCCTTGATCGAGTGCAACTCGCGGAACAGGCCGTTCAGCTTCTTGCGGAACTCGCCGTCCGTACGCGCAGGCTCCTTCAAGATCGCGTTGATGAGCTGCAGGCCGGTTTCCGTCGTGTCGAGGAACGAAGTCAGCTGCAGCGGATCGACATGCATCATGCCGAGCATCATGTCGAGCTGCGCGTTCGCGTTCTCCTGCGACTCATGCAGCTCCTTGGCGAGCAGCACGCTCGAGGTGATGTCACCGACCGAGCACAGCACGTGCTTGATGCCTTTCGGCCCCATGACGCGGTGGAAATCGAACTGCAGGTAGCGGGTCTCCTTGCCACCGTGCCCGTTGTCCATGCTGATCTCGAGCTGGCCCAGTGGGTTGATGCTCTTCATCAGGTTCTCGTGGGCGCGATCACCCCACAGGAGCTTGATGTATTTCATCGCCGTGGCGAGCGTGTTGGCCGGAACGAGGTTCTTGAACAGTTCCTCGAAGGCCAGACCGTTGAAGTCGCCGCGGCCGAACATGCGTGTCAGAGCTTCCGACCACACCGAGCCGATGCGGTAGTCCGCGTCGAGCAGGAAGAAGCCTTCGCGCACGGTCTTCAGAATGTCACGCGTCTGTTCCTGGGCTTCCTTAGCGGCGCGCTCGTGACGTGACCGGGTGATCTGGAAATAACCGGCGACGACGGCGAGAACGACCGCCGCGATCACACCAGCCCACAACAATATGCGCAGGCGGTCAGCGTCCGTGGAGGCTTCCGACTGCAATGTCGTCGCGACCGTGGCCAAGCGGGTCTGGAGGGTTCTTGCGTTGTCGTTGGCGAGAATCTGAGCGCGCTTCACGTCAGCGTAGTGCGCCTTGCCGTCTTTCGAGAAAGTGCTGCCGGCCTCATCGGAATCGACATACGGTTGTCCGCTGAAGTGGACGACCGGATTGATGACCGGACCGTACTGGTGCCAGAGCAACAGCGCCTGGTCCAGTTCGGGCGATTCCACGTAGCCGCCCGTTCCGAGCTGCTCGAGGTCGTGGTCGAAGCGCTTGACCGAGTTCTTGAGGTCGCTCAACGCCTGACCGGCGTAGGCTCTTGCCTCGAGTCGGTCGCGCAGGGCATTCAATTGCTGCGCGATCGTGCCAGGGTAGGTCTGGAGCGTACTTGCGCTCTGCAGAGCCATGATGTTGGAGCGCATCTGGGTCGCGAGGCGGAAACCCAGGATGAGCACTGAGCCCATGACGAGTGTCAGCACCGTTACGATGCCAACCGTGACGAGCTGGCGGTTACGCTCTGTGCCGGCCAGATTCATTCTCAAATCTCCTTATCGCTCACGTGCGTCACTTGGGCGGCTCGAACCGCATCGAGATGCGGACCGGGATTTCAACCGGGCCGCCGTTGACGACCAATGGGTCGTAGTGCCAGTGCTTGATCGCCGTCGTGGCTGACTTTTCGAATATTCCAGGAGGATTGGCGTCGACTACGCGGATATCACGCGGGTCGCCCTTCACATCGACGGTGAACTCAATGGTGACCACGCCACCAACTTTGGCGTTGTCAGGAAGCTGGGGCGCTTGGTAGCGAGTGCGCTTGAGTTGCTTGGCCAGCTGCGCGTAATTCATCGTCGGCGGCGCAGCCGGGCTCAAGGCGGTTGATGGCCGAGGTGTCGCGGCGGGTGTGCGCGCTGCGCTCTGGCTCTGCTGGATACTCTGGATGTCGCGAGCATCGGCACCGAAGCGCTTCGCTTGCGTCAGGTCCGCCTCAACGAGCGCGGCCTTGCTGCTGTCACGGGCTGCGGCGCGTGCGCGGTCGATCAGCCTGGACGACAGCTCCTTACTGAGCTGTGCGAACGATCCGTTGGAAGCATCCGTAGACTGCAGCTGCCCGAGATAGAAGGCCGCGCTGTCCTGTGCCGGATCCGTCAGCCTGCCTTCCTTGATGCGGTCGCGGGTGAGCTGTACAAACCGCTCGGCCTCGGCGGCCGCCGCCTTTTGGCGAGCGCTCGCGAGATCGCGCTGGAAGTTCGTGAGATCCGCGCCACTGACACCACCGGCCCGCGCTTCGGCGATCCAGTGGTCGGAGTCCGCGGCGTTCTTGCTAACAGTCGCTTCGCGGGCCTTGCGCAAATAAGCCGAATTCAGGTCACGAGCCGCGCGCTGCGTGGTCGGATTCGTCGGCGCGGTCTCGTGCAGTTGCTGCATGTACGTCTTGGCGCTGTCGTCCGAAGGATCGACCAGCTTGCCATCGCGGATGCGGTCTTCGACCAGGCCTGCAAGGCGTTGCAGCTTGGCGTCTTCCTGGCGGCGGCCGATGTCGGTGCGCCACCTGTTGAGCTGATCCGCAGGAATCGAGGAGGACTGCTGAGCTTGGCGGACCAGCGCAGCGGCGCGGTCCACGTTGCCTTCGGCTAAGGCCTTGTTGATCTGAGCCGTCGCCAGCTTCAGCTCGAGGCCGGGGATGCGCGTATCACCAGGAGCCGCGACCTTGAAGTTCGCGAGGGCTCCGGCCGCGTCGTCGAACTTGCCGCCCGTCATGGATTCCTCGTATCGCGCGGCCAGAACAGCCGCCATACGACGCATCCCGTCAACTGCCTCACCGCTGCTTTGATCCGCGGCGGCCGCCGACCTGTAATAAAGGAGAGCGTTGTCCCCGGCCGGCTCGGTGTAACGGCGCTCACGCATTGCGGCGCGAGCCTTCTCGAGCAGTTCGTCGACCTTACCCTTTACGAGTGTCTCAACCGTAGGCTTGGACGCCAGCGCGGCATCGTCCACAGTTGCACCGGCAGCAGTCGCCGGGGTCTGCGCGGCCGGCTTCGCGGCTGCGGCGATAGGAGCCGAAGGCTGCTTGCCGTGGGAGAACAGAAAGTATGCGCCGCCCGCTAGAGCGATCGCGACCGCAGCTCCGACACCCATGAGCACATTCTTGTTGCTCGCGCCCGAGCCGGAGTCCGAGGGACCCGCCGCGGCTTCCCCCTGCGATTGAAACGACTCGACGCTGACTCCCTTGTACGAACCGCTGCGCGAGTTGCTACGCTTAGCGACCGCATCGGACATCGCGCCCTCGAGGACCGCGCCAGTCTTGCGGGGATCGATCGGAATCGGGAGCACGGCGAAGACATTGGAGCCCTTGACCGCGGCTCCGACCTGCTTTTCCGCGTCCGCACTGGCGAACACGAGGACCACCGCATGCGAAGCTTGTTTTACAGCGCGCTCGACTGTCTCGCGCATGTCCGTGACATCGCGACTGTCGATGACCAAAAGCTGACCGCGCTTGGTGTTGGAAATATGATCGAGTGCGTGCTCGATGGAGTCGACCGGGCGGACGGATGCCTGGCCTCCGAGAGCGTCACCTAACTCGAGGAGGAAGTCATCGCGCGTGGTGATGGCGGTGACATCGACCTGCGGACGGTTCGATGCGGCCGGCGCCGGGCTGGATCCGCCCGAGTTGACTTCTACTGACCGTGAAGCATTCGACGCTGGACTAGCCACAAAAGTGTCTCCCTCGACTGTGGAGTCCCGACCAAACAGGCGTCGGGCGTAACCCTGCCGGCACACAGCGGCAATGCACGGAATTGGTGAGAAGCCAGCTTAGATGTACGCCGCAACACCGCAGTGCCGCAGTTCACAATAACGATAGAGACGCGTCGGGTCGTTGCGACGCGGCGACCAAGGTCCGGCTCCCGCTCGTCGTTTTCCGTGACGCAGGTCCGTCTGTGCGCTCGGGGTAGACTTCGGAAAGTGGAAGACCGTCGCTGGAAGTAGACAGAATCTGCCCGTTACCGCCGAACGCGGCCCGCCCCGGGCTGCCGCCCCGCTAGCCGACATGGAGTTCCCTCGCATGCGCGCACTGAAAATCGCCGGCATCGTCCTGGCCTGCCTGATCGGTCTCTTCGTCCTGGGCGTGGCCGCACTGCTTCTGATCGTCAATCCCAACGACTATCGCGGCAATATCGAGCGTCTGGTGCAACAGAAGACCGGCCGCACGCTGCAGATCGGCGGCAAGCTCGATCTCAAGGTGTTTCCCTGGCTGGCGCTGTCGATCAGCGATGTGCGCCTGGGCAACCCACCCGGTTACGGCAACGGGCCCTTCGCGGCGGTCAAGCAGGTGAGCGTCGGTGTCAGGCTGCTGCCGCTTCTGCACAAGCGTGTGGAGGTCAGCCGGGTTTCCATCGACGGCGTGAGCGCGAACCTGGTCAGCCGTTCCGAGACCGAGAACAACTGGAAGGACCTGGGAAACGCCCAAGGCCAGTCGCCTCCCCCTGAAACGTCCTCCGGTCCCGCCCCCCAAGGATCCATCGAGGGTTTCGAGCTCACGAATTCCACCTTCAGCTTCCGCGACGAGGCGAAAAAGTCCTCGACCGTCCTGTCGAATCTCGCCATGAAGGCCGGCGCCATCGGGACCGGCGCCCCCGTGCCGCTGAGTGTGTCGTTCGACTACGCCTCGTCTTCTCCTGCGCAGGGCGGTTCTCCTGCGCAGGGCGGCTCTTCCTCTCCAACCCATGTCTCCCTCTCTTCCCCCGGCGTCAGCTTCGACCCCGCCACGGCAACGCTGGCTCCCGCGCAATTCAGCATCAAGTTCGGCGATCTCGCGTTGGAGCTCACGGCGGCTGGCGAGAAGCTGCTGACGGATCGTGTGCTCACCGGCAAGGTGAGCGTGCCGCAGGTCTCACTCCGCAAGCTGTTGGATACTTACGGGGGCGGAGCGCCGGTAACGCGGGATCCCAAAGCCCTATCGGCGTTCACGCTCGGTGCGGACTACCGTCTGACTCAGAAGCAACTGAAGCTGACCCACCTGCTGTTGACTTTGGATGACACCCACCTCCGGGGATCGGCTGGCGTCGACGATCTCGACACTCTGGCCCTGAGCTACGACCTGAAGGTCGACTCCATCAACGCCGATCGCTATCGCGCACCGGCGCAGCCGGCCGCGAAACCGTCACCCGCCGATGCCAAACGCAAGCCTCCAACACCCTTGCCGATCGAGACGCTGCGGAAGTTGAACCTGCACGGCACGCTGCAAGTGGGAAGTGCGACACTCAGTGGGATCACTCTGACCGGCGTGACCTTGCCGGTGACGGCAAGCGATGGCCGCTTGCACCTTGGGCCCACTCGGGCGAGTGTGCTCGGGGGAAGTTACAACGGGGACATCCTTCTCGATGCGCACGGCCAGGAGGCGCACCTGACCACGAACGAGCACGCGAAAGGAATCGATGTCGGGGCGCTGGCAAAAGCGCTACTCGACACCACCCGACTGTCCGGGCACGGCGATGCGAACATCGTCGTCGCCGGAGTGGGCAATACCGACACGGACATCATGCGCTCGCTCGGCGGAAAAATCGACGTCAACGTCAAGGATGGCGCGCTGAACGGAATCGACCTCTGGTTCGAGGAACGACGCGCCTACTCGCTGATCAAACAAACAGCCGTTCCGGAACGGCCCCAACCCGTGCGCACTGCCTTCAATACGCTCGTTGCCACTGCGAATCTGGACAAGGGAGTGGCTCATACCGATGACCTGACTGTTGCCACCGACTTCCTGAAGCTGCGTGGCAAGGGGACGTTTGATCTGATCACTCAGGCGGTGGACTACCAGATCGTCGCCAGCCTCTCCAAAGTCCCTCCACCGGGCGCCGCCGGTAGCGAGCTGGCCAGTCTGCAATCGACGGACGTGCCGTTCACGATCCGCGGTACCGTCGATAATCTGACGGTCCGCCCCGATATTCAGTCGCTCGCCAAGTCGCAAGTCCGCCAGAAGGTCAACGAGGAGCTCGACAAGCACAAGGACGAAATCAAGCAGAAGCTCGCAGACAAGCTGAAGGGCCTCTTCGGCCGCTAATCCATCGGCAAAAGTCGCCTGCGGCGCTAATGCGCCTGTCCATCCCTGGACAGCGCCCTGCGGGCCGACCTCCGGTCGGCCAAACACGCTCCCGGCGCGTTTGTGCGGACATCACTGCGTCGTCCGCCGGCAAAAAGCGTGGTTTTTGCCGGCTGCCTAACCCTCTGAATTCCCTATCCTCCACCTCGCTGCGTGTACTACGAGTGTGCGCCCCGCATCTTTCGGGTGCATGCTAAGGCCGGCGCTGCGAGGTTCGCGATGCGCTGTTTGCGCACAAACGCGGGCGTCACCACGACAGGCATGCATTTTGCTTTGTTTTCTCTCGACGTCGTTCAGTTTCACGAGTGAACAATTCTCGCCACCAATCGTCTTAAAGAGTAAGGCAATCGGCACTCGAGGTTTCCTTGAGGGTTTCAACGGGAGGGACAGATGCGACCGCTCTCTACTGATCCGGACTCCGATGACGCTGCTGCTGCATTCATCGAATCGTTGAGCTCCTTCAGCCGCCTCCACCGCGCACAGCGCTGGGAGGGCACCTTCGGCGAATTTCTCTCCACCGTCCTGCCGCCCAATCCCGCCGCCCTGGCGCGATCCAGCCACGAATACATCTGGGACATGCTGCGCTGGCATGGGGGGAACGCTTCGGCCGCCGACGCCTCCGAGAGCGTCAAGGCGCGCGCGCTGTTCAAGCGTGAGTTGTTTGGTATCGACGAACCACTTTCTCGTGTCGTCGACTACTTCAAGGCGGCCGCCGCAGGCTCGGATGTTGGCCGTCGACTGCTTCTGCTGCTAGGTCCACCCTCTGGTGGTAAGTCTACGATGGCGATCCTCCTGAAGAAGGGACTGGAGGAATACAGCCGCACCGACGGGGGCGCTTTATACGCCATCAAGGGCTCCCCGCTGCGCGAGAATCCGCTGAATCTCATCCCCGCTGGCTTGCGCCCCGAGTTTCGCGAGCGTTACGGCGTGGAGATTCAGGGTGAGCTGTCGCCGTGGGCCCGGGAGTATGTTGATCGAGAGTTCGACGGCGACTTCGTGAAAGTGCCGGTTGAACGGGTCTTCCTCTCCGAGGCGTCCCGCAGCGGTATCGGCACCTACGCTCCGCACGATCCCACGACTGCGGATATTGCAGACCTCGTCGGTTCTGTGGATCTGGCCAAAGTCGCTCAGATTGGCGATGAAGGGGATCCGAGGGCCTGGTCGTGGTCCGGTGCCGTTTACGCCGCGAGCCGCGGCGTGCTCGAGATGATCGAGATCCTGAAAGTGAAGCGCGAGTTCCTCTACCTGCTGCTCACGATGACGCAGGAGAAGAACGTCAAAGTCTCGCGGTTCCCGCTGATTCATCTCGACGAGACCATTCTGGCGCACACCAACCTCGCGGAATTCCACAAGTTCCTGCAGGAGAAGGAAAACGAGGCGCTGCTCGACCGCATGGTGATCATCAAGGTCCCCTACGCGCTGTCGTACCGCGACGAATCCCGCATTTATCAAAAGTTGGTCTCAGGAGCGCCGGCGTTCCGGAACGTGCACCTGGACCCGCACGTGCTGAACCTCGCTTCGGTCTTCTCGATCCTCACCCGGTTAACGAAGCCTGAGCGCGAAGGGCTGGACATGCCCAAGAAGCTGCGGCTCTATGCCGGCGAGGCCGTCGAGGGAGTGGCTGAGTCCGAAGCGGTCCGCTTGCACGCGGAATCCGGTGACGAAGGGATGAATGGTGTCAGCCCTCGCTTCGTCATCAACTCGATTTCGAACGCCATCACGCGTGGGAATACCCACAGTCTGACCAGCATGGAGCTCCTGCTCGCTCTCAAGGACTCCATCGAGAGCGATGCTCGGATGGACGCCAAGCAGAAGAAGAGTTGGATAGACCACCTCGTGACGGCCCGCAAGGAGTTCTACAACCGCTGGGTCAAAGAGGACGTACACCGTGCGATGTTCGCGTCGTTCGAGGAAGAGGCGCAGCAGTTGTTGGAGAAATACCTCGACGAGGTCGAGGCTTCCCTCGATCACCGGCAGGTGACCGATCCCATTACCGGCGAGACGCGCCCGGCGGATGAGCGTTTCCTGCGATCCGTGGAGGAGAAGATCAAGGTTTCCGATTCCGGCAAGCTCTCGTTCCGACAGGAGGTTGTGCGCAAGGCCATGGTGGCGTTCAAAGCGGGCGAGAAGTTCAAGCTGATGAGCCACGCGCGCATGCGCGAGGCCATCGAGCAGTATCTGTTCGAGGAGCGCCGTGATGTGTTGCGTCTTGTCACCTCCACGGCACGGCCCGACGATGACGCCCGACAGAAGATATCTGTCGTTCAGCAACGACTCATTACGGAATATGGGTATGACGAGCACAGTGCCAAGGAGGCATTGAGCTATGTCACTACTTTGCTCGCACAGGAGTAGCGCGAGAACGGAAAAAGGAGTAACTCTTAGATCATGAGCTCCAGCGACAACCCCGGCGCGGATGCTGCGAAGTGGTATGACCTGTTCTCGCGAGGTGCGCGAGATTGGTTGCGACACGACGAAAAAGTACGTGAGTCGGTTCGCAAGCACTTGCCGCAGATCGTCGCTGGGGGGGATGTCATAAACGATGGGGCTCGCACCGTGCGTGTGCCGGTGCGAATGCTCGAGCATTACCACTTTCGCCTCCGGCGTCCCGAGGAAAGTCAGGGTGCGGGTCAGGGCAAAGCCAAACCCGGTGACACCTTCTCCGATCCCTCCAAGCAGCGCGGGCCCGGGGAGAAGGGGCCTGGCGGCCAGGACGAGGGTGAGGTCCAGCTGATGCTGGAATTCAAGGTCGACGATATTGTCGACTGGCTCTGGGAGGAGATGCAGCTTCCCAACCTGAAGGCGCGCGTCGGGCCTTCAGAGGAGACCGACTGGATCCGCGAGGGCTATGATCGACGCGGCGCTCGCTCCCGACTCGATCGACGTCGCTCCTTCAAGGAGTTGGTCAAGCGCCGCGGGACTCCTGGCGCCACTCAAACGTTCACCGATGAGGACCTGCGCTATCGCCAGCTCGCGCGCCGCCGGCAGCCTGCGGTACATGCCGTCGTATTCTTCCTTCTTGATGTCTCCGGGAGCATGTCCGATCGCGATCGCAAGCTCGCAAAGACCTTCTTCTTCTGGGTCGTGCAAGGGCTGCGTCGCGAGTACCGCTCGTTGGAGACCGTGTTCGTGGCGCACACGACCGAGGCGTGGGAGTTTTCCGAGCCCGAGTTTTTCCAAGTGAGTGGCACGGGCGGCACCGTGACTTCGACCGGCCTCGAGAAGGTGCGGGAAATCATCGATACCCGGTACAACCCAGGCCGCTCCAACATCTATCTCTTCTATGCATCTGACGGTGACAACTCCGTCAGCGACGCTCCTGACGCACGCGAAAAGCTGTCGTCAATTGCCGCAGACGCGGCATACACCGGTTACGTTGAGGTGTCGTCAGGGCTTTCGCGCCAGCTTGCCACCGAAGTGGGGCGCCTTTTCGCGGAGCTGTCTTCTGCTGGTATCGCGGCGGGAAGCTATGCGCTCAATGACTTCGATGACGTATGGGGTGCTGTCCGGCACTTCTTCACGGCGGAGAACCGCGCCATCGAGGGCCCCGGATGAGTGAGTCGACGAACGAGGACTGGAAAGATTACGTCCAGCGAATTGAGGAGCTGGCGAAAAAGCTGGGCCTCTTGTTCCACCCCGTCGACTTCGAGGCGGTCCCCGACTCCTTCATGATGGAGATTGCCGTTTACGGACTGCCCGTGCGCATGCCGCACTGGTCGTTCGGCGTGCGCTACATCTATCAGCTCATTCAACGGCACATGGGGCACTCGCGGCTGTTCGAGGTGGTGTTTCCGGGGAATCCGGGTCACGCATATCTCGCCAGCAGCAATGGATTGGCGGAAAACATCCTTGTGACGGCGCATGTGCTCGGGCATGCGGACTTCTCGCGCAACAACATGCTGTTTCGCCGCTGCCAGGAGCAAGTGAGCGAGCACATAGTCGAGCACGCGGCCAGTCACGCCCGACAGATTCAACAAGCCATTGAGACCTACGGCGCACAACGGGTCGAAACCGTACTGGACGCAGCCCTCGCCCTCGAGCAGCACATCGACGTGGATCAGGCCCTGCGTCGGTCCCAGTATCCGGAGTACGAAGCGGACCCCAAGTTGCTGGTCGACGACGCCTTCCGCAAACGCTTTGCTGCCCTCGATCCGACCGAGGCCCCGGCAGGGGTGGAGCACAAGAAGCGTGCGCCCGTGCCGCCTCATCCCGAGCGTGATCTGTTGTGGTTCGTCGCCAATTACGCTCCGGAGATGGAGAGCTGGGAGCGCGACATCTTTCTGGCGGTGCGTGAAGAGTCGTTCTACTTCTACCCGGTCTTCGCGACCCAGATCATGAACGAGGGGTGGGCTTCGTATTGGCACGCACGCCTGTTACGCGAAGCCGAGTTCGTCCCCCAGCAGGCGTACGTGGATGCGATCAAGTGTCATTCGGACGTCGTGCGCCCGATCGCCGCGGACCAGCAGGTTGCCCTCAGCATCAATCCGTACCACCTCGGGTTCTCGATGTGGGAAAAGATCGTCGAGGCCGAGGGTCTCGATGCGGCTCGCAACATCATGCAGCAGGACGATGACTTCGGCTTCGTCCGCAATCATCTGACACGGGAACTGGCCGATGAGTTGGGGCTGTTCCGCTTCTCCGCCCGCAACGATGGACAGATCAAGGTGCTCGAGCACGAACTGACCGGACTGCACGAAGCGATATTGAGCCCGAAGTACAGCTTCGGTGCCCCGACGGTCGCGGCGACTCACGTTCGTAGTGACGGGACCCTCGAGCTGACACACGACGCATCCGTGGACGGTCGAGGGCTGGACCTCGAACGCAGCCGCAGGGTGATCGACTATGTGCAGCGCGTGTGGCGGCGGCCGATCGTCCTGACGACCACCAATCAGGCCGGCTCCACCCTCGAGCTCACGGCTCCTTAGCTTATTGGGCAAAAGTCGCCTGCGGCGCTTTTGCCGGACGACCGCTATCTCTTCGTTCAACGGCCGCCAAAAAACGTGGTTTTTGGCGGCGTGCCAGCTCCGAGACTACTTGGCCTTTTTGTCCTCTTCCCAGTCTTCCTCCGTCTGTGAGGTGACGAACGACACCGGATCGCTCGCTGGAAACGAATTTGCCAGCGCCTCATCCAGCTGTTCTTCGATGTGTTTTTTCTTCTTCTTTTCCTGTTCCGGCGTGTTGTCCTGCGGCATGGCGGCCTCCGGGTCGGGGGAGTAGGCTTCGTATACCGCAGTTTGCCTCAGGTGGATCATGGGTTACACCACTCAGGCCATCCGCAATATTGCCTTGGTCGGCCCTGCCGGGGCCGGCAAGACGACGCTTCTCGAGTCCCTGCTGCTGACCGCCGGGGCCATCCGGCACAAGGGCAGCGTTCAGCGCGGGACGACAGTCTCCGACTTCGACGCGCAGGAGAAGCGCCTGCAGCACTCCCTGGATCCAGCGGTCTGCAGCGTCGATCACGCTTCCACCCATATCAATCTGATCGACACACCCGGGTACCCCGACTTTCTGGGTCGCACCCTGTCGGCGCTGGAGGCCGTCGAGTCTGTGGCCGTGGTGCTGAGCGCCGCGGCCGGCATCGATATGGTGACGCAGCGGCTGATGGAATTCGCACTCGGCCGGGAGCTGTGCCGCCTCATCGTCATCAACCGCATCGACAGCCGGGACGCCAACCCGGCGGAACTGCTCCGGCAGATCCGTGAAGTCTTCGGCTCCGAGTGCCTGCCGCTCAACCTCCCTGCGCAGGACGGCTCGGCGGTCGCAGATTGCTTCTTTCAGCCTGACGGTGCCGCTCCGGACTTCTCCTCCGTCGCCGCGGCCCACACTCAGATCGTCGACCAGATCGTCGAGCTCGACGACCAATTGATGTCCCTGTATCTGGACCAGGGCGCGACTGTCTCCCCGGAGCAGCTCCACGACCCTTTTGAGCGGGCCCTGCGCGAGGGCCATTTGATTCCCGTCTGCTTCGTCTCTGCCGAGAGTGGCGCCGGCATTCCCGAGCTGCTCGATATCTTCGAGCGTCTGCTACCCAACCCCACTGAAGGGAATCCCCCGCACTTTCTCAACGGCGACAGGCGTGTGGAGGTCGTTCCTGACCGCAATCGCCACGTGGTGGCTCACGTGTTCAAGGTCACCATTGATCCGTACGTCGGGAAACTCGGGTTTCTCCGAGTCCATCAGGGGACGCTGCGGGCCGGCACACTGATGTTCGTCGGCAATAGTCGTAAGCCCGTGAAGGTTTCCCATCTATACAAGGTGATGGGCAAGGACACGACCGAGATCTCCGAAGCCATTCCGGGCGACATCTGTGTCACACCCAAGATCGAAGAGCTGCACCTCGATGCCGTCATCCACGACTCCCACGAGGAGGATGAATATCATCTCGAGGCCGTGCGCTTTCCGCCCCCGATGCTGGGAATTGCCATCGAGCCTGAGAGGAGGGGGGACGAGCAGCGTCTCGCGGACGCGTTGCACAAGCTAACTGCCGAAGATCCGTGTGTTCGCATTGAGCACCATCCGAGTGTCAACGAGACTGTCCTGTATGGCATGGGGGATTTCCACGTCCGTGTGCTCCTCGAACGCATGAGCGAGCGCTATGGCGTACGCATCAAGACCCACCCCCCGAGCATTCCGTATCGCGAGACCATTACTCGCAACGCTGAGGGACACTGCCGGCACAAGAAGCAAACCGGCGGCGCTGGCCAGTTCGGCGAGGTTTTCCTGCGGGTCGAAGCGCTCGAGCGGGGGGGCGGTTTCGAGTTCGTCGACGCGGTCGTTGGCGGGTCCATTCCCGGGCAATTCATCCCCGCCGTCGAGAAGGGGGTTCGTCAGGTTCTCACCGAAGGGGCTCTCGCCGGATTTCCGATGCAGGACCTCCGCGTCGTCGTTCACGATGGCAAACATCATCCCGTCGATTCCAAAGAAGTCGCCTTCGTCGCGGCCGGCCGCAAGGCTTTTCTCGATGCCGTGCAGAAGGCCAGCCCCATCGTCCTCGAGCCTGTGGTGCGACTCGAGATCACTGTGCCGAGCGGTGCCGTCGGCGGTGTAACGGGGGACTTGGCGACCAAGCGCGCTCACATCAACGGGAGCATGACATTGTCGGATGGCAACACCCGGTTGACTGCGTTGGTGCCGCTATCCGAGGTGTCCGAGTATCAGTTGCGACTGAAGGCGCTTACGGGTGGCGAGGGCGCCTATCTCATGGAGCTCAGCCACTACGATCCCGTGCTACCGCGCAGGCAACTCGAGCTGACGCAAGCCTGGAGGCCTGAGCAGGCTGCAAAGCCCCGTTCGCTCGAGGAGTGACGTTCGTTCCGGCCCGTTTACTGCGGATCCGGTTGTGGTTGACTATAGCGCCCCCACAACCACGGACGAGAATGGATGAGACAGACGACTGTGCTTCTCCTGCTGCTTGCGCCAATCTTCGGCTGTCGAAGCACCCCGCCATCGGCTTCCGCCGTTCACCCGCTCCGTGTTAACGATAGCGCTTCCTACTCCGTTCTGGCGCATCCCGGTGCGGCCAGCCCAAGGAGGATCGACCCCATGGCGCCTCATGCTACCGCTGCGGGTCCTCGGCCAGTTTCCACGTCCGGCTCCGCCCCGGCGGCCCAGCCTGCGACGGCATCCGATCAGCCGGGCGTGAACGTGGATCTGCTCAGAAAGGGCTACCAACCCGCGCAGCGCAATGGCGTGACGGTCTACTGCCGCAAGGACGGTTTGACCGGGTCACGGTTCTCGAGTCGGGTCTGTCTCACGGAAGCCCAGATCGACCAACTCGAGCGCCAGGCCAAGGAAGACCTGCAGATGTCGAGGGGACAGTCCTGTAACCAGCAGAACGGGTGCACGGGTAAATGAGGCGGCTATGAGACTTCCAACGGCTTCCGTGGCCGCGATCGTGGCTGCTGTCCTGGCGGCGGGACTGGGTACGCAGGCCGCTGGCGCGGCTGGCGACAAGACATTCGCGGTTTCACCCGAGGCTGCGGGCGCACTCAAGGCATGTATAGGGGAGAACGACGACGCGCGCCGCCTGACCTGTTACGACAAGGCTCTCAGTCGCGCCCCTGGCCATGTCGTCCCCTCAGCCAACACAACTCCCGAGGCCAGAACTGCACCTGCCGCCAGCACGCCAGCCGAGCCCGTGCAGCCTGCACAGGCCTCGCAGCCTGTACAGGCCAAAACCACTCCTGAGCAGCGATTCGGCTTGAGTGCCGGACAGGTCGTGCGGAAGGAGAACATTGCCGAGTCGCCCAAGCAGGTCACGGCTCAGGTCACTTCGATTGGACGCGAATCCAACGGTGGTCTGAAGCTGACTTTAGACAACGGTCAGCTGTGGGTTCAGCAAACCGCGGATGGACAGGAGCTGGCCATCCGTGTCGGCGACTCCGTAACCGTTTCGCACGAGCTGATGGGCGGCTTCCTCCTGACGTCGCCGGGGAGTGGTCATCGCTCCATGCGCGTGCGGCGTATCCAGTAGCCTCGAGTCCGCGTGCGACGTCCACGCGAGACTGCCCTCCCAAAAAAAACGGCCCCCGAAGGGGCCGTTCGCGAAAGGGGGCGTAAGGCCTGAAGCCCTACGCCCGGATCGCTCTCAGAGCTTGACTGCCTTACAACTTGACCGTGAAGGCCGCGAAGAACTGCCTTCCCAGGAAGTCATACGCGGTGTAGCTGTTGTAGCCGCCCCCTGCGCCACCGAAAGCCAGCGGCGGGTCCTTGTCGAGGAGGTTGTTGATGCCGAGCCGGAACTCCAGGTTCTTCGTCGGGTTGTAGGTCGCCGCGAGATCGAGGTAGCTGTACCCCGGGATCTTCGCATTGACCAACAGGTTGGGAGCGGCGGGGTCACCACCGTACTGCGGCTGGTTGCCGTCATAGTAGTTCCTGCCGATGTAGCGCCACGTGGCTGCCAACGTGGTGTCCCACGGCATGGACCAACTCAGGCGCATGTTGTGGCGCCACCGCGGAATGACAGTCAGGCAGTTCGGGCCGTAGAGCCCTGCGCACTCCTTGCTGTCCTGTGCCGGTGACTGCGTGCTGTTGTGGCCCGTGTACGTGCCCACAATGCCCAGAGCGGCCGTTCCCAGCTTCCCAGGGAGCAGGTGCTTGTAGTTCAGCTGGAAGTCGACACCCGTCGCAAGCGCCGTTGCGATATTCACACTCGTCTGAGTGATGTATCCGCCGGCCGCCAACGAAGGTCCGTTCAAACTGAAGTTGGAGTTGTTGCGATGGACCGCCGAGCACACCACCGGGTCACCCGTGTTCATACACGTGGTGATGATGTCCTGGATCGCAAGACCGTTGGTGATCTCCTGATCCAGCCGGATGTGGTAGTAGTCGAGGCTGCCGGTCAGCCCCGTCACGAACGTCGGGGTGAAGTTAAAGCCTATCGTGTACGACTTGCTCACTTCCGGCTGGAGGTCCGGGTTGCCGCCCGTCAGCTGATATCCCTGCTGCAGGACCAGGTCCGGAATCCCGCCGGCGTTGAACGCCGACGTGAACGCCGCCCGCTGCGCGGCGGGAACGGTGTTCAAGCACTTAGCCAACAACGCCGCCGTCGGGGCAACCGTCGCGGTCGCGCACGGATCGTTGAATCCGAACGTGGTCAGGCCGACCACCTGTGGGTTGAACAGCTCGATCAGGTTCGGTGCACGGATGGCTCTCTGGAATGTCGCGCGGAAACGAATGTCATCGATCGGAGCCCATTGCAGTTCGGCCTTCCAGGTCGTGACTCCACCGCTGACCGAATACTTCGACTTGCGGATGCCCGCATCAGCCACCAGTTCCTTGGCAAAGGGCATGTCCTGGAGGATCGGCAAGCGCGCTTCGGCGAAATACTCGCTGACGTGATCGCCCACGTCCAGGGGTACGGCTGCCGCGCCCGCACCGAGCATGAGACCGCCTTGTTCCGCCGAGTCAGGCGAATAGACCTGCTTCTCGTTGCGATGCTCGACGCCGAAGTTGACGCCAAGGCCGTCGCGGGCTGTCGGCAACTTGATCCCGTACTTGCCCAGATCGCCAGTGATGTCGCCGTGGAGGGTGCGCATGGTGTAGTTACCCGCCGACGTACCGGTCAGTAACAGGTACTGCTGTTGGTCCGCGTTGACCCCACCATCTGACCAGAGGTTGTACGGGACGCAGGCTCCGCCGCTGATACACTTCGGGTTGGCTGCCGTTCCGGTCACGAGTAGCGCTTTGTTGACGCTGTCGAGATTCATGAAGCCCGTGTTCGACTGGTACATGCTGACATAGTAGAACTGACCGTACGCATCGTACGACCAGGCATCCGCGAAGTCGCCCTTGGAGCCGAATACTGCGCGGTAGCTCGCGTGGTCGAAGAACGAGTCACGCTCGCCGCCTTCCACATTACGCCGGCGAAGATCGATGGGCACCGTAACCGAGCCGGGACTCGCTGTGTCCTGTGCGACCGCCGCGGCCGAGCACAGAATGCCCCTCTGCTGCGCCGAGAGCAGCGGGTTGCTGCAGTTCGTGAAGTAGTAGCCACCGTCATTCTCATCGGCAGCCGTACCGGAGCTGGGGAAGAGGTTGGTGTTGTTGAACACCGCGCCCGGTGCCACTGCCTGGTGCGTGCGATCGTCCGTAAAATAGAACTGCATGTACGGCTTGGCCCAGTCAGCCAGATCGTCATGCGCCAGGAACCCGGCCGTATAACGGGTATCGCCGCGCGTCAGATAGATGTACGGCTGCGAATTGAATGCCGCGGGCGGGTTCGTCACCACGGAGCCGCGCGGAACGAATCCGTTGCCGTTCACGCTGTAGACGGAGCCATCTACGCCCGTACCCAACAATCCGGCGTATATGTGATTGCCGGCGGCGTCCGTCGGGTCTTGGAGTTGGATGTAGTTGGAGTTGGAGGATCCGGCGCAGACACGCCCAGTCACTACGCCCTTCGTGGTGACCGGGTTGAACTGACACTGATCCCAATCGCGCTGCGAGCCCGTGACCGGGTCCGTGTCGAAGTAGCTCAAGTACGCCGTGACATTACCCTTGCCGTCGGCGAAGTTCGTTCCGAACGTGACGTCGAACTGGCGGTTCTGGCCGTCCCAGCTCGTTCCCGACAAGGGCGTCAGGCCGAACGCTTTGTCCAGCGGATCAGCCGTGCTGTTGCTGTTGTTGTGGAAGTTGGCGCCGACCTGGCCGTCGACCTGCAACCCCTCGAAGTTCCGCTTCATGATGAAGTTGATGACGCCCGCGATCGCGTCCGAGCCGTAAGTGGCCGACGCGCCGCCGGTCACCACGTCCACTCGCTCGAGCAGGAATGCCGGAATCTGGTCGAGGTCGGGTGCGGGCTGGGTGATGAAGGTATTCGGCGAGCCGATACCCAGACGGATGCCGTCCACCAGCACCAGGGTGCGGTTCGGACCAAGGCCGCGCAGGTCGGCCGTGGCCACGCCGCCTGCGGTCGTCAGACCGCTGGTACGGTTGCCCAGGTCCTGTCCGAGCCCGGCGTCCGAGATCTGCGGCATCTGGAGGATGATGTCGTTGATGTCGACCTTACCGGAGGTTCTGATGTCCTCAGCGGTGACGACCGAAGTCGGGCTGGTCGACACCATGTTGGGCGCCGCGATACGCGAGCCCGTCACGATCACTTCCTCGACGACCTGGTTGTCTGCCTGGTCGGCGGCGGCGGCCGCTTGAGCAGCTGCGGTCCCCAGCGTCAGAGCGACCGCCAGTCCGACCGTGAGGCCAAAACGCTTGGAGCTACCCTTCATTAAAGCTTCTCCACGCGAATTGGGACTTTCGACTTCGACTGCCGGTCCGCAGTCGCTGGAGCCCATAGGGCTTCCGGCGTGACTGGCGGACGCGACTTCGCTGATGCGAGTCATCTGATTCCTCCAGGGAGCGGCACAGGTGGCCGGTCCCATCGTCTTGTTGCGCGAATGAGGCAGGGCCCCTTTCGCGGTGGATTTCCCCTGATTGCGGTTTCGAGACGGATCCGAGCGTGCCAAATGCGTGCCAGCGCCCGTTCGCACGGTGCTGGAAACGTTGTTGACTAGCCCTGATCCGAACCGAGTGGGCGCGATACTAACAATTACGCCACAGTCGCGGAAGTTTTTCGGGTAAAACGCAACACCCTCCAGGGGTTCCCGGTGTGACCCCGGTCACCGATGACACCGGTTTCCTTGACCACTCGTGGCATTTCGTTGCTTTTTCGACCACAAATTGGCTGAAATCGTTGCGCTGCCACAACGGTGCCTTGGGCGGGGCCGTTGCGGTACTGCTCCGCGCCGGAGCCCTTCAGAGAGAGGCTGCCCTCATTTGGACAGCGACCAGGACACTGCGTCGCCGACCTGCAGGTGCAGACGCTCGGCTTCGCCGGGGCCGATTTCCAACACGGCACCGACAACGTTGTCGGAGCTCAGCGTGTCTTCAGACTGCGGCTTCGCACGAGCAATGATCTTGGAGATGCGGCCCTCGGTTGACACGAAGACCATGTCCATCGAAGAGGGGCAGTTCTTCATCCACATGTTCATCAGCCGCGGCGGCTCTTCCGGGAAGAGCATGCCTTTGCCGACGGGAATCTCGGTCACGAACATCAGCCCCTGTTCCTGCCGCGCGGGAGTGTTCGCAACCCACATCTCGAACCGTTGAGTGCCCGCGCGCTTCGCTGCTGAACGAATCACTACTTGGGTCCGCGGGAAGTTTGCGAGATTCTCGATCGGAGCCGATTGCGCTGCCACCGGCAACGGCGCCGTCAGCAATGCGGATAGCAGCAGCGGCGCCATGAGCGGCAGTACCGCAAGCAATCCCCATCCGCGCCTCAAGGCTCCCCGCAATGCTCGAACCATGTCTTCAGTCCTCGTTGCCGTAAGTGACCCGGCCGGCGAAATCGAAGCTCGTCACCAGGATGCGGCCGGCGTTATCGAGTGTCGTCGCCGGCGATATACAGAACCCGCGCGCCGTCACCCGGTAGGTGCGAATCTTCCCATCCAGCGCACCGAAGCGTTGCTGTTGCAACTCATCGACTGTGCACTTGTCCTCACCGCGGGTCGCGTAGAGGCGTTGCTCTCCCTCGAAGATGACCGTCAGGTTCGTCGGCATGCCGTGGCCTCCCGACCCTTCGGTCGCGGTGCCGACGCCGAACACCATGCGCAGTCGGCGTCCGTCGGAGCGCAGCGGCCCGGCGAAGCTCACGCGCACCCCGCTTCCGTCGGGGCGACTTCCGCCGTCACACTCGATTTCCGCGTTGTGCCAATCGAGATCGAGATTGAGGGCGCCGCGGATCTTGGCCCGCAGATAGCCGTTTCCTGTGGCCAGGCAGCCGGCGTGCTGGGGCCCAGGTGCGGGTGCTCCTTGCACGAGGGCTGTCGCCAACGCGAAGACTAGTGTCACGGCTCGAGTGGGTCGCATCCCCATAGTTTACCGCGGGAGCGGGGCTGGCCAATGCGGTGCCTGCTGCAGCCTTGTGTGGGATGCGTCATCGGGCGGTGCATGGCGAACTGCTAGACTGACTTTTCACATCGATCGACCACAGGTCTTGTAATGCGGAATTCGCTCCTGGAAGTCACTCCGGTCATCCCGGCGCCGCTGTCGCGCCTCGCCGAGCTGGCGGGAAACCTGTTCTTCGGCTGGCACCGTCCGACCCGGGCCTTGTTCGAAGACCTTGATCCCTTGCTGTGGAAGCAGAGCGGAGGAAATCCGCGACTGGTGCTTCGGTGTGTATCGCAAGCGACCCTGGATAAGGCGGCGACCGACTCGGCTTATCTCGCCCGCTATCGCGTGGCGCTGGAGACATTCGACGCGTACATGGCTGAGAAGCCCGCTACCGCCTCGGATGCCCCGATTGCTTATTTCTGCGCCGAATACGGCTTTCACGAGAGCTTCCCGATTTACTCGGGCGGTCTGGGCGTGCTGGCCGGGGACTACTGCAAAGCGGCGAGCGACGACAACGCCAATTTCGTCGCCGTCGGTCTCCTTTATGGCCAAGGCTATTTCACTCAAACCGTCGATAGCGACGGCATTCAACACGCTCAATACCGTGAGCACGACCCACGGGATTTGCCCGTTGAGCCCGCGACAAATAATGATGGTGTGTGGGTCAAGATCGCATTGCGAATCGCAGGCCACGATGTGGTTGCGCGCCTGTGGCGCGCCCGTGTCGGCCGCGTCTGCGTCTACCTGCTCGATACGAACTGTCCGGAGAACTCTCCTTCAGACCGAGACATTACCCATCGTCTCTACGGCGGAGACGAATCGACCCGTATTCGGCAGGAGATGATCCTGGGTATTGGCGGCGTCCGTGCACTGAGGGCGCTCGGCATCAAGCCTGCCGTGTGGCATTTGAATGAGGGCCATGCGGCGTTCCTGATTCTTGAGCTGTTGCGCGAGCATCTCGCACAAGGCCTGTCTTTCGGCGCGGCACAGGAAGCGGTTGCGGCCGGCTGTGTTTTCACAACGCATACACCTGTAGCCGCTGGGCATGACGCATTCGGCCACGAGCTGATCATTGCGCACTTCGGCGACTTCATTCGCGAGCTCGGGGTTCCATTGGAACGGATTTTGGACCTCGCGCGCTCGCCGTCCTCTCCCGGGCTGTTCAACATGACACGCCTTGCTTTGAACGGAACTCGACGGGTCAACGGCGTGAGCCGGATTCACGGTGCCGTCTCGGCGCGTCTGGCTTCCGACCAGTGGCCAGAGATCCGGCCCGAGGAGAATCCGATCGGATTCGTCACCAACGGCGTCCACCTTTCCACTTTTCTGCATCTGACCTGGGTAGACTTCTTCGATCGGGAGCTGCGGGCCGACTGGCGCGAGAAACTGCGCGACCCGCAGTTCTGGCGTGTGCTCGAGAGCGTGCCGGACGATCGGTACTGGGAGGTCGCCCAGGCGGTCAAGTCACGGATGCTCGGCAGCGTCCGGGAGCGCTTAGAGCGTGAATACGGGCGCAAGGGCTCGAGTCTCGCGCAACTTCGCAATCTGACTCGCTTCCTCGATCCGGCCCGTCCGGACATTCTCACGATCGGCTTCGCTCGCCGGTTCGCGACTTACAAGCGCGCGACGCTGTTGTTGCGTGATCGGGAGCGCTTGGCGCGCCTGGTGAACGATCCCGACCGGCCTGTGCTGTTCATTTTTGCCGGCAAGGCGCACCCGGCGGATGAGCCGGGCAAGGCGGTCCTGCGCGAGATTCGGCAGATGATGACGTTGCCCCAGTTCGTCGGCCGCATCCTGTTCCTCGAGGACTACGATCTGCAGCTCGCGCGCAGCCTGGTCTCCGGTGTCGACGTCTGGCTCAACAATCCCGTGGCGCCTCTCGAGGCCAGCGGAACCTCCGGCATCAAGGCCGCCATCAACGGCCGCCTGAACCTGAGCATTCTCGACGGATGGTGGGCCGAAGGCTGGATGGAGGACAACGGCTGGGGCCTCCCGCCGGCCAACGTGCAGGACCCCGAGCGCCGCGACGCTCTCGAGGCCGGCATGATCCTCGATACCCTCGAGGAGGAAGTCATTCCTCTGTATTACGATCGTCGTGGCAAGCGCCAGGACGACCGTCCCGGCGAGCGCTTGTCGCCCGAGTGGGTCCGGCGCAGCAAACGGTCGATGATGACCGTGATCCCGCGCTTCAACATGCGCCGTGTGATCTTCGACTACTCGCAGGGACTCTACGAGCCGGCGGCCCGGCAGTATCGTCGCCTGGCGAGCAATGGTTTCGCCGGGGCGTCCGAGCTCGCGGAATGGAAGCAGCGTATCCGCCAGGCGTGGCCCCGGGTCGGCCTGCGTCTGGTCGCCGAACCGAGCAAGGACCTGCCCAAAGGGGAGCGGCTGCGCCTACGGGTTGCGGCCGGCTTGAACGGCCTGTCCCCCGCCGACGTCCGGATCGAGTTCCTCGCTCGCCGGCAGCTGCCCGAAGCCGATCTGACCTTACCCCCTCTGTGTTCCTACAACGCCCAGGTGCGGGACGGTGTGTGGAGCGCCGCTTTTCAGGCGACCGGAGAGAAGGACAGCGACGGCTCCGAGGTGTTTGCCCTCGATGTGGAGCCAAAAGAGTGCGGCCAGTTCGCCACCGAGGTGCGCATCTACCCGTGGCACGAGCTGCTCTCGCACGCCCACGAGGTGGGGCTGATGAAATGGCTGTGAACTCGGTAGTTGCGCTGCCCTAGTCCATAGGGTCTATTAACGGAACTGTCTCCAACAACGAAATCCGTCATGCCCCGACAGCCCGCGAGAGCTTCTTCCGGACGCTATGTGAGCCGCCTGACGGGGGGCACATTGGCAGTGATCATGGCCGGTGGCCGCGGTGAGCGGCTGAAGGAACTGACCGCGCATCGCTGCAAGCCCGCGACGCCCTTCGGAGGCAAGTTCCGGATCATCGATTTCGTGTTGTCCAATTGCGTGAACTCCGGCATCCGGCAGATATCGATTCTCACGCAATACAAGGCGCAGTCGCTGATCCAGCACGTCCAGCATGGATGGAGCTACCTGAGGGGCGAATTCGGCGAGTTCTGCGAGACCGTTCCCGCCCAGCAGCAACTAGGCGACATGTGGTACCGAGGCACAGCCGACGCGGTCCACCAGAACATCGACCTGATCCTCTCTCACCGACCCAAGCACGTGCTCGTGCTCGCCGGCGATCACATCTACAAGATGGATTACGGCCCGATGATCGCGTACCACGTGGAGAAGGGCGCGGACATTACGGTGGGCGTTGTCGAGGTCCCGGCCACAGAGTCACGCCACTTCGGCGTGCTCACGGCGACCGAGTGGAATCGTGTCACCAAATTCTCGGAGAAGCCGGCTGTCCCGGACTCTTTGCCCGGACGTCCGGACACCATTCTTGCATCGATGGGTATTTACGTGTTCAACACGCGTCTGTTGGAGAAGATGCTCATCGACGACGCCGCAAACACGACTTCTTCACATGACTTCGGCAAGAACATTCTGCCGGATGCCATTAACGGCAACTTGCAGGTGTTCGCTTACCCGTTCCAGGACGTGAAGACGCGTGCGCAAAGCTACTGGCGCGATGTCGGAACCATCGATGCTTACTACGACGCCAATCTCGAGCTCGTGCACGTGAAGCCCGAGCTCAATATCTATGACCAGGACTGGCCTATCTGGACCTACCAGGTGCAGCAACCGCCCGCCAAGTTCATCCTCGACGAGGTGAATCGCCGCGGGACCGCCATTAACTCGATGGTCTCCGGCGGGTGCATCATTTCCGGCGCGATCGTGCGGCAATCGTTGTTGTTTTCGAACGTGCGGGTCGATGAGCATTCCAGTATCGAGCGCTCCGTGATTCTTCCCAACGTCGACATCGGAGCCGGGTGCGTCGTCAGCGGCGCGATTCTGGATGAGGGATGCGAGGTCCCCGATGGGATGCGCATCGGTGTCGATCGTGAGGCTGACGCCAAGCGCTTCAACGTGACAGAGAAGGGCGTGGTCCTCGTAACCCCGGATATGCTGCGCGGGTTGCAGGCACAGACACGATGACCCACAGGCTGCCGGTAGTCCTGCTGTGGCACATGCACCAGCCACAGTATCGGGACGCCCTGACCGGTCAGTACGTTCTGCCGTGGACGTACCTGCACGCGATCAAGGACTACACGGACATGGCCGCGCATCTCGAGGCGAATCCCGCCGCGCGCGCTGTCGTGAATTTCACACCTGTCCTCATCGAACAACTCGAGGTGCTGTCGAAGCGTATTGCCGAGCACCTGAGTACCGGGGCGCCGCTCCCCAATGCCGTCCTCAACCTGTTGGGTCCCGATCCGGTTACGCAGGACGCCGGTGAACGGCTGGACCTGCTGAAGGCGTGCCTGCGCGCACAGCGCAAGCAGATGATCGAGCGCTTCGGGCCGTATCTCGAGCTCGCCACCATCGCCGAGGTGCTGGCTACGCCCGAGCGGGCTCGCTATGCCTCGCAACAGCTCATTCACGATCTGGCCGTCTGGTATCACCTGGCCTGGATCGGCGAAACCGTTCGCCGTTCCAACCCGCTGATCACCGGGCTCACCGATCAGGGTCGCGACTTCACCCAGGCGCAGCGCAGGCAACTGCTGGCGCTGATCGGCGAACTGGTCGGGGCCATCGTGCCGCGCTTCCGGCGTCTGTCCGAAACCGGTCAGTGCGAGTTGTCCGTCACCCCTTACGGACATCCGATCGTTCCGCTGTTGTTCGATTTTCAATCCGCCCGGGATGCCGTCCCCGGCATGGTGCTGCCCGAACACACCGGTTACCCGGGAGGTGCCGAGCGTGCCGCGTGGCATGTGGAAGAGGGCCTGCGCGTGTTCAGCGAGGCCTTCGGCGTGCGGCCAACAGGTTGTTGGCCCTCCGAAGGCGCGATCAGTCGCCCTACGCTCGAGCTGTTGGAGAAGGCCGGATTCCGCTGGGCCGCGACGAGCACCAACGTCCTGCGCGGGAGCCTCCCGACTGAGCAGGCGCAGAACCCTCTGTCTTTCAATCGACCGTATTCGCTCGCAGCTCCCGCCGCGAGCGGCCTGCCCGGCTCGCGGTTGAGCGTTTTCTTTCGCGACGACGCACTCTCCGATCTCATCGGCTTCACCTACGCCACCTGGCACGGTGACGATGCCGCCAACAATCTCGTCCATGAAGTCCAGCAGTTGGCTCAGCGCTATCAGGACTCCCCAGATCACGCAGTGCTGATCGCACTGGATGGCGAGAACGCCTGGGAGTACTACCCCTTCAACGGCTACTACTTCCTCAAGGCGCTGTACGCCGGCCTTGCGAGCAACCCTGACATCGAGCTTCTGACTCTGTCCGAGTGCATCGCGCGCGGCATCCAACCTGCTCCTTTGCAGCGGGTGGTGGCGGGAAGTTGGGTTCACGGCACGCTGGCAACGTGGATGGGTGATCCGGCCAAGAACCGGGCCTGGGACCTGTTGTGCGCGGCCAAGGTGGAGTTCGATCGTGTCGTGCGCTCAGGCGTGCTGCTCAATGACGAGGCACAGCTCGCCGCGACGCGGCAGCTCGCGCTGTGCGAGAGTTCCGACTGGTTCTGGTGGTTTGGCGACTACAATCCGCAGGAGGCCGTGAGCCAGTTCGACCAATTGTTCCGGCGTCAGCTCATCGTGCTGTATCGAATGTTGGGATTGTCGCCCCCGGAGGCTCTGTCGCAACCGATCTCGAGCGGTCGCAGTGGCAGTGTCGATACGGCAGAAGCGGGTGGGGTCATGCGCCGCGCCCATGCTTAATTGAAGATTTGGCTTAATTGAAGACTTGCCCTGATTGAAGATCTGGCCTGATTGCTTTTCATGCGAATGAATATTCTCGACCGGCGCCGCGCCGGGGTTCTTCTTCATCTGGGGTCGCTCGAGGGTGCCCTCGGTCGCGGTGGCCGCGCTTTCATCGACTGGCTCGCAGATGCCGGCTTCAGCGTCTGGCAACTGTTGCCGCTCGGTCCAACGGGTTCCGACGGTTCCCCCTATTGGGTGCGCTCCGATTTCGCCGGCAACCCCTTGTTCCTCGACCCGCAGGAACTCCCCGATCCCAACGCCCGGGACTTCGACGATTTCGCGAACGCGGCTCAGGGTTGGCTCCCGGATTTCTCCCTGTTCCACGCCTTGAGTCAGCGATTCGGCGGCGCGCCCTGGTGGGACTGGCCTGCGCAGTTCCGGGATCGCGATCCCGGCGCGCTCACTCGTGCTCACCATGAGCTCGGCACCGAAGTCCATCGCGTCAGAGTCGAGCAGTACTCGTTCGCGATTCAGTGGCGGCGACTTCGAGAGCATGCGCGGCATCGCGGCGTAGGACTGTTCGGCGACCTGCCGTTCTACGTCGCTCCCGATTCGGCCGAGACCTGGACTCATCGCCGGCAATTTCAGATCGATTCGCAGGGGCGGCCCGTAGCTGTGGCCGGAGTCCCCCCGGATTATTTCTCCGCGACCGGCCAGCTGTGGGGCAACCCGCTCTACGACTGGCAGGCCATGCGCCAGGATGGCTTTCAGTTCTGGCGCGCACGGGTCAAACAGCAGCTCGAGCGCTTCGATCTCTTGCGCTTGGATCACTTCCGGGCCTTGGCCGCGCACTGGGCCGTGCCCGCCGGCGCACCCGATGCACGCTACGGCCAGTGGAAACCGACGCCTGGCAACGATCTCCTTCGCATGTTGAAGGACGACCTCGGCAGCCTGCCGCTCGTGGCCGAGGATCTTGGTGTCATCACCGACGATGTCGTCGCGCTGCGCCGGCATTTCAACTTCCCGGGGATGCGGGTGTTGCAGTTCGCTTTCAGCGGTGAGGGCGACAATCCACACCTGCCTCACATGCACGAGCGCGACAGCGTCGTCTACACGGGGACGCACGACAACGACACCACCGTCGGTTGGTTCGATTCGCTTCAGGGCGAAACCCGGCGCTGGGTCGAGTTGTTCCTGCGCTGGACGCCCGGCTGCATGCCCGATGCATTGATCCGCCAGGCGCTGGGATCCGTGGGCGCGCTTGCCGTATTGCCTGCCCAGGACCTGCTCGCACTGGGCTCCGAGGCGCGGCTGAACACTCCGGGCACCGCCGTCGGAAACTGGGCCTGGCGCTTGCCCGCCGGAGCGCTCACCCCCGACCTGGCCCGCCATTTCGCCACCCTTAACAGAATGTACGGCCGGAACGCGTAGCTCCCCACCCTCCGCCCTCACGCGAGCGGTACCTCCTACCCGCCGCCCGCTACCGCCCCTCCTGGACTCCAATTCCGCGAGCGTCGCCTCGGAGCGACCGCCTCCCGGTTTGGTACCATCGACGGCGTGTGTGGGGGGACCGTGACCGGCACCTCAGCCGGAACGGCTTGTGCAGGCTGCAAGGCCTGATGCAATGGAACGCAGGAGGGTCCGCTTGAAAGCGATTTCAGCGCGTGCGCTGGCCGGCTATGCCGCCTGCATAGGGCTAGGTCTTGCCTGTACGGTTGGTCTGTCCGGTTGTTCGCTGTTCGTGCCCAGGTTCGAGGCACCGCATCTGTCCGTGGTGAATGTCGAAGTCACCAAGGCGGCCGTGTGGGAGCAGCAGCTCAAGGTCCGAATGCGCGTCGAGAATCCCAACAATCGGACCCTTCCCGTCAAAGGTCTGACCTACACCCTCGAGCTCGGAGGCCAGGAGTTCGCGAACGGCGTTTCCGGCGCCGCCTTCGTCGTGCCCGCCAGGGGCGAAGCCGAGTTCGACATGAATGTCACCGCCAACATGGCCGGCGTGCTGTTCAAGATGCTCGGTCGGGGTGATACCACCGGGGTCGACTACCGCATTCGCGGGAAGGTCTCGCTGTCCGAAGGGTTGCTGCGCTCGATTCCGTTCGACCAGAAGGGCCAGTTCAAGCTCAATTAGCTTTTCAGCATCTTCTCGTACAGCTGTACGTACAGCGCACCCTGGCGCTGCCACGAGAAATCGCGGCTCATCCCGTTGTGAACCATCCGCGCCCACTGAGCCGGCTGCGCGTACAGATCCAGCGCCGTGTTCACCGCCCATTCCAGGGCTTCGCCGTTGTAGTCGTTGAACACGATGCCGGTCCCCTGGCCCGTGGCCGGATCGAAGTGCTCTACGGAGTCCGCGAGGCCCCCGGTCTTGCGCACGATGGGCACCGTGCCATAGCGGAGGCTGTACATCTGATTGAGGCCGCAAGGCTCGTAGAATGAGGGCATCAGGAAGACGTCGCTGGCCGCCTCGATCCAATGAGCCATTCTGTCGTCGTAGCCGCGCTTGAAGTGCACGCGACCCGGGAATTGCTGTTGCAGCTCGGTCAGGAAGCGCTCGTAGGGCGCATCGCCGCTGCCCAGGGCGACGAAGTTGAAATTCCGGGCGCGCAGCAACTTCGGTAGTGCCTCGATCATCAGGTCGATTCCCTTCTGAGAGGCCAGCCGGGTGACGACTCCCGCCAACGGGACTTCCGGTGCGCCGTTGATCCCGAGGCTTGCGGCGAAGTCGCGCTTCAGTTGCGCCTTGGCTGCGAGACGACTCGAGTCGAAATGCTGCGGCAGGTAGCGGTCGTTACGCGGATCCCATTCCTCGTAGTCGACCCCGTTCAGGATTCCAGTGAGGGCTCCGCCGCGGGCGCGCAGCGCCTGCTGCATGCCCATTCCATATTGATCCGTGCAGATCTCGCGTGCGTGCGTCGGGCTGACCGTCGTGATCGCGTCCGCGTACATGATCCCGTGCTTCAACGGGTTGATCGTGCCCGCGGCCAGATCGTCCTGGTGGAGCAGGTTGGTGCTCGACCCGAGGCCCAGGTCGGCCACTGCGGTGGCGGGAAAAGCTCCCTGATACCCGATGTTGTGAATGGTCAGCATCGAGCGGGTGGCTGCGAACGAGCGGTCGCTGGCGTAGAGCGCTTTGAGGAAGAGCGGGCCGAAGGCGGTGTGCCAGTCATTGCAGTGCAGGATTCGGGGCGCCCAGGCCAACTGCTGGCAGGAGGCGAATACTGCGCGGGTGAAGGCCAGAAACCTCAGGTGCTCATCCACGTCCGCCGTATAAAGAGTCGGCCGGGAATACAGCTCCGGCGAATCGATCAGGAACACGCGGGCCGTCGACCGCGGCAACTCGGTGCTGAACACCGAGAAGCGAGAGCTGTGAGATCCGAGTTGGAGTGGAACGTCCTGCAGACCCTGGACCGGGCGGATCTCGAGCCGGGTGCGATCGATAGAGGAGTAAAAGGGGGTGAAGAGGCGCACGTCGTGACCGGCGGCGTGCAGATATTTCGCCAGCGCGCCGGACACGTCGCCCAGTCCACCCGTTTTGGACAGCGGGGCTACTTCGGAAGCCAACAGACAGACCGTCAAATTCATAGAGGAGGAGGCGCGGTTTATGATGTTCGTCGACTCGACCCACCCGTGCGACCGGCGGCCTTGCAGCCGGCAACGGCGAGTGCGGGCCTATCCGGGGGAGATGAAGCTTTGTCCTGGCGAGCAGTCCTGATCTCGGTAACGCTGTTTTTTCTGCTCGTGGTGTCGATCGGCGTCGGGATCGCGGTCGCCGTCTGGCCGCAGTGGGTGCATTGGCCCAGTTTACCCCATCGATATTCCTCTTCTGATTACACGGTCTCATCCCGCGACATAACGCAAGCATCCCATCCCTGGTCACTCACCTCCGGCCCCGCCATCCTGAGGCCTGTCAACGGCCACCTTCGAATCTATCTTATTGATCTGATTAGATTTTGACCGCGGCAACGGAGGCTGGGCCGTAGCCCGCTGGTAAACTAGCCGTCATACGGACCGCTCCCGACCCCTTTCGGGACGCTGCCTCGCTCGAAAAGCGGTGGCGCGTTGCGGACAGCCAAGCCCACGGATTTTGAAGAACAAACCATGTCAGCCTCCCCCTATAAGCAGCTCGAGCAGGAATTTCGACGCCTGCACGCGTTTCGCGGAGCTCTGTCGCTCCTGCGTTGGGACGCGGCGGTAATGATGCCGCGCGGAAGCGCGGACGTTCGCGGTGAACAGCTCGCTGCCCTCGAAACCGAATACCACGCCCTGTTGACCGCTCCGCGCATTACGAGACTTCTGGACCGGGCGCAGGCCAATGCCCAGGGCCTTGTCGACTGGCAGATCGCCAACCTGCGGGAAATGCGCCGTCAGCGCGATCACGCTATCGCCACTCCTGTGACCCTCATCTCGCGCCTCACCAAGGCCGCCTCGCGCGCCGAGGCGCGGTGGCTCGAGGCGCGCCAGCAGAACAAGTTCGAAATCTTCGCGCCGCACCTCGAAGAGGTCGTGCATCTGGTGCGCGACAAAGCGGCGCTCCTGGGTCAGGCTCTCAATCTTGCCCCGTACGATGCGCTGGTCGATGAGTTCAGCCCCGGGCTCACGACCGCTGACATCGACGCGATGTTCAAGTCGTTGTCACGGCGCATGCCGTCGCTGATTCGTGAGGCCATCGCCCTCCAGGACACCCACCCGCCGCTTCCTCTGCCTGGCAAGTTTCCGGCCGGCAAGCAGCGCGCGCTGTGCGTCGAGATCATGAAGGCAGTGGGATTCCCGTTCGATCGCGGTCGGCTGGATGAGAGCGAGCATCCCTTCACCGAAGGGACTCCGGGAGACATTCGCGTCACCACCCGGTTCGATGTGAACGACATCTTCTCCGGACTTCTCGGTGCCCTTCATGAGACCGGGCACGCCATGTATGACCTGGGTCTTCCCCAGGATTGGCGCGATCAGCCTGTTGGGCGCGACAGGGGCATGGCGCTCGAGGAGAGCCAGTCGCTTCTGATCGAGATGATCGTGTGTCGCAGTCGGCCGTTCGTTCGGTATGTGCAGCCGTTGCTATTGAAGCACTTCGGCGTGAGCGGTCCGGAGTGGGAGACCGAGAACATCTACAGCCATGTGACGCGTGTGCGTCGCGGTTTAATCCGCGTCGATGCAGACGAGCTGACCTACCCGCTGCACGTCATGCTGCGATACGAGCTGGAGAAGCAGCTCCTGAACGGCGATCTGGCCGTACGCGATCTGCCAGAGGCCTGGAATGCCGGTATGGAGCAGCGGCTGGGTATCAAACCCAGCGGCGCTGTTGACGGATGCCTCCAGGACATCCACTGGGCCGTGGGGTCTTTCGGCTACTTCCCGTCGTACGCTCTCGGCGCAGTCATCGCCGCGCAGCTTTACGAGAGCCTGCGCACGGACGTTCCGGCTCTGGATGAGCAGCTGGCCGTCGGCGAGTTCGGCGGCTTGCTGGGATGGCTGCGGACTCATGTTCACGGACTGGGTGCCAAGGTGCCCATTCAGGACCTATTGCGCGAAGCCACCGGCAAGCCCCTGTCGGCCACAGCGTTCATCCGTTACGTCGAGGCCAAGTACCTCGAGAACATCGCCAGCAGCGCCGCGGCTTAGGTCGCCGCTGCTTTGGCGGCCCTGGCGCCGCTCTTGCGATAAGCTCGTCTCCGTGACAGACCTCAAACCCTCACGCACTTTCCACAAGCTACAGGCCAAGCTTCGTGGCGACGTCGGCAAGGCCATCCAGGATTACGGCATGATCGCCGACGGCGATCGCGTCATGGTCTGCCTATCGGGGGGTAAGGACTCGTACACCCTGCTGGACATCCTGATATCCCTGCAGCGCAGCGCTCCGATTGATTTCGAGCTGATCGCGGTCAATCTCGACCAGAAGCAGCCCGACTTTCCCGAACACGTTCTGCCCGACTACCTCGAGGCGCTGGGGGTCCCTTATCGGATCATCGAGCAGGATACGTACAGCGTCGTGAAGAGGGTGATCCCCGAAGGGCGCACGATGTGCGGCCTGTGCTCTCGGCTTCGGCGGGGCGCACTGTATCGTTTTGCGGGCGAAAACGGCATTACAAAGCTCGCATTGGGTCACCACCGAGACGATATCGTCGAGACCCTGTTCTTGAATCTCTTTTTCGGCGGACGATTGAAGGCGATGGCGCCGAAGCTTTTGTCCGAGGACGCCCGTCACATCGTCATTCGTCCGCTCGCTTATGTGTCGGAGCGGGAGATCGAGCGCTACGCGCGTGGCCGCGGCTTTCCGATCATTCCCTGCAAGCTTTGCGGTTCGCAGGACAACATGCAGCGCGTGGCCATCAAGAAGATGCTCGCCGATTGGGAGCAGGCCTTCCCCGGCCGGACCGAGACGATCTTCTCTGCGCTGCGGAATGTGGATCCGGCGACGCTGGCCGACCCCAGGTTATTCGACTTTGCCGGCCTCGACTCGCGACGCGTGGCGGCTTTCCCCACAGGCATGCCCGCGGGCACGTCCACAGGGATGCCCGCAGGCGCGTCCGGCCCGGCCAGCGGTGCCCCGATTCTGTTGATGACCGAGCGGGAAGAGGAGGCGTTACTGGGCTTGCAACCTGCTTAGCCCAATGAGCATGGCGTCGCCGGCCTCTTTGCCTTTACGCAATTCGTACTGGGTCCTTCCGGGCCAGTTGCTCGCTGGGGAGTACCCCGGCGGCCGGTCGCGCGATGACACCCGTGAGCGGTTGAAGCAGCTCATCGCCGCAGGCGTGGAGTGCTTCATCGATCTGACGCACCCTCACGAACTCGAGCGCTACGACATCGACCTTCCTCTGGGCGTGGAGTATCTGCGTAAGCCCATTCGTGACCACGGCTTGCCTGACAAGCCCGAGCACATGGCGGAGATCCTCGACTGCATTCATGACTCAATCCGGTCCGGACGCATCGTCTATGTCCACTGCCACGCCGGGATCGGCCGCACGGGAACCGTCGTTGGGTGCTTCCTCGTAGAGCGCGGGTTCGAGGGGGAGAATGCGCTCGATCAACTGAATCGGTTATTTCAGCAATCCGACCGCTCGAAGAGCTGGGACTGGGTGCCCGAGACGAAGGAGCAGTCGCTCTTCGTTAAGAGGTGGGTCGCGCGTGGGGCCCCGGTCGCGCCCCTGGCGCACACAGCCGCCACCGCCACCGGCACTGCCACCGCAACTGTACGCGCCGGCGCCCCAGGAGCCCCCACCTTACGGGCCACCGCCCCCACCGCCCCGGGTGCCCCCACGGTGCGCGCCGCCACGTCCAGCGCCCCCGCTGCGCGCGCCACCGCTGCCGCCAGCCCCGGCGCCCCCGCTGCGCGCGCCACCGCTGCCGCCAGCCCCGGCGCCCCCACGGTGCGCGCCGCCGCCGCCCCAGGCGCTTTGCCCGAATCCGATCCGCTTCTTGATGAGGCAACGCTCTCAGCCGCTCGCGGTTTGCGTGGCCGATTTCACGGAGCATTGCTGGGCCTGGCCACTGGTGACGCACTCGCGGCCGCGACTCAGTACCGCAAGCCGGGCACGTTTAGCGCCGTCGGTGACCTTCTAGGTGGCGGGCCCTTCGACCTTCCGAGGGGAGCCTGGAGCGACGACACCGCAATGGCGCTATGCCTCGCGGAGAGCCTCATCGAGTGCCAAGGCTTTGATGCGAAAGACCAGGTCGAGCGCTTTCGACTCTGGCAGCGAGATGGGTACCTCTCTTCCACAGGCCAGTGCCTGGGCATCACGGCCAGCACCGCGCGGGCGCTGGCCATGGCTCAGTGGAGGAGGCAGGCATTCTCAGGATCGCATGACCCCAATCAGCTTGATCCGGAGCCGCTCTCCCGAGTCGCCGCGCCCACAATGTTCTTCTTCGCGGCGGCCGCTGATGCCGCACAGGCAGCGGGGGAGTCCTCGCGTACTACGTGCCAGGCGCCGCCGGTGGTGGACGCCTGCAAGGCGCTTGGGCAGATGCTTCACGCGGCGCTTTCGGGCCAGCCCAAAGAGGCGGTCCTTGCCTTTGCCCCCGCAGTCCCCTCGCTAGGGGCCGCCACCCTGACCCCTGTGAACACTGCTCCTGAGGTGCTGGCCGCCGCGATCTGGGCTTTCGCCTGCACCGACAACTTCCGCGACGCGGTTTTGCGCGCTGTCAACCTGGGTGGAAACTCAGATGTCGTGGCGGCCGTGTGCGGACAGTTGGCTGGCGCTTACTACTCCGTCACTGCAATTCCATCTTCCTGGCGCAACAGCCTGATGCAGAAGGAGATGCTTGAAACCTTCGCCGATCGGCTGCTCGCCCACGCCCTTCTCGGCCTCGCGGGCATGGAGCCTGGCTGACTAATGCTGCGCCTACTGCGGCCGCCCCGCGAACGGAAAAAATTTTTATCCGCCCTCGTCGTTTCCTGCGGCGGCTTCGGTAAGCTCGCCCCCCATGTCCCTCTCGGCCGCAACCTCGCAGCGGCGCCCCAAGGCGTTGCACTGGACTCGCTTGTCCGACGAGGAGTTGCTCTCGCTTCGCTTCTGCGACTTGAAGCTTTCTGTCGAGCGTTCGCCCCTGAAGCGCCACGTCGAGCGGCTGTATAGCGAGCTCGAGAGTCGCGGCCTGAATTTCCGCCCGCATGTCTGGCTTTCCCAGGAGTGGTTCTCGCCGGATGGCGTGCCGGGGATTGCAGTTCCGTTCTACCTGGCTCATCCCCGCTTGGAACGACTCGAGCGCCGCATCATGCGGGAGGCCGAAGGCGGCAACAGTCGCTGGCTCATGCGCATCCTCCGGCACGAGGCCGGACACGCGGTGGACAACGCGTATCGACTGAGGCGCCGCAAGCGCTGGCGCGAGGTGTTCGGGCCGGCGTCATTGCCCTATCCGAATCGCTACCGCGCTCGCCCTGGTAGCCGCCGCTATGTACATCACTTGGGCGAGTGGTACGCCCAGGCTCATCCCACGGAAGACTTCGCAGAGACCTTTGCGGTCTGGCTGAAGCCCAAGTCGGGGTGGCGCCGCAGTTATGCGGGCTGGCCCGCATTCCACAAACTCAATGTCGTCGAGGAACTGGTGGCCAGCGTGCGCGCCACGCGCGCTCCGGTTCGCAACCGCATAAGAATCGAGCCCATCGATCTCAACAAAGGGACCCTGGCGGAGCACTACCGTCAGAAGGTCGAGCACTATCGGCAGAGCCGCAGAGGGGTCGCGGACCAACTGCTACAGAAGGTCTTCAGTGAGGAGCGATTGCGTAAAGGGGCTGCGCGTGCCGCCACGCTGCTACGTGCGCATCGTGCAGCTCTGACGGGCAGTGTCGCCCGCGAGCTCTCGATGGAGCGATACAACGTACAGCAGATCCTGCGGCTGCTCATCGAGCGTTGCGAAGAGCTCCACCTCTTCGTACGCGGCAGCAAGCGCGAGGCACTCCGCCATTCGCGCTGGATGCTCCAACGAATCACGCGTTTCTACGCGCAAGGCGAGACCCCACAACTTCCTCTATGAAAAAACTGCGCACGCTCGTCGTTGTGCACACGAGCCTGGTGCCGCCGGAAAGTCTAGAAGGTCATACAGCAAAGGAAATCGAAGAGTGGCGTACTGAGTACGATGTCACTTCCACTCTTCGTAAGAACGGCCATGATGTCCGTTGTCTGGGCGTGCTCGACAGCCTGACCGAGATGCGCTCCGCCATTGCCGATTGGAAGCCGGACGTCGTCTTCAATCTCCTCGAGGAGTTCGACGGCATCGGCACTTACGATCAGCACGTCGTCGCCTTCCTCGAGCTCATGCGCCAGCGCTACACGGGTTGCAATCCGCGTGGCCTGCTTTTGTCGCGCGACAAGTCGTTGTGCAAACAGCTGTTGGCCTATCACCGGATTCCGACTCCGTTGTTTTCGGTATTTCGCAAGGGAGTTCGGGTGAAGGTCCCGCGGAAGTTGCGGTTTCCGCTGTTCGTCAAATCGACCACTGAGGATGCTTCCCTCGGCATCGCGCAAGCTTCCGTGGTGGACGACGAAGCCAGGCTCCGGGAGCGCATCCAGTTCATACACGACCAGGTCGGCTCGGATGCACTCGTCGAGGAATTCATCGAAGGCCGCGAATTGTATGTCGGCGTGCTGGGTAACGAACGCCTCACGCGCCTGCCGGTGTGGGAAATGGTGTTCGGCTCCATGCCCGATTCGCTTGCGCCGATTGCGACCCGCAAGGTCAAGTGGGACAAGCGGTATCAGGAGAAGTACGGCATCACGACCCGGGCCGCGGAGGATCTGCCGCCACCGGTTCTTGCGAGCCTGGACCGGATGTCCCGCCGCATCTACCGCGCCTTGGGGCTTTCGGGCTACGCTCGCATGGATTTTCGCGTCAAGGCCGATGGGTCCGTGTACGTCCTCGAGGCGAATGCCAATCCCAACCTCGAGGCGGCGGAGGATTTCGCCGAATCGGCGCGCGCGGCCGGCACTCCGTATGAGGAGTTGCTGGAGAGGGTCATCGCTTTGGGGATGTCATATCAGGCGGAGTGGCGGGCTTTTTATGGGTAAATCGCAGATGCTTGGTTCGGCCGCCGAGGCTTCCCGGCGCGGACGGTGGCTTGCGGGGCGCAATGGATGGCTGCTTGCGGTGGTGATGGCGGCGGAGTTGGCCGTTGCGGGCTGCGTCGACAAGGAAGACCTGCATCACGAGGAGCTGCTCGAGCTGGCCGTTACGCTAGGCGGTCAGTACGACAACACCGCCCAGGTTCAGGCGGACATCAAGAACGCAGTTCATCCGGCACACGATGCCGTTGCGTTGCACATCATCCCGATCGACGCTCCGGTGATGGGAAAGCATGCGTTCTACGTACAGGAATCTGCAGCTGACGATCCGCGCCGGGTGTTGGTGCAGCGAATCTGGTCCTTCGACTACAGCGCCAAGGGCATCGTACAGACTGTGGCGACGCTGACCGAGCCCCTGCGCTGGCGCAACATCGAAAACAATCCCGATGTGGTGCGCAGCATGATGGCCAACGACATTTCGCCGCAACACGGTTGCGATGTGAAGTGGGAGAAGTCGGGTAGCAAGTTCATCGGATCGAACGATCCGAAGCACTGCCGTTCCAACTCACGCGCGACGGGTAATGTCTTGATCGAGACGCGGATCGAGCTCGACTCGGCCGAGCTGGCGATCGGCGAGATCGCTACCGATGCGGCGGGTCAGAAGGTGCAGGGGCGCACAGACGACGCGTACTACCGCTTCCGCCGCCAAGCCAGCCCGTGACCTGCGTGAGGTTCACGCTCACCGCCCGCCCGCCGAATGACTTGTCGCGCCGTGAGGCGCTGACTTTGCTCCGCTCGGGAGTTCTCATGACGCTCGCTGGTTCCTCTGGTCTCGCTGCACGCGAAGCGCCCGCAAGCGCGTCGCAAGATTCACTGCATTTCCTGAGCCTCCAGGAGCTGGCGTCGCAGCTTCAATCGCGAGCGCTATCTCCGGTGGACGTCACGCAATACATGTTGGACCGGATTGCGAAGATCGACGGTCACCTGAAGAGTTACGCCACCCTGACACCCGAGCAGGCGCTGGCCGATGCATATACAGCCGAGCGCGACATCCGTGCCGGCAAGTACCGCGGTCCTCTGCACGGCGTTCCAATCGGCATCAAGGATCTGTGCGACACAAAGGGTGTGCGCACAATGGGCGGCACGGCCGTGCGCAAGGACTTCGTTCCGAGCTTCGACGCCACGGTCGTGTCGAAGTTGCGTGATGCCGGCGCCGTGGTGCTCGGAAAACTGAATCTCTCCGAGGGTGCGGCAGCTGGCTACAACCCGGCGCTCGATGTACCGCTGAACCCTGGAACCCGGATCGGTGGCCCGGCATGTCGTCCAGTGGTTCGGGCGTAGCGCTCGCCGCCGGTCTGTGCTTCGCGGCGATCGGCACGGATACGGGCGGGTCGATCCGGATGCCCTCATCGGCGAACGGCGTCGTCGGATTGAAACCAACATACGGACGCGTGAGCCGCTACGGCGTGTTGGAGATGGCCGGGTCGCTCGATCATGTCGGGCCGATGGCGCGGCGAGTGGCCGACGCCGCGGTGATGTTTGATGTGATAGCCGGTCACGACACAAAGGATCCGACCTCACTACCGGATCCCGCGCAGCGAGTCTCCCAGCAGCTGCGGGGCGGTATCCGCGGTATGCGGATTGGCATTGATCGCGACTACGCGCTCAAGGGGATTGACGCTGGACAGGCTGCGGCGATCGAGTCAGCGCTGCGTGTACTGAAAGACCAAGGCGCACAGATCATCCAGGTCAAGATGCCTGATGTGTCTCACGCCGTGGATATCTGGATGCCACTGTGTGCGTACGAGATGGCAAAAGCGCACGCGGCAACTTTTCCTGCGCGCTCTGCGGAATACGGACCGTATCTTCGCGAGTTCCTCGAGGGCGGTCTGAAGGTGACGCCCGAACAGCTCGAAACCGCCAACCGCGCGCGCGAGGCTCTTACCAAAGAGTTGAACGCGTTGGTCGACTCGGTTGACGCGATGGCAGGTCCCGCCGGCGGCGATCCCGCGTGGCCGATCACGCATGCAATCCAAGTCGGACCCTTGCCTGCCTATCACGCGGCGTGGTCGGCTGCCGCACCGAGGTCTTCTGAATTCACGATGCCGATGGATCTTGCGGGTATACCGGCCATCTGCCTTCCCTCGGGATTCTCGTCTGACGGTCTGCCGTACAGCATTCAGTTCACCGGACGGCGGCTCGGGGAGGGGACACTCTTCAGGATCGCGTATGCCTACGAGAACGCAACGGAGTGGCACAACCGCCACCCAATCGTGTGATCGGCCTTGGTGCGCCCGCCGCGACAAAAGCGCCGCGCCTGGCGCGCGGAGCCGTGCATGCTCTCTCGCAGGCCTTTCAGCCGCGAACATTCACGGAATATCCGCCGTCGACTGTTAGCTTCGCTCCGTTGATGTACGCCGCGCGATCGGACGCGATGAACACGACGGCGTCGGCAACCTCGCGCATGCTCCCCCAGCGTCCCGCGATGATTCCCCAGTCACGACAGGTCTGATCGAGGAACTGCTGCTTCGACAACTGGCGTTGCTCACCCGCTCTCTCCGCCCAGTTCTCGCGCCATTCGGTGGCGATGAGCCCGGGAATCACCGAGTTCACGGTGATCCGCGCGGTCGCGAGGTCCGCGGCCAGATAAGAACTGACGTGGTTCATCGCTGAATTGTTCAAGCCGTGAGTCAACGCGGAGGTGAGCACGCTCGAGCCGGCGATACCGCTGATGTTGATGATGCGCCCTGTGCCATCAGTAGGCATGTGAGGAATCATCGACTGCGTGACTCGAAGCATGCCGAGCGTTTTGATGTCGATATCGTCACGCCACTCCCAATCCTCCCATTTGATCTGCCGCTCGGGCCGTTTGATCGGACCGCCGGCGTTGTTGACCAGGATGTGAAGAGGGCCCAGTTCAGCGCGAGCGCGTTCGACCGAGCTCGCTACAGCTGTCTTGTCACGGATATCCGTCGGTAGCGCCAGCACGGTGGTGCCCGTAGCGCCGCGTATCTCATCGGCCGCGGCCTGCAGCATTGCTTCTGTGCGCGCGAGCAACGCGAGTCGCACGCCCTCTTCAGCCAGACCCAGGGCAATCGCCTTGCCGATCCCCTTGCTGGCGCCCGTGACGAGCGCCGCTCGTCCTTTCAGTCCCAGATCCATTTCGTGTGCCTCTGCTGCGCTCTCAGACCGTGATTATGTGAACACTGCCACAAATCCTGCAGCCCCCGGGCGCGGGAGTTTTTCTCTGGAAGACCCGCCGTTATAGAGTGGCGGTATGCCCGATCCCAAGGACAGCCGTCCGCCTTTACCGCCTGTGCGGGGCCCTGCGCCCGCTGCGGGCTCACCTCCTGCGCGTCCGGGCCTACCGGGTGCCGCTGCGCCGTCCTCGCGTCCGGGTGTACCCGGCGGGGCGGCGCCTTCCGCGCGGCCCGGTTCACCGAGTGCCGCGCCGCCTTCGCGTACCCCGCCACAGGCTGTACCGCCCTCTCGCGGTGTTCCCCAGGGCACACCGCCCGGTCGGGGACAGCCCGGCGCCGCGCCAGCACCCACCAGTGGCCGAATCGTTCACGACGAGCGCGGCAACGCCGTTTGGGACTGGCTGAAGGAAACCAGCCGCATCGCCATCGAGAGCACCTCCCGCCTCCTGCGCCGACTCGATGTGAAGGACCTCAAGGTCGAGGGCGAGAAGGAAAGCGAGCTGCGCATCGAAGGTGACGGCGACTCCGGCGGCGGCTACGACCCGTACAACCAGAGCCGCAACAAGCGGCCCCCGGGACGCTGAGCGCCCGACTCACTGTCCCCCGCACGCTGTGCGACCTGTGCGACGCCCTTTCGTCACGGCTTCAGGTGTTGGTTCAGCCAATCCAGCACCGTGTGATACCAGAGCACACTGTTGGCCGGCTTCAATACCCAGTGATTCTCATCGGGGAATATCAGCAACCTGCTCTCGATGCCCTTGCGCTGCAGCGCCGTGAACGAGGCGATCCCCTGGTCATACGGAATCCGGAAGTCCTGCTCGCCGTGAATGACGAGCATCGGTGTCTTCCAGCGTGACACGAAGTCGACGGGGTTGGATTTCTCGTACCCATCCGGGTGCTCGTACGGGGTGCCCCCGTTTTCCCACTCGCTGAACCACAGCTCCTCTGTGGAGTAACCCATCATGCGCTGGTCGAACACGCCGTCGTGATCGACGATGCACTTGAACCGGTCCGGCCAGTTGCCTTCGATCCAGTTCATCATGAAGCCGCCGTAGGAAGCCCCGAGCGCACAGGCCCGGTTGCCGTCCAGCCAGGAATATTTTCCGATGGCCGCGGCCAGTCCTTTCTGCAGATCCTCCAGGGGCTTGCCGCCCCAATCGCGGCTGATCGAGTCGGTGAACGCCTGGCCATAGCCGGGTGAGCCGTGGAAGTCGATCATCACGACCGCGTACCCGGCGCCCGCAAAGGCCTGCGCGTTCCAACGGTAGGTCCACAGGTTCCCGAATGCGGACTGCGGCCCACCGTGCACGACGAAGGCGATCGGATAGCGTTTGCCGGCTTCGTAGCCGTAGGGCTTCATGACGTAGCCCTGCACGCTCTCATCGTTCCAACCCTTGAAGTCGAACGACTCGAACTCGCTCAGCTGCCGCGCGCCCAGCACGTCCTGATTGACTTGTGTCAGCTTCTGCGACGCGCCGCCATTCAGCGAAACGGAATACAGATCGTCGGGTGCCATCTGACTCGCCAGCGCATACACGACTGAGTCGTTGGTCACGCTGTAGTCGCCGACCTCGCCGCTTCCGACCAGCTTGTGCGGGGCCCCGCTGGCGGGATCGATCCAGAAGAGGGGTTTCTGACCCCTGTCGTCGGCTGTCGCCAGCAACTTGCGTCCGTCGGGAGTCACACCGAGTCGGGCAACGGAGCGGTCCCAGGCCCGGGTCAGCTCGCGGGCGGCGCCGGTGCGGGCGTTGCGGATGACAACATGGAATCGATCGGACTCGAATCCCGGGCGGTCCTGCGCCAGCCACGCGAGGTCGCCGTTCTTCAGGAACACCGGTTGGGTGTCCCACGCCGGGTTGTCGGCAGTCAGGTCCCGAGGCGCTGCGGAGCCGTCGCTGGGTGTCTGGAACAGATCGAAGTTGGTCGACCACGGCTCGCTCTTTCCGGCGACCCTGAGGGAGAACACGACCGAGCGGCCATCGGGGCTGAAGGTATATTCCTCATCGCCGCCGAATGGCTTGGAGGGAACGTCTCCGTCCAGGGGCTTGGAGACATCGACCTCCTTGCCCGCTTTCCCATCGGCGCCGATCGTCGCCGCGAACAGATGCGATCGCGTGCCGTTGCCCCACGTGTCCCAGTGACGGATGAAGAGGCGGTCGTAGAGTCGCCCCGTCGCCGGGCCCTTGGCCTGCTGGGCCAGCGCCTCCTTCGTGCACTGCAGATCCGCGCAACTGGGCAGCACTTCCATCGAGAAGGCGATGCGATCCCCCATCGGGGACACCTTCAGCGTTCCCACGTCCAACGGGTAGCTGGTGACCTGCGCCGCTTCACCGCCGTCCAGTGACAGACGCCAGACCTGGGAACTGCCCGAGCGTGTCGAGAGGAAGTAGATCGTTCGACTGTCCGCAGCCCAGCGGGGATTGGAGTCGTTCGCCGGATTTTGCGTCAGGCGGTGCGGCTGGGCGTTCTTCGTGCGCAGATCCAGCAGCCAGACATCCGTTCGTCCTTTGTTCGCCTCCATGTCGGTTTCGCGCACAACATATGCTACGTAGTGCCCGTCGGGCGAGACCTGCGGATCGCTCAGTCGTTTCAGACGAACGAGATCCTCCACGGTGAGAGGTGTCGCCGCGGCGAGGGTCCCCAGGCCCACGGCAAGGACGGCAAACAGGAACGCAGCGGTCCAACTCGCTCGGCCGCAATGAGCAATCGACAGGCGATGAACGGACATGGTCAGCCTCAAAAATCGATGAGGCTGGGGATTGTACCTACTCAGGCGGTGTCGCTGGCCGACAGACCGTGAGCCGCCGCCGACTGCACGGGCTGGCCCGTTGCACGGCTGGGTCAGCCGACTTCGCTGGTCGGCAGCCGGCGCTGCTCGTCCTGAGCGGCCCGCACCCACTCCTGCAGCGCAGGATCCTCGAGTGCCGTGGCGACATACCAGCGCGCCGTCTCGGAAACGCGCGCGCCGTAAGTCTTGAAGCGCAACACGACCGGGGCGTACATCGCGTCAGCGATGGAGTAGGTGCCGAACAGCCAGGGACCTGCCGCACCGAAGCGGCGGCGGCAGTCGTTCCAGATCTCATCGACGCGATCGATGTCGGCCTCCAGGCTGGGCGTGATAGGCGTATGGCGATTGCGCGCGCGGGCGTTCATCGGCCACTCCATTCGTAGACTCTGGAAGCCCGAATGCATTTCGGCGCTCACGGCCCGGGCCACTGCACGGGCCTCCCGGTCTTTCGGCCAGCCGTCCCCGGCAATCTCGGCGACGTACTCGCAGATCGCAATCGAGTCCCAGATCATGAGCGAGCCGTGTTTCAGCACGGGCACGCGACCGCTCGGCCCGTATTTCTCGAGCTCGTCCTTGAAGTCCGGCGTATCGAGCTGAATGAGGATTTCCTCGAACGGCACGCCCAGGTGTTTCAGCAGCATCCACGGGCGCAGCGACCACGAGGAATAGTTCTTGTTGCCGATGATCAGGGTGAGCTCGGACATGCAGCATTGCGCCTCATGTGACTTTAGAATCGGCTGCGCTCGAGCCTGAGGCAGTCATGCATTCGAAAATCCGCGCCGTCGCGTTCGACCTCGATAATACTCTCTGGGAGGTCGGCCCGGTGATCGCCCGCGCCGAAGCCCTCCTGGTGCAATGGCTTCGGCAGCATTGTCCACGAATCCCTGAGCGCGTGTCCGTCGAGGAGATGCGCGAGGCGCGCGCCCGACTCGCGTTGGCCGAGCCCCACAAAGCGCATGACTTCACCTACTTGAGGATTGCTGCGCTTGCGCGCCATGCGCGCGATTGCGGCTACGAAGAGGGGGTTGCCGAGCGGGCCTTTGAGGTTTTCTTCGCCGCGCGTAACGAGGTGGAGTTGCACGCAGACGTTCGGCCCGCTCTGGACCGCCTGCGTCCGCGGTATCGCCTGGCGACGCTCACCAACGGCAACGCGGACCTCGCAAGGATCGGACTCGCCGGCCTGTTCGATGTGTCACTGAGTTCGCGCGACGTGGGTGTTGCCAAGCCTCACCCGCATGTGTTTCTCGAGCTCGCGCGGCGCCTGGCGCTTGCGCCACCGGAGATTCTTTACGTCGGGGACGAGCCTGAGCTGGACGTTAGCGGGCCCAAAGCTGTGGGAATGCCTGCGGTGTGGATGAATCGCAGTCGCTCGCCGTGGCCCGCGCATGTCATGGCGTCGCCGGATCTCACCGTTGCCGACTGTACCGAGTTGGCTGAGGCGCTGGGTGTGTAGTTCATTCGGCAAGAGTCGCCGGCGGCGCGTTTGTGCCAGCGCTCAGTAACCGATCATTGACCGGACAGACTTCGGGTGTCGATCACGACGAATCGTGTGGCAATCGCCGCCGCCAGCGGAATGATTGCCAGCCACAACAGCGTGTCCACGATCACCGTGCTCGATCCGCCGGCTGCCGCAGTGACCGATCCGACGACGAGGGGTCCCGCCGCCGCAAACACCCGGCCGATGTTGTAACAGAACCCTGCGCCCGTCGCCCGAAGGCGAGCTGGAAACAGCTCCGGCAGATAGAAGGAAAATGCTCCGAACACTCCGTAGATCCCGGCGCCCACCGGCACCAACATCATCAGGCGGGTCTGTGGGTCGAGGGTCAGCCCGAACGTGGCCGCCAACGACAGCGCCGAGAACACGAAGTAGACGCTGAACATCGTGCGGCGTCCAAACAGCCGTCCGAGGGGGATCGCTGCCAGCGTTCCCAACAGTCCGCCGATGTTGAACAGGTTCGAGGCGCGGGCCTTCCATGATTGCGTCAGCAGGTTGGTCGCCGCGGCCGACAGGCCGGCCGCCGAGGCGTGCTCGGTGGCCAACGTTCCTCCCAGGAGCGGCAGGAAGGCGTTGCAGGCCCACCAGGTCAGAAGGGCTGTCACCGCGGGCACGAATCCGCTCAGGGTGAGCCTGGCCATGCCAGGTTGGAACAGCTCGAGCGGCGAGGGGTGCATGGCTGCTTTCCTCGACCCTTCCCATTGTTCGCTCTCGCGAAGAAATACGCGGATGAACGCCGCCAGTGCGATGGGGGCGAGTCCCGCGAGGAACACGTAGCGCCAGGAGGTTTCCGGCTGATTCGCGAACCACACTCCCGCCAGCTCGTAGTTCACCAGACCTGCGAGAGCGATGCCCACCGGAGAGGAGCTCTGCATGAGCACGCCCGCTTCGATGCGGCGATTCTCCGGCACGACTTCCGCGATCAGGGCTGCGCCCGTGCCCCATTCGCCCCCGATCCCCAGACTTGCGATGATGCGAAAGAAGACCAGCTCCCAGATGTTGGTCGACAGCGCGCAGGCCGCCGTGCCGATGGCATACAGCGCGACCGTGCCAAACAGCGCCTTCTTGCGACCGATGCGATCGCCCAACCAGCCGAACAGTACGCCCCCGGCCGCCCAGCCAACGAGCAGCAGCGAGGTGATTGCACCAGTCCAGAACACTGTGGCCGCTCGGGCGGCCGGCGAGCCGAGTGGCAGGTGGAGTAAGACCGGGATGCAGTTAGGAGCGACGAAATTGAAGAGCAGGGCATCGAATACATCGAAACCCCAGCCCGCCCAGCCGGCCGCGATCACCAGCCAGTGGTATCCGGACAAACCCAACAGTCCGGTGCTCGAGCCGGAAGGGGTGGCGGCGCCCGATTCTTGCATGCGAATAGCTGGTGTTCAGGCCCGGTTAACCGTTCGGCCGCTGTTAGCAGTGTAGCAGCTTCGCTGCCAACGCCCGGCTTGGCGCCCGGCGGGCGATTTCCGGCTACCCCGTCACGAAAAGCTGGCCTCGAAGCCTGCAGGGCGGTTTCGGGGGTGAACTTTGGCCGGCAACAGCCGTTCTATTGATAGAGGGCAGTTGAGAGTCGTTTGCCCCACGCGGGCTCGACCTACTGCGCCGGTAGGAGGTATCGAAGTCATGCCTGACGGTCAAAGCGCAACGCAAGTCGTCCCGGTCGCCAATCTGCGGGAATTCTTCAAGGACGCGCTGCACGGCGCGCTCGAGAAACAGCGACTCGCAGTGGAAGATCAGACCGAGCACTACGTGGTGAACGTTCTGACACTGTTCGCCCGGTCCGAAGCCCTATACGAGCAAACGTCCGAAGGCAGGCGTCTGAAGCCTCTGGTAGTGATGCTCTCCGAAGCCTTGGAGGCCCCGTCCTCGGAAGATCGCAATCGCGGGTTGCAGCGGCTTGGCGATGTGTCGCTGTTCATAGCTGGATTCTTCTCGCGCAGCTTCGCTTGCAAGCTGATCGACGTCGACTATCACATCGCGATGGGTGGGCAGGCCTATGGGACGCTTGCCGAGACCTTCTCGCGAGGTCGGGCCCCAAGTCGCACAAGGGTGCTCGGGTCCGTGTTCGCCGAGCTGGCTCAGAAATTCCAGCCACTGGTGGATGCGCTGAACGAATTGAGCGAGTCGGCGTACACGCATTCGGACAAGGACATTCTGCGTCTGTACGAGCTCTGGCTGAAGACCGGCAGTCGTCGCAGCTACGAGATTCTGCGGCGCCTCGGCGTCAATCCAACGTCCGGCTCGACGGCCTTCGCACACTGACCACCATGATCCTGAAGCAGCTGCAGGATCTGATAGGAGACATCTACGACGTGCGGATCACGCACGACGTGTACGACTTTCTGGTGACGGATCGCAGGCAGTTGCCCCCATCGGCCCGTTCACGCGGCAGTGACGAAGAGTTGATCGTTGCCCAACCCGTTGCGGGCACAGACGCGGGCGAGGTGGGGATGTCTCTCTACCTGGACGCCGCCCTGCTCGAGCGGTTGCGCCAGGCCGATCCGATGGAGCGTCTCCACGACGGCAATGTCGCCGACTGCTGGACCGCCCTCGAGGGCGTCAGTCATTTCCTCTATGTCGCCTGGAACGCCGGACACGACAAGCCCGTCAGCCTCCTCGAGCTGGAAATGCAGGCCGAGGTCGACAAGTACGTGGCCAGCTATTGGCTGCTACGACGGCAGTTCCCCGACCGCTTTCCAGCCGAGTTGTTGAGCATTCTTTTCGAGCGGACTCGGATCGATCCCTCGCTGAGCTCAGGGCGGGCCGATCTCTACCGGCACGCAAGCCGCTATGCCCAACGATTTTGCCGCCGCCTGGATCGGGCGTTTCGCGGCGCGCATGCGCGTGCGTTCAGCCAAGATGATGGGCTCGGCGCGGCGGCGCGGACGATTCTTGCTGAGTTGAGACGGTTCTACAGACTCACGAATGCGCGCAAGCTCGCGCACATCGAGAGAACCGCGTAGTCACTCTTCGTCGTCTGTCCCGTTTTCGGCGCGAAGCTTCCGTTCTTCCAGATCGCGCTTCATCTTGATCCAGTCGGACAGCTTGCGCAGGTCTGTGCGGGTGGTTGCGCCGCTGTGTTTGCGCTCGACAGGAGCGCGGCTGGCATACGGATCGCCGTTGTTCGCCTGTTCCAGGGACAAGCCGTCGCCGCACAGGACCTCGAGGCGACGGTGAGTGCCTGTACTGGATTCGATTTCGAATACAGGGCGTTCATAGTCGTCCGGAGCGTCGTGCCATACGACGCTGGCGTTCCCGCGGTCGTCGTGCACGACCCGGCTCATGCGCCGCCGCTCGGAGCCTGGCGAAGCAGCGATTTCCCGCGGGCTCCCGTGGCCCGGGTAGGTTTCCGTTTTCTTAGATTTTTCCACGGATTACGTTCAATTCCAGCCGGTCCTTACCGGCGCGAGTCACGGTACGCCTACAGTGCGGGCCCTTCCGAGAAGCGCGTCACGTTTCGCTTTTGGATGCACCGGGTTGGACCAAGGCCGCACGCACGGCCTCGATATGCTGCGCGCGGATCAGGCCAATCGCCGTCTTCCCGTCGACGAGCCGGCCGTCCACGGCCCATTGGTAGGCCTCAGCGAAGGGTATCCAATGCACCTCTATAACCTCGGCATGCTCGTGGGCTGCCGTCGTGGGTTTCAGGCCGGTGGCCAGAAACAGGTGAAGGACCTCCGTGAAGATGCCCGGGGAGCTGAAGTAAGTCCCGAGCGACTGCCATTGCGAGGCCTGCATGCCGGCTTCTTCGATCAGTTCCCGTTGCGCCGTCTGCAGCGGCGGCTCGTTCGGTTCGAGCTTTCCCGCCGGCAACTCCCAGATCCATCCATCCGCGACATAGCGGTACTGCCTCAGAAGACAGACTCGTTGTTCGGTGTCGATCGCCACCGCCGCGGCGCCACCGGGATGGTGAACCACCTCGAGCTCGGCGTGATGCCCATTCGGCAGGGTGACTTCGTCGACCGTCAGGGTAATGATCCGGCCGGTAAATCGAACTGTGCGCTTGTCTGGCTTCATGGCTTCAAAGAGTAAACGATGTCGGGTCTTACGCTCATTGCAATAACGGGCCTGCCCGCCAGTGGCAAGTCGACGCTGGCACGTGAGCTGGCACGACGTCTGGGCGCTCCGGTGCTCGCCAAGGACTGGATCAAGGAGCCGTTGCTGGAGGTGCTTGGGCCTGGCGATCGATCTCATTCACGCCGGCTGAGCGACGCCAGCTTCGCCGTACTGTTCGGGCTCGCGCGGCAGATGTTGGCGCACCTCGCTTCGGACGCACCGGCGCCACGGGCCTGCGCGCAGCCCACCGTACTGATCCTCGAAGGCAACTTTCGACGCGGCGAGCACGAAGCGCCGTTCAACCGCTTGCTGTCGCAAGGCGCGCGCCTGGTCCAGATCGAATGCCGTGTCGATGAGTCGGTACGCCTGGAAAGGCTGCGGCGACGCGCCGGTGACCCGGCCAGACACAGTGGTCATCGGGACGCGGAACTGGTTATGGCGCACACGAACGCCGTTGCGGGCTTTCTCGCGCTGCCCGGAAAGTGCGTTGGGTTCGATTCCGGCGCTACGGCGCCCAACTTCGACCGGCTCGAAGGTGAACTCGATCTCACAACAGGCGCGGCGCGGCGCTGAGTTACACCTGCCGCCCGCCTATCGGCGTACGCACTGTGACGGCGAACGGTGACAGGGCCGGTCGCGGTTCCGTATATTCCGTGAGTCCATGTCGATTACGTCACATCTCGAGAAGTTGAATGGCCCGCAACGCAAGGCGGTGAGCCACGGCGAGCTGCTGCCTGAGAACAAGGGCGTGAAGTCAGGACCTTTGCTCATCGTTGCGGGTGCGGGCACCGGCAAGACCGACACACTCGCGCACCGGGTAGCGCACCTTGCCCTCAATGGTGTCGACCCCGGCCGCATTCTGATGCTGACGTTTACCCGCCGCGCGGCCACCGAAATGCGCCGCCGCGCCCAAGAGATATCCAAAAAGGCTCTCAACGACGTCCTGGGAGGGGCTTCCCAGGCCATCCAGCAGCGGCTGAGTTGGACCGGAACGTTCCATGCCATCGGCAATCGGCTGCTGCGCCACTATGCGCGTCATCTGAAGCTCGACCCGCAATTCACTGTGCTCGATCGCGGCGACTGCGCCGACGTGCTCGACACGATCCGTCAGGAGCTCGGGCTCGCCGCCAAGGAGCAGCGTTTCCCCAAAAAGGAAACCTGCCTGCAGATCTATTCTTATCGCGTCAACACCCAGAAGTCCCTCAAGGACACTTTGGAGCAGCAGTTTCCCTGGTGCGCCTCCTGGGAAGCGGATCTGACGCGGCTGTATCGCGCGTACGTCGAGCGCAAGCAGAAGTGCAGTCTGCTCGATTACGACGATCTGCTGTTGTACTGGCACGTGATGATGTCCGAGCCGCGCCTGGCCCAACACGTCGGCGCGCATTTCGATCACGTGCTCGTGGACGAATATCAGGACACCAACAAGCTGCAGGCGGACATCCTGTACGCGCTGAAGCCCGATGGCGCGGGCCTCGCCGTCGTCGGCGACGATGCCCAGGCGATCTACTCGTTCCGCGCCGCCGCCGTCGAGAACATCCTCGGATTCCCGGATCGCTTTCAGCCCCGGGCCGAGGTCGTCACGCTCGCCCAGAATTATCGCTCCACGCAGGAAGTCCTGGACGTCGCCAACGCCGTGATGGCGGAGGCGCCCCGACAGTATCGCAAACACCTGCTCTCGACCCGGGGGCAGGGGGTCAAACCCAAGCTCGTGACGGTCGAGGACCTGCAGACCCAGGCGGAGTACATCTGCACCGAGGTCTTGAGGCGTCGCGAAGCGAACGTCCCCTTGCGCCGGCAGGCCGTTTTGTTCCGCACCTCGAGTCACAGCGACGTCCTCGAGATCGAGCTCGCCAAGCGGAAGATCCCGTTCGTGAAGTACGGCGGGCTGAAATTCCTCGAGGCGAGCCACGTCAAGGATCTGATGTGCGTACTGCGCTGGGCGGACAATCCGCGCAATACGGTTGCGGCCTTCCGGGTCCTGCAGCTGCTGCCCGGCATGGGGCCGGCGAATGCCCGCAAGGCGCTCGATCATTTCGAGGCCAGCGGGGGTTCGCTCGAGGCCCTGAATACCTTCACTGCGCCGCCGGAGAGCGGTATCCACTGGCGCAAGCTGACCGAGTTGATGTCGGCGCTCGCCACGCCGCAGCGCCAGTGGCAAGGTCAGGTTCATCTGGTGCGCGACTGGTACAGGCCGCACTTCGAGCGTATCTACGAGCACTTCCACACCCGGCTCGGCGACCTCGACCAGCTCGAGTTGCTGTCCGGTCAGTATCCCTCCCGCGAGCGTTTCCTCACCGAGCTGACGCTGGATCCGCCGAATGCGACCGGCGATCTGGCCGGCCAGCCGCTGCTCGATGAGGACTATCTGGTCCTGACCACGATCCATTCGGCCAAAGGAATGGAGTGGGACACCGTCTATGTCCTCAACGTCGTCGACGGCAGCTTTCCCAACGAATTCGCAACCGGGAAGACCGAGCTGATCGAGGAGGAGCGACGTCTGTTCTATGTCGCGCTCACCCGTGCGCAGAACGATCTCATGTTGGTGGCTCCGCTACGGTTTCACCTGACGCATCAATCCCGTCAGGGAGATCAGCACGTGTACGGTGGGCGCAGCCGCTTCCTGACCGACAAGGTGTTGAACAAGCTCGAGGCCGCGACGTTCCAGGGATCCAACCTGGGCAGCACCGCGCAACTGCAGGATTCCGAGCAGTCGGCGCTGGACGTGAGCGCGAAGCTGAAGGAAATGTGGTAACTACGGCTTCCGCGGCTTTTCGAATTTCAGCGTGAAGCGGTCGCTCTCGCCGATCGCCGCGTACTTCGCACGGTCCTTGTCCCCCAGCCGGAAGGTCGGCGGCAGCACCCACACACCCTGCTCGTAGTCCTTCGTGTCGGCGTGGTTGGCGTTGATCTGCGACTTGCCGCGCAACTTGAAGCCCTGCGCCTCGATCATCCGGATCGCGTAGTCTTCGTTCACGTAGCCGCTCTTGGCGTGCGGGTCCTGCGGCACGGCGGGATTGCCGCGATGCTCGGTCACACCCAACACACCCCCCGGCTTGAGTGCCCGATACATGCTGGCAAACGCCTGTTGGGCGACATCGCGGGCCATCCAGTTATGGATGTTGCGGAAGGTGACGATCAGGTCGAGCGAATTGGCAGGTGCCACGTCGCTCCCGTCAGACGGAAACGTGACCACGTCGACCTTGTCGTAGAGATCGGGCCGGCCGGCGGGCATCTGGCCAGCGAGCATTTGGCGATAGCCGTCGAGGCGGTTCTCGATGTTGCGGCTTCCCGGATCGGTTGGAATCACGGCCGCGGTGTATTGGCCCTTCGTGCGCACCAGCGGGGCGATGATTTCCGTGTACCAGCCCGGCTCCGGCCACACCTCGAGCACCTTCATTTCGGGGCGGATGCCGAAGAACAGCAACGTCTCCTTCGGGTGCCGGTAGCGGTCACGGGCGCGGTTGGCCTCGCTGCGGTGAGTGCCGGCGAGAACGCGATCCAACTCGAGGGAGGTGCTCTGGCGCGTGCTGAGGGTTTGGCACGCGGCCACGACCAGCACCGCAATCAGGATCAACAGCGTCAGTTTGCGTGACATGCCCGCCGCATTCTAAGGAAAAACGGCGGGAACGTCGCACTTCGCACCGGGGTGCGCCGTCCCTCCACAAAAAAAGAAGCCCCACCTTGCGGTAAGGGCTTCTTCTTGACCTGCAAGGGTCGGGAAGTATCAGCGACGGAAAGGACCCCCTCCCTGACGCGGGCGCTGAGGGCGTTCCTGAGCTTCGTTGACACGCAGCGGTCGGCCGTTCATCTGGAAGCCGTTCAGGGCCTGGATTGCGCTCTGTGCCTCGCTCTGAGGCATATCGACGAATCCGAACCCGCGCGGTTTGCCGGTTTCACGGTCGTTGATCAGCTTGACCGAATCCACCTTGCCGTGACGTTCGAATAAAGATTTGACGTCCTGCTCGGTGGCGTTGAAGGGCAGATTGCCCACATAGATCGTCGTCATCCGGAAGTCTCTCTTCAGAAAGCGAACAGCGGCGAGCCGCACGAGTCGGTCGCATGTCCGCACGTGTCAGTCAAACAGGTCAAGGCTTCAAGGCACACGATCGGCAGTTTTAAGTCAATGCGCAGCGCTTGGGCCAGCGGCCTGCACCTTCGTTCGTGCATGGACGAGATGTGCCGGGGTTGGGCTGGGTGTGAAATGGACCGGTGGGTTCACTTGGAAACGAACACGCGTTGGCGTGCGCGTAGCCCCGACGCAACCCCCAATGGAGGATCGTCGCGGCGTTGCTGACAGCGGGGAATCCATGCCGGCCTAATCCTTGGGCCTGCAGGATCCTTGGAGCGGCCAATTCCGAAAGTGGACCGGATCCTAGGGAGACAAAACACTCAACACGAGTCACGAGACGCACTCAATCCATGGCGGACACGAACGCGACTGGATGCTACTCCCGGCTTTTGCGGGAAGCAAACACGCCTATGAAAAAGTGCGGCGGAATGGGCCCGGGAGGCGCGCAAGCGGATGTAAGGTTGGCATGTCGGCGGCGGCGGGAGGGTTGGCGCCCGCCCGACTGCAGCTGGCCTGATTCCTGCATTGTCAGGTTGACTTCGCGCAGCGCCGAAATTTCGGAAACCCGCAGTACCGGTACTAGCTGGGGCGAGGAAGTTGGCTCCGTCACCGTCACCGTCACTGCCACCGCGTGCCGCGTTCGAATGTCCCCCGGAGTCGTTCCCGGGCGCGAGTGGAACGAGGGCGGTTACCGTTCGCCGGGGAGCGCCCTCGGGCGACTGACAGTGCACGTGCGGGCGCTGCGCGGGTGCAGGCAGCCAGCCATCGGACCTGCATGGCGAGTTTGCTATCTTCGCGCACCGGTTTTGCGCGGAGGATTGATTTGGAAGCCTTCCTGGTATCCGTAGCGGTCGTGGCCCTGGCCGAGATCGGCGACAAAACGCAGCTTCTGGCCCTGGTCCTTGCCGCCCGCTATCGGCGGCCGGTCCCGATCATTTTTGGGATCCTGACCGCCACGCTGGTGAATCACTTCGCCGCCGGCGCCCTGGGCGCCTGGTTGACCCAGGTCATCGGGCCGACCGCCATGCGCTGGATCCTCGGGGTGTCCTTCATCGCCATGGCCGGCTGGACTCTGATACCGGATAAGTTCGAGGAGCAGCGGGAGCCGCCCGCGCGGCTGGGTGTGTATGGCGCGACGGTGCTGTCGTTCTTCGTGCTCGAGATGGGAGACAAGACGCAGATCGCCACTATCGCTTTGACCGCGAAATATCACGCCCTGGTCCAGGTGGTCGCCGGCACCACCGTCGGGATGATGCTGGCCGACGTGCCGGCCGTCCTGCTCGGGGAGGTGGCGGCGAAGAAGCTACCCATGAAGCTGATGCAGCGGATCGCCGCGGGGCTTTTCTTCGTGTTGGGAGTGGTCGTGCTGCTCCACAACCCGGGTGCGGCCTGACACCCAACACCGGGGTTACCCCGGCGGGTTCACGCCCCCGGGCTGCTCGAGGTAAGCGTAGCCGTCGAGCTCGTTCTCGTAGAACCGCTTCAACGCCTGGCTCTCCGCGATCGTCATCCGGCCAGCGCGGATGGCGCGCTCGCAATCCCGGGCCAACGCCGGATACAGCTCGGCGACGTCGTACTCCATGTACTCGAGGACCTTGTTGGCGGTATCGCCCTTGACGATCTCCTCGATCCACCAGCCGCCCTGGTCGTGCAGTCTGATGTGTACGACGTGGGTGTCGCCGAAGAGGTTGTGGAGGTCGCCGAGGGTTTCCTGATAGGCGCCCACCAGGAACGCGGCCAGGTAGTACGCCTCGCCGGGCTTGATCTCGTGCAGCTCGAGCGCGCGCTTCACATCGCGCGGGGAGACGAAGTGATCGATCTTGCCGTCGGAGTCGCAGGTGATGTCCGCGAGCACCCCGATTCGGGTGGGCCGCTCATCGAGGCGGTGAATCGGCATGATCGGGAACAGCTGATCGATCGCCCAGCTGTCCGGCAGCGACTGGAAGACCGAGAAGTTGCAGAAGTACGTGTCCGACAGGATCGACTCGAGGTCCTCGAGCTCTTCGGGCAACCGCTCGAGCTTGCGGCAGATGTCGCGGACCTTGGAGCAGGTTGCCCAATAGAGCCGCTCGGCCAGCCCGCGTTGGGCGAGCGACAGCAGCCCCAAATTGAACATCTGCAGGGTCTGTTCCCGTGCCGTCATCGCATCGTGATAACACTCGACCAGGCGACGCTCGGTGACGGTTCGGTATGCCTCGAACAGATCGTGTACCGGCTGGGGCAGCTCGTCGGTGCCCGTGTAGTCTTCGCTCTCGCGGCCCGTAACCCGGAACTTGTCGAGTGCGGAGGAGCCGAGCGTGTCGAAGATCAGGACACTGTGATATGCGGCCACCGCGCGACCGGACTCGCTGACGATCTGCGGATGCGGGATGTGGCGGGCGTTGCACACGCTCGCAACTCGATAGACGACGTCGTTCGCGTACTCGTTGAGCGTGTAGTTCATCGACGAGGAGAAGTTGGTGCCGCTGCCGTCGTAGTCGACTCCCAAGCCGCCGCCGACGTCGATGTACTGCAGACCCGCGCCCATCAGTTTGAGCTCTGCGTACACGTGAGCCAGTTCGTTGATGGCGTCCTTGACCCGACGGATGTCCTGCAGCTGGCTGCCCGGATGGCAGTGCACCAGCTGCAGACAGTCGAGCATGTCGTTCTGCTTGAGAACTTCGAACAGCTCGAGGATCTCGGTGATGAACAGGCCGAACTTCGACTTCTCGCCTGCCGAATCGCGCCAGCGCCCCGAGCCCTCGCTCGAGAGCTTCACGCGAACTCCCATCCGCGGGCGCACCTGATAATTGCGCGCGTACTTCAAGATCAGGCCGAGCTCTTCGAAATTCTCGACTACCGGGATGATCGTGCGTCCCAGCTTGGTCGCCAGCGTCACCGCCTCGATGTAGCTGTCGTCTTTGAAGCCGTTGCAGACGATGAGCCGGTCCGGCGCGTCCTCCGTCATCGCCATCACCGCCAGGAGCTCGGGTTTGGAGCCGACTTCCAGGCCGAAGCCGAATTCCTTGCCGTAGCGGTAGACCTCTTCGACCACCAGGCGCTGCTGGTTCACCTTGATCGGGAAGACGGCGGTATAGCGGTTCTTGTAGTCGTTCTCGGCGATCGCCTGGGCGAACGCCGCATGCAAATGGCGCAGCCGGTGAGCGAGGATGTCCGAGAACCGAACTACGACCGGCGTCGTGAGATCACGCGCTTTGAGACCCTCGACCACCTCGAACAGGTCGATGTCGCGGCCCTCCTGGGGCTGACCGTCGGGTCGCACGACCAAATGGCCGGCACTGCTGATCGAGAAATATCCCTTACCCCACCCATTGACGTGATACAGGTCGAGTGAATCCTCGACGGTCCAGGGTTGGGCGGGGTTGAACTTACGGCCGCCGTTTACGGCGCTTTTCGGGTCTGCAGCCAAGCGGGAAGGCTCTCAAAAAAAACACGATAGCAAAAAAGAGCTTACCGATGCATGCATCCGCCGCAGTCGTGTCCTGAAGGGCTCAGCCGGGCCCCGTCGCGACCGCTCGTGCCGGATCGCGAATCCACTCGCTCCAGGAGCCGGCGTAGAGCCGCGCTCCCGGCAGTCCGGCCAGTTCCAGGGCCAGAAGGTTGTGGCAAGCCGTCACGCCCGATCCGCACATCGAGATCAGATTGGAGGGTGGAATTGTGCCGAGAGTTTCACGCCAGCGGTTGCGCAGCTGCGCCGCCGCGAGGAAGCGTCCTCGATCGTCAACGTTGCCTGCGAACGGGTGGTTGCGCGCGCCGGGCACGTGTCCCGACACCGGATCCAGCGTCTCGTTTTCACCTGCAAACCGGTCTGCCGCGCGGGCGTCTACCAGCCTCAGACGGCCTGCCTGGAAGTCGCCCGCGGCCAGCATCTTGCTCAGCGCTTGCGTGCTGACGACCTTCGTGGAGTCGGGTCGAGCGTCGAAATGCTTCGTGGCGGGGACCGTTGGCTCAGCGCTCACGGGCAGCCCTTCCTGTTGCCACGCGGCGAAGCCGCCGTCGAGCACAGCGACCTGACGGTGACCGACCCACCTCGCAAGCCACCAAAGTCGGGCGGCGAGGGCGCCGTTGCCCTGGTCGTACGCAACGACCGGTGTATTCAGGTCGATTCCCAGACGTCCGAGCGTGGCAGCCAGTGCCTCGGGTGAAGGCAGGGGGTGTCGCCCGGACTGCGCAGAGACGGGGCTCGAGAGGTCGAGGTCGAGGTTTGCGTAGACCGCAGTCGGAATGTGTCCCGCGGCGTAGGCTTCCGCACCCCATTGCGGCCGCGTCAGATCGAATCGGCAGTCCACGACGGCCAGGCTCCCACGTTGGATCAGGGAGGACAGTTCCAGGGGTTCCACGAGGTCGCGCAGCATGGCTCTTTGCTCTTGCGGGGAATGGGCTTGCCGGTCACGGACGCAGTCGAATCGCGTTACTTGCATTTTCGGCGCGAACCGCTTGTCGCTACAATCACGATGCACGCTTTTTTTTGCGAGACCGTAATGGCGATCGACGTTTACTGGGGCAGTGGCAGCCCGTATGCCTGGCGAGTGCTCCTGGCTCTGGAGCACAAGCGGCTGTCATACAACAGTCATTTGCTGCAGTTTTCCAAGCAGGAGCACAAGTCCCCGCAGATGCTGGCCTTGAACTGGCGCGGCAAGGTGCCCGTGCTCAAGGACGGCGACTACGTGTGCTTCGAGTCGCTCGCGATCCTCTATTACCTGGATCTGAAGTATCCGGATCCGCCGATCTTCGGCCGCTCGCCCGAAGAAGCCGGCACCATCATGCGGGTGATCTGCGAGTATCAGGCCTACATCGAGCCGCAGGTCACGACCATCGCCAATGCGGTCTTCAGTAAACGCGATCTACGCAGTGACGAAGTCACCAAGGCCATGCATGCCGCTGCGAGCGAAGCTCGCGTGATGGAAGCGCGGCTATCGAAATCGGATTGGGTCGTCGGCGAGAGCTTCTCGGCGGTCGACATGGTGATTTTCCCGGGCATCCAGCTTCTGAGACGGGCTCTCGAGAAGCCTGAAGCCCGGGATCTCGCTTCCAGGTTTCTACCGGTGGAGGTGAATTACCCTGCACTGGGGAGATGGCTGGCGCGCGTTGCCGCGTTGCCGGGGTACGAGCGGACTTATCCCCCGCATTGGCGTAGTTGAGCGGCCCGCGGCTTTGGCCGCGAGCGGTTGTTTTGACACTCGGAGCATCATGAGCGAATACAAAGTTCACGTCGATTTTCCTGGGCGCATCCTTTTTGTCGGCTTTGGCAGCATCGGGCAGGGCGTCTTGCCCCTCCTATTGAGACACATCGGCATCACCCCAGATCGCGTCACGATAGTGACCGCGCACGAGCGGGGATTCGATGAGGCGCGGGAACTAGGCGTGAAGATCATCAAGGAGCCTCTGACGCGCGAAAACTATCGCCGCGTCCTCAACCCGCTGCTTGGGCGGGGGGACTTCCTGGTGAACGTCTCGGTCGAGGTGTCGAGCCTCGCGCTGGTCAAGCTGTGTTGGGAAAAGGGTGCGATGTACCTGGACACGTGCATCGAGCCGTGGCCCGGCGGCTACACCGATCCCACCGTGCCGCCCGGGAAACGGACGAACTACGCCATGCGCGAGGAGGCGCTGTCCCTGCGGGCAGGCAATGCGCGCGCACCAACGGCCGTGCTCACACATGGCGCGAACCCCGGCCTTGTTTCGCACTTTGTGAAGCAGGCGCTCCTGAACGTCGCGTCCGACACCGGCCTCGACTCCGGAAATCCGACGACCCGCGCAGATTGGGGTGACCTGGCTCGACGCTTGGGGGTGAAGGTCATTCATATCGCCGAACGCGACTCGCAACGTACGAATAAGCCGAAGGAAGTCGGCGAGTTCGTCAATACGTGGTCGGTCGATGGTTTTGTGAGCGAGGGCTGTCAGCCCAGCGAGATGGGGTGGGGAACCCACGAGCGCAACTTCCCGCGGGACGGAAAGCGGCACGACTTCGGCTGCATGTCCGCGATCTATCTCATGCAGCCCGGTGCGGCTACTCGGGTTCGGACTTGGACGCCACGTGCAGGGCACTTCCACGGATTCTGCATCACTCACAGCGAGGCGATCGCGCTCTCGGACTACTACACGGTCAAGGAAGGGTCACAGGTGGTGTACCGCCCGACGGCGCACTACGCCTATCACCCGTGCGATTCCGCAGTCATGTCGGTCCACGAGTTGGCCGGTCAGAACTATGACCAGCAGAAGCGCCAGCGGATCCTGGGCGAAGACATCATTGACGGCATCGATGAACTCGGTGTCCTGCTGGCCGGGCACAAGAAGAATGCCTACTGGTACGGGTCCCAGCTCTCCATTGGCGAAGCCCGCAAGCTGGCTCCGTATAACAATGCGACCAGCCTGCAAGTCACCGTCGCGGTGCTGTCGGGAATCGTCTGGGCGATCGAGAACCCCAACTGCGGCATCGTCGAGCCCGACGAGATGGATTTCCGCCGTAATCTCGAGATCTGCACGCCCTATCTGGGGCCCGTTGTCGGGGCCTATACGGATTGGACGCCGTTGCACGAGCGGGAGCGGCTGTTTCCCGAGGACATCGACAAGAGCGACCCGTGGCAATTCAAGAACGTCAGGGTTCTTTGGTGATTGGCGCAAAGGCGCCTGCGGCGCGCTGTGCCTGTCCGTCCCTGGACGGCACCCCTTCGGGGCCACAACCCTTCGGTTGTCCAAACGCGCTCCCTGCGCGTTTGTGCGCGGAGTTGGGCTCAGTGCACAGTTTCAGCGGCCGCCAAAAAGCGTGGTTTTTGGCGGCAAGGTAGCGTTGGGCGCGACTTTTGCGGCCTGTTCAGCGGTACTGTACCTCGACGATGACGAACGTTCTGGCTCCTCCGGGCAGCTCTACCGTGAACTCATCGTCGAGCTTCTTCCCCAGCAGGGCTCGCCCTAAAGGCGAGTCCATGCTGATGTATCCCGGCTCCCGATCGAATTCATCCGGCCCCACTACGCGGTAGCGTGACTCGGCGCCGTCGTCTGCCTCCAGCACCACCCAGGCGCCGAAAAACACCCGCTTAGGGTCTGTAGGGGGTTGGTCCACGATCACCATTCCATCGAGTCGCTTTCGCAGAAATCTCACGCGTCGGTCAATCTCGCGCAGACGTCGTTTGCCGTACGTGTATTCGGCGTTTTCCGACCGGTCACCCTGCGCCGCGGCTTCTGACACAGCCTGTGTGACTCGCGGACGCTCCACGCGCCACAGCTCGTCCAACTCGGCCTTTAGCCGGCGTGCCCCGTCGGCCGTGATGTATTTGGAGCCTGGCGCCTGTGGCGCCCGATATCGACTCATGCGTATTTCCGAGGCTACGGCTTCTGACTGGCCGAGATTATGTCTCAATCCGGTTGGACAAAAAGCGTGAGGTTGTGGAGCGTTTCACGGACGCCAAAAAGGGCCATCTTTACTCTGACAACCGTGGCCACCAAGTACTACACGCACTTCGTGACTGGCAGCGCCCAAGCCCGGAGCGCTGCGAATTCCAGTGAATGGAGTGGCGTAGTGGAACTGAGGCAGCCCCTCGAGGGCGTCAGTGGCACACGAGAGCTGCGAGCGTTACTCGCACAAAGTTTCGATCTGGACTCCGAGGAGATCAAGATTCTCCACTGGGCCCGGTTGCACTGAGCCGATTATCCCCTAGCGGACTTCTCTCCCTTCATCGAGAGTCCGCCTTTTGAAACCCCAGGACTACAAATCCTGGGGTTTTTTTATTGTGCCTGTCCATTGCGCTGCGCTATCCCTGCTGCGCGCAAGCCCGGTGCGGACATCCTGTCCGCCCGCTCGGCGCATGCGCCTCGCCCATGGACGGCACCCCCTTCGGGGCCGACCTTCGGTCGTCCAAACGCGCTCCCGGCGCGTTTGTCCTTTTCGTGATGAGTTTTTTGGACCCGCGCCGACGGGCGCAGCGCGTGCGTTATTTCGGCAGGCGCAGGGCGCGGGCGATCATCGTGTCGTTCAGGCTGACGCCCGGCAACGCGTCGCGGTCAGGGGCCGGGACTTCGCGAATCAGGCGAGCGAAGGCGTCGGCAGTTACCGGCCTGCTGCGCAGGAATCCCTGGTACTGATCGCAGCCGAGATTGCGCAGGAACGCCAACTGGTCGTCCGTCTCCACGCCCTCGGCGATGACCTTCAGGTGCAGGCTGTGGGCCAGGGAGACGATGGCGCGCACGATCTGCGCGTCGTCGTGGCTGGTGGTCACTTCCTGAATGAACGAGCGATCGATCTTCAGTTTGTCCAGCGGCAGGCGGCGCAGATAACTCAAGCTCGAGTAGCCTGTTCCGAAGTCGTCGACCGAAATGCGCACGCCCAGCGCCGACAGGCGTTTCAGGATTTCGATCGAGCTCTCCGCGTCGTGCATAACCGCGCTCTCGGTGAGCTCCAACTCGAGGAACCGGGATTCGAGGTCGGCTTCCTGGACCGCGTTGGCGACCACCTCGACGAGATTCTTCTGGCGGAACTGCTGCGCTGACAAGTTCACCGCGACTCGAATGTTGCCCACGCCGCTGACTTGCCAGGCCCGGGCCTGACGGCAGGCCTCGCGCAGGACCCACTCGCCGATGGCAACGATCAATCCCGTTTCTTCCGCTACCGGAATGAAACCGCTCGGTGCCACCAGACCCTTCTGTGGATGCCGCCATCTGATCAGCGCTTCCGCGCTGTCGATGCGTCCGGATTCGACGTCGACCTTGGGCTGATAGTGCAGCTCGAACTCGTTCCGTGTGATCGCCCGGCGTAGCCCGTTTTCGAGCTCCAATCGTTCGCGGGCAAACGTATTCATCGTCGAGGTGAAGAATTGGAATCCGTTGCGGCCGTTTTTCTTCGCGTGATACATCGCCGCGTCGGCGTGCTGTAAGAGCGTATCGGCGTCGGTGCCGTCATCCGGGTAAACGCTGATGCCGATGCTGGCCGAGACATGAACCTCGAGTCCCGAGAGGGACACGGGTTTGCCGATATCGTGCAGGAATCCGCTCGCGACCGACTCTGCGTCCCGCACGCCCGCGATTTCGGACAGGACGATGACGAACTCATCGCCCGCGAGCCGCGCCAACGTATCCGACCGACGCAGCCGATTCAAAAGCCTGCGACCCGCTTCCTTCAGCAGGTCATCCCCCGCCAGGTGTCCCAACGAGTCGTTGATGGACTTGAACCGATCCAGATCCATGACCATCACGGCAAAGCGTCGCTCGCGCCGTTCGGACTGCGCGATGGCCTGTTCCAGGCGGTCGGCCAGCAGCACCCGGTTCGGCAGGCCTGTCAGGGCATCGTGCGTTGCGACGTGTTGCAGCTGCGCGTTGGCACGCTCGAGCTGCTCGTTGTGGCGGCGGGTCTTCGATTCGAGGTGCGCGTCGTATACCAACAGGATTGTCGTGATCGACAGCAAGGCCAGCGCAAGCACGCCTACGGTCGTCGCGAGCCAAAGGTTGTTTAGACCTGCCGCGCCACCCGTGCAGTACGAATTGGCGCTGAAGCGCGAGGCCGCCATGCCGGTGTAGTGCATGCCGCTGATCGCGAGGCCCATGACGAACGCCGCGCCAAGCCGCGCGAGTGAGATCTGCCACGACCGGCCCTGTCGCAGGCGGATAAAGAGCCACAGCGCCGCGAACGATGCCGCGATGGCGATGCCGATAGAGGCGACGAACAAGCTCGGCTCATAACGGATCATCGGTACGATCTGAATTGCCGACATCCCGGTGTAGTGCATCGCCGCGATGCCGAGGCCCATCACCGTGGCGCTGAATGTGAGTCGACCCGGCCCCATCGTCGGTCGGCTGGCAATCCAGAGCGAGAAACCCGAGACCAGGATCGCGATCGCAAGCGAGCCCAGGGTGATCGTGATGTTGTAGGACAGCGGGATCGGCAGCGTCAGTGCGAGCATGCCGATGAAATGCATCGACCAGATGCCGCTGCCCATGGCCACTGCGCCCCCGGCGACCCAAAGCCGGGTCGAGGGACCCGCTACCCGGGAAATCCGCGAGGACAGCCGGAGTGCCGTGTGCGAGACGAACACCGCGACGGCGACCGAGAGAAGAACAAGCCAATAGTTGTAAGTGCCGGTCACGGTAAGCCTTTTATCGGCTTCCCCAGGGGGGTCTTGAGACGCTGGCCGGCAGAGTGTGATCCATACCCGTCCTCGGGACTCCATGTGACAATCGCAGCGCGGACGACCCGGTGGGGTTTTCCGCCGGCATGCGCTGGAACTGTGACGCAGAGGAGAGAAAAGATGCGCGTCTTGGGATCGTCGCTACTGCTTGCGGTTCTTCTGGTGACCCTCAGCGGCTGTGGCTACAACGAGATTCAGAGCCAGGACGAGGCGGTCAAGGCACGCTGGTCCGAAGTGGTGAATCAGTATCAGCGCCGCGCGGACCTCTTCAAGAACCTGGTCGCCACTGTCAAAGGCTACGCCGCGCAGGAGCAGCAGGTCCTCATCGGGGTCGCCGAGGCACGGGCGAAGGCCGGCTCCATCCAGGTCACTCCGGAGGTTCTCAACAATCCGCAGGCGTTCGCGAAATATCAGGCGGTACAAGGCGAGCTGGCTCAGTCGCTCAAGAGTCTTCTCGTCGTCGCGGAGGCTTACCCGCAGCTGAAGTCGGATGAGAACTTCCGTGATCTGCAGTCACAGATCGAGGGAACGGAGAATCGCATCGCCGTAGCCCGCAAGCGGTATATCGACGCCGTGCAGGCCTACAACACCCATCTGCGCACCTTCCCGACCAACCTCACGGCCAAAATGTTCGACTTCCAGCCCAAGCCCAACTTCGGTGTGGGCAACGAACAGGAGATCTCGACCGCGCCGACGGTCGATTTCGGACCCTCGCCGGGCGCGGGTGCCACGCCCGCGGCGCCGGCATCCGGCGCACCTGCGGGGACAGCGGCTCCGAAGTGAGGCCGGGTGCCCCGTGGGGCTATAGCTTTGCCTTGACAGTTGCCTCGCTGGTCCTCGGCCTCGGGTCTCTTTCCGGGGCGGCGGCCGAGGGCCTGCAACCCATTCCGAAGCTCGAGGCGCGGGTCACCGACGCCACCGGCACGCTGACCGCCGAACAGCAGACGACCCTCGAGGGGAAGCTCGAGGCGTTCGAAGCCCGCAAGGGGGCGCAGATCGCCGTCCTGATCGTGCCCACCACCGGCCCCGAGTCGATCGAGGAATATGCGGTGCGCGTCTTCGAGCAATGGAAGCTTGGGCGTAGCAAGATTGACGACGGGGCGCTGCTGGTCATCGCGCGTGATGATCGGGCACTGAAGATCGAGGTTGGCTATGGGCTCGAGGGCACACTGACCGATGCCGTCTCCCATCGGATCGTTGACGAAGCCATCCTGCCGCCGTTGCGCCAGGGCGAGTTTTACGGCGGTATCGATTCGGGCCTGGATCGGATGATCAAAGTCGTGGACGGCGAGCCGCTACCGCCCCCCGATCCGCGTTGGCAGCCTGCGAGCTCGCCGGCAGGTCTTCTGACGTTGATCCCGTTTCTTTTCATCGGGGGCCTCATCGGTTCGTCGCTGCTTGGCGCCCTGTTCGGGCGTGGCACGGGAGCGCTGCTCACTGGCGCTGGCCTTGGCGTCGTGACCTGGTTGGCTGGCCAGGCCATCGCGTTGGCCGTGGTCGTCGGCGTGGTCGCATTTTTCCTCGCGCTCGCCCGCGGTGCGGGTCTGAGGTGGGCGAGCTATCCCCGGACCGGCGGGTGGGGTGGCGGCTGGGGGAGTGTCGGAGGCGGCGGTTTCGGCGCTGGGCCATTCGGTGGAGGATCTGGTGGGGGTGGGTTCGGCGGCGGAGGTGGCGGGTTCAGTGGCGGCGGCGGCACATCGGGGGGCGGTGGTGCCTCCGGGCGTTGGTGAGAGGAGCCATGTTGAGTCGCTTCTTACGTCACCTGTGCGCTACGCGGTGGAACACGCGTCGTCAATTCTCGTTACAGGTTCTCGCAGCGATTGAGGCCGCGGTTCGGGACGTCGAGGCGCGCCACAGCGGCGAAATCCGTTTCGCCGTGGAGACGGCCCTGGATATTCCCGAGCTGTGGCACCGCATGGGCTCGAGGGACCGTGCGAAGCAGGTATTCGCCCAGTTGGGTGTGTGGGACACGGCGCAGAACAACGGCGTGCTTATTTATGTCCTGGTAGCCGACCGGGTCGTGGAGATTGTGGCGGATCGCGGGATCGCGGCGCGGATCGCGCCAGAGCAGTGGGAGACCGTGTGCCGGGAGATCGAGCGCCAGTTCCGGGAGGGCCGGTTCGAGGCCGGCGCCGTGGGGGCCGTTCAGGCCGTGGGGCACTTGCTGGCAGAGCAGTTTCCCGCCAAGCGTGGCGGCGGAAACGAGCTGCCGAACCAGCCCGTGCTGTTATAGATTCAGCCTCCGTACAGGCATGTCATATATTCTTCGACGTATGAAGCTCCAGCGCTCGATGATCCGGCCTTCGATGCTCCGAAATGCCGTCCTCGCCCTCCTGGGCCTCTCGATGGGGGCCTGTTCGCTGTTCAACCCGGTTCATCACGAGCTGCCGCCGCCGCCCCCTCCGCCGGCACCGGTGGTCCCGGCCACTCCGCCTCCGGTGCAGACCGAGCGCTTCGAGATCGCCCCTGGCCAGGACATCGTCGGGACGATCCAGACGACTCATTCGACCAAGGAAGACACGCTCACTGACATCGCGCGTCGGTTCAACATCGGCTACGAGGAAATCACGCGGGCGAATCCAAAGGTCGACCCATGGATCCCAGGTGACGGCACCGTCGTCGTTCTGCCCACTCAATTCGTGCTGCCGAATGCCCCGCGTGAGGGCGTCGTCATCAACATCCCCGCAATGCGGCTGTTTTACTTCCCGCCGCACAAGGCGGGCGAACCTCAGGTGGTGATTACCCACCCGATCGGGATTGGCAAGGTGGGTTGGTCGACGCCCGAGGGCGTCACCAAGATCGTTCGCCGCCAGAAGGATCCAAAGTGGACCGTACCGGTCTCCGTTCTCAAGGAGCACCGCGAGAACGGCGAGGAGCTGGATCGCGTGATCGGCCCCGGCCCGGACAATCCCCTCGGCCGCCACGCCTTCTACCTGCAATGGCCCAGCTACCTGATCCACGGAACGAATAAGCCCGCTGGCGTCGGCCTACGCTCGAGCCACGGCTGCATCCGACTGTTCCCCGAAGACATCGCGCAGCTCTTCGACATGGTGCCGATCGGCACCAAGGTGCGGGTCGTCAACCAGCCCTTCGTATTCGGCTGGCAGGAAGGTCAGCTGTACATGCAGCCGTTCGAGGTGCTCGAGGACGACACCCGCGACTGGAAGAAGGCGCCGAAGAAGCTGATCACCCGGTCCGTCGCCGCAACCGTGCAGAAGCAGCTGAAGGCCCAGAACGAGCAGATCAACTGGGACGTGGTCACCGCTGTGTCGCACGCGCCTCGCGGAGTGCCAGTGCCGGTTTCCACTGCGGACTCGAGCATCGAGCAGGTTCTGGCGAATGCTCCCCTGGTTCTGAACCAGGTCCCTGAGGGTTCCACCTGGGATGGCAAGAGCGATCTGCCGATGGATGAAGGCACTTTCCGCCAGATGCTGTCCGAGATCGATCCTAACGCGCCGGCGTCTGCCGGTGGCAGTGGGTCGAGCGGTGGGGGTGCGGTAGCGCCCGCTAGCTCCAGCGGGGCCTCGCCGCGGTCCACCACCCACGTGAATACGTCAGCGCAGGCGAGCAAGACGGGTAGCTGACGCCTCCTCATCGCGCCGCGCGGGATGCGATACTGCACCGCACGGCATGCGACATCGCATCCGCGCAACATAACGAGACGAAGAAGGGACGAGACCTCATGGCCGCGCTGTCGGAGTGGCTGCAACTCATGCTCGCCGAGATCGCACGCAAGCGCGACGATCTCGATCGCGCGCGCGAAGAAGAATCCAAACGCCTGACCGAGACGAATTCACCGCCAACTGCGCTGTCGCCAAGTAACGACGCTGTGTTAGAGTCCCCGCGACTCGATAAACAAGCTTAAATCCGGCCGCCCACGGCCGAAGAAAAAGGCCGAATGGTGGCTGAAGGCCGACCATCCAGCGTCGATCTCGCCGAACAAAGCCCCGCGCCGCGTGCCATCGTCCGCGCGCCAACGGCGATCGCAGCCTTCGTGGGCCGTACTCTGAAGGGGCCGGTCAATCAGCCGGTTCTGATCACCCGATTCTCCGAGTTCCAGCAACATTTCGGCGGCCTGTGGCAGCCTTCCACGCTGTCGTACGCGATGGAGCAGTTCTTCGAGAACGGTGGCCGCAGTGCCTATGTGGTGCGTGTCACCAACAGAGCCCGTCCCCCGACGATCGCGCTTCCCGCCGGAGGCGCGACCCTGCAGCTGATCGGGATCAATCCCGGCTCACGCGAATTCCTACGCGCTTCCGTCGACTACGACGGGATCGGCGAGAGCGAGCCGGATCGCTTCAATCTGGTGGTCCAGCGGGTGCGCTCGGCCGGCTCCGAGCTGATCGAGGAGCAGGAATTCTTCCGGCGCGTCTCGATTGCCCGCCACGGTGATCGTCCGGTCGGTGATGCACTCGCCGAGTCCCGTCTGGTGCGCGTGTTCGGGGAGCTTCCGCAGCAGCGTCCGGACCGATCTCCCGTAGTCCCTGGCGGCGCCGGGAGCGGCTATGCGCTGTCAAAGCCCGACGGAGACGATGGGGCACCGCTGACCGACTACGACGTGATCGGCTCGGCGGCGCACGGCACGGGATTGTTTGCGCTGCAGACGCTTCCCGCCTTCAACTTCCTCTGCATCCCGCCGCTGGCGAGGGAGAGCGATGTCGGTTGCAGCACCCTGCTCGTAGCTGCCCGGTTCTGCCGCGATCGTCAGGCGATGCTGATCGTCGATCCGCCGATGAGTTGGATTTCGCCCCGCACGGCTTTGGAAGGACTGCGCAGCTTTCCCTTCCGCAGCGAGAGCGCGTTGATGTACTACCCCCGCGTCCAGGCGTTCGACCGGCTGCGTGGCCGGGTGGAAAACTTCGCTTCCTGCGGTGCCGCCGCCGGGATGATCGCGCGTTCCGACGAAGCCTGGCCGGTCTGGGCTGCCGCAGAGAGCGATGACGCGGTGCTTCGACCCGGGTTGCGGCCCGCTGTGCCCGTTTCGGACTCCGATCGGACCCGTCTGGCTCAGGCCGGGATCAACGTGCTGGCATCCGTTCGGAGCACTTACCGCGCCGGCATCAGTCCGCGCACGCTGGCGATGGGGGGCACCGGCCACTCCGATTGGAGATTCCTCTGCGCCCGCCGGCTCGCTCTGTTCATCGCCGCCAGTATCGAACAAGGCACGCGCTGGGCACTCCTCGAACCCAACACTCGCGCGACGTGGGACAAGGCTCAATTGCAAGCCGACGCGTTCCTGCAATCACTGGCCGACAGTGGCGCCTTTTCGGGCGGCTCACCCGAGGAGAGTCACTTCGTCATTGCCGACGAGCGCGTCAATCGTGAGCAGACGCTGGCCGAAGGCAAGTTCAACCTGCTGTTCGGATTCGCGACCAGCAAACCCGGCGAATTCGATGCCTGGCTGGTGACGCACCAGGCCGGTGCCAGCCGTGTGCGACCGGTGTCGGTCAATCGACTTGCAACCAGTCGCGAGCGCGTGGGGTGGGAAATCGAGACGTCGATCTTGAAGGGTTAGCGGCTCAGGGCTTCTTCAGCGACACGTGCATGCTGATCACGGCCCGCACGACTTCGGTGCCGTTCGCATCCACCACACTGACCGGCACTCCAACGCTCTGCGTATCCGTCCACTCGCTCTTGTCCAGTCGCGCGGTTGCGGTCACAGTAGTTTGCGCTCTGCGCAGGTATTCGATCGTCATACCTCGCGGGATCCATCGCAGCGTCGGGGGAACCGAGACCTCCGTCACCAGGCCGGCCGCGAGCTCGCAGAGGTTGCCGATCGCAAGCGCGTGCACCGTTCCCAAGTGATTCCGAACGGCCTTTCGGTTAGTCATCGACACCTTGCACGTGCCGGGATGCAGCTCGACGAAGCGAGGTTTGATCGTGCCGAAATACGGTGCACGGCGGCACACGGAGCGCGCAAAAAGCCAGCGCCCCAAGCGTGAGCCCGACCATTTTTGCCACGCACGCAGCGTGGGCCCTACCTCATTGGCGTGAGTCAATGTGAGCCAGTCCATCTGCTGACGGGTGGCGACGGGGTCCGCGGCGATGGCGATGCTCCTGGTGGGAGACCTGCGGGGAGAAGTCGAAATCTATGCGAGCGCGCGCACACACTCAAGCCGTTTGGCTGCAGCCGTTGCCGACGATAGCCGCGCGCCGCTGGCGACTTACGGGCAAGCGACTGCTCACAGGACAAAAATTCGCTAAAGTCAGTTGGTATCCGGGTTCCGTTGATTGCATTATTCGTTCCCGGTGAGGGAAGAGGCGGGTGGTTGAGGACGTCCTGTGAGTGAATCGACCGTAACAACGCGGTATGTCGTGTTCTCGCACGGCCAGGAAAGCGGTCCGTGGGGAAAGAAGATCGCGGCCCTCGCCGAGGTCGCGCGCAGCGAAGGCTATGAAGTCGAGTCCGTCGACTATCGAGGCATCCAGGAGCCGCGCGCCCGGGTAGCGAAGCTGGTCGAGTCCTGTAAGGAACTCGCGGGCGATCTGGTGCTGGTCGGCTCGAGCATGGGCGGCTACGTGTCCGTCGCCTCGGCCTCGCTCCTGCACGCACGGGGTGTCTTTCTCATGGCGCCGGCGCTGTACATGGACGGTTTGCCCGAGCTGCGCCAGGGTGGCGCTCTGGATTGCCCGTCGGCCGTCGTTCACGGTTGGCGTGACGAGGTCGTCCCTTTCGAGCACAGCGTGCGGTTTGCGCAAACCGCTCGATCGGCCCTGCACCTGCTCGAGAGCGATCACCGGCTGCACAACCAGATCCGCGTGATCCAGTATCTCTTCGAGTATTTCCTCATTGCACTCGACCTCCCGGCGACGGCGTTTGAGTAGCTCAGGTCCCACCCGCATAATTTCGGGATGAATTGGCTCTTACGCCGGCTTCTTGCGCTGTGGGTGCGCTTCAGACTCCGACCGGACGACGCGCCGAGCCGTCTGCAGCAACGTAACAATCCGGTGTGCTACGTGCTCGAGACGCGCAGCCTGCCGGATCTGGCGGTGCTGCAGAACGCCTGCGTGCAGTTGAAGCTCCCCCGTCCCGGAAAGCGACTCACTGCTTCCTCGAAGGATTTGCGGTCCTTCGTCTATCTGAGCCGGCCACGAGGCTTCTGGGACGAGCGTCTCGACCGGCGCCCGCCGCCACAGCTCAAACAGATGATCGATCTGTTACGTGCGCAGCCGGATCTGGACTTCGACCTGGTGCCGGTTGCCGTCTACTGGGGGCGCGCGCCGCAGAAGGAGTCCTCGGTGTTGCGGTTGCTCCTGGTCGAAGACTGGGCGCTCACCAGCCGCGTTCGCAAGTTCTTTCAGGTCCTGTTCAACGGGCGCGATACCGTCATCGAGTTCGATGAACCGGTGTCGTTGCGAGCCATGCTGGGCGCCAACGCGGGTCCGGAGTCGCGCGGCCGGCGCGTCTCGCGCACCTTGCGACTTGCATACGCGAAGGCGCGGGCCGCCCGTATCGGCCCCGATCTTTCCCACCGGCGCACCATCGTGGCCCGAGTCTTGAGAACCCGCGCCGTCAGAGCTGCGGTCGCCCAGGACGTGCGCGAGAAGAAGCTCACACGCCGGCAGGCCATTCTGCAGGCCAGGCGCTACGCGGAGGAGATCGCAGCGAACTACTCGCCCGCGTTCGTGCGCTTCATGGAGAAGGCGCTGACGCGCTTCTGGAACAGGCTGTATGACGGCGTCGATTTCGGGCACGTCGAGACGCTGGCAAAGGTGGCCGAAGGCAACGAGATCGTCTACGTGCCCTGTCACCGCAGCCACATGGACTACCTGTTGCTCTCGTATGCCATCTACGTGAACGGCTACGCCATCCCGCACATCGCCGCGGGGATCAATCTCAACATCCCGGTCGTCGGCCGCTTCCTGCGTCAGGGGGGCGCGTTCTTCATTCGCAGGACCTTCCGCGGCAATGCGCTCTACACCGTGGTCTTCATGAAGTATCTGGCGGCGATCATGAGTCGCGGCCATTCGATCGAATACTTCATCGAAGGAGGTCGCAGCCGCACCGGCCGGCTGCTGCAGCCCAAGACCGGGATGATTGCCATGACGGTGCGCAGCTTTCTGCGAGATCCCGCGCGACCCGTCGTGTTTCTGCCCGTGTACTTCGGCTACGAGCGCATCGTCGAGGGAGCCACGTACGTCGGTGAGCTTTCCGGAAAGCCGAAGGAAAAGGAAAGCGTTTTCGGGCTGCTGCGTACGCTGCGCCGCGTGCGCGAGAAGTTCGGCAAGGTGCACGTCAACCTTGGCGAGCCGATCTCCCTGATCGAGGTGCTGGATCGATACGAGCCCCAATGGCGGGCACGACGGGCCACCGAGGAGGATGGACGCGCGCGCTGGGTGGGTGCGCTCGTGGACGAACTGGCCGCAAACGTGATGCGCAACATCAATTCCGCGGCCGCGGTGACGCCCATCAATCTGTTGGCTGTCACCTTACTCGCGACACCCCGTCGTGCGCTTCCCGAGGCCGATCTGCTGCGCCAGATCGATCTGTATCGTGAAATCCTCCGGGGCTTTCCCTACGGAGATCGCGTCACCGTCACCCAGCTCTCCGCCAGCGAGATCGTGGTCTACGGGCAATCGATGAAGGTCGTGACACGACAGGCGCACGCGCTCGGAGACATCATTCAGATGAGCGACGAGGCTGCGGTCCTCGCCACCTACTATCGCAACAACGTGCTGCATCTCTTTGCGATGCCCTCGCTGGTCGCGTGCGCGTTCATCGGCAACTCCGAAGTGGCGACCGAGGATCTGCAGCGATTGGCCTGGCGCATCTATCCTTACATAGCGGCGGAGTTGTTCCTGCGCTGGCCCGAGGATGAGGTGCAGGGCGTCATACACGACGTGCTCGCCTGTTTCGAGCAACACGGTCTGATCGAGGCCGACCCGACCCGCACCCGGTGGGCTCGACCGCCCCCCACTTCGGCCAAGGCCATGCAGCTGTCGCTTCTGGCGCAGGCGACCATCCAGACCATCGAGCGCTACTACCTCGCGATCGCGCAACTGGTGAGGGCCGGTAGCGGACGGATCAACCAGTCGGACCTGGAGAAGCGTTGTCAGCTCACCGCACAGCGCATGGGGATGCTGTACGGCCTGAACTCGCCCGAGTTCTTCGATCGCACGATGTTCGAGAACTTCCTGGACAGGTTGCGCACGCGGGGTGTCATTCGTGTCTCGAGCAGCGGGTTGCTCGAGTTCGACGAGGTGCTGATGCGTGTGGAGGCGGATGCGCAATTCGTGCTCAGCGAGCAGATCAGACACAGCATCCTGCAGGTGACGCACACCTGAGAGGGAGCCTGCTTTGCTTGCCGCCTTGCAAGGGGGGGACGTAGACTGTTGACGTAAGAAGGAAGAAGCCGCGCAGCTCGCCAGTCCTAGGGGGGATACCATGCCGAGCAGGTTCTTTGGGCGTCGCAGCGGACCGGTCGCGACGACGGTGTTCGCCATCCTCGCGGGTGTCTCGGGCGGTTCCGCGCACGCAATCGGCTTCAAGAGCGACTCGGGCGACATCACCGGAAGCTGGGACACGACGATCGGGTTCGGCGAAGCGTGGAGGGTGTCGGATCGGGATTGCCGACTCATCGGCACCGCCGAGGGCGGCTGTGGTCGCTCTCCCAATAACGACGACGGCGATCTGAACTACGGCAAAGGTCTCTTCAGCCAGGCCGTCAAGGCCGTCACCGAGCTGTCGCTGAACTACAAGGACCGTGCCGGGCTGTTCGTTCGCGGCGATGGTCTCTACGACTTCGCGGCGATGAGCGACAGCAACCCGGAGCGCGCACCCCTCGACCACGAGGCGCGGGATCTCGTCGGCAGCTACACCCGGCTGCTGGATGCATTCGGATACTGGCGGTTCGACATGGGGTCCGTGTCGAGCGAGCTGCGACTCGGACGCCAGGTGGTGAGCTGGGGCGAGAGCACGTTCATCCAGAATGGTCTCAACAGCGTCAATCACTACGACGTCTCCGCTCTACGCGTGCCCGGCTCGGAGCTCAAGGAAGCGCTGCTTCCCGATGAGATGGCCGTGCTCAATCTGCGCTTCAACGAGCACGTCAGCGGCCAGCTCCTGTATTTGTTCCAATGGCACCAGACTCGGCCCGAACCGGACGGTTCGTACTTCAGCACCAACGATTTCGGCGTGCCGGGAGGGCGCAAGGTCGTGCTGGGATTCGGCGAGTTCTCCGACCAGGGTGTCGATTTCCGGTCCCTCGGCGGAGCGCTGATCCCGGACTTCCAGAGCGTGTCCCGGCTACCCGATCGGGACGCGCCGAACTCCGGTCAGTTCGGCTTCAACCTCAAGTTCTATCTGCCGAACTTCGGCAACGGCACCGAGATCGGGCTGTACTTCCTCAACTATCACAGCCGTCTGCCGGTGATCTCCGCCATCGCCGGCACGCAGGCAGGAGTCGGCAATGCGTTCGGCGCGGTGAGTGCCGTCGGTGCTTCCGCTCAGGCGCTGGCCGCCGGACTGCCGTTCGCGGCGGCGGTGGCGACGGGCGCTGCGGTCGGGGCCCAGCGTGCGGCCCAGGTTGGAGGAAGTCTCAGCGCGACGCTCGCGCAGCAGTACGCAACGATCGGAGCAAACACGCTGCTGGCCGGTGGTAACGTGACCCAGCAGGCCACCGCCCTGGGCGAACATGAATACGCCAAGACGGCCGGCTACTTCGATGAGTTTCCGAAAGACATCCGGATGCTCGGCCTGTCGTTCAATACGCAGCTGCAACACACGGGGACGGCACTCCAGGGCGAGGTCACCTACCGCCAGAACGTACCGTTCCAGTACGACGACGTGGAGTTGCTCTATTCGGCGCTGTCCCCGTTCGAGTCGGGACTCGCTCAGCTCACCGGCTCTGCCATTCCCGCGACCTGTCTGACGGGGGCCGGCGCGACGTTGACCCGCTGTAACCAGATTGGTGCCTTCGCACCCGGTCAGGCCATCCGCGGTTGGGAAACGCACGACATGTGGCAGGCCCAGTTCACTGCGACGCAGACCGTTGCCAACGTCCTCAAAGCCTCGCAGCTCGTGCTGGTGCTCGAGAGTGCCGTGGACTACATCCCTGGGATGGAGGACAAGTTCAACGGCGGCCCGAACGGTCGCGGTCTGCGTTATGAAGGGCCAGGCACGTTCGTCAGCGGTAATCCGGCGCTCGCCGCGTTCCAGTTCGGCGAGGTGGAGCCGCAGGACCGCTTTCCGACGGCGACCTCCTGGGGATATGTCCTCGGCGGACGGCTTGAGTATCCGGGCTTGCTGGGAGCCTGGAACGTTCTGCCGCATTTCTCATGGCAACACGACGTCAATGGCACCTCGCCCGGTCCCGGCGGCAACTTCGTAGAGGGCCGGCACGCGCTGACCGTCGGAGTCGGAGCCAACCTGCAGGCGAAGTGGGAGGTGGACGTGTCCTACACCCAGTTTGGCGGGGCAGGGCGTTTCAATCTGCTGAACGACCGCGACTTCGTCGCGGCCAGCATCAAGTACTCGTTCTGACGGGGGCGGCTATGTTCGTAAGGACGCTCGGATTCGCGGTTCGCTGCCTTGCCGTCGCGGGGCTGGTTGTCGCGGTGGGACTCCCTCCGGATGTCTCCCACGCCGCTGTTTCCGCACAGGAGGCGGCGCGTCTGGGAAATGATCTGACACCGCTGGGCGCCGAGAAAGCCGGTAACGCCGACGGGACCATTCCGGCGTGGACCGGGGGCATCAAGTCGCCCGCCGAGGCGGGCTTCCCCAACTTCAAGACCGGGCAGCACCATCCCGATCCGTTTGCGAACGACAAGCCGCTGTTCACCATCACCGCGGCCAACATGAACCAGTACGCCGACAAGCTCACGGAGGGGCACAAGCGTCTGTTTCAGACCTACAAAGACTACAAGATGATCGTGTATCCGACGCGGCGCAGCGCCGCAGCGCCGCAGCGGATCTACGACGCCACCAAGCGCATCGCCACCACCGCCAATCTCGCCCCCGGCGGCAATGGAGTGACCGGCGCCGTGGAGGGCATTCCATTTCCGATCCCCAAGCAGGGGGTCGAGGTCTTCTGGAACCACATCCTGAGGTACCGCGCCGACGCGGCGGCTCATGTGATGGAGCAGGCCCCTCTGACGGCTAGCGGCAGCTATACGCTCGTGCAGCTCAAGGAGGAGTTTCTGTTCCAGTACGCCGTGCCGGGAATGACGGAAGCCTCTCTCAACAACATCATCGCCTACTTCATTCAGGAGACGACCCAGCCGGCCCGGCTCGCGGGCGAGATCCTGCTGGTGCACGAGACGCTCGATCAGTCCAAGGAGAATCGCAAGGCCTGGATCTACAACCCCGGCCAGCGCCGCGTGCGCCGCGCACCGAACGTCGCCTTCGACAATCCCGGCACGAACGCGGACAACCTGCGCACCTCCGATCAGTTCGACATGTACAACGGCAGCCCCGAGCGCTACGACTGGAAGCTGATCGGGAAGAAGGAGATCTACGTCCCGTACAACTCGTACAAGCTGCACAGCGACTCGGTGAAGTACGCCGACATCCTGAAGAAGAACCATATCAACCAGGATCTCGCACGCTACGAGCTGCACCGGGTGTGGGTGGTGGACTCCACGCTAAAGCCCGGGACCAGTCATTTGTACAGCCGCCGGACCTTGTACGTGGATGAGGACTCCTGGCAGATCCTCGCAGTCGACTGCTACGACCGCCGCGGCGAGTTGTATCGGGTCCAGGAAGGGCACGTGATCAACTACTACGACGTGCCGACGTTGTGGACGACTCTCGAACTCGTGATGGATTTGTCCAACGGGCGGTACCTGGCTCTCGGGCTGCAGAATGAAGAGGCCAAGTCGTACGATTTCACGATCAAGCGCACACCCGCGGATTATCAGCCCCAGGCACTGCAGATGCGGGGAGTGAGATAAACGGCGGTCCGGCCAACCATGGGTGCGCTACGCACCGCTGTGACCTGGCTGCTCGCCGGCATGGCCGTGGCGGGGGCGGTCGCGGACCGGCCCGCCGACGCAGCCGCGCCCGCACTGGCTGCGGATAACGCGGCGGGCGACTTGCCTTCCGAGCCCGAGCGCCTCGCTACACGTGCGCTGCTTCTAGACATCGCCTCGGCGGGCCCGAAGCTCGTCGTCGTCGGCGATCGCGGCATCGTCCTGGCCAGCTCCGACCACGGCCACACCTGGTCGCAATCGCAAACACCGACGCAATCCCTTCTTACCGGAGTGTGCTTCTTCGATGCCGACCATGGCGTCGCCGTCGGTCACGACGAAGTCATTCTCGTCACTTCGGATGCGGGGCAGACTTGGAAGAAGGTCCACTACGCCCCCGAGGCCCAACAGCCTCTGTTGGATGTGTGGTGCGATCCCACACCTCCCCATGGCGACACGGGGACCGCCGCTCAGCGTGCTATCGCGGTGGGGGCGTACGGCACCTACTTCGTGTCAAACGATCGGGGCGTGAGTTGGGATGAGCGGAAGATGCACGCGGTCGCCGCAACCGCGCCCGCCGTCGAGAAAGCCAAGAAGGCTTCGCCGGAGGCAGATGCGACGGACGACGGGGCCGGTGGCGGATTCCATCTCAACGCCATTGCCGACGGTCCCGACGGTCCGCTGTACATCGCCGCCGAGGCGGGCCACCTTTATCGATCGAGCAACCGCGGCGACTCCTGGGCGGAGTTGCCGTCGCCGTACACCGGATCGTTCTTTGGCGTACTGCCCCTCGATCAGGGCGCCGTTCTGGCGTTTGGTCTGCGGGGAAACCTGTTCAGATCCGAGGACGGCGGACTCACGTGGCAACGGATCAACACCGGCACCGAGGCGATGCTGGACGGGGGTGCGTCAGCGGCCGATGGCGCCATCAGGCTGGTCGGGCTGTCGGGAGTGACGCTGCTCAGCCACGACAGGGGTAAGACATTCACCTTGATGCAGCGAGGCGATCGCAAAGGGTTGGCGGCGGTCGCGATCAACGATGACACGCTGATCACCGTCGGCGAGGCAGGTGTCGTGGAGGTGCCGGCGCAATGATTGGCAGCGGGGCTGCAGGTCGTGATGGCAAGCTTATCGCCCGGCTGGAACGGCTCGTCTTCGGCCACCGCGCACTGATTATCGCGCTGTTCGCGATAGTTACTGCCGTCATGATCGGCGTGATCGTGCGAGGGCTGCGGATTGATGCGTCGTTCGCCAAGCAGCTGCCGCGGCAACACGAGTACATGCGAACCTACCTCGCGGACGACGTCGCGGAATTTCGCGGCGCGAATCGTGTGCTCGTGGCTGTCATCGCACGCGATGGCAACATGTTTCAGCCGAAGTTCTTCGATGCGCTGAAGAAGGCGACCGACGAAGTCATCGTGATGGACGGCATTGACCGCGGCACCGTCCAATCCCTCTTTACGCCCAATGTGCGCTACCTCGAAGTCGTCGAGGACGGCATCGAAGCGGGAAATGTCATTCCAGCGGACTTTCAGCCCACGCCGGAGAGTCTTGCGAAGGTGCGCGAGAACATCCTGAAAGCAGGCATCGTCGGGCGCCTCGTGGCGAATGATTTCTCCGGCGCACTGGTCAGCGCAACGGTGTTGGATCAGGACGCGAACGGACGACCCGTGAGCCCCATTCAGGTCGCGCACGACCTCGAGACCAAGGTTCGCGACGCCATCGAAGGCGCACAGGGCGACTCTGGCGGAGCCGCCGCCAGCCGCGCCGTCGACGTTCACATCATCGGTTTTGCCAAGGTGATGGGTGACATTGCCGACGGCGCCCTGTCTGTCGTCCTCTTCGCGATTGCCACCCTCGTCCTGACCCTGTTGGCCGTCTGGCTGTATTGCCAATCCTTGCGCGTGGCCGTCATTTCGATTGCGTGCTCGGTCATCGCAGTGATCTGGCAAGTCGGCGCTCTGGTGTTGCTCGGTTACGGTCTGGATCCACTCGGATTGCTGGTGCCGTTTCTCATCTTCGCCATCGGCGTAAGCCACGGCGTGCAGAAGATCAGCGCCGTCAGCGACGCGGCCTTTGCCGGACTCGGGAGCATGGAAGCCGCGCGCAGGACGTTTCGACAGCTGCTGGTGCCTGCGCTGATCGCTCTTCTCGCCGACCTCGTGGGGTTCGTCACGATTCTGATGATTCCCGTGCAGGTGATTCGGGAGATGGCGATCACCGCCAGCCTCGGTGTCTCGGTCGTCATCCTGACCGACCTCGTCCTGCTTCCCGTCCTCGTGTCGTTCGTCTCCTTCGGCAGCCGCTACCGCGCGCGCGTCGAGCGACGCCAGGAGTTTCTCGCGGGGCTTTGGCACCGGCTCGCGGGGATCACCGCTCGCGGTCCGGCCCTGCTCATCATCGTTCTGGCCGGGGTGATCGGGGTCGCCGGAGGTTGGAAAGGAAGGCAAACCCCGATTGGCGACACGCAGGCTGGTGTCCCCGAGCTGCGTCCTCAATCCCGCTACAACCTCGACAGCGACCTCATCACTGCGAAGTTTTCGATTGGCGTGGATGTTCTGACCGTGATCGTGCGCTCGAAAGAGCCCGTCTGTGTCAGCCACGATCTGATGACGGCGGTCGACCGGTTCGCGTGGTCCATGCAGAACGTACCGGGTGTCCAGGACGTCATTACGCTGCCCTACATCGCCAAAGTGGCGATCGCCGGGTGGAACGAGGGCAGTCTGAAGTGGCGCGCAATTCCGCGCGAGCAGACGCAACTGACGCAATCAACGCGATACATCGAGACCAGCACCGGACTACTCAACGAGGACTGCAACCTGGTTCCGGTCATGCTCTTCCTCCAGGATCACCGGGCAGGGACGATCGAGCGCGTCATTGCCGCCGCGAAGGCCTGGCGGGCGGCTCACCCCGTCGGCGGAGCGCAGTTCGACCTGGCGACGGGCAACGTCGGTGCCATGGCTGCGACCAACGAGACCGTGAAGGCAAAGGAGTTCCTGATCCTGGCGGGTGTCTTCGGGGCGGTGATCCTCATGTGTCTCGTGATCTTCCGCTCTACGCTGGGCACGGTGTTGGTGGTTCTGCCGCTGGCGCTCGTCTCGGTGCTCGTTTATGCGGTGATGGCCATGGTCGGCATCGGGTTGAAAGTGTCGACTTTGCCGATGGTCGCACTCGGGGCGGGCATCGGGGTCGACTACGGCATCTATCTGTTCAGCCGCATGCAGGAGTTCCTCGCCGAAGGCCTGTCGGTCCACGATGCCTACGAGCGAACGCTCCGCGTGACCGGCGCGAGCGTCATTTTCACTGGAATCACCCTCGCCATCGGGGTCGCCACCTGGGTCTTTTCCCCACTGAAATTCCAGGCCGATATCGGCATCATGCTGACGTTCATGTTCCTGGTGAACATGCTTGGGGCGATCCTGTTGCTACCGGCGCTGGCAGCCTGGCTGATTCATCCAGCGCCGCGGCCGCAGGAGTCTGCGGCGGCCTGAGTCCGCGCGCGCGGAGGCGGAAAAGCGGAACTAGAGACCGCGTGCCATCATCGGCGCGCAGAACAGAATTCCCAGGATCGCGGTCAACTCCCACATCATGCACATCCGCGCCGTGCGCACTCGTGCGGGGTCGATCGTCGGAGCGATTCCGGCCTTGATGTCCTTGCTCCACGACAGAAAGAGCCGGGTCGGATAGATCGAGATCAGCGCTGCGACGATGAACAAGCCGAATTTCGTCAGGAAGAACGGGTTGTGAAAGTAGTAAGCCGCCCCTTTCTCGAAACTGAATACACGCCCCAGGCCGATGACGAGCAGCAGGCCTGCGGAAATCCCGAAGATCGAGTCGGTGATTTGGAGGCGTCTAGCCTGAACGGCGGTGAGCGGCGGCTTGAACGTCGCCACCTCGACAGCCAGTGTGCTCACGACTGTAAACGCAGCGAGATGGTGCAGGAACGCCATGATCGCTGCCATGAACAACATTGTCATCGACCTGCCCTCCGCGTAAAAGCGAGCGACTCGCGTGGGCCGATTCTGCCATCTCGCGCGCTCCGACGCTCAATCCCAGCTTCTGACGTTCTTGCGCAGCCGTTTGGTGCCCTGGTTATGGGCTTTGTGTTCCAACCGCCGCTCGCGCGAGGCGCGCGTGGGCTTGGTGGCTTTGCGGACTTTCGGCACCACCAGGGCCTGTCGAACCAATTCGGCGAGCCGTTCGAAGGCCTCGCGGCGGTTGCTTTCCTGGGTGCGATGATTTCGGGCGATGATCAGGATCGCGCCCTCATCGGTGAGCCGTCGCCCCGCGAGATTTCGCAAGCGCAGCTTCACGCGCTCGTCGAGCGAAGTGTTGCCGAGCAGATCGAATCGAAGTTGGACCGCTGAGGCGACCTTGTTGACGTTCTGGCCTCCCGGCCCGCTCGCGCGGACGAAGGACAGCGATAGATCGCTATCGGGGAGCGTCACGCCAGGTTGAATCTCGAGGGGCATGCAGGTACTCGAATCTCAGTCCTGGTCGTCCGAGTCGGTGGGCGACGGCGGCGATTGCCCGCCGATCTGCCGGGGTGGCGCGCGGTCCAGCATCCGCAACTCCCGCTGCGCAACGGGAATCTTGACCCCGTTCTCGCGAAAGATCCGCCAGATCGCCCGGTTGACGTCGGAGCGCACGTTGTTCACGCCGTTCATCGGATCTGCGATCCAGAAGCGGACCTCGAGGCGCATTCCATAGTCCTCGAAAGCCATCAAGCGCGTCACCGGCGGTGGGTCGCGAAGGATACGCGGATGGTGCTCGCAGGCAGCGAACAAGAGTTTGAGCGCTATTTCAGGGTCGTCGTCATAACTGACCATGACGGGCAGGCGCAGTCGCACCCGCCGGTCCGAGTAACTCCAGTTGATGACCGGGTTGGTGATCAGGTTCTGATTCGGGACCAGGGTCTCGACGCCGTCGCGGTCGCGAACCACAACGTGGCGGCCGCGCAGCTCCTGCACCCACCCGAAGTTCTCGGTGCTCGTCCCAGTGTGTCCTGTGAAGCTGATGACATCACCCGGCTTGATGGACTTGTCCATCAGCAGCACGAAGCCGCTCACAAAATTGCTCGCAATCGCCTGTAGGCCAAAGCCAAGACCGATACCGATCGCGCCGGTCAACACGTTCAGCGTGGTGACGTCCACACCGGCGGCGTTGATGCCGAGCATGACGCCCAGGCCTACCACCAGAATGTAGGTGAACTTGGAGATACCGATCCGAGTCGAGACGGCGAGCTGCTCCAAGCGCATCATCCGTCGTTCGATCGCTCGCGCGATCAAGCTCGTGATGACCACGAATGCGGTCACCACCACCAGTCCCTTCAGCAGCGCCCAGAGACTGAATTGCGACTTGCCGGGGATCAGGTTGATCTGGTTGAGGGTGCTCTCGATCCGGTCGAGCCAGCCGACGAGCGAGAAGGCCATCGCCAGCCAGAGCACGAAAGTGATCCGCGTTTCCCAGGTTCGGATCCAGGACGTCGGCCCCATCATCAGGGCGAGCAGATAGACGCCCAGGCGCACCAACACCAGGGCCGTCGTCAGTTGCAGCGCGGTGTCTACCGCCGCCGTATGCGATCCCAGCGAGCTCAGGACAGCCCTGACGATCAGCAGGAGGACCAGCGCCACCAGGAAGGGGGTGACGATGACGATGCCTTCCACCGAGCGACCCTGCCAGCCACTCGGGCGCGTGCCGGTGTCGCGCCGGTGCCAGTTGCGGACGAATTGCGCGCCCGCCAGGGCGATCAGGCCCGCGACCACGATTGCGATGATCTCGGCGAGCACCTGCGGCGAAGTGAGGGTGAGAAACGCTTCTTTGAGCGAATCGGGTGGGGTAGCCATTACAGGTGGGCGGAACGGTCTGTCACCCGCGCGAGCTTGAGCAAAGTCGCGCCGGTTGCCAAGCCGCATTCGCGGGGTGGCGCGTTCAGGTGCCGTCGGATTCGCCCGGCGCGCGGGTCGCTCAGGCGTTCAGGTCCGGGATGAGCTGGCTTTCCAGCCGGATGATCTGGTCCTTGAGCAGCAGCTTGCGCTTCTTCAAGCGCTTCAACTGCAGCTCGTCCGAATGGATGTCGAGGATCAGCCGGGCGATGACCTCGTCGAGGTCGCGATGCTCAATGCGCAGCGCGCGCAACTTCTCGACGTTACGGAACAGCTCGCGATCGACGTTGTCTTCGATTTCCGCCATGGCTGGGGGTGCGGGTTCGTGATCCGCGCGAACGCGACATAAGGCAGGCTGATCGATCCTGACCGCCGGCCGAGGCCGTGCGGCGCGTAGCTTAGCGGACCTGGGTTTGAGGCGCCATGTAAAGTAGGCTTTGCCCTTGAAATGCTACCCTGGACCCAAATAGATACCGTGCTGTTGGACCTCGACGGCACGCTCCTCGACCTGTCGTTCGACAATCACTTCTGGGGCGAGCTGGTACCGGCGGCCTATGCCGCGATGCGCTCGCTGACTCCCAGCCAGGCCCTGGCAGAGCTCGCACCGAAGTTTCGCGCGTGTGAAGGCAGTCTCTCCTGGTATTGCGTCGAGTATTGGAGCCGCGAGCTCCAGCTCGACATCGTGAGATTGAAGAAGGACGCCGCTCATGGCGTGGCCTGGCTCCCGGGCGCGGAGGGCTTTCTCGGCAGCCTGCGCGCGGCCGGCAAGCGAGTGGTCCTGATGACCAACGCCCATCCTCAGGCCCTGCGTATCAAGGCCGAGCGTACCGGTGTTACCGGATATTTCGACGCCGTGTTCAGCTCACACCAGTTCGGGTTTCCCAAGGAGCGTCGGGAGTTCTGGCAGGCCGTGCGCCGTGTGGAGGCATTCGATCCGCGGCGATCGTTATTTGTCGACGATAGTCCTGCGGTGCTGCAGGCGGCCCGGGATGCCGGTATACGCTGGGTTTACGGGGTACGGCAGCCGTGTTTTGCCCGCGAGGAGCCGTACCGCGTCGTGCGCGACCACGGGGAATTTCCCGCGGTCGATGGGGTAGGGGATTTGCTTGCGTTCGCGGATGGACTGCGTTCGGACTCGCTAGCGTCCGGGTCCCTTTGAGCGCCGCGGCGGCCCTCCCGGCCGTCGGCGACTCCCACCCGGGCCGCCAGGGCCTCCCGGACGACGACCGCCGCCATGCCCGCCGTGTCTCGGGCGGTGACTGTGCTCGGACGGCGCACCTTCGGCCAGCGACTCGGCCAGAATCTCCTTGGCGATCGGCGACGAGGGGATCTTGTGCCCGAGATAGGCCTCGATTTCCGGCAGCGAGACCGCAAATTCCTCGCAGGCAAAGCTGATGGCGTCGCCTTCGGCGCCCGCACGGGCAGTGCGGCCGATGCGGTGGACGTAGTCGGCCGCGTCCTGCGGCAGGTCGAAGTTGAACACGTGACTGACATCGGGAATGTGCAGTCCGCGGGAGGCGACATCGGTCGCGATCAGGACTGCCAGCTCGCCGTTGTGGAAGTCACGCAAGAACCGCAGGCGCTTGTTTTGCGGGACGTCTCCCGACAAAGCCTGGGCGTGGAAGCCGTTGGCCTTGAGGGTGCTCTCGAGCCTCTCGGCCATGCGCTTGGTGTTGACGAAAATCATGGTGCGCCGCGCCTCGCTCTGGCGCAGCAGCCCGATCAGGAGCGGTACCTTCTCCTCCATCGCCGGGTAGTACATGATCTGCCGCACCAGATCGACGGTCCTCTTGTCGGGCTCGATGCGCACCAGCTCCGGGTTGTTCATGTGCTCGTAGGCGAGCTCGAGCACCCGGTAGGACAGGGTGGCCGAGAACAGCATCGACTGGCGTCGTTCAGGATGCGGCAGGCGCCGCAGGATGTAGCGGATATCGGCGATGAAGCCCAGGTCGAACATCCGGTCGGCTTCATCCAGCACCAGCACCTGCGCGTGGCGCAGGTCGAAAATATGCTGCTTGTAGTAGTCGATCAGTCGCCCGGGAGTGCCGATGAGGACGTCGATGCCTTCGGACAGTTGGCGCCGTTGCTTGTCGTAATCGACGCCGCCGTAGACCACCGCCTGCTTGAACCCGGTGTGGCGGCCCAGCACTTCGGCGTCGTGATGAATCTGAACGGCGAGCTCGCGGGTCGGGGCGACGATCAGTGCCCGGACCGATGTTGGACCCCGCCCGGAGGGCGCTGGCCGGGTGAGCAGGGCCTGATACAGCGCCACCAGGAAGGCGGCGGTCTTGCCGGTGCCGGTCTGAGCCTGGCCGGCGACGTCGCGGCCCATGAGGGCCAGCGGCAACGTTTGGGCCTGGATTGGCGTGCATTGGCGGAAACCCGCTTCGCGGATGCCCTCCATGAGCGGTGGTACCAGTCCCAATGAGTCGAAGGCAGGTGTAGCGGATTGTGAGTCAGTCATCAATTTCAGTGGGGTCCCGTGGAGGTGAGGGCCTTGCAAAACAGCCTCGGAAGCGCTACAAAAGCGGACAAGATAGCGGGCCCGATATCGCCATGGGGCCGCAAACCCTGCCAGCCAGTTTCGTTTTCCCTTAAAGGCTTCGTTCTCATCTGACGAGTTAGTGTAACCGTTTGACGGGTGTTTCTGGCATGGCTTTCGCGCTCGTGCCGACCCGGATAAACCCAATCCCGCTATCAGATCAGACCCATTTTTCCCTTTCCACGCTCTGCATTCGACGGAGGTTGAACCGCGTGAGTAGCCCGCACATCGTGCACACCACGGACGCCACTTTTGCCCAGGACGTTCTGAAATCAGAAAAGCCCGTCCTGCTGGACTTCTGGGCCGAGTGGTGCGGTCCGTGCAAAATGATCGCGCCGATTCTCGATGAGATCGCCAGCGAATATCAGGACCGGATCAAGATCGCCAAGCTCAACATCGATGAGAACCCGCAAACGCCGCCGAAATTCGGCATCCGCGGGATTCCGACCCTGATCCTGTTCAAGAACGGTACCGTGGAGGCCCAGAAGGTCGGCGCGGTTTCCAAGTCGCAACTGGCGGCGTTTCTCGACAGCAACCTGGACGACGCCGTGAGCGCAGTGGCCAAGAAATGAGAGGCTATCTCGGCAATCAGGGCCGCAACAGGCCCAACAAAGGTCCGCGCCATGGCGGCGGCGGCGGTGGCGGCAATCGCGACGGCAACCGGGGCAACAGCAACGGTAACGGCGGCGGGCGCCCCGATGACATGATGCATGAGCCGGAGGTGTTCGACGCCGACGACTCGGAGATCATCAGTCCGGCGGAGCTCACGCAATCGCGCAGCTCGATGAATCTCACCGAGCTGAAGTCGAAGCCGATTCACGAGCTCGTGCGGCTCGCCGAGTCGATGGGCCTCGAGAACCTGGCCCGCTCGCGCAAGCAGGACATCATCTTCTCGATCCTGAAGGCGCACGCGCGCAACGGCGAGAATATCTACGGTGACGGCGTGCTCGAGATCCTGCAGGACGGCTTCGGCTTCCTGCGTTCCTCGGACGGCTCGTATTTGGCCGGGCCCGACGACATCTATGTCAGCCCCAGCCAGATCCGGCGCTTCAACCTGCGCACCGGCGACACCATCTCCGGCCTGATCCGTCCGCCGAAGGACGGCGAGCGCTATTTCGCGCTGCTGAAGGTCGGCGAGATCAACTTCGACTCGCCGGACAGTTCGCGCAACAAGGTGTTGTTCGAGAACCTGACGCCATTCCATCCGACGAAGCGTCTGAAGCTCGAGCGTGGCAACGGCTCCACCGAAGATCTGACCGCGCGCACGATCGATCTCGTCGCGCCCATCGGCAAAGGCCAGCGCGGCCTGATCGTCTCCCCGCCCAAGGCGGGCAAGACGATGCTGTTGCAGAACATTGCTACGGCCATCACTTCCAACCATCCCGAGGTCTACCTCATCGTGCTGCTCATCGACGAGCGCCCTGAGGAAGTCACCGAGATGCAGCGGACGGTGAAGGGCGAGGTCGTATCCAGTACGTTCGACGAGCCCGCCGCACGCCATGTCCAGGTGGCCGAGATGGTCATCGAAAAGGCGAAGCGACTGGTCGAGCACAAGAAGGATGTCGTCATCCTCCTCGACTCGATTACCCGGCTTGCACGCGCTTACAACACTGTTGTCCCCTCGTCGGGCAAGGTGTTGACCGGTGGTGTGGACGCGAACGCGCTCCAGCGCCCCAAGCGTTTCTTCGGTGCCGCCCGCAACATCGAAGAAGGCGGCAGCCTGACCATTCTCGCCACAGCTCTCATCGACACCGGGTCCAAGATGGACGACGTGATCTATGAGGAGTTCAAGGGCACCGGCAACAGCGAAATCCATCTCGACCGGCGTGTTTCCGAGAAGCGCGTGTTCCCGGCGGTCAACATCAACCGCTCCGGCACCCGTAAGGAAGAGCTGATCACCGACCAGGGTGAGCTCGCCAAGATGTGGATCCTGCGCAAGCTGTTGCACCCCATGGATGAGCTGGCGGCCATCGAGTTCCTGCTCGACAAGATGAAGGACACCAAGTCGAACAGCGAATTCTTCGAGGCGATGAAGCGATAGCACCGGCGGCGGTGCGGGCCTCGCGGCCTGCGCCGGTTCGCCACCGTCACAGGGTGCTGCCTGCTCGGGGGTCCGCCACGACAGGCTTCCGGCCCCGCCCTGAGATGCCGATCACGTCGCCAAACGCGGACTCTGGCACCCTTGCCGCGAGAATCAGTAAGATTCGCGCGGCCTTGCGGCTGCTGAGGTGTGTGTTGGAGACCCACGTTCGCTCCCGGCTCGCCCTTGCGGCAGCCTTTCTGACGGCCCTTGCGATGGGCATGGCCGCTGCGATTCCCGCAATCGCGGCGGCGGACGGCGTCGTCGACGGCCTCTCCTCCCGGGGGACGACCCCCGATCCGCAAGGCAGCCCGCCCCGGCCGATACGGCTGGCTGCGAGGGACCCGTACTCCGGGGCACCCTTGCCGCCCGACCGCAAGCGCTCGGTCCCCAGTCCGATCACCGATCGCTTCTACGTGCGTGGAACGATCTACGCCTCGAAGCTCGATACGGTTCTGCGGGTCGACAATTCCCAGAGCATTGCCGGTACTGCCGTCAGCGCCGAGAACGACCTCGGGCTGCGCAGCAAGGTGGTGCAGGGCCGGATGGAACTGATGTTCCGGATGCGGGAGAACAGCCGGCTGCGAGTCAACTACTATGACTCCGATCGTTCGGCCACCCATCAGCTGTCTCGCACGATCAACTTTGGCGACGAAACGTTCGTGGTCAAAGACCTCGCCAACACCGACCTCAACTGGCGGATCTTTGGGCTTACGTACACCTACTCGTTCCTGCACACGGAGCGTTTCGAGTTCGGTGGCGGCATCGGCGCTTACCTGCTGCAGGGCGAAGCGGCCGGCGAGGTTCAGTCGAGGTCGGAGCGCCAGGAAGTGTCAGGTGTAGGTGCGTTTCCAACTGTGGCGCTGGATGGTGCGTGGCGCATTTCCAGGCGCTGGGCACTGACCGCGCGCGGGCAGTATCTGCGCGCGACCGTCAATGATTTCTCCGGAGCTCTCGGCGATTACCACGCCGATCTGCAGTATCGCTGGACCAATGCCTTCGCCCTCGGCGCCGGTTTCAGCTCACTGCACATGTCGCTCGACGTGAAGGGCGGAAGTTTCCCGGGACTGTTGAACATCAAGTCGCGCGGACCTGAGGGCTTCTTCCGAATCAGTTTCTAGCGGCGCGCCCGGCCGCGCCGTCGCAAGCCCTCAGGCTTGGGTGACGAGTCCTCCCAGGACTTTCGTATTCGACTCGCAATCGCGCCAGCTGCTCCAGGCGCGCGCGAGCAGCGCTGGGGACACCATCGCGTCTTCGAGAAGCTCGAAGTACTCGGTGCGAGCCAGAAGTGTGGCGGCGACAGATGCGCAGTATTCGCTTTCCAGCCACGAGGAAATGCCATCCCCGCGCAGATTGTTCAGTCTCATCATCCTGGTTCTCCCCGGTGCGTTGCCTTCGCAATAGAGGCTTGCAACGGGCGTGCCAGGTGCCCCGGACCCGCGCCAGGTTGCACGTAAGTGAGTTGTTTTCCGGGGCAGATCACCGGCTTGGCCGCGGCGATTGCGGGTGAAAGCGCGCGGCCACCGGCGCGCGTTCCGTAGCAAGCGTGGGAGTTTTTTCAAACGCGAGTGTTCCCATACGCAGGCCTTGCACTGAAATCGCGCGGCCGGCACGAACGATGATTCATCGGTGGTTCAGGCTGAAGCAGCGGCTGATTGTGCTTCAGTTAGTTCGTGACCGTGTATGAGCGAGCGAATAGTTCCGGCATTCGCGTCGCGCGGCCGGAATCGAGATTGATGCATACGTAGTCGGTGCTCGCCCGAGCCAACACCTCGCGGTCGGCGACGCGTAGCACCTGAAAGCGGCGCGCGACTCGCAGCCGGTTGTCCGTAGAGATGATCCACGTTCCGACCCAAACGCGATCACCGAGAACGCTGGCACGCAGATAGTCGATCTCTGTGCGGTGAGCAGCCATCCCCCGGCGGATTTCTACGCAGCGCTCTAGCGAGATCCCAAGCTGAGCCGAATGTGACCAGGCCACTCGGTCGAACCACGAAAGGTAGACAGAATTGTTGACGTGGTCATAGGCATCGATGTCGCTCGGTTGGACCTGCAGCTCGATGACATGCGGACTCGGACGGTCCCAGTCAGCGCTGCTCACGCGCAATCGCCCGATAACCGATGTCCCGCCTGACCTGCACCCCGGACCAGCGGATCGTATCCACCAAGGCGTAAGCCTGATTTTGAGCCGCGCTCACCGTGTTCCCCAGTCCAACGGCGCAGAGCACCCTGCCACCGTTCGTAACGATCTTACCGCTGTCGATCCGCGTCCCGGCATGAAAGACTTTCCCCGGTAAGGTCGCGGCGCGCTCGAGCCCGCTGATAGCGTCGCCTTTGCGGACGCTATCCGGATAGCCTTCGGCGGCCATGACGACACCGAGCGCCGCGCGGCTATCCCATTCCGCGCTGACTGTGTCGAGCCTCCCGTCGAGCGCGGCTTCGCACAGAACCGTGAGGTCACTGCGCAGCCTTGCCATCACGGGCTGGGCCTCAGGATCACCGAAGCGGCAGTTGAACTCGATGACGTTGGGTGTGCCATCGGGAGCGATCATGAGCCCCGCATACAAAAATCCCGTGTAGGAGTTGCCATCAGCGGCAAGGCCCCGGATCGTCGGCTCGATGACTTCACGCATCACTCTCGCGTGAATTTCCGGAGTCGCTACGGGTGCGGGGGAGTAGGCGCCCATGCCACCCGTGTTAGGACCTTCGTCCTGATCCTTCAGCCGCTTGTGATCCTGAGAAGTGGCCAGCGGCAGAATGTTTCGGCCATCCGCCATGACGATGAAGCTAAGCTCTTCGCCTGGTAGAAATTCCTCGATGACGACTTCATGTCCTGCCGAGCCGAATTGGCCATCAAACATCGAACGCACGACGGCAATGGCTTCGTCGGCCGACTGCGCGATGATGACGCCCTTCCCGGCCGCCAGGCCGCTCGCCTTTACGACGATGGGGGCGCGCTGCCGGCGCACATACTCGGGATCGAAGTTTTCACGCGTGAACGTCGCGTAGCCTGCCGTCGGAATCCGGTGCCGGCGCAGAAATTCCTTCGTGTAGGCCTTAGAGCCTTCCAGTTGTGCCGGCCCGCTGCGAGGACCGAAGCATCTGAGGCCCTCGGCGCTGAAGGCGTCGACGATCCCAGCCACCAGGGGCGGCTCGGGCCCAACGATCGTGAGATCGATCGCTTGCGCCTTCGCGAGTGCGATCAGGGCGGGGAAGTCCTCGGCACCGACGTCCACGTTTCGGACTTTGCCCTCGGTGGCAGTGCCAGCGTTCCCGGGAGCTACGAGGACTTCGGTGACTCGGGGAGATTCGGCGCATTTCCACGCGAGGGCGTGTTCGCGGCCGCCGGAGCCGATGATCAGAACCTTCATAGCAATATCAATGCCGGAAATGCCGCATACCGGTAAACACCATCGCCAACCCGCGTTCGTCGGCGGCTGCGATGACTTCCGCATCACGCATCGAGCCTCCCGGCTGAATCACGGCTCGAATGCCGTAATCGGCCGCAACGTCGATCCCATCGCGGAACGGGAAGAAGGCGTCCGAAGCCATCACCGAATCCTGCACCACGAGCTTCTCGTCTTCGGCCTTCATAGCCGCGATGCGCGTCGAGTAGACGCGGCTCATCTGTCCCGCGCCGACACCGAGGGTCGCCCGGTCCCGGGCAAAGATGATGGCGTTGGATTTAACGAACTTGCAGACGCGCCAGGCGAACAGCAGATCGGCGAGCTCGGCCGGACTCGGCTTGCGTCGGGTCACGACCGTGAGCTCCGCCGCTGTGACCTCACCGAGATCTCGGGTCTGAGCCAGGAGTCCGCCGGCGACGCTGCGGTATTCGAGCTCGCCGGGCTCGGGGCGAGTCAGATCGCCCAGCACCAGGACGCGGACGTTCGGCCGCGACGCCAGTACGGGCAACGCCCCCTGCGCCACGGAAGGTACTGCTAACACTTCGACAAACTGCCGCGTGATGATCGCACTCGCGGTCAACGCGTCGAGCTCGCGATTCATGGCGATGATCCCGCCATAGGCTGAGGTCGGATCCGTCCGATACGCCCTGTCATACGCTTCGAGGGCCGTCGCTGCCACTGCGACCCCGCACGGATTGGCATGTTTGACAATGACGCACGCTGGCTCATCGAACTGGCGGACGCACTCGATGGCGGTATCGGCGTCCGCGATGTTGTTGAATGAAAGTTCTTTGCCCTGCAGCAGACGTGCGGTCGCTACGCTCGCACGACGTGCACTCGGTTCACGGTAGAACGCAGCAACCTGGTGGGGATTTTCTCCATATCGCAAGTCCTGCACCTTCTCGAACACGAGAGGGAGCGTGGCGGGAAATTTCTCCGAGGGCACCTGGTGCACGTTGCCGAGATAGTTCGCGACCATTGTGTCGTAGCGCGCCGTGTGCGCGAAGGCTTTTGCAGCCAGTCGTGAGCGTGTCGCGAGTGTGGTGGAGCCGCTGTTGGATTCAAGCTCCTTCAACAACAGCTCATAGTCGGCGGGATCGACGGCCACCGCGACGGATTCATGGTTCTTCGCAGCGGCCCGCAACATCGCCGGGCCGCCGATGTCGATGTTTTCGACGGCATCCTCGTAGGTGCAATCGGGACGGGCGATGGTCTGCGCGAACGGGTAGAGATTCACCACCAGCAGATCGATCGGCTCGATCTGATGTTGCCGCATCACGTCCGCATCGATGCCGCGGCGCCCCAGCAGGCCACCGTGGACCTTTGGATGGAGAGTCTTGACGCGACCGCCCATGATCTCCGGGAAGCCCGTGTAACTGGACACCTCGCGAACCGTCAATCCCGCGTCTGCCAACAGCTTCGCAGTGCCCCCGGTAGACAGGATCTCGATCGCGTGTGCTGAGAGCGCTCGTGCCAGCTCGATCAGCCCGGTTTTATCGGAGACGGAAAGAAGGGCTCGGCGGATTGGCAGCAACATGCCCGTTCAGCGCGCCGCTGCCCGCACGTCAGCCCGCAAGGCCGAATTGCTTCAGCTTCTTGCGCAGCGTGCCGCGGTTGATTCCCAGAATGCCCGCGGCGCGACTCTGATTGCCCTCCGCATAGTCGAGGACGACACGGAATAAAGGCTCTTCGACTTCTCTCAGGACCATGTCGTAAAGATGGGCAGGATGATGGCCATTCAAGCTCGTGAAGTAATCGCTCAGTGCTCGCTCAGCGTGATTGCGCAAAGGCAGTTCTCTTGCACCCATTCTCGCTCCCCCCGTCTCCCCGCGCGCCCGACTCTTCTTTTTTGCCGTCATGACTCGTCCTCGAAAAAAGCGATCGTCAGGCCGTCTCACGCAAAGCGCGCCACGGGCGCCTCGCTGCGATCCCGCAATGGGACGGCTTCGTCACTCCACTTGTTGAAAATCTCGCTCGCTAGCGCGAACTGCGCGGCTGTGCTCTCAGCCGCCATCAGACTGCGGCGGACGTTCGCGGCAGTCGGCAGAAGCTGTTCGCAATACCAGCCGAGATGTTTGCGCGCGATCCGGACCCCGGTGCCCTCGCCATAAAACACGTACAGGGAGTCGAGATGCGCGAGGATAATATCACGCACCTCGCCGCGCGCGAGGGCGGGAGCTTCATTTCCACCGCCGATATATTCGTTGACAGAGCGGAAGATCCATGGCGCTCCATGACTCGCTCTACCGAGCATTACGCCGTCAGCTCCCGTGAAATCAAGCACCTCGCGCGCCTTTCGCGGCGTGGTGATATCTCCGTTGGCGAAGACCGGAATCCGGACAGCGGATTTGATGTCACGAATCGTCTGGTATTCAGCTTCGCCTGCGTAGAAATCCTCACGCGTGCGACCGTGCACCGCCAGAGCCTTGATTCCACACGACTCGGCGATGCGTGCAATCTGCGCTCCGTTGCGAGTCGCGCGATCCCAACCAGTGCGGATCTTGAGCGTCACGGGTGCGTTCACTGCGCGAACCACTGTTTCTAAAATGGTTGCCACCAGCGATTCGTCCTTGAGCAACGCCGAGCCGCAGAGCCTTCCGCAGACCTTCTTCGCCGGGCAACCCATGTTGATATCAATGATTTGCGCACCGAGGTCCACGTTGAGTCGCGCAGCTTCCGCGAGCACCGTGGCTTCCGCGCCCGCGAGTTGGACGACCCGGGGTTCGGGCTCTCCCTCGTGGCTCATGCGCAAGCGAGATTTAGTCGTAGTCCAAAGTCGTGTGTCGGCCGTCAGCATTTCCGAAGCCGCAAGTCCTGCGCCCAGGCGGCGACACAGGATCCTGAACGGCCGATCGGTGACGCCCGCCATGGGAGCGAGCACGGCTGCGGAGGGAAGTTCGTAGGGACCGATGCGAATCATACGGAACGGGAAATCAGCGCGTCGCCGCGTCGTTGGCGCAGCTGATCGAGCCGCCGGGCGCCGGCAGACACGCATCGATCTCGAAGCCCACCGCGTTAGTTCCCGGATCGACGAACGCCATCTCCGCGTCGATCCGTTGCCCTGCGGATAGGAAGGAGGAGGGCGGAATCGCGCGGGGCAGATAGGCTTCGGGTGGTACATCCCGCGCCGCGATCCGGTTTCCAAAACGGTCCTGGAGCATGACTCGCAGGAAGGGTAGTGGCTGTGCCTGTTTTGCGGTGTTCTTCACGCTCGCACGGACTGTCAGGCGGCCGGTCGTCGCAGAATCGGCCGAGGCGCCCAGTTGACGCACGTCGTAGGCGCCCAGATTCCAGCGCGGCACCAGCTTGACGCCGAAAGCCGAATAGAAGCTCGTCAGGGGCCTGTACAGAGCGGCGCTGGCGGCGAGGTCATGCCTGTAGTGGTGGACGATCTGGGCGAAGAGCGCCAGAACCAACGCGCCGGTGCCGACGCCCCACAGGACAGAGAAGCGCGCTGTCCCTTCGTCTTGGGTAGGCGCGGGCACCGCGGCGACGCTGTCCTCGTCAGAGCCACTGGCTTCGCCCACTTCCGCTGCCGGATCGGCGGCGCCTGTGTCCGCAAATCCAACACGTCGCCGTGCCAGATGCGCCGTCGGCGACTGCACGGAACTAACACGGGGCGGTTGGGGCGCAGTGGTGCGCTTTGCCGTCGTGGCCGTCGGCCGCTCGAGAGGTGTGTGCTGAGCGGGCGTCCGCTCGGGTGGTGTTAGTTCGTTGGCGCGAAACCTCGCCGTCGCCGACAGGAAGTCGGCGTCGATCTCGACTTCGAACTGCGAGTCTGCCGCAGGGGCGGGTGTCGGTGCGGCTACGGGTGTTGGCCCGGCCGACGGCGTGAGCAGCGCGCCGGGACTGCGGCCGGAGGGCTTGGGCGCTTGAGCGGGAGGCGCAACCGCCGGAGCCGTTTGTGATGGCTGTGCGGGCTGCGTCGGGACTGTCTGCCGCGCTGGCGGAGCAGCCTTCGCGGGCGCTGCGGCGGGAGTCGCGCTCCTCGATAAGGCCTTGAACTTGCCCGTCGCGGCGCTCCACTGCGGATCCGGCGCCTGCTCTACGAAAAGCTTGGTGACGTCCGTGGCGTCGGGGTTGAATTCGAGCGCCGCCTCCTCGTCCACCGGTCCGGTGGGAAAGAGCTCGATCACAGGCTCGGGCGGCTGCGGTGGGGCCGGTATCCGCGTTGGCGCTGCCGCCCGTGCCGGCGGCGCTGCTGTCTTCGCTGGGGCCGAGGTCTGCGCCGGCGCCGACATCTGCGTTGGCGTCTGCGCTGGCTCCTGCGCGCCCTGCGGCGGGAGCTCGAACGGCTGGTCGATTTCCGCCTCTATCCCTCCCGCCGGGCCGGCCAGGGTGTCGCCAGTCGTCGCGGCGGGCGTCGACTGCGGCTGCGGCGCAGGGGCGGGCGACTGCGACTCGGCATCCGAGCCGGTCGTCGCCGCGGTCAGGGCGCCGCGGTCCTCAGAGAGCCGTGCCAGTGCGTTGAAAACATTCGAGCAGCGGCCGCAGCGAACGAAGCCCTGCGCAACGCGCAGGTCCGCGGCCGTGACAACCAGCGTCAATGCGCACTTGGGGCAGACGGTATACATGAGTGGCGTCGTCCGGAAAGGCCGACCCAACCCTCGCGCAGTCCGAAAGGGGACATATCAAAACATGCGCTGTAAGCGGCTGTCACGTCGGCCGCTTGGGACTCGAGCAGCCCCGCGAGAACGACCGCACCCTCCGGTCGCGCCAGCCTCGTGATTCGCGGCGCCAATTGGCACAACGGGCCGCAGAGGATGTTTGCCAGGACGACGTCCGCCTCCGGCAGCGTTTCGGCCGACTCGTGAGTCACTATCAGCGTGCCCAGGTCGTTGGCCCCAGCGTTGTCGCGTGTAGCGATGAGAGCCTGAGGATCGATGTCGAAACAATGAGCTTCCCGGGCACCGAGCCGGGCCGCGGCCAGCGCCAGAATGCCGGAGCCGCAGCCGTAGTCGACGACTGTCATGCCGGCCTCGAGGTGAGCATCGAGCCATTCGAGGCACAGCGCCGTGGTCGGGTGGGTTCCCGTACCGAAGGCAAGTCCTGGGTCCAGTCTGACGACGACGGCATCCGGTTGGTCGACCTGCTCATGATGTGGGCAGACCCACAGCCGGCGCCCAAACCGCATCGCATGGAAGTCTCGCAGCCATTCTCGTTCCCACGCCCGGTCTGCGACCGCCTGCGGTCTTATCGCCTCGGGTGCGATGCGAAGCCGCGTTGCCAACAGGGTGACCAGGGCCTGAGCATCGGCGATGTCTGCGAACAGTGCCCGAAGACGCGTCGTGGGCCACAACCGAAACTCCCCGGGTAGAGGCTCGAGAACGGGATCGTCGTGCGCGTCGGCGAAGGTTACGGACCCCGCACCGAGCTCGAAGCAGACATCCTCGGCGGTCTGCGAATCCAGGCCGCCGAGCTCGAAAGACAGTTCCAGGTACGCGTTCATGGGATCGACCCGTGGTCTGCGGAAGCGGCGAAGGCCGCTTCCGCCCATCGACTCATCGCAGCCCCAGTCGCCGCTCCAGGTAGTGAATGTCGGTGCCACCTTTCTGGAACGCGGCGTGGTTGCAGATTTCCTGGTGCAGCGCCACATTGGTCTTGATGCCTTCGATCACCATCTCGGCCAGCGCATTCTTCATGCGCGCGATCGCTGTCTCCCGCGTATCGCCATGGGTAATCAGCTTGCCGATCAGCGAATCGTAGTTCGGCGGTACGTTGTAACCAGAGTAGATGTGGCTATCGACGCGCACGCCCGGTCCACCGGGTGCGTGCCATAGACGGATCGGTCCAGGAGAAGGCATGAACGTCTTCGGATCCTCCGCATTGATGCGGCACTCCATCGCATGCCCTCGGATCTGGACGTCGCTTTGCGTGTACGGAAGCGTCTCGCCCGAGGCGATGAGCAGCTGGGCTTTGACCAGATCGATCCCCGTGATCAGCTCCGTGACCGGATGCTCGACCTGGATGCGAGTATTCATCTCGATGAAGTAGAACTCGCTGTCCTGATACAGGAACTCCAGCGTGCCCGCGCTTCGATACCCGACCGCCTTGCACGCTTCGACGCAGCGATCTCCCATGATCCGCCGCTGACGCGAGGTGATGCCCGGAGCAGGTGCTTCTTCGATCACCTTCTGATGGCGGCGCTGCATGGAGCAATCGCGCTCGCCCAGGTGAATCACATTGCCCTGACCGTCCGCGAGAACCTGAAACTCGATGTGCCGCGGCCGGTCGAGGAACTTCTCCATGTACACCTGCTCGTTGGCGAAAGCAGCACGGGCTTCTGCACGAGTGATTCCGATGGAGTTCAAGAGCGAGGCCTCGCTGTGCACGACGCGCATACCGCGACCGCCACCGCCACCGGATGCCTTGATGATTACGGGATAACCGATATCGCGAGCGACGCGCAGATTCTCGTCCGCATCATCTCCCAACGGACCGTCTGATCCCGGAACGCACGGAACACCGTGGGATTTCATCGTCCGGATGGCCGACACCTTGTCACCCATCTTGCGGATCGTTTCGGCGCGGGGGCCGATGAAGACGAACCCGCTGTTCTCCACACGCTCGGCGAAATCGGCGTTTTCCGAGAGGAATCCGTACCCCGGGTGAATGGCGACGGAGTCCGTCACCTCGGCCGCACTGATGATCGCGGGCATGTTGAGGTAACTGCCGGAGGCCGGGGGCGGCCCGATGCAGACTGACTCGTCCGCGAGCAGAACATGCTTGAGGCTGTAGTCGGCAGTGGAGTGGACGGCTACCGTCTTGATACCGAGCTCGCGGCAGGCGCGAAGAATACGCAGAGCAATCTCGCCGCGATTGGCGATGACGACCTTCTCGAGCATGGTGCGCTTATTCGACTACGAACAGCGGCTGGCCGAATTCGACCGGATCGCCGTTGCGGGCCATGATCGACGTGACGCGACCTCCTTTGTCCGCTTCGATCTGGTTCATCATCTTCATCGCCTCGATGATGCACAGCACCTGCCCGACCTTGACCTCATCGCCGATCTCGACGAATGCCTTGGCGCCGGGGGAGGGCGACGCGTAATACGTGCCAACCATCGGTGCGGTGATCACGTGTTCATTGGGCTTTGGTTTGGGCGCTGCCACCTCGGCGGGCGCCGCCGCCTTGGGCGCCTCCATGGGAGCGGGCGCCGGAAGCGCGGCGAAGTGGTGCATCGGATGCGCCATCATCGCCGCAGCTCCCGTCGGCATACGGCTGATGCGCACGGCTTCCTCGCCTTCTTTGATCTCGATCTCCGCAATGCCGGATTCCTCCAGCAGCTCGATGAGTTTCTTGATTTTTCGAATGTCCATGCTGACGGAAATCCCCCTTGGGAATGAGCTCGAATGATCGGCTTAGGCTGCTGGACGCGTGAGCGAGTCCGTGCGGTCCAAGGCGCGAGCCGCGGCCCGCACGGCGAGCTCGTAGCCGAACGCACCCAGGCCGCTGATGCAGCCCGAAGCGATATCCGATAAGTAAGAGTGGTGACGAAAGGCCTCGCGAGCCTGCGGATTCGAGAGATGAACCTCGATGAACGGAATCCGGACCGCGAGGAGAGCGTCCCGAAGCGCCACACTGGTGTGCGTGAACGCGGCGGGATTGATTACGATGTAGGCGACAGATTCGGTCAACGCGGCGTGAATCCGCTCGACCAGTGCATGCTCCGCGTTGCTTTGGTACGCGAGCAGCTCATGGCCCAGCTCCCCTGCGACCTCGGCGGCGCGCTTCTCGATCGAGCCCAGTGTGTCGGCTCCGTAGATGCCCGGTTCCCGGGTACCGAGGAGATTGAGATTGGGGCCGTTGAGCAGGAGCAGTCGCATAAACGGCGGCGAATGTAACCTAATTCGCCCCGATTGCGATACTTTCGGCGCCGATTTTCGTGGAACTCGACGGAATTTCGGTCAGTGTGCGCCGTCCTTGCCGGCTTCTGCCTTGGCCCGCGCTATCGCCAAGTCGCGGATTCCCGCCGCAATGTCCTTACGCGCCTGGGGCAGCGGGAGTTTCCCCGTATCCACTTCCTTCAGCTTGGTAAGGATGAACGCTGCCTCATCCTGGTGCAACTCACCGATCTTGAGCGTGACCACCCGGCTCTGCTTGTCCGCAAAGACCGTAAAGGGGAAGACGGTGTCCATGCCGAAGGCGCCGACCGCCTGGAGCGCGTCTTCCTCGCCAATGAGCAAAGGATAGTCGATCCCCATGTCGTGAGCATACTTCAGCACTGCATCGCGAAGATCGACGGCAATTCCGATTACTTCGACGCCGTCGGCCGCATGTTCGTGGCGCAGCGTTTTGAGAAGCGGGATCTCGCGCCGACACGGCCCGCACCAGGTCGCCCAGAAGTTGATCAACAGCGGCCGCCCCTTCCAGTCGGACAGCTTGCGACGCACGCCGTCGCGATCGACCAGGCTGATGTCCGGGATGGTCTCGGGAATGGGCTTTTGGGTGGCGGCAGTGGCATTGGGATCGGGCGCGTCGTCCTCGTACGGCTGTGCCGATGACGCCCCCGGGCCCGCTTCGCCGGGCGCCTCAGGCGGGGAAGAGGGGGGCGCCGCGCTACCCGGCCCGGCTGCCCCAGCAGCAGGTCCAGGCGGTGCGACCGTAATCGTCGGCGCATGAGTCGAGGTCAGTCGGTAGGCAACAAAGCCTCCTGCCCCCGCGATAAGAACCAACGCGAGCGACTGCGCGGTGCGCATCAGCGTGGCTCGCCGCTGGGTGCCGCCCCCGGATCCCTCGTTCGGGCCTGTCCCAGGGGTGTCCGTCACGTTGCCGGCGCGGAAGCGGCTTTGCCGGTGGCCGATTGCGCGACTGAGGCAAAGTCAGGCGCCTTCATGTAGCCCACGACCCGGAATCGCTTCTGCTCCTGACCGTCGACGCCGTAGAACGCGATCGTCGGAGGTCCGAAGATTCCGAAGTGCTTCAGCAGCGCCTGGTCGTCCGCGTCGTTGGCGGTGACGTCCGCTCTCAGCAGTACCGTGCCATTGAGTGCGGTCTTCACATGAGCGTCGGTGAACGTGAATTTCTCCATCTCCTTACAGGAGACGCACCAGTCGGCGTAGAAATCCAACAACACGGCTTTGCCTTGAACGTTCGCAGCCGTGACGGCACGCTTGAGGTCGTCGACCGACTTGATCGTGCGGAATGCGAGTTGGTTCGAGTCACCTTTCGAGAGCGGACTCAGTGCGTCGGTGTTGCCCATGGCGCCACCCGTAATCATCATCGCGGCCCACGCCGTGAAGGCCGCACCGGCAAAGCGCACGAGCCACTTGTTGCTGCGTACCTTGCCAGCACCAATCCACAGCACGACGGCCGCGGATGTCAGCGGAATGGCCCAGAGGAACAGCGAGAAGCGCTCCGGGATTACACGGCTCAGCAACCACGCGGTCACCGAGAGCATCATCGCCCCGAACAGTTGCTTGATCAGATCCATCCAGGCGCCGGGCCGCGGCAACAGCGTGCCGGCGGAGGCGCCGACCGCGAGCAACGGAACACCCATCCCCAATCCCATGGAGAACAGAGCGACACCACCGCGCAAGACTCCACCGGATTGGCCGATGACGAGCAGCACGCCGACGAGCACAGGTGCAACACACGTCGTAACGATCAGCGAGGACAGCGCGCCCATAATTGCCGCGCCTCCAAAGGTGCCCCCGGACTGCTGGTTGCTGATCGCGGTCAGTCGTGTCTGGACCGCGGAGGGCATTTGCAGCGTGAAAAGACCGAACATCGCGAGAGCCAGAACGACGAATACCAACGAGAACGGCACGATCACCCAGGGCTGTTGGAGCGCCGCCTGGAACTGCTTGCCACTCGCTCCAACCGCCATCCCGGCGGCCGTATAGGCGAGCGCCATTCCGAGCACGTATGACAATGACAGCAGGAATGACCTGCGTGTCGTGACGGCCCTGGTCCCGTCGCCAATGATGAGCCCTGACACGATCGGAATCATGGGCAGCACACAGGGCGTGAACGACAGTGCGATGCCCGCCCCCAGCGACACGACGATCACCCAGAACAGGCTGGCGTTCTTGATGACATCGGCGAAGCGATCCTGCTCGGAGACGTAACCTGCGCTCGTTGAGCTGTTCCCGCTCACCGAGCCGCTCCCGCTGGCGGAGCCGCCGGCCGCCGCTGCCGCCGAGCCGTCAGGCTTCGAGAGGTTGGAACTCGACAGGCTCGACCCCGAGCCTGCAGGTAACGTGACGTTGAGTGTCTTCGTCATCGGCGAGTAGCACAGACCCGCCTCGGCACAACCTTGATACGACACCTTGACCGGCAATTCCACCGGCCCACCGGCTGAGCGCGCCACGGGTAACGTGGCAACGACTTCGTGGTGGTAGACCTGATGCTGACCCAGGTCGTCGGTTTTGCTTTCGCCATTCGGAAGCGCCAGATCTCCGGCCTGACCCTTATCGCTCGTTACCGAGGCTTTCATCCTCTCGCGATAGAGGTAGTACCCGTCCGCGATCTTCCACGAGATCCTGACGCGGTCGGGCCCGTCCGCCGCCGCCTCGACCTGGAATGCGACGTCGGGGAGGAGGAAGTCGTTGTCGTTCGAGGTCTGGCTGGCCTTGATGACGTCGTTGAGCGTCGACCCCGGGGCCGCTGCCGCCTGGAGGGTCACACCCGGGCCCGCGAGCAGCATGCCCAAGAGCGCGATGATTCTTAACTGGTTCATGTGCATGCCGTCCGCAGCCAGGAGAGGTAGGCCGGCAGAGCGCCTGCCAGCGGCAGGGCGATGATTTCCGGTACCTCGTAGGGGTGAAGTGACTTGAGCCGCATTTCGAGCGCCTCGTAGCGCGTTCCAAGGGTTTTGATGAGCAGCAGCACCTCGGGTTCGTCCTCGAGGCGGCCCTGCCAACGATATGTCGAACGGGCCCCCGGGAGCCGGCTGACACACCCCGCCAAACCGCCTTCCACGAGCTCCCGGGCGATGCGCTCCGCCGTGGGCTCGTCGGGGCAGCTGGTCAGGACCAGAATGGCGTCGGAGGTCATATAGATCAAGATGTTACGAAATTGGCCGGCAGTCGCCAAGGCGACGCCACGTGACAACACCTGCCACGGCGCGCAGGGCCTGCCCGAGAGCAGACCGTCCTTAACGGATATTTCTTCCCCAAATATTTCCCGGTAGAGCTTGAAATCAGGCCTTCGCCGCCTAAAATTAGCAGCCGCCAGGGGGGAGTGCTAATAGCCCATGATTGGGCACCTAAGTGCCCCTCCAAAGCGCTTGCAACCTCAAACCCTAATTACTACTGCTTTTAGAAGGAGCGTTCCCCATGAAGATCCGTCCTCTTCATGACCGCGTCATCGTGAAACGTCTGGATGAGGATCGTACCTCGCCGGGCGGAATCGTTATTCCCGATACCGCGGCCGAAAAGCCCGTCCAGGGAAAGATCATGGCGGTCGGCAAAGGCAAGATTCTCGAAGACGGCACTGTCCGTCCCCTCGACGTCAAGGTCGGCGACAAGATCCTGTTCGGCAAGTACAGCGGAACCGAGGTCAAGCTCGACGGCGACGAACTGCTGGTGATGCGCGAAGAAGACTGCATGGCCGTCATCGAAAGCAAATAACCCCTTATCTATCAGAGGCATATAGCAATGGCTGCCAAAGAAGTCCGTTTCAGTGATGACGCTCGCCAGCGCATGTTCAAAGGCGTGAACATTCTCGCCAATGCGGTCAAGGCGACGCTCGGCCCCAAGGGCCGCAATGCCGTGCTCGAGAAGAGCTTCGGCGCTCCCACCGTCACCAAGGACGGTGTGTCGGTCGCGAAGGAAATCGAGCTCAAGGACAAGTTCGAGAACATGGGCGCGCAGATGGTGAAGGAAGTCGCTTCCAACACCTCCGATGAGGCCGGCGACGGTACCACCACCGCCACCGTGCTCGCCCAGGCGATCATCCGCGAAGGCCTCAAGGCCGTTTCCTCGGGCCGCAACCCGATGGACGTCAAGCGCGGCATCGACAAGGGTGTTGCCGTCGCGGTCGAGGAGCTCAGGAAGCTCTCGAAGCCCTGCAAAGACTCCAAGGCGATCGCGCAGGTCGGCACCATTTCCGCCAACTCCGATGAGTCGATCGGCAAGACGATCGCGGACGCGATGGAAAAGGTCGGCAAGGAAGGCGTGATCACGGTTGAGGAAGGCTCGGGCCTGGACAACGAGCTGGAAGTGGTCGAAGGCATGCAGTTCGACCGCGGCTACCTCTCGCCGTATTTCATCAACAACCAGCAGACGCAGACCGCGGAGCTCGAGAAGCCGCTGATCCTGCTGGCTGACAAGAAGATCTCCAATATTCGCGAGATGCTGCCCCTGCTCGAGGGCGTCGCGAAGGCCGGCCGGCCGCTGCTGGTCGTGGCTGAGGATGTCGAGGGCGAGGCCCTGGCGACGCTCGTCGTCAACAACATCCGCGGCATTCTGAAGGTCGCAGCGGTGAAGGCACCGGGCTTCGGCGATCGCCGCAAGGCCATGCTGCAGGACATCGCGACCCTCACGGGTGGCACGGTGATCTCGGATGAGGTCGGCCTGTCGCTCGAGAAGGCCACGCTGAACGATCTCGGTCAGGCCAAGAAGATCGTGGTCGAGAAAGAGAACTCGACGATCATCGACGGGAACGGCAAGACGGGCGACATCAAGGCCCGTGTCGAGTCGATCCGCCAGCAGATCGAGGAAGCCACTTCCGATTACGACAAGGAGAAGTTGCAGGAGCGCGTTGCGAAGCTCTCCGGCGGCGTCGCCGTGATCAAGGTCGGTGCGGCTACCGAAATTGAGATGAAAGAAAAGAAGGCGCGCGTCGAAGACGCTCTGCACGCCACGCGTGCGGCCGTTGAAGAAGGCGTCGTTCCCGGCGGCGGTGTTGCGCTGATCCGTGTGCAGAAGGCCCTCGACAAGGTCGAGACCGCGAATGAGGACCAGGCCGTGGGCATCCGCATTCTGTCGCGTTCGATCGAAGAGCCGCTGCGTCAGATCGTCGACAACGCGGGTGAAGATGCCGCAGTGATCCTGAACCAGGTCAAGAGTGGTAAAGGCTCCTACGGATACAACGCGGCCACCGGCGAGTTCGGCGACATGCTCGAGGCGGGGATTCTGGATCCCACCAAGGTGACGCGTCTTGCGCTGCAGAACGCGGCGTCGGTGTCGGGCCTGTTGCTGACGACCGAGGTCATGATTGCCGAGGCTCCGAAGGACGACGAGCATTCGCATGGCGGCATGCCCCCGGGAGGAATGGGCGGAATGGACATGTAAATGTCCGTCGATTGTCGAAAGCCGCCGGGGGCGCTTTCGACCCTCTCTAAAGAGGTATCGATTTTGTAACACGACAGCTATAACATTTCTTTCGACGGTTAAGGGATGGTGTCGTTGCTGCCAAGCACGACATCTCCCCGAAAGACGCGGAACAAGACCCCCCTCTTTCCGCGCAACCTTAAAAACCCCGCTAATCGCGGGGTTTTTTTTCATTTGGCGAAAGTCGGCTGCGCCGCTTTCGCGCAAGGTATGCCCTGCCTTCGTTACACTTCTGGGCGTAATTTTGCCTATAGCTGTTATAACCATAGTTGTTATAAGCGAAACCTCTGACTCGCCCGCCAGTGCACTCCCACGCTCCGCGATGTTTCCGGCGGACAACCGGGAAAATTTCCCGACCGCGTGAGGCGATGTGCCTGTAACGTGGTGTTGCGATGCGTTTCCTGAACACAGATTAAACGTGTGAGGCTCCCCGACGCCGCTGACGACTTCCGGTGAGCCTCGCGTCGGTTTGATGAAAGCGATCGTCGCGGACCGCGTTCCGTGAGCGAGATTGTCGGTTCATCCCGACGCTTTTTCCGTCAACGGCTGCCCTGCGCCGGGGTTAGGCTTTGGCGCAATGACATTTCCGTTGGCCAGATCGTGAGTGTGTTTGGCACGGCGACCGCGGCAGCCTACGTCGTCAACACCGGAACGTTGGCTCAGACGGGCCTGACGATACGGCTCTGTCCGGCGATGTGACCAGATCGATCGATCACCGTGATCGCGGTGTCGGCGTCGGGACAATATGACAGCGCCAAGAACACGTTTACGTCCGCACGTGTCGCCGTACTGCTAAGCAATTGAGCCAAGTGCACGGTGGAGTTAAGGTGTCGCAGGGCCGCGGATCGGGCTCTGCGACGGAGATTCCGCCATGGCGACAAATGTTAAATCGACTCCGAACGGCGCGCGGCCCGGCGAAGCCTCGAAGCTCCTGACGGCGTCCGTTGCCGTTGCGCTCCTGGCCCTGTCCGGATGTTCGAAACTATCCGGCGGCCCGGATCAGATGAGCTGGGCTCGCGAAGCCCTGCAACGCAATCCACAACTGGAGGTTGTCGCCACGGACGCGCAGAACAGCTCGTTCACGGTGCGCTCGAAGGAGACCGGCGAGCTGCAGGTCGTCCGCGCCGACCAGTTAGTGGCCGCTCTCCCGGGCGACACGAAGGCTGCGGCAGCCGGCACCGCGCAGGCGCCCGCCACTGCTTCGACGGCGGGGCCTTCGCAACCCGCAACGCCGCCGGGTGAACCAGCGGCCGCTAGCGATCAGCCGGCCCCCGACCGGACTGTGGCCCCTGGCGAGGCGGCTGCGCCGGCTGATGCCGGCGAGGCAGCCGGGGGAGGCACGAATCCGCCTGAGCGCGTAGCCGACGTTCATCCCTCCGGATCCGCCGCGCAGCCGGCGCCCGCCGCCGCAGCGGGTCCCGGGCATGTGATCGCCTCGGGACCGGGCTATTCGCTGGCGGCCAGCTCACGTTCACAGAGGCGACCCACTGTGGCTGCAGCCTCGCCGGCAGCTTCGGCGGCGAGAGCCGGTGCGGTCGAGCAGCGCCACGAGCCGATCGTCTGTCAGGGCCAGCGCTTCCTGCAGATCGACAACCGGAATCTGTCGTTCGACGGGGATGCGGTGAGCGCGGAGGACGGTTGTGAGGTCCACATTACCAACAGTCACATTACCGCCAAAGGCGTCGGTGTGCTGGCGCGTAAAGCTGAAGTGCACATCGAGAACAGCCAGATCGAGGGCGACTCGGGGTCCGTCGATGCATCCGAGGGAGCGCAGGTCTACGCTGCGTTTTCGACGTTCAAGGGCTTGCGCCGGCGTCTGGACGATGCCGCGTTCCACGACATGGGCGGCAACGTCTGGAACTGACCGGCTTGATCCTTTTGCCGATTGCGTTAGTCAGGCAGACTCGCCGGGGTGCAAGGTCTTCCATTCTCCGTCAGCCCTGAGCTGCAGTCCTATTTAGAAGGCGCGATCGATTCGCTCAACGCGAATCCTCACGCTGCAGCGGCTCTCGAGACGGCCACGCAGGCAATTCGGGACTCGATTCCTGTCGTTTTCGCCTGCAGCGACTTCATCGCGAAAACCTGTGCCCGCGATCCCGCCATCTTCACCGGACTGGCCGGCAGTGCGCCTCGGGTCCCTGAGCTTTCCGACGACGAATCTCAAGCCATGGAGCGCTTGCGCCGTTGGCGACACCGATCACTTGTGCGTATCGCCTGGCGCGATCTCATGGGATGGGCCACGCTCGAAGAGACACTCCTCGAGCTGTCCGATTTCGCCGATGCAGCGATCGATGCCGCCGCCCGGTACTCACGGCAGCTGCTGGTCGCGCGTTACGGCGAACCCAGATCCGGTGCCGGTGACATCCAGCCTTTGGTCATCCTCGCCATGGGGAAGCTGGGCGGGCGCGAGCTGAACTTCTCCTCCGACGTCGATCTGGTGATGCTGTTTCCCGAATTCGGCGACACCGACGGCCCACGAGCGACCTCCAACGACGAATTCTTCATACGCCTCGGCCAGGCGCTGATCCGGATGTTGGAGACGCCGACGCAGGACGGGTTCGTGTTGCGCGTCGACATGCGGCTGCGTCCCTTCGGCGACAGCGGTCCACTGGTTTCGAGTTTCGCCTCGTTCGAGGACTACCTGCCGAGGCATGGGCGCGATTGGGAGCGGTATGCTTACGTGAAGGCCCGGCCCGTAACCGAGGCCGGGCGCTATCAGGAGTTGTTTGGCGCCGCCGTGAGGCCTTTCGTCTATCGACGTTATCTCGACTACGGCGTTTTCGAGAGCCTGCGCGAGATGAAGGGTCTGATCGAGCGTGAGGTCGAGCGCCGCGAGCTTGCCGATCACGTCAAGCTCGGCCCCGGTGGCATTCGCGAGATCGAATTCATCGTGCAGGCGTTTCAGCTCATCCGCGGTGGTCGTGACAAGCGTTTGCGCACGTCCTCCTTGTTTGCGGCGCTGGCCGTTCTCGAGAGCACGCGGTCCCTGCCCCAGCAGGTCGTAGTGGAGTTGCGCTGCGCCTATATCTTTCTGCGACGCCTGGAAAACCGGTTGCAGATGGTGGCCGACGCCCAGGTGCACCAGCTTCCGATCGATGCCCTGACGCGTGAGCGCATCACGATTGCCATGGGCCTTCCCAGCTGGGAGGCTCTCAGGGCGGAGTTGGATCGACATCGGACACGGGTCAATCAGCACTTCCGCCTCGTCGTGTTTGGGGGCCAGGAAAACGGCGGCGACCGCCCGAAGATCGATCTAGGCAGTCTGTGGGAATCGCACGCAGAGGCCGCACCCGTCGCGGATGCACTGGCTCGTTCGCTGGCCGAAACACTGCGGCCCGCAGGCTTCGTCGAGCCCGAGGAGGCCGCGCGACTGTTGGTGGAGTTGCGCGGATCCGCGCCGGTACGCCGGCTCGATGAGCCAGGGCGCAAGCGGCTGCAGGGCCTTCTGCCGGTGCTGCTGGCCGACGTGGCGCAGGCACCGGCCGATTCCCGGACCGCGGTGTTGCGGCGCGTCTTGCGGATCACCGAAGCGATCGGGCAACGGTCGACGTATTTCGCGCTGCTGCAGGAGAATGGCCCGGCGCGCTCGAGGCTGGTCGAGTTGTGTCGCCACGGGGACTTCCTCGCGAGTCAGATAGCCTCGCATCCCATGCTTCTCGATGAGCTCATCGATGAGCGGCTGCTGTCGCACTTGCCCGATCGGGCGACGCTTGCGGAAGAGCTCGAGCTGCGAATGAGTCACGTTCAGGAGGACGACCCCGAGCATCAGATCGAAGCGCTGCGACACTTCCAGCGTGCGGCGATCTTCAGGGTGGCGGTCGCCGATCTGACAGGCAGGCTGCCTGTCATGCGAGTCAGCGATCGCCTGACCGAGGTGGCCGAGTTGATCGTCGAGCAAGCCATGCGACTCGCGTGGCATCCGATTACGACGCAGTTCGGCAGGCCGTTTTGCGGTGAGGGCGCCGAGCGGCGCGAGGTCACGATCTGTGCGGTCGGCTACGGCAAGCTCGGTGGCATCGAGCTGAGCTACTCTTCCGATCTGGATCTGGTGTTCCTGCACGACTCCCGGGGTGAGCGCCAGGAAACCTCCGGCACGCGCCCCATCGACAATCAACTGTTCTTCGTGCGTCTCGCGCAACGCATCGTGCACCTCCTGACGACGCACTCGTCGGCCGGCCGGCTGTACGAAGTCGACGTGCGGCTGCGCCCGAGCGGCAAGGGCGGCATGCTCGTCACCAACATCCTGGCGTTCGCCGAGTACCAGCAGAAGGAGGCGTGGACCTGGGAGCACCAGGCGTTGCTGCACGCACGAGCCGTCGCCGGGGCCCCCGCGTTACGTGCGAGCTTCGAGGAAGTGCGAATGGACGTGCTGCGCGGGTACGTCAAACACAAGTCGCTCCGCGAGGAGGTTCGGAGTATGCGCGAGCGAATGCGCAAGGAACTCTCTGGTGCGGGCTCCGGGCAATTCGACATCAAGCAGGATGCGGGCGGGGTCGCCGACATCGAATTTCTGGCTCAGTACTGGGCCCTGCGGTGGGCACAGGATCGCCCGCCCGTGGCGATGTTCTCCGACACGATCCGCCAGCTCGAATCCGTGGCCTCTGCGGATCTGGTTCCCCAGACCACGGTTGACGTTCTGACGGGCGCCTATCGGGCCTACCGCACCCGCTCGCACCACCTCTCGCTCGCTGGGCGGCCGGCGATGGTCCCGGACAGTGAGTTCGTGAGCGAGAGGGCCGCCGTGAAGCGCATCTGGAACGAAGCGATGAGTGCCTAAGCTATACTCTGCCCCTGCCCACGATTTACCGAGCCGATGCATGGCCGCAACGACCAAGCCGCTGATACAGTCGAACGCACAAAACCAGTACGACGTTTCGCCCGAAGACCTGCCGCTATCGTGTCCGATGCCGCAGATGTACCTGTGGAACTCGCATCCTCGGGTGTACCTGCCGATCCAGGACACGGGTTGGGCGAAGTGCCCCTATTGCGGCGCGGAATACACCCTGAAGGCCGCGGCAGTCCACGCCTAATCCCTTGATTTAATAGAGTTTGTAGGACTTTTCCTCGATGATCCGCGACCCCATCGCGAGGTTCACTCGCTTCTTGATGGCCGCGCGCGAGTCATTCTCGATGTAGACCGAGCGCGCAAGCTCGATGAACTCTGCGTCGAAGGCACCCGCGGCCTCCTTGTCCCGAATCCGGTCTTCGATGACCCAGAGCCGATCGTTCACTTCCTGCAGCGCCTGCTCCTCTCGAGCGACGTCGAAGTCACCGCACCCGCTGTCCCGCCAAGTGCGCTCGAGAAGGCCGAGTTCGAGACGCACATTCCCCAATTTGACCGTGTCAGCGATGCGCGCCGCCTTGATGCGCAGGATGGTGATCTTGTCCAAGAGCTCGCCGGGTGAAACGGGTACGAGGATGTCGTTCATGTTCGCCATCGTAGCAACTCATCCAGCTTGGCGGTCACCGCGTCCACGCAGATGAGATCCATCACCCCGGGCTCTTCGATCTTCTGCGTCCAAGGCAGCTTCTCGGGCGTGGTGCGCCGAAAGCGTTTCGCCGCCGCCGCGTACGCGTCGATGCACCAGAGGCGAGAAAGGTAGGGCCCCGTTCGCAAAGGATTGGTAGCCGCGTACAACCCAATCACCGGCAAATTCACCATCGTCGCCATATGGCCCGGGCCCGAGTCCGGCGCGAGCAATGCCGTGGCCCGGCTCAGTAGTCCCAGCAACTCCGGCAGCGTGTCGCGGCCGATCTGATTGACCACCGGAGACTTCACTGCGCTCTCGATCGCAGTTCCCATCTTCCGTTCGACTTCCGTCGGGCCACCGGCGAGGATGACGCGCATCCCATGGCGCCGTGTCGCGTAGTCTGCGACCGCCGCATAGCGTTCCGCTGCCCAGTTGCGCAGTCTGTGACTCGAGCATGGACTGATCACCAGAGTTGGCTTCGTGTCGGGAATCAGGCGTTCGCCGTAGGCCCGGGCTGCCGGGGAAAGCGAGAGATCCCAGCGCAGGATGCGCTCATTGATTCCGAGCGCTTCCAGAAAGCCGAAGAAGCTGTCCAATACGTGCTCGCGCGATTTCGGTGCCACCCGCGCGTTCGTGAACAGCCACTGCAGCTCGCGTGCTCGTGCGCGGTCGAAGCCCAACTTGATGGTCGCGGGCACGACCTGGGCGGCGAGACTGGCCCGAAAGGCGAGTTGCATGTGAAGGAGCACGTCGAAGTGGCGACCGCGAAGCTGGGAGCGTAATTCGCGACGTGCGCGCAGGCCGGCACGCTTGTCCACGGTGATAAACTCCACGCCGTCGAGCAAGGTCATCAACCGCGCTTCGGTTTTGCCAATGATCCACGTGAGCTGGGTGTCGGGCCACACGTGCTGTAATGTGCGAACCAGCGGTACGACATGACAGGTATCGCCAATCGCCGACAGTCTGAGCAAACAGACGCTGCGCGGGGGTTGGGTGAGAAGCGGCATTAGCGAGAGGGCGTCTATGAGCGGGCGATGGGCGCTCGGTTCGGAGGTGAAGCACACGGCGCTGAGAAGTGGCGCGATGCTATATGACGCCTCCCGTGCGATCAATTTTGCGGCCGAGTGGTTCGATCCGAAGCACTGGGAATCCCGCAACGAGATCGAGGGCCGCGCGCAGGGCCGTGGCACCACGCTATTCGTCAAGTTCAACAACCGCCGCATGGCGCTCCGCCACTATCGCCGCGGCGGCTTGATTGCGAAGCTCTCTCAGGATCGTTACCGCTGGCACGGAGAAGACGAAACCCGTCCGTTCAGGGAATGGCAGCTGACCTATCGCTTGCACCGTGCCGGCCTGCCAGTGCCCGCCCCGATTGCTGCCCGCTACATTCACAACGGTCGTCGTTACACCGGCGATATCATCACCGAGCGGCTACCCACCGTAGGTTCGCTCACGCAGTGTCTCGAGACGGGCGCCCTGTCGATCATGACCTGGATCTCGATTGGACGCTGTATCCGCCGGTTTCACGATCTGGGTGTGTGTCACGCGGACCTCAACGCCCACAACATCCTGTTGACCGAGGAAGCCAAGGTCTACCTGATCGATTTCGACCGCTGCCAGCTGCGTCGCGACGGGTTCTGGCGGGACGGCAATATCGTGCGGCTGCGGCGCTCGCTCGAAAAAGTGACGTATTCGATGTCTTCGGATCGGTTCAGCGAATCAGACTGGCACGGGCTGCTCGACGGCTATCGGCAGAGCTCCGGGGACCGGCCGCTGGCCACCGAAGCACCGGCGCCGGCCGTCGCTCCCGGGACTTGACCGCGCGCCGCGGGCCGGCGCTGAAAGTGGGCCGTGCGTTTCATTTACATTCTTCTCGTCTATCTCGCCGCGCCGGTGATCTCGCTGGTGATGCTGTCCCGTGGGCTCAAGGACCGCAGCCACTGGCGCAACTTCCGCGAGCGCTATGGATTCGGTCCCCAGCTGGAGCCCTCCGGGGTCTGGATACATGCCGTGTCCGTTGGCGAAGTCCAGGCCGCGGCTCCGTTGGTCAACTCGCTGCGGCAACACTATCCCGACATCCCGTTGGTCATGACGACGCTGACCGTTACCGGCGCGAACCGCGCTCGCTCGCTGTTCAAGGACGGAGTCAGAGTTCGGTATGTCCCTTTCGATCTACCCGGAGCGGTGCGGCGGTTTTTCAATCGTGTACAGCCGCGACTCGCGGTCATCTTCGAGACCGAGTTGTGGCCCAACCTGTATCACGAATGCGGGCGACGACGGATCCCCTTGGTTTTGGCCAGCGCCAGAATCTCCGCTCGCTCGGTCAGTCGCTATCGCCGGCTCGGTTCGCTGTTCCGGGATGCCTTGTCAGGAGGGGTCGTGGTTGCGGCCCAGGCGGGGGGCGACGCGCAGAGATTCCAGGAAATCGGCGCCGATCCGCAACTGACCCATGTCACCGGCAATCTCAAGTTCGATTTCGCGGTGCCGCCCAATACCCTGGTCCACGGGCGGCGGCTGCGTGAACAGTACGGGCAGGGCCGGCCTGTGTGGGTCGCCGGCAGCACTCACAGGGGCGAGGAGGAGGCAGCGCTGGAGGCGCATCGTATTGTGATGGCCCGCTACCCGGAGGCGCTCCTGGTGTTGGTACCTCGGCACCCGAATCGGTTCGACGACGTTGCCGAAGTCGTGGCGCGTTCTGGGCTGCGGTTCGTGCGGCGCTCGCAGGTAACGGCAGGCCAGCCACAGCGCGGTGGCCCTCTCAGCGCGGCCCCCGCAGGCCGGGGCGATGTACTGCTGGTCGACACGTTGGGGGAGCTGTTGGATTTCTATGCGGCCGCAGACGTCGCGTTCGTGGGCGGCAGTCTCGTGCCGATCGGCGGTCACAACCTCCTCGAGCCGGCCGCGCTAGGCCTGCCGATTCTGACCGGCCCCCATAACTTCAACAGTGAGGACATTGCCCGCCTGTTGCTGTCACGCGGCGCAGCCGAAGTCGTTCAGGACGCGCGAGCGTTGGGCAATCGGGTGGTATCGTTGCTCGCAAACCCCGAGGAGCGAGCGCGCATTGGTGCGGAAGGTCGCGCCTCGGTCGATAGCAACCGAGGCGCGTTGGCGAAGCTGCTGGGGTTGATCAACCCGCTTCTGCAGCAGCAGTAATCGCTGCCGCGCGGCCGTTCCAGGTTACCTTGCCGGCGCCCCGCCCGGCGGCGTGGTGGCACCCGGTTGCGGCGTGCCCGGAGGCGCACGCGGCGTCGAGGTGTCATTGGGATTCAGCGGTGCAACCGGGACAGTCCCTTCCACGACATCCAACCACTTGTTGATCTGCTCGAGGTCGGCCTTGTTCAGCGTTCCTGCGGCCAGACGCAGCTGAATGACGCTGATGATGTAGTCGTAGCGGCTACCCGAGTAGTCCGTCTGCGATTGAACCAGTTTCTGGCGGGCGTTCAGGACGTCCACCGCCGTGCGCGTTCCAACTTCGTAGCCCGCTTCAGTGGCCTTCAGGGCGGTCTGGCTCGACTCGAGCGCCTGTTTGAGGGCTTCCACACGGGAGATTCCGCTTATTACGCCGAGATAAGCGTCACGCGCCTGGCGCTCCGTCGCCCGAGAGTTCTGCTTTACCGTTTCCTTGGCGGCGATCCACAGATATTCCCGCTGACGGACGATGGACTGCGTAGCGCCCCCACTGAAGATCGGAACGCTCAACTGCAGCGAGATCTGCCTGTCATTGCTGGTACTCGGCAGCTGGAACTCGGGGCTGTTGTTGAAGGCTTCATCGAGATCGTTTTTGGTGTGAGTGCGGCCCGCGGCCAGGGAAAGCGTCGGCAGATGCCCGCCGAAGGCCTGCCGAACATTGGACCGCGCCACGTCGGCCGCAAACCGGCTGGCGACCAGCGTCGGATTCTGGTCCAGCGAGGTCTCCACCCACTTGTCCTCGCTGGCCGGCTCGGGATTCTGCAGCGGCATGGAGACGCCGGGCTTGGATAGCGCGTCGTACTTCTCGCCGGTGATTTCGCTGAGCTGATCGACCGACGTCGCCAGCGTCCGCTTGGCGGCGATCACCGCTGCTGCCGCGGTATCGCGGGCAGCCTTGGCTTCCTCGACGTCGGTGATGGCTATCAGGCCGACGTCGAAGCGCTTGTTGGCCTGGTCGAGCTGGCGGTCGATCGCCTCGAGGGATGCCTGCTGCGCGTCGAGGTTGTCCTGCTCACGCAGGACGTTGAAATAGGCGGCGGATACCCTGGAGATCAGGTTCTGCTCCGCGGCTTGGTAGGTCGCCTCCGCTTCGGAGACGGTGCTGTCGGCAGCCTTCAGCTGCGAGAGGTACGAATACGAAAAGATCGTTTGCGTCAGGTTCAGGCCCCAACGCTTCTGGGTCGAGTTCGCGGTGGTGTCCGAGGGAATGACCACGAACTGCCCCGTGAGGGGGTCCGGAAAGGGCTGTGTACCCTGGCTGGTCTGGTGATCCCGCGTGACGTTGGCCGACCCGGATAGCTGCGGTAACAGGTTCGCCCAGGCCTGAGGGCGGGCTTCCCGGGACGCCAGGCGGTTCGCGTCCGCCGCGTGGACCTGGGGATCACTCTTCACGGCGTCTTCGAAGACACCGACCAAGTCTTTGGCCGACGCGGTACTCGCGCAGGCGACGGACAAAAGGAGCGGTGCGAGGGCGCGTTTCATGTCTTTCCCTTTAAAATCAGTATTCTAAGTTAAGAGCCAGGCCCGGCTGCCTGCTTTTCCCGCGGCTTGCCGCGTCTTCGAGGCAGCTTACCGAGACAATTGGCGGACATCCGACCCCTCAGAACGTGAACCCCGGGGGCTGTGGCGCGTTGATCAAGGGATCGATGACCGTTTCGAACAGACTCTCGGTCGTCCAGCTCTCCTCGGCGGTCCGGCGGATCAGCCGGGCGTCCATGGCGGGCGCGGAGCCGACCACCACGAACAGGCGCCCTCCGATCTCGAGCTGGCGCTGGAAGATCTCCTGGTAGATCGGCATCGATCCCGTGACGGCGATGGCGGTGTAGCGGTTGCGCGTCGCGTCGGACTTGAAACCATCGCCCGCGGAAACTTGCGCGTTGCCGATACCCAGGGACGCCAAGTTGTCGCGCGCGAGGGTGGCGAGCTCAGGGAGGATCTCGATGGACTGCACATCGGTTACTGCCGTCGCCAGACATGCAGTGATGTATCCGGAGCCTGCGCCGATTTGCAACACACGGTCACCAGTTACGAGATCGAGCGCCTGCAGCATGCGACCAACGACACTGGGTCGCAGCATGTGCTGTGAGTGCGGCAACGGGACTTCCGCATCGGCAAACGCGAGAAAGCGGTGGTCCGCCGGTACGAAGCGCTCGCGGGGGACTTTGCGAAACAACGCGAGAACGTTCGCGTCGAGTACGTCCCAGGCCCGCACCTGCTGCTCGATCATCTGTTCGCGGGCATCGACGTTCAACATCTCGTGGGCGCTCCTGCTCGAGGTCCGATTGGACTTATTGCAACGGTGGGAAAGGGCCGACGAAGTTACGGCTTTTCCGGCCGTCTGCCAAGTACGGTTGCCGGCAAGATATGGTGAAATAAGGGCTTAGCAGTAGGGCCCCGTAGGATATGCTTCCTCGCGTCCGCATCCTGGGCACTACAAGACGAATTAGAGTGCTGCCCGGGAGCGTCTTCTTCCGCACCGGGACGTCGAGAAGTTCCAGATGTCGATTTTAGGGCTCCTGTCCCTTCTGCTCGCACTGATCTCAGTGGTCGTCCTCGTGCTGTACGCACTGCAGCGGCGCTCGCTGCACAGTGTCGGGGATCTCTACCAACAGCTGCAGCGCATCGCGATCGGCGGCCGGTTGGAAGGGCGGGTCGAGTTGCAGACCGACAGCTCGGAAGTCTCGGCGTTGGCGACTGCGGTGAATCACCTTTTGACGCGCGCCGCGGCGGCGACCGAACATGAAACCAACCCTGCGACGCCGAAGCTGTTTGGCGAGTTGGGAGAGCGGATCCACGAAGCGGTGCTCGTGCACCGTGATGTCATTCTGTATGCCAACCGTCAGTTCGCGAGCTTCGTGGGAGTCGATCGCGTCGAGCTCGTCGGCCGCCGGCTCGGCGATCTGGTGCCGCCGGAATACGCAGACCTGGTCAATGGCAACATCGCCCGACGCCTGGCGGGTGAAGCCGCCGCCGAGCGTTACGAAATCGATATGGTGGGGCTGCAGGGACAGTTGAGCCGGCTCGAGGTGACGTCCGCGTCGGTCGACTACGACGGCGGCCGCGCGCTCCTGATTACAGGTGTGGAGATCATCCCTACGCAGACCGTCCCGGCGCTTCGACTGCGGGATCCGGCCGCACCTGCGACGGACCCCACGGGGGGGTTGTCGCTCGCGGCCCTCAACTCGCTCGCCGAGGCGATCATCACGACGGATGCCGATGGGCGCATCACCTATCTGAATCCTGCCGCCGAGCGCATGACGGGCACTGTTTCCGAGCAGTCGTTGACCAAGCCGCTCGAGGAGATCGTCGGCTTCGTCGACGAGTTGGATCGGCGTCTGCTGTCCGACCCCGTCCGCCAGGCCCTTACCAGCGGGGCGCCTGTGAATCTCAGTCGCCGGGCGCTATTGCTGGCCCGCGCCAATGGGAGCGAGCGCTCCATCGAGCTGTCGGCATCGCCCATCCGCAACGAGTCGAAGGAAGTCACCGGGGCTGTCGTACTGTTGCACGATGTGACCGAGCTGCGCGGACTCGCGCGGCAGATGTCTTATCAGGCCACCCACGATGCCCTCACGGGCCTGGTCAACAGGCGCGAGTTCGAACGCCGGCTCGAAGAGACGACCGAAAGCGGTCATCGCGGCGAAGGGCAACACGTGTTGTGTTACCTCGACCTGGATCGCTTCAAAGTAGTCAACGACACGAGTGGGCATCTCGCGGGCGACAGCATGTTGCGCGAGGTCGCCAAACTATTGCGTGATGCGGTGCGCGACAGCGATACCGTGGCGCGTCTCGGCGGCGACGAGTTCGGAATGCTGCTCATCGGCTGCCCGCTCGAGAAAGCGCGGCAGATCGCCGACGACGTCTGTCGGGCCGTCGGTGACTATCGTTTTGTCTGGAAAGACAAGATATTCAATATCGGCGTATCCGTCGGACTGGTAGAGATCTCGCGAGAGAGCGGTACTCTCGAAGAGTTGCTCGCCGCTGCGGACTCGGCCTGTTATGTTGCCAAGAAGCAGGGTTCCGGCCGTGTTGCCGTGTACTCGGCGCGCGACGAGGCGCTCGCGCGGCACACTGGCGAGATACAGTGGCTGCAGCGCCTGCAGAGTGCACTGAAGGAAAACCGGTTCCAGCTCTACTACCAGCCGATCGTCCCCGCCTACGGCGATGATGGTGGGGGGCCTGCGATGGAAGTGCTGGTGCGCCTGCAGGATGAGGCCGGGCACGAGGTGCCACCTTCGGAATTCGTAAGGGCAGCCGAGCGGTATCGCTTGATGGGGTTGGTGGACCGTTGGGTCGTACAGACGACGCTGGCTGCGTTGGGTCGCGGCGCCATGCCGGTTCCGGCCAATCGGGGTGTGGCCATCAATATCTCCGGTCAGACCCTCGGGGACCTGCAGTTCCTCGAGTTCGTGGTCGAGTGTCTCGACAGTACCGGCGTCACGCCCTCGCAAGTTTGCTTTGAGATCACCGAGAGTGCGGTGGTTGCCAATCTGGACCACGCGCGGCGTTTCGTTGGTGTGTTGCACGGGATGGGGTGTCAGTTTGCCCTCGACAACTTCGGCTCCGGCGTCGGCTCCTTCTCGAATCTGAAGAATCTGCCGATGGACTATCTGAAGATCGACGGATCGTTCATGCGCAACCTCTCGCGGGATTCCGTGAATCAGGCGATGGTCACGGCCATGATCAAGCTTGCCCGGACCTTGAACTTCAAGGTCATCGCGGAGCAGGTCGAGGATGCCGCAGCCCTCGAAGCGGCTCGTCGGATGGGTGTGGATTACATCCAGGGGTTCGCTGTCGGGCGCCCGCAGCCGTTGGCGTTAGCCGCTTAGGCGACGCTGCGCGGACGCCGGAAGGTGCGCTTGGCGTGCCACCGTGGTAAGAAGAGCCCCGATTCAACAGGGACAAGCTGAGGGAGACGACGCGGGCGTATGCCGGCCGCAGGCCTAGCCTGCCCAGGCCACCCCTGCACCTTATGCAACTTGCCCGTCTATGGCGCGAACATATGGCCGCGGGTTGTCCCCGCGAACTCTCAGGCGTTGAAATCGCTGGCAGCGATGCGCGGGAGCTGGATGCCGAAATTACCGCCTGCGTCAGTGCGCTGCTGTGCCGATCTCTCACCGTCGATGGTCGCATCGAGCGACGTCTGGCAGAAATCAGCGTTGCCTTGAGTGACAAACAATCGCAGGCGGAGGCGCCTGTGGCTGCCTACTGTGCTCGGCTCAACGAATTGGTCAGTGCCGTGCTGACCGAGACCCGTGCAGGGCGCGCCTAGTTCATCGCGCAATGTCGGCCCGGCGCGTTTGTGTGCTTGTCCGTCCCTGGACAGCACCCTGCGGGCCAACCTCCGGTTGTCCAAACGCGCTCCCGGCGCGTTTGTGTGCTTATCCGTCCCTGGACAGCACCCTGCGGGCCAACCTCCGGTTGTCCAAACGCGCTCCCGGCGCGTTTGTCGCAGCGGCGCTACAGCCCTACGTCGTACGCGCACGTTCCTTGCTACGACGCCAACTTAAGTGTGAGTCAAACGTTTACACCCCCAATGCGCACCGAACCTCTGCTCGAAGTGTCTGATGGCTCCATGACTTTGGAGGAGCTGCCCCGTGCCGAGATTCCGCTCAAGGTACTGGTCGTCGACGACCAGGCGGACTCGGCCGACGCCGTGGCTTTCATGCTGTCCATGATGGGACACGACGTCTACACGGCTTATGGGCCCAACGAGGCGTTGGATAAGTTCCGCCAGGTCCAGCCGACCGTGGTCTTCATGGACATCAGCATGCCCGAGCTCAGCGGGCTCGAGGCAGCCGCCCGGATTCGGTCGATGCCACAGGGCACCTCCACCACGATCATCGCCCTGACGGGCCTAGGTCACGAGGCAGACAGGCGCCGCTCACGCGAGGCGAGCATCGATCATCACGTGGTGAAGCCCGCGACGCCGGCGGTGTTGCACCGCCTGCTGAGTCACATTTCGCCGGAATAAAGGTCTGGGGGGCCGGAAGGGCCCCCCACGGCAGGATCAGAGAATCGTCACGAGCAGCAGCGCGACGATGTTGATGATCTTGATCAGCGGGTTGATGGCCGGGCCCGCCGTGTCCTTGTAAGGATCTCCGACGGTGTCGCCAGTCACCGCGGCCTTGTGGGCATCCGATCCCTTGCCGCCAAAATTCCCTTCTTCGATGTACTTCTTGGCGTTGTCCCAGGCGCCGCCGCCCGTCGTCATGGAGATGGCCACGAACAAGCCCGTCACGATCGTGCCGATCAGCAGCCCGCCCAACGCGCGAATACCCGCACCTGGGCCCATGAGCGCGTTCATGCCGAAGACCAGCACGATCGGTACCGCGATGGGCAGCAGTGACGGGACGATCATCTCCCGGATGGCTGACTTGGTCAGAAGGTCGACCGCGCGCGAGTAGTCGGGCTTCGCCGTGCCTTCCATGATCCCCTTGATCTCGCGGAACTGCCGACGGACCTCGTTCACTACGGAGCCCGCCGCGCGACCGACGGCTTCCATCGCCATTGCGCCGAACAGGTAGGGCACGAGACCGCCGATGAACAGGCCGATAATCACAGCCGGATCCGACAGCGAGAAATCGACCAGGTGGCCGGCCGCTTCAAGGTTGTGGGTGTAGTCGGCGAACAGCACGAGCGCTGCAAGGCCCGCTGAGCCGATTGCATAACCCTTCGTCACCGCCTTCGTCGTGTTGCCAACCGCATCCAGCGGGTCGGTGATATCACGCACTTGCTTCGGCAGACCCGCCATCTCGGCGATACCACCGGCGTTGTCAGTGATTGGGCCGTACGCATCGAGAGCCACGATCATGCCGGTCATCGACAACATGGAGGTCGCGGCAATCGCGATGCCGTAGAGGCCGAGGCCGTCGCGGATGTGTTGGCCGAGCTCATACGAGCCCCAGATGGCCAGACACACGGCGATCACGGGCAGCGCGGTCGATTTCATCGACACGCCGAGCCCGGCGATGATGTTGGTGGCGTGGCCGGTCTGCGAAGCAGCCGCGACCTTGCGCACCGGACTGTACTCGGTGGCCGTGTAGTACTCGGTGATCACGATCAGCGCGGCCGTCAGGCCCAGGCCGACCAGCGTGCAGCCGAACAACGGGCCGGCGCTGGCGGGCATCAGTTGCTGGGTGATGAAGTAGAAGGCGACCGCAGACACGATGCCGGACACAATCACACCCTTGTACAGGGCGTTCATGATCTTGCCGCCTTCCTTCGCCTTCACGAAGAAGGTGCCGATGATCGAGGCGATGATCGAGGCTGCGCCGAGCGCCAGAGGGTAAACAGCGGCCTGAGGCTTGGTGTCGGGATCATTCGCGAACAGCAGTCCGCCCAGCAACATGGTGGCGACGATCGTGACCGCGTAGGTCTCGAACAGATCGGCGGCCATGCCGGCACAGTCACCGACGTTGTCGCCGACGTTGTCCGCGATCACCGCCGGGTTGCGCGGATCGTCTTCCGGAATCCCCGCTTCCACCTTGCCGACGAGGTCGGCTCCGACGTCCGCGCCCTTGGTGAAAATGCCTCCACCCAGACGCGCGAAGATCGAAATCAACGAGCCTCCGAAGGCCAGACCCACGAGCGCGTGCAGCGCGCCGTCGTCGCCGAGCGAAGGGCGCAGCAGCGCGAAGTAACCCGCAACGCCGATCAGTCCGAGCCCGACTACCAGCATTCCGGTAATGGCGCCGCCGCGAAAGGCAACAGAGAGCGCTGCGTTCAATCCCTGCGTCGCCGCCTGTGCGGTACGAACGTTGGCTCGCACCGAGATGTTCATCCCGATATACCCGGTGAGCCCGGAGAGGATCGCGCCGACCGCGAAGCCACCGGCCGTGGCCCACGAGTGCAGGCCGAAGCCCATGAGGACGAAGAGGATCAGGCCGACGATGGCGATCGTGCTGTACTGGCGGTTGAGGTACGCCCGCGCCCCGGCCTGAATGGCTGCGGCGATTTCCTGCATTCGGGCGTTGCCTGCCGGCAGGCGCAGAATCGACATCATCGAGAGCACGCCGTAGACGACAGCGAGCACACCTGCTCCAACTGCTACCCACAGCCAGGTCGCGGCATCCATCAATCTTCCTCCCTCAAATCAATAAGTTGTAGTTAGCTGAGGGGCTGGGCGCTTCATTTTGCGTTCATCGCCCAGCCAGGAAAAATGGCCGCGCACTATACCATTTGGCGCGCGCGTGCTGGCGAGGGGCTGTGACCCCCCAGGAGGGGGGACCTGACGCATCGGGCCGCGGCCCGTGTCGGGCTTTGCGGCCGGCCGACTCCAACCCACCTCAGACTTTGAATTCCGTGGTCAGCTTTTTCTTGACGGAGGCGCCCTTGATGCGCACGTACTCGGGCAGGCCGTCCTTGTACGGCGGATAAGCCTCGCCGCCGATCAGCGGCAGCAGGTACCGGCGGCAGGGCTCGGTGATACCGAAGCCGTCGTGGGTGATGAAGTCGCGCGGGACCTTCTTTTCCTTGTTGGCGACTTCGCTCAGGGGCACGTGGCCGATCGTCCACCGATAGGGCTTGGCGGACTTGCGCACGATGGTGGGCATCACGGCGTTCACGCCCTTGACGGCGAACTCCACTGCCGCCTTGCCAACAGCGTAAGCCTGCTCCACGTCCACGGCCGAGGCGATGTGCCGGGCCGCACGTTGCAGGTAGTCGGCAACAGCCCAGTGATACTTGTAACCGTGTGCTTCGCGGACCATGTTGGCGACCAACGGCCCGACACCTCCGAGTTGGGTATGTCCGAATGCGTCCTTCGTGCCGGCATCCGCCAGGAACTTCCCGTCGGCGTAAGCCGCGCCTTCGGACACCACCACCACGCAGAAGCCGAAGTCGGTCACGCACTGCTTGACCTTGTCCAGGAACTTCTGCTGCTCGAAGGGGATTTCCGGGAACAGGATGATGTGCGGCGGCTCGTTCGCTTTGGTGCCCGCAAGGCCACCCGCCGCGGCGATCCAGCCGGCGTGCCGTCCCATCACCTCGAGCACGAACACCTTGGTCGAGGTGCGAGCCATCGAGGCCACGTCCAGGCCTGCCTCGCGTGTGGAAACGGCGATGTACTTGGCCACCGAGCCGAATCCCGGGCAGCAATCGGTGTGCGGCAGATCGTTGTCCACGGTCTTCGGAACACCGACGCAGGTGATCGGATACCCCAGGGATTCGCCGATCTGCGAAACCTTGAGGGCCGTATCCATCGAGTCGTTGCCGCCGTTGTAGAAAAAGTAGCCGATGTCATGGGCCCGGAAGACCTCGATCAGCCGTTCGTATTCGGCCCGGTTCTGTTCGAGCCCCTTGAGCTTGAAGCGAGCCGAGCCGAACGCGCCCGCAGGTGTATTACGTAATCCACGGATCGTCGCTGCGCTCTCGCGCGAAACGTCGATCAGGTCTTCGGTCAGTGCCCCGATGATTCCGTGCCGCCCTGCATAAATCTTGCCGATGTGACGCGATTGCTTCATCGCCGTTTCGATTACGCCGCAGGCCGAGGCGTTGATGACGGCCGAGACACCTCCCGATTGCGCGTAGAACGCGTTCTTGCGGGTCGGCTTGCTGCTGCGTTTGCTGACGGCTTTGCTCACTCTCGGGCGGGCGGGTTTCTTCATGGGTTGAGTTCGTCACCGGTGGTCGATCAAGGATAACCCAACAGCCCGTTACGGAGGGTGCCGTTTGACCTGTGTTGCGGGCGCCGGTAACGTGGCGGCCCGTTCAGTCTCACCAACCGGTCAGCAATACATGCGCATCGTCCTGTTAGGCGCGCCGGGCTCCGGCAAGGGCACCCAGTCGGAGCGTCTGGTCACGCGCCTGGGTATCCCGCAGATCTCCACTGGAAATCTGTTGCGTGCGGCGGTTGCTGAGGGCACCCCGCTGGGTCTCGAGGCCAAAAAGGCGATGAACCAGGGGCTGCTGGTCGACGATGCGATCGTGCTTGGCATGATCCGCGAGCGACTGGCCGAAGCCGACGCACAACGTGGCTTCATTCTCGACGGGTTCCCACGCAACATCGCTCAAGCCAAGGCGCTCGAGGAGATGTTACGAGCCGTCGATAAGCCGCTGGATGCTGTCGTGTTGATGGAAGTTGATAACGCGGAAGTCGTGCGTCGCATTTCAGGACGCCGCACGTGCGCCGACTGCGGCAAGGTATTCAACGTATTCACCTCGCCTTCGGCGCAGGCCCGAAACGAGCCCTGTCCCAAGACCGGTCTGCCGCACCAACTGACGCAGCGTCCGGACGACAAGGAGGAGACGGTCACCGAGCGTCTGAAGGTGTATGACGCACTCACGCGCCCGCTGATCGACTTCTATCGGCAGCAGGGGCTGCTGCGCAGCATTCAAGCGGAAGGCGACGTGGGAGACATCACCACGCGTCTCGAGGCGGCCCTGGTCGCGCCAGCGAAGAGCAAGGCCGCGCCAGCGTCGAAGAAGGCTCCGGCGGTTGCGGTGAGGCCGGCGAGGAAAGCGGCAAAAAAGGTCGCCAAGGCGCCGCAGAGGGCCGTAAAGAAAGCGGCCGGGAAATCCCCCGCGGCGAAAGCACCCGCCCGCAAGGCAGCCCGGAAGGTCGGCACCCGCAAGGGGGGCAAGCAGCCTGCGAAGAAGGTTGCCAAGAAGGGCAGGAAGGCACCGCGCAAGGCGGCGCGCCGAAAGCGGTGAGGTCAGTCGCGGCCGGCCAGGTGGGCGACCATCTTGACCAATTGCTCCGGCTGAACGGGTTTGGACAGGTGAACCTGGAAACCGGCCGCGCGGGCGCGCTCGGCATCTTCCGGTAGCGTGTAAGCGGATAGCGCAGCGGCCGGAAGCTGTTCGGGCCCAGCCGTCGAGCGCACGGCCCGGATCAGCTCGAACCCATCCCGTCCGGGCATACTCACGTCCGAGATCAGCACGTGCGGATCGAATCCTCCGATAGTCGCGAGCGCGGCCTCTACCGACGGGGCGGCGGCAACCTGGGCGCGGCTGTCCCCAAGCACACGTCGCAGCAGTTCGAGGGTATCGGGCTCATCGTCGACGACCAGGACCCTCAGACCACTGAGATCGGTTTGGCTCGAGGCGCTCGTCGAGCCGGCTTCATCGATTGCCGGCACCCTGGCTTTACCATTCCCGTCCTGGGTCCGCGGCGCCACGCGCGGCAGCACGACGGTGAATGTCGCACCCTGATCCAGTCCGGGACTGGTGGCTGTCACGGTACCGCCATGAAGTTCGGCGAGACGCTTGGCCAGCGCCAAGCCGAGGCCCAATCCCGAATAGCGTGCGTGCGATGAGGCGTCCGCCCGCCAGAAGCGGTCGAACACGAACGGCAACATCTCGCTGCGAATGCCAGCGCCGCTGTCAGTAACTTCGATGTCACAGTAGCCACCGACGGAACGGACGGTGACCTCAGCGTGACCGCCGCGAGGCGTGAACTTGATGGCGTTGCTCAACAAATGCCACACAATTTGTTGCAATCGGCGCGGTTCACCGAAAATCTGACACTCGGAGGTCTCTAATCTCTTAGTGAGACTAATACCTCTACTGGCTGCCTCCGCCTGATGCAGATCGGCGGCCGCCCTGACGATCTCGCAGATGTCAGTTTCCTCTGGCTCGACGCGGATCTTCCCGCTCGTGATCGCGCTCAAGTCCATCAGATCGTCGACGACGTGGGCCAGCGTGCGCGCGCTACGAGCGATGGTCTGGCCGCCGGTGCGTGTTTCCTGAGCGCCGAGACGGCCCTGCTCGAGCAGCCTGGACCAACCCAGGATGGCGTTGAGCGGCGACCGCAGCTCGCGACCCAGGGCGTCGAGAAACTCATCCTTGAGCCGGCTGGTGCGCTCGGCTTCAAGACGAGCGGCGCGCTCGAATTCGAGCAAGACCCGCAGCTCGTCCGTAGATTCGTTCATGAGTGCCGCCCACTCTGGCTTCTTGCCGCGGCAATAGCAAGTCCTGGGGCCAAATGCTACAGCGCTCGCAACAGTCGCTCGCCGACCACACTCGAGCGCCAACCCCGCAAGACCGCCACGTCACGCCGGCCATCCGCCAGTTGTTCGAGATCGCGGCGAGTTGCCAACACTTCCGGACTGAGTCCGAGCTCGGTGGCGATCGCCTGGTTCAACAATCCGAGCTTACGGACAAGAGCCGTGCGCGTCGCATCGGGGCGCTGACGTGGATCGACGGGCGGCGCGGGGTCGGGAACTTGCGCGTTGCGAATGCACGCAAGCAACTCTTCAGCGGAGTGCTTGATGACTGCGGGGGGCATCTCCGGAATCGCTTCCAATTCCTTGATCGAACGAGGGACTGTCACAACGATTTCTCGCACGAACGAGTCGTCGAGAATCCAACCACGGGGGCGATTGCGCTCTATGGCTCGACGCTCACGCCACGCAGCGATCTCACGCGCAAGTCGCGTGCGTCCCGGATCGAGTGTTCGAAGTCCCTTGATCCTCGTCCACGCCTGCTCCGGATCCGTCGTGAAGGCACCGGCGTCCTCGAGTCCTGCCAGCTCCTCTGCGAGCCACGCAAGGCGATTGAGCTTGTCGAGCTGTTCTTCGAGTCGTGACTTGAGGTCAGGCAGGTACCGCACGTCGTCAATGGCGTACTCGATCTGTTCGGCCGACAACGGTCGCCGCGACCAGTCGGTCCGTGTGTGTGATTTCGCCAACTCCGTGCCAAGGAGCCGACGCACCAGCTCGGCATAGCCGACCTGCGCGGGCATGCCGGCGAGTGCAGCCGCGATCTGTGTGTCGAAGATCGGACGCACGAGCCCGATCGCAGGAAACAGGACTTCCAGATCCTGTCGCGAAGCGTGCATGACTTTCGGTATGCGCGAAGCACACAGCGTGGGCTGCAAGGGGGTCAGGTCGGCGAGCGCCAGGGGATCCACGCACGCCGCGTCGCTTCCGGCCGACAATTGCACGAGGCAGAGTTCGGCGCGATAGGTCCGCTCGCGCAGGAATTCCGTATCCAGGCCGATGGTGGCTGCGGCGGCGAGCCGATCTGCCAGGGCTGCCAGCTCAGCGTTCGTAGTGACTATGGTTTGCAACGGGTCTCGCGCAGGAATGTACAATTGATCGATGCGCATTATGCGAGTCGACGGTCCGGCCCGAAAGTCATGACCGAGCTGTTCAGGCTCTTTACGCAGATCGCCCTCCTGCGACGGGGCCCGCAGGATGTCCCGGCCTCAGCCGTGCTGCTGACCCTGACGATAGGGGCCTACTTCCTGGTCAATACCGCGGTGGAAGTGGCACTGCCGCCTGCCGCCGGCCCGTGGGCTGCCCAGCTTCTGCTCGATGTGGGGGCGAAGGTCGTCTGGTATGTCGTACTGCTGAAACTGCTCGGCAAATCGGAGCGGATCCTGCAGACGCTGACCGCCTTGTTCGCTATTCAGACGATCGTTTCCCCTGTGTTGGACGCCGCCGAATATCTGGTCAGGCGCTTTCAACAGGACTCGCTCTGGCAGCTGCCCGTCGGGCTGCTCGTGCTGGCACTGATCATCTGGTTCATCGCGGCCAACGGCCACATCATCAAGGCTGCACTGGAATGGTCGAGTCCGGCCAGCGTGGGCATGGCCATCCTGCAGATTTTCGTCGGCGACCTGCTGAAGCTGGCCTTTTTTCCGATCAAACCCTGACGCGCCGCGCTGCCTGACCCAGCGCAGCCGGCAAAACCACGCCCTGAATCGACAATCGAATCAGGGCCGGCGGCAACGAAGTTGATGTCCGACAAACGCGCCGGGAGCGCGTTTGGACGACCGGAGGTCGTCCCGGCGGGTGACGGCCAGGGACGGCAAAGTCACAGAAACTGCCGTAGGCAAGTTTTTCCAGTGAATTAAGAGGAAAGGTTCGATGCACGTTCACATTCTCGGGATCTGCGGCACGTTCATGGGCGGCATCGCCGCCATCGCGCGCGCGGCCGGACACCGGGTCACGGGATCGGACCGGAATGTCTATCCGCCGATGAGCACCCAGCTAGAGTCGCTCGGCATTCAGGTCACCGAAGGATTCGAAGCCGCGCAGCTCGATCCGGCTCCGGACGTCGTCGTGGTCGGCAACGTCATGACCCGAGGGCAGCCCGTCGTGGAGGCGCTCCTCGAGCGTGGAATTCCCTATGCGTCCGGTCCCGAGTGGCTGTCCCGCGAGGTGCTCAAAGACCGTTGGGTCCTGGCCGTCGCCGGTACACACGGCAAGACCACGACCACCTCGCTGCTGACATGGATCCTCGAGCACGCAGGCCTTGCACCCGGATTTCTCATTGGCGGCGTCCCGGCCAACTTCGACAGCAGTGCGAGGCTGGGTGAGAAACCTTTCTTCGTCATCGAAGCAGACGAATACGACACCGCGTTCTTCGACAAGCGCGCGAAGTTCGTCCACTACCGGCCGCGTACGGCCATTCTCAACAATCTCGAGTTCGATCACGCCGACATCTATCCCGACGTCGCCGCCATTCAGCGCCAGTTCCATCACCTGGTCCGGATCGTTCCAGGCGGTGGCCGCATCATCTGGAATGCCGGGGATGCACGTCTCGAGGAGACGCTGGCGATGGGGTCGTGGACCCCCCTGGAGGGATTCGGGAGAGAGGGGTTGTGGAGCGCAAGGACCGTCGGGTCTGATGACTACTCCCGATTCGAGGTTTTGGAAGCGGGCCGCCCGTGCGGAACGGTCAACTGGTCAATGATCGGTGCCCACAACATGGAGAATGCGTTGGCGGCTATCGCTGCGGCACGGCACGCAGGCGTGCCGGTCGAGCACGCGATTGACGCGCTGCAATCCTTCAAGGGCATTGCCCGGCGGATGCAACTTCGCGGTGAGGTTAAGGGCGTACGCGTATACGACGACTTCGCGCACCATCCGACGGCCATCTCGACAACCATTGATGGGCTGCGACGTCGTGTGGGGTCTGCCCGAATCATCGCCGTTCTCGAGCCACGATCCAATACGATGAAGATGGGCGTTCACCACAAGACGCTCGGGCCGTCACTTGCGACCGCCGACGAGGTATGGCTTTACACTCCCTCAGATCTCGGCTGGGATGTCTCGCCAATCATTGCATCGCTGGGCGTGAAAGGTCACGGCAGTCACGATATCGACTCGCTGGCTGCGGAATTGGCAAAAAGCTCGCGCCAGGGCGATCACGTACTGATCATGAGCAATGGTGGCTTCGGGGGCCTCCATGGGAAGCTGCTCGCGGCCCTCGGCCGTATGGCGTAGGCTTTCAATCGGCCATGTCCCCGACGTCAGTCGTCTCTGCCGCCCCGCTCTTCCCGCTCAACACGGTGTTGTTTCCGGGTGGGCCGCTGCCGCTGCGCATCTTCGAAACCCGCTATGTCGACATGGTCCGGCGATGCATGCGCGAACACTGTCCGTTTGGTGTCCTGCTCATCCGCGCGGGAGCAGAAGTGGGTGCCGTGGGCGATACCGCCGAGATCGGAACGATGGCCCGGATCGTCGATTTCTATTCTTCACCGGACGGCCTGTTAGGGATCACCTGTATCGGAGAGCAGAGGTTCCGCATACTGAAGCGATGGCAACAGGATGACGGCCTGAACCTGGGCGATATCGAGTACCTGTCCGAGGGGGGCTCGGTGGAAGTGCCTGGGGAGTATCTCCACCTCAGTGACCTGCTGCGCAAGGTTCTTCCCGAACTCGGTGAGATCTATGCCTCGGTTCCGAAGAAGTTCAACGACGCTGCGTGGGTCGGCTATCGCGTGGCGGAGATCCTGCCGATAGCGTTGACCGAGAAGCAGCAGTGCCTGGAACTCGAGGACCCCGTCGACCGGCTTCGCCGTCTGAACCCGCTGATCCAGCGAGACGAGGAGAGCTGACGGTCAAGCCGGGCGTGGGGTGTTCAAGGGCGTTCGCGCCGCCATAAACCTGACCAGCGGAACGCCGATCACCAGCGTCCATCCGAACACCAGCCATCCTACGAACCCATCGGTCTGGCTAAGCAGGAAGCTCGTGCCTCGATCGCGGACTGCGTCCGACATTCCGGTCACTGTGAGGATGACCCATACCCAGCCAGCGTGCAGCCCCATGCAGGAAGCAATGTGTCCGGTCCTCGCGCGGATTGCCGCGAGTATGACCCCGACCGACAAGTAGGTCAGGAACGCATCCGCGATCCCGAGCGGATCTGCGAAGGAGTGCAGGGTTCCTGCCAGCAGATCCCAACCGCTCGACGACGTCACTTGCTCAGCATCGATGTGGTGTTTCGCAAAAAAGTGAGTCGCGGCAAAAATCAGCGACGTCAGCACGATCGCGGTGCGAGTGCTGGACTCGCGTTGAATGCCTGTGAAGATGAGTCCCCGGAGGGCCGTCTCCTCGATCAGTGCGACCGCCAGACCACTTCCCAGCGCCTGCGCGATGATCTTCGCGATTTTTGCCCCGTCCAGAGTTGCGGCTTTGTGCCAATCACGCAGCCCCAGCGCAGACATGGCGGCGACGATCGCGAGCATCGTGACCACGCCAACCACGAGGCCTACCAGAAGCTCGCGTAGAAACTGTTGTCGCGGGATGCCGTAGCCAAGGCTGCGGCGATCTCCGAGTTTCATACGCGGCGCCAGGATGATGAACCCCACGAGACCGACGAGCATGGCGATGCGCTCGCCAATACGGTGAAAAGGGAAGCTGAAGTGCGGGTGCAACAGCAGCCACGCCGGATAGGTGAACACCCCTATCGAGAGGAGGGCGACGAGGATCAGGCCGAGAAAGATTACGAACGCACGCATGCTGGATGAGTTGCCCCGCAGGAAAGTCCTGCGAACTGCCACGTAGTGTCGCATATCTCTAGAAACACGCAGTCTTTCCGTTCATTGGGACACGGTCGAGAGCGACACAATGACTCCGTCATCAACACGGAGGGTTCCTCATGAGGGAAACGAAGGCGCGACAGATTCTTCAGGCTCTGATTCAGGGCGTTGATCCGGTGACAGGCGAGGAACTGGCGCCGGGGACGGTATTGCAACAGGCGGACGTGCTCAGGGCACTGCTCGCGGGGGTGGCGGCTCTGGATGCCATGGCCGCTCGCGCACAGCGTCGCTCGCAACTGCCGGACAACGTCGGTCAGGCCTGGACGGCGGATGAGGAGAGCACCCTCGTGACGGAATTTCAGGCAGGAGCGAGCATCGCCGAGATGGCCTCGAAGCACGGCCGCACCCTGCGAGCGATCGAAGCGCGCCTGGAGAAAATGGGCTTGCTTGCTGCGGAACAGCGGGTGACCCAGAGCGGCTTCATCCACGCCGGAACAAGTCGCGCCACTGGTCCAGAACAGTCGTGAGACGGAAGCGCGGATCCGGCCCCGTTTGGGGCCGCGATCCGTCGCGCCAAGATCGGATGCGATCAACGTACGCGTCGAAGAGGCCGAGGCGATCCGCAAGCCACGCGGGACCGCCACGTAGGCGTACAGACATCGAGTGAACCGCCCCCTCGTAAGCGCGGTGCGCAAGGGTTAGAGGCAGAACCTGGTTCGGATCCGCGACCACCTCCGCTGCCGCCCCGCAGTCGTGAGTGAGGACCGGAGTCCCCACGGCTCGGGATTCTGCAAATACGAGGCCGAAGGTTTCGGGGAGCACGAAGTTGGGGACGAAGGTGCACAGGGCTGATCGCACTTCCGCGTGGATGCGCTCCTGGGGCTGAGGACCCAGCCATTCGACACCCTCGATATTTGCGATATTTCCGCGCTTATAGCCGGGGTTCCCGACTCGCAGGTACAGCCCGGGCAGCCGCCTGCGCATCGAACGGAAGGCATCCAGCGTGTACTTCAGGCCCTTGTTCGGCGATGAGAAGAACACGAGCTTGTTGTAGTCGACCGCTGAGCCGTCCGGGGATAGAGCGTCATCCACCGGGTTGTAGATCGTGCAGGTCCGCACGCGTTTCTCGATCCCCAGGCGATGGAGGGTCGCATCAACACCCTTCCGTTGCGTGTCGGAGACGCAAATGATGGTGACTCCCATCTCCTGGAGGAGAGCTGAGGTCGAGGCGAGCCGCCGGCCGCGCTTGGACCCCGGGTTGAGCTGGTCGTGAACCCACAGGTACGTGCGCGCATGCGGGTACAACTCCCGAACCCTGGGAAGGGCGCGCGAATCCCGGTTGAGCACGACGTGCTCGATGCCTTCGATCCTTCCCGGCGGAACGTAGGTTCCAAACGCCTCGTCCCGGTTGTGCTGCATGACAAACGCGCCCAGTCCGTCCGCGACGCGCGTGACGCTAGCCTCGGTGCCGCCCGTCGCCCTCTCGTGAAGGGTGCGAGTGTCGTACGGACGTTGGCAGGCTGGGTCGAAGAACAAGATCGAGGACATGCGTTATTCTACGTTCATAACCCGGATGTTCAGGTGAGGAGCGAGTGGCGAGGAGCCTGTGTGACTAATGATCGCCGTAGCGGACTTTCCGCGTGCATCATTACCTGCAACGAGGCAGACCGCATCGATGCCTGCCTGCACTCGGTCGGTTTCTGCGACGAGGTCATCGTCGTCGACTCCCACTCTACCGACTCGACCCGCGAGCGGGCTCTCGCCCTGGGAGCACGGGTGATCGAACGCGACTGGCCCGGATATCGCTCGCAAAAGCAGTTTGCAGTCGATGCGGCGAGCCACGACTGGGTTCTGTGCCTGGATGCAGACGAGCGAGTGAGCGCCGCCTTGCGCCGGGAGATCGAGACTCAGCGTGACGCCGGCTTTACCGGCCCGGCAGGTTGGTCGGTACCGCGGATCACGGATTATTTCGGCCGCTTTCTTCGTCATGGCAACGCTTATCCCGACCGACTCATTCGCCTCTTCGACCGCCGACACGGCCGTTGGGTTGGACGTGAGATTCACGAAAATACAGCCGTCGACGGACCGGTAGGGCGGCTGCACGGACATCTCGAGCATTTCTCTTACCGCGACCTTTCCGATCATCAGGCGCGGATGCAACGCTACGCAACGCTGATGGCGGACGCACTCTACAACAGCGGCAAGCGTGGAGGGTTGGTGAAAGCCCTGATCAACCCGCAGTGGCGGTTCCTGCGCGGTTACATTTTGAGACTTGGATTCCTCGATGGCTGGCGCGGTCTGGTGTTCGCGCTCGTGGAGGCGAACTACGTCCGGCGCAAATACCTGCAGCTGTACATGCGAAGCAAAGAAGAAAAATCAGTTTAGCTGTTCGGCCTTGAAGCCGTCGCGCCGCATCAGCTCGAGCAGTCCCCCATCGCCGACCAGGTGCAGCGCGCCTACGACGACGAAGTAGTTCTGAGGCTCCTTCAGTAGCTTCTCGATCTGCGGTACCCAGCGGCGGTTGCGATCGCTCACGAGCAACCGGTAGAGCGCGGGAAACGATTTGTACTCATCGCTGAGCAGCGCGGAGAGCTTGCCGGCGTCGCCGTTGCGCCAGGCCGTCACCACGGACTGCGTGTCCCCATTGGTGTCGTGCAGTTCGGCGATGGTCATGTCCAGGAACTTCAATTGGTCCGGCATGGACATGCTGCCGAGAAACCCGAGTTGTTCCTCGAGTGTCTCGAGGCCCCGGATGGGTTTGCCGTCCACCTTGGCTCGCTGATCGAGCTGCATTTCCACGCCGGAGTTGGCGTCGTATCCGAGTTGTGCGTACTGCAACTCGATCAGCTCCATGCCCACGACCCAGGGAGCGAACTGATCGAGCAACTCCTTCGCCATCCCCAAGCGTTTGGCTTCCGTGGCGATCTGCTGATACCGCGCCGAACCTACAATCGCTTCGAGTCCTTGGCCGTCGGCATTCATTCCGTTCTCGAGCATCCAGCCGGCCGCGGCTGAAGGGTCGAGATTGTCCATGTCGAGCTCCATCACAAGGCCTTTGGCGCTGGTGTAAGCGTGATCGAACGCGGCGGGGAGCGCCGAGTCCTGGGCCTTCAGGAGATGAACGGAGCCGGCGAGATAGACGGTGTTGTGCTCACCGCGGATCGCCCAGACAGGGCTCGCCGCGTGTGCTGCCGTCGGGCAGCCGAGAAATCCCAGGGTCAGGCAGCCGAGCAGACCGAGGAGCGTGAGGAGCCCACGGCAGATTTTTCCAGCCACACGACCTCCGTCAGCAGCGTACCGTCAGGACGTAGTTCGAGCGTACGGTAACCCGGCGGACGCCGGTCCACTGCGAATTCTTCGGCATGGGGCAGAAACTGCGTGCACGTCGCCGGGGTCGCCAGAAGGCGTACACCCTTGCGCAATCCGTCGAAGGCCTGATGAACGTGCCCCCACACGATCGCGCGTACGTTCGAGTGCCGATCGATCACCTTGAAGAAGTCGGCCGGGTTCTCGAGCGCGACCTGGTCGAGCCAGCGGCTCGACATCGGTACCGGATGGTGATGGAGACAGACCATGCAGTGCTTGCCGCGCGCTCCGGCGAGCGCCTGATCGAGCTCCGACAGGCTCTGTGCGCTCAAGCGTCCGCTCGCGGAGCCGACCAGCGAGCTGTCCAGCAATACGATGCGCCACGGGCCCATGTCGACGAAGCCGCCGCACACGAACGGGTCGCCCTGCAGCGCCTTACGCATCGCCTTGGGCTCATCGTGATTTCCGGGGAGGCACAGCACGGGCACGCCCAGCGAGCCGAACAGACGGCGAAAATGGCCGTAGCCGGCCGGGTCGTCCTGCACGAGATCGCCGGTGACGAGCACGGCATCCGGGGGCCAATCGCCGGACTGCGCATTCTCGAGCGTAGCCGTAAGCGCAGGCAGGGTTGCCACTCCGCGGAGCGATTCGGTTTCGCTTCCGTAGAGGTGTGGGTCCGTGAAATGTGTGATGCGCAATACGGTCATAATCGAACTCGTAGTCAGTCCTCTTCAAGGACCCCAGCGGCGTGGTTTCAGTTCCAGTGCCGCCTTCCCGGTGCTGTCAAACAATCGTAACAGGAGATGTTTTCGATGCAGTGAACTGAGTCATGACGAGAGGCATCCCGTGCTAACAATTCGTGCGTCGAACCTGAACGCCGGGGATTAATGTGAAGCCGCCCACGCGCATTGTGTGAGGCGCATTCGGTGGGATGCGACACTAGTCCCGCCGTGGAATTAAGTCCTGTCGGCGGTTCTGTCGGGGAGGTACGACAGCGGCGAGCGCGAGCCGCAGCGTAGGGAGCTGTCCATGGGCGAGGCGCAGGCGCCGAGCGGGCGGACAGGGATGGCCGCACCGGGCTTGCGCGGAGCAGGGACAGCGGAGCGCAATGGACAGGCACATTTGAGCATCCCCCGGCACTAATGGGACAATGGAAAGCTCGGTGCAGGGCGGCCAGGCCGCAGCTCCCCAAGAACAGGCCCGAAGACAGGCCCAAAGAGACAGGCAAGTAGATGACCACACGCCGTGCCCTCGCGAATGCCCTCCGGGCGCTTTCCATGGATGCCGTGCAGCGCGCCAACTCGGGTCACCCCGGTGCGCCGATGGGCATGGCGGACATGGCGCAGGTGCTCTGGAACGACTTCCTGAAGCACAACCCGAACAACCCCGAGTGGGCGGACCGCGACCGCTTCGTGCTCTCGAACGGGCATGCCTCGATGCTCCTGTACGCGCTGCTGCACCTGAGCGGCTATCCGCTGTCGATCGAGGACATCAAGAATTTCCGCCAGCTCGGCTCGCACACCGCCGGCCATCCGGAGCACGAGCGGGCGCTGGGCATCGAGACCACCACGGGTCCCCTGGGCCAGGGACTTGCCACCGCCGTAGGCATGGCGATCGCGGAGAAATCCCTCGCGCTGAAGTTCAACCGGCCGGGATTCAACGTCGTCGACCATCACACCTATGTGTTCGCGGGCGACGGCTGCCTGATGGAAGGCATTTCGCACGAGGCGTGCTCGCTCGCGGGGACCCTGCAGCTCGGCAAGCTGATCGTGCTGTACGACGAGAACGGAATCTCGATCGACGGCAAGGTGGACGGTTGGTTTCGTGACGATACCCCCAAGCGCTTCGAGGCCTACGGCTGGCACGTCATTGCCGATGTCGACGGCAACGATGCCGAGGCAGTTGCGAACGCCTTGACCGCTGCGCGTGCGCAGACACGGAAGCCCTCGATCATCTGTTGCCGGACGATCATCGGCTGGGGCGCACCCAACAAGCAGGGCACGAAGAACGTCCACGGCGAGGCGCTGGGGGCTGATGAGGTTGCCGCGGCCCGCAAGACGCTCGGCTGGTCGTACGAGCCGTTCGTGATTCCCCAGGACATCATCGAGGCTTGGGACTATCGCAAGCGGGGCGCCGCCTCCGAGGCTGCCTGGACCGAGCTGTTCGGTCGTTACCGTGACGCGTTCCCGGAGCTGGCGAAGGATTACGAGCGCCGCATGCGCGGACAGTTGCCTGCCAACTGGGGCGATGCGGCGAGCGCCGCCACGACGGCGATGCTGAAGGAGACCACCTCCAAGGCCACGCGCCAGTCTTCCCAGTCGGTCCTCGACGTCATCGGTCCGGCGCTCCCCGAGCTGCTCGGCGGCTCGGCCGATCTCACCGGCTCCAACAACACCCTCTTCAAGGGGTCGCGAACGATCACGCCGGAGGATTTCTCCGGCGACTACATCCATTACGGCGTGCGCGAGTTCGGGATGACGGCGGCGATGAACGGTATGGCGCTGCACGGAGGAGTGATTCCGTTCGGCGGGACGTTCCTGGTGTTCTCGGACTACGCGCGCAATGCAGTCCGCCTCGCGTGCCTCATGAAGGTGCGGTCCGTCCTGATCTACACGCACGATTCGATCGGACTGGGGGAGGACGGTCCAACGCACCAGCCGATAGAACATCTCGCCAGTTTGCGGGCGATGCCGGGCATGACGCTGTGGCGACCGTGCGATGGCGTCGAGACTGCGGTCGCGTGGACTGCGGCCATCGAACACCACGGCCCCAGCGCGCTGGTGCTGACGAGACAGGCTCTGCCGCCGCAGTCGCGAACGGCACAGCAACAGAGCGACATCCGCCGCGGCGGCTATATCCTCATCGACGGCGCGGGATCCCCCGAGTGCATCGTGATTGCCACCGGGTCCGAGGTCGGCCTGGCGATGCAGGCGGTGACCGCACTGAATTCGCTCGGCCGGCGGGTGCGCCTGGTCTCCATGCCGTCGACGGAAGTGTTCGACGCTCAGGACAGCGGCTATCGGGAAAGCGTCCTGCCGCGCGCCGTGACGAAGCGGCTTGCGGTCGAAGCGGCTGCCACCCTGTCGTGGTGGCGTTATGTCGGTACGGAGGGCCGCGTCATCGGGATCGATCGTTTTGGCGCTTCAGGCAAAGCCTCGGATCTGTTCGCACACTTCGGCTTCACGGTCGACAACGTGCGCCGGCAGATCGAGGATTTGCTGAACTGAATGATTCAAGAACCAAACAGCAGGTGAGCTCATGGCAATCAAGGTTGGCATCAACGGGTACGGACGAATCGGGCGCAACATTCTGCGGGCGCTGTACGAAGGCAAACGCACCGGAGAGATTCAGATCGTCGCCCTCAACGACCTCGGCGATGCGAAGACGAATGCTCACCTGACGCGATATGACACCGTGCATGGAAAGTTCCATGGCGAAGTCAAAGTCGACGGCGACTCGATGGTGGTGAATGACGATCGCATCCGCGTGCTCGCGGAGCGTGATCCCTCGAAGCTGCCGTGGGGCGATCTCGGCGTCGAGTTCGTACTCGAGTGCACGGGCCTGTTCACCAGCAAGGCGAAAGCGTCTGCGCACCTCAAGGGTGGCGCCAAGAAGGTGATGATTTCGGCTCCGGGTGGCGACGATGTCGATGCGACAGTCGTCTACGGCGTGAACCACAACGTACTCAAGGCGAGCCACACGGTAGTCTCGAACGCCTCGTGCACGACCAACTGCCTGGCGCCCGTCGCGAAGGTGTTGCACGAAAAGCTCGGCATGCAGTCCGGCATCATGACGACGATTCACTCATACACCAACGATCAGGTGCTGACGGACGTCTATCACTCGGATCTGCGTCGCGCCCGCTCCGCGACGATGTCGCAGATTCCGACCAAGACCGGCGCCGCGGCTGCGGTGGGCCTGGTGCTGCCGGAGCTCAAGGGTAAGCTGGATGGCTTCTCGGTGCGCGTGCCAACGATCAACGTCTCGCTCGTCGACCTGACTTTCATCGCCAAGCGTGCAACGACCGTCGAGGAAGTCAACAAGATCATGAAGGAAGCCGCATCCCAGCCGGGCTGGAAGGGTGTCCTCGGATACAACGATGCGCCGTTGGTTTCGGTCGACTTCAACCACGACCCGCATTCGTCGGTGTTCGATGCGACGACGACCAAGGTCATCGACGGCACGCTGGTCAAGGTTTGCTCGTGGTACGACAACGAGTGGGGCTTCTCCAACCGGATGATCGACTCGACGCTGGCGTGGTCGAAAGCATCATGAAAGTCCTGCGTATGACGGATACGGACCTGCGCAACAAGCGGGTCCTGATCCGTGAGGATCTGAATGTTCCAGTCGCCGAGGGCGCGGTGACCAGCGATGCGCGGATTCGCGCGGCGCTGCCGACGATTCGATATGCACTGGACCAACACGCGAAGGTGTTCATCCTGTCGCATCTCGGACGGCCCGAGGAGGGCAAGTACGAGGAGGCGAACTCCCTCAAGCCCGTCGCCGCCCGGCTTTCCGAGCTCCTGGGCAAGGCGGTGCCGTTGCGCAAGGACTGGCTCGAGGGCGTCGACTGCGCCGCGGGCGAGGCTGTGTTGTGCGAGAACGTGCGATTCAACAAAGGTGAGAAAAAGGACGCCGAGGCGCTGGCGCGCAAGATGGCCGGTCTCTGTGATGTCTTCGTGATGGACGCATTCGGAACTGCTCACCGCGCGGAGGCGAGCACGCATGGCGTGGCGCGATACGCGCCCGTCGCGTGCGCAGGTCCTTTGCTGGTGGGAGAGCTGGAAGCCCTCGAGACCGCGCTGCGCAATCCGGCTCGGCCGTTGGTCGCGATCGTCGGTGGGTCGAAGGTGTCTACCAAGCTCGATGTGCTCGAGTCACTGCTCGAGAAGGTCGACAAGCTGATCGTCGGCGGGGGAATCGCCAACACTTTCCTCGCGGCCACCGGCGTGAGCGTCGGCAAGTCGCTCCATGAATCCGAAATGCTCGACGTCGCGCGCCGCCTGATGGACAGGGCCCGAGCCAAGGGTGCCGAGATTCCGCTGCCGACCGACGTCGTGGTCGCAAAGGAGTTCGCGGCGACGGCTCATGCCGATGTCCGGACCATTCACGAAGTCCGTCCCGATGAGATGATCCTGGATATCGGGCCCGATACGGCGGACCGCTTCGGCGCCCTTTTGCAGAGCGCCGGCACGATCATCTGGAACGGCCCTGTCGGTGTATTCGAGTTCGAGCAGTTCGGAGAAGGTACGCGGACCATCGCTGCCGCCATCGCACGCAGCAAGGCGTTCTCGCTCGCCGGAGGCGGCGACACCTTGGCCGCCATCGAGAAGTACGGCATCGAGGACGGAGTGTCATACATCTCGACCGGGGGCGGAGCCTTCCTCGAGTTCGTCGAGGGTAAGACGCTGCCGGCTGTCGCCGCATTGGAACAGCGCGCCTGAAGCGTCAAGGGTCGCGAACTTCGAACTCCGTAGCCTGAAGGTCGGGAGGGCGGAGTAGTATGACCGGCTGTTAGCGCTGACAGGCTGCACCGAAGACTTATGCTGAGACGAACGAAGATTGTCGCGACCGTCGGACCGGCCACGGATGACCTTGGACTGCTGACCGAGATGATGCGGGCTGGTCTGGATTTGGTCCGGCTGAACGCATCCCACGGCAACGTCGAGGACCGCCGCCGCCGCCTCAAGCTGATTCGGGAGGCCGCCGACAAGGCCAACAAGTGTGTGGGTGTCCTGCTCGACCTCGGCGGCCCCAAGATCCGCATCGAGGGGTTCCGCGACGGCAAGATCATGCTCACGGAAGGGCAGGCATTCGCCCTCGATACCGCGCTCGACCCCAAGGCGGGAACGATCCACGAAGTGGGTTGCGCCTATAAGGACCTTCCCAAGGATGTGACGGCAGGCGATGCCCTGCTGCTCGCGGACGGGCAGATCGTCCTTGATGTCGTGAGCGTTTCAGGGACTCGTATTGAAACGACCGTGCGCGTCGGCGGTGAGCTCTCCGATCGCAAGGGTCTGAACCGTCAGGGCGGCGGAATTTCCGCCCCCGCGCTTTCCGACAAGGACCGTGAGGACATCCGGTTCGCGGCGGAAGAGAAAATCGACTACGTCGCGGTTTCATTTGCGCGCGATGCGGCTGACATCGAGCTGGCGCGCTCGCTCGTGCGTCAGGCGGGCGGTGATGCACGGATAGTCGCCAAGATCGAGCGTCACGAAGCCGTAGCGAATCTCTCCGGAATCATCGAGGCCGCGGACGTTGTGATGGTCGCGCGTGGCGACCTTGGCGTGGAAATGGGCTACGCAGAGCTCACCGGCCTGCAGAAAACCATCATTCACCAGACTCGCAGCCGCAACCGGGTCGTGATCACGGCGACCCAGATGATGGAGTCGATGATTCAGAATCCGATCCCGACCCGCGCTGAAGTGAGTGATGTCGCCAACGCAGTCATGGACGGGACCGACGCGGTGATGTTGTCGGCGGAGACGGCCACCGGCCGGTATCCGCTGCGCGCCGTCGAAGCGATGGCTCAGGTCATCGAGGGCGCGGAAAAATATCAGCTCACGCACACCCGCTCCCGACACCGCGTGGAAGGACAGTTCAGGGGCACAGAAGAGGCGATCGCCATGGCCGTCATGTACACGGCCAATCACATGAAGGTGGGAGCGATCGTGGCGTTGACCGAATCGGGGGCCACTCCGTTGTGGATGTCCCGTATCCGGTCCGACATCCCGATATATGCGTTCACCCGGCACGAGGCTACGCGTCGTCGAGTGACCATCTATCGCGGCGTCTATCCGGTCATTTTCGATGTGACGTCGTCCATTTCGACCGAAGGCCTGTATCGGGCCCTGTTCACGCGGCTGCTCGAACTGCAGCTGGTGAAGCGGAATGATCTCGTGATCCTGACCAAGGGGGAGCTGTCGGGTGTGCAGGGCGGCACGAACTCGATGCAGATCCTGAAGGTCGCACTCGATCCGTGAGACGGGTCCACGTCGCGATCGGACTCGCGGTGCTGATTCTCGCACCGATCGCGATCGTCCACGTTGTCCTGCGCTCCTCACTACCGACGCTTGATGGAACCATTCACGCCGCCGAGCTTTCAGGCCCGGCGACCATAGCGCGTGACAGCCTCGGCATTCCGACCATCACGGCGACGAATCGCACCGATCTGGCCTACGCGACGGGCTTTGCGCACGGCCAGGACCGCTTCTTTCAGATGGATCTTTCACGGCGGCTGGCAGCCGGCGAACTGTCGGAGCTCGTGGGGTCGGTTGCGCTGGAGCAGGACGAGGCCGCGCGACGCTTCCGATTTCGCGGCGTTGCCCGGGAGGTCGTCCGCCAGGCGCCGCCTGAGCTGCGCGCGCTCCTGGAAGCCTACGCGCGAGGCGTGAATGACGGGGTGACCAGTCTCGGGGTCCGGCCATTCGAATACTGGCTGTTGCGATCGACACCCTCCCCCTGGCTGCCGGAAGACTCCATCCTCGTCGTCCATTCCATGTGGTGGCAGCTGCAGTATCTGGGTTTCAACCGCGAGATCCTCCGCCAGCAAGTGAATGCACGCCTGCACGGACCGGATTGCGAAGGCGGATGGAAATGCGGGCTGAGTTTCTTCTATCCGGCACGTACACAGTGGGATGCGCCCGCAACCGGCCCAGGGCCTGCGGCCGGGACTGGGTCTGCGACCGACACAATTCCGGAGCCCGCTGGCGCAAATATCCCAACACCTGATGTTATCGACGTCAGAGGCTCGGGGCCGCCGACCGCGCACGCCCATGTCGCCATCGAAAGCCCCGTGGTCGGCAGCAATAATTCGGCCGCGGCGGGGAGCCTGACGGCTTCCGGGGCGGCGATAGTTGCGAACGACATGCATCTGAGTCAGCGGGTGCCCGTGGTCTGGTATCGCGCCAGATTGAGAACGACCAACGCCGCCGGCGTGGACCTGATGGGCCTCACGCTGCCAGGCGCTCCGCTGTTGGTGGTCGGGTCGAATGGCCACATCGCCTGGGGCTTTACCAACAGCTACGGCAAGTGGTTGGACGTGACTTTCGCTCCCTGCACGTCGGTCGGCCCTAACGCTCTGCAAACCGCTTCGGGATCGGTGCCACTAACCGTCCAGACCGAGGAGATCCGCGTCCACGGCGCTGTGACCGTGGCGTTTCCGGTCCGCTCCGGCCCGGGCGGCGTGCTGTTGTCAGCCCATCCCGAACGAGGGCAGTGCTGGTTCGGCGCCTGGCTCGCGCAGGTCCCGGAGGCCACCAACCTCAACCTGATCGAGCTCGAGAGAGTCACCACCGTGCGCGAGGCGCTCGAAGTGGCCCCCCGAATCGGCATTCCCCACCAGAACGCGATCATCGGCGACCGCGAAGGGCACATCGGGTGGACGATTTTCGGGAGGATTCCCCTCGATGAGGGTCCGAACCGTTCCGCGGGTCACCCGCAGTGGGATGATGGCGCCGCACACCCACACACCCTCGATCCGCCCTCGGGGCGCCTGTGGTCCGCCAATGCCCGAGTGACGTCTGATCCGCAGGAGGAGCGAGCGATTGGGGGCGATATCGCCACGCTCGGAGCGCAATACGACCTGGGCGCGCGGGCCGGCCAGGTCCGCGACGATTTGCAGGCGCTGCAGGGCGGGATTCAGCCGGCGGCTCTCTTGAAGATCCAACTCGATGATCGGGCGATTTTCCTGACTCGCTGGCAGCAGTTGCTGTCGCGGACGCTCGATGCGCAAGCTGTCAGGAACAATCCGCGTCGGGCGGAGTTGAAGCGATTGGTCGACAGTTGGGATGCTCGCGCGGACACGGCTTCGGTCGGGTACCGCATCGTGCGCACCTGGCGTGACCACACCGAAAGGACCGTTTGGGAAATGATCCTCGATGCGCTGCACATCGAGGCCGATGAGTCTTTCACCGTGCCGACGCAGTTTGAGGAGCCTTTGTGGCAGCTGGTGACCCGGCAGCCCTTGCACATGCTGGCGCCTCGCTATCCGGGCTGGCGCGATCTGCTGCTGCAGGAGGTCGACGCCACGATTGCCGAGCTGCTGGATCATTGCGCCGGAATCGACCAGTGCACCTGGGGCCTGCACAACACCATTCGCATCCGCCATCCCCTCTCCCCGGCAGTACCCTGGCTGTCCGGCCTCCTCGACATGCCGACCGAAGAGATTCCGGGGGATCGCGACATGCCGCGGGTCCAGGGACAGACCTACGGAGCCTCCGAACGCTTCGCCGTCTCTCCCGGGCACGAAGCGCAAGGGTACCTGCACATGCCCGGGGGCCAGAGCGGCCACCCCCTTTCCCCGTACTACCGTGACGGGTTCGATGAATGGGTGCGGGGCGAGCCGCTACCATTCCTGCCGGGTGCTGCGCAGCACACGGTGACGTTGATGCCGTAGGCCCCGGGTAAGCGAATGGACGGCTCGTACGAATCCAGCCCACGCCCGCCCGGTCGTCCCGTCGTCGGTCTGGTTCTGACTGGCGGCGGCGCCCGGTCGGCCTATCAAGTCGGAGTGCTTCTGGCACTGGCCGAGCTGATGCCGCGCGCCCGCAACCCTTTCCAGGTGATCGTCGGAACCTCGGCGGGTGCGATCGCGGCCGGGGTTCTGGCGTCGGAAGCCCATTACTGGCGCCGTGCCGTGGCAGGCCTGGAGCGCGTGTGGGCAAATTTCCATGTCGAGCAGGTGTTTCACGTCGATCCCGCGCGAATGCTGCGCGCCGGCGTTCATTGGCTGTTGGCGTTGATGTCGGGCGGCCTGGTGCTGTCACCGCCGAAGTCGTTGCTCGACAACTCGCCTCTGCGCCAGCTCTTGGGGATCCACGTCGATTGCGCCGGCATCCGCCGCAGCATCAGCCGGGGACACTTGCGCGCGGTCGCGCTTTGTTCGAGCAGCTATGGCTCGGGTCATTCGGTCGCGTTCTTCGATGGAGTCGACTCCATCCCCGACTGGGCGCGGGTGCAACGCATGGGGCGGCGCACCGAGTTGACGCTCGATCATCTGATGGCCAGCTCGGCGATTCCGTTCCTCTTCCCCCCGCAGAAATTGGGCGAAGAGTTTTTCGGCGACGGCGCCATGCGGCAGTTGAATCCCTTGAGCCCGGCCATTCACCTGGGTGCCAATCGATTGCTCGTGATCGGTGTTCGCGCGCGCCGGGCTGCGGGTGTGGTCGTGGGTCGTCGCGAGACCACGATGCCGACGCCGGGTGAGATTTTTGGCTACATGCTCGACACGCTGTTCACCGACCAGGTGTACGGGGATCTCGAGCAACTCGAGCGGATCAACCAGCTTGCGACCATGGCGCCGGACAGCGTTCGGGGCCTGCGGTATGTCGAGACATTGATGCTGGCTCCCAGCATCGACCCTCGCGAGATCGCCGCAAAGCACATGGCAGAAATGCCTGCGGGGCTCAAGACGCTGATGCGAGTCATCGGCGGTCCCAACGCTTCGGGGTTGCAGTTGCCGAGCTACTTGATGTTTGAGTCCGGCTACACACGCGAGCTGATCCAGCTCGGATACCGTGATGCGATGGAGGCGAGATCAGCCCTGCTCGCGTTCATGACAGGGGAGAAGTTACCTCCCGTGCTGACTGCGGCGGGAGTGGCTCAAGCGACCTGACCGTGGAACGGTGTCCCCACGCAGGGCGCAAAAAACAGTCTACCGGCGGTCGTGCCGGCCCTCGAGGGAGCTGTGGCGCACCAGGACGTTCGGGTTCTGCGCTCCGAAGTGCTGTGCCAACTTATCCACGATGTACACGGAGCGGTGTTGCCCGCCCGTGCATCCGACTGCCACGGTCAGATAGCCGCGGTTGCTCGCCTGATACTCGGGAATCCTGCCCACCACGAAGCGCTGGATGTCCGCGATCAGGGCTGCCACGTTCGTCTGCTCTTCGAGGAAGCGGATCACTTCCGCGTCGCGACCCGTGAGGTTGCGCAAGCCCGGCTCCCAGTAGGGATTCGGGAGGGAGCGCGCATCGAACACGAAATCGGCGTCGCCCGGAATCCCGTGCTTGAAGCCAAACGACTCGAAAGTCATCGAGAGCCGGCCTGCCACGCCATGCTCCACGCGTTGGTGCACGACGTCGCGCAGCGCGTGTACACCCATCTTGGAGGTGTCGATTACAACATCGGCAGCGTAGGTGATGGGCTCGAGAAGACTGCGCTCCATCGCCATGGCCTCCCGGAGGCCGATATTGTCCCGGCTCATGGGGTGCTTGCGGCGGGTCTCCGCGAAGCGGCGCAGCAGTTCCTCCTCGTTGGCGATGAGGAAGATGACCTCGCAATGGATTCCACTGCGCCGCAGCTCATCGACGATCTGAGGAACCGTCGCTATTTCGGCGGCCGTGTTACGGGCATCCAGGCCGATCGCCGTACGCTCGTACGTGGAGTCGGCGTTGCGCACGGTATGGGAGATGAAGGGCTTGAGAAGTGCGGCGGGAATGTTGTCGATGCAATAGAAGCCGAGGTCCTCGAGCATATGGAGGGCGACGCTCTTGCCGGAACCCGACAGCCCACTGACGATGATGATACGCACGCGCGGACGTTATCCAGCCCGCGTGACGGGCGCAAGCCGACGGCTGTGGAAACGCTCGGGAGGGGGCCGGCCCCCCCTGCAAGGGGAGGCCGGGCACGCCGGCGTCGGGTTCGGTCGTGGTTTGACTTAGTTCGCTGGCAAAAGTCGCCTACGGCGCTTTCGCGGACAACAGCTCCGTTCGCGGCGGCAAAAAGCGTGGTTTTTGCCGCCTGCTCCGTGACACCGCGGTGTCAGCAGGCGCTATATGCGGATCGCCCGCCGCGTCGCGGCGGCGTGGTGGTCGGTCAGCTTTTCCTTGTGCTTCTTGACGCAGCGGTCCAGCTTGTCCGCCAACAGGTCGATGGCGGCATACATATTTTCATCCGTGGCGTCAGCGTGAATGGCACTGCCACTGACATGAATCGTCGCCTCGGCCTTCTGACGCAGCTTTTCGACCGTCAGGACGCAGTGAACGTCGATCACCTGATCGAAGTGCCGTCCTATACGCTCGACTAGCTTCTTTTCCACGTATCCACGCATGGACGCCGTGACTTCGACGTGGTGGCCGGTGACGTTGAGCTGCATAGGCTTCTCCTTCGATCACTGTTATTCGACGATTGACATCGCTACATCTGTTTGAGTCCCGCGCGGCGACGCTCATTGGAGGGCGCAATTCCCATCGCTTCGCGGTATTTCGCGACGGTGCGGCGTGCGACCGGGATGCCTTCCCCGGACAACAGCTCCGCGATACGTCCGTCGCTGAGAGGATTTTCGGTGTCCTCTTCCTTGACGAGCTTGCGAATCTTGGCGCGAATGGCCGTCGAGGAGGTCCCCGAGCCGTCGGCTCCCTCGACCTGGCTCGAGAAGAAGTAACGCAGCTCGAACACCCCCCTGGGGGTGTGCATGTACTTCCCCGAGGTCACGCGGGAAATGGTGGACTCGTGCATTCCCACGGCCTCGGCAATGTCCTTGAGGATCATCGGACGCATGTGCTCGTCGCCGTGTTCCAGGAACGCCTGCTGGCGTCCGACGATCGACCGGGCGACCTTGATGAGCGTCTCGTGGCGGATTTCCAGGCTCTTCAGCAGCCAGCGGGCTTCCTGAAGCTGAGCACGCATCGAAGCGTGACTGGCGTTGCGGCCGATCAGGCTCGCATAGCTGTTATTCAGTCTGACTCTCGGCAGTGTTGCCGAGTTGATCTCGACCGCCCAACCGTGATCGGTCCGCCGGACGAACACGTCGGGAACGACGTATTCCGCGGCGCCGGTGCTGACAGTCGACCCGGGGCGCGGGTGGCACGAGCGCACCAGCGCCAGCGCGCTGGCAATCTCTTCATCGGTGGCCCGCAACTCACGCCGCAGCAGCGAGTGCTCCCGCTCTGCCACCAGCTCCAAATGATGCCGCGCGATCTGAATGGCCGTGTTGAATCCGGGAGTGGCGGGATCGAGCTGCCTCAACTGGAGCTCGATGCACTCACCGACCGAGCGTGCGCCGACCCCGGGCGGATCGAGCGCCTGAACTCCCGCCAGGACGGCCTCGACCTCGGCGGAATCGGCCTCCAGCTCGGGGCGCAGCATCGCGGCGATCTCTTCGATCGACTCCGTGAGATACCCGTCGTCGCTGATCGAATCGACGATCGCGCGAGCAATCGCCAGCTCGCGAGGTTCGAGTTTGGCCAGCTCAAGCTGCCACAAGAGGTGTTCCTGCAGGGACTGACCCGCGGCGTCGGCGAATTCCTGCTGCCGCTCGTCGTCGTCGCTGTTCCAGGGGGTCTCGGCCGGGCCGACGCTCTGCTCCCCCCAGCCCTCATCCAACACCTCGACCGAATTCTCCTCGGGCCGCTCGCCCGATTCGGAGCGGCTGTCGCCGTCGTGATGTTCCTCGGTCTGCTGCGCGGATTGCCCCTGGGCTTCTTCCGCCGGAGCCTCGAACACGCCGGTGCCTTCCCCCTCGTCGACGGGCTCGAGCATCACATTGGTTTCGAGGAGCTCGCGGATGTGCGCCTGGAGCTCTAAAGCGGGCATCTGCAGGAGCCGGATCGCCTGCTGCAGCTGCGGGGTCATGGTCAATTGCTGACCCAGCTTGAGCTGCAGGGAGGGTTTCAGCATGGTGGCACGGGCGGCGCGACAGCCTTCCTATCCTAAATACTTCAAAATCAAGAGCTTCGGCCTCGCTTGGGGTGCTCTCAGAGGCGAAACGACTCACCCAAGTACACCTCACGCACTTGGGGGTTGGCAAGGATTTCTTCCGCAGATCCGGAGGCGATTACCGTACCCTGGTTGACGATATAAGCCCGTCCGCAGACCCCCAGAGTCTCGCGCACATTGTGGTCGGTAATGAGGACCCCGATGTTGCGTCCGGTGAGCTCCCGGATGATGCGCTGGATGTCCAGGACGGACAGAGGGTCGACGCCGGCGAACGGCTCGTCCAGCAGCATGAAGCGGGGTTCGGCGGCCAGCGCCCGGGCAATTTCCACGCGCCGGCGCTCGCCCCCCGAGAGCGACAATCCCAAGCTGCGGCGCACATGGCCGATGCGAAGCTCCTCGAGGAGCTTCTCGAGTCGCTCTTCCCGCGCCGCCCGGTCCAGGTCGTCGCGGGTCTCGAGAACGGCCATGACGTTGTCTTCGACCGACAGCTTGCGGAAGACCGAAGCCTCCTGCGGCAGATACCCCACCCCGAGCTGCGCCCGCTTGTGCATGGGCAAAAAGGTGATGTCCCGGTCGTCGAGCTCGATGGCGCCTGCATCGCAGCTCACCAGACCGACGATCATGTAGAAGGCCGTGGTCTTGCCAGCCCCGTTGGGACCCAGCAGTCCCACGACCTCACCGTTGCCGACTTCGAGTGACAGATTCCGCACGACCTGGCGCGACTTGTAGCTCTTGGCCAGGCCGGACGCTTTGAGGGCGCTCATGGCTTTTTGTCGGGTTCCTGCGAGCGCGGCGGGATCGTTATGTGCACGCGGGAGGAGCCGTCGCTTCCCGGCTGGCCCGAAACCTTCGCCTGCCGCTCGCGGATGTTGTAGACGACGAGCGGGGCATCGAGGTTATTGCCCTCGTAGAACAGGTGCGCATCGCCGTTGAGCTTCACCGACCCCTCGGTCACGTCGTAAACGATCTCCTCGGCGCGCCCGTGGGCCACCGGCTCGGAGTTCTGTTCGAACTCAGCCGGACTGCCCGTTACCGTGGCGCGGGAAATCAGGCCGTCCTTGAGTTCCACGACGGCCTGATCCGAATGCAGGTAGCCGCCCTTTTCGGTGTTGATTCGAACGTTGCCCTTGAACGTCCATTGGCCGTTCTCGAGTCTCAGTCCGCCCTTGGTCTCGGCATGGTCCGCGTGCACCCGGATCATGTCGTTGCAGAGGACGATGTTCTCGAAGACGCCGGAATTGGTCTTGTAGTCCACGTTCAGATTGTCTGCTTCGATTCCCGATGCGGGCGTGCCCGAACCCGATTTGCGCGGCTCCTTCGGCTTCTTCGGATCGTCCGAGGTGGTCTGGGTGCAATCGAGGGGTGCATCGGCCTGAGGCGTATTCACCGCCGCCAGGCGCCTTGACGGCGCTTTCGCGGCGGCGGGCAGCACGAGCGCGACCACAAGGGTGGCAAGCGAGCTGAGTACGACGAATCGCACTGCAGCAGTGGGGCCGTGCCGCGTGGCGTTAGCGCGATGAGATGGCATGGACTCTCGATCTTAAATGCACTGTCCGCTCCTTCAAGTTCGCGGACATCCCACGCGCGTGAGCCTGGTTTCCCGACCAATTCAGCGTGACCGGATCCTTCGTGGCCGCCGTTTCGGTTTTCATGTCGACCGAGAGCTTTTCCGTCTCGATGCTGGCCTGGTCCGGCTCGCCCGGCAGAAAGCCCCAGATCCGGACGTTGCCGGCCAGCTCGACCTGGTCGGTATCGCGGCCAAGCACGGCGCTGTCGGCCTGCCCGTTCCACCGATTGCCCGCGGTGTCCCGGAAACCCATCTTCACCTGTTCCAGGTTCACGTCCGTGGACCCCGGTGGCTGACGGATGAGGTCCGCATCGATCGTGTAAAGCGGGTGTCCATCGGCGCCGGTCTCGACCAGCCGCGCCTGTCGGACCACGTAACCCGGATCCGCGGCGCGCTCGTCGACTGTCGTCGAGGCTACGGGTTCGCGCTGCTCGCTTCCCAAGAACACCGCTCCGGCAATGATGGCGATGAAAACCACGACGATGAAGATCCGGTAGATCAAGTACGTCCTTTGCCGCGGGTTCCGCTGCGTTGCGTGCGGTGCGCGAGCAGGTAGTCGCACACTTCGCGTACCGCGCCCTGACCACCATTTGCCGAGGTTACGATATGAGCGGCCTGCTTCGCCTGCGGGTGCGCATCCGCGACCGCGAATGCAATCGCAACCTGGTGCATCAGCGGGACATCGGGCACATCGTCACCGACGCACGCGCACTGCGAGGCAGCCAACTTCAGTTTCCCCAGCAGTCGACGCAACGCGGGGTCCTTATCCGACTGTCCTTGGACAACGTGTCGGATCCCCAGTTCGCGACACCGGGTACTCACCATTTGCGACTTGCGCCCCGAGATCACGGCTACTTCGATCCCGGCTTTGCGCACCTGTTGTATTCCGTAACCGTCGCGGACGTGGAATACCTTCAGAGCTTCGCCGCGAGGCCCGAAGTGGAGGCGGCCGTCGGTCATGACGCCGTCGACATCCAGCACCAGGAGCCGAATGGCTGCGACGCCCGTACTCTTCATCGGTTCGCGCCCCTCATCAAACGACGCCCGCGCGGAACAGGTCGTGGATGTTGAGTGCTCCGATCAGGCGACCGCCCGCGTCAGCCACGGGCAGGGCGGTAATTTTGTGCACATCCATCAGGTACACCGCTTCGGCGGCCAACTCGCGTGGGCCGATCGTCTTGCACTTCGGCGTCATCACCGCACTCATCGGCGTGGTGTGGATATCGACCTGCCGATCGAGGGTCCGGCGCAGGTCGCCGTCGGTGAACACTCCAAGGATTCGGCCGCCGGCGTCCGTGATGACGGTCATCCCTAAGCCTTTACGCGACATTTCCATCAGGCCGTCCCGTAGCGGTGCGTCCGGCGTTACGTGTGGCACCGCGGCACCCGAGCGCATCGTGTCCTCCACGTGCAGCAACAGCTTGCGGCCGAGGCTGCCGCCGGGATGCGATTGAGCGAAATCGTGTTTGGTGAACCCGCGGGCTTCGAGCATCGAGACCGCGAGCGCATCACCCATGGCGAGCGTCGCCGTCGTGCTCGCCGTAGGCGCGAGGTTCAGAGGACAGGCTTCCTCGGGGACGCTGACATCCAGGGTGACCGTCGCCGCCCGACCGAGCGTGGATTCCATTTTGCCGACCAGCACGATCATCGGGACAGCCAGGCGCTTCAGGTGCGGCAACAGCACGACCAGCTCGGGTGTTTCCCCCGAGTTGGAGAGGGCCAGCACCACATCGTCCCGGGTAATCATCCCGAGGTCCCCGTGTCCGGCTTCCGCCGGGTGCATGAAGAAGGCCGGCGTACCTGTGCTGGCCAGCGTGGCGGCGATCTTCCCGGCGACGTGGCCGGATTTGCCGATGCCCGTGACGACGACACGTCCGCGGCAGGCCAGGCACAGCTGACACGCCGCCGCGAATGCTGAGTTCAGTCGTGGCAGGAGCGATTCCACCGCGCGCGCCTCGATGCTCAGGGAGCGCCGGGCAGAGGCCAGGAGCTGGGATTCGTCGGCCGCGGGCGCAGGGGGGGCAGGGTGCATCTGGTTGATTATAGGCCGAGTTGCCGAGCCGGGAGCGCTCCGGTGGGTGGGGCCAGTCGCTTCCAAAAGAGAGAGTGAGCCGGCGACGCGCTAAACTGCGCCGCATGAATCCCGAACAAGTCGCACAGCTCATCCGTGCAGGTCTCCCGGGCGCCGATGTCCGGGTCGAGTCGCAGGACAACACCCACTTCGCGTGTCGCGTCGTCGCCCAGGAGTTTGCCGGCAAACGCAGCATCGCCCGGCACCAGCTCATCTACCGCACCCTCGGGGAACTGATGGGGCGTGAGATCCACGCGATGTCGATCGAGGCGCTGACTCCCGAGGAGTTGCAACAGCCCGGGCGCGGGATGTGAGCATGGACAAGCTGCAGATTCAGGGGGGGGTGCCCCTCGAGGGCGAGGTCCGGATCTCCGGCGCGAAGAATGCGACTCTGCCGATACTGGCGGGGGCATTGCTCGCGGACGATGCGGTGACAGTCGCGAACGTCCCGCATCTCAAAGACGTCACGACCACCGTGGAACTCATCGGCCGGATGGGGGCGACCGTCACCATTGACGAGCGGATGCGAATCGAGGTCGACGGCTCGACCGTCAAAGAATGCTTCGCGCCGTACGAGCTCGTGAAAACGATGCGCGCCTCCATTCTCGTGCTGGGCCCGCTCCTGGCTCGTTTCGGCAAGGCCGATGTTTCGTTGCCGGGGGGCTGTGCGATCGGTGCGCGTCCGGTGAACATTCACGTGGCCGGGCTTCAGGCCATGGGCGCGGACATCACAATCGAGAACGGGTACATCCGCGCGCGCGCAGGTCGCTTGAAGGGCGCCCGTTTGGTGCTCGATACGGTCACTGTCACCGGGACTGAGAATCTGATGATGGCGGCAACCCTCGCGGACGGGGAGACGGTCATCGAGAACGCCGCCCGGGAGCCCGAAGTCGTCGATCTGGCGAACTTCCTCATCGCGATGGGCGCCAGGATCCAGGGCGCCGGCACGGATAAGATCGTCGTCCAGGGTGTGGCGCGCTTACGTGGGACTTCTTACGAAGTGTTACCCGACCGAATCGAGGCCGGCACGTATCTCGTGGCCGGCGCCATCACTCGCGGCGTCGTCCGCGTCAAGAACACCCGTCCCGATCATCTCGATGCGGTTCTGGCCAAGCTGAGTGAGGCCGGCGCCAAGGTCGGCGTCGGCGACAACTGGATCGAGGTCGACATGCGGGGCAAGCGGCCCAAGGCGGTCGATGTGCGGACCGCACCGTATCCGGCGTTTCCCACCGATATGCAGGCGCAGTTCGCTGCCTTGAACACCGTCGCGTCCGGTGTCGGTACGATCATCGAGACGATCTTCGAGAATCGCTTCATGCACATGCTCGAGATGCGGCGGCTGGGCGCCGAGATCCGGCTCGAAGGGAACACCGCGATCATCCGCGGCGTCGAGAAGCTCACGGCCGCCCCGGTGATGGCCACCGACCTGCGCGCTTCCGCCAGCCTGGTTCTCGCCGGATTGGTGGCCGAGGGGCGCACCGATGTCGAGCGCATCTACCACATCGATCGCGGATACCAGGCGATCGAGGAAAAGCTGGCGCAGCTGGGGGCACAGATCAAGCGCGTCCCAAATTAGGGTCGATCCTCTTGTAAGACCCGTCTGACTGCGAACCTTCACGCGGCCGGCGTATTATCGTTTGACGCTGTGCGAGCGGCCTTCGGCGCGACCGCGGCGCACCGCATACAGCTTGCTTTCACGCGGGGTTCGCTATGCAAATCGGCATGATCGGGATGGGGAGAATGGGCGCCAACATGGTGCGCCGGCTCCTCAAGGGAGGCCACGACTGCGTGGCATTCGATCGCAACGTGGAGCTCAGCAAGGCGGTCGAGAAAGAAGGAGCGCGCGCGACGACGACGGTGAAGGACCTCGTTGCTGCGCTCAAGCCGCCGAGAGTGATCTGGATCATGGTCCCTGCGAGCGTCGTGGACTACGTGATCGCGGATCTCCGCCCGATGCTCCAGGAGGGCGACATCCTCATCGACGGAGGCAATTCGCATTATCACGAGGACATCCGTCGAGCCGATGAGCTCAAAACCTCGGGCATCCATTACGTCGACGTTGGCACGAGCGGCGGCGTGCTCGGCTTCGAACATGGCTTCTGCCTGATGATCGGCGGCGAGCAGGACATCGTAGGCGGTCTCGATCCGATCTTCGCGACGCTGGCTCCTGGCGGAGCACTCAACGGGACCCCGGCGGCCAATGGGTATCTGCACTGCGGGCCGGTTGGCTCGGGCCACTTCGTGAAGATGGTTCACAACGGCATCGAGTACGGCCTGATGGCGGCCTACGCGGAAGGACTGAATCTGCTCGCGCACGCCGACGCGGGACTCGAGGGGCGCGAGGCCGATGCCGAGACCGCGCCGCTGTCGAACCCGAAGCTGTACCAGTACAAGTTGGATATCGCCTCGATTGCCGAAGTGTGGCGACACGGAAGCATCATTTCCTCCCGTCTGCTCGACCTGACGGCAGCCGGCCTTGCGGCAGATCCGACATTGAAGAGCTTCGGCGGGCGCGTGTCGGACTCCGGCGAGGGGCGCTGGACGGTTCAGGCCGCCATTGACGTCGGCGTTCCTGCCAACGTGTTGAGCGCTGCGCTGTACGCGCGCTTTGAATCCCGCGGTCGCGCGGAATTTGCCGACAAGCTGCTGTCCTCGATGCGGCTGGGCTTCGGCGGACATCTGGAGAAGAAGGGTGAGCCCACCGGGCTCACGGGCGACGGCGCGGTCGTCGCCCCGGGCCGAGGCTGAGCAGGCAACGCCTGCGCAAGAGGAGGGAACTATGGATCGCCAGGATTCGGATTCACTGGTCATCTTCGGTGCCACAGGCGATCTGTGTTACAAGAAAATCTACCCGTCGCTGTACAACCTGGTGCGACGCGGGCTGCTCACGGTGCCCATCGTCGGCGTCGCCCGCGCCGGCTGGAATCGAGATAAGCTGGTAGAGCACGTCCGCAAGAGCATTGCGGACGCAGTCAAAAATCCCGACGGCGCCGTGCTCGACAAGCTTGCCGGTCTGCTTCGATACGTGGACGGCGACTACCGCGAGTCCAGCACTTTCGTGGAGCTTCGCAAGGCGCTGGACAACGCGCAGCGCCCGCTGTTCTACCTTGCGATACCGCCGAGTGTTTTCCCGGTCGTCATCGGGCACCTGGGTGAGCAGAAGTGTTCGGGTGGTAACTCGCGGGTCGTGATCGAGAAGCCGTTTGGACGCGATCTCGCGTCCGCTCGCGCGTTGAATCAGACGTTGCTGAAGGAATTTCCCGAGTCCAGCATTTTTCGCATCGACCACTATCTGGGCAAGGAGCCCGTGCAGAATCTTCTGTACTTCCGCTTTGCCAACTCCTTCCTCGAGCCGGTCTGGAATCGCAACTTCGTCTCCAGTGTGCAGATCACGATGGCGGAGAAGATTGGCATCGCGGGGCGAGGGAAGTTTTACGAAGAGGCCGGTGCGATTCGCGATGTGATCCAGAATCACCTGATGCAGATCGTTGCGTTCCTCGCCATGGAGCCTCCGGTCAACACCGACGGCGAATCGCTGCGCGATGAGAAGGTGAAAGTGCTGAAGGCGATCCGGCCGGTGTCTTACAACCACCTCGTGCGTGGACAGTTCCGAGGCTACCGGCAGGAGCCCGGAGTCTCCCCTGACTCCAAGGTCGAGACCTACGCCGCCCTGCGCCTCGAGGTCGATTCCTGGCGATGGAGCGGTGTGCCGTTTTATCTGCGGGCGGGGAAGTGTCTTCCGGTGACTGCCACCGAAGTGGTCGTCGATCTTCGGCCGCCACCGGCGCGAGTCTTTGGTGACCTCGGCCCCGAACGGCCCAACTACCTGCGCTTCCGTGTTGGCCCTGATGTCGCCATCGCGCTCGGTGCGCACGCCAAGAAGGCCGGGACCACCATGCAGGGCCGCGACGTCGAGTTGTTCGTCGCGCAGCAGCAAGCTGATGAGATGGACGCATACGAGCGCCTGATCAGCAGCGCGATGATCGGCGATACGGCGCATTTCGCGCGTCAGGACGAAGTGGAGGCCGCGTGGGCTATCGTTGATCCGATCCTCGGAACCGACTCGCCGGTGTATCCGTACACGCAGGGAACTTGGGGTCCGGCCGAGGCGGATCAGGTGGTAGCGGCAGGGCCGTGCGGCTGGCACAACCCCGGCGCGGATGCGCAGAGTTGGACTCGCTCGTGCGCGGCGCCAGGGGAGTTGGGGCGGTTCGCGCCTTAGACCTCCGCCATCCAGATTTCAGAGCGTTGGCGATCCGCTATCGCGCGGCTTGCCGCGATGCGATCGTCTCCGCTCAATAGCGCCTGCACGGCGTCGTGTTTGTCCGCGCCCGCGACGATGAATATCAACTCGTCGAACCACGTGATCACTTCAGGCGTTACGCTTACCGCCTGCATCCCATCGGGGCGGTTCACGGCAATGGCGCGCCGCCCTTTTGACCTCTCAATATCGGCCGCGCCAAACAATGAAGCGGTGTGGCCGTCGGCTCCCAGCCCTAGCAGCCCCAACCCGAAGTGCGCCTTGGCGTGCACGAGCGTGTCGAGACGTCTCTCGAAATCGTTTGCGGCTTGATCAAGCGGGAGCTCCGTCCGTACCCGCAGAACAGAGTCGTCAGGCAGGCGCAGTGCCGTGAGTAACGGCAGAATCTGATGGTAGTTGCTGGCGTTCGCCGTCGAGGGAACGTAGCGGTCATCGGAAAACAACACGCGCAATCCGGAAGTGGGGCGTGGGTTGCGTGCAGCGAGCTCGCGGTAGGCGGGCAGCGGCGTGTTGCCGCCGGAGAGCATGATCGCGCTGCCCTCAGCGCATGGGGGCGCGCCGACCGCTGCTGCCAGGCGCTCGATCAGCGCGCTCTGCAAATCATCTTTGGTCGCGAAGCGGCGAACTTCGATTCGGGCTGCGGTGGCCATGATGCGTCCCTTTCGTGGGTCGACTGCGCGGGCGGCACTTACGAGGTGCGCGGTTGCTCCGTCACGGCCGTCTTCACCTCGAGTGTCTGGCGGCCGCGCAGCACCTTGACCGCAATTGTCGATCCCGGTTTGTGGCCGGCGACCCGGGCCAGGGCGGCCTGCGCGCTATGGACCGGAGTGCCGTCGACGGCGATCACCAGATCCCCGGGACGCAGTCCGGCCTTTTGGCCGGGGCTGTCGACGTAAAGGCGGGTCAGCAGCACGCCACCTTGCGCAAGCCCGAGCCGGGCGGCCTGCTCATCGGTGACATCCTGCGGCACGATCCCGATCCAGCCGCGAATGACGCGACCGTGCGCGACGATATCGCTGAGCACCCCTCGCACCATGTTCACAGGAATGGCGAACCCGATACCCTCGACGCCGAGATTCTTGGCGATGATGGCAGTGTTGATCCCGATCAGATCGCCGCTCGAGTCGACCAGGGCGCCACCCGAGTTGCCGAAGTTGATTGGCGCGTCGGTCTGAATGAAGTCCTCGAGCATTGCGACGCCGAGTTGCTGTCGACTCGTGGCGCTGACGATGCCGTGTGTGACCGTCTGGCTGAGGCCGATCGGATTGCCGATGGCGAGCACCACGTCACCCACCCGCAACTGGTCGGAGCGTCCGAAAGTGGCAACGGGCAGGTGCGGCAGGTCGATCTTCAGCACGGCCAGGTCGGTATCGGGGTCGCGGCCGACGATCTTGGCCACCGCCTCGCGGCCGTCGGCCAACTGGACCTTTACTGCATCGGCATTGGCGACAACGTGATGGTTGGTGACGATGTGTCCGGCCTCATCGACGATCACTCCCGATCCCAGCGTGTTTTCGACGCGCTGGCGGTACCACGGCCTGTAATCCCCCAGCAGCTCTCCCAGCGTTGAGGGAGCCATCCGCTCGGTGACGAGGCGGTCGGTGGATACGGTGACCACTGCTGGTGCGGCGCGCTGCACGGCGTCCGAATAAGTCACGCGGACGGGCCCTGGTGCCGGGGTCTCGACGGCCGCTGTGCGAACCACCGGGGGAGGCGCGGTTTCGACCGGCGCAGGCGTCGGGAGCGGCGCCGGGGCCGGCCGGCGGATCAGGTCGGGCCTGAGGGCCACGATCACGAAGGCCAGGGCGAGGCCGCCCACTATCGAGCCCGCGGTGAAAGCGAGCCCGCGGCCGAAGCGTTCGAACATCTGTCACTCCGTGAAGAAGGGCGACAAGCCCCTTTTTGTCCCGCCGGAAGGGCGGGCCCATTTGTGTATAATGCGCCGCCCCCCGCAGGCCGGAAACAGCACCAGAGGTGCTCGCACGAGGGCAGTCATGGCACTGCAGTGACTGCGCGCCTGACCGAACCCGGTTGGAGCGCTCGAAAACGTGTGCGCAGGGGCTCCGAAGCGCTTCGGCGCGAGATGTCTGGAGAGTTTTTAGATGGCCGAAAACGTGGTCGGCATGGTTGATGAAGTCGATCTGAGTCGACGTAAGTTTCTAACTACCGCAACGGCTGCGACAGGAGCGATAGGCGTCGTATTCGCCGCCGTCCCGTTCGTCGCATCGTGGAAGCCGTCCGAGCGTGCCCGTGCATTGGGCGCCCCTTCGGAGCTCGACCTGTCGAAGGTCGAGGACGGGCAGATGACCATCATCACCTGGCGTAAGCAGCCGATCTATATCGTCAAGCGCACGCCGGAGATGGTCGCCAGCCTGCAGGGTCACGACAACATGCTGAAGGACCCCAAGTCGGAAGATTCCGACCAGCCGGCCTACGCGAAGAATCCGATTCGCGCCCGCAAGGCGGATATTCTGGTGCTGATCGGCACGTGCACCCACCTCGGCTGCCTGCCCAAGCAGCACTTTGCGAAGGCCGACCCGGAGCTCGGCTCCACCTGGCCGGGCGGCTGGCTGTGCCCATGCCACGGCTCGCGATTCGATCTCGCGGGACGTGTGTTCGAGGGGTCGCCCGCCTCAGTCAACCTGCGCATTCCGCCTTACAGCTTCCCCACCGAGACGCGGCTGATCGTCGGCGTCGATGAGAAAGAGAAAGGAGCCGCCTGATGGCCGGCCAACAACAGGTCTCCGCCGCGGGGGGCGCGGGCTCGAAGCAGGGCTTCCGCGCATGGCTCAACAAGCGCATGCCCGTCGACGAGTTCATGTCGAGCCAGCTGACGGGCTACTACGCACCGAAGAACTTCAACATCTGGTACTTCTTCGGCTCTCTCGCGCTGCTCGTGCTGGTGATGCAGCTCGTCACCGGCATCTTCCTGACGATGTTCTACAAGCCGGGCGAGGCCACCTCGTTCGACTCCGTCGAATACATCATGCGCGAGGTCGACTGGGGCTGGTTGATCCGCTACATGCACTCGACCGGTGCGTCGGCGTTCTTCATCGTCATCTACCTCCACATGTTCCGCGCGTTCCTGTACGGCTCGTACAAGTCGCCGCGCGAGTTGCTGTGGTTGATGGGCATGCTCGTGTACCTCGCTCTGATGGCCGAGGCGTTCATGGGCTACGTCCTGCCCTGGGGCAACATGTCGTTCTGGGGCGCGCAGGTCATCGTGAACATCTTCGGCACCATCCCGGTAATCGGATCGGGACTGGTGGAGTGGATTCGCGGTGACTACGGCATCGCGGACGCGACGCTGAACCGATTCTTTGCACTGCACGTCGTGGCGGTACCCCTGATCCTGCTGGGATTGGTGGCGTTGCACCTGGTCGCTCTGCGGCAGACGGGTTCCAACAACCCGGACGGCATCGAGATCAAGGCGAAGCTCGGTCCGAACGGCAAGCCGCTGGACGGTATTCCGTTTCACCCGTACTACACGGTGAAGGACATCGTCGGCGTCGGCGCGTTCCTGGTGGTGTTCGCCCTCATCGTGTTCTATGCGCCGACCGTGGGTGGCTTATTCCTCGAGTCGGCCAACTTCGAGGGTGCCAATCCCGTTTCGACTCCGCCGGACATCACCCCGGTGTGGTACTTCACGCCCTTCTACGCGATCCTGCGTGCGATTCCGGACCAGCGCCTGGGTGCGCTGGCCATGTTGCTCGCGATCGTGGCGTTCTTCCTCCTGCCGTGGCTGGACCGCTCCCCCGTGAGGTCGATCCGTTACAAGGGATGGATCTCGAAGCTGGCGCTGACGATCTTCGTCATCTCGTTCGTCGGCCTCGGCTTTCTGGGTATGCGGCCGCCGGAAGGGGCGTACGTCGTAATGGGCCGACTCTTCGCGGCTCTGTATTTCCTGTTCTGGGGAACGATGTGGTGGTGGTCGAAAGCCGACCCTGTGAAGCCCGTGCCTGAGAGAGTGACCTACGATGCGCACTGAGTCCCGTTTGGCGGAAGCAGCGGGTCGTGCTGCCACAGCGGCAGCGGCTCTGACCTTCGCCTTGGTTGTCGCGGCGGGGACGCTTTCGTCTAGTGTCGCGCGCGCAGCGGATGAAGCAGCGGCTCCCGCGGCAAGTTCGTCATCCTCAGGGGCGTCATCCCCCGGAGCGGGCTCGTCCGAGGCGGCGAAGCCCGCGGCTGGCGCCGCTGAAGAAGCGAAGGAAGGCGAGGAAAAGAAGGGCGAAGGCTCCGATTGGCAGACCTGGAAGGCCAATCCGAGCGTCGCGAACCGGGCCTCGCTCCAGCGCGGTGCCCGCAACTTCGCCAGCTACTGCCTGGGCTGTCACTCGTTGAAATACGAGCGTTGGACGCGGCTGGGACAGGATCTGGAGATCCCCGAGGGCGAGCTCGAGCAGTACCTTGTGCCCCCGGGTGACAAGGCGGCCGACTACATTCATAGCTCGATGCCGGCCGCGGACGCCGAGACCTGGTTCGGCAAGTCCCCTCCGGACCTGTCGCTGATGGCGCGCCTGCGGGGTCCGGACTACCTCTACCGGTTCCTCAAGACCTTCTATGTCGATCCCACGAAGCAGACGGGTGCGAACAACCTGCAGCTGCCCGGCGTGGCGATGCCCGACATCCTCTCCTCACTCGAGGGGCTCAAGAAGGCCGTCTATCACAACGTCGAGACCCGTGACGCCGACGGCAAAGCCCGCACCGAAGAGGAATTCGATCACTTCGAGCAAATCGCTCCCGGGAGTCTGAGCCCGGCGCAATATGACGAATTCGTACGTGACACCGTGAACTTCCTGAACTACGTCGGGGAGCCCGCGCAGATCCAGCGGCATGCGACAGGGATCTGGGTGGTCCTGTTCCTGCTCGTCTTCACGTGGTTTTCGTGGCTGATGAAGAAGGAATACTGGAAAGACGTGCATTGAGTGGGGTGATCGGCCGTTCGCGATTCCCCTAAGCCTCGGGTTCTGGCGGTGTAAACTGGCGCTCTCGGCGGGCCTCGATTCGCGGGACGCCGCCAGCTCAGCTTCGTGGGAATGAAATCAAGGGGGCTCACCAAGGAACCTGTCTGACAGGCGCCTGGCCCTCACGGAACGGATCGCGGGAGCGGAATCTTGTCGAGCAGACGATCCATCATGACGCTGTTCTCCGCGCCCAATGACCCGTGGAGTCATCGCACGCGGATCGTTCTTGCCGAGAAGGGGATCAGCATCGACATCGTCAGTGTCGAGCCCGGCAAGTTTCCCGAAGACCTTCTGGATCTGAACCCGTATCACAGCGTGCCGACGCTCGTAGATCGCGATCTGGTCCTCTATGACTCGCGCGTCATCATCGAGTATCTCGATGAGCGTTTTCCGCATCCGCCGCTGATGCCGGTCGATCCGGTGACGCGCGCGCAGTTCCGCCTGGCGCTGTATCGAATCGAGCGCGACTGGTACGAGCTGGTGCGCCAGATCGAGCAGGAGCCGGACAAGAAGCAGACCGTCCGGATGAAGAAGATCCTGCGCGATACGATTCTGCAGAGCACGGACCTCTTCAAGGTCAAACCGTATTTCCTGTCCGACGAGTTCTCGCTCGTTGACGCCACCATTGCGCCCGTGCTGTGGCGGCTGCCGCACTACGAGATTGACCTGCCGCCGACTGCGCAGCCGATCGTCAAATACGCCAGCCTGATTTTCTCGCGACCGGCATTTCGTGAGAGTCTGTCGGACACCGAGCAGGAAATGAGACTGCTCTAGTTTGACTGGCAAAATCCGCCTGCGGCGCTTTTGCGGACATCAGCTCCGTTGCCGGCGGCAAAAGGCGTGACTTTTGCCGCCTGTTCAGCGAAAACGTAGTGTTAACAGGCCCTAGCGCCCGTCAGAAGCAGCTTCGCGATTTATGTCCACCCCGGCTACTCCCCCACCCCCGCTCCCGTCCAAACGTCCCTACCTGCTGAGAGCCATGCATGAGTGGATGACGGACTGCGGTCATACGCCTCACGTCATTGTTGATGCGGAACGAGCTGGGTCGGAGGTGCCACGGGCGTACGTCAAGGACGGCAAGATCGTGCTGAATCTCAGCAACAGCGCCACCCAGCGTCTCAAGCTCGGGAACGACGAGGTGGAGTTCAATGCGCGCTTTGCCGGCGTCGTGCACCAGGTGCGCTTTCCCATCAGCGCCGTGCTGGGGATCTACGCGCGGGAAACAGGCGAAGGCATGGTGTTTTCGGAGCAGGACCTCGGACCCGAGCCGCCAACCCGGCCGACCTCTTCGAATGAGGATGGCGGCGGGGCGCCGCCCAAGCAGCGCCCGCAGTTGAAGGTCGTCAAGTAACGCCTCAGTTGGCTGCGAAGGCGTGCCGGATCCACTGGACGCTGTGGCTTTCTCCGGCGTAGCTCACGAGCACTGCATCGAAGCGCACGCGCATGCGTGCCCACTCTCTGTGCCTCTGGAGCAGCAAAGAGGCCGCTCGTATCAATCTTTGTTTCTTCCGTGCATCAATGCTGGCGGCCGCCCCGCCGTAAGCGCTCGATGATCGGGCTCGCACCTCCACAATGACCAGCTCATTACCGTCCCGGGCAACGAGGTCAATCTCACCGAATCGACGACGGAAGTTACGGTGGAGGATCAGCAAGCCCTGAGCGGTGAGGTAAGCCGCTGCGAGGTCTTCGGATCGGCGGCCTAGCTCGAATGCCGCGCGCTTGCGTGCCAGTGCCGCAGCCGCTCGCTGCGAGGAATGCGCGTCCATGCGCAACTGGGTCCAACGGGCTATTGGCCCGTTTCGGTGGCGGCAGGAGGCGGGCCCGGAACGGCCTGAGGCAGGAGTTTCACTTCGCCACCCTTGACCTGTGCCCACCCCAACTCCCGGCGCACGTGACGATCGGCATCCAGCGCCAGGTGACCCGTCAGACCCTCGATATTGACCGTCGTCGTGCCGGGGCTGCTGCGCAGCGCGATGGCCAGGCGATAGGCATCGAATCCGAAGGCGAACAGGCGGCCCCGCCGGGCGGCCCCGTTGGGCCACGCGGTGCGGGCCGCTTCGCGTACCGCGTCGGCCAGATCGCTACCCAGCATCCACGGCATGTCCGGAAACATCAGTCCCTCGAGATCCTGGTTCGCACGGGGATCCGGATCGAAGGCATCCGAAGTGGCATAGGTCGGGATGTCGCCCGCGAAGTGAAAGCGCAGCTGCGGGCGCAGCAGCCGCTCGCTCCCCGGGCTTTGAGAGGCTGCGAAGATGAATTCGATGTCGCCGCGACGGCGCGATTCAAATGTGAGCCGGGTGCCGAGAACCGACTCCAGGCGCTTTCGACGCGCCTCACTGTCGGTGATGCGCAGTGTGCTCGTGATCTCCTGAGCGTAGTCGGCGACTGCGGGATCGTACGTGCTGTTGGCTAACAGAGTGCCGCCGTCGGCCTGCAACTCCTGCGTGAAGGCCGCCAGCACTCTCGTGCCCCAATCATTGGTCGGCGTGAATGCCACTCCCGCCTTATGTCCTTCAGCGATGATGCGACGCGCGACCTGGCGCGCTTCGTCCTCGGGAGAGAGGGCGAATTGATAGAGACTCGCCGGCGCCGCGCGATCGTTGGGAAGGAAGTTCAGCGCCAGGATCGGCGGCCGGCGGTTGGGATAGTCCGCGGCCGCGGTAATCTCGGGGCGGGTCAACGGCCCGACAATGAACTCGGCGCCGTCCTGGATCGCCCGGGTGATCGTCTCCGCAATCCCGGTCTCGCCGGTGTCATAGATTCGGATCTGCGGACGTTGCGAGACCGGTGCTTGATAGAACGCCGTCAGAAATCCATCACGGACGCTCAACGCCGCAGCCGACGTCTGGCCTGTGATCGGGAGGAGTAGTGCGATGTGCGGAACAGCCTCGGGCGACACCTGCACGGCGGTGCCGTTTGGTCTCGTGGGCGCGGCGGAGGCTTCTTGCCGCAGCGCCAAGTAGCGCGCGGCATCAGGCCCGGTCCGCGGCTCCGGGATCGAGTTCAGGCGCTGCAGCGCAAGCGTGTTCTGACCGCGCGCGATGAGCACTTCCACATCCAACATCTGACGGTCGAAGTTCTGCGCCGGGGTGAAAGGCGGTTGCGCCAGGGCTAGCGCGCGTGCGGCGTCCTCGGGACGATGTGCGGAGAGCCAGTCCCGCGCGGCACGAAGTGCGTAGCCGTTGCGGTCCGCTCCCGAGTTCTGCTGCGCGAGCAGCTCCAAGACGTGCGCGGAGCCGGCCAAGTCCCCTTGACGCTCCAGCCCCGAGGCGCGATCGACGGACGGGGGCAACTCGGCTCGCGGCCCAAGGCTGGGGCACCCTGCCAGTAACAGAGTCGTGGCCGCAAGAGCGGCCGCTGGCCCGATGCGACGCACCTCTGCCGCACGAAACGCGGCTCTGGCAGAACTAACGATCCATCGCGCGACGCGCATTGGGTTGAAGGGCCTTTCGTGGGCGGGCAGGATGGCCGGCATGCAGCCGAATGAATACGGGAGTGGATTATAGTGGCCAAGTCGTCAGGGCGGCTGCAAGTCGTCGCAACTCCGATCGGGAACCTTGCCGATCTGAGCACGCGCGCACGGGAAGCGCTCGAGTCGGCCGATCTCATCGCGGCCGAGGACACTCGCCACACCCTGGCCCTGCTGCAGGCGCTCGGCGTGTCGCGGCCCATGGTGTCGCTACATGCTTACAACGAAACTCGCCGGGTTCCCGAGCTGCTCGCGCGTTTGCAGTCGGGTGAAACGATCGTACTGGTGAGCGATGCCGGCACGCCTCTGCTGTCCGATCCGGGGTTCGAGCTGGTGCGCGATGCCGCACACGCCGGGTTCGAAGTGATCGCGGTGCCGGGACCTTCCGCGATTACCACAGCCTTGGCCGTTGCGGGACTGCCTACTCGTCAGTTTTGTTTCGAGGGGTTTTTGCCCGCACGGGAGAAGGAGCGTCGTGCGTGTCTTGCACGACTTGCGGCTGAGACTCGCACCCTGGTGTTTTTCGAGGCGCCACATCGGATCGCAGAAATGCTTTCGGATTTGTCGTTGGAGTTTGGTGCGGATCGGAAGGCAGTGGTGGCGCGTGAACTCACTAAGACGCACGAAACGGTGTATCGCGGCACGGTCAGTGAACTCTTCGCGCGGGCTAGGGATGATCCTAACTTCCAACGCGGTGAGATCACCGTAGTGGTGGCGGGAGCGCCGGAGTCGGAATCGACCGTGGACCTGCAGCTCTTGCGGAGAGCCGTGGACCTTCTGGCAAAGGAATTGCCGCCGGGAAAGGCTGCCTCGATAGCCGCGCAGCTCACGGGTGCGACGCGCAGTGAAGCATATGCTCTCGTGACCGCGGGTCGCCCGGACCGCGAAGAGCAAGATTGACTTCGCTGCCGCGATCTTTATCGTGTGCGCGGGGAGCCGGCCAGGCAATCGCTGCATCCACGGCTAACACTGTGGGAGTGGAGGAAAGTCCGGGCTCCGGCGGATCAGGTGCCAGGTAACGCCTGGGGGGCGCGAGCCCACGGAAAGTGCAACAGAGAGCAAACCGCCTAAGACTTCGTGGCGCAAGCTGCGAAGGACGGCAAGGGTGAAACGGTGCGGTAAGAGCGCACCGCGTCTCTGGTAACAGAGACGGCACGGTAAACCCCACCTGGAGCAAGGCCAAATAGGGGAGCAACCGCTTTCGGGGCTGTAAAAGGCCTCGGAGATGCAGTAGCGCCGATCCGCGCGCGCTTCCGGGTAGGCCGCTTGAGGTTCACGGTGACGTGGATCCCAGAGGAATGATTGCTCTCGACAGAACCCGGCTTATCGGTCGACTCCCCACTGTAGGTGGGCGGCCTGGGGCGCAGCCCCAGGCCGCCGGCCCCGATATTTCGCCTTCCCCGCCCCCCACAGGCCCCCACCACGCCGTGGCCCGTAGCGGGGCCGGCTGCCCGTAGTCCCCTTGACCAGCGGGATCTGAGCTGACCCACTGTATAAGGTTAGTCGGGCAAGCTGCTGATTGATCTACCGAATGCCCCGCCGATACTGTTCGACGGCCGTCGCCGATCGAACATAAGTCGTTGTGACTGCGATGAATTTCTCACTTTCCCAATTGACATAGGTCAGCCGCGATTCCATAGTGGTGACCGGTGGGAAAAAGTGGGGAGGAATGGGTGGCTGGCGCGCCCAAGCTCCATGTTTCGCGGTGCAGCAAAGATAACCCTGGACGATAAGGGCCGGATGGTCATGCCTACCCGACAGCGGGAGCAGATCGTCGCGGACGCCCAGGGAAAGGTCGTTGTCACCGTGGATCGCGATCAGTGCCTTCTCATTTACCCCCAGCCTGCATGGGTTCCGGTCGAGCAAAAGCTTATGAGCCTGCCGACTTTGCACCCACAGGCGCGTCGACTGCAACGGCTGATGGTGGGTTACGCCACCGAGCTCGAGCTGGATGGGCACGGACGCATCCTGCTCCCGTCCGAGCTGCGCGAGTTCGCGCGGATCGAGCGAACGGCAATGCTGATAGGGCAGTTCACCCGCTGGGAGCTTTGGAACGACGCGCTCTGGAACGAGCGACGTGACGAGTGGATGAAGAGCGAAGGGGCAGAGCAGGGACTGCATGCGCAATTGGACTCGCTGACGTTCTAGGGAGCCTCCGGCGATCCGATCGCCAGGATGTTGCCAGGATGTGAGTGGAGCATCTGGCGCAGGGGAATCGCGTGGCGGCGATGTCCTGGTGTGAGCGGAGGATTGAAGGCTTTCGGTGACGCGCGGCGCGTCACTCACAGGATTGGGTCAGGCGGCGTGCGGTCGCAGGATCTACGAACAACAGACAACACTTCGGGGGGCGGTACTCTCCGCTTCGATCGTGGATGAGCACACACCGGTGCTTGTCGGAGAGGCGCTCGCAGCGTTGGCCCTCCAGGCGGGCGGTTACTATGTCGATGCGACGTTCGGGCGCGGCGGTCATACGGCACTCATACTCCAGGCCCTGGGTCGAGAAGGCCGCGTGCTCGCGCTCGACCGGGATCCACAGGCCATCGAGGCTGGCCACAAGCGCTTTGCCGACGAAGTGCGGCTTACGCTCGTCCACGCGTCGTTTGCCGATCTCCGCGCGGTCGTGCAGGCACATGCGCACGGTCGCCAATGCGGGGGTGTGCTCCTCGACCTCGGTGTTTCATCACCGCAGCTCGACAACCCAACACGCGGCTTCAGCTTCCGCTCCGACGGTCCGGTCGATATGCGTATGGACCCGACACGCGGGGAGCCAGTCTCTGCGTGGCTCGCTCGGGCGGGCGTCGACGAGATTCGCGAAGTGATTTCCACATTGGGAGAAGAAAGATTTGCGCGGCGTATTGCGGAAGCAATAGTCACTACCCGTGTTGAGAAACCGATCCAGCGCACGAGCGAGCTCGCGTCGTTGGTGTCCCGTGCCGTGCGCACGCGTGAGCCTGGCAAACATCCCGCCACCCGCACTTTCCAGGCTTTGCGCATGTTCATCAACGAAGAGCTGGGGCAACTGGCCCGCGGCCTGTCGGCAGCCACAGAGGTCCTCGCGCCCGGCGGCCGCCTCGCCGTGATCAGCTTCCATTCCCTCGAAGACCGCGAAGTGAAGAACTTCATGAAGCGCGAGTCGCAGATCGACCCGGCGTTTCTGGACCTCCCCGCACTGCCGGCCGAAGTGGAACCGCGCCTGCGTCTCATCGGCCGTAAGGCCCGGCCGACGGACGCTGAGATTCAACGCAACCCGCGGGCGCGCAGCGCGCTGCTGCGCGTGGCGGAGCGGACGGAGGCTCATCATGGTGGAACTGCGCTTGGGGCCGCGGCTCCCCGCCACGGAGCCCGGTCCGGTCGCCGCAGCGGTGGACGCTGACTATGGCCAAGTTCCTTAGCACGAAGACCCTCGCCGTTGCCGTGCCGGTGCTGTGGTTCGCCGCCCTTGGCTCCGCCGCGGGCGCGATCTACTGCAAGCACCGCGCGCGCGAATTGTTCGTGCAGCTCGAAGGTCTGAACGGCAACCGCGACAACTTGGAAATACAGTGGGGACAGTTACAGCTTGAGCAGAGCGCGTGGTCGACACACGCCTTCGTTGAGCGTGTGGCCAGCACGAAGCTCCATATGGCGATGCCCCCGCCAAAGGAGATCGAGATCGTAGCTCCATGAAAGCGCGTAACGCACGAGACGCTGCCGCCTCTTTCCGGTGGCGAGCGTATCTACTGGTCACGCTGCTCATCTGCAGCGCGCTCGGTCTCGTGTGGCGCGCGGTAAACCTGCAACTCGTCGATCACAGCTTTCTCGCTAAAGAAGGCGACGCCCGGTTCTCTCGCGTCGCCCAGATCGCGGCTCACAGAGGAACCATCACGGATCGATTCGGTGAGCCCATGGCGGTTAGCACGCCCGTGGACTCCATCTGGGTCAATCCAAAGGAGTTGGCTCTTGCGACCGACCAGATACCGAAACTCGCTGCAGCACTGAAGCTCGACCGTCAGGACCTGACTCGTCGCGTCACGAGCAATCTTGACCGTGAGTTCATGTACATCGCGCGCGGGCGGCAACCCGCCGACGCGGCCCAGGTCAAGGCGATGAACATTCCGGGTGTGTACACCTCGCGCGAGTACCGCCGCTATTACCCTGGCGGCGAAGTCACCGGGCACGTGTTGGGATTCACGAACGTAGACGACGCGGGCCAGGAAGGGCTCGAGCTGGCGTTCGATCATTGGCTCGCCGGGGAGAACGGCGCCAAGCGCGTGATTCAGGACCGCTACGGTCACATCGTCCAGAACGTCGACAGCATCCGGGTCGCCCGACCCGGTCGCGATCTGGTGCTGTCCATCGATCTGCGCATCCAGTATCTCGCGTACCGCGAGTTGAAGGCGGCAGTTCGTGACCGACACGCGCGTGCAGGCTCGATCGTCGTGCTCGACATTCCCACGGGCGAAGTGCTGGCCATGGTCAACCAGCCGGCGTTCAATCCCAACGACCGCGATCAGCTCGTCCCCGACACGTATCACAACCGCGCGGCGACGGACATCCTCGAGCCCGGCTCGTCGATGAAGCCGTTCTTCGTCGCGGCCGCGCTCGCGTCGGGCAAATATGACGACCACAGCATCATCGATACCTCCCCGGGCTTCATCAAAGTCGGGTCCGTGATCCGGGACGACGAGAAGAATTTCGGCGCCATCAACATCACGACGATTCTGGCGGTGAGCTCCAACGTGGGCATGGGCAAGCTCGCGCTCAGCCTCGAGCCGAAATTGATCTGGAGTACCCTCAGCGCATTCGGGTTCGGCCAGGTGACGACGAGCGGCTTTCCGGGCGAATCCGCGGGGCTGTTTCCTAGTCTTTCGCAGTGGCACCCGATCGTGATTTTCACGATGTCGCACGGATATAACATCTCCGTCACGCCCCTCCAGTTGGCGCACGCGTATGCGACTCTCGGAGGCTATGGCGTGTCGCGGCCAGTTTCCTTCCTCCGCGTCGATTCCCCGCCGGCGGGCCAGCGGGTGGTCGACGATCACGTTGCCCACGAACTGCTCGGCATGCTCGAGTCGGTGGTCACCCAGGAAGGCGCGACCGGCTGGCGTGCGGCCATTCCGGGATACAGAGTCTCGGGGAAGACAGGCACGGCGTGGAAGGCCTCGGACGGAAGCTATAGCACTGACAAGTTCAGGGCGGTGTTCGCTGGCGTCGCCCCTGCGACGGCACCTCGCCTCGCCGCGGTCGTCGTACTTGATGAGCCCACCGAAGGCGGGCACCAGGGTGGCCAGGTCTCGGCGCCGGTGTTCTCCGCAGTGATGGGAGGAGCGTTGCGGCTACTGGCCGTGGCTCCGGATAAGTCGGTGAACGCGCCCGAGGAGATGCCGTCGACCGTTCACTCCGCGCCGGTTCGGACGGCAGCGTTGCCATGACCCCCACGCGTACCCACACGTCCACGCCTCATACGTCGCGCACTCACTCGCTGCGGGCCATCACTGCCGGCATCGTGGGTGTGTCCGCCGACCTGGAGGTCAGTGACGTAACGCTGGATAGCAGAGCGGCCTCGCCCGGCTCACTGTTTCTCGCCTGCCGCGGCAAGACCCATCATGGAATCCGGTTCGCGCCCCAGGCGGTATCACAGGGTGCCAAGGCCGTTCTGTACGACCCCGCCGATCTGCGCGCCGAGGAGCTGCCGCCTTTCCGTTCCGACATTTTTGTCGCCCCCGTCTTCGATCTGGGCCGGCACGTCGGCACCATCGCCGAGCGCTTCTTCGGCGGGCCCGCCCAGGCGCTGACCGTCGTTGGAATCACCGGCACGAACGGGAAGACCACCTGCGCCTGGTTGTTGGCGCAGGCGCTGCAGAACTGCGGCCGCTCGGCCGCCTACGTCGGGACGATCGGTTACGGAATTCCACCGGCGCGTACCGCGACGAACCACACGACTTCCGACGCTGTCAGCGTACACCGCCAACTCGCAGAGCTGCGAACCGCTGGTGCTGAGTGCGTCAGCATGGAAGTAACTTCCCATGCGATTGACCAAGATCGCGTTACAGCCGTCCGCTTCGAAACGGCGGTGCTGACGAACCTGACGCGGGATCACTTGGACTATCACGGGACGATGGAAGCGTACGGCGCCACCAAGGCGCGGCTATTCGCGTGGCCGTCGCTGTCGCATCGGGTGATCAATATTGACGACTCGTTTGGTGCCCAGCTGGCCACGCAGGCGCAGCCGTCCCGATTGGTCGTGACCGGCCGGTCAGCTCGGGCGAGTCAGGTCCCGGGCGCCCATTTCGTTCGTGCCGTGCACGCCGAGCCTGTGGCGTCGGGACTGCGGCTTGCCATCGAGTCCAGTTGGGGCAACAGCACGGTGACCGTGCCCCTGATCGGCGACTTCAACATCGACAACGTGTTGACCGTATTGGGCGTGCTTCTGGCTTGGGGAATCGAGCTATCGCTCGCGCTGCAGGCCGTGAGTCGGTCGAAGGCCCCCCCGGGGCGGATGGAAGTGTTTGGCGGCACGCAACAGGCCCCTGCCGTGATCGTCGACTATGCCCACACGCCGGATGCTTTGGACAAGGCTCTGCGGGCCGCGCGAGCACACTGCCAAGGCAAGCTCCGCGTTGTGTTCGGGTGCGGCGGCGATCGGGATACCGGCAAGCGCCCGGTGATGGGGCGGATCGCGGCGGAGCTCGCGGATGACGTCATCGTGACTGACGACAACCCGCGAACCGAAGATCCTGCGAAGATCGTGCGCGATATCGTTACGGGTTTTGACGGTGCGGTCGGGCAGGCGAGCGGTGCGAGGGTCGCGCAGGTCGAGCACGACCGCGCCAAAGCGATCAGCGCGGCGATTCAGCGCAGCGCGAGAGACGACGTCGTCGTGATTGCAGGCAAAGGCCACGAGGACTACCAGATTTACGGCACGGAGCGTCGCTCCTTCAGCGATCAGGCGATCGTGGAACCCGAGTTGGCCAGGAGGGTGCGCGCATGAAGCGAACCCTCGCCGATTTCGCGAAAGCCTGTGGCGGCACATTACAAGGGGCCGACAAGCCCTTCGCCGGTGTCTCCAGTGACACCCGAACCATCGCGCGCGGTGAGTTGTTCGTGGCGCTCCGGGGTCCTCGCTTCAACGCAAACGAATTCGTCAACGCGGCACACGCCGCCGGCGCGGCCGGGGCGCTCGTCGACTGCGTGCAGAGCATTGCGCTGTCGCAGATCGTCGTACCCGATACGCAAGTGGCTCTCGAGACGCTCGGCAACGCGTGGCGGAATCAGTTCCCGATCCCGGTCGTCGGTGTCGCCGGCAGCAACGGCAAGACCACGGCGAAGGAGATGACCGCGACCATCCTTTCGCAAGCGGGTAACTGCCTGGCCACCCGCGGCAACCTGAACAATCATATCGGCGTGCCGCTGACTCTCCTGCGTGTCGAGCCCGCCAATCAGTTCGCCGTCGTGGAAATGGGTGCGAACCGCGCAAGTGAAGTTGCCGCGCTCGTGCGCATCGCGCGACCGACGGTTGGAATGATCACCAACGCCGGTGCCGAGCACCTGGAAGGCTTCGGAAGCCTGGAAGGTGTGGCTCGCGCCGAAGGCGAGATGGTCGAAGGTCTCGCCCCCGATGCGACCGCGGTCATCAATGCGGACGACACGTTCGCGGAGCTCTGGAAGGGGCTCACGAAGGCACGAATTCTGACGTTCGGCGTGCAGAAGCAGGCCGACTTCGCTGCCGAGGACGTCCGCACGACAGTCGAGAGTGAAGGGTTCGTCACGCATTTCACTCTCAGCAGCCCGCTTGGCAGCGCGGCCATCGAGCTGAAGATGGGAGGGCGACACAACGTCGCGAACGCACTCGCCGCCGCTGCTGCGGCGAGCGCGGCCGGAGCAACTCTGCAGCACATCGTCGCGGGCTTGTCTGCCGTGCGTGCGGTGCCTGGCCGCCTGCAATTCAAGAAAGCCTCCAGCGGTGCCTGGCTGCTCGATGACTCCTACAACGCCAATCCGAGCTCGATGCGGGCCGGCATCGACGTTCTCGCCGAGCTCGAGGGCAGAAAGTGGTTGGTGATGGGCGACATGGCCGAGCTTGGTCACTTCGCCGACAGCGCGCACAGGGAAGCCGGCAGCTACGCGCGTGAGCGCGGCATCGAGCGGCTGTATGCGACCGGGCCCCTGAGTGTTCTTGCAGTCGAGAGTTTCGGTAGCGGGGCCAAGTGGTTCCCCGACTCTCAGGCCCTCGCTCAGGCATTGCGCGTGGCAAGTCCCGACGTGCGCATGCTCATCAAGGGTTCGCGCGTGAACCGACTCGAACGGCTCGTCGAAGTCCTCGTCGGCGCCGGCAACTCCAGGGGCGGGCACTAAGTGTTCTACTGGCTTTCATCGCAGCTCACCGGCCTGCACTCCGGCTTCAACGTCTTTCACTACCAGACGTTCCGGGCCATTCTGGCGACCGTCTCCTCGCTTGCAATTTCGCTGCTCGTGGGTCCGGGGATCATCGCGCGGCTGTCGCAATACCAGATCGGCCAGGTCGTGCGGGACGACGGACCGAAGACACACCTCACCAAGGCAGGCACCCCGACGATGGGAGGCACGCTGATCCTGGTGACCACGCTGGTCAGCACCATCCTCTGGGCCGATCCTTCCAACCGGTTCGTGTGGACGGTGTTGGGAGTGACCTTCGCGTTCGGGTTCATCGGGTTCTACGACGACTACCTGAAACTGGTCCTGAAGAACCCCAAGGGGTTGGCCGCGCGCTGGAAATACTTCTGGCAGTCCGTCGTGGGTTTGTGTACGGCCGCGGTTCTCTACTACACGGCAGTGGAACCCTCCGAGACGACTCTCTTCCTGCCGTTCGTCAAGACGTTCGCCGAGCCGCTGCACGCCATTCCGTTCATCGCGATCGGCTATTTCATGATCGTCGGAATGAGCAACGCCGTGAATCTCACGGATGGCCTGGATGGGCTGGCGATCATGCCGGCGGCGCTCGTGGCCGCGGGCCTGGGGATCTTTGCGTATGCGAGCGGCAACGCCGTCTACGCCCACTATCTGCAGATTCCGGAAATCCGAGGAGCGGGCGAGCTCCTGATTTTCTGCGCAGCTCTCGCCGGTGCGGGTTTGGGCTTCCTGTGGTTCAACTCGTATCCCGCGCAGGTTTTCATGGGTGACGTGGGCGCGCTCGCGATCGGCGGCGCACTCGGTGTGCTCGCCGTCATCGTGCGTCAGGAACTCGTCACTCTCATCATGGGCGGAGTATTCGTCCTCGAGACCGTGTCGGTCATTCTGCAGGTCGCCTCGTTCAAGCTGACCGGCAAGCGCGTGTTTCGCATGGCGCCGATTCATCATCATTTCGAGTTGAAGGGTTGGGCGGAGCCGAAGGTGATCGTGCGCTTCTGGATCATCTCGCTCATCCTGGTGCTGTTTGGCCTGGCGACGCTGAAACTCAGATGAGCATCGCCGCCCCCAAACCCACCTCGGCTGTGATCGTCGGTCTCGGGAAGACCGGTCTTTCCTGTGCCCGCCATCTGCACGCGCTGGGTTGGCGCCTGGCCATTACCGATACTCGCGCTCAGCCGCCCGAGTTGGACCGGCTGCGGGCCTCGTTTCCCGAGATCCCGGTGAGAGTCGGCGGACTCGATGTCAGTCTGCTCGAGAACGCGGCTTACGTCGTCGCCTCACCGGGGGTTTCCCTGGCTGAGCCCTTCTTCGTCGAAGCTCGTGCGCGGGGACTCGAGATCGTCGGCGACATAGAAGTGTTCGCGCGCGCCGTGGATGCCCCCGTGGTCGGCATTACCGGCACCAATGGCAAGAGCACGGTCACGACGCTCGTCGGGCGCATGGCTGAACGAGCCGGGTTGAAGGTTCGAGTTGGCGGGAATCTCGGCGAGCCCGCGCTCGACTTGCTGGCTGCGGCGCATCGTGACTCGCGAACCACCCAGCTCTACGTCCTCGAGCTGTCGAGCTATCAGCTCGAGACGACCACTTCGCTCGATCTGCAGGCCGCGACTGTCCTCAACGTGACACCTGACCATCTGGACAGGTACGCGTCCGTCGCTCAGTACGCGGAGGCCAAGTCGCGAATCTTCTCTCGATGCGACACGGCCATCATCAATCTCGACGATCCGCTCGTGATCGAGATGCCGCGCCCCGGACAGCGAACACTGAGCTTCTCGCTGCGTTCGACGATCGGAGCCGATTACGCCGTGGCCAGTCAGGGAGCGCAATGGCTCCTGACGCAACGTGGACAGCCCCTCATGTCGCTGTCCGAGATGAAGATCAAAGGGCTCCACAACGCAGCGAATGCACTGGCAGCGCTGGCTCTGGGTGAGGCGCTCGGATTGCCCCTCGAGGTGATGCTTGCGGAGCTACGGTCGTTCCCGGGGTTGCCGCATCGGTCGCAGTGGGTCGCCGACGTAAGGGGTGTTACCTACGTCAACGACTCCAAGGGCACCAACGTCGGCGCGACGCTCGCCGCGGTGAGCGGCATGCAGGGCCCGCTCATCATGATTGCGGGGGGTGATGGCAAGAACCAGGACTTCGCGCCGCTGGTGGAAGCTTTCCGCGGGAAGGTCCGGCACACCGTCCTGATCGGTCGCGATGGGCCTGCCATCGCGCAGGCGCTCGATGGTCTGTGCTCCGTCGAGACGTGCGGGACTCTGGAGGAGGCGGTGAAGGCTGCCGCGCGGGCGGCACGTTCGGGCGACACAGTTCTCCTCTCGCCGGCGTGCGCCAGCCTCGACATGTTCAAGGACTACACCCACCGGGGCGCGGTGTTCACTCAGGCCGTGAAGGAGTTGGCAGCGTGACAAGTGCCGCCGCCACCTCCCCGATGACGTACGCACGCTCGAGCGGGCGCAATGGCGCCGTCCACATCGACGGCGTTACGGTTGCCATTGTCCTGAGCATTGTCCTGCTCGGCCTGATCATGGTGACGTCGGCTTCGGTCGCGGTCGCCTCCAAAGACAGCGGTCAGGCGTTTTACTACCTCCAAAGGCAATTGATACTGACGCTCACCGGCGGCGGCTGCGCGGTTCTGCTCTTCTGCATTCCAACGACCGTGTTCGAGCGCATCGCGGTACCGCTGCTGATCAGCGCCATCGTATTGCTGATCGTCGTGCGCATCCCCGGGCTCGGCCACGTCGTCAATGGCAGCAGGCGCTGGCTGCGTGTGGCCGGTTTGAATTTCCAGGTATCGGAGCTGGCGCGCGTGCTCGTTCTCATCTACCTGGCGAGCTACGCAGTGCGCCGCGAGGAAGAGTTACGCACCACGCTGATGGGCCTTGCCAAGCCGCTTGGGTTGCTGGTCGTGGTCGGCGCTCTGCTACTGATGGAGCCGGACTTCGGCGCGGCCTGCGTGCTCTTCGTGACAGGGTTCGGCGTGTTGTTCCTCGCAGGCGCCCGGCTCAGGTACGTCGTCGCGATGACCTTGTTGGCGGTGGCCCTGTTCGCGGTGCTCGCCGTGAGCTCGGACTATCGAGTACGGCGGTGGCGCGTATTCCTCGATCCCTGGGCCGATAAATACAACACCGGCTTCCAGCTCACCCAGTCGTTGATCGCAATCGGGCGCGGCCAATGGACCGGCGTGGGTCTGGGCGAGAGCGTCCAGAAATTGTTCTACCTCCCGGAAGCGCACACCGACTTTCTCTTTGCCGTGCTGGCGGAGGAACTCGGTCTGGCCGGCGTGGTGCTGACGCTCTCGCTATTTCTTGCGCTCATCTGGCGAAGCATCCGGATCTCCCGCCTCGCCTCCGAGGCGGGATTGAAGTTCCAGGCGTACCTGGCGGCGGGGTTCGGCCTGTGGATCGGCGTCCAGGCGTTCGTGAACATGGGCGTCAACATGGGGGTGCTGCCGACCAAAGGGTTGACGTTGCCCCTGATGAGCTACGGGCGCTCGAGCCTGATCGTGGCACTGGCCTGGGTGGGCCTGCTGTTGCGGGTCTATCACGAGGCGATGTTGGAAAATCGGGGCTCCGTGACAGTCCGCGGCCGCGGAGTTGGCAGCGAACGTGTCGCGCCCAAGAGCAGCCGCTCCACAGCGGCGCCGAAGCGCGCGGTGCGGGACCCGGTCGACGACGAAGACGACGACGAGGGCGACGAATGAGCGCGCCCGCGACTCTTCCCACCGTTCTGATCATGGCCGGAGGCACAGGCGGACACGTCTTCCCGGCGCTGGCCCTCGCGCGTCTGCTGCGCACGAAGTCCTACGAAGTGGTGTGGCTCGGAACTCAACGGGGACTCGAGGCGCGGGTGGTGCCGAAGGAAAGCATTCCGATCGAGTGGCTGTCCGTCGGAGGTATTCGAGGCAAGGGCGTCGTCACGGCGCTGGCAGCGCCGTTCCGGCTGGCGCGGGCGTTGGTTCAGGCCCTTGGCATCGTCAGGAAGCACAAGCCCGTAGTCGTAGTGGGGTTGGGTGGATTCGTGACCGGCCCCGGCGGAGTCGCTGCGTGGCTGATGCGCCGGCCGCTGATGATTCACGAGCAGAATGCGATCGCTGGCTTCACCAACCGATGTCTGTCGCACCTCGCGCGGCGCGTGCTGGAGGCGTTTCCGGGTAGCTTCGGACGCGAGGTGAACAGTCAGGTCATCGGGAACCCGGTACGGCAGGACATCATCGACGTGCCGCCGCCGGCCGAGCGCTTCGCAGAGCGAAGCGGGGCGCTGCGAATTCTGGTGATCGGCGGCAGCCAGGGCGCGACGAAGTTGAATGCCGTGGTGCCCTACGCACTGGCGAAGTTACGGATGGGAGCGGCGGGCACCGGCTCCGCGGGTGCGGTCCCCTTGGCCATCGACGTCCGTCATCAGGCCGGCGAGCGCTGGATCGAGTCGGCGCGGCAGACCTATCTCGAGGCGGGCGTCCGCGCCGACGTGCGACCCTTCATCGAGGATATGGCCGAGGCCTATGGTTGGGCCGATCTGGTCATCTGCCGCTCCGGCGCGCTGACCGTCTCTGAACTGGCCGCCGTAGGCGTCGGCGCTGTCCTGGTTCCTTTCCCCGCCGCCGTGGACGACCACCAGACACACAATGCCCGCTACCTCGTGAATGAGGGAGCCGCGATCCTGATGTCGGATCGTGAGTTGACGGCCGAGCGCCTGGCCGCGGAGCTCGAGAAGTTGTGTGCCGGTCGCGGCAAGCTCCTGGCGATGGCCGAGCGGGCCCGCCTTCTTGCCAAGCCGCACGCCGCCGAAGAGTTGGCCGCCTCGTGCATCGAACTGGCCAGGAGGGCAGCATGATGGTCGAGCGCCGCTCCACGCCCGACCGCCGCACCCACCTCGATGGTGCCGTGACCGAACGTCGTGTCGCGCCGGACCGCCGCGACCGGATGCGCCGCATCCATACGATTCATTTCGTGGGAATCGGCGGAAGCGGCATGAGCGGGATCGCGGAAGTGCTGATCAATCTCGGCTATGCGATCCAGGGCTCCGACCTCAAGCCCAATGCGGTGACGCGCCGACTCGAATCCCTTGGCGCCCGCATCATGATTGGCCACGCTGCGCAGAATGTGCAGGGCGCCGACGTCGTGGTCGTCTCGAGCGCCATCGCGAAGGGCAACCCGGAAACCGAAGCGGCTCTGGAACAGCGTATCCCGGTCGTCCCCCGCGCGGAGATGCTCGGTGAGCTGATGCGTTTCCGCTATTCGATCGCCGTCGGGGGCACCCACGGCAAGACGACGACCACCAGCCTGGTCGCCAGCATCCTGGCGGAAGGCGGCGAGGACCCGACGTTCGTGATCGGGGGCCGCCTCAAGAGTGCCGACAGCAATGCCAGACTCGGTGCGAGCCGGTATCTGGTGGCCGAGGCGGACGAGAGTGACGCCTCGTTCACGCATCTGCAGCCGCTGATCGCGATAGTCACCAATATCGACAACGATCACCTGGTCACGCATGGCGGCGACTTCGAGCTCCTGAAACAGAGCTTCGTGGACTTTCTGCACAACCTGCCGTTCTACGGCCTTGCCGTCCTTTGCATCGACGACGTCAACGTCAACAGCATCATGCGCAACGTGGGGAGACCGATCCTCAGCTACGGCCTCAGCGAGTCCGCCGACGTGCGGGCGCAGAACATCCGGCGCAACGGCCTGCAGACGATATTCGAAGTCGTGAGGCCCGAAGCCGCGCGGCTCGAAGTGACCGTCAATCTTCCCGGCACCCACAACGTGCTCAATTCCCTGGCGGCGATTGCCGTCGCCACCGAGTTGGGAATCGAAGACGCCGCCATTCAGCGTGCGTTGGCCGGGTTTCAGGGAATCGATCGCCGCCTGCAGCACGTCGCCGACGTCAACACGGCGGTGGGACGGATCACGATCATCGACGACTACGGGCACCACCCGACCGAGGTCGCTGCGACGCTCGAGGCCATTCGCCAGGGCTACGCGGGGCGCCGCATCATCCTCGCGTTCCAACCCCATCGATACACCCGCACACACGATTTGATCGATGACTTCGGCAAGGTACTGGCAACGGCGGATGTTCTGCTGGTGACCGAGGTCTATGCGGCCGGAGAAGCTCCGATTGCAGGGGCCGACGGTCGTGCCATCTGCCGAGCCGTCCGCGGACGCGGAATGGTCGAGCCGTTGTTTGTGGAGAAGGCGGAGGATCTGGCCGAGTCGCTGAAGGATCTGATCCGCGACGGCGACGTCATCGTGACGATGGGAGCGGGCCACATCAGCTCCGTGTCGCACGATCTGCCGGCGCGGCTGCTCGAGTTGGTCACCCGCCGGGAGCCGACGTGACAGTGGCTATACCCGCGGAATTCACCAATCGCGTGAAACGCAACGAGCCAATGAGTCGGCACACCTCATGGCACGTGGGCGGGCCTGCGGAAGTCTATTTCACTCCGCGCGATCGCATGGATCTGGCCGCGTTCCTGCGCACCCTCCCGAATGACGTGTCGATCCAGTGGGTCGGGCTGGGCAGCAACCTGTTGGTACGGGACGGCGGCATCAAAGGCGTCGTCATCAGTACCCATGGCGCCTTGGATCGCTTGGAGCGCGTGAACGAGACCACCGTCTACGGCGAGGCCGGCGTTCCGTGCGCGCGAGTCGCGAAGCAGTGTGTGAAGTGGGGCTTGGGCCCGGCCGAGTTCTTTGCCGGAATCCCCGGCACGCTAGGGGGGGCGCTGGCGATGAATGCCGGAGCTTTCGGTGGCGAGACCTGGCGGCATGTCGTCGAGGTCGAGACCATCGATCGCCACGGCAAGGAGCACACGCGCCTGCGGTCCGAGTACTCGGTGAGCTACCGACACGTGACCGCGCCTGTCACCGACGAGTGGTTCCTCGCGGCTAGACTCACGTTCGAACGCAAGGACGGTCTGAACGACGCCGAAGTCCGCTCTCTGCTGGAAAAGCGCAAGGCGACCCAGCCCATCGGCGAATGGAGCTGCGGCTCCGTGTTCACCAACCCGCCCGGAGATCACGCGGCGCGGCTCGTTGAGGTCAGCGGCCTGAAGGGCTTCCGGATCGGCGACGCCTCGGTGTCTGAAAAGCACGCTAACTTCATCATCAACCATGGCAGTGCCACGGCAGCCGAGCTCGAGCACCTGATCCATCACGTCCAGGAAACTGTCGAGCGCCTGCACGGTGTGCACCTGAATCCTGAAGTGCGCATTCTGGGAGTGGCAGCCTGATGCGGCTCACACACGATCCCGGCGGACTGCGCCGAGCGACCGATCCCAAGGAATTCGGGAAGACGGCGGTGCTGTTCGGTGGCGATTCCACCGAGCGCGAGATTTCGCTGCTGACGGGCAACGCAGTCCTGGAGGCTTTGACGGGCCGGGGCGTCGACGCGCATGCGTTTGATCCTCGCGAGCGTTCCCTGTCGGAGCTGGTCACGGGGCGATTCGATCGCGTCTGGATTGCTTTACACGGTCCTGGCGGCGAGGACGGCACCCTCCAAGGCGCCCTCGAGTACCTCGGCATTCCCTACACGGGGAGCGGAGTGCTCGGCTCGGCAATCGGGATGGACAAATTACGCACCAAGCGGTTGGCGCAGGCCATGGGTGTTGCCACGGCCGACTTTGTCGTGTTGCGGGGGCTTGCGGACCTCGAACTCGCTCTCGAGCGGTTGCGTCTGCCCATGATCGTCAAGCCGGCGACGCAAGGCTCGAGCGTCGGCATGACGAAGGTCGAGCGGGAGGAAGATCTCGCCCGAGCCTATCGGGCCGCCGCGGCCGTCGATCGCAGCGTGTTCGCGGAGAGTTGGGTGACGGGGCGCGAGTACACGGTCGCGATTCTGCAGGGTCGGCCGCTGCCATCGATCCGCATCGAGACTCCCAACTCCTTCTATGACTATGACGCGAAGTACTTCCGTGACGATACGCAGTACTTCTGCCCGTCGGGTTTGTCGGCACCCGCCGAGCACCACCTCGCCAATCTGGCAGTGGCGGCCTTCGATGCAGCCGGGGCCGAGGGCTGGGGGCGCGCGGATTTCATGCTGGACGCCAGCGGGCGGCCGCTGCTCCTCGAGATCAACACGGTTCCGGGGATGACCAGCCACAGCCTGGTTCCAATGGCGGCGCGTGCCGTGGACATTCAGTTCCACGAGCTGGTCTGGCAAGTCCTCGAAACCAGCTTCACCCGGACGCAAGCGCGGCCTGCCGCCGGCACACGGCCCATGGCCGGCGCTGGGCCGGCGGCCCGCACAGGGGGCGCCTGACATGTTCGGCCGACCCAAGAATCGCCGCCGCAAGGACAAGCCGGAAGCGCAGAGCAACTGGCAGCTGCCGCGCATCAATTGGCGCCGGTTTGCGATGTCGTTCTTCAGCATCGTTGCCGTACTTGCCGTTGCCGGCGGTGTCCTGTGGACGCTGGATCAGCCGATTCAGACCGTGTCCGTGTCCGGGCGCTTCCAGCGTGTTGCTCCGGTCGACGTCGAGCGCATCGTGAAAGAGCACGTGCGCGGCATGGGACTGTTGAGTGTCGATCTGGCCTCGGTGCGCAAGGCGTTGCACCAGGTTCCCTGGGTGGATGCGGTGAGTGTCCAGAGAAGCTGGCCGCGTGGACTGAATGTCCTGGTCATCGAGCAGATCGCCGCGGCGCGCTGGGGCGAATCGGGACTGCTCAATACCCGCGGCGAGCTGTTTGCCACCGAAGAGCGGCACATCCCGCCAGAGTTGGCGCGACTGTCCGGTCCGGACGGAAAGGAGTCGCTGGTCGCCGAGAAGTATCTCGCGGCACAGGGGCGGCTCGGGCAGGCCGGCCTGCGACTGACGGCGATGCGCCTCGATGCGCGCGGCGCCTGGGAGTTTGATCTCGCGAACGGCGTGACCGTGCGTCTCGGGCGCCGCCAGTTCGACGAGCGTTTCGACAAGTTCATCACCGCCGCCCTGAAACTGGTGACCCAGAAGGGCGACGACATTTCCTATATCGACATGCGTTACACCAACGGATTCGCGATCGGCTGGCGCGGCAGCGCCCCGCGCAAAACCCCTGGCGAGGAAGGCGGCCGCAATGCTTAAGCGTTCCGAAAGAAATCTCATCGTAGGTCTCGACATCGGTACCTCCAAAGTCGTGGCCCTGGTCGGCGAGGTCGGCCTCGACGGCAGCATCGAAGTGCTCGGGGTCGGCTCACAGCCCTCCCGGGGACTCAAGAAGGGCGTGGTCGTCAACATCGAATCGACCGTCCAGTCCATCCAGCGCGCGGTGGAGGAAGCCGAGCTGATGGCCGGCTGCGAAATCCACTCGGTGTTCGCTGGCATCGCCGGCAGCCACGTGCGCAGTCTCAACTCGCACGGGGTAATGGGAGTACGGGACAAAGAGGTCACTCATAGTGACGTCGAACACGTCATCGATGCCGCCAAAGCGGTTGCGATCCCAGCCGACCAGAAGATCCTGCACGTGTTGCCCCAGGAGTTCATCGTGGACGGCCAGGAAGGCATCCGCGATCCGATCGGCATGTCCGGAGTGCGTCTGGAAGCCAAGGTGCACATCGTCACCGGCGCCGACAGTGCGGCGCAGAACATCGAGAAATGCATCCAGCGCTGCGGACTGGAAGTCGACGATGTCGTGCTCGAGCAGTTGGCGTCGAGTTTTGCCGTGCTCACCGAGGACGAGAAGGAACTGGGGGTCTGCCTGGTAGACATCGGCGGCGGCACCACCGACATCGCGGTCTTTTCCAACGGGGCAATCCGGCACACCGCGGTCATCCCGATCGCTGGCGACCAGGTCACGAACGACATCGCCGTCTCCATGCGCACGCCGACGCAGTATGCGGAGGACATCAAGATCCGCTACGCGTGCGCGCTGTCGCAACTCGCCAACCCCGATGAGAGCATCGAGGTCCCGAGCGTGGGCGATCGTCCGGCCCGGCGCCTTGCACGCCAGACACTCGCCGAGATCGTCGAGCCGCGCTACGAGGAACTGTTTGGGTTGGTGCGCGAGGAGTTGCGCCGGAGCGGGTTTGAAGAGGTGATTGCCGCCGGCATCGTCCTGACGGGCGGCAGCGCCAAGATGGAGGGCGCGATCGAGCTCGCCGAGGAAGTCTTCCACATGCCCGTGCGTCTCGGGTTGCCCCAACAGGTCCAGGGGCTCTCCGATGTGGTGCGCAACCCGATTTATTCAACCGGCGTGGGGCTGTTGCTCTACGCCCGTGACAACGTCATGCCCGCCCGTCGTGGCGGGCGCTCCCTGGGTGGGAATGCCAAGTCGGTGATCGACCGCATGCGCTCCTGGTTCCAGGGGAACTTTTGAAGCTGACAGATGCAGCTGACAGATCGAGCAACCGGGGTTTTAGTTTCGAATGAGGAGAGTGACACATGTTTGAACTGATGGACGCGTACAGCCAAAGCGCCGTCATCAAGGTGATCGGTGTGGGCGGCGGCGGCGGGAACGCCGTGGCTCACATGGTCGCCGCCGGGATCGACGGAGTGGAATTCATGTGCATCAACACCGATGCACAGGCCTTGAAGCACGCCAAGGTCAAGACGGCGTTGCAGATCGGATGCAACATGACCAAGGGTCTTGGCGCTGGCGCCGATCCCGAGGTGGGCCGGCAGGCCGCAATGGAAGATCGTGATCGCATCGTCGAGCTGGTGGAAGGCTGCGACATGTTGTTCATCACCGCAGGCATGGGCGGTGGCACGGGAACGGGTGCCGCGCCGGTGGTTGCCCAGATCGCCAAGGAGCTCGGGATCCTGACGGTCGCGGTCGTGACGAAGCCGTTCGAGATGGAGGGCAACAAGCGCTCCTTCGTCGCCGACCATGGCATCTCCGAGTTGAGCAAGTACTGCGACTCGCTGATCACCATTCCCAACCAGAAGCTGCTGACCGTGCTGGGTCCCCAGACGACGCTGCTGGATGCGTTCAAGTCGGCGAACCAGGTGCTGCAGGGCGCCGTGCAGGGCATCGCCGAGTTGATCACCCGGCCGGGTCTGATCAACGTGGACTTCGCCGACGTGCGTACCGTCATGGCGGAGACCGGCATGGCGATGATGGGTTCGGGCACCGCCAGTGGCGAGGGCCGCGCTCGCGAGGCCGCCGAGAAGGCGGTGTCGTCGCCGTTGCTCGAAGACATCAACCTGGCAGGCGCTCACGGCATTCTGGTCAACGTCACCGCAGGCATGGACCTGTCGATTGGGGAGTTCCAGGAAGTCGGCCAGATCGTGAAGCAGTTTGCCTCCGACGACGCCACCGTCGTGGTCGGCACCGTGATCGATCCTGAGCTGTCCAACCAGGTACGCGTCACCGTCGTGGCGACTGGCCTGGGCCGTCCGGCTGCGGCTTCGCGCATGACTGCGCCGTCGCACGCGCACGCGGCGAGCGTTCGCGAAGTCCCGGCTCTGCGGGATGCAGGCGGGCGCGGTGAGCCGGCGATGCGTGTTGTGCGCAAGGGCCCGCTCTCGAGCAGCGACTACGCAGCTCTGGATAAGCCGACGGTGCAGCGCCAGCGGGCGGTGGGTGACGGTCTGCGACCGGATGCGGAGCCGGCCGAGGATCTGCTCGACATCCCGGCGTTCCTGCGTCGGCAGGCAGACTGACACCGACACCATCGATGTAGGACTTCATACCCCACCCGGGGGGTTTGGAGTCAGTTTGAGCGTGTGTTACGGTAGCCAACCGCGGTTCCTTCGAGGGATCGCGGTTGGCCGCCGCACGACATCCTGTAAGGAAGTGTTTGGCTGACGGCTTCACCCTGCGCCAGGCCCGTTGCGGCCGGCGGGGGCTTGCAGCCGGCCAAGGCCCTCGAGGCCGGCACGGCACGCCGGTAGGATTCACAGCATTCCCTCATGGTTGGACAACGCACTCTAAAAAACTCCATTCGCGCCACTGGCGTCGGTCTGCATTCCGGCAAGAAGGTCCTGATGACGCTGCATCCGGCTGCGGCGGATGCGGGAATCCTTTTCCGGCGTACGGATCTGGCCGGAGCGTCGGACATTCCGGCTCATGCCGAGAACGTCACCGACACGATGCTGGGAACCACGCTCTCCAAGGACAATGTGCGCGTCTCGACCGTCGAGCATCTCCTCTCGGCCTTCGCGGGCCTCGGGATCGACAACGCGGTCGTCGAGGTGAGCGCGGTCGAAGTGCCGATCATGGATGGGAGCGCCGGCCCGTTCGTGTTTCTGCTGCAATCGGCGGGGATCGAGGAACTGCCCGAGCCGAAGCGTTTCATCCGCGTACGCAAGCGCGTGCGGGTCGCGGACGGCGACAAGTGGGCGCAGTTCGATCCGTTCGCCGGCTTCAAGGTCAATTTCGAGATCGAGTTCAATCACCCGATCTTCAAGCGCCGCTCGCAGAAGGCCTCCATGGACTTCTCGACGACCTCCTATCTGAAAGAGGTCAGCCGGGCGCGCACCTTCGGTTTCATGCGGGACCTCGAGACCATGCGGGCCCGCAATCTCGCCCTCGGCGGCAACCTCGACAACGCCATCGTCCTGGACGAATTCCGCGTCCTGAACGAGGACGGCCTGCGGTACGAGGATGAGTTCGTGAAGCACAAGATCCTCGATGCGATCGGGGATCTGTATCTGCTCGGTCACAGCCTCATCGGCGAGTTCAGCGGCCACAAGTCCGGTCACGCACTCAACAACAAGCTGTTGCGGACGCTGCTGGCGGACCGGACGGCCTGGGAAGAAGTCGTGTTCGAGTCATACGCCGACGCGCCGATTTCGTATATCGAAGCGGCCGCGCTGTCTGCCGCGGGGGACTGAGAGCAGCGCTGTCCGCGCGGCCGGCGATTGAGCTTCACGCATTGGCCCATGGGCCTACGCTTGTCAGCGCCTAGGTAGAACCCGCACTTTTACTGCCGTGATATTCGGATGGGCCTCGCGCAGCCGCGGCTCGATTTCCTGAACGGCGTAGCGCAGCCGCGCCGACCATGCGGCCGACTCGGCAAACAGCACCACAGTCCCGTCCCGTTCGACGATTCCCGAGATTTTCACGACAATTTCACGCGGCAGATTCGATTCTATCCAGTCTCGCCACGAGGCCTGTCGTGCAGCCTGATCCGTGACGCGCGTCAATGTAGGGGACAGCCGGGCGAGTATGTCTTTGACAGAATCGGCCTTCTGGGGGCCTCGTTGTGTCGCCAGGAGCGGATTTCGAGATCGGCCGCGCTTGTTTCGGTTCCCGCGATTGTGCATAGTCGAAGCGCTGCAATATTGAAAGTACCGTCCGAGCGTTTTTTGGATCGGACGGTGCTGGAAATGCTCCCGAAGCCTTCGGGCGAGGGGAGAGTTTAGGGCAAACCCGCCGAAAGGCGGGGACGCAAAGCCACCGGTCTAAAGCGAGGAGCCATGACAGCGGGGTTGCCAGCAAGGTGCGAGGATTTTTATTGCCTGAGCGAAGGGTCCCCCGCGGGATCGTATTCTGCGACGGCAATTCAACGAGAACAGGGCGAGACACGCCCGGGTGAGGCTCGTGTGCGCAGCTTGCGGTGCCTACCCACCGAGACGGGGAAACGCACGGCTCTGGAGCGCACGCGATGAATTTGATCTTTTTCTCCAAACGCGAAGGCAGGGCCCGCCAGCTCAATCTGGCCCACCCGCTGGCATTGAGTGTCGCCGCAGCGCTGGGTCTCGCCCTGCTGGGTAGCGCGTTCGGAATCGGCATGCACCTGGGACAGACGACCGGCACCTCGCGCGTCCGGGGCGACACGGCTCACTGGTCGCAAATTCTCTCCGACCAGAAGCACCAGATCGCCGACCTGAAGCAGCAGCTGCAGGAGCGGGTGGATGCGATGGCGATGCGGCTGGGCGAGGTCAACGCCCACGTCATCCGGCTCGATGCGCTGGGTAAGCGCCTGACCGAGATGGCGGACATCGACAACCGGGAATTCGATTTCGACAGTGATCCCCCGAGCGGCGGACCCGAGTCCGACGGCGAGGGCGTCAGCGCCCAGATCCCCGATCTGACCAGCCTGCTGAGCCAGCTCGAGGCGCGGGTGCAGTTGCGGGACTCGCAGCTGTCGGCGCTGGAAAACGTGATCCTGGCCAACGAGCTCAAGGAGCAGATCCACCCGGAGGGCCGTCCGGTCAACCAGGGGTTCATCTCTTCTTATTTCGGCGAGCGCCAGGATCCCTTCACGGGGCATGAGGCGTACCACAAGGGCGTCGATTTCGCCGGCCAGGCGGGTGAGCAGGTCGTGGCCGTCGCGGCGGGCGTCGTTACCTGGGCCGGAGAGCGGAGCGGGTACGGGACGCTGGTCGAGGTCAATCACGGCGACGGGTATGTCACCCGCTACGCCCACAACGAACAGACGCTGGTGAGCGTCGGTGACACCGTGAAACGTGGTCAAGCGATTGCGCTGATGGGTTCGACGGGCCGTTCGACCGGCCCGCACGTGCACTTCGAAGTCCTGCGCAACGGTCGTCAGGTGAATCCGCTGGGCTTCACGGGCAAATAGTCGCCAGCTGCGGGACCGGCGCGGCGCACTTGCCGCCCCCGCGGGACCGCCCGGCCTCGCGTGCCTTGAAAACCTCCCGCAGCGAACCAATAGCGCGTTCACGGCGTCTATTGCGTACAATACGCGGCCCTTTTTGGGCCTCTAGACCCCACGACGTCGGCGACCCGTAAGGGCCTGTCGAACCAAGCCTTTTCGCCTTTTTGGGACGCATTCGCCGCCACTTCATCATGCAACTTCTCAAGCGCGTTTTCGGCAGCCGCAACGACCGGCTGGTGCGGGGCTTTGGACGATACGTCCGTACAGCGGCCGACCATGAGGCTCAACTCAAGGAGCTCTCGGACGAGGCGGTGCGCGGCAAGACCGAGGAGTTCCGCCGTCGGTTGAAGGAAGGCGCGAAGCTCGACGACTTCGTCGCCGAAGCGTTCGCCGTCGTGCGCGAAGCCGCCCGCCGCACCCTGAAGATGCGGCACTTCGATGTGCAGCTCATCGGAGGACTGACCCTTCACGAGGGAAAGATCGCCGAGATGCGCACCGGCGAGGGCAAGACGCTGATGTCGACCCTGCCCGCCTATCTCAACGCGCTCACGGGCGAAGGCGTCCACATCGTCACGGTTAACGAGTACCTCGCGCAGCGCGACTCAGAGTGGATGGGACCCGTTTACCATTTCCTCGGTCTGACAGTCGGTGTCATCAAAAACTCGCAGGGCCAGGAAGAGAAGCGCGCCGCGTACGCGTGCGACATCACTTACGGCACGAACAACGAATTCGGGTTCGACTATCTCCGCGACAACCTGGCGTTCCGTCTCGAAGACCGCGTGCAACGGGGTCTGGCCTACGCTGTGGTCGACGAGGTCGACTCGATTCTCATCGACGAAGCGCGTACCCCGCTCATCATCTCCGGCCCCGCCGAGGAGAGCACCGAACTCTATCTCTCGATCGACAAGGTGGTGCCGCGGCTGACGCGGCAGAAGGACGAGAACGGACCCGGGGATTTCTCGGTCGAGGAAAAGACCAAACAGGTCCACGTGACCGAAGAAGGTCACGAGCACATCGAGCAGTACATGGCCGAGGCGGGTCTGCTTCGTGAGGGCGAGAGCCTGTACGATCCCGCCAACATCCGGTTGATGCACCACCTGAATGCCGCTTTACGCGCGCACGCTCTCTATAAGCGTGACGTCGAGTACATCGTGCGCGGCGGCGAGGTCATCATCGTCGACGAGTTCACCGGACGTACGATGCCCGGACGGCGATGGTCGGATGGGTTGCACCAGGCCGTTGAGGCGAAGGAGGGGGTGCGGGTTCGCGAGGAGAACCAGACCGTCGCCTCCATCACCTTCCAGAACTACTTCCGCCTCTACAAGAAGCTGGCCGGGATGACCGGTACCGCCGATACGGAAGCGCCGGAGTTCCTGCAGATCTACGGACTGGAAGTGGTCGTCATCCCCACTCACCGTCCGATGATACGCAAGGACCAGCCGGACTTCGTGTACCTGACGCAGAACGACAAGTTCAACGCGATCATCGAGGACATCCGCGATTGCGTCACGCGCGAACAGCCGGTCCTGGTGGGCACGACCTCCATCGAGACGTCGGAATTCCTGTCGAATCTGCTCAAGAAGCAGAACGTCGAGCACCAGGTTCTGAACGCGAAGCAGCACGAGCGTGAAGCGCACATCGTCGCCCAGGCGGGGCGTCCCGGTACGGTGACGATCGCGACCAACATGGCCGGCCGCGGTACCGACATCGTCCTCGGAGGCAATTGGGAAGCCGAGCTCGCCGGAATGGGCGAAGTGGATGATGCGACTCGTGAGGGTGCCCGCGCCGCGTGGCAGGAGCGCCACGACAAAGTGTTGGCCGCCGGCGGATTGCACATCGTCGGCACGGAGCGCCACGAATCCCGCCGCATCGACAACCAGCTGCGAGGCCGGTCCGGTCGCCAGGGCGACCCGGGTTCGAGCCGCTTCTATCTGTCGATGGAAGACAACCTGATGCGCATCTTCGGCGATCCCAACCGCACCAAGCGGTTGCTGCAGATGGCCGGCATGAAGGAAGGCGAGGTCATCGAGAGCGGCATGCTGACCCGCCAGATCGAAAAGGCGCAGCGGAAGGTCGAATCGCACAACTTCGACATCCGCAAACAGCTGCTGCTGTTCGACGACGTCGCCAACGATCAGCGCAAGGTCGTCTACCAGCAGCGCACCGAGATCATGGGCACGGAGGATTTGTCCGATGCGATTCACGGTCTGATGGAGGAATCCGTCGGGACGCTGATCGATCAGTTCATGCCGAAGCATGCTGCACCGGCCGATTGGGATCTGGACGGGCTCGCCGACTCGGTCGGCAAGGACTTCAACACAGCTGTCGCGCCCAAGAGTTGGGTCGCAGAGCTTCCCGATATTGAAGAGCAGGCGTTGCGCAGCAAGCTGACTCACGCCGTTCTCGAGGCGTACGACGCCAAGGTTGCGCGTCTGGGCGCGCCCATCATGCGTCACATCGAAAAGGATGTGATGCTGCGTATGCTGGATCAGCATTGGCGTGATCACCTGGCCGCGATGGACTATCTGCGCCAAGGCATTCACTTGCGGGGTTACGCGCAGAAGGATTACCGCTTCGAATACAAGCGTGAAGCCTTCGAGTTGTTCACCGCGATGCTCAATCGGGTGAAGTTCGAGACCGTCTCCCTGCTCACGAAGATCGAAGTCCGCACTCAGGAGGAGATCGATCGCGAGGAAGAAGAGCGTCGTCAGCGCCTCATGCAGGCTCTACAGGCGCAGCACGCGGATGCGCAGTCGGCGCTTTCAGGGGAGTCTACGGACGGACCGCCTCCGGGGCAGGCCATCCCACCTCCCGCAATCCCGGGTCTTCCACTGGGTCCGCCGCCGGCTGGGGATCCCCTGGGGACGTTCGTGCGTAACGAGCGGAAGGTCGGTCGCAATGAGCCGTGTCCCTGCGGCTCCGGGAAGAAATTCAAGCATTGCCACGGCGCCCTATCGGGAGAATGAAGCCTCTCGTGCGGGTCGTGGCCGCCGCCTTGTACGACCCGGGCGGGCGTGTGCTCATCGCTGAACGGCCTCCCGGCAAGCACATGGCGGGTCGTTGGGAATTCCCCGGCGGCAAGATTGCCTCAGGTGAGACAGAGGCCGAGGCCCTCGCGCGCGAACTCACGGAAGAACTGGGGATCACAGTCCTCGCCAGTCATGCCCTGATGAACCTTTCCCACGAGTACACGGATCGCGTAGTCGAGTTGTCTTTGTGGATCGTGGACAGCTACCTGGGCGAGCCGGCGAGTCTGGATGGCCAGCGCCTGAAATGGGTCGAGCCCGCTGGCCTGGCGCGCGAGGACATCCTCGAAGCCGACCGCCCGTTCGTCGAAGCGCTGGCCTCAGCCGCCAGGGGCTGACGCTGGCGTTCCGCGACGGGCGAACGACGTTCCGGAGACTGGCGCTCCGGGCAGCCAGGGGCCCGCGGGGCGGTGGCAAGAATTTCAATCCCCTGCAGGGTCACCCGGCTCCCTTTGCACGTCCCGACCGACCCCTCGAGGGGGTAACGCTCCAGGAGGCCGGGACGAGGTCCAGCCGAGGCTGAGGGGTGCGGACCCGCCCATCGCTGTGGCGTCGGCACCATTCTTGCGAAGCTTCCCGGACGGCTGTGTAAAATGACTCACAACGCTCAGCAAGCACGAATGGACCGATATGGCAGCGCAGAACGATCTCCCGGACGTCAGTCTCGATCCGGCAGCGCTCTACCGCGAAGAAGTTTTCACGGACCGCAGGGCCGGCACGATCCGGCGCCTCACCCCAGTGACCCTCGACGGATCCACGGATCCGGGGCGCCCCGTGCTGTTCTCCGGCCAGACTCAGCTTCTGACGCCCGCCGGGGTGTTACCGCTGGTCTTCGAGATCGAAGCGAACACGCTGAGCGAGGCGCTCGAGAGGTTTCCCGAGGGTGTCAAAGCCGCCCTCGAGCAGGCCATCGAAGAGGCTCGCGAGATGCGGCGGGAATCGGCGTCGCGGATCGTCGTCCCCGAAGTCGGCGCGGGTGTGGGCCCGGGGCCCAGTGGCGGGGGCGGCAAGATCAAATTCCGTTAGGTCTCAGGTTAGGCCTCAGGTTAGGCCTGCCCGGTGGCGCTCTCGGCGCCTCCTGTCGTCTGACACCCTCTCTTTGTGCGCCGCTGCGGCGGAACGCTGCCGCAGCGGCGCACGTTAATACCTCGTTAGCAAGCACGGCATTGCGCTGCGCAGTCCGTTCTCCGCGTGAGCCCGTCCGGTGTCCGCGGCCTTCTGCCCCATTCGTGCCAGATAAAAAACGAGGTTGAAATGCGCGATATCGAGGCGGGCCCCGGCCCCGCTCCCTCCGTCAGCATCGGGATTCCCGTCTACAACGGCGAGGCGTTTCTCGAGGAAGCGCTCCGCTCGGCGCTGGATCAGACTTACGACGACCTGGAGGTCGTGATCAGTGACAACGCCTCCACCGATCGCACCCAGGAGATCTGTCGGGACTACGTGATGCAGGACGCGCGGGTGCGGTACTACCGTAGCCCACAGAATCTCGGAGCGGCGCCGAACTACAACATCGTCTACGCCCACTCACGCGGCCGCTACTACAAGTGGCTGGCGCACGACGACCGACTCATGCCGACCTATGTCGACAAGACGGTACGCGTGCTCGAGGAGCGCGAGGACGCCGTCCTGTGCAACTCCGTTGTGTCGTATATCGACGGCAAAGGCGAGCCGATCGGGCTGTACAACAGCCGTCTCGCGACAGCTGACGCCCCATCCGCCTCGGCTCGCTTCGCGTGGATGATCCTGCGATCGCATTCGTGCGTCGACTTCTTCGGAATGATCCGCAGGTCCGCCCTCGAAGGTTCTTTGCTGCATGGAAGTTTCCATGGCGCCGACCGCGCGCTGTTGGCGCAACTGGCCCTGCGGGGGCGCATGATTCAACTTCCGGCGCCCTTGGTGCAGATGCGTGAGCACGAGAGTCGCTATACGCGTTCCCAAGGCCGCGCTGCAGATCGCGCGGCGTGGCACGACGCCAGATTGCGGGGCAAGGTGTCTTTCCCGACGTGGCGTCTGTACCGCGAGTACATGAAGATGGTGTTCGACGAGAACGTCAGTCCCGATGAGCGCACGAAGTGCTACGGGGCGTTGGCCCGTTGGTGGGTCAGCAACTGGAACGCCGCCCGCGCCGGTGTCGATGTCGTTGCCGTCATCGCCCCCGGAGTTCCCGGTCTGGCGGAGCGCCTGAAGTCGCGCTTGTTCGGCCTGGCGCCGGGGCACCTCGCCGACGCGAGACGACGGCAGGTGTAACCTCATGGCCCAGGCCGTCGCCGCATTTCATCCCGACCTCAGCAGGAGCCCGCGATTTCGGATCGCGATCGTGGCGGCCTGTCCGATGCCGGCGCGACGCGGCACTCCGCTGAGAATCGAGCGCCTCGCCGACGCTTTGTGGGCGCGAGGCCACCATGTTGAGTTGATCACCTATCACGTTGGCGACGAGGGCCGCCCGCTCGACTTCCCCGTGCATCGGATCTTCGGTCGTCAGCGCTTCTGGGCTATGCCGGCCGGCCCCAACGCGCGCAAGCTGTTTCTATACGACCCGATGCTGGCCCTGAAGCTCCTGCAGGTGCTGCGCGCGGGGCGGTTCGATGTGATCCATGCTCATCACATCGAGGGGCTGTTGGTTTCCTTACCTGCGCGGGTGCGGCACAAGCTTCCGATCGTGTATGACGCGCACACGTTGCTGGGCCCGGAGTTGCCGAGCTACGGTCCGCGGCTCTCGCGCTGGCTCTCGCGAACTGCGGGCGGCTGGCTCGACGGGCAGTTGCCGCGTGCGGCGGACCATGTGGCCGCCGTCACACCCGAGATCCGGGACTGCCTGATCGAGCAGTACGGAATGCTGCCGGATCAGATCTCGGTCGTCATGAACGGCGTGGAGTCGGAGAATTTTCCGGTGGAGGAGGCTCCGCCGGGGGACGGCACCGTCAGGCTGATCTATACGGGTACGCTGGCTCCGTATCAGGACATCGACCTTCTGCTGGAAGCTTTCGCGCGCGCGCGCCGCGTTCGCAAGGATCTCAAGTTGTGCTTCTCGGTGAGCTCCCCCTTCGACCCCTATGAGGAGCACGCTGAGCGATTGGGCGTCAGGGATGCCATCGAGGTCATACCCGATGGATTCGATGAGCTTCCGGCGCGGTTGGCGGCGTCATCGATCGCGGTGTTGCCGCGTACACGGTGTCCCGGTATCCCGCAGAAGCTGCTGAACTATATGGCTGCGGGTAAAGCGATCGTTTCGAGCGCCGGCTCGGCAAAAGTAATCGAACATGAGCGCACGGGCCTGGTCGTTCCCAACGGCGATGCCGGCGCATTTGCCGATGCGCTGCTGCGTCTTGCCGGTAGTCCAGCACTCGTACGGGAGTTGGGCAGCAGTGCGCGACAGGATGTTCGCAGCAGCTACACCTGGGAACGCTCCGCCGAGCTCCTCGAGCGGATCTATGCCCAGGTGACCCAAGAGCGGGCGCTGCGCGTTTTTAACTGATTGAATTAGAAGGATAAGTTGACCGCGGGCGACCCTGGCCCGCAGCCTACTTGCCGCGCAGTGCCCGCGCTCCCATCTTGGCCCAGCGCAGCAGGATCGGCGGCGTGACCAGGTTGATGAACTTCACCGCCGCGCGTGCCGGCTCGAACCTGCCCTGCTTGAATTCGACGGACGTCGAACGGGCCGCCCACCCCGGAACCGGCGGGGCCGTGTAGTAGTACCAGGACAGACACAGCCGTGAGCGACCTTTCGGGCATGCCAGCGGCGCGCGATGACCGTGGAGCGCGTTGGGTGTGTTGAAGATCACCAGTCGATTGAACGCCGGTTCGACTTTGATCTCCTGATGCTTGGGCGACTGCGGCGGATCGTTGGAGTGCAGCTCGAGCTGCCCCCCCCATTGCGTCTGCCAGTCCCGGTTCAGATACAGCAAAACGTTGATGCGCCGGTCCAGGAACAGCTCGCGCTGGGTCGCGAAGTCGTAGTGCAACCCGAGGAAGCCGCCTGCCGGAACCTTCATATAACCGGCCGCGTGCATGTGCGGGTCGGGAATCAGGCCCTGGATGCCCGTCAGGGCCTCCAGGAAGCGCACGAACCGCGAGCTGTTGAGAGCATGCGCGATCGTTTCCGCCGTAGGCCCGAACGCAGCCGTGTCCGAACAGACCTGCTTGCGCTCGTTGACCGTGTCATATCCGGTCCAACGCGCCTCCACTCCGGGCAGCTCGGCAATAGCCTGGTCCAACAGCGCCACCGAGAACAGGTCGTCGAGCACGATGTGAGGAAAGGGGCGCGCAGCGCGATAGCGTGCGCTGTTGTCCGCCGCGATTGCGGTCAGGCGGTCCCATTCCACGACGGCAGAGGGAACCAGGGTCGGCGCCAGTACCGACCCCGCGGACCGCACCGACCCTGCGGGCTGCACGGGCCCTGCGGCCGTAGCGCCGCCCTCAGAGCGGAACGAGTTGGGGCTTGAGGCCGCGACTGTTGAGGTCATTGCGCACTTCTTCGGTGTAGATCGAGTTCATCAACAGGACGATGTCGGGGCGCAGTTCCTTGAGCGCCTCGGGACTGCGGATCTCGATTCCGCTGCCGGCAAGAAACTTACCGTGCTTGTGCGGGTTGATGTCGACCACCGCGCGTAGCTCCTCCCCGAGTCGCAGCGAGCTGATCAACGACACGCACTTCGATCCCGAGCCCCAGATCGCCAGGGTCTTCCCCGACTTGCGTGCCGACTCGGCAATGCGTGCGAGCTCGTGCAGACGCTCGTCTACCTTGTCCTTGAATCCTTCCACGAGCCGGGCCGTCGTCTCGAGATCGTTCTCCTGCCTGAGCCGCGGAGACGTCGGTCCCGCTGTCGGGCGTGCCTCGATCATGAGGTACTGTCCGCCGTAGGCCTTGAATAGTTCGAGTACGTCGAAATGAGTCTCTCGAAACAGTCGAGCCAGGGAGCCGCGCGTGAAGTACGTGCAGTGTTCGTAGTAGATGTCCCAGAACACACCCTGTTCCAGAACGCGCTCCATGTCCGGCAGCTCGAAATACACATTCACATGTCGCCGGTCGCCGATGGTCTCGCGCACCAGAGTCATGAACTCGCCCACCGGGGCGATGTGTTCGAGAGTGTGGCGGCAGGTGACATAGTCAGCCTGCAGGTGCGAGTACTTCGGTCCGTAGAAATCGGTGATGAAGCGGATCCGGCTGGCCGCGGTGCTGCGGGTCCGCTCCGGGCGGTAGCCCGGATCGAGCCCGATGCCGTTGCAGCCCGCCCGCTCGCACAGCGCGACCAGGAATTCGCCCTTGCCGCAGCCGATCTCGAGCACCGTGGTGCCCGGGCCGATGCCGTACTTGGCGATCTGGTCGTCGCAGATGTCGTTCACGAAGCGCATGAAGCGCGGCGAGAAGGCTTGCGTCTCCTCGTATGCCTGGGAGTAGGCATTCAACTTCTGGTCGAAGCGGATGTTGGAAATGAAACCGCAGTCGCGACAGAACGCCAGCTCGATGTCGCCGCGCGGGAACTTCAGCGCTTCTTCCCGGGTAGGCATCATCAGGCAACTGTGCGCCGGCACGTCGTTGATTTGATAAAACGATTCCAGCTCGCTGCCGCCGCAGGCCTGGCACGTCGCCCCTTGGGGCGCCGCCAGCAGCTCGGGGATGGCCGGAAAAGCAAACTCAGCCGGGCTCGCAGCGCGCAGGGCGCGCGAATCGATCAGATTTTTGTCGGTCATAGGATGGCAGGCCGTGGTACGGGTACGATGAAACGACCCCCGCGGCGCCGGTATTCGGCCTGCTGGGTCATGATTTCGTCTTTGAAATTCCAGGGAAGGATCAGGACGTAGTCGGGCTGTTCCTGCAGAATGCGCTCGGGAGCGGCGATCGGCAGCCGTACACCGGGGACATAGCGCCCCTGTTTGTGCACGTTGCGATCGACCACGAAGTCCAGAGTGTCACGACCGATGCCCACGTAGTTGAGCATGATCGTGCCTTTCGCCGCGGCGCCATACCCGACGATGCGGGCATTGCGGCTCTTGAGATCCCGCAGGAGAGTCGCCAGCTCGCTGCGAATCTGTCCGACGCGCGCCGAAAAATCTGCGAAGTAGTCCAGGCGATCCAATCCGAGCTGATGCTCGTCCTCGAGGTACTCGAGCACGCAAGCCGTGGGTCGATCGTGCTTCTCGACGAACAGCCGCAGTGACCCGCCGTGTATGGACAGCGGTTCGACCCGATTGAGGAACAGCCCGTGGCGCTCGAACAGATTCTTCAGGGCCGTGACGGAGAAGTAACACAGGTGCTCGTGATAGATCGTGTCGAATTCGCCGTGGTCGATCAGATCGCGAACGTAAGGAGCTTCGATGACACCGACGCCGTCATCCTTCAGCAGTGTCGCAATACCCTTCACGAATCCGTTCGTGTCGGCGACGTGCGCCAACACGTTGTTTCCATGAATGATGTCTGCGCGCCGCCCTTGCGCAACCAGCTCCGCGGCCAGATCCTGGCCAAAGAACGCGAGCAGCGACTCAATGCCCTTCTTGCGGGCGACGTCGACCGGTCCCGGCGCCGGGTCGATTCCCAACACGGGAATGCCCTTCGCCTGGTAGTACTGCAGCAGATAGCCGTCGTTACTCGCCAGCTCGACGACCAGGCTCTGCGGCCCCAGCCGACGCTCGGCGATCCGCTCGTTGACGTTCTTCTCCGAGTGCTTCAACAGCGTATCGGTGAAAGAGGAAAAGTAGGGATAATCGGCGTCGAACAGTTCCTCGGGAGGAACCGTCTTGAGGATCTGCACCAGGGTGCAGTCTGGACAGAAGGCGACGTCGAGGGGATATCGGGGTTCCTGTTCGCCGAGCCTGGCTTCGGAAATGAAGCCATCCGAGAGCGGGAGGTCGCCGAGGGAGAGGAACACCGACAGATCGCCGCCCCCGCACGAACGGCATGCCACAGCCGCGGTCGCGGCAAAGGTGTCGACGGCCGCATTCATGCCGCGGACCTCCCGCGAGCGCGCCACGTCAAGCTTGGGTCCAGGGCTCCACTGTCCTGAAGCTCGCGAATGCGCTTCAGGCGTACGAACTGCGAGCTCAGGAACTCCTCCGTCGATGTCGCGTGACGCCGGAAGGCGTCGTAGACCTGCTCGATTCCTTTGCGAACCGTCCACGTCGGCTGGTACCCCGGCAGGCGCTTGGCGATCTTGTCGCAGCTCACGCGATAGTTGCGCTTGTCGGGGCTCGCGTCACCGGCGTAAGTCACCTTCGATTTGGGAACGACCTCGGAAACCATCTGTGCGACTTCGCGGACGCGATAGTTCTCCTGGGTTCGGCCGACGTTGAACGCTTCCTTGTGAATCAACTCGCGGGGAGCTTCGAGTACCGCGATGAATGCGCGAGAGATGTCTTCGATGTGAACCAACGGACGCCAGGGCATGCCGTCGCTCTTGATGAGCACCTGCCCCGTGGTGTAGGCGTAGCCGGCGAGATTGTTGACGACGAGGTCGCCTCGCAGCCGGGCCGAGACGCCGTAGGCCGTGGAACTGCGCAGAAAGGTCGGGCTGAACGTGTCATCCGCCAACGGCGCAACGTCACGTTCCGTCCACACTTTGCTCTCCGCGTAGGGTGTGACGGGATTGAACGAAGCTTCCTCGCTCAGATAGTCGTCCCCGGCCGCCCCGTAATTGCTGCACGACGAGGAAAAGACGAAACGACTCACGCCGGCCTGCTTCGCGAGCTTCGCGAGGCGGACGGACGCTTCGTGGTTGATCGAATAAGTCGTCTGCGGGGAGAGATCTCCGAGGGGATCGTTAGAAATGCCCGCGAGGTGCGCGACTGCATCGAAGCCGCGCAGCTCTTCCCGTGTCACATCGCGGATGTCTTTGCGGATCATCGGGACGTGCAGGTCCTCCTGAGGCGAGAATCCGCACCCTTCATAGAGACAGCTGTCCAGGCCCGTGACGTCGTGGCCGCGCTCGAGCAACATCGGTGTCAGAACGTGTCCGATGTACCCGTCGTGTCCGGTAAGCAGAATGCGCATGCGGTTCATCTCCAGATCTTCCAAGGGGCGTCACGGCTCTCCCACAGGGATTCCAGCCGTACTTTGTCGCGGATCGTATCCATGCACTGCCAGAAGCCGTTGTGGCGGAAGGCCATCAACTCGCCGTCGCGCGCGAGGTTTTCCAACGGCTCCTTCTCGAACTGTGTCAGGTCGCCTTCGATGTACTCGAAGATCCGCGGCTCGAGCACGAAGAAGGCGCCGTTGATCCAAGCCTCCCCGCCGAGCGGCTTCTCATCGAAGCTCGACACGCGACTGCCATCCAGCTCGAGTCGGCCGAAGCGCGCTGGCGGCCGTACCGCCGTCACCGTGGCGAGCCGGCCGTGGCTGCGATGAAACGCAAGCAGCTCGTCGAGGTTCACATTGGAAACGCCGTCTCCCCAGGTCAGCATGAAAGTGTCGTCCCCGAGATACGGCTGCAGGCGCTTGATGCGCCCGCCGGTGTTCGTGGGCTGGCCCGTGTCGATCAGATCCACGACCCAATCTTCGGCGGGACCGTTCCTTGCGTCGCTCTCGGCCGCGAGCTGGGCGCCGTTGGCGGGACGTCTGGCGCAGTGCGGCTCGATCTTTCCCGAAGCGAGCGAAACGCGCAGGTCCGGAGAAAGTGAACAATAGTCGGCCATGTAGCGTTTGATGTATTCGCCCTTGTATCCCAAGGCGACGACGAACTCCTTAAACCCGTAGGTCGAGTAGTGCATCATGATGTGCCAGAGAATCGGACGACCCCCCACCTCCACCATCGGTTTGGGCTTGACGATCGTCTCTTCCGACAGGCGGGAGCCGATGCCCCCGGCAAGAATGCCGACTTTCATGACTTGATTTCCATTGATGTCTGACCGGACGCAAACCTATTAGATGAACGCGCGCACACTCTGCTTGTTCGAATTACAACCCACCCTGAGAGCTTCAAACCTTGCGTGTGGGGTGGTGCTCCAATCGTGCGTGGGCGGCTCGACCACCCGGCGTGCCTGCCTCGGGCTTCACCGCAAGATCTGTGCCTGAGCCATGAGCCGCCTGAAGACACTCGTAGCCAACGTCGCCGCGGTCGTTTCGGGTAAAGCCGTCGCTGCAATTGCAGGACTTGCGACGATCATGTTGCTGACGCGCAATCTGGGGCCGCAGGAATTCGGGTACTACCGAACCGTGTTGACGTTCGCCGGTTTCTCGGCCGTGCTCGCCGACAGCGGTTTTTACATGGTGGGGCTGCGCGAGATGTCGCGTCCCGGTGCCGATAAGGCGCGAGTTGCGGGGGCGATGTTGCCGTTGCGATTCTTGATTTCGGTGGGGTTCCTGGTGATCGCCTGTTCGTTCATTTGGGTGTTCCCATATGACGACACCGTAAAGCGGGGCGCCTGGTTGGGTGCAGGTGTCTATGCGTGCGGGCAGGCAAGCGAGTTGGTCGTAGCCATCCTCCAGAGCGTCGAGAAGCAGGGGCGCAACGCGATCGCGGAGGGAACCGGTGCGCTGGTCGTGCTGGCGTTGACCTGGGGATTGGCGCTCCTGGGCGTCGGCGCCATTCCCATGTTGGCGGTGACATTCTGCGGAGCCCTGTTGTCTTTGGCGATTTCCATGACGCTGGCGCGCGGACTGGTCCCGTTCAAACTGCACATCGACTTGCGCGCGTGGCGCAAGTACATCGTGCTCGGCTTACCGATGGCGGGGGCGCAGATCGTCGGCATGGCCATCCTGCGCGGCGACTCGCTGATCCTGTCGCTGTTCGCGCCCGCGAGCGATGTAGGTCTGTACGGCGTGTCCACGAAGCTGTTCGAGATCGCCACATCGCTCGCGTTCATGATCGGCGGAGTGATGATGCCCGCGCTGACGGCTGCGGCCATCCACGGAAGTCGCGATGAGTTTTCTCGGACCATGGGGAATGTCTTCGACACCGCGGCGATCTATGGAGTGGGGGCCGTGTTGGGGCTCTCGCCCTTCGCAGCCGGCCTGCTGACCCTCATTTCCGGCCCGGCGTTCGCCGTGGGTGCTCCGGCGTTGGTGTTGATTTCGGTTGCGATCGCTCTATCGGCGATGTCGCACGTCCTGCGCTTCGTGCTGGTCTCATGCGAGAAGTCACGCCTGGTTCTTCAGGCCGATGCCATTGCGTGTGCCGTTGGATTTACGGCTTACTTCGTGCTGATCCCACGATACTCCCTGGTCGGTGCCGCCATTGGCACCGTAGTCGCCGAGGGTTGTTCGCTCGTCGGGATGCTGCGTGGCGTGAAGCGCGCTGGGTACCCGCTGCCTTCACCGCGCAACCTGTTCAAGGCGATCGGAGCAGGGATCGTCGCCTACGCTGCCATGGTGGCTGGCGACCAGTTCGAAGTTCCCTGGCTGCTCTGCCTGTTGGTCGGCGTTGGGATCTACTTGGTCATCCTGGCGGTGACTCACGCGATTCCGCCGGAGCTTGTGGCCACGGTCATTCGTCGCCGTAGCCCCGACCTGAATGGAGCCCCCCCGGTCGGTTGATGCGAGGCCCGCCCGGCTCGCCGAGTCGATACCGAATCTCTCAGTGAGTCTGTGGGTCGTGGGGCAGTTGGCGTTCGGCGTCTGCTTCGCCCTCTGTGGGTTGGGCATCGCCAGGGATGGAGCGCTGTTCGGATAGCCACCCGCCGAGGTCTATGAGCCGGCAGCGGTCGCTGCAGAACGGCCGGAACGGCGCCTCAGCCCAATCGATCTCGCGCTTGCACGTAGGGCACTTGACGAGCGGCGGACTCAAGCACAGGAACTCAGCAGGAATGGCACATCTGTGTCCGCCTGTGTGGGTCGGGCAGTGAGGCCGTTCCAATGCAGGAACCTCACACTGCACCGATAGTGGCTGCCACTGATCTCGGGGTAGAGCCCCGTACTGGTGGGCAGAGTGATGCGCAGCAGTTGGTATGGCGTGTCGCGATCGAACGTAATGTGATACGAGCCGCCCTGTGCCACCTCCTGGCGGGGGCGCCCGTTCTGCCGGGTCAGCCACAAAAGCTCGGCAATCGCATCACACAACGGCCGTAACAGCCCCAGCCACTGATTGAACGTGCGAATGCGCGTCTCGGCCGGCTGCGTCAGCCAATAGTAAAAGTCGGGCAGGTCGAACTCACAGGTGCCACCAGGGATCGCGCTGCGATGCTTGATCGCGCTGAGGAACTCGGAGTCCCGCAATGGCTGCAGGAATGTCGACCCCGCGCTGTTCAAATCCGTGCGCAGCCGCACCAGGTTCGTCATCAATGTCTTCAGCCGGTTGGTATCAACCCCAGCTTTCGATTGGTATTCATTGAGCTGCGTGAGGTGACGCTCGATCTCCTTGAGCACATCCGAGCGCGTATCACCGCGTGTGGTAACCGCGAGGATGTCGATAAGGCTCGACATGGCCGCGCGACTGCCCCACTGACTCGCCATCTCGTTGTGATACAGCGCCTGGTTGTAGAGGAAATCCAGACGCAAAAAGGTACGCATCCGCTCGTTCAGCGGTTGCTCGAAAACCAGGGACTCGGCTTGCGCCTCAGTGTCCTGGGCGGAAGGATCAGATTCGGCCATCCCCGTATTGTGCTTGACGTGCCTTGGGCCCGTAAACGCCCGGGCAGCGAGTGAGGGCGATCAGTCTGTCGGATCTTCCCGCGCTGAGCGTCGGGCGCCGATGAGGCTAATCGGTGCGCCGGTCAGCCGCGTGGCTGGGCAGCCAGTTCCAGATACTTTGCGTGCAATGCCGCCACCTGCTCCCGAACGGCGCTCATGTCGCCTTCATTCGTGATCACTTCGTGCGCAGCCTTCAGGCGGGCCGAACGGGACGCCTGCGCATTGAGAATGGCTTTTGCCTGATCGAGCGTCGAACCGTCGCGGGCTTGCAGCCGACGGATCTGAAGCTCTTCACTGGCATCCACGACAAGGACTCGGTCGAGCTGCGAGCCGAGGTTCTTCTCTACGAGAAGCGGGATCACCAGAATCTGATACGGCCCCCCGGCGGTGGACGAGCGTGCTTCCACGGCCGCTCCAATCGCGGGGTGCGTCAGGGCTTCCAGGTCGGCGCGAGCTTTGGGGTCGGAGAATACGATGTTCCGTAGCGCCGGCCGATCAAGGTGGCCGTCCTCCGTCAGAATGGAGCGCCCGAATCGCTCGACCAATCGCTCGAGCGGTGGCTGACCCGGTTCGACTACGTCGCGGGCAACCTGATCGGTGTCGATGATGGGGACGCCCAAGGCGCCGAAGAACTTCGCCGCGGTCGATTTGCCGCTGGCGATCCCCCCCGTCAGCCCAACGCGAAAGACTCTGGTGCTCATGAACGGGGCGCAAAGAGCCCGACGTAGGAGGAAATCTCCCGGCCGTACATCAGCGTGATCCAGCCTGCCGCGGCCAGGAAGGGCCCGAAGGATATCTGGGTATGGCGATCACGGCCGGACGCGACAATGGCGACGATACCCACCACAGAGCCGACCGCAGCAGCGGCAATGATCAGCGGCAGCAGCATCTTCGCTCCCAGCCAGGCGCCCAGTGCCGCGAGCAGCTTGAAATCGCCGTATCCCATTCCTTCTCTTCGCGTCACCAGCAGGAACACATGATAGACGCTCCAGAGGCTGAGGTAACCGGTCAGCGCTCCGATCACGGCATCATGGCTGCTGATGGGCGTCGGCGCCCCCGGGATCGGACCCCACAGGCTCAGGAACAGCCCTATCCACAACAGCGGATAGGTCAGGCTATCGGGGACGAACTGGGTGTCGAAGTCGATCAGGATGATCGGAATCAGGAACCAGGTGAGGATCAGGCCGCCCAGAGCCGGCAGGCCGAAGCCGAATTTCCAGGCGACGGCGGCCGACATCACGCCGGTCACGGCCTCGACGATCGGGTAGCGCGGGCTGATCCGGGTCTTGCAGCGGGCGCAGCGGCCGCGGAGCACCAGGTAGCTGATGACCGGGATGTTCTGTAAAGCCGTGATGGGGGCTTTGCAGGCGGGGCAGGCCGAGCGTGGAACGACGAGATTGAAGGCCTCCTCGCGGGCCGCGGGAGGAGGTGCTGCCGTGAGCGGCCCCGTCTGCAGGGCCCTGGGCGTGGGCTTGCCGGTTCTGGCTGCCTCGGCCTCGACTGCCGCCGCCGCGGCATCGCCGGCCGCCCAATCGGCTGCTTCCTTGCGCCATGCGCGATGCAGCATGATCGGCAGGCGGTAGACGACCACGTTCAGAAAGCTCCCGACCAGTAGGCCGAGAGCCAGACAGACGCCGATGAAGAACGGCGGCGATGCGGCGAACAGCTGGATCAGACGACCGAGCCCAGTTTGAAGATGGGCAGATACATCGCGATGACCAGGCCGCCGACGAGGACACCCAGGATCGCCATGATCAGCGGTTCGAGCAGGCTCGACATCGAGTCGACGGCATTGTCGACCTCGGCCTCGTAGAAGGTCGCGACCTTGCCCGACATCTCATCCAGTGAGCCCGACTCTTCACCGACCGCGATCATCTGTACGACCATGTTGGGAAACAAGCCGGTGGACTCCATCGCGCGCTGCAGGCGCTGACCGGTGGCCACCTCGTCCTTCATCTTCATGACCGCGTTTTCGTAGACGATGTTGCCGGTCGCCCCTGCAACGGATTCGAGCGCCTCGACAAGGGGTACGCCGGCCGCAAACATCGTCGACAGGGTGCGCGCGTACCGTGCGATCGCCGACTTGTTCAGGATGGGACCGATGATCGGAAACTTCAACGCGGCGCGGTCCAGGAACTGGCGCATGGCCTTGGAACGCTTCTTGAAGTACATGAAGGCGTACCCGGCACCGCCGGCGACGATGGCCAGGAAGATGCCTTTGTCCTGCACGAACCGCGACAGGTCGATCACCGCTTGGGTGAAGGCGGGCAGATCGGCGCCGAAACCCTTGAACAGGCTCTCGAACTGCGGGATGACGAAGATCAGCAGGATGACGGTCACGATCACGGCGACCACGAGAACCGCGGCAGGGTAGAAAAGCGCTTTCTTGACTTTCTTCTTGAGAGCCTCGGTCTTTTCCTTGTAGGTGGCGATCTTGTCGAGCAGCGACTCGAGCGCACCGGCCTGCTCGCCGGCTTCGACGAGGTTCACGAACAGGTCATCGAAGTACAGAGGGTGCTTGCCGAGCGCTTCGTGCAGAGACGTGCCGCCCTCGACATCTGCCTTGACGTCGAGGATCAGCTTCTGCATTGCCGGCTTGTCGTTGCCGTTGCCGACGATCTCGAACGCCTGCACCAGCGGAATGCCCGCCGCAAGCATCGTCGCCAGCTGACGGCTGAATATTGCGATGTCTTCGGGCTTGACCCTGCCGCCTTTGTTGGAGACAGACTGCTTGCGCACACGCGACGGAGCAATGCCCTGACGACGCAACTCCGCGCGCAGCGACTGTTCGTCGGGTGCAAGGCTGCGTCCCTTGATGCGAGCGCCTTTCTTGTCCCGGCCTTCCCAGGCAAAGGGGACATCGCGCTTGATCGTCCTGACGGACGTAGTTGCTGCTGCCTGTGCCATAACTCGCGACTACCTTTGTAACGATACCGCGGCGTGAGGTGCCGCCAGAGCGTCAGTCGATCGTGACGCTGTTGACTTCTTCGAGGCTGGTCATGCCGGCCTTGACCTTCTCGAGCCCTGAGCGGCGCAGATCCCACACGCCTTCCTTCGCAGCCTGGTCAGCGATGTCGACCGCGCTGCCTGAGCCGAGAATGATGCGTGCGATGGAATCCGTGACGGGTAGTACCTGATAGATACCGACGCGGCCTTTGTAGCCGTCGGTGCAGTTTGCGCAGCCCTTCGGAGCGTAGATCCTCAATCCGTTTTGGACTTCCCCCTCCTGGAAGCCCTCTTTCAGCAAGGCCTCACGGGGTACGTCCATGGGCTGCTTGCAAGTCGAGCACAGCCGGCGTGCCAGACGTTGCGCGATGATCAAGCTCACCGATGTGGCGATGGCGTAGGGCTTCACGCCCATATCGACCAGACGCGTCAGTGTCTGCGGCGCGTCGTTGGTGTGAAGAGTCGAGAGCACGAGGTGTCCCGTCTGCGCCGCTTTGATGGCGATCTCGGCGGTCTCGAGGTCCCGGATTTCGCCGACCATGATGACGTCGGGGTCCTGACGCAGGAAGGCGCGCATCGCGGCGGCGAAGGTCAGTCCGACCTTGGCATTCACGTTGACCTGGTTGACGCCGGGGAGGTTGATTTCCGCCGGGTCTTCCGCAGTCGAGATGTTGGTGTCTTCGCGGTTGAGGATGTTCAGACCGGTGTACAGCGACACGGTCTTACCGCTACCGGTCGGGCCGGTGACCAGGATCATGCCCTGAGGCTTGGCGAGGAACTTGGTATACAGCTCTCGCTGGAACGGCTCGTATCCCAGGGAGTCGATGCCGAGCATCGCCTGCGAGGGATCGAGAATACGCATTACGGTCTTTTCGCCGAAGAGCGTCGGGCACGTGCTCACGCGGAAGTCGATGGCACGGTTCTTCGACAGCTTCATCTTGATGCGGCCGTCCTGGGGGACGCGCCGCTCGGCGATGTCCAGCCGCGCCATGACCTTGAGGCGGGCCGAGAGCTTTTGCGCCAGCGCCACGGGCGGCTGGGCGATTTCCTTCAGGACACCGTCCATGCGGAAGCGCACCCGGTAAATTTTTTCGTACGGCTCGAAGTGGATGTCCGAGGCGCCGCGGCGGATCGCGTCCAGCATCACCTTGTTGACGAAGCGAACGATCGGAGCGTCTTCGACGTCGTCGCGGCTGACCTTGTCGTCGAGCTCTTCCTCGCCGCCGGTCGTCTCGAGCGACTCGAGGTCGATGCCTTCCTCGTCCGACAGTGCCGACATCTGGTTGTCGACCTGCTCGATGGCCTTGTCGATGGCCTTCTGCAGCTTGTCGTCCTCGACCACGACGGCTTCGACGCCCAGGCTGGTCTGGAACTTGATCTCATCGAGCGCGTGCAGGTTGGTCGGGTCCGCGACTGCGAGGAACAGGCGCTTGCCACGGCGAAAGATGGGCAGAACACGATGTTTGGCCAGCAGCTTGTCGCTGACCAGGCGGATGGTTTCCAGATCCGTGACGACGGCATCCAGGTCGAACAGGGGTACGCCGAACTCGTTGGATGCTGCGACCGCAATGTCACGTGCGCTCGCCGTGCCACTCGTGACGAGCTGCGTCACGATGCTGGTCTTGCGCTCGCGGGCGACGTTCATCGCCTCGAGCATGGCGGCCTCTTCGACGACACCGTCCTGGACCAAGCGCTGGGGCAAGCCGCCGAGCCCGGATCGTGACCCGCCGAGAGCTAAGGAAACGTTGTCATTCATGGACTTGTGACGCGCGACCCCAGGGAGACCCGATGAACCCCGAACGCTAGTCTATATCTGAAAGCGCCGCGGGTAATTGTCAAATCTTCACGGATGCTCTCACAGGCCCTGGGCTGGTCTGCGTGACTGGCCTCCCAAAAAGAGGAAGCCCCTCCGAGGAGGGGCTTCTTCCAGGGTGGGCACCCTCAAGAACAGTCGCTTACGAGCGGCAGCTCTGGGGCAGATACTTCGCGAGGACGGTCGGGGTGATCGCCGTGCCGGCACCCGAGCCCGCGAACGTGGCGTAACCGCACGTCCAGATCACGTCGCCGTTGCCGCTGACGCTGGGCATCATGCCCAGGATCTTGCCATTGATGTTGTTGTTGGCCTGGTTGCCGTACGTGATCTGAATCGAACCGCCGGTCACGGTCAGATCCGAGGCGTACTTGCCGCTCGGGTCGCTGGTGTAGCCCAGGGACGTCAGATCCGCCGGCCACGAGCCGGTGTTCGCATAATACTCGGACACGCCAGCCTTGACGGCGCTCGCCAGGTTCAGGCCTTCCGTCACCTGGGCGCGGATGGTGTAGTCCTGATAGGCCGGGATCGCGATCGCGGCCAGGATGCCGATGATCGCCACGACGATCATCAACTCGATGAGGGTGAAACCCTTCTGCACAGACTTCATTTGGAGATCTCCGTAAGAAGACAGATTGTCGACGCACTTTCAGTCGGCAAGGGGTCATCCCACGCCGTACGGGATCAGGTGCAAGCGACATGCCACGCCGCTATGATCCCGTAAATTACTGATATTTAATATATTTTTCTCATCCCGAGGCGATCACGCATAACTTAATCACGTCAGTGGCTGACGACGCCAGCTCGTCAGATTCGTCACAAAGTGACGCGGCGCGTCACCCATGCATCCTCAGGCTGCGCGCGCCGCGCGGGGCTCTGCAGATGCCTCTTCGTGATATTCGTCTTCAGCGTTGACCGACCATAACGTGCTCTTGTCAGAATGGCCGGCGAGAATGCATTCCACCGCTGCGTTGGCCGCGAGCATGGAGTGGTCCTGGTTGTTGTAGCGGTGCATTCCGTTGCGGCCGATCGGGAAAAGGTTGGAAAACGTGTCGAGACAGGCGCGTACCTGCCCGATTCCGCGATATTCGCCGAAATAGGCCGGGTAGGCCTTGGGAACGCGGACCACCGTGCCGTCCAGCACGTCCGCACGATCTATCAGCCCGATCTGGGCCAGCTCCCGGGCCGCGAAATCCACGAAGTGCCCATCGGGCATGGACCACAGCCCGTCGCCCTCACCACAGAAGTATTCGAGTCCGAGCCAGATCGTGCTCGGGTCGGCCACCAGGTCCGGACTCCAATTGTTGAAGATCTGCAGGCGTCCGAGCTTCACGTCGGGCTCCTGCACGTAGATCCAGTTGTCGGGGGGCATCCCGTTGCCGGCACTGCGGCCGTCCGTGCCGGTCGGGAGCATCTTTCTGACCAGCAGCCCTGCGGTCATGAAGTCGCGATAAGGCAGCGCCGAGGCGATCCGCATGACTTCGGGATCCTCGATGTGCAGAAGACCGGCAAGCTCTTTGATCGGCATCGTGGAGATCAGGAAATCGCAATCGATGCGGCGGACAGAACCGGACTGCTCGTCCCGCACGTCGACGCCCTGGATGCATTTGCCGCTGCGATGGATGCCCACGACCCGATGGCGGAGATGCAACTCTCCGCCCGCGTCGGTGAGCTTGCGCGCGCACTCTTCCCACATCTGTCCTGGGCCGAGCCGCGGATACAGGAAGCGCTCGATCAGACTGGTTTCCACCCCTTTCTGGGCCGTGTCGGTCAGCCGTCTGAACGGTTTGGCCACGGCATGCGCCAGAGCCCGCGTAATGGAGAGCCCTTTGATGCGCTGGGCGCCCCACTCGGCCGAGATCGCATCGCAACCGACTCCCCAGACTTTCTCCGTATAGTCCTTGAAGAAGGTACGGTAGAGCTTGTCGCCGAAGCGGTTGATGAGAAAGTCCTCGAGCGTGACTTCCGGTTTGCGGGGAGCCACGCGCGCGGCGGCATAGCTGGCGGCAATGGCGGCCGTGTAGCCAGGTCCGAGATTGGCGAGAGTCGACCAGTTTAGCTTGAGCGGATAGTCGAAGAAGCGGCGGCGATAGAAGATCCGCGACAACCGCGAGCGGACCAACATGACATTGCGCGCATCCGCGGCGGCAGTGCCCGTCTCCAAGGTGAGATCGCGTGATTTGCCCTGGTAGGTCAAGCTGATTTCAGCCTCATGGCCCGCTGTCGAACCCGGCGGCGCCGCGACCGGCAGGACCGAACGCCACCAGTTCATTACCCAATCGGACTTCGAGAAGAACCGATGGCCCCCCAGATCCATGCGGTTGCCGCGATACTCGACGGTCTTGGAAATGCCGCCCGGCTGCGTGTCGGCTTCGATCACGATCGGTCGCACCGGCGAGCGGCGCTGCAGCTCGAGGGCTGCGGTCAGGCCGGCGGGGCCGGCGCCGACGATTACGGCTGTCTTTGGCATGGTGCTGATTCGAATGACTCTCTGAATTCAGGGCGCCGGCTCGGGACGTGAGAACATCAGTGTCTTGCGCAGGGCGAAGTTGGCGAAGAACGTGCATCCGGCGGCTGCGCACTTTGCCAGCAGATAGTGAAGTTGGAACGTTTCCACCAGCGCATAAATGACTGCCGTGTTGATAGCCAGCCCTAGGAGGCCGAGGGCCATGAACACCGGCATCTCCACCGCACGGTTCGCGATCCGCCTGAAGCCGAACACGTAACGCGTCGTAATGGCGTAAAGAAACGCACCACCGGCCACGAACGAGATCGTTGCGGCGCCGATATACGGAAGTTGCGCGACGCTGACCAGTAGGGCCAGCACGCCCATATCAACAAGCAATGCGGCGACAGAAGCGGCCCCGTACCGGATCATTTCGCGATTCACTAAACGCACGATGGTGTTCCGATTCAGTGGTCGCAGTGGTACAGCCGCAGTCGCCGATAGGCCGCCGGCAAGCCGGTGGGAGCCGTCAGAACCGGCGTTGGGCCCAGATCCAGCCGTGTGACGATGAATCTGACATCCGACGCTGCACACACCTGCGGCAGTGTTGCGTTCGGGGCGCTGGTGCCGAAGCTCGTAGGCAGGCTCGGAGCCTGCAATCCATCGAGTCCCCCGTGCAGAAGCGCCAGGCTGGTAGCGCGCTGCTCCAACTCCATGCCCGCCGCGCGCGAGAACAGTTGCGTGGCGACTTGCTGGTTTGACAGGTAACTCGGCCGCTGCAGCAGTATCCACGCGGGCACCGGGTTGCCGATCCAGAGGACCTCGGTGCCGCGTGGAATCGCCTCACGCCAGGGGGCGAATCTGTCGAAAGTCTGGTCGGTGAATTCGCGGTGGCGCCACTGGTCGAGGCTCATGGGGGCCAGAACCGCCAGCGCAACGACTGTCCCGATCACGGCGCCGTATCCCCGCAGCCCTGTCATGGAGGGGCGCGATGAATGTGCCGGGTTACTCAGCGTGAACATTGCGACAACCGCGAGCGCAGGGAGCAAACCATCGCGGGTCCATGTCCGCACCGTGCGCAACAGCTCGGGGGCGGCGCTCTCATCGTGTAGCGCGAGTGTGGACATGCGTACATTGATCAGGGCCCACGTGAGTGACAGCGCCAATGCCGCCCAGGCGCCGACCTCAAGCGGCCTTTGTCGTTCGGGAGGAATCGCGACTCGTGCCTTAGCGGCCAAGGCAAAACCAAGCGCGACCGGTGCAAGGTACAGACTCTGCACTTCGTCACGCAAAACCCAAAGGCTGATCAGCAGCAGGCCGATCACGCGCCCGACGGGGCGCAGATTCCAGACCCGAACCTCGATCGCCGGCAGCAGCAGCAAAGCGACCAGGTTTGAAAGCCAAAGACCGCGCCACGGCTGAATCTGCGTGATGGGGACGATCCTCAGCCAGTCGGCACCGATGAGAGTCGCGACGATCGACAGTACGCCCACGGCGAGGCTGGCTGTACAGATCGTGCGCTGCGGCGAGCGCTCGAGCACGCACGCTCCGGTCGCCAGCGTAATCAGCGGTACGGCGGTTCGGCACCAGGTATCGATAGACCACTGCGCGACGAACAGGTATCTCGTCCGCTGGACCAGTCTCCACCACTGATCGTCGAATACCCATTGCCGAGTGTGCAGCGAATACAGAGTTATGAGGGTCGCCGCAGCGATGGCGATGGACAACCACGCCGCGCGCCCCAGCCGGTGTTCGCGCAAGTACACCGTTCCGGCCAGGACGAAACCTCCGGCCGCCATCAGCGGATGAACGGCCGCTGCGCAAATCAAAAGGATCCCCATCAAGGCCGTGCGCTCCGCGAGGAGCGCTGTCAACGCGGCCAGCACAAGGGCCTCGCCAAGAAGGCGAGGCGTCAGGAAGTCCTCGAGGTACGTGAAGACGCGAGCGTCTCCGTAGTCGCCCGGTATCGCGACCACCAGTGCGGTGGCAAGCAGCGCCAGCCTCAGGGGCATGAGCGCCCGCGCCAGTATGAAGATTGCGCCGATCAGGGCGATGTGCGAAAGAGCTGTCAACAAGGCCGTGGCCGGCTCGATACCGAGGCGATCGATCAAAGCCGCGTGCAATGCCGGAAACACGGTGAACGAGTCCTGCGAGCCGAATCGCAGGAAGGGGTCGTTGCCGTATAACTGCGGATGCAGGTGTGCCAGGGCCTGCAGGAGATATAACTGTGCGTCGTGAAAGAGACCGTGGTAGCCGTGCTGCACTATCCAGAGGCAGGCAACCGCGAATACGAGTGCCGCAGTCGCCAACACGGTGTGTTGCTGGGATGTCGCAGATCCAGACTGAAGTGCCGGCAGCTCGAGGTTCCCGGAGCCAACCGTGGAGTCAGGGACTACGGGAGCGTCAGCCATGGTGGCCCGCGCACCGGTAGAGCCAGAGTTGTCCCAGAGAAGGCCGGCGGGGATCTACATTCAACCGTTCATAGGGAGTCGGTCCCAAGCTGGTCGGCGAGACGATGAAATCGAGTCCCGGGTTCGCCGTGCAGGTGTCCTGCAGATCCACGGCCGGATCACCGCGCTCCTGCTGACTGCCGAGGGTGGTCTCGCGGCGAATCATCTCGATTGCCATCTCCCGCGAAAACAACAGACCGGCCGCTTGTGCACTGGAAAAGTAGCTGGGACGCTCCAGGAGATACCATTGCACCAACGGCCTTCCCGACGCCCACAACACCGTATCCCGAGGGGGGATGGCACTGCGCCACGGAGCGAACTGCTCGTAGGAGTGCTGTGGAAACAGCTGCTGGCGCCAGGATGAGGCAGCGAGCGGCGCGCAGCAGGCGAGCAAGCCGATCCCCAGAGCCACCACCGCTGTCGTAGCGGGGAGCGAGTTGGCCGTCCGACCCGCGAGCCGCCAACCGAGAATGAGAACCGCACTCGTCAGTACGCCCCCGGCCACCCACGGCCGCACGAGCCGCAGCCACAGCAAATAACTCGAACTGTAGAGAGAAGTGTCGGGACTGATCTGGCTCATCTTGGACAGCACGTTCAGTGTCGTCGAGACGAAGACCAAGAGTGCCAGCACGGCGATTGCCGAGGCCCCAAAGATGGCGAGCCGGCCGTGGCCAACGTCTTTCACCCGAGGCGCGAGCACTGCAACGCCCACCGCGAGCAGCGCGATCACCGGCGCAAATCGCTCATCGATGGCAATCCACGCGGCGACCAACAGGATCAAGGCCGCGCGGGAGGTCAGCCCACGTTCCCAAAGAGCCTTCCCGATCGAAGGCAGGGCGAGCACTGCCAGCACGTTCATCAGCCAGAGCCAACGCCACGGCTGAACCTGGGCTATGACTACGATGCGCAACAGGTCCGCGCCGAAATAAGCTAGCGCGAGGCCGCCCAGGCCCGTCAGCAGGGCAGCTCGACAGACGTTGCGGATCATCGGCGCAGTCGCGACCGCCGAACCGATGATCAGGGTGGCGGTCGGCACGGTCACATGCGCCAGATCGCTCACCGGCCAGCGCGACGGAAACAGATACGCGAATCCGTTATGCAGAATCCCGAACCAGACCGCATCGAAACGGGCCACACGGCCAACAGGTATGAAAAACGCCGCCAGAGCGATGGCCGCCAAGGCTGACAAGATGAGTGCGATTGTCAGCATCGGGCGGCGCAGGACCCCAAAGTAGGCAACCAGAAAGACGAGGCCTGCCGCAGCCATCAGAGGGTGTAGAAGCAGCGCCGCTGTGAAGCAAAGACCCCCGAGCAGCCGACGTCCGCCGAGGATCAACGCGAGTCCCGCGAGGACGAAAGCCTCTGCCGGCACACGCGGTGTCATGAAAGGCTCGGAGTAAGAGAATAGGTGCAGCGCGCCGTAGACGCTGGGCAGTGTCACCAGCAATCCAACGGCCAGCAACGCGTTGTGGCCCGATACCAGGCGACGCGCGAACAACAGTGCGGACGCATAGAAGAGCACTTGGCCGAGCAGCGTCATGATTGCCGCACCCTTCTCGAGGCCAACCGCGTTGAACACGAGCGCGGCGATCGGTCCGAACAGAGTGTATTGATCCTGGGAGCCCTGGCTCAGAAAGACATCGTGGCCAAGGGAGTCCGGGTGCAGGCGAGCCAGCGCCATGAATGAGTACAGCGTCGAGTCGTGTACCAGTCCCTCGTACGGGTGCTGCAGCATCCAAAACGCGAGAATGCATAGGCTCACGGCTGCGCAGGCGAATGCCCTTGCTGTCGACGATTGCGGCGCAACGCTGGAGGACATGGTGACCTACCGCGATGCCTGGGGTGGCGCCGCGGTTGTAGCCGGCCGATTCGCGGGTATGGGAGCGGCCGACCACACAGTGCCGCCGGTGTCAGCATAAACCGGGTGATATGAGGGGTAGTACCGCGCCATCATCTGCGCATCCTCCGCAGGCCCGTGCGAGAGCATCCTGGTCTCGTGGTCGCGAAGAAACGGATCGTTCTGAATCAGGTCTGCCCCGTAAAATCCGAAGCGAGTATCGACGAGAACGATGCGCGGCTCGGTACCGCGATAGTGCGGCAGCTGGCTCAGATCGCGTTGCATGATCTCGTGCATTTGCCAAGCGCGAATCCCGACGCCGAACACCAGTGTTAGAGCGATACAAGCTCCAAGGAAGGCTTTGGTGTCCGCGTTCTCAAACAGGCGCGGCGCCGGATCAGGCTCGCTGGGGACCCGCCCCGGCCGATACAAGGCCGCCGTCGCCAGCAAAGGCAGCGTCATCCAGGCGGAGTGAAAGTAGCGGTAGCCCCAACCGTGGCCTTGATCCGGCGGAACGAACACATAGCCAAGGAAGGTCACCAGAGCTGAAGCGGTCAACAGCCGGCAGAAATTGTTGCGGCGCCCGCGTACCGCTCCATAGCACGCAAGCACGAGCAGACCCGGTACCGCCCAAAGCCAGATCTTGACCACGCCGATGAATCTGGCAAGGAGGACGTCTCCGGTCGGCAACCCGAACGCAGCCAGTAGGGTCTTGAGGTTGCTGAGGAAATCCGTAGTCGTCGGCGCAGCGGCCGCCTGCCCCCCTGCAGCTCGCAGATGATTGGTGAGCTCGAACCAGCCGATCCCGAGCAGCGCGGACAGCGGCAGATAGCCCGCGCACAGTGCTGCGAGCATCCGCGGACCGCCCTTGCGGGTCGTGACCCAGACGAACCAGGGGATCGCGAACAGCAGGTGCGGAATCGGATTGTGCAACACGAGCGCGATTGAACCGATGACTCCGGCGACGGCCGCCTTGCGGGGTGTCGGCTGCATCAGCAATAGAGCATAGAGCGCGTTGGCCAGGAGGTGCGACGGCATGGAGTAGTAGGAAATTCCCAATCCGAAGAACACCGGCGATGCGAGCGTCAGAAGCACCGCCACTCCGGCAGCCTCTGTGTCTTCGAACACCTTGAGCGCCATGCGATGGACGACCAGAAGTGTGGCCGCGGACACGCACGGGTTGCACGCCCAGGGAATTCCCAGGAAGGTAAAGGGAGTCAGGATCAAAGCAAACCCTGGCCAGTAGCCCGAGGCGACGGCACCGTTGAAATGGGAGACGCTCACGAAGAAGTTCTGGAAGCCCGCCGGGACTAGCCAGTCCATCTGCTGCGTCGGAAAGTGCCCTTCGAGATGGCCGGAGGCAAATATCCGACTCTGGAAATAGGCGGCATATTCATCCATCGACAGGGGATGGTTGAGATAAACCACCAGCGCGCCCCAGCACAGCCCGACCGCGCAGATGGCGGCCACGCCGAGCGGATGCTCGCCGACCCACCGGAAGATTCTCCGTGCCGGGAATTGAACAGGAATCACCACGGCCAACAGCAAGAGCAGAAGCATCCAGAAGACGGCGTTGTAGTCGTCGAAGGCAAAAAGGAAAACGAAGATGGGGGTGAGGCTGATTGGCGTGGAGCTGCCCCGTAGCTCGCGGATACCCAGCAGGATGATGACCGTCATGGCCGCGGTCAGCAGGAACAGGGTGCGTGCTCCCATGCTGCGCACGACCGGCGAATTACTCAGCACTGATTGACGCTCCTGTGACGGGCGCGGACTTCCGTTCGCATCTCAATGGATATTATGTCGGCTCCGCGCAAAGAGTGAACGTGACGCGGTGCACGTCCAAGCTGACTCGCGGCGGGGGCAATCCGGGCTGCCCGATGTGACGAGGTGCGCCGCATTGTCCACGGACCGTTCATTCGCGACCGGATTTCAGCTACCTTGTCGCCCGACATAACGCCGACGGAATCGACATCATAGTGTGACGCAGCGCACGTCGGAAAGCGCGCCTGTGAGGACACCGTGCTTGAGTGGAGCGTTCCAGGTGAGACTGAGGCCGGTACGTGACAACCAACCCTGACAGCTGGGTTTACGGCGACTTCGCACCAGACCCGCATAGCCGCGATCTGCCGGGTTTGAAGGCGCGCTGGCTCGTGGAACGCTTGCCGACGTTGGCGGCGCCCGCGGTGCTCGACTACGGGGCGGGTGAAGGTAAACACCTGAACCTGGTTCGATCTGTCAGACCGCAGGCACACCTGGTAGGAGTCGACGTTCGCGCGGCTCGTTCCCCCGTCGACTTCGAATTCCATCACGTCGCCCCGGACGCGCCGCTACCTTTTGCTGCAGAAACCTACGACGTCGTCATTTCGTGCGATGTGCTGGAGCACGTCACGAGTATCGAGGCGTCGCTCGCGGAGATTCACCGCGTGTTGCGAAGAGGCGGTGCATTCATAGGGTTTGTACCAGCGGAAGGCGGCCCGGGTCCCCATGCATTGTTCCGGCTCTTTGACCGCGATATCTACCGGGATACGAAGGATCATCATCACGCCTACACGCGGCGCGAGCTGCTCGATACCTTCTCCTCTCGCTTTCGCGTCGTCAGGATGGCGTACAGCTATCACTTGATCGGTGCCAGCCTGGACGCGGCATTCTTTGCCGGTTTCAAACTACCGGTTCTCGGCCCGAAGCTCGAGAGTTTCTGGAGAGGGCAAGAGAACCCCTTCTACCGTGGCCAAGCCGCTGCGTTGACCAAACGCTCTCTCGCGAGCCGACTTGCGGGACTGGCTAACCGTGCCGCTTACTATGAATCGACTCTTCTACGGAACATTCCAACAGGAGCCAAGGGCATCCACTTCCACGTCGAAAAGGCGTGAGGACCCGGTCAGCGCGTCCCCTCGCGTCGCCCCGCGGCGGTGACCGCACCTAGTGACTAGGGTGGGGGCTTGAGCGACAGATACGCGAGGCGCCGCATTTCGCGACGACCGCGGGTCACCGTATCGAGGATCAGGCCCGTGACGAAGCTGAGGGCGGATAGGAGAACGAGCCCGGTGGCCAGGATTGCCGTTGGCTGTCGCGGTACCAGACCAGTCTCGATGAATGTCAGGACGATCGGCATGCCGAGGAAGAGCGCTATTGCGCTCAGCGCCGCGGCGATGCCCGAGAAGAAGCGCAGGGGGCGCTCGTTCTTGTACAACACGACGATCAGACGCAGGATCCGCAATCCGTCGGCGTACGTCTGCAGCTTGCTTGCCGAACCCGCAACCCGGCCGCCATACCGCGTTGGGACTTCAGCGACCGGGAGGGACAGCTCGAGGGCATGAATCGTAAGCTCGGTCTCGGTCTCGAAGCCACTCGACATGGCCGGAAACGACTTCACGAAACGCCGTGAGAACACGCGATAGCCGGACAACATGTCGGAGAACCGGCTGCCGAATAGGTGACTCACGGCTCTGGTCAACAGCTGATTCCCGAGGACGTGACCATGCCGATAGGCCGAGTCCTCCGTGGCGATCCGGGTGCCGACGACCATGTCCAGCCTTTCGCTCAGCAGCAGCCTGATCATGGCCGCCGCAGAGCTCGGGTCATACGTCGAGTCGCCGTCCACCATCACGTAAATGTCCGCTTCGATGTCGGCGAACATCCGCCGCACGACATTACCCTTACCCTGCAGAGTCTCCTTCCTCACGGTCGCCCCCGCGGCGGCGGCGATGCTGCCCGTCTGGTCCGTGGAATTGTTGTCGTAAACGTAGATCTCGGCCGCCGGCAGGGCGGCACGGAAGCCCCCGACGACAGTGCCGATCGCGGCTGCTTCGTTGAAGCACGGGATCAATACGGCGACCCGCTGCGTGACAGACAGGACGCGCTCCAATTCATGTGCTGAAGGCTCGATTTCCTTGCGGGGGCCGGCGCCTCCTGCGACGAAGGACTGCACTTCCAGGTCGGGTTGCATGTCGCGACCGTAGCCGATCCGCATGAAAATGACCATGTGTCACATCACGCTACGAGCCGGGTTTCCCCGGGTTTTCCTCACCGCGTCATGGATTTGGCGGGCGCCCTCTGAGTACCATGGGTCTCATGGAGCTGCAAACGACACTTCGCTACGAGACGCGCATCATCGTGCCCGTCCGCAACGGCGGCGCGCGGTGGCGTGAGGCGGCGGCAGCCCTGAGTCGGTGCGTACCCTCTCCGCAGATGGTCGCGGTCGTCGACTCGACATCGAGTGACGGGAGTGACGCAGTCGCGGCAGACTGCGGATTCGAGCTGCAGCACATCGACCCGAGTACCTTCAATCACGGACGCACCCGCCAAGACGCTGTCGAGCGGTTCTGTGCGGGCAAGCGATTCGTGATCTTCCTCACACACGATGCGGTAATCGAGGGCCCCGAGTCTCTGACGGCCTTGTTGAGTGCGTTCAAGGATCCACGAGTCGGGGCCGCCTACGGAAGACAGCTGCCGCATCGTGATTCGGGGCCATTTGGGGCACACAGCGCGTCGTTCCTATATCCAGACCAGGACGAGCCGCGCACACTTGCGGACGTTCCCCGGTATGGAATCCGGACCGCACATTTGTCGAATTCCTTTGCGGCGTATCGAATCGCTGCGCTCACGGAGTGTGGCGGTTTCCCGAGTCGATTCATCTTGGGAGAGGACGCGTACCTCGCGTTAAACATGCTGGTCGCAGGATGGGGCGTCAACTATTGCGCAGGCGCCCTGGTCAGGCACTCGCACGACTATTCCATAGCGCAGGAAATGCAGCGCTACTTTGACTATGGCGTCTTCCATGCACAGTCGCCGGAGCTCCTGGGCCGATTGGGCGAACCCAAGGGACACGGGACGCGTTACGTGCGCTCCGAGCTACGGTATATCGCGAAAGCGGCTCCGGGATGTTTGCCCGAGGCGTTGGTGCGGAACGCGGCAAAATACATTGGATATCGGTTGGGCCGGCACTTCCTCGTCCTTCCGAATGCGCTGCGCCGGCGCCTGAGCATGACTAAGGGGTACTGGGACGCGCCGCCGTTGAGTGCCCTGACGCATTCCGGAAGCCACTGATGAGGCAGGCTCCAGATGCTGAGGTTGCCGATGTACGTGAGTCTCCCTTGATGCCGGCGGCGGCGCCAAAAGGGGAGCAGACCGCAACTGTGCGCGCCCTATGGAGCGCTTTGGATGCGGCCGCTGCGCCGATGTCGACGCTTATTCTCACGGCAGGGCTTGTTAGGGTGTTGAGCCCTGAGGACTATGGCGTGATGGTCATCGCGCTGGCGGCCTCGGGTCTCGTTACTGCCATCAATCCAGCGATCGCTGCGACGACCACCAAGTTCGTCTCCGAGGCGCGCGGCCGATCCGGAGATGTTCTGCAAGCTGCGCGAGTGATGACCGCCTCCCTGATCACCGTCGTGGCGATGAATGCAGTGTTGTTGCTCGCCGCCGCCTGCTTCAGGGAGCCGCTCGTGCGATTGGTGTTCGGCATCGCACCTGTGTCATATGCCGGTAGCGCCCTCCTCATGGCCGTACTGGCGATCGGCATTCAACAGATCGATGCCGTGATTGCCGCCGGAATCCGCGGATGTGAGCGCTTTCGGCGTCAAGCATTGTTAGAATTTGGCGCGCGTATGGCGTTGGCTGTCGGCGTAATCGTGCTTGCGTGGAGGACTGGTGACGTTCTGGCCGTCATTGCCGCGCAGTGCGTGGTGTGCGCTCTCTTCGCCCTGGTACGTGCCGCAGCGCTGCGCAACGTGATCCCTGGGATGCGAATTTTCGTCGTGCCCGGTGCGACCGCCATGCGAGCGGTGGTGCGTTTCGGGAGCTGGATGTGGCTGGCCGCCATCGCCGGCGTGGCTTATGGAAGCGCGGACCGGATCATCGTCGGCCGAGTGCTGGGGACTGCGGTTGCCGGGCGATTCAACGTCGATGTGCAGATTGCCCAACTCGTTCACTATATTCCCAGCAGCTTGTTCGCTTTCTGCCTGCCGGCGTTCAGCCGCCTGAGCGCGGGCGGCTACGCGGCGCGCGGAGAGATTTCCCGCACCTATCGGCGGTATCTGTATGTCATCATCGCAACGGCAGCGTGCCTTGCCGTGTCGATCGTCCTTGCGCGGCGCCCGCTTCTGCAGGCGGTCGGCGGCACAGGGTTCGATGTCGAGCACGAGTGGACCCTGGTGCTCCTCGTGGTCGGGTTCCTGGTGCTGTCGGTCAATGTTGCTGCCTACTATCTGCTTCTCGCGTTGGGGAGGTCGAAGTCCGCATCGTTGATCATGACAGTCTCGATGCTGGCGGCACTGGTCCTCATGATCTTCCTCATTCCCCGGTACGGCACGCAGGGTGCGGCGGTTGGGCGTCTCGTGTATGCACTTGGTGCGCTATCGCTAATCGGTGTTGCGGCCCGCAACCTGGACAGGCACCTTTAGAATGCGCGCAGCGTCCGTCAATACCGGGAATTCAGTGCATCTGTCCTTGATCATCCCAACCCTGAACCGGGTGACGACCGCGCGGTTGCTGGGCGAGCGGGTGCGCTCTCTGCTGCCCGGGCTGAACGTGGAGACGATTGTCGTGACGCCGGCGCCAGAGGCTGGCAGCGATGCGGGCCTTCACTATGTCGAGGATCGGCGACGGGGTGTGTACGCGGCCTACAACAGCGGGTTGCGGGACGCGCGGGGCGAGTTCGTCTGGTTCATGGGCGACGACGACTACCCTCTCGACGGTGCGGCGATTCTTGCGGACCTCCTGACAAACAGCGACGCGGATGTTTTCGTGGCGCCTGTCGTGCTGTCGACCGGGCGGATCTACCGGCCGAAGCGCTCGCGGCTGCTGTTGCACTTTCTCAATTGGTGTCAGCAGGGTGTCGTGTACCGACGCAGCCTGTTTGAACGCTACCGCTTGTACAGCCGGCTCAAGGTTCAGGCAGACCAGTACGTGAACGTCCTGCTCAGATGCGACCCTGAGGTCGCAATCCGCTTCCTGCCCGAGCCGCTTTGCATGTTCGGTGTCTCCGGAGTATCCGGACAGCGCCTCGACGGAAAATACCGCGCGTTGCGGCTAGCGCTGGCCGCGCGGACTTTGGGACCGATCGACCTCGCCTTGTTTCGCGCGCTGACGCTTGTCGAGCCGGTCGTCAAAAGCTGGCTCGGAAAGGTCCTCACGGGCCGGGCGTCAGTGCCCATCGACAGGTCAACCTGAAACTCGGAAGCGCATGCAATCATGTCACTGCTGATTCAATTGGGCTTGCAGGTCAACCGATTGCTGCGTCACGCAGGCCTCGAACTCGTGCGCAATCCCTCCGGTCGCGACTTGCGCCGGATCAGGCTCATCGCAGCGCGCAACATCGAGGTTGTGATCGACATCGGTGCGAACGAGGGCCAGTACGGCCGCCGGCTGCGTGAGCTGGGGTTTCGCGGCTGGATTCACTCGTATGAGCCGTTGCCGCCGGCTCTAAAAAGGCTGCGAACGCGGGCCAGCGCCGATTCGAAGTGGAAGGTTTTCGACCTGGCCGTGGGCGAGACGGCCGGGTCGGCAACCCTGCATGTGGCCGGCAATTCGGAAAGCTCTTCGATCCTCACCATGGCCCGGCGTCATCTGGATGCCGAACCGCTCTCGAAGACCGTAGGGAGCGTCGAGGTCCGCACGACCACGCTGCCCCAGGTCCTGCAGCAGGCTCCGGAGGGGCGCACGCTGTTGAAGATCGACACTCAGGGCTACGAGGATCGGGTGCTGGGCGCCATGAATTGCCTCGACAGAGTCGACCTCATCGAGGTTGAGCTGTCACTGCTCGAAGTGTATGCCGGTCAGACGTTGTTTCGGGAGATGGACGCCCGGATCGGCGCGGCCGGATTCGAGCTGGTGTCGCTGGCCGACGGATTCTTTGATCGCAGCAGCGGGGAGTTGCTGCAGATGGACGCGATCTACGCGCGCGCTAGCCAGCGCGGAGGCCCTCATCCAGACGACCGCACCGTCTCGAAGACACCAAACAGGTGATCCCGGCTGGCACCTCTCCCCGGAGGAACCTCATCCGCATCCGAAGCCGGTAGCAGAGAGCGGCGCACTACTCGAAACAGACTCGGAGCCCAACGCGCGAGTGCCGTGGCAGCCAGCCGCGCAACGCCGATACGCCCGCCGAGAGAATTGAAGTGTGTCAGGCTCGTCAGGCGCAGGCCTGCCCTCGTGGGCATGTCGCTGACCCAACGGCTGCCGACGAAGCTGATGTGCTCTGCAAAGTAGCAATACCAGTATCCCGCCCCGACCAGCCGCCACAACCACGCGTCGCAGTCTCCAGTCGTAACGATCACGCGCCCTCCGGGTCTGACGTGGCTTCCCAAAATTGCGAGGAATTCCAGAGGTCGGGGGACGTGCTCGATTACATCGCACGCCGTGATCACGTCGAATTTCCGGTCCGTGCCAGAGAACGCCTCGACAGTTTCCGCGACGATCGACACACCTCGTGCGGTCGCGCGTTTGGCGGCTTCCGCATTGGCTTCGACGCCGAAGATGCGGAAGGAGCGCGGCAACGAAGTTAACAGGTCACCCGTGTAGCAGCCTATGTCCAGCACATCTAGACTCTGGCCCTGAGAAGGAGCGAGGTAGTCGCGAATGAGCCGGAAGTCTTCGCGATGCTCGTGCCCATCCCACACACCCAGGCCACCCTGTCTATAGAGTTCTTCGTAGCGCTCGAGGGGCAACAGGGGGTGACGAAATGCGAACCCACAGCACTTGCACCGCCACAATCCCCCGCCGGGTAGTGCATCGGCGAGGCGTCTCCCCGCAAACCAGTGGACATCAGGCAGAGCTCCAATATAGCGCACGGAGCCGGCCTCGCACGATCTGCAACTCGCCTGCGTCATGCGCGGTTCCCGACTTGAGGAGTCACTCGATTCCGAGCTTCTTGATCCGGTAGCGTAGCGCGCGGAAGCTCATGCCGAGCAGCTTGGCGGCGGCGGTTTTGTTGTAGCGCGTCTGCTCCAGCGCCTTCACGATGGCATTGCGCTCGATATCCTCGAGTTGCTCGCCGAGCGCCCCGGTCGCGGTGGGCGAGCCCGCCAGGGCGGGTGCCGACTCGACTGCGCCGGCTGGCGGCTCGAGTGCGATCCGAGGCGTCGCGCGAAGCTTGATGTGCTCGGTCGAGATGGAGCCAGCGGCACATAGGGTGAGCGCCCTCTCCAGGACATTTTCCAACTCCCGCACATTGCCTGGGAATGGATAGGACTGGAGCATTCGTAACGCGTCCTCGCCGAGTACGGCGGCCTCGACGCCCATGCGCCGGCCCAATCGAGCCAGGACGACGTCTGCAATCTCCGGGATGTCCTGGGGACGCTCCCGCAGCGGCGGTACTCGCATCTCGATGACGTTGATCCGGTAGAAAAGGTCTTCCCGAAACCGGCCCTGCTCGACGAGCTCCGCCAGGGTTTTGTGAGTCGCGGAAAGAATTCGGACGTCCACGGCCTCCTCGCGAGCCTCCCCAATGGGACGTACGGTTTTTTCCTGAACGACCCGCAGCAGTTTGACTTGCATGTGCAGGGGCAGGTCGGCGACCTCGTCGAGAAAGAGCGTGCCCCCTTCGGCGGTTTGAACGAGCCCTTTCTTGTCCGCGACTGCGCCTGTAAAGCTGCCGCGCTTGTGTCCGAAGAGTTCGCTTTCCATCAACTCCGTCGGAATTGCGCCGCAGTTGACCGCAACGAAGGGGCCTTCGCCGCGGGGCCCGCTTTCATGAACGAGTCGCGCGACGAGTTCCTTGCCCGTGCCGGACTCGCCAAAGATGTGTACGGGTGCTTGGCTGCGAGCAACACGCGCGATCATGTCGCGCAATTGCTGCATAACTCCCGAACGGCCGATGAGTCTAGGTCCCTGGGTGCCCATCGTTGGCGTGCCATCTGCGCGCGTGCCGAGGCGGATCGCGCTCCCTACCAGCTTGCGAAGCACCCCCAGATCCAGGGGCTTCGACACGAAGTCAAACGCTCCCAGCTTCAGCGCGCGGACCGCCGACTCCACGTTGCCGTGTGCGGTGATGACTGCGACGGGCACGCTAGAGTGGTTCTCCTGTATCCACGCCACGAGATCTAGCCCGTCGCCGTCGGGCAGACGCAGATCCGTCAGGCAAAGATCGAAGTGCTCGGTCTTCAGGAGCCGGCGTGCCGTCGCAACATCGGGCGCGGTCCGCGTCTCGAGGTTCATGCGGTTCAGCGTCAGACTGACCAGCTCGAGAAGATCGGGCTCATCATCCACGATGAGCACGATCGGGCGGCTCGCCGTGCGGCGAATGGCCTCGGCCGAGGCGCTCATTTCGGGGTTACCTCCCAGCGGCGTGGGTCGGCGAACACCAGCCGGAAGATGCTTCCGCCGCCGGTGCGCGGTTCGTAGAGAAGCGTTGCGCCATTGGTTTGAGCCAGCTCCCGTGCAAGAAAGAGTCCGAGACCGGTGCCGCCGCGGCGACCGCTGAAGAAAGGCTCGAAAATCCGCTCGGCATGCTCGGGCGGAACACCCGGCCCGCGATCCATGATTTCGAGAAACGGCCTCGCGCTGGGAGTGAGTCTGCCGCTGTGGATCTCGACCTCGACCTGCCGATGGTCGGGTCCACCCCCGTGCTTGAACACGTTTTCGCACAGATTCCACACGATCTGGCGCAACTGGCTCGAATCAGCCCGAACCTCGACGTCCTGCGAGGGCGCGAGTGTGCGCAGCAGGGCGGGATCGCATTGCATCGTTTCCGCGAACTCCTCGCGGAACTCACGGATCCATTCCTGCAGGTCGAGACGCTCGAGGTGGGTTTCCTCACGCTTGGAGAGTCGCAGCACGTTATTGATGATAGAACTCACGCGCTCGGAATTGTTGCGGATTATATCGGTCAAGCGCCGTTCCTCGGGTCCCATGACCGGCGATTCTGCCAGCAGTTGCCCGGCGTGGCTCATCGCGCCGACCGGATTGCGTATCTCGTGCGCGATGCTGGCGCTCAGCCGGCCCAGGGCGGCCAGCTTCGTCTGCTGAATCTTCTCGGCCAGGAGGCTCGTGTCTTCGAGGAAGATCAGGACCGGCGCGGGGGTGTCGGAGCCCAATGGCGCGAAGTGCGCCCTGATCACGCGCGCGCCGTCGGCGCCCACGAAGGTCTGGTCGGCCGATGGCAGGGTTCCGGTGAGGTGCGTCCCCTGGCGCCAGGTCTCCAGCAGGTACAGCAGACGCGCAGAGGCTTCTCCGAGCAGGGCGTCCGGATAGGCGCTGGAATCGCCCAGCATCTGCGCGGCCGATTCGTTGATCAGGCGGATCCGATCGCGCGGGTCGACGACGAGGAGGCTTTCGCGCAGGTGCTGAACGATGTATTGGGAAAGCTGCGCCATGTTGGCAAGGTCGACCTCCTGGCGCCGCACGAGGGCTTCGCTCTCGCGTAGGCGGTTGGCGATGGGCCACGCCAGGAGGGCCATGCCGAAGAGGACCAGTCCGATGAACCCCGCTGTCGTGTAGTCGGTCGCCGGGGCGGCGTCAGCGAGCCCAACGAAGATCTGCTGTACGAGAATGGCAAGGGCCGCGACGGAAGCAATCAGCAAAGCATCGAGATGATCCGCCAGCATGGCCATCGCCAGCACCGGCAGCACGAGCAGGATTCCCAGCCCACTGCCCACTCCGCCGCTCGCGTAGAGAATAATGGCGACACATACAGCGTCGACGCTCGAATTCACCAGCGCAATGATTCGCAGGCTGGACCAGTGTAGCCGGCGTGCGATGACCAGTAGAACCGCGGCAGTGAAGTAGCCGATGCAGGCCGAAGTGTAGAGGGCTGGTTGGGTGGCGGTGGCCGTCCACTGCGCGCTGCCGAACCACTGCATTCCCGCTAGAACGACGGGCACCAGCAGTCGGTAGAGGCTCAGCAACCCGACTACGCGCCAGGCAAGGTCGCTGGGCGCTGACGGCGTGGATGCAGCGGTAGCCGGCATGTGGCGCTTGGGTCCCCGGGAGAGTCAGGATTGGCGGCGCTGTGACCTACGGCACGCGGCCGGCGGGGACTGTAGCATTCCGCCTACGTCCGAACAGCGACCGACATCGCATCCCCTCGTTGGACTACACCAGCCGCTTGCGCTCCTTCAGCGTTTGTCGCAGGCCGTCGCGCCAGTGAACGGCCGGTGATCCGAGCACATCCCAGCTGCTTCGGTTGTCCAGCACGCTGAACCGCGGCCGTCGCGCCGGCGTGGGGTAGTCGGCTGTCGTGATGGGGCGCACGCTCACCGACCTGCGGAGCAGGCCCAGTTGCAGGGCTTCCTCCTGGATGGCGACGGCGAAGTCGTACCAACTGGCGACACCGCTATCGGTGTAGTGACAGATTCCTCGGGTGGTGCGTAGTGCCAGTGTCCACAAAGCCGCTGCCAAGCCCGTGACCGCCGTCGGTGTGCCGATCTGATCGGCGACGACACGCAGTTCCGAACGCTCACTCATCAGCCGCAACATCGTGAGGACGAAATTGCTCCCGATGGGCGAATGGACCCAGGCGGTCCGGACGATCAGGGTGTCCGGGTTGAGGGCGGCAGCCAGTTCTCCCTCCCGCTTCGTGCGGCCATACACGCTCAGGGGATTCGTCGGGTCCTCGGGCCGGTACGGCGAGCTGGATTCACCGTCGAACACGAAGTCGGTCGAGACATGAATCAAGCGAGCATTCACAGCCTGCGCCGCCTCGGCAAGCCAGCCGACTGCGGTAGCATTGACCAGCTGGGCGACCTCGGGCTCTTTTTCGGCCTTGTCTACCGCCGTGTACGCGACCGCGTTGAAGATGATCTGCGGCTGCGCCCGCGCAATCGAATCCTGTAAACGAGATCGGTCACAGATATCGCAGCTGGTCCGATCCAGTGCCGCTACCGTCGCAGTCGGGGGCGCGGACAGTCGCAGCGCCGTCCCCAATTGACCTGTGGATCCGAAAATCAGCGCGTTCACCGCATTTCCCTCGTCCGCCGGCGCCCGATTTGCCTCGGGCAGCGTGCTGGATGTTCCTTGGCCGTGCAAGACTTGCGACCGTCATTGCTGGCGAGCGGAGGCGGTTTCCGGGAAAATGGTCGTTTTACGCTCTGGGAAAGGTGTCGATGAATCTCCACGAATATCAAGCTAAGGACGTCTTTCGGAGCTACGGAATCGCCGTTCCCGCAGGTCGTGTGGCCGCCACTGCCGACGAAGCCGTTGCCGCGGCCGAGGCACTAGGTGGCCCAGTATGGGTCGTCAAGGCCCAGGTGCATGCCGGCGGTCGGGGCAAGGTGGGCGGCGTCAAGGTTGCGCGCGACCTCGAGACGGTGCGCTCGGCCGCTTCGGGCATGCTGGGCGAGCGTCTCGTGACCAAGCAGACGGGACCGGAAGGGCTGCCCGTCGAGCACGTGTACGTCGAATCCGGATCGCAGATCGAGCGTGAGATCTACCTCTCGCTGACCCTGAATCGCGAGAAGGGCCGCATCGCTTTGATCGCTTCGGCGGCGGGCGGCATGGACATCGAGGAAGTGGCCGCGAAGACTCCCGAGAAGATCCTGACCGTAAACATCCACCCGTCCGCAGGCTTGCAACCTTACCAGTGCCGCCAGGTGGCGTTCGGGCTCGGTCTCAAGGGCTCCCAGGTGGCGGAGTTCCAGTCGATCGCGAGCGCTCTTTACAAGCTCTACATGGAGAAAGACGCGAGCCTGGTAGAGGTCAATCCTCTCATCGTGGCCACTGGCGGTTCGCTCGTCGCGCTGGACGCGAAGATCAACCTGGACGCGAACGCTGTGTTCCGGCACCCGGACCTGGCGAAGCTGCGCGACCCGAATCAGGAAGACCCGATGGAGCGGCGGGCGAGCGAGCACGATCTCAACTACGTCTCGCTGGATGGGGACATTGCTTGCATGGTCAATGGCGCTGGCCTTGCCATGGCGACCATGGACCTGATCAAGCTGCACGGGGGCCAGCCTGCGAACTTCCTCGACGTCGGCGGCGGCGCTACGAGCGAGCGTGTCACGGCGGCCTTCCAACTGATCCTGTCCAATCCGAAGGTCAGCGCGGTGTTGGTCAACATCTTCGGCGGGATCGTCCGCTGCGATCTGATCGCGGATGGCGTGATCAATGCAGTGCAGAACGTCGGAGTGAAGATTCCTGTCGTAGTCAGGCTCGAGGGCACCAATGCGGACAAGGCGCGCGAGATTCTCGCGAAGAGCGGCTTGAAGATTACGGCCGCGAAGGATCTGACAGACGCTGCCCGCAAGGTCGTGTCGCTGGCGAAGCAAGGCTGATAAGTACCATGAGCATTTTGATTAACCGAAACACGAAGGTCATCTGCCAGGGCTTCACCGGTAAGCAGGGCACATTCCACTCTGAGCAGGCGTTGGCGTACGGCACCAAGTTGGTCGGAGGCGTCACGCCTGGGCGAGGTGGGCAGACTCACCTGGGGCAACCCGTATTCGATACCGTGCAGGAAGCCGTTCGTGAGACGGGCGCAACAGCCAGCATGATCTACGTGCCCGCCGCGGGTGCCGCCGACTCGATCCTCGAAGCAGCCGATGCTGGCATCGAACTCGTCGTGTGTATCACTGAAGGCGTGCCGGTGAATGACATGGTGCGCGTCAAGTCAGTGCTGGCCGGCAGTGGCACGCGGCTCGTCGGTCCCAACTGTCCCGGAGTGATCACCCCGGAAGAGTGCAAGATCGGCATCATGCCGGGCTTCATCCACAAGAAGGGCTCAGTCGGCATCGTCTCGCGCTCCGGCACGTTGACCTATGAGGCCGTCTTTCAGACGACGAACATCGGCTTGGGTCAAAGCACCTGCGTGGGCATCGGCGGTGACCCGGTTCGCGGCATGAACTTCATCGACGTGCTCGAGTTGTTCGAGCGCGATCCCGGCACCGAAGGCATCATTCTCGTGGGTGAGATCGGCGGGAGTGATGAGGAGGCGGCTGCGGATTTCATCCACAAGTACGTCACCAAGCCGGTCGTGGCGTACATCGCAGGCGTCACGGCGCCTGCGGGCAAGCGAATGGGCCACGCTGGCGCCATCGTCGCCGGCGGCAAGGGGACGGCGGCCGATAAGTATGGCGCGTTCGAAAAGGCGGGCGTGCGCACGGTGAAATCGCCTGCCGAGTTGGGTTCAGCCATGAACGAGCTGCTCCGCAAGCGCCGGGCCGATGTGGCGGCGAAGCGTGCAGCAATCGCTGCCGAAGCGCGCAAGGAGGAAGCTGAGGACGCCAGAGAGGAAAGACGGGCGGCGCGGAAGACGGCGGCAACAAAGCCGGCCAAGAAGACGGTCAGAAAGGCGGCCAAGAAGACTCCAAAGGCGCACAATAAGCCGGCGAAAGCCCCCGCAAAGAAGGCGCCGGGAAAGAAGCCTCCGGCGCGCAAGCACCGCTAGGACGTGACCGACTCACTCCGCATCGCTCTCGCGCAACTCGACCTGCTGGTCGGGGACGTGCACGGCAACGCCAATCACGTCATCACGACCGCGCGTCGCGCCCATACCGATCAGGCGGCCGACCTGGTGTTGTTTCCGGAGCTGACCCTGTCCGGCTACCCGCCGGAGGACCTGCTGTTCCACCGCGGGTTCCGGTTGCAGATCGAGTCGGCGCTGGGGCGGGTTCGTGCGGAGGTGCGGGGTCCGCACGTGATGATCGGGTTCCCGGAGTACACCCGCGCCGGGATCTACAACTCGGCGGCCCTGATCGCGGACGGTCAGACCGTGGCGATCCATCGCAAGGCCGAGCTGCCCAACTACAAGGTCTTCGACGAGAAGCGATACTTCCAACCCGGCGCACAGCCGACGATTGCCACGATCAAGGGATTCCGGGTCGGGCTCCTCGTCTGCGAGGACATCTGGGAGCCGGAGCCCGCACAGCTTGCCCGCGGGGGCGGCGCCGAACTGCTGGTCGTGATCAATGCGTCACCCTTCGAGATTCACAAGCAGCGCGAACGCGAGTCGGTCGTGCGCAAGCGTGTGTTGGATGTCGGGCTGCCGGTCGCATACGTCAATCTTTTCGGCGGTCAGGACGAGTTGGTGTTTGACGGTAACTCGTTCACGATGGATGCCCAGGGCGAGGTCGTTTTCCGGGCGCCGCCCTTCCAGGCCGGTATCTACACGACCGAATTCGAACGGCAGGGGCGCAAGATCGTCCCGAAGCCCGGACCCATAGCTGCCGAGCTGAGCGATGAGGCGAGCATCTACTCGGCGCTCGTCCTGGGCGTGCGCGATTACGTGACCAAACATGGTTTCCCCGGCGTCGTCATGGGGCTGTCGGGTGGCGTTGACTCCGCGCTGACTCTGGCGATCGCGGTGGATGCCCTGGGCGCCGATCGCGTCCACGCCGTGATGATGCCGTCACGTTATACGGCTTCGATGAGCGTGCAGGACGCCGAAGAGGAGGCCCGCACTCTCGGGGTGAAGTACACCATCCTGTCGATCGAGGGGATGTTCGAAGCAACCCTGGCGACGCTGAAGGACGAGTTCGCCGGACGGCGGCCGGATGCGACGGAGGAGAACATCCAGTCGCGGTGTCGCATGCTGCTGCTGATGGGCATTTCGAACAAGACCGGCCGGATGCTGCTCACCACCGGCAATAAGAGCGAGATGGCCGTCGGCTACGCGACCTTGTATGGAGACATGGCGGGCGGGTTCGCACCCATCAAGGACTGCAGCAAGCAACTGGTCTACCGGCTGTCCGCCTACCGCAATTCCCTGGGGCCTGCGATTCCGCAGCGGGTGATCGACCGACCGCCGTCGGCCGAGTTGCGCCCGGATCAGAAGGACTCGGATTCGCTGCCGCCGTACGAGGTGCTCGATGCGATCCTAGAGGCATTCATCGAAGAGGATCTGACGGTGGATGAGATCGAGGCTCGGGGCTTCGATCGGGCCACCGTCGCGCGCGTACTGGATATGGTGAAGCGCAATGAGTACAAGCGCCGCCAGGCCCCGCCCGGCGTTCGCGTCAGCCGTCGGGCCTTCGGCCGCGACTGGCGTTACCCGGTGACCAACGGGTACCGGCGCTAGGGGACCAACGGGTATCGGCGCCAGGGCAGGTCATTGGCCCGCGCACCGCAGGGGGGGCGATGTCCGCCCAGCGCCAGGATTACGCGCGGGCTCGGGCTTGCGGGCCGGCTACCAGAACTTCCACCACTTGCGGTGGATGTCCGCCTCCGAGCGCTTCACGTCACCGGAATAGTTAGCGGCGTAAACCTGGCGGGTCTGGTCGGCCAGCGGCTTCAGATTCAACCGGTCATAACACTGGATCATGATCTGCAGCGCTTCCCGCGTGGCGGGCGCGCCGTCGAACTGCTCGATCTCGCCCTTTGCCCGTTGGGATGCGGCCACGAAAGCGCCGCGGTTCAGATAGTACCGGGCGACGTGAACCTCGTAGTCGGCGAGACGGTTGCGCAGATAGATCATCCGCTGCAGTGAGTCGTGCGCGTACTCACTCTTCGGGTACTGCTCCACCACCGTCCGGAATGCGGTAAAGGCCTTCTTCGCGTTACTCGGCGGCCGCTGGGTCAGATCCGCGTGGAACCAGCGCTCGAGCAGGTTGGGCTGGCGTTCGAAGTCGACGAGCCCCTTCACGTACCACGCGTAGTCCACACGGGGGTGGGTTGGATTCTCCCGGACGAAGGTTTCGGCCGCATCGATCGCGGACTCGTTCTCCCCGGCGCGGTAGTATGCGTAGATCAGGTCAAGGCGTGCCTGACGGGCCTGGTCCGTGAACGGAAAGCGAGCGGTCAGGTTCTCGTACGTCTTGATCGCCGTGTTGTAGTCGTAGCTGCTGAGCGCCTGTTTCGCGCGCTTGTAGAGCAGCTCGGGGCTCGATTTAGTCAAATCCTGCCGATGACTGCGGCAGCCTGTGACGGCGAACAGAATCAGGCACAGCGCGATCACGCCGGTGCGCACAGGGGCAGACCAGGACATTAAATGAGGGCCTTTCGTTGGCGTCGCGCCGAGTAGTTGCAGGAAGTATATCGAATCCGACGGCTCGACTTCCGACTGCCGCTGCGGGCGCGGAGTTCCGTACCCACGAGCTGAATCTGGGCCCGGAGCTGGTGGGCTTGCGCCTCGACCAGGCCCTGGCGAAGGCCCTGCCGCAGTATTCGCGCGCCCGGCTACAGAGCTGGATCGAGGCCGGCGACGTCGAGGTCGATGGCCGCCGCCCGAAGGGCCGCGACAAGGTGCTAGGGGGCGAGCGGGTGCGAATTCAGGCCCAATTACCCGCCGATGACCGGGTCGCCCCGGAAGCGCTGCCCGTGGATATCGTCTTCAAGGACCGGGCTTTATTCGTCGTCAACAAGCCGGCTGGCCTGGTGGTGCATCCGGGTGCCGGCAATCCGGGGCGCACCCTTCAGAACGCACTACTCGCGTTGGACCAGCAGCTCGCGGTGGTGCCGCGCGCGGGGCTCGTTCATCGGCTCGACAAGGACACCAGTGGGCTGCTGGTCGTGGCCCGGACCCCAGAGGTTCACACCGCGCTGGTGTCGGCACTGGCCGAGCGGGAGATCGAAAGGCACTACTTCGCCCTATGTACGGGCGTCATGACTGGTGGTGGAACCGTTGACGAGCCGATCGGCCGCCATCGCAGCCAGAGAACCAAGATGGCTGTGCGGTCGGACGGCCGACCTGCTGTTACGCACTATCGCGTGATCAAACGGTTTCGCGGCCATACGCTGATTCGCGCCCAGCTCGAGACGGGGCGTACCCACCAGATCCGTGTTCATCTGGCTCACGTTGGCTTTCCCGTGGTGGGTGACCCGGTCTACGGTGGCCGGCGGCGGCTACCCGCGGGTGCCAGTCCGGCTCTGCTCGCTGCATTGGGAGAGTTCAAGCGGCAGGCGCTCCACGCCGCGCACCTCAAACTCGCGCATCCCGTGACTGGGAAGGAGGTCGAGTGGGAGGCACCCATTCCGAAGGACATGGCGCGGCTGATCGCCGTGATGGAGAAGGACCAAGCCGAGAGCGGCGACCGTGAGTGATGTCACGACCATTGGACCCACTTGGGGGTCTGGTCCGGTTCGAGCCGTGTTCACGCTTCGGGGTGGGGGCGTTAGCGTCGCGCCGTTCGAGTCGCTGAATCTCGGTAGTCACGTTGAGGATTCTGCCGACGCCGTCGCGGAGAATCGCCAGCGCGTGCGCAATCGCGTAGGTCTGCGGGAAGAGCCCGTTTGGCTCCAACAAGTTCACGGCACCTCGGTCGTCGAGATCGGCGACCCGGCGCGTGCGCCGGTGGTTGGTGGGGCGACCGGGGCCGCCGATGCGCCCGTCGCCGATGCCGCGGTGACCCGCGATGCCAGTGTGGCGTGCGCGATCCTGGTGGCTGACTGCATTCCCGTGCTGTTCGCGAGTCATGACGGCGCCGTGGTTGGTGCGGCGCACGCCGGCTGGCGAGGACTGGCGGGCGGTGTGTTGGAAAATACGGTTTCCGAAATGCGTCGGCTCGGCGCCGAACCTTCGAAGCTGTCCGCGTGGTTGGGGCCGGGAATCGGGCCGAGGCATTTCGAGGTGGGTGGCGAGGTTCGGGAGGCGTTCCTCGGCGGGGACGCTGGCGCGGCCGACGCGTTTGTCCCTAACGCGCGTGGAAAATGGCTTTGCGATCTGGCGGCACTAGCACGCCGGCGGCTGACGCGCGTTGGGATTCGCGACGTCTCAGGCGGGGAGTTTTGTACCTACGACGATCGCGATCGGTTCTATTCGTATCGCCGAGACGGCCGGTGTGGCCGCATGGCCGCGCTGATTTGGCGAGAGTAGGTGCGTGCTACGATGAGCACGGCGACCATTGACGCCGCCGGCAACAACGACTGAACTAGAAGTACAAGCCCTTGCCCCTCCTCGGTTGGATCATCTCGTTTACTGCGCTTGGCGGAATCGCGAGCGCGGCGTTCGCGAGCGTCTTTCTGCTGTTGCCGCAGCAGACCAGCGTTCGACTGTTGCCTCATTTCGTTAGCTTTGCGACCGGCGCGTTGCTGGGCGCGGCGCTGCTTGCACTGCTACCCGAGGCTATGGAAGGAGTTGGTGCCGACGGGGCTCATCGTATCGGGGTCGCTCTCGTCGTGGGCCTTGGCGTGTTCTTTGTGATCGAAAAGCTGGTCCTGTGGCGACACTCGCACGGCACGAATGGAAGCCGGGGTGGCCACGAGCATGGGGGGCACGTGCACGGTCACGACCATGGCAACGCGCATGAGGGCCACAGCCACCAGGGACACACCCACGGTGACGCTCGCGATCGTGCGTCAGGTGTCCTTATCCTCGTGGGCGACAGCGTCCATAACGTCCTCGACGGTATCCTCATCGCCGCCGCATTTCTCACGGACAAGCCGCTTGGGCTCGTTACGACCTTTGCGGTGGCGGCTCATGAGATTCCTCACCGGCTGGGGGACTTCGCTCTTCTCGTGCACTCGGGCATGACTCAACGGCGGGCCTTGGCGCTGAACATGGCCACGGGGCTCGCGGCCGTCATGGGCGGGGTGATTGCATACTTCGGACTCAGCCGGGCGATGGGCGCGCTGCCCTACGCCTTGGCCCTGGCGGCAGCCGGGTTCCTGTACATCGCGGTCGCCGGGCTGATCCCGGCGCTGCACCGCCGGACCGACGCCCGGACCAGTTTCATCCAGGTGGCCCTGATCGCCCTGGGGGTGGGGGTGATTGCCTGGGCGGAAAGCCTCGTACACTAGGGTTACTGGCAAAAGCCGCCTACGGCGCTTTTGCGCCTGCTCAGGCTTGAACCGCGGCCCGCGGGGCCCCATTTTCGGCGGCAATCACACGAACTTTCTTCGAGGGTGACCCCCAATGCGGATGGACAAGCTCACGAGCCGCTTCCAGCAGGCCTTGGCCGACGCGCAGTCGGTTGCCATCGGGCGTGACCACCAGTTTCTCGAGCCGACACACGTGCTGCTGTCGCTACTGGACAGTCAGGGCGGGTCCGTCCGTCCGCTGCTCCTGAAGGCGGGAGTCAACGTCAACAAGCTGCGCTCCGAACTGGAAGCCACCCTGGACCGCATGCCCAAAGTCGAGGGCGCCCCGGGCGATGTTCACGTCTCGAGCGACCTCAACAGGCTGTTCAACGTCACCGACAAGCTCGCCCAGCAGAAGGGCGACCAGTACATCTCGAGCGAGCTGTTCGTGCTCGCGGCGTTCGAGGATCGCAATCTCACTCGCATCCTGAAGGAAGCGGGCGCAGTCCGGGGCGCGATCGAAAAGGCAATCGAGGATGTTCGCGGTGGCGAGAAGGTTGCGGATCCGAACGCGGAGGAGAGCCGGCAGGCGCTCGAGAAGTACACCGTTGACCTGACTGCGCGCGCCTCGTCAGGCAAGTTGGATCCGGTCATCGGCCGCGATGACGAGATCCGCCGCACCATTCAGGTCCTGCAGCGGCGGACGAAGAACAACCCTGTGTTGATCGGCGAGCCGGGCGTCGGCAAGACCGCGATCGTCGAGGGGCTGGCGCAGCGAATCATCAATGGCGAGGTGCCCGAGGGCTTGAAGAACAAGCGCATCCTCGCTCTCGACATGGGCTCGCTGATCGCGGGCGCGAAATTCCGCGGTGAGTTCGAAGAGCGGCTCAAGGGCGTGCTCAACGACCTCGCGAAACAGGAAGGCCAGGTCATCCTCTTCATCGATGAGTTGCATACCATGGTCGGCGCCGGTAAGGCAGAAGGCGCCATGGATGCCGGCAACATGCTCAAACCCGCGCTCGCTCGCGGCGAGCTGCATTGCGTGGGCGCCACGACTCTCGATGAGTATCGCAAGTACATTGAGAAGGATGCGGCTCTCGAGCGCCGCTTCCAGAAGGTGTTGGTCGAGGAGCCCTCCGTCGAGGACACGATCGCGATCCTGCGCGGTTTGCAGGAGCGCTATGAAGTTCACCACGGTGTCGACATCACCGACCCCGCGATCGTCGCTGCCGCCACGCTCTCGCACCGCTACATCGCTGATCGCCAGCTACCTGACAAGGCGATCGATCTGATCGACGAGGCCGCCGCTCGCATCCGCATGGAGATCGACTCCAAGCCCGAGTCGCTCGACCGACTGGACCGCCGGATCATCCAGCTCAAGATCGAGCAGGAGGCGCTCAAGAAGGAGACCGACGAGGCCTCCAGGAAGCGCCTGCAGACGCTGCGGGAGACGCTGCGCGGGCTGGAGAAGGAGTCCGCGGATCTCGAGGAGATCTGGAAATCGGAGAAGGCCTCGCTGCAGGGTGCCGCGCACATCCGTGAGGAGTTGGATCGGATCCGCCTCGAGATCGACTCGGCCCGGCGGGCCGGTAACCTCGGGCGGGTCGCGGAGCTGCAGTACGGCCGCATTCCGGAGTTGGAGAAGCAGCTGAGTCAGGCCCAGCAGGACGAGCAGAAGACCCCCCAGCTGGTACGCAACAAAGTCACCGAGGAGGAAATCGCCGAAGTCGTCGCCAAGTGGACCGGCATCCCTGTCTCGAAGATGCTCGAGGGAGAGAAGGAAAAGCTGCTGCGCATGGAGGAAGCGCTCGGCAAGCGAGTTGTCGGTCAGACCGAGGCGCTGCGCATCGTGTCGGATGCGATCCGCCGCTCACGCGCGGGACTTTCCGATCCGCGCAGACCGAACGGCTCGTTCCTATTCCTCGGCCCCACCGGCGTCGGCAAGACCGAGCTCTGCAAGGCACTGGCCGAGTTTCTGTTCGATACTGACGAGGCCCTCATCCGCATCGACATGTCCGAGTTCATGGAGAAGCACTCCGTGGCGCGCTTGATCGGCGCACCTCCGGGCTATGTCGGTTACGAGGAGGGTGGCTATCTCACCGAGGCGGTGCGACGGCGCCCGTATTCCGTGATCCTGCTCGACGAAGTCGAGAAGGCGCATCCGGATGTGTTCAACGTCCTGCTGCAGGTGTTGGATGACGGGCGGCTCACGGATGGACAGGGCCGCACCGTCGATTTCCGCAACACCGTCATCATCATGACGTCGAATCTCGGCTCGCAGGTGATCCAGGAGTACGCAGGGGAGAAGAACTACGTCCGTATGAAGTCCGCTGTGATGGAGATCGTGCAGCAGAGCTTCCGGCCCGAGTTCATCAACCGCATCGACGACATCGTCGTGTTCCACCCCCTGGGCAGCCAGCAGATCCGGGCAATCGTCGACATCCAGCTGCAGTACCTGCGCAAGCGGCTGCAGGAGCGGAACATGGATCTGGTGCTGGAGGATTCGGCGCGGGACCTGCTGGGCGAGTCCGGATTCGATCCGGTGTACGGGGCCCGACCGCTGAAGCGGGCGATCCAGCAGCAGATCGAGAATCCCCTGGCCCAGCGGATTCTGCAGGGAGCCTTCGTACCGGGCGATCGGGTGCACGTGGCCGCCAGCGGCGCGGAGCTGAAGTTCGCCAAGGCTTAGAGATATCATGGGTGGTTTTAGCGACCACCACACAGAAAGCGAGCCATGCCGTTCTACGAATACGAATGCGCGAGCTGCAAGTTCTATACGGAAGTCATGCAGAAGATCTCCGACCCGCGGTTGGAGAAATGCCCGTCCTGCGGCAAGAAGGCGCTGAAGAAGCTGGTCTCCGCGCCCGTGTTCCGCTTGAAGGGCGGCGGCTGGTATGAGACGGACTTCAAGTCCGACAAGGAGAACAAGCGCAACCTGGCCGGCGCAGAGCGGGAGGACTCGGGGTCCAAGTCCGACGATTCCGGCTCCGCCGCGAAGCCGGCGGCCGATTCCAAGCCCACCGCGAGCACCGAATCCTCGGCCAGCAGCTCGGGTGAGGGCTCATCGAGCCGCTCCGGTGGGGGCAAGGCGGCGGCCAAGGCCGGCGGCAAATCGGGTAGCAAGCCTGGCGCGGCCAAAGCGCCGGCCCGCAAGCCGAAGGCGAAGCCCGCCAAGAGTGCGGCGCGCAAGAAGTAAGCGGTGACCACGACCGCTGGAAACGCGCCCCCCAGAAAATGGAGCGTCCGACGCTACCTGGTGGCGGGCGTGCTCGTGTGGTTGCCGATCCTGGCCACGATCTGGGTGGTCAGTTTCTTCATCAATCTCATGGACCGCACCCTCGTGCTGCTGCCGGCGGCCTACCGGCCGCTGGCTGTCGTCGGTTACGCCATCCCGGGTTTCGGCGTGATCTTCGCATTCGTGGTCCTGCTTCTGACCGGAGTCCTGGTCACCAACCTGATCGGGCGGCGGCTGGTGAAGTGGGGCGAGGAGATCCTGAACCGGATTCCGCTCGTTCGGACCATCTATAGCGGCGTCAAAAGCTTTACCGAAAGCGTCTTTTCCCAGTCCAGCTCGTTCCGCAAGGTCGTGATGATCCAATACCCCCGGGCTGGCATCTGGAGCATCGGGTTCCTGACCGCCGAAGACGTCCCTGAGGTGAGCCGGCGGACAGGCGAGCCGCATTCCTGCGTGTATGTCTCCAGCGCCCTGAACGCCACGGCCGGGTTCATTGTCATCGTGCCTCGCAGCCAGATCGTCGAGCTCGACATGAGCGTCGATGCGGCCATGAAGATGATCATCACGGTGGGGGTGGTGGCGCCCCCCGACGGGGCAGTCACCGCGCCTCAGCAGACCCAAGCCAGGATAGCCGCGCCGCGATAGCGCCCGGGTTCCACGCCACAGGCCGGGCGGTGGGTGGGGATGCCGTGCGGAGGTTCGGCCGCGGCGGACGGCCCGGCGCCTGCGGTTGCGGGCACCATTCTCCCTCCGTAGTATCGCGCGCCCTATGCGCTCACATTACTGCGGACACGTCGACGAAAAGCTGACCGGCCAGGAGATCACCGTGGCGGGGTGGGTACACCGCCGCCGGGATCATGGGAAAGTAATCTTCGTCGACCTGCGCGACCGCGAAGGCCTGCTGCAGGTCGTATTCGACCCGGATGCCGCCGATGTCTTCAAGGAAGCGGAGCGGCTGCGAAGTGAATTCGTGGTCCGGGTGAAGGGCCGCCTACGCGCGCGCCCGGAAGGCACGACCAATGCCAACCTGCGTTCGGGTCAGGTCGAGCTGCTGGCCAAGGAACTCGAGGTCCTCAACCGCTGCGAGCCGCTGCCCTTCCAGCTCGATGAGGAAGTGAACGAAGAGGTCCGACTGCGCTACCGGTACCTGGACCTTCGTCGAGAGGTGATGAGCCAACGCTTGCGTTTGCGCCATCGACTGACGCGGGCGATGCGCGGATTTCTCGATGCCAACGGGTTCGTCGACCTCGAGACGCCGATGCTCACGAAGGCGACCCCGGAGGGTGCGCGGGACTATCTGGTGCCGAGCCGAACCCACGCGGGCAAGTTCTTTGCGCTGCCGCAGTCGCCACAGATCTTCAAGCAGCTTCTGATGATCTCGGGCTTCGACCGCTACTACCAGATTACGCGTTGCTTCCGCGATGAGGATCTCCGCGCGGATCGGCAGCCGGAATTCACACAGCTCGATATCGAGACTTCGTTCATGACGCAGGAAGACATCCTGCGCCTGATGGAGTCGCTCATTCGCCATTTCTTCAAGGAAACCCTCGGCGCCGAGTTGCCCGATCCCATTCCGCGCATGACGTACGCGGAAGCGATGCGTCGTTACGCGTCAGACAAACCCGACCTGCGTATTCCCCTCGAACTCACCGATGTCGCGGACCTGGTGAAGGACTGCGATTTCAAAGTTTTCGCGGGCCCTGCCAAGGACCCGAAGGGTCGAGTCGCCGCGCTGCGTGTCCCCAACGGGGGTTCGATGCCGCGCTCGCAGATCGACGACTACACGGCGTTCGTTGCCCGCTACGGCGCCAAGGGTCTCGCCTACATCAAGGTGAACGAGCGGGCGAAGGGCCGCGATGGCCTGCAGTCGCCGATCGTCAAATTCCTGAACGACGCCGCTGTTGCCGGGATCCTGGAGCGGACCGGTGCCCAGGACAACGACGTGATTTTCTTTGGAGCCGACAGCGCCAAGGTCGTGAACGACGCTTTGGGCGCTCTACGCATCAAAGTGGGCCAAGACCTGAAGCTGGTGCAGGAAGGCTGGCGCCCGCTGTGGGTGATCGACTTCCCGATGTTCGAATGGGACGCCGATGAGAAGCGTTGGGGCGCTGTGCACCATCCGTTCACGTCACCCAAGAACCCGGATCCAGCGGCCCTGAAGAATGACCCGGGTGCGGCACTCGCGGACGCGTATGACATCGTGCTGAACGGCTCGGAGGTCGGTGGCGGCTCGATCCGTATCCATCGACAGGAGATGCAGTCGATGGTGTTCGAGCTACTGGGTATCTCCAAAGAAGAGGCCGAGAAGAAGTTCGGCTTCCTGTTGGATGCGCTGAAGTTCGGTGCGCCGCCTCACGGTGGTATTGCGTTTGGGCTCGACCGGTTGTCGATGCTGATGGCAGGCGCGGACAGCATTCGCGAGGTGATCGCGTTCCCGAAGACGCAGACGGCCGCCGACTTGATGTCCGAGGCGCCGACCGAGGTCACCGAGCAGCAGCTGCGCGAAGTGCACATCCGCGTGCGCACTCCGCCGCCCGTGGGTTGATCGACAACAGGCAGCTAGCGGCCGCTGCGGGCGGCAACGTGACTTCGAGCGGCTTTGTAACGACGGATGCACGTGGGACAAATCCGGTTGACCACGCAGAATATGAGGTCACGCACCCGGGACCGAAGGAGCTGCGCTCGTACTGTGAGCCGCGTGGGGGTGCGCAGGTCGGACCGAACGAACAGGGCGTTGAACTGGATCTGACTAACGGCTTGATCGGTTGCGAGCTCTGTGAAGCCCAGTCGTCCCAGCAGCGCCTTCACCTGCGGATAGAGTTTCTGATTCGAACCGATGCAGGGCGTGGTTTCGACTTCAACGTGCACGAGGTCAACGCGTTCGGCGACACCGGTGATGCCTTCAAGCACCTCGTGTGCCTTGCCCTCCGTGTCTATCCACAATGCCAGGTGCGCGTCAGAGGCGCATTTGTCGGCCAGAAATGTGTCTAACCGCGTGGTCATGACTCGAACCACAGCTGCGGTCACCGACCAGTCATCGGACCGTCTATACAGCGAGCTCATCCCGCGCTGAGCATCGCGCTTGGCGTAGTCCGCTTCCACGATGAAGAAGTCGGCTTCCCCGTCGTGATCAGTGACCGCCATCGGCACGACCTGGATGTTTTCCGCCTGGATGGACCGGTTGGTCTGCATCAGCCGGAAATTGTCGGGATTGGGTTCGAAGGCGTAGATCGTCGATTCGCGCGCTGCATCGCGAAAGAGGAGGGCGTCCGCTGCGTCCATCGATCCAATGTCGCAAATGGTTCCGATGCCCAAGGTGGACAGGAGCTTCACGAATAAACGGCGGGTGTTGACGATCATCGCCCGAAGTCTACTCAGTACTCAAAGGTATAGGCGATACCTACACTGCTCCCGGGATCGTTCTCGGGCGTCGTGCCCTGTGCTGTCGCGGTGCCGTTCCCCAAGCGTGTCTGCAGCTTCAGGTGCTTGGTCAGGTCCACGTCGACCGCAAGCTGACTCACTCCCGTGGTGCTTTCCTTGACGGCTACGAACACCCGCTGCGAGACGTAGCGTCCGGCCTCGATGGTCGCGCCGGTGTTGGTGTTGTTACCTGCCGCACCGCCAGTGCTGCTGCCTCCGGACACGGACAGTCGATCCAGGCCGAGTGTCTTTTGAATCTTGGCCAGCGGATTCAGGCTGTCGCCCCCACCGCCGGTCAACTTCGCCAGCGCGGCACCGATCTGCACCACTTGCAGCGCGGTGAGCTGGGCCGCTGGGACTCCGAACAACAGGCGGGCAAGGATTTCATCCTGGGGCATGTCCGGCGAGCTGCTGAGCTCGATCTTGGGAGAGTCCGCGAAGCCGGTGATGCGCACGGTCGCCGTCCCCTCGGACACAGAGGCCTGCGCGGTGAAGTCCAGGGTTGGATCGATATTGCGCTTGAGGCCGGCGCCATTGAACGTCACGCTGCCGCTGCTGAAATTGAGGCGGCTGCTCGCGATCTCGAACGTCCCCCGTTGCAGCTCGAAGCCACCGGTTACGCGCGGGGAGTCTGTGGTGTCCCGGACCCGCAGCTCGCCTCCCAGCTCCGCATCCAGTCCACGACCCTTCACCAGAATCTGCCGCGGAGCCTGAACCCGAATGTCGAGGCCGATGACCAGCGGCTTTTCGGGAGGCGCGGGGGCGGCCTGTCCCGGACGACGCACGTCGAGCACCGCCACGTTGGGTGGGAAGCCGCTCGGAATTCCGACGTCGGCGCGATTGACGTGCACCGTGCCTTTGACATCCAGATGCTCGCGCGCCTTGCCCGAAACGTGAATGTCCGAGTCGATGTTGGCCGTCAGAATGGCGTTCGTGATCGGTTGGGCGTTCTTGGCCTTGAGTTCGATGTCCACGGGTATTCCCGGATCGAGGACGCTGGCCGTGCCGGTCACCGACAGTGTGCCGGGAGCCGCGTGCGCTGTCAGATTGACGATCCGGAGCGACTTCTGGTCGCCCTCGATCTGGGCGACGATGTCCGTGAGATTGACTCCCTGGGTGTAGTCACGGAACGAGCCCTTCGCGAGTTGGATCTTTCCGCCTACCTGGGGGTCCGTCGCCTGGCCGTTGACGCTCGTGTCCAGGCTGAGCTGGCCTTCGACGTGACGGCCCTTGGCTTCCAACAGGGGATTGGCGAGGCCGAGATCCAGAGTGCCCGCGAGCCTCAGATCCAACGCGCCGGTCGGCGCCAGGGGAGCCTGACCGCCCAGGGTCAATTGCGACTTGGCGCCGGCCGTGAGCTTTGCATCCACCTTCGCGGTGTCGCCCATCAGGTCGGCGCCGACATGAACGTCCACGGCAGGAAGGCCGATGGCGACGTCGCTGGCGGAGCGCAGGCCGATCGCCTGCAGGGAAATCCGGCCGGTCGGCCTGGCGAACGTACCCTGGACCGTCGCCTCACCATCGATCTTTCCTGCCGCCAGCAGCTCGGGTGTGAACGAGTTGACCAGCTCTGGCTTGATGTCGTGGATCGCAGCGCGGATGTCGAGATCAGGTGAGAGTTTGCCTTCGACCTCGAGAGTAGCTTCGTGAGATTTGAGGCTCGTCCGGGTCAGCGCGAGTCCATCCGCAAATGACAGCGTCATCGGGGCTACCAGCGCGACGTCCTGACCGTAGATCTGCGCGGCGAGGTCATTGACCCGCAGAGTGTGGGCTGTCATGTTCAGCACGGACGCCAGTGTCAGGGTGGCGCGCTTTCCTGCCACTGCGGGCGACTGACCATCGACCTTCAGGTCGAGCGCATCGACGGTGCCGCGGCCGTCGACACGGGCGCTGGCTTGCACGGTCTCGGTTCCGACGTCCGTCGCGTTGATATGGAAGTCTGCGCGCGTCTTGCCGTGGTCGGGGCGCATTGCGAACGTTCCTTCGACACCGCCTCGCAGCTTCGTACCCAACAATCGGTCGAGGTCGCCGAGCTGGGTGAAATGAAAAGCAACGCGGCCGCGGGTCTGCTCCAAATCGTCGTTGCCCGAGATGTCCCCTTCGGCGTGCGCGGATTTCCAGTCGGCGCGGTGGATGAGCGCCCGGAATGCGGTGTTGGATCCGGTCTGCTCCACGGAGACGTTCAGTTGCACGGGTGAGCTGTCGAGATCTCCGTGGAGATCAATCGTTCCCCGCGGTCTGTGCGGTATGCCCTGCGCGGTCATCGTGGCTGTCAGTGCACCGCTTGGCGACCCGTGGACGGAGAGGTTGCTCGCAATGTCAGCGTTCGCCGCCAGGTCGGCCAGGGGGCCGTCCAGCTTCGCGTTGACTCGCACGTCTCCCGCCATCCCGGCGGAGAGCCTGGCCAGGTCCCGCAGATTCAGCGCAACCCGCGCGCTGAGCTTCCGGTCGCCGCTGCGCTGCGCGGTGCCGTTCACCGAGAGCGACAGACTATTGCCCTCGAGGAGGAGCTTGCTCACCGAGACCGTGCTGTCATCGACTTCGCCGACAACTTGAAGTCGCGATGCGCCTCGCAGCAGGCTGACCGCCGGCCCGGAGCCTCCCTGGATTTGCGAGGCGGCGTCTGCTGTCAACTTCGTCACCTGACCGTCGTAGGCCACGTCTGCTTTGAGTGTGGAGCTACCCTTGACGTCCTGACCACCCATTGCGGCGAGCGGCGCCAGGTTGGGCAGGCTGAGTTCGACCGAAGCGCCGCGGTCGCCGGCGGTCCGGGCGTTGGCTCGGAGCGCGAACAGAGTGTGCGTCATCGTCAGCTGCAACGGGCGAGCGCCTTCGTTCATGTGCACGGTAGCGTCGAGCGTGACAGGGGACTCGCGTAGCAGATTCGGATTCGGGCCCGGGATGACAACCTTGTCGAGCACGAGGTGTCCCGAGAGCAGTCCGCCCGCAGCCTTGAGGCTCGCGTTGACAACTCCCAGCTGTGTTGCGCCGGGGAGCTTCAGAGCGAGGACTTCCAACCGACCCGAGGCGTTGGGGGTGGTGAGCGGCCCGTGCCACCCTCCTTGGAGTGCGATCCTTTCCCAACTGACGTTCTGTGCCGGGGTCATGGCGTCGGCGTTCAGTGCGTAGGTCAGCTCCGCGGATTTGTCGGGCAGGTTGACGCTACCCTGCACGCGCCCGTGCATCTGGCCAGCCTCGAGCGTGACGTCGATGATCTCTGCCTCGCGTGGACCGCCGATAGTAGCTTGGACCGACAGATCGCCCAGGCCGGGGATCTTGAGGATGTTCTCCAACGGGCCGTTCGCCGGTTCGCGCAGTTGTAATGAAGCGTCCATCCGCGCTGGATCGAACTTCAACGCCAACTCATAGCTTCCCAAGCCGCTGCTGCGGTGAGCAACAAGGTGGGCAGTGGCATCCTCGAGGCTGCGCAGATGTGCGTCTGCCGTTACGACCAGAGAGACGGCGGAGCCTGCCAACTGCGGTCCAAGATCCAGCTCGTGAATGGCCATGCGAGCCAAATCCGTGTGGGGCACGGAGGGGGTGCTGGTGTTCTTCTCGTCGTTCTTGCTCTCGGGTGCGCGGTCGATTGCGAGTCTATCAACCTCGAGCTTGTCGACCTGCACGTGTCGTGACAGCAGCGCGAAAGGTGACCAGTCGAGCGCGATGCGCTCGGCGGTCAGCCACACGCCGCGATCGTCGCTGAGTTGCAGTCGAGCGAGTGTCAGGTGAGAGGGAAACGAGCCGCCGATTTCCCGCAGCTGGACGCGCCCGTCGGTCAGGCTCGCGGTAGTTCTCTCGATCCAGCGCCGCCCCGAAACCGTGTTGCCGACGATCAGGAGTGCGGCGATCAGGAGGAGGGCCAATCCCAGGATCGAGCCGGCCGTCCAGGCCGTGATCTTCAAGGCGACTTTCGGTCCGCGTCGCATCAGAAGGCCTGACCTAGTCCGATGTAAACTTCGAAGGCGTCGTCGGTGGGCCGTCGCTCGATCGGCACGGCAATGTCCAACCGGATGGGGCCGATGGCCGTGTAGTAGCGCACTCCCGCGCCCGCCCCGAATCGAAGCGTTCCCTTCAGCGAGTTCAGAGTTGCGCTGACCTGACCGGCGTCCACGAATACCACGGCACCAAAATTCGTGCCGATGCGCTGGCGAAGCTCGGCAGTCCCGGCGCTGATGGCGGTTCCTCCGATCGGGTTGCCGTCTATCTGGAACGTTGGCCCCACCGACTGATACGCGTAACCCCGGATGGTGCCGCTCCCGCCGGCGTAGAAGCGCTGATCGGGTGGCAGACTGACCTGGCCCGCTCCCTGCGCGACGCCTCCCAGCGCGCGCAAGGCCAGTACCCTGCGACCGGGGGCGTCAGCCAGACCGAGGTTCTTCAGGTCGAGGTAGAACGAGATGTTGGCCTGCGTGATGAGGAACCTGGCGTCGGGATGGCCGATCGACCATGTCGGAGTCAGGCTGAGGGATGCGCGCATCCCGTGAGTCGCATCCTCGAGGGGTGAGGCCAGGCCCGTCGTGTTGTAGAGAACACCCAGCGGTACGGATAGCAGCGTGTAGTTGAACGTACACCTCTGGATCGAGTCGGGGGACAGGGTCGGATTGGGCGCGGTGCACTCGGGATCCGTCGATGTCTGGGAGATGCTTTCCTGGATGATGTGTTCCTGCTCCGCGGCGAACCCTGCGCTCACGCTCCAGAGGTCGTTGAGCTTGCGTGTGAGAGTGGCACCTGCCGTGGCTGCGGTCTGGTCGTAAGCCTGGAGGTATTGCTTCAGGCCGCCCACGGACAACTGCAGCGTCTGATCGCGGTGGCCAAAATCCGGCAAGCTGTATTTCACGCTCGTGTCGTAACCGACTCCAGTCGTTGCACTTCCGCCGAGGTTGATGACGGAGGCAGCAAAACTGAGCGGGTCGGCTCTGCCCGTGGCGTCGCGGTTAGTCCAGGTAAAGCCCACGCTACCGCCCAAGTCGCTGGAATAAGCGCCGCTGATGCTTGCGGCGTGCAGCGCGCGCTCCCGAACCTGGAAGGTGATCGGAACTCTGCCTTCCGCGTCGGCCTTATTGCCGAGTGTCACGCTTACGGTCGTGAAGACTCCCAGACCGAGGAGGTTGGTTCGCGCTTGCTCGACCTTGGTAGCGCCGTAGTCATCTCCGGGGCGCACGAGAAGGCGCCGACGTACCCACGTCTCGCGCATCCGCTTTAGTCCCCTGAACCTGATCGTCCCGATGCGCACTGTCGACCCGGTGGTGACGTGAAACCTGACGTCGAGGACGCGGCTGTCGGGCTCCTCGTACGCCACTGGCACATCTACTTTTGCGAAGGCGTAGCCGCGATCCTGCAAGGCAGTTTGCAGACGCTCGCCGCCAGCGAGCACATCGGCGGCGATCGCCGGGTCTCCTTCCTTCAAGCTCAGAATCTCACTCAGGTTCTTGCGCACCCCGTCAGGCAGCTCGCCATCGATGTCTATGTGTCGGAGTTTGTATCGTGGGCCGGTGCCGCAGACGATCTTCACCTGCGCCACCTGGCTTGCCGGCAGTGCATCGAGCGCCTGACCCAGATTCGGTTCCTGCAGGCCCTGTCCGTTGATCGTGACGGTCACGACGCCCTGGTAGAAACCAAAGCTGTCCAGCACCGTTCGCAGGCGGTCCACGTCGCTGCGCGCGCGGCCTATGAGAGCGAACGGTCCGACAGGGGCGGTCTCGCGCAGCGTCACGAGTTCCGAGGCCGCCTTGAGTGTCGCTTCCAGGGAACTGTCGTTAGCGGTGATCTCGACCTTGTACGGTTGGGGGTCCGCCGCGAAGGCGGGTGAGCAGGCGAGCAACAGGAGGCAAAGCGCCAAGGCCGGCTGACCGAGCGTGGAGCACCCTTGGACCAATGCGTCGAGGCATGACCCGCGCACGCAGCGCCGCGGCCGTTTCTTGCTAATGTACGGCTGGCGGGGGCCCGTCCCCGGGAGATTGGACCGTTGAGCACTGTTCCAGCGGTCGTCGTCTACGTTCATGGCCTGTGGATGTCCGGCGGCGAGTCGCTCTTTCTTCGGCGCCGGCTGACTCACGACTTCGGATTCGAAGTGCACGCCCTGCGCTATTCCGCCGCCCGGGACACCATGCCACAGATCATCGAGGGCCTGCAGGCCCTCGTGCAGGAGCTCAGCCCCGCGCAACTGCACCTGGTCGGCCACAGTCTGGGGGGGTTGGTCATTTATCGATTCCTCGAGCGGTTTCCGCAGCAGCCTCCGGGCCGGGTCGTATTTCTCGGCACCCCTGCCATCGCGAGCCGCACTGCCGTTCAGGCGAGCCACTTCAGCCTGGTAGCCTCCCTCATGGGGCAACCCGTCGCGGACGAACTGCTCAAGCCCCAGGAGAGGCGCTGGACATACGAACAGAGGCCTCTGGGCGTCATCGCCGGCACTCAGCCGTTCGGCGTCGGTCAGTTCCTGGCGCAATTCGAGGAGGACTGCGACGGGACGGTCGCGGTCAGCGAGACGCGAATGCCGGGAGCGAATGAGCACATGGTGTTGCCTGTCAGTCATGCGGGGCTGCTGGTCTCGCCGCGGGTCGCCAAGGAGACCGGGGAGTTCCTGCAGCACGGAAGATTCCTGAGGGAAGACCTCTAGGGAATCTTCTTCAGCCGATAGAGCCATTCCAGGGCGGCCCGCGGCGTCAGGTTGTCCGGATCGATGCTCGACAGCGCAACGCGCAGCTCATCCGGTAGCGGTGCAGCGGACGGCGCCCGATGCACCGGCTCGCCCGATGGCGACACCTCATTCGATGGCGGGTTTTCGCCGAACAGCGGTAGCTCCCGCTGCGCCTGCGAGCGCTTGTTGCCGGCACCCTTTTCCCGATCGCGCTGCGATTCCAGCATCTCGAGATAGCGTCGCGCTTGCGCGATCACCTCACGAGGTACACCGGCCAGCTGCGCGACCTGCAAACCGTAGCTGCGGTTCGCGGGACCGTCCTTGACGGCGTGCAGAAAAACGATTCCGTCGCCGTGTTCGGTCGCATCGAGGTGCACGTTCACGCACCCATCGATCTCGGTAGCCAACGAGGTGAGTTCGAAGTAGTGCGTTGCAAACAAGGTGAATGCCCGGAGCTGGCTGGCGATGTAACGCGCCATCGCCCAGGCAAGCGAGAGACCGTCGAAGGTACTGGTGCCGCGGCCGATTTCGTCCATCAGGATCAGGCTGCGGTGAGTGGCGTTGTGAAGGATGTTGGCCGCTTCGGTCATCTCGACCATGAAGGTAGAGCGCCCGCCCGCAAGATCGTCCGCGGCGCCGATGCGGGTGAAGATCCGATCCAATGGACCGATGACCGCACGATCGGCGGGGACGTAGCTGCCGATGTGTGCGAGCAGGACGATGATTGCGGCTTGTCGCATGTACGTCGATTTGCCGCCCATGTTGGGGCCCGTGATGATCAACATCCGTCGGCCGCCGTCAAAGCGCAGATCGTTGGGAACGAACGGATTCGGCGAGAAACGCTGGACCACCGGGTGCCGTCCGGCTTCGATGGTGATCTGAGATTCGTTCACGAGCTCTGGCGGCGTCCACTCGAGTGCGCAGGCACGTTCCGCAAGGGATGCGAGTGCGTCGAGCTCGGAAAGCGCAGACGCCGTCGCCTGCATCGGCCCCAGCCGATCGATCAGTTGGGTGAGCACGTCTTCGTAGATCTGCTTCTCGCGGGCGAGGGCGCGTTCACGCGCACTCAACACCTTGTCCTCGAAGGACTTCAATTCGGGAGTGATGAAGCGTTCCGCCGATTTCACCGTCTGCCGACGCAGGTAGTCCTTGGGGACTCGCTCTGCATCCTTGCGCGTGACTTCGATGAAGAAGCCTTGCACCCGGTTGAACGAGAGTTTCAAGCCGGGGATGCCGGTCCGCTCGCGTTCGCGCTGCTCGAGCTCGACAAGGAATTCGTCCGTGTGGGTCGAGATTCGTCGTAGTTCGTCCAGTTCGGCGTCGTAGCCTTCCGCGATGACATCGCCGTCGCGAACGAACGTCGACGGTTCGGCTGCGATCGCTCGGGCGAGAAGGTCGCAGACCTCGACGTGCTCTTCTACTCGGTCACGCAGCTGCAGCAGTAGCGGCGAGTCGATGCCTGCGAGGGAAGTGCGAAGCGGCGGAATCGCACCCACTGACCGTCGCAACTGCGTAAGGTCCCGAGGGCGGGCGGACCGTAGAGCGACTCGGGACAGAATGCGCTCGATGTCGCCTATCCCGGTGAGATGTTCGCGCAGCCCTTCGAACCTGCGTTGATCGATGAGGGATGCCACGGCGTTGTATCGACCCCGCAGTATCCCCTGGTCCGTAAGAGGACGATTCAACCATCTTCCCAACTGCCGCGAACCCATCGAGGTCACGCACTTGTCGATCAGCGCAAACAACGTCGCGTCGGGATTCCCCGTAAGGCTGACGTCCAGCTCCAGATTGCGCCGCGTGGCCGCATCGATCGTCAAGGCATCGGTCCGTTCCTCTACATGCAGCGCCCTGATGTGAGGTACGGCGGACTTCTGCGTGTCGCGCACGTACTGCAGAAGCGCTCCGGCAGCGCTGATCGCAAGCGGTAACTCGTCCGCACCAAAGCCCTTCAGATCCAGTGTGCCGAGCTGATCGGTCAGCAGGCGTGAGGCGCTTGCAAGCTCGAAGTACCAGGGCGGCCGGGTCCGGGTCGCCGTCCCGGTGCGACCGATGTCCTGGGACCGGGCACTCTCGCAGATCAACAGCTCCGCGGGCTTGAGTCGTTCGAGCTCTGCCGCCAGGGAGGTGCGGCCACCGTCGGATTGGAGGACCGTAAAGCGGCCTGCTGCCAGATCCAGCCACGCGAGGCCGAATCGTTCGCTGTCCAGAGCAAGCGCCGCTACCAGAGTCTCCCGGCGTTCATCCAACAACGCCTCGTCCGTCACCGTCCCCGGCGTGATGACCCGGACGACCTCGCGCTGAACCGGCCCTTTGGACTTCGCGGGATCCCCGAACTGCTCGCAGATCGCTACGCTTTCCCCCTTGCGTACGAGCCTTGCCAGGTAGCTTTCCAGGCTGTGGAAGGGAACGCCCGCCATTGGGATTGGGTTGCCTGCGGACTGACCCCGTGCGGTGAGGGTGATGTCGAGCAGTGATGCGGCGCGGCGGGCGTCGTCGTAGAACAGCTCATAGAAGTCGCCCATCCGGTAGAACAGCAGGACATCCGGGTACTGGCCCTTGATGCGCAGGTACTGCTGCATCATCGGCGTGTGCTGCGTCAGGGCAACGTCGTTCATGGCCGCGAAGGCTACAGGAAGAGGCCGGGGGGCTGCAGGCCTGGGAGCCGGGCGGTGCGGCGTTCGCGCGTTCGGCAACGGCGGCTTTCGCCGTGCGACCGCGACTGGTCGCGCCGTCGCATGGGTGGCTCGCTGCGGGCGGCGAACGGCGGTAGCCTTCGGCCATGGCGACCGACCAGGAACTATTTGCCTTGGCACAGCGCGTGGGTCGCGATCTCCTCGAGGCGCGTCTCCGGCTCGTTACCGCCGAGTCCTGCACGGCCGGGTGGATTGCCAAGGCGCTCACCGACATCGCGGGGAGTTCGCGATGGTTCGAGTGCGGATATGTCACCTATTCAGACGCAGCCAAGATGCGGGATCTCGGCGTTTCGGCGGCGACCATCGTCGCTCACGGTGCTGTGAGCGAGCAGACGGTCCGTGAGATGGCCACGGGCGCGATCCGACTTTCCGGTGCCGATATTGGCGTCGCTGTGAGCGGGATCGCGGGGCCGGATGGAGGCTCGCCGCAAAAGCCGGTCGGCACCGTCTGGCTCTGTGTTGCCCGTCGTTCGGGCGAGATCTTCGCTGCCGTCGAGCGTTTTCCCGGTGGGCGCGAGGACGTCAGGCGACTGACGGTCGAGCGGGCACTGCAGATGGTGGCGGATCGGATGGGATCGGACATTTCTCGAGAGCGGCGATCAACGTGAGTGGCGCTGATCTGGAATCGACTGATCGCTTCGAGCGGCCGCGCGAGCACAGTCTACGATTGTTCTTTGCGTTCTGGCCCGACGCTCAGATGCAGGTGTCTTTTGCCCATGCCGCTCGCAAAGCGGTCAAGGCGAGCGGTGGCCAGCCCGTGCCGATGAAGAACATCCACCTGACGCTGGTCTTCCTGGGCTCCGTACCGGAGAGTCGGCTGAGCGCAGCGATGTCCGCGGCTCGTCGTGTGGCCACCGGGTTTGCCGGCGATGCCGTGCCGTTTGAATTCCAGTTCGAGCGCCTGGAACATTGGAAAGCGCCGCAGGCGCTTTGCGCCGTGCCGACAGTGGCAGCGCCGATGCAGGAAGCAACCGCAAACGCCGCAACGGCGCCCCAGACAATCGCGCCTGCGGCAGCTCCAGGGGCGAGATCCCCGCTGGCGACCGCGCAGGCGCTCGCTGCAGGGCTGCGAGACGAGTTGGTGTCCGCCGGATTCTCTCCGGATCTCAAGCCCTTCCGCGCACATGTGACGCTAGCGCGGAAGGTCAAACGCGCAAGTCGCGAATTGGACATGCAGTCGGCGCTGTGGTCCTTCAAGGACTTCGCGCTGGTCGAGAGCAGAACCGAACCGCAGGGCGCTGTGTACAGGGTCGTGGAGCGCTTCGCGCTCATCGCGGAGTAACGCGCTGCCGTCGGTGGTGGCAGGCGACGAGCAATTTTTTGTCCCGTGTGGACCTGCGCCCCCGCCGCGGCGGCTGCTTTATACAGTAGGCCCGAATCGCAGCCCCTGTACAGTTCGCCTCAGCGGCGCAAAAACCTTGAAATGCAGGTGTTTTGAGCATTCCGGCGCGCACGCTTTGTGTGATAATTGCGGATCGGAATTTCCCCTTCCCGCGCACGACATTCAGCAGGAACCCACGAGATGGAAGAGAACCGCAAGAAGGCGCTGACCGCCGCATTGGGTCAGATCGAGAAGCAGTTCGGCAAAGGCTCGGTGATGCGACTCGGCGACGCCGTGTCCAGCTACGACGTCGAAGCCGTTTCGACTGGCTCTCTCGGACTCGACATCGCGCTTGGCATCGGTGGCTTACCGCGCGGTCGCGTCGTCGAGATTTACGGACCGGAGTCTTCTGGTAAGACCACTTTGACACTTCAGGTCATTGCCGAAGTGCAACGCGGTGGTGGCACGGCAGCGTTTGTCGATGCTGAGCACGCTCTCGATCCGTCGTACGCGGAGAAGCTGGGTGTCAACATCAACGATCTGCTGGTATCGCAGCCGGACACCGGCGAACAGGCGCTGGAAATCACGGACATGCTGGTGCGCTCGAGCGCAGTCGATGTCGTGGTCATCGACTCCGTCGCTGCGCTGACGCCAAAGGCTGAGATCGAAGGAGAGATGGGCGAGATGCAGGTTGGCCTGCACGCGCGCCTGATGTCGCAGGCGCTGCGCAAGCTCACGGGTAACATCAAGCGCTCGAACACGATCGTCATCTTCATCAACCAGATTCGAATGAAGATCGGCGTGATGTTCGGCAGCCCAGAGACCACGACGGGCGGTAACGCGCTCAAGTTCTACGCCTCGGTCCGTTTGGATATCCGACGCATCGGGGCGATCAAGACCGGCGAGGAAGTGACCGGCAACATGACCCGGGTCAAGGTCGTCAAGAACAAGGTAGCCCCGCCGTTCCGCGAGGCCGAGTTCGAGATCATGTACGGCGCCGGCATCTCCCGCGAAGGAGAGATCGTCGAGCTGGCCAGCGCCCAGGGCATCGTCGAGAAATCCGGCGCCTGGTATTCGTACAAGGGCAACCGGATCGGGCAGGGCAAGGACAACGCCAAAATCTATCTGCAGCAAAACAAGGAAATCGCCCGCGAGATCGAGGACCTGGTGCGGGCCAAGCTCCTGCCGCCGAAGCAGCAGCGAAATGGCGATCAGGCGAACTCCGCGTGATCAAACCTCGGCGGGGCCTCGTCGAACCTTTGCGGGGCCCGGTCGAACCTCGGCGGGGCGCGATCACGCCTCCGCCGCCGATGCCGAGCGGGCGGCTGTCGCGCTCCTGGCCCGGCGGGACTACGCCACCGGCGAGCTCTCTCTAAAGCTGGCGGCCCAGAAGTTCGAGCAGGATGCCATTGCCGGGGCGCTCGAGGCCCTGAAGGGGCGGCATGCACTCGACGATGCCCGCTATGCCGAGAACTACGTGTCTTACCACGCCGCTCGGGGCCAAGGCCCGGAGCGGATCCGGTCCGACCTGAGGGCGTTCGGCGTCCTCGAAGAGCTGATTGCGGCGGCGCTGGCGGCGGGCCCGGACTGGCGGGGATTGGCCCGGCAGCAGCGCGAACGCCGCTTCGGTCCGGAAATCCCGGCAAAATGGGTCGACAAGGCGCGCCAAGCGCGTTTTTTGCAGTACCGGGGCTTTTCATCGGATCATATCCGCTCGGCCCTGGGGCCTGATTTCGACGCGGACTAAAGAACCTTGAGCACACCTACCTTCATGAGCGCGGCGGATGTCCGCCGCGCCTTCCTAGAGTTTTTTCGCGAGCGCGGCCACACGGTCGTGCCGTCGAGTTCCCTCGTTCCGGGAAACGACCCGACGTTGCTGTTTACGAACGCCGGCATGAACCAGTTCAAGGATGTGTTCCTCGGCAAGGACCGACGGGACTACGTTCGGGCTGCATCGAGCCAGCGTTGCGTGCGCGCCGGTGGTAAGCACAACGATCTCGAGAACGTGGGCTATACCGCGCGTCATCACACGTTCTTCGAAATGCTGGGCAACTTCTCGTTTGGAGATTACTTCAAGCGGGATGCAATCCGGTTTGCCTGGGATTTCCTGACCCAGACCCTGCAGCTGGATCCCGCGCGCCTGTGGTTCACGGTGTTTCGTGACGACGACGAGGCGGCTGAGATCTGGGTGAAGGAAATCGGAGTGCCTGCCGAACGAGTGACCCGCTTGGGCGCTGATTCGAATTTCTGGCAGATGGGAGACACTGGGCCGTGCGGCCCGTGCAGCGAGATCTTCTACGACCACGGCCCGAACATCCCTGGCGGACCGCCCGGCTCGCCCGATGAGGATGGGGATCGGTTCGTCGAAGTCTGGAATCTCGTGTTCATGCAGTTCGACCGTTCGGCCGACGGGAAGCTGACGCCGCTTCCCAAGCCGTCCGTCGACACGGGCATGGGCCTCGAGCGCATCTCGGCGGTCATGCAGGGCGTTCACTCGAACTACGACATCGATCTGTTCAAGAGTCTGATCCAGGCGGCCGCGAACCTGGCGGGCGTAAAGGACCTTACTGCCAGTTCGCTTCGAGTGATCGCGGACCATATTCGCTCGTGCACCTTCCTGATCGTCGATGGCGTGTTGCCTTCGAACGAAGGGCGGGGTTACGTGCTGCGCCGAATCATTCGTCGTGCGGTGCGTCACGGGTACAAGCTCGGGATCGAAGAGCCGTTTTTCTACAAACTCGTAGCCGTTTTGGAAAAGGAAATGGGTTCCGCGTTTCCGGAGCTGACCAAGGGGCGCGCGCTGGCGGAACGGGTGCTCGAGCAGGAAGAGGCCCGGTTCGCGCAGACGCTGGCCAACGGCATGACGCTGCTGGACGACGTCATCGCCAAGATGGTTCAGCGCAACGGGAGCTCCTCGGCCAGCACCGTCATCGATGGTGAGACTGTGTTCAAGCTGTATGACACGTACGGCTTTCCAATTGACCTGACTGCTGATATCGCGCGTGAGCGGGGTCTCTCGGTCGACCAGGCCGGATTCGATGCGGCAATGGAAGAGCAGCGACGTCGTTCTCAGGAGGCGAGCAAGTTCGGCGTTGATCTACGCGGCGGCACGATCATCGACTCGCGGACCGTTTTCCAGGGCTACGAAGGTCTGGATGCGGACGGACGCGTCGTCGCCCTGCTCAAGGACGGCGCATCCGTTCGGGAGTTGGGCTCCGGCGTTCGGGGAGAGGTGGTGCTCGATCGCACGCCGTTCTACGCGGAAGCTGGCGGTCAAGTGGGCGACGCGGGAGAGCTGACTGGATCCGGAGTGCGGTTTGTCGTGGAAGACACGCAGAAGCGTGGCACAGCACATTCACACGTCGGTGTAGTTGCGGAGGGAACGATTAGGGTGGGCGACACCTTGGGCGCGCACGTCAATGGCGAGCGCCGAAGGGCTGTTGCACTGAATCATTCGGCAACTCACTTGCTCCATGCGGCTTTGCGCACGGTGTTGGGAACCCATGTTCAGCAGAAGGGCTCGCTGGTTGCTCCGGACCGGCTTCGGTTCGACTTCTCGCACTTCCAATCGATCTCCCCTGGCGAGTTACGCGAGATCGAGAGGCTCGTGAATCGCGAGATTCGTCTCAACACGCCGGCCGAGACTCGACTTATGGACTACGACAGTGCTGTTGCCGCCGGCGCGATGGCTCTGTTCGGAGAAAAATACGACAAGGACGTTCGAGTTTTACGAATCGGCGACTTCTCAATGGAGCTATGCGGCGGCACACACGTACAGCGCGCGGGTGATATCGGACTCTTCAAGATCGTAAGCGAGAGCGGTGTTGCCGCTGGCGTGCGGCGCATTGAAGCGATTACCGGCGAGGGCGCGTTAGACTACGTCGAGCAAAATGAAGCCTTGCTGAAAGACGTCGGCAGCCTCGTGAAGGGTTCGCGTGACGAGATCAGGGAGAAGGTCCGCGACGCGTTGGACCGTGTCCGGCAAATGGAGCGGGAAATTCGCGCCCTGAAAGATCGGCTCGCGTCAGGAAAAGGCGTGGATCTGGCCGCCGGTGCAATCGACGTCAAGGGTGTCAAAGTCGTCGCGACCACAGTCGACGGAGCCGACGCTGGCGCATTGCGCAACGCAGTGGATCAGCTCAAAGACAAACTCAAGTCCGCGGTCGTCGTGCTTGCGTCGGTGGAAAATCCTGGAAAAGTGCTTATTGTCGCGGGTGTTACGTCCGACCAGACCTCGCGCGTGCGCGCCGGGGAATTAGTCGGTGCGATTGCCGCACAGGTTGGCGGGAAGGGCGGCGGTCGAGCTGACTTCGCGCAAGCCGGCGGTAACAATCCGGCGGCGCTCGATGCTGCGTTGGCTCACGTTCAGGAATTCGTGCGCACCCGACTCGCCTGACTCGCGGGCCCAAGACTTGCCTGCTGTCTTGCGGACCGGCGGTGACATTGCGGAAACCCGCAATATTGCCGCAGTGGTCCATGTCAGGCCGCGGCTAGCGGGAATAGAATATAGTTGTTGTGTGAAATTGATTGTGGCGTGTGACGGCCAGGACGCAGATTCAGGGTCTCCCTGATTCGTCTCCCCGTCATGAGTCCGTAGATTCCAATCCCGGATTCTTGCGGTTACTTCCCATCAGGGTCGTCCAAAGGATCAAGGAGGAAAATATAAATGCTCATTTTGACGAGACGGGTGGGTGAAACAGTGATGATCGGCAACGACGTCACCGTCACCGTACTTGGGGTTAAGGGCAATCAGGTACGCATCGGCATCAACGCACCGAAGAACGTTGCCGTACACCGGGAAGAGATCTACGAGCGGATCAAGCGAGAGCAGCAGGGCGATTCGCAGGGTGGCGACTCGCAGGGCGAGTCGAAGCACGCCGAGTACGCTTCCGCCTGAACGACGCTTCGTCTGACACCGCGCGCACGGACCGCAAGGCCGGCGCGCGGACGCGCTACCTCAGGCGCCCCAAAGCCCCATCGGATTCGATCATTTGCCCCAAGGCTTCGCGTGGGGTTTTTACCTTTTCCTCGACTCGTGAAGTATCATTGCGCCCCGTAGTCGCACGAGGGCCGCAAGGCTGCCGTTGCGGCTACACAAGTAGCTGATCGAGCTAGCATTTTCAGCACGTGCGGACAGATGGCCGAGTGGTCGAAGGCGCACCCCTGCTAAGGGTGTAAGGGTCAAAAGCCCTTCGAGGGTTCGAATCCCTCTCTGTCCGCCAGATTTAGTCGGCACGAGGAATCACTCGTACCGAATCAACCCCAGGGCCAAGCCACGACGGAGAGGGATACTGTCCCTCTCTCGGTCTCTATCCCTTCCCCCATCCCGTTCTGGTTTCCCAGTCTCCGCGTCACCGCACGAGCGAGTAGCTCGTGCTGCGCCCACCTGCGAGGTCCTTGCGCAACGCACCACGTTAGATGAGATCAAGGATGTCGCGGTGGGCCTTTTCCCTCAGGATCCATCCCATGCGCGACATCGCCGCCTCCATAGAGCACGCCCTTGGGCTGTCGCTGCATGCCCAGCCCGCAGCCCGGGTTCACGGCGGGTGCATCAATGAGTGCTACCGATGGGAGTCCTCGGCCGGCCCGCTGTTCGTGAAGATCGCGGATGCCGGCGGCCGGGCGGTGTTTATGGCCGAGGCCCGTGGACTAGAGGAACTGGCCCGCGCCCACGCCGTGCGGATCCCACAAGTACTCGGCGTGGGCGCAAGCGAGTCGCACAGCTGGCTGGTCTTGGAATGGATTCAATTTGGAGCCATCGGCCCGGCGTGTGAGGTTGCCCTCGGCGAACGACTGGCACAGCAGCACCGCGTCAGCTGCGACACGTTCGGCTTCGACGGTGACAACACGATTGGCAGCACACGCCAACCCAACCCGCGGGATGCCGACTGGATTCGATTTTTTCGTGAGCATCGCTTGCGCTACCAATTGAAGCTGGCGCGCGACAACGGCTGCATCGGTCTTCTGCAGCAGCGGGGAGAGCGATTGTTGGAGTGCATGGGGGCGTTGTTCACCGGCTACGCTCCCGCTCCGTCGCTCCTGCACGGCGATCTGTGGGGCGGCAATTGGTCTGCCGATTCGGCCGGGGCGCCTGTCCTCTTCGACCCCGCCGTGTACTACGGAGATCGTGAGGCTGACATTGCCATGACGCATTTGTTTGGCGGATTTGGCAGAGACTTCTACGCTGCCTACGAATCGGCGTGGCCACTCGCAGACGGAGCTCGCGTGAGGGTCGGGCTATATAACCTGTATCACGTGTTGAATCACCTGAACTTGTTTGGAGACGGCTATCTCGGGCAGGCGCAAGGCTTGATCGACACGTCGCTCGCCGAGCTCGGTTGCTGATAACCCGGGCGCGGTGCCTGGGGTCGCGGCGGGACTGTGCGCACAGCGGACATGAGTCGTGGCAAATTGCAAGACCTCCGCCGCGGCGGTTTTCGCGGGACGGGAACCGGCCACGATCGCAGGGATTCATCACCGTCCGCGGAAGGCGCCGGCCACGGTCCGTCGCACACCCGAGTTGCGGGCATAGCAAACGCCGCGCGTTTCCCGGAAAATCGCCGTTTTGGCGTCAGGCACGGCTGCGCCGACCTGCACCGACCTGCGCCAAATCCTGGCCATCAAGGAGTCGATCTTGGCAATCCTGAAGCGTAGTGCCCCGATTCTGGGCACATTGATGTTGGTTTCGATCGCGGCCGAGGCCTTGCAGCCCGCGTGGGCCGCCCCGGCCACGGTGCCGGGATTCACCTATGTCCAGTCGTTGGAGGGCATAGATGAATACCGTATGGATTCGAACGGCCTGGATGTGCTTTTGAAGCTGGACCATTCGGCTCCCGTGGTGACCTTCCAGGTGACCTACCACGTCGGCTCGCGCAACGAGGTTACGGGAACGACCGGCGCCACCCACATCCTCGAGCACATGATGTTCAAAGGCAGCGAGCACTTCAACGATCCGGCCGGGAACAGCGTCAAGCAGTATCTCGAGCGGGTGGGCGGCAATTTCAACGCCACGACTTCGTTCGACCGTACCAACTACTTCGCCACCATCGGCAAGGACAAGCTCGAGGGCTACATCGCCATCGAGGCCGACCGGATGCGCAATCTCTGGCTGCACGAAGCGGATCGAAAGGCCGAGATGACGGTGGTCCGCAACGAATACGAGCGAGGCGAGAACAGCCCCGGCAATGCTCTGGAGAAGGAAGTGTTCGCGGCTGCGTACGAGGCGCAGCCGTATCACCACATGACCATCGGCTGGCGCAGCGACATCGAGAACGTGCCGATCGAGAAGCTGCGCGCGTTCTACGACACCTTCTATTGGCCGGATAACTCGACGGTCACTGCGGTGGGCGACATCGATCCGGTTCATACGCTCGAGTGGATCAAGAAATATTACGGCCAGATTCCCCGCTCGCCTCATGCGATTCCGCAGGTCTACACGACGGAGCCGCCGCAGCAGGGACCTCGACGGGTGGTCCTCAAGCGTGCCGGGCAGCTCGGAACGGTAATGGTTGCATTCAAGGTGCCCAACGGCCGCGCAGCCGATGTCGCGTCGCTCGACGTTCTCAGTGCGATTCTGAGCATCGGCGAGAACAGCCGCTATTCGAAGGCGCTGATGGACAAGTCACTGACGACGGGCGTCTCGGCTGACATGCCCGCCATGCACGATCCGGCGCTGTTCATCGTGAGCGCCGGTCTTGCTCCGGACATCAAGCACGAGCAGGTGGAATCGGTGCTGCTGGATGAAATCAAGCGCGTAAAGGATCAAGGCGTTACTGCAGAGGAGGTCTCCCGCGTGGTGAATCAGTTCCGCGCCAGCGAGGCCTACAGTCGGGACGGTACGGCTGGCATTGCTTCGCAGCTGAATGAGTGGATCGCCGTCGGGGACTGGACGCTCTACGCGACATACCTGGACGCGGTGGCGAAGGTCACGCCGGCCGACGTGCAGCGTGTTGCCAAGACGTATCTCAATGAGGATCAAAGTACGACGGGCTGGTTCGTGCCGGTGGTGAAGAACAAATGAACACCCTCTATCGCAGAATGATTGCGTGGTGCGTCGCTGCAGTCGTAGCGATTGGCGCTGGTGCTAGTGCCGAGGCCGCAATCGCGGATCACGTCACGCGGATCAAGGCCTCCGGAGTCGACCTCCTGACCTATCCCATGGGTGCCAAGGATGTCGTGACGATTGTCGGAGCTTTCCCCGCCGGCGATTATTTCTCTGCGCTCCCCGGGTCCAATCCGGCGATCGCGACGCTCACCGGGATGATGCTCGACAAGGGCACCACGCATCGCGACAAGTTTGCGATCGCGAAGGAGCTCGATGACGTCGGCGCCACTCTCGGATTCGATGTCAGCACGCAGTCCGTGGGCGTGCGCGGCAAGGCCTTGAAGAAGGACGTGCCCCTGATCATCCGGATCATGGCCGAAGAGCTCCGGGAGCCGGCGTTCTCGGCCGAGGAGTTCGCGAAGGTCAAAAAACAGTTCATCGGCATGATGCGGCCGGCTCAGGAGAGTCCCGGCTTCCGGGCGCGCGAGTCGTTCTTGCTGTCGATGTATCCCGCCGGCAGCCCGAACCGGCCGGTGCCGCTGCAGGAGATGCTGGCGGCGGCCGACAAGGCGACGCTCGATGAGGTCAAAGCCTTCTACCGCAAGTACTACGGTCCCGCGCATTTCACCCTGGTTTTCGTCGGCGATGTCGACACCAAGTCGATTCAGTCGAGTGTTACCAAGGCCTTCGCGGGATGGAGCGGAGGCACCGACGATGTCAGGCGTGCTCCCGCGGCGCACCTCGCCGCGGCGGAGGATCACAAAGTACCGATCGCCGACAAGCCCAGCGTGTCGCTGACGCTCGGGCAGCCGACTGGCTTGCGTTACACCGACGCAGACACGTTGCCACTTCGTGTTGGTACCGCGATCCTGGGATCGGGATTCACCAGCAGGTTGATGGGGACAGTGCGCGACAAGGAAGGTTTGACCTACGGCATCAGCTCCTCGGTCGGCGATGACGAATTCGTCGACGGCACGTGGTCGATCGGCGCGACCTTTGCCCCTGCGCTCCTCGAAAAGGGCATCACGTCCACCCAGCGCGAGCTGCAGAAGTGGTGGGAGAGCGGTGTGACGGCTCAGGAGCTGGTCGAGCGCAAGACCAACATGATCGGAACGTACGAGGTCAGCCTGTCCACCACCAACGGGATGGCCGGCCAGATCCTGCTGACGTTGGAGCGAGGTAAGCCGCTGAGCTGGCTGGACGATCTGCCCAAGGCCCTCAACTCGTTGACGGCTGCCCAGGTCAACGGCGTGATCCGCAAGTACCTCGATCCGAAGAAGATGGTCATGATCCAGGCCGGCAGCCTGGAAGAGCAGGACAAGAAGTAGACCTGTGCGGGGTGTCACGAACACGGAGTGTCACGGACACGCCGTGTCACGCGACAAGTGACACCCCGCCGCGGTAGACTCAACGCACGTCATGAACTCGCTCGTACGCATCATTGGCTGCATTACCTGCCCGGCTTTCGCGGAAAGCCGGGGCACGTCTGCACTCAGCGATGTCAGGGTTGGTATGAGGATTGAGTCAAATGACCGTCGAAGAGGTTTGTTCGGACACCGTAGCTTTGCTGCGGTTGCACGTCGCCACTGAAGCCGATCCCAGCGCGCTTCAGCGCCTCCTGTCCCACTTTCAGAATATCAACGTAGTGCCCCGGCGCGTGGTCGCCGAAGTGGGTGCTACGGGCATGCTTCACGTCCAGATCGATGTAGCAGGGCTTCCTGAGGGACGGTTATCCGTGATTTCGGAGAAGATCGGGCAGGTCGCGTGCGTGCTCAATTCCTATTGGCAGCGCATGTAAAGACGCGCGGTATGACCGCGCTCGCGCGGCTACTTGAACGTAACGTTGACTCCGCCCAGGACGCCGAATCCCGGGCCTGGCTCGAAGTAGCGCGAGTTGCCGTCGTCAACGATGACCGAGCCGACGTAGCTTCTGTCGAACATATTGTTGACGCGCACGAATGTACTGACGCGGGTGGACTTCAACTCGAACACATACCCGCCGTCCGCACCTACCAACGTGTAGGAGGGCGTGAACACGGAATTGACGTCATTCACAGGAACGGCACTGACGAACTGCACGTTCGCGCTTGCGTGCCAGCCTGTCTCGCCGCCCCAGCGCATCACGCCGTAGACATTGTTCTTGGGGACCCCCGGCAAGCGGCTGCCGGCGACTACATTTACAGTAGGCTTGGCACAAGGGGCGGCTACACACGTCAGATAGGCGTCCCTGTAGACGGCGTCGACGTAGGTATACGCCAGCTGGAAGCGCAGGTCGTCCGTGAAATGGTAGTCGACCGACAGTTCCGCGCCGCGGCGCCGTGTGCGACCGCTGTTCTGGTAGGTCGAGCGACCGCCGATGTTGGTGTCGACGACGATCTCGTTGGTTGTCAGAGTCTGGAACAGCGCCGCCTCGGCCTCGAGCTGCGGCCTGATCTGGAATTTCGCTCCCAGCTCGCTGTTGTCGCTGCGCGCAGGATCCAGGTCGAAGTTCAGGCCGGCATGCCCGTCCGGACGGTAGGCGAGCTCCGAGCCCAGCGGCGTCTGAAAGCCTTGCCCATAAGAGGCGTACAGATGGGCCCAGGAGGTGGGCTTGAAGTTCAGGGCCGCCACCGGTGAGGTGGCCGCGTACGATACCTCGCCACTATCATCACCATTCGTGCCGACGATATAGTGATCGCGGGAGTCGAAATTGACGTCGCTGCGGCGGATTCCGGCCATGAGCGACCAATGGGACGCGAAGTCCCACGTGCCCTGGGTGTATTCGTCGACGTCGCGCACGATGTTGTTCTCGTTGCGCCGGATCGTGCCCTGGACGCCGTACGTCGGGTTGGCCGTAGTGCCGACGAAGTTGTTGTAACCGCGCCGTAGCTCGTTCAGCCGGTCGAAGCTGACACCAGCGACCCACGTGATGGGTTGCCCGCCCAGCATGCCCTGCCACGACCAGCGTGCATCGGCGCCCCCGAACTGGCGGTTCAGGGCGACCACGCCACCGGCGCTCGTGGCCGATACCTGGGTGCTGGCCGGAATCGACAGGAACTGCTGAATGATGCGATGACCGTAGTACCCGAGCACGCGGATCGACTGAGAGTCTGAAAGGTCCAGGTCGTAGATCAGCCCACCCTGTTGCTGCTGCAGGCTCTTGCGGGTGTTGTAGGTGTCCGCGGCCGCATCCGTCTGATGCGGGTCCGCATTGAACTCGGCTTGAGTCACACCGAGGGGGTCCTGCGCGTTGGGACGGGCAACGACGTTTGCCACCAGCGCCAGCCGGTTCGAGTCGTTGATCGTGTAGTTGACTTTGCTGTTGAAGGAGTCGTTGTGCGCACTGCTGTGATCGCGGTACCCATCGACGGAGAAGTGGGTGAAGTCGACGTTGTACCCGAACGCGCCGGCCGCGCCGCTTGCGTCCACACCAGCGCGGAACGTGCCGAAGCTGCCATAACCCACGGAACTGCTGATCTGATCCGGCTGACGCCCGTCGGCCGTGAAAATCTGAATGACGCCGCCGGAGGAGTTTCCATAGAGCGCCGAGAACGGCCCGCGCAGGATCTCGACCCGCTGGGCCGAGTCCAGATTGAACTGCGACACCTGCCCTTGGCCGTCCGGTCCGGTGGCCGGGATGCCGTCCTGGTACACGCGCACGCCACGGATGCCGAACGCGGAGTTGGCTCCGATACCCCGGATGGAGATCTGCTGATCCTGGGCATAGTTGTTTCGGTTACGCGCCAGCAGCCCTGGAACCGTGGCGATGTCGTCGGCCAGGTTGATCCCGAGCGCATCGTTGCGCAGCTGATCGCCGGATACGGTGCTGATCGCAGCCGGAACGTCGAACGAGGCCACCCCGATGCGCGTTGCCGTGACGACGACCTCGTTCAACGAATCGCTGACGTCGCCGGTGGGCGGTCCGGCGGTTGCAGCGAAGGAGGCCAGGGAGGCACCGAGTGCTGGGATCGCGAGGGCTCGAATTTTCATTTTTTGGATGGGGTTCGTAGAGCGGTCGACACAAACGCGCGGCGCAGTGTACGCGGCCGCCGCGGAGGCGAAATCGAGAAAATCATGAACGCGCCCTGAACACCACGCCGTGGTGCGTTGCGTGCAGCCTCCTGTCAGCCGAACGCCCCCGTCCGCGTTTTACTGCTTAGAGAGGAACGCGGAGGATCTGAACATGAAAACCCTTTTGACCACTATCAAGCTGCTGATCGCTGCAGGCGTTGCCACCGCGCTGTCGGGCTGTGTGGTCGTCCCGGCACGAGGACATGCCTACGTCGCGGCCCCTGCCGTGGTGGTGCATCCGCACGGCTATTACTACTACGGTCGCCGCTGGTAACGACCTGGGTCGAACGTTGACTCGGCCCCCGTCGAACATGAATGGATCGTTAACTTAGGAGTAACGGTCCCCGACAGTCAGCGGTCTCGCTTGCCGCTGGCTGTCGTTGTTGCGCAGACTTGTGCGGAGTCGTCGGCTTCGGTGAGGAGTACCCGTCATGGCAGAGTCTGCCGTTCCGCACCCCCGGATCGTGTCCCACGAGGAGTGGCGTGCGGCCCGCATCGCGCATCTCGAGGATGAGAAACGCCTCACCGTCGAGCTTGATCGCTTGCGTGCGCAACGTCGGCGGCTGCCGATGGAGAAAATCGACAAGAGCTACCTGTTCGACGGCCCGACCGGGAAGCTGAGCCTGCTAGGTCTTTTCGAAGGGCGCCGGCAACTCATCGTGTATCACTTCATGTTCGACCCGCAGTGGGAGAAGGGCTGCCGCGGCTGTACGAGTTACATCGACGCGCTGGGCGATCTGTCAATGCTGCACGCGCGCAATACGACGTTTGTCGTCGTCTCACGGGCGCCGCTTGCGAAACTCGAGGCGTACAAGGCCCGCAAGCACTGGAAAGCTCCGTGGTTTTCGTCTCACGAGTCGGACTTCAACTACGACTTCCACGTCACGCTGGACGAGGGCGTCGCGCCCGTCGAGTACAACTATCGAAGCAAGGCCGAACTGGAAGCTCGCCAGGGCGGCGAGCCTCCTTCCGGCGAGGAGCACGGACTCAGTGTGTTTTTCCGGCTCGGGGACGAGATATTCCACACGTACTCGACGTACGCGCGCGGGACGGAGAGTCTTACTGACTCCTACAAGCTGCTCGACACGACGCCATACGGGCGCCAAGAGGACTTCGAGGACTCACCGGTGGGTTGGCCGCAGAAGCCAACTTACGGGTAGTGCGATGCTAGGCCCCGCGAGAGATCAACCCGAGCACTGTGGTGACACCATTGGAGAGGATCTCGTCCGAGAGCTGCCTGTCGTTCACAGCACGCGCGATCTGTAACGTCCCAACAAGCAACGTGTAGACGCTCATAGCTGTGCACCGCCGCTCCGCTACTGTGGGTACGGGTTGTCGCGGCTCTTCGCCGCGCGCTCAGAGATTCAGGAGGATCCCATGAGGCTTCGAAACAAGACGGCACTGATCACCGGCGGCAATAGCGGCATCGGGCTCGCGACGGCACGGGTGTTCGTTCAGGAAGGCGCACGGGTTGTCATCACAGGTCGGAACCGAAAGACATTGGATGCTGCCGTAGCCGAACTTGGGCCAAATGCATACGGAATCGAGGCAGACGTCTCGGATCATCAAGCGATCGAGCGCGCCGTGGGCGCTGCCGTTGAGCGCTTCGGCAAGCTCGATGTCGTATTCGCTAACGCGGGTATCGGCGGGTTTACGGCCTTGGGGAAGACTACGGTGGAGGATTTCGAAAGAATCATCCGCACCAACCTGACCGGTGTGTTTTTCACCGTCCAGGCCACGGAGCCGCATCTGAACAAGGGCGGCTCCGTGATTCTAAACGGTTCGGTACTCGCCTCCGCAGGCGCGCCCGGATATGCCGCCTACGCGGCGGCCAAGGGCGGCGTTCGATCCATGGCTCGCGTGTTCGCTACCGAGTTGGCCCCCCGCGGGATTCGAGTCAATGTCGTGGTTCCCGGCGCCACGCGCACCCCGATTTGGTCGGCCGCCGCTCCGACTGAAGACGCGTATGCCGCTTTGGAAGCACGGTTGTCCAAGGCTGTGCCCCTGGGGCGGTTCAGCGAGGCCGAGGAGATCGCCAAGGCAGTGTTGTACTTTGCTTCGGATGATGCGGCGAATACGACGGGCACGGAGTTGGTCGTCGATGGTGGGATGACCGGGGCTCCGTCGGGGGCGCCCATCTATCGCGCTTAGCCGCGGGTTCGACGATGCGGACCGGAGCCCGCTTGCGACCGTTGACTCGATCACCGGGCTCGGGGGGCGAGCGGAACAGGGGCAAGGCTCCCGAAACCCTCTCGCCAGCCGCGCGGACGGGTTGAGCCGGTCCGGGGGGCGCCCGGCTGGGCCGAGCATCCCGCCGCCCCGCAATGGGCTGCCTCGGTGGCCGTGGCGGGCAGCTCGTGGCCCCGCGGGCGGTCGCGCCAGGCGCAGCTCCCGCCGCGGCGTAAGCTCATGATGGGGTGGTGAAAAGGGCGCTTTGTGGTAGGATGCGCCCCCCGCGAAAGGCCGGGGGCTGATCGCTGCGCGCGCGCACGAGTGGGGCGCCGCCCCCGCCCCCACGAGATCCTCAGGTCTCGCCACAGGTTTCCCGCGGCGCGCCTGTAGCTCAGTTGGATAGAGTACCTGGCTACGAACCAGGGGGTCGGGAGTTCGAATCTCTCCAGGCGCGCCAATTCCCTTATGGTCCATTCCGGACACAGGGGTAGCGGTTTATTTCGTCAGTGATGGGTGAGACTTCAGCGCCGAAGGCGGTTCGTCTATCTTGTTTCTGTTCCAGAACAAGATCCCAACGATGACCATTCCCGTCCTCCTCTCGGTTTCACCGACACGATGAATCTGCCCATCAAGCGCACACTGGAACGCATTCCAGGCGGCATGATGATCGTGCCGCTGCTTTTGGGCGCAGTGATCACCAGCCTGGCGCCGGGCCTGCCGAAAGCCTTGGGTTCCCTCACGGCGGCGCTGTTCGGGGGCGCGATGCCGCTGCTGGCCGTGTTCTATGTCTGCATGGGCTCGACCATTACTTTCAACGCGACGCCTCAGATTCTGCGCAAGGGTGGGGTACTGCTCGCCACCAAGGCGCTGTGCGGAGTGCTGGTAGCGATCGTGGCGGGCCGAATGCTGGGAGAGCAACCCGTCGCGAGCGGCTTCTTCGCGGGGCTGTCCACTCTCGCGCTGGTAACCGCAATCAACGATACCAACGGCGGGCTCTACATGGCCGTCATGGCACAGTACGGCACGCCACGCGAGGTGGCGGCTTACTCGATCCTCTCGCTCGAGAGCGGTCCCTTTCTGACGATGCTGACTTTGGGAGTAGCGGGGCTCGCGGCGTTTCCCTGGCAGGCGCTCGTGGGTGGAGTGCTGCCGCTGGCCGTCGGCATGGTGCTGGGGAACCTCGATGGCGAGCTGCGCGAGTTTTTCCGTCGCGCCGTGCCTGTCCTCATTCCCTTCTTTGCTTTCGCTCTGGGAACTACACTGGATCTGGGCCACCTATGGCATGCAGGTCTTCTTGGTGTACTCCTCGGCCTGACAGTCACGGTGGTCAGCGGTGTGCTGCTTCTGGTCGCAGACCGATTTACCGGTGGCAGCGGACTGGCAGGTCTTGCTGCCTCTTCCACGGCTGCAAATGCGGCCGCCGTTCCAGCATTAATCGCAGTGGCCAATCCGGTATATGCCTCTGCGGCGGGACCCGCCACCGCGTTGGTATCCACCAGTGTTGTTGTCACCGCTATCACCACGCCTTTGATCACGGCGTGGTGGGCCGCAAGAAATACAGGTAAGTCATGACCCGACCGCGCATTGCCGTCACCCTGGGAGATCCTGCCGGGATTGGACCGGAGATCTGCCTGAGTCTTCTCAACAGCGAAACCGGAAGCGAGGTCGAGCCGATCGTGTTCGGCGATGCAAGGGTCCTGCGACACGTTGCACAAAAGCTGTCTGTTCCGCTGCGAGCTCCCGTTGTCTCGTCGGCCGAATGGCAGAGCCAGCGTCATCTCATTACCGGCCCCGCAATAGTCGACTTGCAATGTGTAGGCCCGGATGAGTTCGCTCCGGGAGAAGTGAGCGCAAAGTGTGGTGACGCGGCATTCCGCTATGTGCTGGCGACCATCGAAGCAGGGCTACGTGCAGAGGTCGATGCGATCTGCACTGCGCCTCTCAACAAGGAGGCCATGCACGCCGCGGGGCACCGCTATGCGGGGCATACGGAGATTTTTGCCGAGCGTATGAGCGCGCAGCGCTCTTGCATGATGCTCACTTCGGATGAGCTGACATGTAGTTTTGTTACTGTCCATGTGGGTTACAGCGAAGTCCCTCGCCTGCTGAGTGTCGCGCGCATTCGCGATGTCCTCGAGCTCACAGTGGATGCCGTGCAGCGCCTGCGTGGTCGGGCGCCAAAACTCGTTGTCTGCGGCCTCAATCCGCACGCAGGTGAGAATGGCCTCTTCGGCCAGCGTGAGGAGGAGCAATTCATCATTCCTGCGATCGAGGCGGTGCGCGCGTCGGGGATTCAGATTACCGGACCTCTGCCGCCAGACACGGCCTTTCTCGCCTGGAGGCGGCGCGAGACTGACGCGTTCATCTGTATGTATCACGATCAGGGTCACATTCCCCTCAAGGCCCTGGCCTTCGATTCCGGCATCAACATCACGCTGGGTCTTCCGGTGGTGCGCACGAGCGTTGATCACGGGACGGCCTTCGATATTGCCTGGCAAGGCAAGGCCAACGCGAACAGCCTCATCGAAGCGGTTCGGCTCGCGGCGAAGTTGAGTCAGCAGCGGTAATGATCGCGGTCATCGCGGATGACTTGAGTGGCGCGGCGGAGCTGGCGGGAGTAGCGCGAAGACTGGGGTTACACGCGGAGGTACACACCAGAGCGGGCCTGCGGTCGGAGGCCGACGTGATTTGTGTAGACACGGATACGCGCTCGCGGCCTTCTTCGGAGGCGGCACTCGTGGTGCGCGACGTTGCACAGCAGGTGGTTGCTGCTCGACCAGATTGGATATACAAGAAATGTGATTCGATGCTGCGCGGCAATGTGATAGCGGAAATCCTTGCCGTGCAGGAAGCCACCGGTAAGAGCCGGGCCGTGCTCGCCTCCGCCAATCCATCGCGCGGGCGCGTCATCCGTAACGGTCAGTTTTTCATTGACGGAAAACCCCTGCATACCACAGCGCTCGCTCGCGACCCGGAGCATCCGCGCAACACCTCGTCGGTTCGCGATCTCCTTCTCCCGCTCCACAATGGAGACAGCAACACGAGAGGCGGCGCTGAGAGCATTTGCATTCCGGACGTGACGGGTGAGGCGGACCTGATCCGTGTCTCTAACACGATCGGCGAGGACACCCTCCCTGCCGGCGGCGCGGACTTCTTCGAGGCCTTACTGGGTCTGGGCAGCCGCGGCCACTCCATCGCAACGCCCGAAAGGCCGGCCGTGCGGGCCGCCGCGACTGCGACGGATGGGGCGTCGGGTCTGATGGGCCCGACACTGCTGGTCTGCGGTAGCGCGGCCGTTTGGGACGCCCGTGTACATCAGGCGGCCGAGCATCGTATTCCCGCTTTCGCGATGCCGTACGAGTTCGTAGAGATCGAGCGAGCTTGGAATTCCGAAGGCTGCATCCTTCTCGGTATTGGTGGTGGTGCGCTCACGCCCGAGCTCGGATCGAAAGGACTGTTGAGTGATCTTGCACGCACCGTGGGCAGTCTGGTCAGGACTCGCGTGGCCGGCCGCCTGTGCCTGGAAGGAGGAGCTACGGCCGCAGTCGTAGTTCGGGAGTTGGGTTGGCAGCGCCTGACCGCCCTCGAGGCATTTCTTCCTGGCGTCGGTGTGCTGCGCCCGAGTGGGGCCTCGGGCCCGGTTCTTTGGATAAAGCCTGGAAGCTACGACTGGCCTGGCGACCTGTGGCGCGACCAGTCGTAACGCAACACAACCGCGCAGTGCGCCAACACCTCAGGTCGTTCGTCACCGACGAGCTCCGTCATTGCTTCAGTTCCCGTGCCCAGTCGAGGACGACATCGATCCGGTTCATGCCCGCGAATGGATCGTCGGAGACGCTCGGTGCCGCATCGAGCACCAGAAAGCGCTGACCGTCGGAAGAGACGTCGTAAGTTCTGCCAGAGCGATCGAACGGGGCGTAACTCAGCTCGGCGATGACGACTTGCGCAGCGCCGACGACGGGAGTCGGCCCGAATCGAACGGGCAGGGCGAGAAGTCGGCGTGCCGAGAGATAGAACAACTCATGCCCGTCAGGACCCCACGCTGGTTGAATACCGCCGCCGTTGGATACCTGCCACTTCCCATCCTCGACGCGCGGAAACGGCCGGAGGTAGATTTCGAACGAGCCGGACTCGTTCGACTGGTACGCAAGCCAGTGGCCGTCCGGGGAGATCTCGCCATTCAGCTCGTCGGCCCCGCTCTTCAGCAGTGGCCGCGCAGCACCCCGGTGGTCGAGCGGCAGGAGCCACAGATGGCTGTCGCGTTCAGGTGTGATCTGCCGAAAGAGCAGCTGTGTGCCGTCCGGAGTGATCGAGTTGGGAGGCGTAGTACCCAGGTCACCGGGGTTGAGCTGCTCGCTGGGTCCGGTTCCGTCCGCGGCTTTGCGGACCAGCCCGGCCTTGCCGCCATTGAACGCAACGAACACGAATCCCTTCCCGTCGCGTGTCCACACAGGCTGCGTGTCAGCCTCCGGATTGAACGTGAGACGTGTGAACGTTCGGCTGCGCAGATCCCAGGTGAAGATATCCTCCGCTTCGTCTCGAAGACTCGCCAGGATGCGCGTGCCGTCGGGAGACACTCGTACGTAGTCGTACGAGCGTGCGGGCGCGCCCAGGGGCTCGCGGCTCCCATGGCGATCAATCCAACTCAGCGTGCGCACCGGGAAGCCGCCGGCACCCATCCCGTAGGCGAGGCTCCCGTTCTCGGACACCGCGAAGTCGGCCGACGCGTTGATGGGCTGCAAGCCCAGTTGCGTAGTGATGGGCAACGGCGTGCCCGTTACGGCGAGAGAGTGAAGGTCGAACGGCACCACCAGCAGCGAGCGTTGGTCCGCGTAGACGAGGTGTCCGGAATCGATATAGCGCGCGTCAGCGCCACGCTCGATCAGCACGCGGCGCGGAGCGTTGCCCGGCGGCTGCAGCACGATCGATTTCGTGATGGCGCGAGCTGAGTTTGGGTCGCTCGTCTGTAGAGTGAACAGGACGCCGCGCCCGCCAGGCAGCTTCACGGGATTCATCGCGAGCTCACCGCGGGCACGATCGACGCCGGTAACGAGTGTCGGAGCGCCTCCGGTGCCTGCCACCGTGAAGATGCCGCTAGTCTGCGCGAACACGATCGTGTCGTCTGCGCCCCAGCTACCGCCGAGCCAGGCTTCGGCGGTAGCAAGCCGCACGGCCGATCCGCCGGCGAGCGGCACTTTCCTCAGCTCGTGGCTCCGGCTTGAATGGAAGGCAATCCACTGGCCGTCGGGCGAAAACAGTAGGCCCGACAGCGGACCCTGGTTTTCGGAGCCGGGAACAGCATGAAGATCGAAGGTATCGGTCGCACGCACGAAGATCCGGCCATTCGCGATATACGCCAAGTGAGTTGCCTGCGGTGACAGCGCAACGAATTGGTACGCACCTCCCTCGACAACCTGCGCGCGCGGAACGATCACCGAAAAGCGCGTCACGCGAGCGGAGTCGGGGTGGAACGCGCGCCCGATCAGCAGGCCCGCGGCCACGGCGATGGCAGCCAATCCGAGAGCGCACAGAGCCACGACCGGGCGCGAGGTCCTCGAAGGCCCGGTGCTCGCCGTGGGCTCGTGCGCGCGAGCCTCGAGATCCGCGAGCTCCAGCCGCGCATCGCCGATATCGCGCAGTCGCTGGCGCGGATCTTTTTCCAGGCAACGCCGCAACAGACGCACGAGGGGCGTCGGTACGTGCGCAGGCAGCGTCGCTAAATCCGGCTCACGCTCGATGACGCGCGCGACAATGTCCGTGAACTGCTCGCCGGGAAACGCGCGCGCACTGGTCAGCATTTCGTAGAGCACGCATCCGAATGCCCAGATGTCCGCGCGTTTGTCCACGGGTAGCCCGCGTGTTTGTTCCGGGCTCATGTACGCCGGCGTGCCAATCGTTACGAGACCGGACGCCGTGATAGTTGCCAGGTGCGGGTCGCGTCTCTCTGTGCTGTCGGAGAGGACTCGCGCGATGCCGAAGTCGAGCACTTTCACCGTGCCGTCCGCGCGCAGCTTGATGTTGGCGGGCTTCAGGTCCCGGTGGACTACGCCGTGCTCGTGAGCTGCTTCGAGAGCTGCCGCGATTTGCCCGGCAATGGCCGCCGCTTCGTGCGGAGGAAGCGGGCCTCGTGCGACACGCTCGGCGAGCGTCTCACCCTCGATCAGCTCGAGAATCAGGACGGGCGCGTGCGTGTCGCCGAGTTCTTCAATTGCGTACAGGGTTGCGATGTTCGGATGATTCAATGACGCGAGCACGCGCCCTTCGCGCTCAAGACGGGTGAGCCGCTCCGCGTCACCCCTAAGCGGCCCCGACAATACCTTGAGCGCGACGTCGCGGCCGAGCCGGGAATCCCGCGCGCGGAACACTTCGCCCATGCCTCCTGCGCCAAGCGATCCGAGCACCTCGTATGTGCCGAGGTGAAATCCCGGAGCCAGTGTCACGTCGCGCATCTTCAGCGAGCGGACCGTAGTTCGCGCCGCTCGCTAAGCTGGGTAAGTGTCGAGGGGCCTTGCGGCGACTCGCAGTAGGTGATCTGTACGCGTCCGCATGCAAGATGATCGCCGCTCGCGAGTCTTACCCCCGAGTCAACCGGAATCCCGCCACGCGTGGTGCCGTTCTTGCTCCCGAGGTCTTCCAGCTGCGTGCCTTCATCGGTCACCGTGATCCGGGCGTGGCGGCGCGACACGGTCGCGTCATCGATACGTGCGACCGCCGTGGGGTCGCGACCGATGATGTTCTCACCGTCAGACAGCTCGACACGCCGGCGCCCGATTACGAGCCAGCGCAACACGCGGGCGCGCGACTGCAAGCGCTCGAGACTGCCGCAGAAAGCATAACCAACTCGATATGCGGTTCGAATCAAAGGCGGCGTGCGCGTCGCGTCGACCAGCGCTTTGCGTACTTCCTTCACGAGGCCGGCGAGCGTCTCGTCGGTCACGACGCCATTCGGCCACAGATGGGAGTGCAGCTCGGCCTTCGGAACGACACGCGGCGCGGCCTCGATCAGAAACGCCAGTAGCCGGAATGCCTTCGGCGTGAGATGCACGGGCTCGCCTGCGCGCAGCAACTGCAGGCGCGCCGAATCGAGCTCGAATCCTTCGAAGCGGACTCTCAGCGAACGCATCCGCGCTCCCCGGATTTTCCCCAGTTTCCCCCCGGGATTGCCCCGGACCCTGACTTCGAGCGTAACCCAAAATCCGCTGACGAACAGCCATGCGCCCCGTCGGCGCGACATAACGGAGAGCAGTGAAAATGAGAACGAAACCGCCTGGTACCCCCCGCACCCTGGTCGGCCTCGCGGTGGCGGCCTGCATCGGCATTCCCGTCATCGCGGCCGGTCATTCGCAGTCACCCCTGCCGTTCTTTCTCGAGGCGTTCCACTACCCCGGGATCACGAACGTGCAATGGAGCACCGCGACCGCGGTGGCCGAGGTTAACACCGCATCGGCCGAGGGGTGTCCTATCGAGTCGCCCGATGGTCTTTCGCTGTTCTTTGCGTCCACGCGTCCGGGCGGCGTCCCCGGGAATGTGAGCAACGATATCTGGGTGTCGGATCGAGACAGCCTGAAAGCGCCATGGCAGCCCCCCCGCAACCTCGGCGACCCGGTCAATTCGGCCGCGTCGGACTTCTGCCCGACACCCGTGGGACGCTCCTTGTTCTTCGTCTCGGAGCGCAGCGGCTCCGACCCGACGCCCTGCGGCGGCGGCGACATCTACCTGTCTCGACAGAGTCCGGCGGGCGGCTGGGGCAAGCCGGCGATGCTCGGCTGCGCGCCGACCGGCCCGAACTTTCCGACCGGCGAGCGCAGCCCGTCTCTTGTCGAGACGTGGTTCGGAACGTTCCTCTTCTATTCGAGCAACGGCAATGGCGGCGACTCGGACATCTACGTGAGTAAGATGCGTGCCGACGGATCGTTTGGGCCAGGCAAGGTTGTGACGGAGCTCAGCACGCCTGGCTACGACGACATCATGCCGAACGTGCGTGCGCGTGAGGATGGCAGCTTCGAGGTCGTGTACAGCTCGAACCGGCCGACGTGGGGCCACGGCATACCGGCCTACGGTGGGCAGGACGTCTACTACGCTCGCTCCTGGACCCTCGTGGGCGAGTGGACGACGCCCCAGAATCTCGGTCCGAGGGTGAATACGTCCGGCGTTGAACAGCGCTCGACGCTGTCCGCCGACGGAAAGCGCCTCTACTTCGGGCGGGACGGCGACATATTCACGTCAGAACGGATCAGAGACTAACGAGCAGTGCGTGCGGCTCGCACAGAGTGCGAGCCGTGCGCGGCGGACGCGATCAGGGCGTGCCCCTCACGCTCTGACGCACCGCTTCGCACAGCAGCATCCTCAGGCCGGCCCATGATGACTGCCGAGTTCGAACCGGCGCCCTTAGTAACCAATGGCCGCCGAGGAGCGACGTGGGTGCGTTGGATCCGCGCAGAGTCGTTCATTTGCGGGTCCGACGCGGCCCGTTGTTGGTTCGCCGCCACGGTCACTCCCGGATCCAGAGACTCATTGATCTGGTCACGCCAACGCGGCCAGAAAAGCAGGATCGTCGACAGGGTCACGTAGACGCGGATGGCCGTCGACGCGCCTTTCCGCCGTTCGAGGCAATCAGGCAATTTTCACTCGGCGTTGGCATAACGACGTGAAATATCCTCATAGCGCTTGGGGGGGGAACTTATAGCGCGAGACATTCGCCTCGCGCTAACTTCCACGCCCACGATTTTCGGCTTCGAGGGGGATCCTGATGCGGGAAAGTCACGCTGTCGGCGGTCAGCCGATTGCGCCGCTGATACCTCGTCGACGAAATCCTCAAAAATTTCCCAGCCACGCGCCCAAGGCTCGCACCACCACGATCGGAATGGTGTTTCGCTCGCCCTTCCCCGGCGCCGCCCTGCATTCGCTCACGGCCACCGTGGACTACTACAAGATCTCCCTCAGCGATACGATCGGCGTGATCGACTCGGTGACCGTCTATCAGAACTGCTTCAACTACAACGGCGTCAGCAATCCGAGCTACGACCCGAACAATTCGTTCTGCCAGTTGATCGGGCGGCAGACGACCAATGGTGGTCGCGCCTACACCACGGCGCTGTACAGCAACCTGGGAACCCTCGACGAAAGGGCTGGACTTCACTCTCAACTGGCGGTCGTCGCTGGATGACATGTTCGGCCACAACCTGCCGGTCGGGTATGACTTCTCGAGCGCGTTCAGCATGCGGTTGGGCGTGGACAACCTGATGAATCGCCAGCCGCCGGTCGTGGGTGCGCAGCCTGGTGTCACCGATGGAGCGGGAAACACCAATGCCAGCGTCTATGACGTCCTGGGTCGCAGGTACTACGTATCGCTCAAAGCGAAGTTTTGACAAGTTTTGAGGAGATGTCCGCAGAAAGCTGGCGGCGGTTCGCGCCGCCACCTTCCGGCGCCTGCAGGTGGCCGGATGCGTATGGATTTGCAGGTGTCGGTGTGATGAATTGCCAGAGCTGCTTTTTCAGCCTCGGCATATGCTTGCGAGAATATTTGGGTTGAGGGGGATCATGGCTGACACATCTCTTGGTGGCGGTACGTCACGCAATCAGACGCGTGGTTTTGTACGTAAAGCGCTGCTTGGCGCTTTCGCAATTGCGTTCGGCGTGGCGGCGGCTGCTCCCGGGTGGGCACAGGCCTTGGTGGGTCGGGACCGGACGCCTCCGGATCTGATGGGTGAATGGACGATTCACGACGATGAAGATCCAGGTCAGCCGACGCTGGGTAACTATCTCGGGATGCCGTTCAACGATGCGGGGCGCATGCGCGCCGATACATCGGCCGAATCCATCCTAGGTACCGCGGAATATCGCTGCCGTCCACACTCTGCGCCGCACACGTGGCGTGGCGTGGGGGGCGCGCGCATCCTGAAGGAGCTCGATCCTCTAACGCGCGATGTAACGGGTTACCATTTCCAGTACTGGCGCTCCCTCGACCGGACGGTGCACCTGGACAACCGCCCCCATCCGCCGGGCTATGCCCCGCATAGCTGGGCGGGCTTTGCTACTGCCGAGTGGCAGGGGGACACCCTGGTCATCAAGACCACGCATTTCAAGGATGGGACCCTCCAGCGTGGCGGCCCGCAGACCAGCGACATCTATACGATGACGGAGTACCTGACTCGTCATGACGAGTACATGACCGTCACTCAGATCGTCGATGATCCGGTCTACCTGGACGAGCCTTACGTCGTCTCGACGACCTACGAGTACGATCCCAACTCGGCCGTGCAGATGGAGTCCTGTGTGACGACTGCGCTCGGCGATGGCACCGACGCCCACTTTGTCCCGCACTTCCTGCCTGGTGAAAACACCGCGCTGCAGGACTGGTTGAAGAAGGAAAACTGGGTTCCGGTCGAGCCCACCCGTGGCGGCGCCGTGACGGCCTACCCCGAGTATCGGGTCAGCGGCAAGAACGCCAAGCCGCCCATTTCGCATTCCGCCGTGTCGATACAGAAGGCCGTCGAGGAGCAGAGCCCGCGCGACGGCGAAGTCCATGTCCTGCCCGTGCAGGGCAACGTCTACATGCTCGTTGCCGATGGCACTAACATCACCGTCTCGGTCGGCAAGAGCGGCGTGCTGGTCGTGGATGCCGGCGCGAAGAACATGTCGGACAAAGTACTTGCCGCCGTCACCCGTCTGCAGGCTCAGGTGACTGCCGCCGTCAAACCGAACGACTGCAACGGCTCGGAGTGCATCGGAACGACGAGCTGGGCCAGTCCGCTGATGGACACGATCATTGCCTCGCCTGGACCGGCCCGCCCGATCCGCTACATCATCGACACGAATGCCTCGGCCAATCACGTGGGAGGCAACGAGACGCTGGCGAAGGCGGGTTACTTCGCGCGCAAGGGCGGTACGAACGTCGAGAACAATGCCGCCGCGACGGCATTCGTCATGGCCCACGAGAATGTGTTGACCCGGATGCAGAACGCTCCGGGCGGCGACCAACTCCCGCTCGAGGCCCTTCCCAGCGACACGTACTCCTGGAAATTCAACAAGATCAGCGAGTACGTCAACGGCGAAGGCGTGGAGCTTTTCCACGAGCCGAACGCGATCAGCGACGGCGACACCATCGTCCAGTTCCGGCGTTCCGAGGTAATCAGTGCGGGGGACATCTTCTCCACGGTCAGCTACCCCATGATCGACGTCAAGGCGGGCGGGACCATCGAGGGCGAGATCAACGCACTCAACGACATCCTCGACATGGCGGCCTCGGAATACCGCTCGCAGGGTGGAACCTGGATCGTCCCCGGACGCGGCCGGTTGGCGGATGTGGGCGATCTGGCCTCCTATCGCAACATGGTCGTGATGATTCATGACCGCATCAAGGACCTGAAGGACAAAGGCAAGACGCTTCAGCAGGTGCTGGCCGCCAAAATCACCCTCGACTTCGATGTCCGCTACGGGCTGGACAAGAGCTGGACTCCGGCGCAATTCACCGAAGCGGTTTATCGAACCCTCCCAGCGGGTAAGCGCGGGAAAACAGGAGCTTCAAAATGATGACTGCCCCCAAATTTGCACGAATCGCCTCAGTGGCCATGGCGGCCATGCTGCCGGTGGCCATGCTGCATGTGGGCATTGCCGAGGCGCATCACTCGTATGCCGCCACGTTCGACGTCGACCATCACATCAAGTTGGAAGGCAAGGTGACGCAGTTCGGATTCCGTAATCCGCACTCGTACCTGCAGATCGAGGTTCCGGACGGCAAGGGCGGCACCGTTCGCTGGTCCGTCGAGTGGAGCGGCACGGCGTCACTGACGAGTCAGGGTATTGATCGCGGCACGTTGAAAGTCGGCGACATCGTCAAGGTTGTCGCCTCCCCCTCGCGCGTGAAAGGCGAGTTGCGCGCCCAAATCGTCTCGTTGCTGCGCGAGAAGGATGGTTTGACCTGGGGCCTCAAGGGCGAAAAAGTCGATTGACCGCGTCGGTCGCCTCAGACGGATCGCACTGACCGACCAGACCCGCTACTGAAATGCACATGAATAGAAGAACATCATCTCGTACTGTGGCACTTGCCACGCTGGCCGCGCTCGCGGCGCTGGCCTACGCAGACAGCAATGCCCAAGCGCCCGCGCAACGGCCTGGCCCAGGGCCTGCTGCCCAGGGCCCTGGTCAAGGGCCTGGCCGAGGACCCGGTCAACGGCCTACTCAGACGCCGCAAGCCGCGGCCACTGTGGACCTCACCGGGGACTGGGTTTCCGTGGTGACGGGAGACTGGAAGTTCCGCATGGTGACGCCGAACAAGGGAGTATTCGAGGGCCTGCCCCTGAACGCCGAGGGCCGCCGCATCGGCAACGAGTGGGATCCGAAACAGGATACCGCCAGCGGCGAGCAGTGCCGTGCGTATGGCGCGGGAAACATCATGCGAGTCCCGGGTCGCCTGCGCATCAAGTGGGAAAGCAGTGACACCCTGCGCATCGATACCGACGCCGGTACGCAGACGCGATTGCTCAAGTTCGGTCCGCCTGTAAAGGCTGGCGAGCCGTCATTGCAGGGCTCGACGCACGCTGAATGGCACAGGCCCGTCGGTCCGGCCGCTCCCGGGACCGGGGGCTCGCTCAAAGCGGTGACCACCTCACTCAAACCAGGGTATCTGCGCAAGAACGGCGCGCCATACAGCGATGCGACGGTGTTGACCGAATACTATGAACGCCAGAGCGCGCCGAACGGCGACTCGTGGCTCATCGTCACGCAGATCGTGAAGGATCCGAAGTACCTCAGTCGTCCGTACATCACGAGCGCCAACTTCAAGAAAATCCCGGATGGACAGGGTTGGAATCCGACGGCCTGCTCCGCTAACTGACTCTGGTCGCCGCCCGACCCTCGTTTGCGCTGACGGCGTTTACGCAACCTGACTCAATGGCTCTCTAAATTGACCGCACCCGATTTTTACCATGCCGTCACCGCCACGGCGTTGAGCCAGTTCATCCAAAGAACACACGGGCTGATCGCCGGCATCCAGATGGTGCACATCCTCTGCCTGGCCTGCGTGTTCGCTCTGGGACTGGCGTTGGCGTTGCGGCTGGCGGGCAAAGGGTTCGATTCCGAGTCCCTCGACAGTTTGAGCCGCCGGTTCGTGCCGGCGATCTGGGTCTGCGTGGCGTTGCTGCTGCTGTCCGGGGCACTGTTGATCACTGCCGAGCCCGTCCGTTCGCTTCCGAAGCCGGTTTTTTACATCAAGATGGCGTTGATCGTGCTGGCGGTCATCCTGACTTCAGCCATCGCCGGGCGCGCTCATCGCGCGCAGCGCTCCGGCGCCAAGCCTCCGGTCAGCAAAGCTGTTGCCGTGGTGTACATGCTCATCTGGTGTTCCATCATCGTTGCCGGCCGGATGATCGCTTACTACTGACATAGGCGAATCCAAGTGCTTCTTGAATTCTCGCAGTGGCTGGGTGCTACCAGCCTGGGTACGGCTGTTGCCGAGGACTGGTTCCCGAAGGTCGAGTGCGTGCATGTCATCGCGCTCGCGACCGTGGTGGGCACGATCTTCCTGGTGGATACCCGGTTGATCGGCATGACCTCGACGCAGCTGACGTTCCGCCACATTTCCAGCCGCCTGCTGCCCTGGACCTGGGCGGGCTTCATCCTGGCGGCCATTACCGGGTTCATGTTGTTCGCGTCCAATTCGGTCGCGTACTACGAGAATGGCGCCTTCCGGCTCAAATTGCTGCTGATGATTCTGGCGGCGCTGAACATGCTCTATTTCGAGCTCATCACCTTCCGTAACGTGGCCACCTGGGATACGGCCGCCAAGCCGCCCTTCGCGGCCCGCCTCGCGGGGGTTCTCTCGCTGGCGTTATGGTGCGGTGTGATCATGACCGGCCGCTGGATCGGATTCTCACTGTAAGGCTCCCTCGATAGACCGCCCGCTGGACCTGAACCGGTCTGACGGGGGATGGCCCAACCGATCGGAAGGGCGGGGCGGCGCCTCAAGGCTTCTTTACATTTCTATCGCGTACTACGTACACGAGGTAGCCGCGCGCCAGTGCGCTTTAATTTTCTGAAGCGTGTGTTTCGGCCTTAATTTTCAGGCAGCCTCGACACAACGACGTGAAATATCCTCATAGCATTCAGCGGGAAAACCAATGGCGCGACACATTCGCATCGCGATAACTTGCACCCCGACGATTTTCGGCTCCGAGGGGGAAGCTTGATGTTGGCGTGTCCCGCTTTCGACAAAGTATCTGTCCGTATCGCATCCGGAGCCATGCACGCGGGCGTGTCCGTCCGCAGGGCGGTGGCCGTTCTAGCGGCGCTTTCCTGTGGAATGATTCACGGCAACGCCATGGCGGCAAGCGACGTCGCCGATGCGGCCGAGCGGAACGACGCCAAGGCCGTCGAGAAGTTGATCTCGGCCAAGGCTGACGTGAACGCCCCCCAACCTGATGGCAGCACGGCCTTGATTTGGGCGGCGTCCAACGGTGACGTGAAGCTGACCGGGGCCCTCCTGCGCGCCCACGCCAATCCGAGCGCCGCGATGGAGAACGGCATGACGCCGCTCTTGCTCGCGTGCCAGAACGGCAATGCCGATCTCGTGAAGGAGCTGCTGAAGGCGGGCGCCGATCCCAACCAGACCCTCACCAACGGTGAGACGCCGCTGATGATGGCGGCACGCACCGGCAGTGTTCCGGTCATGGCTCAGCTGCTGGCGAAGGGCGTGAAGGTCGACGACAAGGAGAAGCTCCGCGGGACGACCGCCCTGATGTGGGCTGCCGCCAACTCCAATACCGAGGCGGTTCGGTTCCTGATTTCAAAGGGTGCCGATATCGGCGCCCGCTCGGGCACGACCGCGCCGGGTCGTGCTCCCTATCTTGCGCCGCCGGGCCGCAACCGAATCCAGGATTTCATCAACGGCAAGGGGATCACGTTCGAAGGCGTGAAGGCCTCGGCTGACGCGAAAGCGCAGGCCGAAGAAGACGGCATTCTGGCCAAAGAACGCGTCTACGCGAAGAAATCGCTCGCGGCGTTTCCGTTGGACCAGCCTGCCAAGCCCGCCCCGAAGCGGTGGGGCGGGCTCACGCCCCTGCAGTTTGCCGTTCGTCAAGGCAGCATGGACACGGTGAAGACGCTGGTCGAGGCGGGCGCCGATGTAAACCAACGCAGCGAGTTCGGTTGGACGGCGCTGCTCGTGGCCACGCAGAACCGCTACTACAAGATCGGTGTCTTCCTGCTCGATCACGGCGCCGATCCGAACATCGCCAACGAAGGCGGCTGGACCCCCCTCTACATCGCGACCGACAACCGGAACATCGAAGGCGGCGACTATCCCACGCGCAAGCCGGACATGGACCACATGGACTACATCAAGCGCCTGTTTGCGTCCCACGCGAACCCGAATCTGCGCATGCGCTCGAGCACCGAGACGCGCACCATCTTCACGCACCAGTGGCTGCTGGAAGAGGGAGCGACGCCGTTCCTGCGTGCCGCGCAGTCGGGCGACCTCGTGCTGATGAAGTTGCTGCTCGATCATGGCGCCGATCCGAAGATCAACACGCAGGACGGCGTGACGCCGCTGATGGTTGCGAGCGGTATCGGCTGGGTCGAGGGCGTCACCTACGAGTGGTCGCCTAAACAGACGCTCGACACCGTGAAAATGCTGCTGGATCTCGGAGCCGACGTGAATGCGCAGGACCGGATCGACGGGCGCACCGCACTGATGGGAGCCGCGCACAAAGGCCGTAACGATGTGATCGAGCTGCTCGTACAGCACGGAGCTGATCTGTCCCTGCGCGACATCGGCAGCCGCGACACCATCAACTCCCTCTCGGGCCTGCGCTTCCAAGCCGTCGACTACGCGGATGGGCTCGTGCGCATCGGCGTGCAATCGGCCATTGCGCATCCGCAAACGGGTGAGCTCCTGCGCAAGCTGATGAAGGCGCGGAATCTGCCGGTGCCGCAGGAAGGGCGCACGCTGGCTTCGATCTGCATTACCGATCTCTGCAAATGAATTCACATAGCATGACTAAGTGGTCCCTGATCGCCGCCGTCAGCGGCAGCTTGCTCCTGACGCCGCTCTTCGCTTCAGCGGGAGGCGATGAGGTGACAGCCGAGCGTGCGTTGCTCGACAAATACTGCGCCACCTGCCACAACTACGACGATTTTGCGGGTGGCCTCGAGTTCGATGGATACGATCTGGCGTCTCCGCAAAACGATGCAAAGGTCACCGAGAAGATTCTCAAGAAGCTGCGTGTTGGCATGATGCCGCCCGCAGGCAAGGCTCGGCCCGACCCGGCCGCGGTCCACGATCTGATCCGTACCCTCGAGACGAAGGTTGACGCGCACGAGAAGGCGAGTCTTTCCGTTCCGAAGCTGCACCGCCTGAATCGCGCCGAATACGCGAACGCCGTGCGCGATCTGCTCGCCCTCGATATCGACACGTCGAAATTCCTGCCGGCCGACGACTCGAGCCGCGGTTTCGACAACCAGGCCGGTGCGCTGACACTGTCCTCTGCTCTGCTCGACGCGTACCTTTCGGCGGCCGCTCGCGTGAGCACTGTCGCGATTGGCGAAGCGGCGTCACCCGCCCAGGCGACGTACCGCATTCCCCAGGACAGGACGCAGAACTATCACGTCGAAGGCTTGCCGTTAGGCACGCGCGGCGGCACCCTGATCGATCACACGTTCCCGTCGGACGGCAATTACACCTTCAAGGTGATCGCCGTGACCCTCGGCAACATGGGCAGCGACCGCCCGTTCGGTGAGGTCAGGGGCGAACAACTGCTCGTGTACGTGGATGACAAGCGCGTTGCCAAGATCGACTGGGACAAGGCTCTTGGTGTGGGTCGACGCGGTCCCGCCACGGCGGATGATGAGGGTGGTGCTGCCGGCCAGCTGAAGCCCATCGACGTCAAGGTGCCCGTCACGGCCGGCCCCCATAAGATCGGCGTCACGTTCCTGGCGAGCAACTTCGCGCCGGGCTTGGACATGAACGAAGCCTTCGATCGCAGCACGATCGAAACCGGTGGTCTGCCTGGCTTCACCTTCTACCCGCACGTTGGCAGTGTCCGCATCGATGGCCCGACGGACGCAAAGGAAGCGACGGATACGCCGAGCCGCGAACGTATCTTCGTGTGCCACCCGTCGAACGCGAGCGATGAAGAGCGCTGCGCGCGTCAGATAACGACGACGCTGGCACATCGCGCGTATCGCGGATACGCAACGCCGCAGAACGTCGATACGCTGATGAGCTTCTACAAAGCCGGTCGCAAGACGGGTTCGTTCGACGACGGCATCCAGGCGATGGTGCAGCGAGTGCTCGTCGATCCGAAGTTCATCCTTCGCGTGGAAGCGACGCCGAGCGGTGTCGCTCCCGGCGTTGCCTATCACGTGAGCGATCTCGATCTCGCTTCGCGACTTTCGTTCTTCCTTTGGAGCAGCATCCCCGACGACACGCTGCTACAGCTGGCGGAGTCGAAGCAGCTGACGAAGCCGGATGTGCTGCGGAAGCAGGTGAATCGCATGCTGGCGGATCCGCGTGCAGAAGCACTCACGAGAAACTTCGCCTCGCAGTGGCTCGAACTGCGCGCCCTGCAGGGTCATGATCCTGTCGTCGATCAATTCCCGGACTTCGACGACAACCTGCGGCAGGCCTTCCGCGAGGAAGCACAACTCCTCTTCACCAGCCTGCTGACGGAAGATCGCAGCGTGGTAGACCTCCTCACTGCGGACTACACGTTCGTAAACGAGCGCCTCGCAAAATTCTATGGCATCCGGGGCATTCGCGGCAGCGAGTTCCGTCGCGTGAAGCTCGAAGGTGCCTTGGCCGCCCGTGAGGGCATCCTCGGCAAGGGTGCGATGTTGACAGTCTCGTCGCAACCCGGCCGCACGTCGCCTGTGATTCGCGGCCAGTGGGTGTTGCGCACCCTCCTTGGCACGCCAGCGCCGGATCCGCCAGCTAACGTGCCGGCGCTCAATGCGCAGACTACAGATGCGGCCGGCAACGGCAAGGTGCCGTCGATGCGCGAGACGCTCTCCGCCCACCGCGCTAATCCGACATGCGCTGCCTGCCACAAGATGATGGATCCGATCGGGTTCGCGCTCGAGCCATTCGACGCCGTGGGCCACGAGCGCACCGTCGACCAGAGTGGCGCGGTGATCGATGCGAAGGACGTGATGTACGACGGCTCGCCGGTCGACGGCCCCGCCGGCGTCCGCACCTTCGTGTTGAAGTACAAGGATGCGTACGTGCAGAACGTCGCGTCGAACCTCCTGACCTACGCTCTCGGGCGGGGTGTTGAGTACAACGACATGCCGACCGTGCGCAACATCGTGCATACCTCGGCGCGCGACAACTACAAGCTGAAGACGATTATCGAAGCGATTACGGCGAGCGACGTGTTCCAGATGAACGTCGCGCCGGGCGGTGACGATGACAAGAGCAAGGGCACAGTTGGGCCCGCGAAGTCCGGCACCGCCTCGACAACAACGGCGGTTCACCAATCGCCGGAAGGATGAGTGAGGCTATGTATTTCCTGACGAACCGGAAGATGCCGCGCCGAACGTTCCTGCGTGGTGTGGGTGCGACGATCGCGCTGCCTTTTCTCGAATCGATGCTGCCGGCCCGTGGTGCCCGAGCCGCGGAACGCAAGGTGTTGCCGACGCGCTTCGTTGGCGCTTTTGTGCCGCATGGAGCTGCACCGGGATACTGGGTGCCGGACAGCACGCAGGCTGGCTTCAAGTTTCCGTACATATACGAGCCGCTCGAGCCGTTCCGTAAGCAGACGATCATCACGAGCGGCATGTGGGCCCAGTCGTCGGAGAATCCTCCGGGCGTAACGGGAGCGGATCACTTTGTCGCCGCCGCGTACCTCACCGGCGAAAAGCCGAAGAAGACGACGGGCGCGGATATCCATGTCGGCATCAGCATCGACCAGGTCATCGCGCAGAAGATTGGCACCGAGACGCTGCTGCCCTCGCTGCAGATCGGCCTGGAAGATCCGGGCGCGAACTCGAGCGGTTGTGGTGAGGGTTACAGCTGCGTCTATACGAACACGATCTCCTGGCAGGCACCCGACCGTCCGCTGCCCATGGAAATCAATCCACAAACGATTTTCGAGCGCATGTTCGGCGACGGCAGCTCGCCCGAGCTGCGCAAGGCGCGCCGCGAACGCCAGGCCAGCATTCTCGACTCCGTCAACGGTAGCCTGAAAGAGTTGCTGCCGGAGGTTTCGCACAGCGACCGCGTACGTCTGGAGCAGTATTCGGACGACGTGCGCGAGGTCGAGCGTCGCCTCGGCATCGCCGCCAAAGCGTCGTCGGACGTGCCGAGTATGGCGGTGCCCTACGGCGTGCCGGAGTCGTTCCACGAGCACATCCAGATCCAGTCGGACCTGCTGTCGCTCGCCTTCCAGGGCGACATTACGCGCGTGGCGACAATGCTCTACGCTCGCGACCTCACCGGCCGCGTCTACCCGGAGAGCGGCACTAGCATCAGCTTCCACGGTGGCTCGCATCACGCTGAGGATCCGAGCCGCATGAAGGAGTACGCGAAGCTAAACCGCTATCACGTGCAGATGCTCGCTTACCTCGTGAAGAAGCTGCACGACATCAAGGAAGGGGACGGCACGCTACTGGATCGCTCGCTGATCCTCTATGGGTCGAATATGGGCGACTCCAACCAGCACCTGCACTACGACGTGCCTGCCGTGCTCGTCGGCGGCGCCTCGGGCAAGCTGAAGGGCGATCAGCATATTGCGGTGGCGAGCCGCACCGTGCCGACGGGCAACCTGCTGTTGAGCATCCTCGACAAGTTCGACGTGGGTGTCGACAAGTTCGGCGACAGCACGGGACGACTGCAGGGCGTATGATCGCTCGATGGCAAAAATAGTTCTCGGCGTCTGGACAACGCACGGCCCGCAGCTCAACACGACCCCAGAGCAATGGATGCTGCGCGTGCCGGTAGACCGGAAGCGTCAGCACGCATACAAGGGTAAGACCTATTCATTCGATGAACTCGTTGAGCTGCGCCGTGGAGAAGGTCTTGCCGAGCAGATAACGCTCGAGGCGCGTACGGCGAAGCACGCGGCCAATCAGGCCGCTATCGACGAGCTGGCGCGGGTTTGGGCCGAGGTCAGGCCAGACTGTTGCGTGGTCTTCGGCAACGACCAGCGCGAGCTCGTGTTGCCGTCGATGCAGCCCGCTTTCACGGTCTACCACGGCGACACATTCTGGAATGGCCCGCTTTCCGAGCACCGCATGAAGGGGCTCCCTCCCGGTATCCGCGAATCCGAATGGGCGAATCGTCCGGAGCAGCGGATCGACTATCCGGGGATGCCGGAGCTTGCGCGCCGGCTCATCTCGGCCGGACTCGACTCGGCTTGGGACTTTGCAGCATCGGATAGCTGGCCGGACCTTGGGCCCGATCATCATCACGATGGCACACCGCACTCGTTTGCGTTCCTCCTGCGCCGTGTCATGCGGGAACACGTCGTCCCGATGCTGCCGATCATCACCAACACGTTTTTCCCACCGAACCAGCCCCGGCCGTGGCGCTGCTTCGAGCTGGGCAAGCTCGTTCACCGTGTCGTGAACGAGTGGGACAAAGACCTTCGGGTGGCGATCTTCGGCTCGGGGGGCATGACGCACTTCGTGATCAACGAAGAGTTCGATCGCGGCCTGATCGCGGCCATCGAGAATCGGGACGAGGCGTTCATGCGCGCGGTGGATCCGGGCTATATGAAGGATGGCACCTCGGAGCTGCTGAATTGGATTTCGGCTGCCGGCTGCCTCTTCCAGACCACGGGTCTGAGCGGCGAGCTGATCGACTACGTTCCCTGTTATCGCAGCGAAGCCGGCACCGGCACCGCTCAGGGTTTCATCACCTGGAGCTGATAGCCCCGCTGGCGTGACGCTGCGGCCCGCGCAGCGTGATCCCGCCTCAGGATCGCCGGCGACGCAGAAGGCCCGCGTCGCCGGCGCTTTGCGGCCTCAGAGGGGTTGAAGCCGCGAAGGGGAACCGCTCAATCGAGCTTGGTCAGCATTTCCTCGTAATTGCGCCCGACGACTTCGGTGATCCGGTCGCCGGCGCGCAGCGCCTCGATCATCAGGCGTTCGCGCTCGGCGATCCTTGCCGCCCGGCGCACGATTTCCTCGATCTGTGCGGCGGGCAGGAAGACCACACCGCTCGAATCTGCAAACACGACATCGCCAGGAACCACGCGAACGCCGCCGATCTTTATTTCGCAGTTGAAGTCGATCTCGTAGGCCCGGCCGCGCGCCGTGCGCGAGATGGCGCTCCGACCATAGACGGGAAACCCCAGTGCGCGTGATTCATCGATGTCGCGCGCGGGACCATCGATGACCACGCCCTCAACACCGTTGACTTGCGCGCCAACGCTGAGTACACCGCCCCAGCCCGCGCATTCCACGCCCGAGGAATGTTCGATGACGATCACGTCACCGCGCGCTGCGGATTCGATTGCCGCCGTGCATAGATGCCGTGGGCTGTGCTGCGGCTTGCCGGCGACCAGCTTCACGGTCATGACGGGTCCGAAAATGGGCTTGACCACGGAGAGTGGCGGCAAGCCCACGACCGCTGGCGGCAGGCCGAGAGAATCGAGAGCATCGGAGATCGCGCAGCTGTCGAGTTTGGCCAGACGCGCGCGTAGGTCGGCGCTCAGAGTTGATATTGCCATCTCTCTGGTCATCTATTTCGATTGAAGCTTGTGGTACTGCAATTTCTCGCGCGCCTCGCGCAGGCTGAGGCCCGAATCCACGAGGTCTCGAATCTGCTGTTCGGACGCCTCGATGTGCTCTGCAATCTCGAGCACTTTCTCCTCGCGTGAGCGTGGGATCACGACGACGCCATCGGCATCGCCACGCAGCAGATCGCCTGGCAGTACACGCGCATTACCGATGTTGACCGGCACCTGCACGGCGTCCACTTGCACGCGGTCCTTGCCGGTGCGCATCGAATAACTTCTGCTGTAGATCGGATAGCCGAGCGATAGACAGAGGTGAACATCACGGTTCGCCCCATCGATGACCGTGCCTGCCAATCCCTTATGGTGTGCGACGGCTGTCAGAATGTCTCCCCAGACGGTGGCATCTTCACGACCGCCGTTGTCCAGCACGACTACTGTGCCGGGCGGCAGATCGTCGATGTAGTCTCCGACCGTTCCCGGTTTTTCGGCATCGAGCGGACCGTAGAGAATCGTGTACGCACGCCCGGCCATTCGAAACGAGTGGTCGCGCGGCTTGATGCCAAGGCACTGCCCGGCGATGCCGAGCTTGTCCAACGCATCGCTGAGTGTCGCGGTATCGAGGCGCGCTGCGCGCTCGACATTGGCGTCTTTCATGAATTCCTCATTGGAGAAGGCCGTACTGAGAAAACAGGCTTGCGTGCCTCAAGCGGCCGGCCGCGCCACATTGGATGCGGCCTGCAGCTGTGCTTCCTGCTCGCGTCGCTTCGCTGGCGGGACCCAGAAACGCGGTACTACACGCGCAAGTGAGATAACCGCCACCGCGGCTACCGCGCCGTAGATCTCCATGCCGGTGGTGAACGAGCCGTGGTTGATGTCAGCCAGCCAGCCCAACACGGGCGGCCCCGCCGCGAAACCCAGGTTGACGGCAACCGACATGATGCCGATCGTGAGGCCCAGGCGCTCCGGGCCGAAGTAGTGGCGAGTCAGAATGGGTACGTCGACGATCATGCCGCCGTGAGCCATGCCGCGGGTGATGACAAACAGCGCTAGCGTCAACGGCCCCGCGATCGGCAGGATCAGCCAGGTCGAGAGGGCCAGCAGGACGTAGAAATAACGGATGCCGCGAATCGAGGTCTGATCGTAGAACCAACCGGACGCGATCTTGGCGGCTACGCCGAGGACCGCAGTCAGGCTTGCTGCCCACTCGATCTTGTCGATGTGCATGCCCTTGTTGTGGATCAGGAACTGCACCGTATTCTGCTGTACGGCTTGATCGACTGCGGAAACCAGGAAAATTCCGAGGGCGATCAGCCAGAAATTTCTGTCGTGGCTGCTGATCAGCTTGAAATGCTCCCACGTCGAAAGCTTGTTCTGGATGACCGTCGGCGCGTTGATGGTGGGGCCGAGCTTCTTACTCATGGCGACGAAGATCACCCACAGCGGCACCGCGATCAGGAACGGGCCGATGCTCATCATGGCGATGATCGTGCGCCAGTTCCAACCCGCCTGCAGCAGCGGCAACCAGATCCACGGCATCACCACACCGCCCGTGCTGGTCGCGGTGAGCACTATGCCCATCGCGGCGCCCTGATGGATCGTGTAGAGCCGCGAGATGATGATCTTCATTGCGGCCACGATGGAGGAGGCCGAAAAGCCGAGCATCGCGCCAGCGAGGTAATACACAGGCAGATTGGTGGCAAACAGGAACATCGCCATGGCGAGGCCGCCGGTGGCCGCGCCGATCAGTACCGCGAGCCGGCCACCGATTCGATCGACGAGGATACCCATGCCGAGAGCTGCGAACGCGCCGATCACGAACTTCGCGGTCGACAGCAGGTTGACTTGCGCATTCGACCAGCCGAATTCCTTCATCGCCGGGCCGTACATGAACGGTAGCGAGTAGGTGGGGATACCGAAGGCGAGGAGGACGAGGATGAAGGCGACGACGAGTATCGGCCAGTTGCGAATCAGCTCGTGTGATGGCTTGTTCGTGTCCATGTCGCCCCCCCTGTGAAGCGCTTATGTGAATTGCTGCCCTGTCTGCGGAACCGTCCATACGCAGGAATGCACAGGGCCTGTTCTCAGCAGTAATGGTATGCGCAGCAGCCTGAGTTTAGCGAGCGGCAGGTGGGGTCAATGTGCACGTTTGGAACTGCGTCATGGGGAAAACGCCATTGTGATGACCCGACATCGGATGGATCATGGCGCGCTCCCTCAGGTGCGCACGGGACTTCACTGGAGAATCATTGTGGATGGGAAAATTGCCTTCGAAGAGCATTTTGCAATCGAGGATACTCTCGAACAATCGCGCAGTTTTGCCGGTGATTCCGGTGTCTGGGATGACTTCACGCGACAATTGCTCGATCTGGATTCCGAGCGCCTCGGCCACATGGATGCCTCGGGCATCGAGTTCGCGCTGCTCTCGCTGAATGCCCCGGGCGTACAGAGAATTCCGGACCCGAAGCAAGCCCTGCAGGTCGCGCAGAAGGCCAACGAAGCGATGGCGAACGCCGTTGCCAAGCACCCGAAGCGCTATGCCGCGTTGGCCGCGTTGCCGATGCATGATGCCGACATGGCGGCCCGCGAGTTGGAGCGCTGCGTCAACGAGCTGGGCTTCAAGGGCGCGCTGGTAAACGGATTCCAGCAGGTCGGGAGCGACGACAATGTCAAATACTACGACTTGCCGGAGTACCGGGTTTTCTGGGCAACGGTGTCAAAGCTCGATGTGCCGTTCTACCTGCATCCGCGCATGCAGATCCCATCACAGGCGAAGAACTACGCCGGCCACCCCTGGTTGATGAGCGCGCCGTGGGGTTTTGCGGTGGAGACATCGATTCATTCCTTGCGGCTTTGCGGCTCGGGGCTGTTCGATGACTTCCCGAATCTGCGCATCTGCATCGGACACCTGGGCGAGAACATTCCATTCGGCCTTTGGCGCATCGATGCGCGCATGCGCTTTTCGCGCCGCGAGTATCGCGGCAAGCGACCGCTCGGCGACTACTTCCGCGATCACTTTCACATAACCACGAGCGGCAATTTCAACGATCCGGCCTTCCGCTGCACGCTGGATGTGCTCGATGAAAACAAGGTCTACTTTTCGGCGGACTACCCGTTCGAGAAGACGGAAGATGCCGCATCCTGGTACGACTCGAGCCGGGTCGTCAGCGACGCGCAACGCCGCAAGATCGGCCGTGACAACGCGATCAAGCTCTTCAATCTAGACCTGAAGTAGCCTTACCCTTCTCGACCTGGGGGGCCACGGAAGGCCCATTATGGGAGAAACACCACGCCGCTACATTTGATGTTCCATACCCGTGCGTGAACGCTTTTTGGAAGACTCCCCCCGCTGAATAATTTCTATGTAGATGCTGTACGGTTTCTAGAGGGGGGGAGTGGATGATCCATGCTCGCTACAACAGGGCGGTAATGGCCGCGGTCACGTGTGCCTTGGGGGCCAGTGTCCTGACACCGAAGAACGCGTTTGCTCAGGCAGTGGTTACCGACACTCCGAGTCACGTGGACGATGCCCTGGAGGAGGTGGTTGTCACCGGCTCCTTCATCAAGCGTCCTGCGGACCGACCGCAACCGCTGACTGTTATCAATAGCGAGGACATCAACGACTCGCAGCGCATCTCAATCGCGGAGAGTCTCAAAGACTTGCCGCAGAATGTGGGCTCGATGGCCGTCGTCAACACCCAGGG
>DASYDM010000005.1:0-45972 GCA_036499585.1 Steroidobacteraceae bacterium
CGCCATGAACTGACCGCCAAACGTCTCGGCCATCACCTTCGTCAGCGCCGCCGTCAGCGTCGTCTTCCCATGGTCTACGTGACCGATCGTCCCCACGTTCACGTGCGGTTTGCTGCGCTCAAATTTCTCTTTCGACATGGCTAGATCACCCTTGGAAGAACTGCTGAATTCCCGTCTTGACTCAAAAAACCCAAGGTGGTCGCGCTATCGCGCCCACCCGAAATCTGTCTCCACCATCTCTCGCTCACCTACCCCGCTCACAGGGGTGGAGCCCACGAGCGGGATTGAACCGCTGACCTCGTCCTTACCAAGGACGTGCTCTACCAACTGAGCTACGTGGGCGAACACTCTGCTGCGCCTGGAGCGGGTGATGGGAATCGAACCCACGCCATCAGCTTGGAAGGCTGAGGTTCTACCATTGAACTACACCCGCGCTGATGACGCCCGATCCCCCAGCACCGCCTTCGCGCCCCCATCTCCCCTTCATAAGGGCTCTGATGCGGGCCTCGACCTCCCGCCCCGTCACCCAAAGCGGAGGCAGATGGTGGAGGGGGAAGGATTCGAACCTTCGAAGGCGTAAGCCGGCAGATTTACAGTCTGCTCCCGTTGGCCGCTTGGGTACCCCTCCGCGAAAACGAGCCGCGTATTGTGATTTCGACCCCAGGCACTGTCAATGCATCTGGCGCGGGAATTGCTAGCCAGGGGGGCCCCGTCGGCCAGGCGGACGGCGCCGCGTGCCGGTCGTCAGCCGCAATTTGGGCCGCCGGCGCCCATCCGGCGTAGCCGTTTGGCCTCCCCAGGCGGGTGCGACCTGAACGCGCGGTGCCTTCTGCCCCGCACCCGCTTCCGCCACGCGCCCCACGGCGTTGCGGAGCCGCTCGACCACGGCCGAATCGGCCTTTCGAGAGCTGCCGGGCCGTAAATCGCGAGGTAATTCGACGGGACCATAGCGGATCCGCATCAAACGGCTGACCTCGAACCCGACGGCAGACCAGATGCGGCGAACCTCGCGATTGCGCCCTTCGTGTAGCACCACGCGAAACGACGCGTTACTCGGCTCGGCCGCATCGGCCACCCGGGGCGGAACCTCAGGCTGATCTTCAGTGATCCGGTCGAACCGAGCCGGTCCGTCCTCGAGCTCTACCCCAGCCTTTAGCTGCCGCAGCACCGCAGCATCGGGACGGCCTCGCACCCGTACAAGGTACTCGCGTTCAATCTCGCTCGACGGGTGCATCAGGCGATGCGCGAGTTCCCCATCAGTGCTGAATAGCAGCAAACCCGACGTGTTCACGTCCAAGCGCCCGACCGTGATCCACCGCCCTCGATCCAGCTCGGGCAGTCGCTCGAACACGGTCGGCCGCCCCTGAGGATCGCTGCGAGTGGTCACCTCGCCGACCGGCTTGTGGTACAGCAAAACCTCGCCCGCCACGGCCCCAGCCCGCTCCAACCGACGACCGTCGAGGCAAATCTCATCGTTCGCTGTCGCGCGATCCCCCAGTTGGGCGACCCGTCCGGCGACAGTAATCCGCCCCGCGCGAATCCACTCTTCGATGCTCCGGCGTGACCCGAGGCCCGCATCGGCCAACAGCTTCTGTATCCTGATCATGCTCATGTTCATCACGTCAATCGCGGGGGCCTGGCAGGCGTCGCGGCCGGTATCATAACGGCCCGGTCTCAAGAGATGCCCGGCGGTTGTTTGTGAGCCGTTCGCCCACAGGGGTAAAACAGCACAGCTCATCGACTAGTAGACTGCGCGCCCCCTGGCGCGACTCGGCGCGCCAAGAGCGCGTCTTTCTGTAGACTGCGCGCCCCACGGCGCGACAAGGTGGCCGCCAACATGATCTACGACAGCATTCTGGGCACGATCGGCAAGACCCCGGTCGTCCGGATTCAGCGCCTCGCCCCGAAGCACGTCACGATGTATGTGAAGTGCGAGTTCTTCAATCCGATGAGTTCGGTGAAGGACCGCCTGGCCATCGCGATCATCGAGGATGCGGAGCGCACGGGCGCACTCAAGCCTGGCCAGACTGTCTGCGAAGCCACCTCCGGGAACACGGGCATCGCGCTGGCGATGGTGTGTGCAGCCAAGGGCTACCCCTTCGTCGCCTTCATGGCCGAAACCTTTTCGATCGAGCGCCGAAAGATCATGCGGATGCTGGGAGCCAAGGTCGTCCTGACCCCGGCAGCCGAGCGCGGCCAGGGTATGGTGCGCCGTGCCGCGGAGATGGCGAAAGAAAGAGGCTGGTTCCTCGCGCGTCAGTTCGAGAACGAGGCGAACCCCGCCTACCACCGCAACACCACCGGCCCGGAGATCGTGCAGGACTTCGCCGGCAAGCGTCTCGATTTCTTTGTGAGCGGCTGGGGAACTGGCGGCACTCTCACCGGCGCCGGGCAAGTGATCCGGCTCGCGCGGCCCGATACCAAGGTGATCGCCTGCGAGCCCGAAGCCGCGGCGATGCTCTCTGGCAAGCCTTTCGCCTCGCACAAGATCCAGGGCTGGACGCCTGACTTCGTGCCGGCCGTGCTGAACCGGGATGTGCCCCACAGGATCGTCACAGTCACCGATGCGGAAGCGATGTCGTCCGCGCGCTCCCTCGCACAGAAGGAAGGCATCTTCTGCGGTATCTCCTCCGGCGGAACGTTCGCGGCCGCACTGAAGGTGGCCGCTGAGGCGGCCGAGGGCTCGGTGATCCTGGCGATGCTCCCTGACACCGGTGAGCGTTATCTGTCTACGCCGCTGTTTGAAGGCATTCCCGACGGCGGCGATGAGTTGTGAGCGCAGTCATCAAATCTCCTCCGACGAAACGCCCCGAACCGATGGACGCGCGTCACTACGCGTCGCTCCCCGACCCGTTCCCGATGTGGCGCGGCGGCCAACTCCACGGCGCGCGCATCGCCTACGAAACCTGGGGTCAGCTCAACCAGGCGCGTGACAACGCCATTCTGCTGTTTACCGGCCTGTCACCGAGCGCGCATGCCGCCTCTTCAAATGCAGACCCCAAGGATGGCTGGTGGCAACGAATGGTGGGTCCCGGCCTGGCCATCGACACCGACCAGTTCTTCGTCATCTGTGTCAACTCCCTGGGAAGCTGCTTCGGCTCCACGGGCCCCAACTCGGATGACCCGGCCACCGGCAAGCCCTACCGGCTAACCTTCCCGGATCTGTCCGTCGAAGACATCGCACGCGCCGGTTACGAGACTGTCCGCTCGCTCGGCATCGACCGACTCAACGCGGTCGCGGGCCCGTCGCTCGGTGGCATGGTGGTGTTGGCTTACGCCGCGCAATTTCCCGGCGCCGCGAAGCGGCTGATCAGCATTTCCGGCACGCCCGCCGCGTCCCCCTTCGCCATCGCGCTGCGCTCGATCCAACGCGAAGCGATCACCACTGATCCGGACTGGCGCGGTGGCAACTACGCTGCCGACCGGCCGCCCCGTATCGGCATGCGACTCGCGCGGAAGTTGGGAACCGTAACCTATCGATCCGCAGCCGAATGGCAACAGCGCTTCGACCGCGAGCCGATCCGGCCGGACATGAAAAAGGACGATCCGTTCGCGTCCGAGTTCGCCGTGCAGGGATATCTGGAAGCCCAGGCAGAGCGTTTCGTTACCGCGTTCGATGCGAACTGCTATCTGTATCTGTCGCGCGCAATGGACCGATTCGACCTCGACAAGCATGGCAATCCCGAAGTCGTGCTGGCCCGTGCCAAGCTCGAACAGGCGCTGATCATCGGCGTCGAGACGGACCTGTTGTTCGCCATCTCGGAGCAGCGGGCGCTCGCAAGAGTGCTGCACTCCGCGGGTGTCGACACACGCTTCGCGCCCCTGCAGTGCATCGAAGGGCACGACTCGTTCCTCATCGACATCGAGCGTTTCGGCCGCGAGATCAGGGCTTTCCTCGCCCGGCCGTAGTCGCTCAGGCGGGATTGAGCCCCTCGGCCATCAACGGCGGCAGCGGGCAATGCAACAGCGCGCACACGGCACGCAACAGCTCGGCCTCCTCGACGGTCATCAAATCGTCGTTTGCGACGGTTTTCACGAGTCCTTCGACAACCGCTTTCTTCGCGAACGGGTGCAGGTCGTCCAGCCGGGGCAATGCCTCACCCAGCTCCTTCGCCCAATCCTGGGGAGGCCGGTAGTCGGGCCGGCGCATCGGCAGCACGCTGGACATTCCGGCTTCGTAGGCCATGCGCGCCGCCCGCTCGTCCTCGGCACCAATTTGCGCCAGCGTCGCGAACAGCACTGCAATCTCACCCTGCGCGGAGTCCAACGACAAAGCCCCATGAGGCGCGCGCGCCTCCATCTCGTCGTTCAATAGCGTCTCGAGCAGCTTCGAGAGACAGAACTCGAACACGTCGATCCGGGCATCCGTCAGGATGAGATCGTTGGCGATCCGCGCGAGCGCCTTGCGTTGCGCGACGGGCACACGCCGCAGCGCCGGAAACACCTGTTGGAATAGCGGCAGTCGCAGCAGCGGCGCGAGAGCGTCCGTCAGTACGGCGGCCTGCTGGACGACTGCCGTGTTGTTGGCCCCGAGTGACCCGTTCAGCAACTCGATTTGACGTCCGCGAACCGCCGCGTCCCGACTCAGGAGCAGAGCCAGAACGACTGCCTGAGCGTGCCCGGACGACTCGGCGAACGTGTGCAATTCCGGGGGTATCGCCAGACGCAGCGCCTTGGCCTGCTCGATGTGCAGGGTGTCCGGCCGGCCGACCTGCGTCGCCACGGCCGCCCCGGTGGGTGTTGGAATCGGCGTCATCGCCGGAGCCGGCACTGTCGCGCCTGCAAGCACCGCCGCACCTGGCAACCCGGCACTCCCGAGGTGTGTCATTTGCGTCGCGAGGTCCGCTGGCCGCTGCGTGCCGGGTCGCGCATCCGCCACGGTCACCTCCTCCGGCCCCTGTCGCTGCATCTGCTCGGCCAGATGCTCCAGATCCCGCTGCGAAAATTGCGGGTCCAGTTCCCGGATGCGCTCGAGTATTGGCGGGTGCGTAGCGAATGCTCGCGACAACCCTTCCGCAAAGAACATATGGGCAGCCTGTTCGGCGTTCGGTGCCCGCAGCGCCGAGCCGTCGGGCGCAATGGCGATCTTGACCAATGCCTCCTTGAGCCCTTGGGGATTGCGTGTGAACTGCACCCCTGAAGCGTCCGCGAGCCGCTCTCTCTGTCGGGAGACGGCGGCCTGTAGCAGGCGCCCAAAGAACAGGCCGACGTATCCCAACACCAGCACGGCGAGCCCGAACATCAGCTGTACGTTGCTGTTGCGCCGGTCGCGCGAGACAAAGGAGGACGAGTTGAGAATCATTCTGCCGATCAGCGCTACGATGAACAGCCCGAAGACCCAACCCATGAGCTGGATGTTGAGCCGCATGTCGCCGTTCAGGACATGGCTGAACTCGTGGCCGATGACGCCTTGCAGCTGCTCGCGATTCAAGGCATCCAGAGCGCCCTGAGTCACCGTAATCGCGGCGTTGGCGGGCGTGTGTCCGGCAGCGAACGCGTTGATCGCCGTTTCCTGCTCCAGGACATAGACCTCCGGCATCGGGACGCCGGAAGCGATCGACATCTCCTCCACGATATTCAGCAGGCGCTTGCGCTTCAGGTCGCTGCCGTCGCGATCCACCCGAACGCCGCCCAGCGATCGTGCGACGACACCCCCGCCGCCCCGCAGCTCGAGCGACTTATAGGCACTGGCCAACCCCAGGACTGCAACGACCCCGAGCGTCGTCAATATCGCTTCCGCAGGGTGGGTGGTCGCGTACGCGACCGGTCCTAAAAGACCCCCATCGTCGCGCATGCCGCGAACCGACAACGCCGTAAAGATGACGATGTCGAGGGCGACACCCACGGCGAGGAGCGAAGCGAGAAAGGCGAGTACCAGCCACCGCGAGTGGCTGCGGGCGGCGGCCTGGCGTGCGTAGAAATCCATGTCAGGGAAAGGCCGGCACTACGGTCGCGGCTGCGCCCACTGCACTCAGGTAAAGCTGACCTTCGGTGCTTCGCGGGCTTCGGGCTTTGCGATATCGAGCGGCTGCGCCGGCTGGAATCCGAACATCCCCGCTACGATGCTGCTCGGAAAGACCTCGCGGGCATTGTTGTAGGTCATCACGGAGTCGTTGTAAGCCTGACGGGCGAAGGCGACCTTGTTTTCCGTGGAGGTGAGCTCCTCGGAAAGCTGCATCATGTTCTGGTTGGCCTTGAGATCCGGATAGGCTTCCGCGACCGCCATCAGCCGACCGAGCGCCCCGCCCAGCTGCTGATCCGCACCGGAGAGCTGTTGAACCGCGCTCGCGTTGCCGGGATCCGCCGCGGCGGTCTTCAGCCCTGCGTAAGCGGCGTTGCGGGCCGTGATCACCGCTTCGAGCGTCTCGCGCTCGTGCTTGAGATACCCCTTGGCCGTCTCGACGAGGTTCGGGATCAGGTCGTAGCGGCGGGTCAGTTGCACGTCGATCTGGGCGAATGCGTTCTTGAACGCATTGCGCGCCGTCACCAGCCGGTTGTACGTCGAAATGAAAACGACGACCACGGCGACGATCAGGAGCAGAACGATCCAGCCCATGCGAACCCCCGGACGATTCGAAACCGACGACGGCGCTTAAGCTACCGCGAACGGTGATTATGTCAACCTTTGGCCACCGGCCCGGGCGACTACCAGCAATCGGTATTGGCGGCGCCCTTCTGGCCGCCGGAGTTCAGCGTCAGCGTCCCGCAGTGCGTGTCCTTGACTTGGCCGTTGATGGGCGTCGCTTGGATCGCGAAGCACTGCGTCTGCAGGCCGCCGCCCGTACAGAACGCGGCAGCGGCAGCGCTGGTGTCCTGGTCGATCGCGTACGTTGCCGCTGTTGCCGTCGCGGACGCGGGGACGTTGACGGGCAACGCCACGTTGCACTGAGTGGCCGCCGTGGCGTTGTACACGTTGTAGCGGCTGTAACAGCGCTCCAGCTGTTGCGCCAAGCTGGTGAGCGCAACTTTTGCGTCTGTGCGCTTCGTCTTCAGCGCATAGGCGGTGTAGCTCGGGACCGCAATCGCGGCCAGAATGCCCACGATCACCATTACGGTCATCAGTTCGACGAGCGTAACGCCACGCTGATTTCGCATTGTCGTCTCCCTGGCCATGATCAATGCACCTGCCGCCAGGATTGGCGACCGACAGCGCCCGGTCCCGGATTCTGGCGATGCTCTTCGAGAGTTCCCGAGGTGTCAGGGGAAATCGCGTACTCCGCGTCCTGTGACGAGACGACACCCGGCTTGGTGATCAGGCCGCCGGTGGACTGCAGGCCGGAGGCCGGCACCTGCACGTCATGACCGTTGATCGTCACCGTCACCAGGTCCTGGTCGTTGAATTTCTTGTCGTTGTTCAGATCGAACGGCGAGTAGTTCAGATCCGAGCCCGTCAGGGCATCCATTTCCATCAGCCAGCTGCGCCCGCCATAGGCGCACGGATCCGGATCCGGAATCGTCGTCGTGAAGATGATCTTCCCGTTACGCAGGATCGGGTCGGAAACCGATTTTTCCCCCTCGTAACCATTCGGCGAGACCAGATCCAGGTACCAGCCACGTCCCGTCGTGGCGGTCAGATCGACGGGATTCGAGCTCACGACACGAACGTTGTAGGAAGCGGAGGTCGGGTGGCCAGCCGAATCGGTTCCCGTGACGGTAACGGCCTGCTCCGCGACGATCGTCTGCTGAGTCAGCTTGCTGCGGCCGCTGACGACGTCGGTGCTGGCTCCGGTATTGGGGTCGAAGATCCCATAGAACGTCTGCTTTCGCGGGTTCGCCGTATCGACCGTGCGATCGGACGCTTCGATGAACTTGCCCGTGCCGAACAGCACGATCATCCCGGTGCCGGCAGGCCCGAAACCGACCTGCGGACGCTCGGTGATCGGCTGGGCGTAAGGGCCGGGAGAAGCAGTCCCGTCGTTCGCCGTAAACAACGGCGCAGGTTTCGACGACGCGTCAAGGTATGGAATGCTCCAGCTGGACTCGTTCGAGCTGGTCACGTCGAACTTCCACATGTTACCTCGCAGGTCACCGGCATACACATAGTCGACGATCCCGTCGCCGTCTACGTCGACGACGGCCGGCGTCGCCAGTCCGTTGGGAGTTCCAGTGCTGCCGACCTGGGTGTCGATCTTCTTGATCACGGCACCGGTGCGAACGTCGAGGATGAACAGCACGGCGTGGCCCGTACCGGCCGAGTCGTAGCCGTTGCCGAAGATCGCTGCCCACTTGCCGTCGTGCATCTTGACGATGGCCGGGCGGCTGTAGGTGAATCCGAGATCGGCGTCATTGGCGTTCGTGAACTCCCACAGCAGATAGTTGGTCGAGGCCGCTTCGGTGATCGCAGCAGGATCTGTGACGTCGAGGGCGAACACCTCCTTGCCACCTTTATTCAGGCCCGAGGCGAGAACCGTGTGCCACGCAGTGTCGCTGCTGAAGAACGCATCTACGACGGCAGGAGTACCGTCCTCATAGTACTGGTGCGTGTAGTTTGGCTTCGTCAGGCTGTACAGGTTGGGCAGTACGACGCTGGGGATGAACCCGAATACCTCCTGGCCAGCGCTCGCGGTATCCGTCCCGTCGGAGTTCGTGCTCGCATCGAAGGCGTGCAGCATGCCGTCGTCGGCGCCGACATAAACGACAGGCTTGCGGCTGGCCTTGCTCGAGCGGAACGAGCTGTAGGTCACCGTCTCCATGTTGTCGCGATAGCGGAATCCCGGCGCGGCGACGTAAATGGGCGAGGAGTCGACGATGTCTCCCAGCTGCGAGTCACGGTTGCGGAACGGACCGGAGTTGCTCTGCTCGAGAGTCTGGTCGCCGCGCAGGTAGTTCAACCGGTTCTGCGCCACGGTGGCCGTCACGCCATCGGGGGAGAGCAGGTTCTGCATCGTCGTGGTGCCGCCGGTGCTGACGGCGCCCAGGTTCGTCCACTGGAACGGAATCAATGCGCCGGAGGTGTTGGGAGTGAGGATGTTGCGGGTCGAAGGAAACTTCTTCGAGGCGTCCCAACTCTGGGATCCGATCGTGCCGTCCGTCGCGATGGGGAAGGCCAGCAACTGTCCGCCCCAGGCATCGGTATCGAACTTCGCCTGAAAGACGCGGGTCGTGCTGCTGATCGAGCCGCTGTTCACCGACGCCGAGGAGGCCGAACCGGCGTGCGACAGGATCGTGTTGAAGGCGTTCGACAGCTGATTCTCGAGCAGCGAAGCGTTCGTCACGAAGAAATAGTTGTCGGGCACACCATCGTTGTTGGAATCCCACGTCGCCTTGGTGTCGGGGATGCCGGTGCCGCTGATGTCCTTGAATCCGCCGTACTTGGCCGCGTACCACAACGGCTGCTTGAGCAGACCCGTCGAGGAGGTTCCGGGGGTGTGCGCCCTGATGCCGCGCATGTAGCGGCTCTGCACCGTCCCACCGGTATCGGCCACGCTGTATTGGCAATAGGTCGTCGTGCCCGTCACGTAGCTTGCGGCAGTCAGGGCAGGGCAGGCGCCATCGATCTGCGCCTGCGTCTGCGAGAAGAACTTGGCGGTCGAGTCGTTGGCGGTGAGGCTGTCGGTGTTCGACAGCAAGTAGTAGGTGCCCGGGTCCTGTACTCCCGAGACGGTGTAACCCATCCACTGTGTGGCGCCGGCGGAAGACCCGGTCAGCCACATGCCGATGTTCACGTTGCCGCTGACCACGGTGTAGGACAGGTAGCCCTTCATGTCGTTGTCGTAGTCCGAGCCCGCCGGAGCGTTCTCGAAATTCATGAAGTACGTGCCCGAGCTGTTGTCCGCCGACTGGCTGATGACGCGGAAGTTGATCAGCTGCATGGCGTTGTTGTCGCGCTTGTTATAACCCGCTGGGATGATGGTCACCGTGCTCGTGCCGACCGGAATGTTCAGCGACGGGGTGGGTGGCGCGAGCGAGACGGCATACGTATCGACCGTCGGGGTCGCCTTGCCGCTCACGGTTTGCATCGAGTGCGTGTGGGCATAGTAAGCGAGGCCGGCGACCTGGAAGGACCCTTGCAGCCCGGCGGCTTCCGGGCAGATGCCGGTCACGTTGCTCAGATTGCTTACGGTCGTCGAGGTACAGATGTCGCCCGCCGAGCCGCCGGTGAGACTCCCCACGTACCACTGCTTACCGCTGATTCCCTCGTTCGTGCCGACGGCGTCCGTTTTCGCGCTCAGGGCGGTGGTCGAGAGCCCCGGAATGTCGGACGCCTTGGAGTATTCATCGTTGTCGAAACTGGTGACGCCGGTGGAAATCGCCAGGACGTTGGGCTTCGCGCAGACCCCGCCGCCACCGCCGAACGGCGCACTTGTCGTAGCCGTCCCGTAGGGATTGACCCAGGTGGGAGAAGTCAGATTGGCGATCCAGGGAGTATCGTCCGAATAGAAATTCGCGCTCGTGCCCGCCACGAAATAGCGCAGCGACTCGAGGAAAATCTCGCCCACCGGATTGCCCCAATCCGCGCACTTGCCGTTCGACCAGCTGTTCTGGCCGGAGGGGCAGCCGTCCGCGCCACCATAGCCGGGGTCCGAGTAGGAGTAACGCGAGATGCGCATCAGGTCGATCGATTTGACGATGCCCGCGGAGCCCGTGAAGGTGCCGTCCGCGGAATTGACCTCGTCCCCGAATGTCGTGATGTTCTTGCGAAGCTCACCACCGGACTTGCGCTTGCCGTAGGAGCCGGTCATCAGGCCAAAGCGGATCTTGTTCTGATCCGCATCGGCGAAGTCCTGCAGCAGGCCCACAGGCTTGAGGCTCGTGCCGTAGGCCTTGCACTTCTCGTTGCCGAGGAGCGTGCTGACGCACGCCTGCACGCGAACGGTGAATTCGTCGAGTTTGTCGCCGTTCGTCAGGTTGGGGGTGGAGGTGGGGTTCGCCGAGTTGGGGTCGAACTCCCAGCCCGTGGTGGCATGAGTGGCCGCAGTCCACAGGCACTGCTTGCTCTCCTGCGCCGCCCACTCCGTCCATTGCCCCTTCGCAACGCGAAGGCGCGGCGAAGTGGTCGTGGTCTCAGACGGATCGTTGCTCGCGTCCGGCGGCGTAACGTTGCACATCGTTATGCCGGTCCCGTACGTGCCGATGTCGTACGGCGTGTAGTTGCCCAAATCAGCGGCCGAATAGAATTTCGTCCAGGCGTGGTTATCCGAGGGAATGTGGACACGCTCGAGGACGGTCGAAGTCCCGCTGTCGGTGCTGCGATAGCCGCCGAACAGAACCTTACGCAGCGCATCCATGCGGGACATCGTCGCCCAGTTGAGGAAGTTTCCGCTCCAGCGGCCGGCGGTGACGGTGTTGCAGGCGTGACCGTTGGTTCCGGCCGCGGCCGCCGCCGGAGCGAACAGTCCGGTCGGTGTATCCCCGCTGTACGAATAGCACTTCGCCGAATCGAAGTACCCGTAATAGTTGATCGTATCCTTGTAGGTCGTATCCATGACGTTGTCGCCGTCGACGTCGTCGAAGTCCGTGTAGGCCTTGTGATAGAGCTGCTCGTCGTTGGAGAGCGCCAGCATCACCAGCGGTTGGGCGTTGGTCGAGTTGAGGAACACGGGTGAGTCGGCAATCGCCAAGGGCGCCGCCGAGGCGGCGGATCCGGCCAGGGCCGCGACTGCCGCTGCGCCGAGCAGGTGCAGACGTTTCACGACAGAGGTGCGAACGATCGCCATAACATGGACTCCCGGAAGGATTCGGTGCGTCGGGCGCGTCAGAAGCGCCGCGCGAAAGTGCTTTGCAATACGGTGTTGGGCTTACCCGACGCGCCGGTCGAGTGAGCCGAGATCTGGTAGAAATCGCGCCCTTCAGGCGGGTCCTGGCCGACATCGAGGCTATCGGGGACGAAGCCGAGACTCTCGGTGGTGTACTGCGGCTGCTCGTGGAGAATGGCCATGGCGCCGCTGGCAGTGGGGCAGGTAATGGTGGTGCTGCCGAAGCATTGCGCCTGCGTCGACCAGTTGAACTGCGACGAATCGTAGATGGCCACGGGCAGAATACCGACCTGACATACCGCGCATGGAATGGTGCCGGAGGTAGCCGGGAGCGCGGCGGCCGCGGAGAGCTGGGCTTCGCCGTAGCGCAGGCCCGCTTCCGCGCCCTGCAGCGCGAGGCCCAGATCACGGGTGTTGCCGGACATGCGCTCCTGCATGGTAGAGGTCTGCATCATGACGACACCGAGGATCGTCAGTACGAGCAGGAGCAGCAGGGACACCACGAGGATCGCGCCCGACTGGTGACGACTACCGGAATATTTGCGCGGGCTCATGTCGTGTCGTTCCGCAAAGTGATGGTCGTTGTGAAGACCGCGCGCTGACGGCGATCGTTATAGGGTCCGAAGTTCGTTCCGAGCAGGCTGTAGGTGCGCTTGTCCACGTCCACGCCCGTCTCGGTGAGGGATTGCGCGAGCACTGCGATGTTGACGCTGACGACCGTGCTCCAGTCAGTCACCTGATCGGCGGTCTTGTAGGAGTTCGCCAGGAGATCGGCGTCGGTGTCCACTCCATACAACACCTGCATCGCAACTACGCCCTGGATGATTTCCTCAGGAGCTTGCGAGCCTACGATCTTCCACAAACCGGGCGGTGTTGCGCCCGTGCTGCAATTTGTTGCAACCCCCGCGCAGCTCGCGATGTAGTAGATGACGGTTGTTACCGGCTGGATCACTGAACCCACGGCAAACGCGCGAGGCAGGTTCGCAGAACTGTTCTGAGGCGTGCCCGCACCGCCGCCGTGGGAGATGGTCGCCGTGGCCCCACTCGGGCTGTAGGCCGTAACAGCGAAGGCTGCAGCGCCGCGGCAGTCGCTGACAATCACTGTGTCGCCGGCGTGCAGTGCACCCCCGCTGCTGTCACGATCCACTGGCACATCCGCGCTGGCCGCGAATACGGCGTTGGTGCGAAAAACAGGTGCTCCTGGGGGCGCTACACGAAGTACGAGGACGTCGCTCCCACCCACTGGCGCCGGAATCGCAGGGATGGCGGTTGTGTCCAGCGCCGGTGCCCAGGTAGTGCTGTCGGTCGCATGGAAGCCGTAGACCGACTGGCCGAAGTTCCACAACAGCGCCGTGGAGGTCAGGCCATTGGTAAATGTGCTGGCTGGCGGGGTTGTATGGGTATCGACGAGTGTCTTTGCGCAGCCGACATACCCGGCCGCGCGCGCGTCCTGCATGATCAGCTCGAATGCGGTCCTTCCCGCCTCCTGGACACGAGCCACACGTTCATTCTCGGCCGAGGTCAGCTTGGTGCTGTAGAGAATGGACAGGGCACCGGCCATCAGGATCAGGCTCAATGTCATGGCTACCATGAGCTCGACGATGCTGAAACCAGCCATCGCGCGCCGGGTCGCGGGTATTTTGCGGGCGCTCATAGCTGGGTCGCCGTCGTCAACTGCAGCGATGCGCAGTTGGTGTAGTTGGATGCCGCGGTGCACTCGCTAGTGTCACCACCGTGACTGTCGACCCACTGGATCGTGATGGTTGCGACGCTAGTCGTCGCATCCACGGCAATGGATCCCTGACCGTTTGGCAACGTCTGCAATTCGGCCACCCAGGCGTTCATGTCAGATAGGGAGGTGCCTGCTCCGGAAGGGGTTGCGCCCAGAGTCAGGTTGTACAATCCGGACCTGGCGTCCCGGTTGTTGGCACGCATCCGATCCAGGATGTCGTTGGCGAGGTACGTGGCTTGGGTACGGGACGCCGCACTCATGCTGGCACGCAGGCCTGTCATCTGGAGAGCCGCCACGCCCAGCAGGCCCACAGAAAGGACCACGAGCGCAATGAGCGCCTCAATGAGCGTGAAACCCGCCATTCGCCGTGGGTCTCGACCTGTCAGGCGCCTGTTCCGGGCACTTCGGTTGTTTATGGGCACGCGATGTAACTCTGTTGAGGTGAGCCACTGGCTGTCACGATGATCCGACTCTTCTTGTTGCCGGTGCAGCCCGCTGAAGCGACGGTGAATGTCACCGCGCCGGTATTCGACATCCCGCGGGCGCTGTACTGGACGTACGCGCTGCCTGCGGTCACAGCGACGTTGCCGCCGGCGGCGGGCCACGCCTGAATAAACTGGTCGGTGGGATCGACCGCGCCATTCCCGTTGTTGTCGGTGAAGGCGATCCAGCCGCCGGTCCAGTTGGTGCCGGGACTCGCAATGCAAGTCTTCTGGTTGTTCGAACCGCAAATCGACACATTCACAGTGCGAGTGAGCGCCTCGCTTCGAGCGACGGCGAAAGCGGACGCCAGGTTGTTCGACGCCGCAGATGTCCGCGTCGAGGCCGTGTACTGTCTGAAGGACGGGATCGCCAGGGCCATCAGGATCGAGAGCAACAAGATGCCGAACATCAGCTCAACGAGCGTGAAGCCGCCCTCGGCCCGGCCGTGCGCAGATCGAGTGCCATGGTTGAGCTTTCGCATGGGGCAGCACTATTCATGGAGCGTCGGCGAGGGACCAGCGCCATCCGATCAACGGCCCCGGACAGCGATGAACGGTGCGAAAAGTCGGGTTATGTCGGGTTCGGGGTGTCCGGGTGGCTCGGACCACCCCTCGGACGCCCTCCGCCCCTGCAGCGGAGGGGACTGCGGGGAGCGGTTCCGCGGCTACCGGAAGCTCGCAAATGCGGGCTCCGTCACGGAAAATCCGCTGGGGCTGAGCTAGCCCGCGTACCGCTGGGTGGCCCTCCGGCACGTCATCTGCTAAGCACGCGCAGAAGCGAACCCCGGAGTTTCCGGGCCGGACGGGGAGGCGAATTCCTGCAGCGATTAAGTTGAAGGGCCGTGTCGCAGCATGCGGACGTTGGCATAATGATCGCCGCCAGCGCCGTACAATTACTAAAAATGTGAGGCTGATTTAAGTGGAACGCCGCCTGCATACGAGGCACCGTGCCCGTACCACCGTCTATATCACCGTCCCCGGTGGTCGTCGCAAGCTCTGCAAGGCCGTCAACCTGAGCGCCACCGGCGTTTTCATCGAGACGACGAATCTGGGTTTGCGCAAGGGACAGCAGGTCGTGCTGGCCTTCGCGATCAACCTCGGAACGGTGACGAAACTGCATCGCCGCACCGCCGTAGTCGCTCACGTATCTCGCGGGGGCACCGGGCTGATGATGGAATCGTACGGATCTCGCGCAAACTGACAGTTTAGGGTGCGCACGGCGGTTGGCCGACACCCACAGGCAGCCGCCGCTCCCGCGGGCAACACTGCCCTCTTTCATCGCCGAACCTTCCCGGCGCTCGTGAGTTTCTTTCTCACGATGCGCACACAAACTCTTTACTCCCTGCTCGCCGCCGGCATTCTCATCGGAACCGGCTGCGGTCACGGTAGCGACGACACCTCCATGTCGACCCCGCCTCCGGCCCAGGAGACGGGGCCGACACGCGGCCAACTGCTGACCAACCCTCCCGCCAAGGTGGGCTCGTACACGACGGCGGATCTGCTGGCTCAGCTTGGGGTCGACCCCCTGGGTAAGGACTTGATCTCGCTGGCCTATACGCCCACCTGCTCGATCGACGTTTATCAACTGCAATACGAGACGGTGGGCGGCCAGGGCGAGCTCACCACTGCGTCCGGGGCTCTCATGGTGCCTACGGGCTCCGACGCAGGCTGCCAGGGACCCCGACCTGTCTTGCTCTACGCGCACGGCACGACCGCCGACAAGAATTTCAACATCGCGGCCATCACCGCTTCCGGGAACAGCGAGGGCCTGATCCTCGCCGCCGAGTTCGCCGCGGAAGGCTACATCGTGATTGCGCCGAACTACGCCGGCTACAGCAGCTCGACGCTCGCCTATCACCCCTATCTGAACGCCGACCAGCAATCCAAGGATATGATCGACGCGTTCACAGCGGGTACCAAAGCGCTGCCGGTCGCAACTGCTCCGGGAGTGACAGGAAACGGCAAGGTGTTCGTCACCGGATACTCGCAAGGCGGCTTCGTTGCGATGGCAACTCAGCGCGCCATGCAGGGGTTGAACATGACGGTCACAGCCTCGGCTCCGATGTCCGGACCGTACGCTCTCTCCGCATTCGGCGACGCGCTCTTCATGGGACAGGTCAGTACAAGTGCACCGCTGAACCTGACACTCCTGATCGACAGCTACCAGCGCTCCTACGGAAACATCTACGCGAACGCCACCGACGTATTCTCCGCACAGTACGTCATGGGCATCGATACGCTGCTGCCGAGCACGACGAGCATCACTGATCTGTATAGCTCCGCTCGACTGCCGTCCTCGCAGCTGTTCAGCAGTACACCGCCGTCACCGGCATACGCATCGGCGACGCCAGCGACCACACCAACCAACCTTGCGGTGATCTTCGCCGAAGGTTTCGGCACCGCCAACCTGCTAACCAACGGCTTCCGGCTGAGCTATCTGCAGGACGCGCAGGTGAATCCCGACGGCGGCTTCCCGACCGGGATCAACTGGCAACCGCCCGCCGCACCCGCCATGGGATTGCGGCAGGATTTGAAGACCAACGATCTGCGCAACTGGGCACCGACGGCGCCGACGCTGTTGTGTGGAGGAGACTCCGATCCGACCGTGTTCTTCATGAACACGCAGTTGATCCAGAACTACTGGACCGCCACCGCACCCACGGCTCCCGTCACCGTCGTGGATATCGATTCGAGCGGTGATCCGTATTCGGATCTGAAGACGGAGTTTGCCGCCGCGAAAGCGGTCGTCGCTGCGACGGCAGTAGCCGGCGGCGCCACGGACGGAGGCGCGGAATCAGTACTCCAGAACTATCATGCCGGCCTGGTTCCGGCCTTCTGCCTCAGCGCCGTCAAACGATTCTTCGACACGCACTAGTTGTCGCATCGACAGGCGGGAGGCATGCGCCTCCCGCCCTTGCTCGCGTGTCAGTGATGGCCGCGTCAGTGGTGGCTGATCGCCCAGACGTAAGCGGACACGGCTGATACCTGCGCCGGCGTCAACTGCGCTCCACCCATCGCGGGCATCGGGGCGCGGTACGCCTTGGGTTTTGCCACACCGTCCGTGATTGTCTTCTTGATTCCGTTGACGCTGCCGTCGCTCCACAACCACTTGCCGGCGACCAGGTTGGGGCCCAGTGGGGTGCCCGAACCGTCCGGGCCGTGACATCCCGTGCACGTCGCCGATCCAACCTGTGCGTGATAGATCTGGTCGCCCAAAGCTACCGCTTCCCTCGACGATCCCGGCGGCACAGGCAACGCGGCCGTCCCGGCTTCCTTCTTCAGACCTTCCGGCGGCAATGCTGCAACGGCGAGCTTCTTGCCGGCCGGGGCATCCGCGCGCGGGCACATTGTCGGCTTGGCATCCGCGCTCTCACCACCGACGTAAGTGATCCGATAAATGCGCCCCGCCACATCGTCGGACACATACAGGGCGCCGTCAGGCCCCACTGCCAGCCCCGTCGGCCGATGCGGCGCGCTGGCGGGATCCTTGTGTCCCGCTGCAAACCCGTCGCCGAAAATCTGGCAGGCGCCCGAAGACTTCCCGTCCGCCAACGGCTGAAACACGACGTTGTAGCCGCCCTGGGCAAACGGTGCGCGATTCCACGAGCCATGGAATGCGATGAAGGCGCCACCTTGATAGCGCTCCGGAAATTGTTTGCCGCCGTAGATCACGAGGCCATCCGGCGCCCAGTGCGCAGGGAAGGCGGCGATGGGCGCGATCTTGTTCGCACACTCACCGACCTCCTTGCCGCCGTTTCCGCCGTATTCCGGAGCCAGTACGAGCTTGCGCTGCCCCGGATCGTAGTAACACTCCGGCCAGCCGTAGTCGCCGCCCTTGCGGATGAGCAGCAACTCCTCCGCCGGCAACGTCGCACTCTGCTCGGGTACGTAGAGGTCCGGCCAGTTCTCGGCCAGTTGGTCGCGTCCATGTTGGGTCGAGTACAGAGTATGGCCACTCGAGTCGATCGTGATGCCGTCGGCGTTACGAATGCCGGTCGCGTAACGCTCCGCCGGCGAGAACTTCTGGCCCGTCTTGTTGGCGTCATAGCGCCAGATCCCGCCCCTCGTCTGCAGCTCCGTGCAGGGCTTGAGGCCCGGTGACTTTGGGGTGCGGTTAGTTTGCTGACAGGCGTTCGTCGCGGTGGCGACGTCCACGAAAAGATTCCCGTCGGCATCGATCGCGAACGGGTGCATCGGGTGATCGCCCTCCAACGGCAGGCCGGACACGATCACTTCCGGTGCCCCCTTGGGAGCGATCGAGCCCGCCATCATGGCATAGCGCACGATCCGGTCATTGATCTCGGCGTACACAGAACCTTTGTACAGCCCGATGCCCGTTCCGCCGGCGCCACCGGTCGCAACCGTTTCGCCGAAACGCTCGACCACTTCGGCCTTGCCGTCACCGTTCTTGTCCTGCAGCGCGACCAGAAACCCGCCGACCGGTGGGGACTTGTCGCCGGCGTAATAACGGCCGCTCCACGTGTTGACGTAGACGACACCCTCAGGTGACACCGCCATATGACGCGCATGTCCTATCTTGTCGGCGAAGATGCTGCCGCAGAAGCCGGGCGCGAGCTTCAGGCCGGTATCGTGGCTGGAACAGTTGTCCTTGGCCGCAGAGGCTGTCCGCGCGGTTGCCGTAGCCGTGGCCGCATCTGCGGCCAACACGGATCCCGCGACCGCCGTCGCCCCTAACCCTGCAAGCAGAACGAATGTGCGCATGAAGTTGCCTCGAGTGCCGGAAGGCCGCAAAGGTAACACACCGATCTGGCGTGCGGTCATTCCAGCGCGGGCCAGCGAACGCCCCGGCTCTCACGCTTGAACCTGACGTAGAAGATGGCGGCAAAGACCAACTCCGCGGCCAGGAACCACACGAACCAGCCGGTGTTCCAGGCGACGAACCCCAGTGCCGCGAGTACGAATGAGAGCAGCATTGCGCCTACCAGCTTCAGGCCACGCCCCGCCGCTTTGGCCTCCTCTGTCGGGAGTGACAAAGGGACCGCCTCACCGTCGACGCACGGAATGAGCGCGTACACCGGGAACGCAATGAGCCCGGGCAGCAGCAGCGCCAACCGCTCGAGATGATGCCAGTCGTGGAATGCGACGATCAGCGCCGCCAGCAGCAGCGGAATCGCCGCGATGAACTGTGCCGCCTTGCTCGCGCCTTCACAGAAGGGTACCGGCCCCTCGACCGGAACCGCTCTGAACAGGTCGCTCGCCTGCCACTGCTGGGAGAACCGCAGGATCGTCATGACCAGCAGCGGAACCTGCGCCAGGAACAACCCTGCAAAGGCAATGTAGATGCCGCCGAAGTCCAGCTCGCGCGGGGACTGTTGGAACAGGATCAGGAACGGCAGCACCATGATGGGCGCGATGCCGGGATAGACCCGCAGTTTCACGTCGCGATCGCGGAGGACATACACGATGGTCAGCTTGAAGATTGCGCGCTGGGTCGGGGCCCTCAGCCACCATGAGAACGGAGGAGTCGACGTCAGCCGATCGAGCCATCGCCCTTTGACTTTCGCGCCGCGGCCACCGACGCTGAACTCGGAGATGCGCTGCAGTCCTTCCCCATAGCTTGCCGACAACCGGCTGAAAGCCAGCCACAGAATCACCGCGGTCATCACGACGCCGATCGCTGCCAACTCCCAGGACGCGCTGGCGTGTTTTCCGGCGATCGCATCGTCTAAGCCCGCAAACCAGGCGGGCGGCAGCAACAACACTCCCCAGCTGTTGGAATCGATGTGCATGCGTGCAAGCCCCGCAAGCGCGCGCGGCAAGATCTGGCCGGCCAGCACGAACGAGAGAGTGGCCACGACCTGCGTTGCCGTCATGATTCCCTCGAGCCGCTCACGCCCGAGCCACCGCAGGCACAGCTGGTAGATCAGCACGATGCTGCCGGTACAGAACAGGGCCTCGAGAACTGTCGAGGCCGCATGCGTTGGGAGGTAAAGCCAGCTTCCCTGCTCGTCGATCGAGCCGACGATCAGGCCGGTGAGATTGAAGGCACCGGACACCCAGAGGGCGACCTGCAACAACACGGAGACTTTGGCCCACAGCAGTGCCCCCGAGGTCACGGGCCGGTGCAGCAGGATGTCCGACTCCTGCTGATTGAACAGCACTTCGCCGGCCGAGGAGGCAATGAAGAGCCCCACGAACATGAACGTCGTGGCGTGCAGGCCCGCCGACAGGATGAAGATCGGCTGCTTCCAGTAGACGAAGGCAGAGAGGCCGAAAAGTGCATACAACAGCAGCAGCACCCACTGCTTGGAGGCGATCGAGCCGGGTGCGGACTTCCTGTTCAGGCCTCTGCTGCTGCGGCCGCGTAGAAATAAGGTCAGGAACAGTCGCCGCAGCGTGCGAGGCACCTCTGTCGCAACCTCCCGGGATGCGCTGACAGACACGCCACTCACGACCTGAAGGTCTTCGCGAAATCGGCGGCGCGCTGCTCGAGATCCGCTCCGCCCGTCAACTCGGTGAACAGCCTTTCGAGATTCTCAGCGCCGTGCTCGGCGACCAGGCGCTCTGGCGCACCGTCGAGGAGCAGCTTGCCTTTGTCGATGATGAGCACTCGATCGCAGACTCGCTCGACGACATCGAGAATATGGGAGCTGTAGATGATGGTCTTGCCTTCATGCGCGAGAGTCTGGATGAGCGCCTTGAAGCCCACGGCGGCATTCGCGTCGAGCCCATCGAGCGGCTCATCGAAGAAGACGACGGGCGGGTTGTGCAGCAGCCCCGCGGTAATCACCACCTTGCGTCGCATGCCCTTCGAATACGCTCCGAGTAATTTGTCGGTGAGCGTCTCGAAGCTCAGATCGAAGAACGCAATGAACTGCTCGATGCGCTGACGCGCCGGCTGCGGCGGAATGCCGTACAGGGAGGCCACCATCTCGAGGTACTCGAGCCCCGTCAGAGATTCGAATACGGCGCCGGACTCGGGAACGAAGCCGATGTGCCGCTTCACCTGCAGAGTGTCGGTCCGCAGATCGAAGCCGCAGATCCGCGCATTCCCGTCCGTCGGCTGCAGCATGCCGGTGAGCATTCTGAGGGTGGTGGACTTGCCAGCGCCGTTAGGTCCGAGAAAGCCGACGATCTGACCCGCAGGCACCGTGAACGAAAGGTGGTCGACCGCGCGCTGCGAGCCGAACACCTTGGTGAGGCTTTCAACAACGATGACATCGGAACCCGGCTGCACCATCGTCTCCGTAGCGAGTGCGCGGGTACGCTAACACGGGCGCTGCGGCTCGTGGGCATCCGTACCTGCCGTACCGCCAGCCTGCCGATCGGGCGACCGCCGTTGCCGGCGGCCGCCCCATCTGCCCTTACTTCAGTTCCGCCGTGCCCTGCCCTTCGACCTTCACGTCTCCTGGGTTCTCGAGCACCAACATGACTACGCGGCGATTGCGCGCCTTGCCTTCCTTGGTCGTATTGCTCGCAACCGGCTGCGTCTGCCCGTAACCCTTGGCGACCAGCTGTCCTGCCGGCACCTGACGGCTCACCAGGTAGTCACGAACCGACTCCGCACGACGCTGCGACAACGACAGGTTGTACTTCGGCGAACCGGTGCTGTCGGTGTGGCCCTGCACTTCGACCCTCAGCCGGGGGTGCTTGCGCAGACCTTCGGCAACGGTGTCGAGGACGGGTCTCGAGTCCTCGGTCAGTTGATCCGAGTTCGTCGCGAAGTTGACGCCCTCGAGGGTGATCGAGCCCTGCTGCGGGCAGCCGAACTGATCCACCGCCACGCCTGCAGGCGTATTGGGGCATCGATCGACGCTGTCCGGTACACCGTCATGGTCGCTATCCAGTGGCGCCGCGGGTGTCACGGGAGCCGGTGGCGGAGCGGGTGTTGCCGCTGCCGGGGGCGGCGGCGCAGGCACCGGGGGCGGCGGCGGAGGCGGCGCCTTTCCGGGACCAAAGGAGAACTGGAATCCCACCAGGCCCACGTAGTCCACCAGGTGTCGCGTGCCGAAGAGGTTCTGATCGCTCCAGCGCGCTTTGATCTCCGGGCGCAACGAGAAGGTTGCCGTGTCGTTGGCGTTCTGCCAGAGCTTCAACATCAGGCCCGCGCCCGCCTCCGGCATGACCTTGTCGGAGTCCAGACCCAGGCTCGGGCGCTGCCGCAGATCCCCGAGACCAAAGGTCAGGTAAGGCGCCACCGTTGCCCCGCGGTTGAACACCGCAAGCATGTCCAGCGTGAGCGCATCGAGTTTCAGATTTCCGGAATCGAAGCGGTCGTGCACCCGCCCTTCGTTCCAATTGAGCTCCGCACTCCAGTGCTGGGAAATGTTGTAGCCCAGCCCCAAGCCGTACAACCCATCGTCCTTGGTATCGCGCTTGTGGTCCGTTATCAGCCAGCCGGCCTGTGGGTTGACGTAGAAGTGCCCGACCTCATCGTCGGCGTGCGCCAGAACGGGCGCCGCGATCAGAGCACTGCAGAAAAGAAATCGTTTGATCATCCCCGAATCTCCATGAGTTTCATGCTGTGAAGCGTCGTAAGGAATTGTTGCAACACCACAACGCCGTGGTGCCGACGCGTCCCATACACATAGAAAGGCGGAGGATACGGGAAGTTCCCGGCGTTGCCTGGGTACAACGGCGGAGCTCTGGGCCCAGCGGATGGGGGATTGACTTGAGTGACGGGCGGCGGGCAGTGGGTCCTGTGGCGCCCGAAACGACTGAGGCCGCCTCACGGCGGCCTCAGCTTCAATCGACGAATCAGACCCGGGGGTCAGGCCGCGCGCGGCTGCCCCATCGACACCGGCGCCTGATCGACATCGTGCTCCGGCTGATCGGGCCCAAGCTTCAACCTCGACAGCACCACAGCGGCCAACATGGACCCGCACGCCATGATCGTGGCGACCGTCGGGACCGAAATTCCGCCTTGGAACAGATAGCCGGCCGCGATGGGCGCCACGACGGATCCACCTCGTCCGATGCCGATCGCTACGCCGGTACCGGAGGCGCGCACATGGGTCGGGAAGGCCCTCGCGAAAATCGCGTACATCCCGGAAATCGCGCCATTGGTGAAGAACCCGGAGATGGCGACGAACAGCGACAGTTTCTGCAGATCGGCGGGACTGTTACCGAACAGTACCGTGCCCAGAGAGCCCAGGACCAATAGTGAGACCGTCAAGGGCTTCAAGGGCAGCTTCGTCGACAACAGACCGAGCGCAGTGCCTCCGAGAGCGCCACCCACGTTTGCCCATACGAGCACCCCTGCGGCAGCGGAGGGCGGGAAGTGCATTACAGTCGCCACGATGAATGGCGTCCACTTCAGCACGAAATAAAACGTCACGACGTGCAGGAAGTAGGTTACGGAGACCAGCACCGTGATAGGCAGCAACGCCGGCGCGAAGATGTCGCTGAACGATTTACGACGCACGTCCGCTGAAATAATCGGCAAGGCGGAGACCGTTGGGTGGCCCATCCGCATCATCGTTTTGTTGATACGTTCGAGCGCGCCGGGCGGTTGCTTGCGCACGAGCCAGTGGACCGACTCCGGCACGAAGAGCAGCGTCAGGGGAATGAAGGCCGCGGTCACCGCGGTACCAAAGTAGAAGACCACGCGCCAATCGCTATGAGTTTTGAACAGGTGGGCGACAATCATGCCCCCCAGAACGCCGCCGATCGGGTAGCCGATGGACATGATCGCGACCGACAGGTCGCGTCGCTTGAGATTGGAGAACTCCGCCGCAATCGCGTTGATCGCCGCGAGTACACCGCCGATACCGAAACCCGTAACGACCCGATAGATAGAGAGGTCGAGGGGACCCTTGGCAGTCGTCGCCCCAAACATTCCGAGGGTCATGACCAGCACGCACCCGAGCGTCGTCCGGCGCCGCCCGATCTTGTCCGCAACACCCCCGAGCATCAGCGAGCCCAGCGCCATGCCGATCAGCTCCATCGTCGCCACGATGCCCAGCGCGCCCTGCTTCATTCCCCATTCCTTGTAGATGCCGGGCAGGGCATAGCTGATCGACAGCACGTCGAAGCCATCGAGAGCATTCAGCCCGATGGTGACGACCACTGCCAGGATCTGCAGCGTCCTCATCGGTGACTTGGCCAGTATTTCGCGCGGATCGGTGTTCACAGAGCAAATCCCCTTTAGGTCCCCGGTGTATCAAGGGTCGCCGGTACGCAGCCGGGTCCCTGAAAATTGGACGGTCGCCGAGCCTAGTCCAGGGCCGCGAGCCTAGCACCCCCCGCCCCGGGCCGCTGCTGCCAGACGGTCAGCCCGGTCAGGCAAGCCCTACAGCTTTCCACTAACGGAAATCTTACAGCGGCCAGCTTATCGTTATGATCCCGTTACGAACACCTTACAGACGGCCGCGTCCACCCGGAGACCGGAATTGACCCTGAAACCCGCTGAGCGCGCGCTGCTCAAGCCTTACTTCACCTCTGCAATCGTCCTTCTGGCCCTTTGGGCCCTGCTCCGGATCTTCCTTTGGGCCGTCTTCGGGCGGGCCACCGACGTCGGCTTCGCGTCCCTGTTGTGGATCGTTCCCGCAGGCGCTCTGGCCGATGCCGTAGTCATTCTCTATGTACTGGCACCCCTGGCTTTGTACCTCGGAGCCGCGCCGCCCCGTTGGCACTCGAGCCGCGCCGGTCGCATCGTGCTCTGGAGCGGATTCGGCCTGACCTTGTTCGGGCTGCTGTACGTGTGCGTGGCCGAGTATTACTTCTTCGAGGAGTTCGACGCACGACTCAACCTGGTCGCGTTCGATTACCTCCTTTATCCGACCGAAGTCTTCGGTGACATCTGGGACGCCTACCCCGTCAACACGGTGTTGGTGAGCTCGGCGCTCATCTGTATCGCAACCACGTTCTGGCTGCGCAAGAGCCTGGCTGTCCCGGTGGGAACTGAGATCCCGGCGAAGCGGCGTTGGCTGTTCCTGGGCGGCTATGCCGTATTGACGGCTCTGGTTGCAATAGTCATATCGAGCAGAACGTTCACGTGGTCCGACAACCGCGTTGCCCGTGAGCTCGCGGTCAACGGCATCAGCACGTTCTGGGAAGCCGCTCGCACCAGCGAAATCGACTATCACGCGTATTACGCGACCGCGCCTGCGGACAAGAACTTCAAACTTGTCGCCCAGCAACTCGCCAAGGGTGGTGGCAAGTTCACGCGCCTGGCAGAGGGCAGGCTCGACCGCGAGTTCCCCGCCAACCCCAACGGACTCGGCAAGCTCAACGTCGTCATCGTGACCAGCGAGTCCTTCGGCGCCGAGTTCAGCAAGCTGTACGGATCCGAGCGCGATCTGACTCCGGAGTTCGATCGGTATGCCCAGAAGGGCATCTGGTTCCGCAACATGTATGCCTCGGGCACTCGCACCGTGCGCGGCCTCGAGGCAGTCAGCTCATCCTTCCCCCCAACCCCCGCTGAATCGATCGTGCGCCGCCCGGGCAACGAGAACGTGGCGACCTGGGGCAAGGTCATGCGGGACAACGGCTATCTGACCAGTTTTCTGTACGGAGGCTACGGCTATTTCGACAACATGAACTACTTCTACGGCAACAACGGTTACGAGGTCCGTGACCGCAACCAGATTCCGAAACCCGTGCGGTTCGAGAACATCTGGGGTGTTGCCGACGAAGACCTGTTCGATATGGCTCTGCGGTACTACGACGACCTCGCCAAGACCGGCAAGCCGTTCTTCTCGCACATTATGAACACGTCGAACCACAAGCCCTTCACCTTCAGGGCGGGCGTGCCCGGTGTGAAGCCGACGGGCGGTGGCCGTCCGTCAGGTGTCTTGTACGCGGACTTCGCCCAAGGCTATTTCTTGCGTGAAGCGGAGAAGCACCCCTGGTTCGACAATACCGTCTTCATTATCGTGGCCGATCACGGGGCCAGGGTTTACGGCAAGCAGGACATCCCGCTGAAAACCTATGAGATCCCGATGCTCATCTACTCCCCGAAGCACATTCAACCTCGGGAGGTCGACACGCTGATGACCCAGGTCGACGTTGCGCCCACGATCATGGGCCTGCTCGGCCTTCCTTACACCGCGCCGTTCTTCGGCGAGGACGTGCTGAACACGCCGCCCGAGCATAGAATCGCGTTCTTGAACCATAACTACGACGTTGCGCTCTATCGGGACGGAGAATTGGCTATTCTCGGGCTCCAGAAGACGATCACCGACGTTACCTACGATCGCGCCACCGACACCTACAAGCCTGCGCCTCCCAACCCCGAACTCAACGCCCTCGCCATCGCCTTCTATCAGACTGCGTCCGAGCTGTTTCACGAACATAAGTACGAGTAGGGGTTCACGCTGATGAACACGATCCACAGCAGCGCCCACGCCGCGCCCGGCGACGCAGTTCCGCCCGCGGACGCGGTGAGCTCACTGTCGACCCCGAACCCCAACGCCAGGATGCCCACGGGCATTCCGTTCATCGTCGTCAACGAGTTCGCCGAGCGGTTCTGCTTCTATGGCATCAACGCGATGCTCGCCCTGTTTCTGGTGCAGTACCTGCAGTTCGGCGAAGCACGGGCGACGACATGGGGGTCGCTGTTCAAGTCCGGGGCCTACTTCTTCCCGATTCTCGGGGCCATCGCATCCGACGTCTTCTGGGGCAAGTTCCGCACCGTCCTGACGTTCTCCCTCGTTTATGTAGTCGGGTGCGTGTTTCTCGCCATCGCCACCGACGCGCACTCGCTCGCGATCGGATTGTTCCTCGTGGCCTTCGGCACCGGCGGCATCAAGCCTTGTGTCGCCACCAATCTCGGCGATCAGTTCACGACCGCCAACCAACACCTGATCGAGCGAGCCTTCAGCTGGTTCTACCTGTCGATCAACGCAGGCTCGACGATTTCGATTCTGTTGTGCCCGTGGCTGCTGCCCAAGTACGGACCCAAGGTCGCCTTCGGCGTTCCAGCCGCAATGATGTTTGTTGCGACGATAGTGTTCTGGTCTGGACGCAGGAAGTTCGCGGTCGTCCCGCCGGCCGGCAAGGTCTGGTTGAAGGACGTTTTCGGCCCCGTGGGCCTGAAAACGATCACCAACCTGATGGTCGTGTATATCTTTATCGCCTTCTTCTGGGCCCTCTGGGACCAGAGCAACGGCACCAGCTGGTCGTTGCAGGCTCGCTCGTCGCTGATGGACAAGAACCTGGGCTTCGGCATTACGTTGCTGCCCGCGCAGATCCAGGCCGTCAACGCCGTGTTTATCTTGATTCTGGCGCCGTTCTTCAGCTACGTCGTGTATCCGGCCTGGGGGAAGTTCTTCGCCGTCACACCGCTGCGCAAGATCGCCGTTGGTCTGTTCGTCACCGCCAGCTCCTTCCTGGTGATTGCGTACATCGAGTCGCGGATCCAATCCGGGCACGTCATCAGTGTGTGGTGGCAGATCCTCGCCTACGCCATCCTGACCGCCGGCGAGGTGCTGGTATCGATCACGGGCCTCGAGTTCGCCTACACGCAGGCGCCGCTCACCATGAAAAGCCTGATCATGGCGCTCTTTTATCTGGCCGTGAGCATCGGGAATCTCTTCACCGCCGCGGTGAACTCCTACATGGTTCGACCTCTCACCGCGAGTTCGATGGAGGTTGGCCGGGAGACTTGGCTGCACCTGGCCAACGCCGCCTCGTTTGTCGAAGGACAGAAGATCGACTTCGATGGCAAGACCGGCGTCTACGTTCGCACTGCCGCAGCCGGCGGTGAGCCCGCTGGCTCCGCCACGACCAGCGAGCGGGCAGCCCCCGCCGGTTCACCCGCTGCAGGCACTGAGCCCCTCGCCGGCACCTATCTGGTTGGGTCCGTCGACACCGCCAACAGCCGCCTTCGTCTGCTCAACGCCGAGACCCGCTCGCCGCTCGTAACCACCGGCACGTTCGATATCCAACACGCGTCAGTGTCGACCTACGCCCTCGTCGGTCCCGCGTACTTCATCTTCTTTGCTGAGGTGATGGCCGCCGGCGCCGTGCTGTTCCTGCTGGTCGTGTATTTCTATCGCGAAAAGACATACGTGCGCACGACCGCGACGACTACGACCTAGCGGCGCCTTAATGTCGGGCGCGCGTAAACGCGCGTCCGACTCCTTCGCGACTGAATGCGCCTCCCCTCACCGGGCGCCCTCTGCGCCTTCCGCTCTCACCCGATGCTTTCTTGCGCGGCAGCACAGTGGCCCGCGCAAGTGCCCGCAGTCTCGACACAGTTTGTAACAGTCCTTGATTCGCCCGCCGCGTGGGCTCTCACGCGCGCCGCACACACTCCCCCGCGTCCCATGTGCTATAGAATTCGCACTGGTCGAATGTAAGGAGCGTTCATGAGCCGGATCTTAAGCGTTGTCGTCGCTGCTTCGTTGCTGGCGACTGGTTTGGCGGTCGCTCAGGACCAACGTGATCGACACGATGATCGTGGCGGCGATCACGGCGCTCGGCCTGAGGCACAGCAGGGACATGGACCCTCCGAGCACTCGAACGGCGGCGGGGATCATCGGCCGCCCGAGCACGGACCCGCGCGCCCCGCGTCCCGTCCGCCGCCGGAGCCTCGCGCACCGAGCATGGGCCATCGCGCGGCGCATCAGTTTCGCAGCGAGGGCCGCTGGCGCCCTGCCATCCATGCTCCGAAGTTTGTCTATCCGCAGGGGTTCCGCTACCAGCGGTGGGAAGCCGGTGCGACTCTGCCTCGCGCATTCCTCGCCGCTCCTTACTACTACGACGGCTACGCTACCCTCGGCCTCGCGCCTCCCCCTCGCGGCTTCCAGTGGGTGCGCTACGGCACCGACTTACTGTTGGTTAACTTAGCGACAGGGCGGATCACGGACGTTGTGGACGGGACGTTCTACTGACGCCCGTCCCCGTTCTCACCTACGTCGTTTGCCAGCGCGTCGCGAAGACTTTGCGGTCTTCGCTTCGCTGGGGACCTGATACGTAAATCGCGTCGCAAGAAGATCGGTGTCTAGCGGCTGCCAGCCAGATATCAGCCGCATCGCCCCGCCGCTGGCTTTTGCCACGCCCTCCTCGCGGGTAATCGTGATCTCGCACCATACGAAAAGATCTGTTGGTTCGGGACCAGCGCGTGCGGCCTCCACCTCGCCCCTTGTAAGTTCAACCGACTCACCCGCGCTCTGCGTGCCTTTCACTTCGACTCGACGCGCTTTTCCGTCCTTTGTAACCACTAGGTCGTACGACTTGTATTTATGAACATCGTCAACGTCAAATCCCAGCGAGATGTAATGTCGCTTCGCGGCTTCCATTGCGAGTTGTTCGGTCGCCTCTTTCACCTGCTGATCAACTTGATAGCCCTGGCCTCTGCCGCGACGCTCGCGAATCGCCTCCTCGCGAGCACCCTCCTTGCGGTCAGCCGCACCGCTTGGCTTCCAGTCGTAAACTGCGCGGAGGTTCCCTTCAGCGCTCTGCACGTATTCTGGACACTGAAAAAGCACCTTAACCGGCCGGTCGCCCTCGGCTATGGGCTCACTGAGTCGTCCGCAATAAGTGAATCGCTGCGTTGATCCTCTTACCTTCTCTTTGACTCGCACAAACAGGTGTGGCTCGAGAGCATCTCGCAGGATGTTGGCGATGACCGGCGACTTCTGGGTCTGCGAGTTCTGGCTATCCCACCAGAAGGTGTCGCCTTCGAATCGGTCGTCGTACTGGTAGTTGTCCCGATCGCTCTTATCCAATGTCACCAGCAGCAGGACCGCATTGGAGAACGGCACGATCCCCTGTGACCAATGGGGGTCTCGCGAATTCGTCGGCGCACTTACTTCACCGGTAACGGCAATCTCCGGTCTCGAGTAGGACTGCCCGATCTGGAAGTTTTGGATCGTGATCCGCTGATCCGCGAAAGCCACCTTGCCCCCCACCGCACGCCGCGATCGCTCGCAGATATGCGTGAGAGTTTACTTCGGCGAGATCCCGTGAAGTACTGCGTAGTTAGTTCGCGTGCAGACCGCGCACACCAGGCGGGCGGTGGCCTGGCAAATCATTGGGTAGACCTTAAGCTGTACATTTATCCAGGTATTACGTTTTACGCACCCAATGAACACGCGCACGCTGCGGCCGCAGCACCGATTCAGTTTCGATACGCCAGCGACCGGCACAGATCTACGATCGAGGGCGTAACGCCTGGCATGCGAGCTACGCGGTGCACCTCATCGGTTCCTGTACCGAATGCGGCGTAGGTCAGATCGGGGACCTGTGCCATCCGGTGTCGGGAATCGTGTATCAGGATTTGAGCGGGGGATATTCCTGGCGTGACACGATCGCGATAACCGTCGGAGTCTCCAATCTCACCAATCGCGATCCGCCGTTCATCAGCAACTCCGGGAGTGACAACACCGACCCGGCGACGTACAGGCTGCTGGGGCGCCCCTTCTTCGGGGACCTGCGCTGTACGTTCTGCTAGCCTGATTCTCTACCTGTCTCAATTCCCCCAAAGGGGAAAACTAGGGTCAGGTCGCGCTCCTACCGATGCAGGAGGTGGAAGCCGATGCCGGTCACACCAAGAAACACCGCACCGGCAAGACTCATCAAAATCGCCACCATTCCGCCCCAGCTGGCCGGATGCGGCTTCTTTCGCACGATCACGTCATACGTGATCAGCGAAGCAAACATGATGAGCAACCCAGCGATCGCATAGTTCCTTCCCGCCTCCAGGCCGCCCGCGAATACCGGCCATCTCGGCAACCGCGCGAGTGCCGGTCCCACAATTGATAGTGATGCGACCAGCATCAGCCGCTTGTGAGCCTCCGGGTTCTTGCGAAACAGGACAGCAAGCGATACGAACGTCGCGAACATCACCAACGTGAAGAAATTCCCCCAGACGACGATGTTCTCACCGTCCGCGGGCGAATCGATCTCCGAGATCAACATCAGATTCGCGAGCGTGCCGAGCACGATGACGACGACTGCATAAGTCGCCGCGACGTATCCGAGCAGCCGGTGCAATCGATGTCGTTGTGTGCGGATTAGCCACCCTTGCGCGACGGTGAGCAAGAACCAAACCGTCAGTGCGGTGCCGTGCGCATAAAGCAGGCTGGGAAGCTGTGTTGTGTGATGGAAAGCCGCGCGTAGATAGAAGCTCGGTGAGAAGCCCAAGAGAACGATGACGAGAAGCACCGCGTGCGCAATGAAAAAGAAACTGCGCCGGGTCCCGCTCGTTGCCTTCCCAAGCGTCACACTGAGGTTCGGGGCTTCGCTCGACATGCGTTGCTGAGGTCCCACGTTACCGACAGCTGGAAAGATAGCATCCGGGCGGGGCGGGCAGTCACGGGGTGCTAACTCTCTGACCAAGATGGATCTTGCCGGCTGAGGGACTCGAACCCCCGACCCCCTGATTACAAATCAGGTGCACTACCAACTGTGCTAAGCCGGCATCTTGAGAGAGCTCTGCGGCTTCCCGGGAACCCATGGGATTGGGCCGGCCGCGGGCAGCGCAGAAATTGTACCTCATGCCAGCGAGCGCTACGCCGGTGCGGGCCCTCAACCTGCCGTCGCGCATCCGAAGTGGCGTAATCCGGCCGCGACCAGCCAGGGTCAGTGCAGCTTCGGCGTCCCCGCAACCGTCGTCCTGGGAACCTCGCCCCCAGGACCCTTATCGGCGGGTCCTGCCGGTGCGGCATCCGGCGATGCCTCCGGGCCAGCGCCCGGCCCCTTCGGGCACGCCTGGACTGACAGCCGAGCGCCCGGACCACCGGGCTCGCCGATCAGGTCCTGCATAGGCACCGATCCGTCGCTGGGCTTGAGCATCAGGTCGATCCAGTACACGGTCCCGGGCTCCTTCCTGTCGGCCACTTCGGTCTTCAGCCCCAGCTTCTCGACAGCCTTGGCGCGGCGGTCGGCGCGGTCGCGCTCGGTGAAAAGCCCAACCGAGACGCGAAGCCCCTCGCCCGCGTCGGGCATGAGGTGGGCATCCTTGAATCCCCCGCGGTCCAAGGTCTTCATGATCTTCGTGGCTCCGGCCTCATCGTGAACATCCCCGATGTAGACCCAATAGCCATCCCAAGTCTCCCCTTGAGCAGCTCGCTGCTCGGATGAGAACCCGTGGGTGTGCAATGCGGCAGCGGCACGAGCGGCACTGGCGAGATCGTTGAAAGGGCCGACGGTCACGCATCGAGACGCAGCGGCGATGGCAGCGTCCATAGCTGCATCGGCCTGCACGGCTACCTTCCGGATCGCAGCGATGGAGTCGTCCGCGCGGCCACGTTGCTGCTGGTCTGGCGGGAGCTCGCTAACCAGTTTCAGGCGAGGGAGTCTGGTAATGGCCTCGCTGGGCTTGGCGTCGCGAGGGACATCAACCCACCGGGCCCAAGCCAGGAAGGCCAGGTTCACGAACAGCAGGACAAAAAAGGCGACGCGCACGGGGCGGATTCTAGATCAGCTGTTTACATATGGAAGCGCTGCGCCGCCGTACCTTGGCGCAGCCTCAAGCTTTCGCCCCTCAATCCGCAACCTTTCCCCTCTCGACCCTCAACCTTTGCCCTTCTCAGCCTTCACTCTTCCACTTTGCCCGGCCTCCCCACTTTCGCCCGCCCGCCCGGCTCCCGAGCCGTCGGCCAAAACCGCTAGTCCTTGCAGGACAAGGTCCGGAACGGCGGTGTGCGGCGTGCGAATCAGAGACGCGACATCACCAGCGCCGCCGCCCGTGAGCAGCACCAAGGGCCGCCGGTCCAACACCCACCGAGCTTCTTCAGCCGCACGATCAATGGTGGCGGCCGCCGCATATAGGGCCCCCTGTTCGATCGCCGAGCGGGTCGTTCGAGCGAACAGACTACGATCCCCTGCCTCGCCCCCCGTAGCGCGCTTTCGAATGCCGTCGGTATTGTTGAGAAGGCTGTCGACCATCAACCGCGGCGACGGAAGTATGGCGCCGCCCAGGTGTCGGCCCGTGCCGTCGACGAGATCAATCGTCAGGGTGGTGCCTATGGCGACGATGCAGACTGGGCGAGGCTTGGCGAGTTGGTGGCCGCCGATTGCCATCGCGAAGCGGTCGACGCCCAGCCGCCACGGCTCGAGGTAGGTTGTCGTCACGCCACCGGCTTCGCGCTGGCTCGCGATGAACTCCGGTGCCGCGGAACCACGCCGCCTCGCACCCTCGTGCGCCACGCGAGCCCGCCCCGCAGCGCTACGATCACCCGGCACGCGCCCGTCCGCGCCCACATCGCCATGCCCAACGCGCCCGCGCCCAACGCCTGCCGCCCCCCCTCCACCCGTCGCCATCCGCGCGGCTGCCTTGAACAACCTATTCACCCGATCCCCGGCAACACTGCTGACGAGAATCCGGCTAGTCCCTTTCTTCTTTCCAAACACCCGCCGGGCGAAATCCTCAGCGGACCACCCCGCATGAGCCTCAGCGTGCTGACGACCTAGACGGCCCCGGACGATGTAAGCCCATTTGATCCGTGTATTGCCAATGTCGACGAGAAGCACGCTCAAGTCGTGGCCCTCACAGACACATCCCCCGATATAAACTTCTTCAGCCCCTGAGGCGTCTCGACCAAGAACGCTCCGTGAAGGTCAATCCCGCGAGCGAGCCCCTTTGTCGTGCCATCGGGTCCTTGCACCGTGACGGGACGCCCGCGCAACGCGTCCGAGTCCCGCCACGCCTCGATGAACGGCTTCAGCCCGTCATGCTCAAACTCCAACAGACCCTTCACGTATGCACCCACGAGGCAAGCGGCGACCTCGTTCCGCGAGGGCACGGAGCCTGTGGCGCTGCGCGAGCGCGCCGCCGGCACACGCCGAGCCTCGTCGCCGGCGGCGATACCACGCGAGCGCTCCGCCACACGCCCAGCCTCATCGCCGGCGGCGCCACGCGACACGTCTTCTTCCCCTTTCATCGCACTCACCAAGTCTGTCGGTGCAACTCCGGTCTCGGCGATCTTCGCGATCAACTCCGTCCCCAACGCTACATTGAGCCCTACGCCGATCACAACGCACGCCGGCCCAGCCGACTCCGCACGGAGCTCAATCAAGATCCCTCCCAGTTTCCGGTCCTCTACCAGAATGTCATTGGGCCATTTCAGCCGCACCCCCGGCACCCCCAGCAATCCCAAAGCCCGAACCGAGCAAACACCTATCACCAGCCCCAATGCACTTAAATCCGGAGGCACCTCGCGAAACGTCCAACTCAATGACAGGCAGATTGAACCGCCCAAGGGAGCTACCCACGTCCGTCCGCGGCGGCCGCGCCCCGCGGTTTGGTACTCAGTCAGAAATACTTCGCAAGAGCCGAACGTCGGATTCTGCCTCTCCAACAGCATGGTATTGGTAGACCCGACTGACCAAGCGATGTCCAACTGATGCACCCGATCGCGAACCCCACGCTCTAAACGTTCGCGTATTTTCTCCGCATCCAGGGGCTCACCGCCCGATGCGAGTCGATACCCGCGATTACGCACCGCATGTAGCGAAGCGCCGAGCTCGCGAAGGGATTCGACGGCCTTCCACACGGCGCTTCGCGTAACGTGAAGGTCAGCAGCCAACTCCTCTCCTGAGTGAAACTGACCGTCGGCCAAAGCGCCGTACAGGCGCGCCACGAGAGGCGCGGTCGGTTCGGCCAAGGTGGAACCGGCTTTCATGCCCGCTTCCCGCGAAACAACCAGAGTTTCCTGACTCGCGGCTCGGTCCCCGCCCGCATGCGGGCGATGTTGCTGCGATGGGTAAATGCGATGAGGGCAGCCGCGGCGATCCCGAACGCCAACAATTGTAGATCGATCGCTGAGGACTCCTGAAGCATCGGGATTCTTTGTCCCGTCACAGGGAATGCGCTAAAAGGTGAGTACGCGCGCATCCCGATGATCGCGGCAACGGGCAGCGACAATGTCGCAATCATGGAAGCTAGCCCGACGTACCCGAACAGCATCACAGAGATCAGCCACGTAGCCAGCAGCGGAAGCAGCAACTGTGGATTCAACCCCACGACGACACCGACGACCGTCGCAACCCCCTTGCCCCCTCGAAACCCGTGCCACAGCGGGTAGACATGGCCGATGATCACCGCAATTGCGCAAGCGACAGTCGACCACTGCAGCCAGTGAAACCAGCTGAGGAAAGCCCCCGCTTCTGCGGGAGCGGGGCCGAAGGTCTTGGGCGAAATGAAGCGGACTGCAATCCAGCCTTTCAGGAGGTCGATCAACAACACCCACACCGCGAACATCTTCCCGCGCGTCCGCAACGCATTCGTCGCCCCGGCATTCCCACTCCCCTCCTTGCGGATATCGACGCCGCCATACAGGCGGCCGACGACGAGGCTACCGATGATCGAGCCGAGCAGGTAGCTCAGCACCACCTTTACAAAAAACTCAATCACGAGGGTAAAAAAACTTCAGCCATCATGCACCGAACACTCCCGCCACCGAGCCGCTCGATGATCGGCACAGGTACCGCAAGCACGGTATCGGTGCAGGCAGAAATGCGCGCGAACTGATCGGCACTGAGCACATGCCGCGCGGCATCTGACATGACGAGCACGCGAAAGTCTCCCAAAGCCTCATCCCAGCTGGCCAGCTCCAACATATTCCCGGCGAACCCCGCCACCGCCTCGTGACCGATCTCCACGATCTCCCGCCCGCTGGCCCGAAGCCGCTCGAACACCCGGCCGCGGTCGCCCGCGACGATCGATTCCGACCCCACGACCACGACGCGCTCGCCAATGCACATCATCACATTGGTGTGATACAGCTGAACGCCGGCGCGATCCAAAGCCGTAAAGACACAGCCCTCGTACCCCATCTCGCGACACCAGTCTTCAACGACCTCCGCGTCGGTTCGAGGTGAGATACATGCATACGCGACGCGCGACACGTGATCCAACACCAAGCTCCCCGTCCCCTCGAGAAATTTCCCGTTTGCCTCCCAATGCGTCAGATCGACGACCCGCGACACCTTGCCTCTCAGGTTGCGAACGACCAGATCGATAACGGCGGGATCGCGCTCACGTCGGCGGCTCTGCGCCTGCATGGGATACAACACGACCGTGCCGTCGGCATGAAAGCTCACCCAATTGTTCGGAAACAGCGCGTCCGGTTTCGGCGGTTGCGGAGAATCGGCAAACACCTCCACCGCCACGCCCTCGCTGCGCAGAGCGTTGACGAAACCATCGAACTCATCCAGTGCACGTGCCGCAGCAGTGCTGGATAACTCGGGATCCGGCGTCTGCATTTTGTTGGTTTGGGCCGTTTCCGGGTTGTAATCGAACGCCGCAGGCCTAATCATCACGACGGCGCTCGCGCACTGCGCGGGCGCCGCACTCCCCTTTGTCCGACCGGTTGCTGCATCGGGCGCTGTCGCACGAAGGGTCGGTTCGTCAGGTTTTGAGTTACTCATGAGTACGGATTCCGCACCGCTGGTGGAAGTCACTGCGCAGGGGCTCTACTGCAGGGCGGGCGATTTCTACATCGACCCCTTGCAGCCCGTGCGGCATGCCGTGATCACACACGGTCACGCCGACCATCTGCGCCACGGAAGCACCCGTTACATTCTCGCACGTCCCGGCCTTGGCATCGCGCGGCAAAGGTTGGGGGGCGACCGGTCGATCTCCGCAGTGGACTACGGCGAAAAAGTGCCCCTGGGAGCCACGACGATCTCATTGCACCCGGCCGGACATATTCTCGGCTCGTCGCAGATTCGGATCGAACACGCCGATCGTGTCTGGGTCGTCTCCGGCGATTACAAGCGCCAGCCCGACCCCACGTGTGCGCCCTTCGAACCGATCGAGTGCGACGTCTTCATCAGCGAGGCTACTTTTGCGCTGCCCGTCTACCGCTGGCCCCGGACTGAGGACGTCGCGACGGAGATCTATCGCTGGTGGCAGTCCAACCGCGAGCGCGGAATGGCCTCGGTCCTCTTCTGTTACGCCCTAGGCAAGGCGCAAAGGGTGCTCGCCGAACTCCGAGCCCACACCACCGAGCCCGTCTACGTTCACGGAGCAATAGGCTCCCTCGTAGGCGTCTACAAGGGCGCCAGCGTCGGCATGCTCCCAACGTTACCGGTCGGCACGGAGAAGAAAACGGACTACCGCGGCGCGCTGATCATGGCTCCGCCTAGCGCTGCGGCGACGCCATGGATGAGGCGATTCGGGGAACATGCGACCGGATTCTGCTCGGGTTGGATGCGGGTTCGCGGTGATCGCCGACGTAGAGGCTACGACCGCGGATTCGTCATATCCGATCACGCCGATTGGCCAGCGCTCATCGAGACGTGCAAGGCAACACGAGCCAGGCAGATCCTGCTGACACATGGATACTCCGACGCGCTGACCCGCTATCTGCGTGAATCCGGGCTAGAGGCAGCCGCTCTCCCAACCGGTGCCAGCGCTGCAACCCAACCTGTCTTCGGTGCCGAAGACTGATGCGCGCGTTTGCCGAGCTCTACGAGGAACTCGACACCACCACGTCGACCAACCTCAAAGTGGCTGCGATGGCGCGGTACTTCCGCACGGCCGCGCCCGCAGATGCAGCCTGGGCCGCTTATATGCTGTCGGGCCGGAGGCTGAAGCGCTTCCTCGGCCCCGCCCTACTGGGTCGTTGGCTCATCGAGACCGCGGGACTTCCCGAGTGGCTGGTGAACGAGTCGTATTCGGCCGTGGGGGATTTTGCGGAAACCGTCGCCCTGCTGATGGAGAGCGACGCCACCGTCACCGCGACAGAGGTCTCTTTGTCGACCTGGATCGAAGAGCGCCTGCTGCCGCTGAGAGCGGCCGATGAGGCGCAGCAGAAGCAAGCCATCACGAACTGGTGGCGAACGCTCCCCTACCGGGAGTGTTTCCTTCTCAACAAACTGCTCACCGGCGAGTTGCGCGTCGGGGTGTCCGAGCTGCTGGTTACAAGGGCGCTGTCCGAAGTGCTCAATGTCCCGCGCCCCGACGTCGCCAGACGAATGATGGGCGAGTGGCGGCCCGGCCGGGAATTCTGGGAGTCGTTGAGCTCGGCGCAGGCGCCTGACGCGGATCCGTCCGCCCCCTACCCCTTTTTCCTCGCCTCACCGCTCGAGGGCGATGCCGCCTCCCTCGGGCCCCGCAGCGACTGGCTCGCCGAGTGGAAATGGGACGGCATCCGGAGCCAGCTCGTTCGCAGGGCCGGTGAGTGTTACATCTGGTCGCGCGGTGAAGACCTCGTGACCGAGCGATTTCCGGAGATCGTCGCGGCTGCAGCGTCCCTGCCTGACGGCGTCGTTCTGGATGGAGAGCTCGTGGCATGGCGGGATGGAGGGATCCGGCCGTTCGCCGATCTGCAGCAGCGCATCGGCCGCAAGAAGCTGACCCCGACCATCCTCAAGAACGTACCGGTTCGATTCCTGGCGTACGACATCCTCGAACAGGACTCCGTCGATATTCGGGCGCTGCCGCTTCGCGAGCGACGCGAGCGGCTCGAGGCACTTCTGAGGGCGGCACCTCAAGACGCGTTCTCTGTCTCGGAGGCGGTGACAGCCGACGACTGGGCCGACCTGGCCAGCCTCCGTGAACAGTCCCGCGGCCGACGAGTCGAAGGCCTGATGTTGAAGTCTCTTGCTTCGCCCTACGGCACGGGCCGCCAGCGAGGCACCTGGTGGAAGTGGAAGATCGAACCGTATTCCTTCGATGCTGTGATGCTGTATGCGCAGCCTGGCCATGGGCGTCGCTCCAACCTCTACACCGACTACACCTTTGGGGTTTGGGATGGGAACTCGCTGGTGCCGGTGGCCAAAGCCTACTCGGGCCTGAGCAATGCCGAGATCGCCGAGCTGGATCGCTGGATCCGCGCCAATACATTGGAGAAATTCGGGCCCGTGCGTTCGGTGGAGCCCACGCAGGTCTTCGAGTTGGCTTACGAAGGCATCGCCGCCTCGACGCGACACAAATCAGGCATCGCACTGCGATTTCCGCGCATCGCGCGCCGACGCCTCGACAAGCCGGCCTCCGAGGCCGACACGTTGGCAGGCCTGCAGAAGGTCCTGGCACAACACACGCAAGCCGGATCTTCCGCCGACTCCGCCGAGTCTTCCGCCGAATCGTCCTCCGACTCTGCCGAGCCTTCTTCCGACTCCGGCGAATCTCTCAACTCCCCGTCGCCGCCTCCAACGCCTCCAGCAACGGATCGTTATCCGTAAGATCCAGCGGCAGTCCGTTCAGGTACCGCCTGCATTGCTCCTCCGGAACCGGTTTCGCGAACAGATAGCCCTGCGCGAGGTTACAACCGAGTTGCCGCAGCTTCTCGAGCTGCTGCCAACCCTCGATGCCCTCGGCGACAACCTCGATATTCAGGTGGCGTGCCATCGCAATGATGGCTCCGACGATCGCCAGATCGCTCATGTCCGTCACGAGGTCCCGTACGAAGCTGCGGTCGATCTTCAGGTAATCCACTCGCCAGCTCTTCAGATACGACAGGCTCGAGTACCCCGTGCCGAAATCGTCGATCGCGAGCATCACGCCCAGCTCCCGCAACCTGGCAACAGCATCCTCGTTGGACTCGCCGGTTCGACCTTCACGGCGCTCGAACACCGCGCTCTCCGTCAATTCGAGCTGCAGCATCGAAGGCTTGACGCCATGCTTCTGCGTCAGTTTCAGGATCGTGTCGGGCAGGTTCGAACGCTGTAGCTGGACCGCCGAGATGTTGACCGCAACCGGCACCACGCTGCATCCGATCTTCTTCCACCGCGCCGCGTCCATAATCACGCGTTCCAAAACAACCTCACCGATAGGGACAATGAGTCCCGTCTCCTCGGCAACGCCGATGAAGCGTTCGGGCGGAACGTACCCATGAGTCTGGTGCTTCCAGCGCAGCAGCGCCTCCAGGGCGACGATGCGGTTGCTCCGGATGTCGACGATCGGCTGGTAGTGCACCTCGAACTGCTGTGACTGCAGTGCGAGGCGCAGGCTGGTCTCGATCGCAATTCGCTCCTTGAGGCGTCGATCCATCGAGGGGCTGAACAACTGGAAATTGTTTCGGCCGCGATCCTTGGCCTGGTACATCGCGGTGTCGGAGTGCCGCAGCAACTCCCCCATGTCCGCCCCGTCGCGCGGAAACACGCTGACCCCGATACTGACCGTCGTAACCAGTTGCCGCCCGTCCACCACAACAGGCGCCGCCAGCGCATCGTTGATGCGGCCGGCCGCCTCGAGCACCTGATCCGAGGCCCGGATTTCCTTCAGGACGACGATGAACTCGTCACCGCCCATGCGAACGACCACGTCCTCGGTCCGCATGGTCGACCGAATCCGCTGCGCAACCGTCTTGAGCAGCTTGTCCCCAACCTCATGGCCGCGAGAGTCGTTGATATGCTTGAACCGATCGAGGTCCAGGAACAACACGGCGAGCATCGACCGGGTTCGCTTCGCCTCTTCGATCGCTCCCGGCAGGTGGGCGGCCAGATACAGCCGGTTTGGCAAGCCCGTCAGCTGATCATGGTGCGCCAGGTGATCGAGGTGCTGCTGCTTCTCGAGCAACTGGGCTTCGACCTTGCTGCGCAAGGTGATGTCGTAAGTCGTAAATCCCAACACGCGCTGCTCGCCTGACTCGAACGCGTGGCCACTGATCTCGATGTTCAGCAGCGACCCGTTCTTGCAGCGCTGACTGATTCTGGCCGGCAGGCGGGGGTTGGGGTCACGCAGCCGGATCATCAACCCGTCCGCGTCACCGGCCTCGTCGACAAAGAGCTGCTCGAGAGTCATTTCGAGAAGCTCGGGCAACACGTAGCCGAGGCTGCGCTGAATGGCAGGATTGGCGGCAATCACCCGCAACGAGGTGGAATCGACAACCAGCATCCCGTTGGGTGATTGCTCAAAGGACGCGCGGAGGGCCTGATCGTGACGCCGCCGCCGCTTTCGCAGCAGAGCCTGCAGCCACGGCACCGCCAGTGCGCTCGCCAGCGCACCGAGCAGCGCAGCAACGCCGACTGCGACGTGGTTCACATTTAGGCCCATCCGATGTTTCGCCCTGATAGCTTCCCTGCGGTCTGCAGCCTGCGGGGGTCGCCGGGCAGCGCACGGGATCCATTTCAGTCTGGCAAATGAGCCAATTGCACGAACGTGCGCCGTGCTCAATTTCTTGTCATAAACGGCTAATTCGTAAGGCTTCCGCTCGCAGAGTGGAACGGCTCGTCTCACGCCACGCGGCCTAGGTCTTAGCGGTCGTAGATGACTTCGGCTGAAAGGCCAAGCTCAAGGGCGGAGCCAACACCGCGGCTCACGACGGCGTTCTCACCGAACGTGACCCCCAGCAGGTCGCGGTCAAACCGAAATTCGCGTAGCACCGGCAGGGGGTTGGTGGTGCGCTCGCCGGTTTGCTGATCCGTAGAGGTGATGATGCAGCGGGTACAGGGCTTCACCAGTCGCAGTTCGATCTCACCCCAACGCAGGCTGGCGATCCGATCCTCCGCGAACGCCGGTAGGCCCCCCAACACAATGTTGGGCCGGAATCGATTCATCGGGACCGGCTCGGGCATGCGGGTATTGAGCTCTTCGAGCGAGGCCCGGTTGCACACCAGAATCGGAAACCCGTCGGGGAAGGTCACCGGGTTGAAGTCCTCGCCAGCGTACTTCGGGTTGGCCCGCCGCTGCGGCGACTCGACGACCTGAACCAGCCTGAGCTCCTCGCCCAGAAACTGGCTGACCCAGCGAGCGGCTGCATCACCCTGGTCTACTCCCTGACACGCGTCGTTCCAGACACGCACTGTCACGAGGGGCGCGGTGCCGAATCTCTGCCCCGCCTTGCGCACGACGTGCAGTGCCTTCATGCCGGGTGCTTCGAGGATCAATCGATCCTCCCCGAGCTGCGGTACCACCTGCGCCAGCTTCGGGTGCGTGCGTTGACTGATGAACTTGCCGGTGTCGTCGACGATCATCCAGTTCCGGTCCCACTCGAAGCCGGTCGGCCCGAGCAGCACTGTCGGCTTACGGATCCCGCGCGCCGACTTCACCGGATAAACGAATAGATCCTCGATCGTGACCGTCACTAGATCTGCGCCAACGCTACCTTCACGCGCTTAACGAGCGTGATATTTCGAGTGTGCGCCTACCGCGGGGGAATGAGAATCTCGTCGCCCCCTTCCATGGGCTCACTGTTCGACTGCCATCCCATTGCTCGGTAGAAGCCGTAGGCAGACTCGCATGGGTTCGACACCAGCCAGATCCGTGGCGCATTCGAGGTCCGCAGCCAGTCCACCACAAGTCCCAGCAGCGTGCGGCCGATCCCCTGTCCTCTGTAGGGATCGTCTACGACCAGGATCAGGATCTCGCCGGTGTTGGAGTCGCCGGTGCAGCGGCCCACCACTTCGGACTCGAGGATGCACTCCCACGTGCGGACCTTGCCCTTGAGCACATCAGAAGCGCTGGGCGGCAGGCGAACCCCGATCTTGCGCAACAGCTCGCGGGCGCTCTCCCTTTCACTGGCCGCCTGTTCCTGAATCCCCGGCAGGGCTTCGATGAACGAACGCGGCATTTCGCGGAATACCAGTTCCATTTGTCATCAACCTCCGTCGATGATGGATACCCCTTACGGAATTGCTGGCATCTGGCGCGGCCAGTCGCGCATTCTTTCTCACCGATCCCGCCTTTCGCGAAATGTACGGTAACCCGAGGGCCGCGCTCATCTGGCTCAACCTCGAGAACCGGCAGGAGGTCGAGGAGCTTCACTCGGAATGGAGCCAGCGTCAGGCACGGATCGTCTCCCCGCCGGAGGCGAAACCCTGGAAGCTCTATGAGTTCACAGCCTCGGATCCCGACGGCAATCTGCTGCGGGTGTTCTACGACTTCTCCTGGGAAACCAAGGACTCGCAGGCGCCGGGCTAAGCCTGTGGATTTCCCTGCAAGCTATCGCTAAGGTTCGGCCATGGCCCGTTTCCTCCGACGTGGATGGGCATCAGCGACGGACTTCAGGGAGCTATTATTGTGAACAATGGATCGCTGTGGCTGTGGCTGCTTGCGGCAAGCAGCCTCTTTGGGTCGGCGGCCGACGCCAAAGACGATGTCTGCGAAGTCGTCAAGCTCACCAAAATCGAGCTGCAGATGCGTCCGGAGGTTTCTTCCGAGATTCTCGTACCGGTGAAGATGGGAGATTCGGACGCGTGGATGGTGCTGAACGCCGGATCGGCTTTCAGCGTGTTGATGGAGAAAGCCGCTTCCAGCCTCAGATTGCCGGTCAGGGAGGTTCGATCCTCGGGTGCGTGGATCGAGTTCGGCGGCAAAACCTTAGACAGGCTCGCAACCGTCGATTCATTCCAACTCGGGACGGTTCACTACGGCAAAGGTACCGAGTTCCTGGTCTGGAGCCGTCCCGGTCCACTGAACTCATACAAGGGATTGCCCATCATCGGTCTGCTTGGAATGGACGTCTTCTCGCACGTAGACGTCGAGCTCGACCTGGCCCGTCGAACCCTGAACCTGTTCGCCCAGGAAAGCTGCGGCGGCGGGGTGTATTGGTCGCGTACGTTTGCCTCGGTTCCGATCCTGCGCAGCCCCTTCGGTAATCTGTACTTCCCGATGGAGCTCGAAGGGAAATGGATCAAGACCACGTTCTCGACGGTATCGCCGGAAAGTTCTCTGCGGACTGACGTCAGCAAACGGGTGTTTGGATTCGACGAGCGCTCATCGGGCAACGAAGTGGACGGCAGCTCCGGAAAGCAGGCGACCTACTACCGGGCCATGAAACTGACCACTCCCGGCCTCACCGTCACTAACGCAAAGATCCGCCTGCGGGAACCGCCCCGCGGATGCTCCGTGGATGTCCCCGGCCGCGCGAGCAACGGAGTCGGATACGAAGGTTGCGGGGGCGTGTACCCGATGGCTCTAGGTCTCTCGGTCCTTCAAAAGCTACACCTGTATTTCGCCACCAAAGAGAACGTCCTGTACTTCACCGCCGCCGATGCCCCCCAGACTGAGGTCTCGGCCACGCCGATATCGGCAGTACCAGCGACTGCGCCGGCACCTACTCCCGGCGACGCGCCAGCCGCAGGCAAATAACTAGCGCTGCGGCCTCGCCCTCTCGGTAGCTGCGCGCTCCGCAGTTGTGCGCTCGCGAGTCACTGCGGTACCCGCATCAGCTGCGCCGCCACGTGCTCCTCCCGCCCCTGCTCCCGCCGAACCCCCATTCGCGGCTCCGGCTGGGCTGGCGCCGACAGCACCGGGTGCAGTGCCGGCACTCGCGTTTGCCCTCGGCAGCCACACCTCAACCTGCCCTGGTGGCGAGGGCAACCGCAGCGCCACCAGCTTGGCGTCGGGATAGCGGTCCTTGAGAGTTGCCAACACGCCCTCTGCCTTCTGTTTGTCTTCCGGCCTGAAATAGCGCACCTGCGCCTGCTTCGGCAGTTTCGCTGCAGCGAGTTTCTCGACGCTCGGCGCGACCTTGATGCGTGCGGCCGTCAGCGCCGCAATGACGCTACGGCCGTGCTCTGGCGAGTCATCCGCATCACCCTGAACGAAGATCGTGCCCGCAGAGCCGCTTGGATCCGGACCGGCCGTCTCCGTCGGTTTGACGAGCGCGGCTGCTGCCGTTGGACTTGCCGGCACGGTGAATTGTGAGACGACCGCCAAGAACCCCGAAGTCGTCGCGTCCGACACGGTGACCGTGGACCCATTGCCGCCGACGTTGATCGTGAAGTTCGCGATGCTCGGAACACTGACGGTTCCGCTGCCCGTATTCTTGACGCTGAACTCGAACTGACGTCGGCCCAGCACGAGCCCTCGGACCAGTCGATAGGTCATTCCCGGCTCGAGCACACCACGACACGCATCGCTCTTCAGCATCTGATTGAAGCCGACGTTCGACCACATCTTCGTTTCAGCGTCGGCAATGTCGAGGGCGACCGTCTGACTGAAGTCCGCTTGTGCGTTCGCATCCGCGAGGCCCTTCAACACGCCCTCGTCCAAACCAGCCGAGACACCGATGTCTCGACTCATGGAATATGAGGAGAACAGCGTGGGAGCGGGCAGTGTCTGAACTTCAGGGTCACCGTCGGGAGGCGTGCACTTGCTGAAGGTGACGGGGACCGCACGGGTGCTCTCGAGAACGGTGCCGACGCCCCACTCGCCGAACGGAATCGGTGTGACGAGAAAATCGTCCGACGGTGCGCCACCGACGCGCTGATTCACGCGAGTCGCAAGCGCGTCATACAACGCATCGAGCGAACTAAGCGACTGAACGTCCTGATTGGCTTTGCCGGAATCCGCCGGGGACACCGGCGTGCCATCGGTGGTCGAAGGCATCTTGGCTGGATCATTCTTCTGACAGCCCTGCAGCCACGCAGCGCAAGCAAGCACGCCGATCGTCCCGATGAGATGGCGTGCGATTGAGACCCGTCGCGTAGACATCATGTCCGGCCCCCTACGTTCTTCGCTTGATCTTGTGCGAGGGCATTGTGCCACGGGAAAAACAAAAACCCCTGCCGGTTTCCCGACAGGGGTTTTCATTTAGGAGCCTGGCAGTGACCTACTCTGGCATGCCTGAAAGGCACACTACCATCGGCGCAGAGCGTTTTCACTTCCGAGTTCGGAATGGGATCGGGTGGTTCCCGCTCGCTATTGCCGCCAGGCAAACTGTTCGAGGCTGACCGGACCGGTGTTGCCACCGGTCCGACCGTCCTCTGATCCGGATCTGCTGTACCGGCTTGCGCCGCCACACCAGACAAGTTTTCTGTTTCAACGCCTGTCGCGTTCACATGGAATCGTGTCCGTCCGCTGTAGAACGAACCGCTCCATCATTGCATCACTCAAGCCAGTCGCCTGTCGCGCCTTGCGGCACTTCAGCGACCAAACCACTTGAGGTTATATGGTCAAGTCTCACGGGCAATTAGTACTGGTTAGCTGAAGTCATTACTGACCTTACACACCCAGCCTATCAACCACGTAGTCTTCGTGGGCCCTTTAGGGGAATCGAGTTCCCAGGGAGATCTAGTCTTGGGGGGGGCTTCCCGCTTAGATGCTTTCAGCGGTTATCCCGTCCGCACATAGCTACCCGGCAGTGCCACTTGCGTGACAACCGGAACACCAGAGGTGCGTCCATCCCGGTCCTCTCGTACTAAGGACAGCTCACCCTCAAATCTCCAACGGCTACGGAAGATAGGGACCAAACTGTCTCACGACGTTTTGAACCCAGCTCGCGTACCACTTTAATCGGCGAACAGCCGAACCCTTGGG
>DASYDM010000006.1:0-4305 GCA_036499585.1 Steroidobacteraceae bacterium
CCGCTGCACGAACTCCAGCGCGACATCGGCGACCCCGCGCCATCCCGAATCGATGATCAGCGAATGACCGCGGTTCGGGAGGATCTCGAGCTGGGTGTCGCCCACGTTCTTCGACTGGATCTTGAACTCGTTCTCGACGACGGCCGGCGGCACGGTGTGGTCCTCAGCGCCGGCGATGAGCAGCAGCGGGCCGCGGTCGTCGTTGTCGGTCGTGACCTTCGTCTCGGCGAACGGGTTGAAGTTGGCGGTCGCCGCCTGAAAGATCGGAACCTCCGACGCGGGCACGTGGAAGGTTTCGTAGAGGTGCGTCGCCTCGTCATCCGACAGCGCGTTGGCCCAGCCGTAGTTGAACTGCTCCTGCGTCAGCGTCACGCCGTGCTTGGTGTGGTTGAAGTGCAGCAGGGCGGGAGCTCCCGACTTGAGCGCCGACGCCGGCAGCGCCGTCACCCCCTGGAACTGTGCCGGATCGATCGCGACGGTCACGTCGGCCTTTCCTTCACCGGCCAGCTTCTGGGCGATGAGCCCACCGAAGCTGTGTCCGATGAGCACGGGAGGTCCGGAGAGCTGGTCGATCGCCTCGGCGTAGTGGTCGGTGACCTGCTTCACCATCTTGCCGGCGAAGGCATCCGGATTCGCCCTGGACTCCTCGACCGTCGCCGGGTCGTCCGGCCAGCTGGGCGCCAACGTCGCATACCCCTCCGCCTCGAACAGCTCGCGCCACGGCTGCCAACTGCTGCTGAGCAGCCACAGACCGTGGATGAAGACAACGGGCGTCTTGCCGCTCTTGTTGGCAGCGTCGACTTCGGCTTGTTCGGTGGCGGTGAGAGTCATGGGGGATGCTCCTGAACTGAGGTTGTGGGAGGGGACCAGCCCGCGCGCGCTCGACGTAGGGCTTCAGTTCAGGATGCTCGTTACGCGCGTTCAGCGATAGTGGAGGCGGCTTAATGCTGGTCACGGCGGGCCTTGGGATAGCGGCCACTCCTAGAATGGCTCGACGCATTTCGATGATTCGTTGGAGAAACTATGGCCGGCGGCAAACCACGGTTAGGTGCGGCTTTCAGCATCGGTGGTGATCAGGCTGAGGCTGACCCTCTTCTGGAGGCAGCGTTCTACTCTTCGTCCCTTTTCGAGAGCGTGGAGAATCACGACGATCCACGATGCTTCCTCGTCGGGCGGACAGGATCAGGTAAGTCAGCCCTCCTGCGGCGGATGGAGGAGCTATCGCCAGAAAAGGTAGTCAAGATCGCACCCGAAGACTTGTCAATGCCTTACATCACGGACCTCGACGTCGTGGCGCGAATGACCGAACTCGGCGTCGACCTGATGCCATTTTGGAAGACACTGTGGCGTCACGTATTGATCGTCGAAATCATTCGTCATCGATACAAGATTGACTCTCCGCAGCAAAAGGCGACATTCCTGCAGACACTTCGCGACAGGCTCGCACGGAACAACGGCAAGATCCAGGCTCTCGCGTATTTGGACGAATTTCAGGGAACTTTTTGGGCCGAGACAGATGTGCGCGTACGCGAGATCACAACGTCGCTAACCAAGAAGATTGAGGCAGAGGGAAAGGCAGCGGCAAGCCTAGGGGCGGCATCGCTGAGTGCCGGAGGCGGCGGAAGCCTCGAACTGTCCGAGACGGACAAGCATGAAATCGTCCGACGTTTTCAGCGGGTCGTGAATGACACACAACTTGCACGACTCAGCAAAATGATGGAGGTCTTGGATGAGGACGTCCTTGGGTCCCCTCAGGACTTCACTTACGTCCTGATAGATGACCTTGACAAGGACTGGGTCGATTCACGTCTCGCAAATGACCTGATCCTCGCCCTGATGAAAACGGTTCACGACCTCAAACGGGTCAGGCACCTCAAGGTGCTAGTCGCGCTGAGAACCAACATTTTTGTGCATCTAGATTTTGGGGCGTCAAGCGCGCAGGAAGAAAAGTTCAGATCACTTATCCTCCCGATCTCCTGGAGTCGTCAACAGCTCACCGCGATGCTTGACGAACGAGTTCGGGTTGCAAGCGAACGTCAGGGTGCAAAGGCAACGACCGCGGCTGAGATTCTTCCCAATGCGAACCCGCGCAGGGGAAAACCACTCGACCACCTCTTGGATCGCACTCTGCTCCGCCCAAGAGACCTCATCGCCTACTTCCGTGACTGCATTGCTTTGAGTGAAGGCAAGACTCAGATCTCATGGGAGACCATCGGGAAGGCTGAGTCCATCTACTCGGGCAACAGGCTTCTAGCTCTTCGAGACGAATGGAAGGTCAACTATCCGGGTATTGAGTCCGTCTTTCGAGCGTTCGAGGATTCTCCGAGTCGCATGAGTCCACAAGAGATCCAAGATCGTCTGGACAACTGCATCCTTCTAATGAGCGATAGAGACTTTAAGGGCTCCGAGTGGCTCGCCGAAATCGGATCGCCAGTATTGAGCGGCGACGTGAATCTGGACTGGGGACAGCGGTACGGCCCTCTGATTCGCCTGCTTTTCGACATCAATTTCTTGGGCGCCAGCTGGACCGGTGGTCACGCTCCGGTGTTTGTCTCAGACGACGAAAACGCCTTGACATCCCGCGCTCGAATCGAGGACATTCGCTACTTCTACGTCGCCCGTACTTACCATGAGGCGCTAAAGGTTCAACTCCAATCCGTCGTCACCTCCTCTGCTAATATCTGAAGGTTGCCGTCCAACGGCCGCGGATAAAGAGAGCCGCTCCATTCGGGAGCCGGCGCCGCGCAGCAAGAAGAGAGGGGATCCCATCTATGGCACTCGAACAAGACGTCAAGAAGGCGATCATCGACGAGTACGCGACCCATCCCGGTGACACGGGTTCCCCTGAAGTGCAGGTCGCAATGCTGACCCGCCGCATCAAGGACCTCACCGAGCACCTCAAGGAGCACAAGCACGACCACCACTCACGTCGTGGTCTGCTGCTGCTCGTGGGACAGCGTCGTCGACTGCTCGGATATCTCCAGGACATCGATATCGCGCGTTACCGCAGCCTGATCGAACGCCTGGGTCTCCGTCGCTAGTCGATTTCAGCCGCCGGGCAACCGGCACTGAGTCCCGCTGACAACGCGAACTCTTGCGAACGGGCCGTCATCCTTCGGGGTGGCGGCCCGTTTCGGTTGTCATCGTTCCGTCAGTTGAGTGCGCAGACGGTGCCGTAGATCCGCGTCGGCGCCGATCATCCCGAAGGCGGCGTCTGGATCGGCTGCCAGATCTTCGACGATCGGAGTGGTTTCTGCGATCCAGCTTTCGACCTCGTCGGTTCCCCACGCCGCCTGACGATCGTTCGTCGGGGAATGCGTCTGCGCTCCCGCCATCGCGCGCACAGACTCGGCGTAGTCGGCGGCGACGTCCCTTCGGCGCGACCCCCGCGTTGCTCAGGAGGAGCGCGCTGATCATGCCCGTTCGGTCCCGGCCCGCGCTGCAATGGACCAGGACGCCGCTGGGAGCGGCCGCGATCGCGGTCAACGTGTCCAGCACCATGCCGGGCAGGATCCTCCAGTTGTGGTGCCAGTACTCCGGCGAATCCAGGATCGGAAAGCAGACCTCGCGAAACTCGAGGTTCTCCTGGTCTTCGGTGGGAGCGTTCACGATCGACACCGTGGCGATCACCTCCGGTGCGACCTCCGGGTCGCCGTCGCGAACGCCGATTTCGTAGGCGCATCGAAGATCGACGATCGACGCCAGCCCCCACGCGTTGGCATCCCGCCATCCGGCTTCGGTCAACAGTTCGCGGCGGGGTCCGCGAGCCACCCTGCCGAAAATCGTCGCGCCGGTCGCCGACAGCGGCGTGGCCAAGCCGCCCAAGTCGCGCACATTCGGGTATCTGTCCCAGGCGAGGTTTCGCACGCGGACACTCTAGGTCACCGTCCTCGCTGGGTTATGCGACAACTCCCCAGCAACGCGTCAGACGAAATAGTGCCCGGCGTCGAGGTCCGCGATGAGGCCGGGATGCGTCGGCGTCCAGCCCATCAGTTGCTGGGTGAGGGCGCTTGAGGCGGCCATGTCGGTGGTCATAAGGACGCTCATCGGCATCCCCTCGTAATCGCCGGCCGTGAGCGATTTCGCGGGCACGTGCAAGCCGCGGCCGACGGCTTCGGCCACCTCGCGGGTCGGGACTCCCTCATCGCCGACCGCGTTCAACCGGGACCCGGCCGGCGCCTTCTCGACAGCCAGGCGGAAGAGGGTCGCCGCATCCTTCACATGCACGGCGGGCCAGCGGTTCGCTCCCTCACCGACGTAGCCGGCGACACCCTTGGATCGGGCCATGTTGATGTACTGCGGGAT
>DASYDM010000007.1:0-41836 GCA_036499585.1 Steroidobacteraceae bacterium
AGCCTGCGCTCCGTCGAGCGCGACGAGGTCGGCGACGTCCGCGGCAAGTCGCTCCTCCACCTGCAGTGCCATGCCGGCCTCGACACGCTGTCGTGGGCGCGGCTCGGTGCGCGGGTCACGGGCGTGGACTTCTCGACCGAGGCGATCGCGCGGGCGCGCCAGCTCGCCGCGGAGAGTCAGCTCGACGCGCGCTTCGTGTGCGCGAACCTCGATGACGTCTCCGAGCTCGGAACGTACGACATCGTGTTCACGTCGTTCGGCACGACCGTGTGGCTGCCGGATCTCGATCGCTGGGCGGCGTTGATCGCGCGCTCGCTCGCGCCCGGCGGCATGTTCTACATCATCGACGGGCATCCGTTCAGCTGCTGCCTCGGCAACGCCGGCGAGCCGTCGAGCGTGCGGGTCGTCGAGCCCTACTTTCGCCCCGGGCCCGCGCGGTTCGAGGGCGGTGGCGGCGACTACGCGGTCGCCGACGCGACGGTGGAGACACCGAGCTACGAGTGGTCGCACACGCTCGGCGACATCGTCACGGCCATCGCGACCGCCGGGCTTCGCATCGTGTTCCTGCACGAGTTCCCGTTCGGCGACTACCCGGCCCTGGAGACGATGACGCGCGGCCGCGACGGCTACTATCGACTCGCCGACGAGTCGAAGCGCATCCCGCACATGTTCTCGATCAAAGCGACGCGAGACTAGTACCGAGCCCGAGCCTCGTCGCCAAGCGGTACGTGACCGACCCCGAGTCGGCGAGCACGCGTTGCGGACACGTCTCTCGACCCGAGGCCGAATCCTCCCGGAGTCGAGCCCCGGCGCACTCGGCGTGCGAGCTGCGGATGACCGTTGCGGCAAGCTATCGACGAAGGCCGCGACCGGCGAGCGCGGTCCGAGTCGGCGAGCACGCGTTGCGGACACGTCTCGAGACCGCGGCCAGCTCACGGCGCTGTCGACCGGTTCCGAGACTCGGGCTCGGGCTCGGGCTCGTACGACGCGTTAGCCGCGCTGGTCGATCGGCACGTACTGGCGGGCCTTGGGGCCCGTGTAGATCTGACGCGGACGACCGATCTTGGTGTCCTTGTCGTCGACCATCTCTTTCCAGTGCGCGATCCAGCCGGGCAGGCGCCCGAGCGCGAACATCACCGTGAACATGTTCGTCGGGATGCCCATCGCGCGGTAGATGATGCCGCTGTAGAAGTCGACGTTCGGGTAGAGCTTCTTCGAGATGAAGTACTCGTCCTTGAGAGCGATCTCGTCCATGCCCTTCGCGTAGTCGAGCAGCGGATCGTTGACGCCGAGGTGAGCGAGTACCTCGTCGCACATCTTCTTGAGGATCTTCGCGCGCGGGTCGAAGTTCTTGTACACGCGGTGGCCGAAGCCCATCAGCCGGAAGTGGCTGGACTTGTCCTTCGCCATCGCGAGGAATTTCGGAATGTTTTCCACCGTGCCGATCTGCTCGAGCATGGAGAGAACCGCCTCGTTCGCTCCGCCGTGCGCCGGGCCCCAAAGGGCCGAGACGCCCGCGGAGATCGCCGCATACGGGTTCGCTCCCGTGCTGCCCGCAAGGCGGACTGTGGAGGTACTGGCGTTCTGCTCGTGATCAGCGTGGAGGATGAAGAGCAGATCGAGCGCCTGGGCTACCGCCGGATCGATGTTGTAGGGCTCGCACGGCACCGCGAAGAACATATTGAGCATGTTGCTGCAATAGTCCAGGTCATTGCGCGGGTACATGAACGGCTGGCCCTGAGCGTGCTTGTGAGCCGCAGCCGCAATCGTCGGAATCTTGGCGATGATCCGATGTGCAAAAATCTCACGATGGCGTGGGTTATAGATGTCCATCGTGTCGTGATAGAAGGCCGACATCGATGCGATCACCGCCGACACCATCGCCATCGGATGGGCGTTGTGGTGGAAGCCGTTGAAGAAGCGCAGCAACGTCTCGTTGATCATCGTGTGATGACGGATGTTGCCGGTGAACTCGTCGAGCTGTTTCTTGTTGGGCAGCTCGCTGTGCAGCACCAGGTAAGCCACTTCCATGAAGGTGCTCTTTTCCGCGAGCTGCTCGACCGGATAGCCGCGATACAGCAGCACACCCTGATCGCCGTCGATGTACGTAATCTTGCTCTCGGTCGCGGCCGTGAGGCCGAAGCCCGGATCGTAGGTGAACACACCCAGATCCTTGTTGATCGAGGCGATATCAACGACCGACGGACCGATCGTGCCCGTGCGCACAGGGAGTTCTGATTTGCGATTGCTCGCTCGGTCGGTGAGTTCGAACTTTTTGTCGGTCATTCGCGTAGGGCTTTCGGTGGAGTGCAATGAGATTTACATGGAGCCCATTCTACCCGCAAGTAGCCTCGATCGCGGTGCGACGAACTCCCTACTATTTGTGCCACCCTTGGATCGATTGGGCAAACGCGCCTTGGGCGCGTTTGCGGACAGCGGCTCCGCTGCCAGCGGCCCTGCTTCGATTGTCGATTCAGGGCGTGTTTTTGCAGCCTGCTCAGTGCCGCGCGTTCACCGCGCAGCCTGCCCGCGGCTGATGCGCTCTAGTCCTCGACGATCTTGATGTAATCGCCGGGCTTGGGCTCGCGATTCGGATACAGTCCGTTCAGCAGCTCCAGCTGTTCCTTCTTGTATTTCTCGACCGGAACGTCTTTGGCGTAGTTTTCGATCCGCGTCTTCGCGTCGGCCTGGATGACCTTCAGGCGATAGGGCTGTGCCAGTGGGAACTCCGAGGGCCTGATCGGCCGCAGCGTCTCGATGGACGACATGAACAAGCCGTCATCGAGCGGCACTCCGTTGGAGACCGAGCGGCTCGCTGCGCCGAACAAAAACGCACTCTTGTCGCGGTAGAGAACCACCCAGCGGACGGGGCCCTCGCCGGCATCCAGTGGCGAGCCGGCTCGGGTCACGAGCGAATAGCCCTGCATGTCGTTGATGGTCAGCTCCGCACCGCGGGCGAAGGAGGCGCCCTTGAGCTTTTCCAACAGGAATTCGCGCGGTGACTTCTTTTCGGGCCGCTTCTCGAGGGTCACCTGCATCATCGAGTCCTTCTTCTTGGTGAAGATCAGCAGCCGATCGCGCTGATTCTCGACGGTCCAGCCCCTGGGAAAGGCCATCGTGATGCCCATACCCGCGTGATAGAACCGGTTGTCACGCACGATGCCTTGCTCGCGGCTCGCGCCGAAAGGCAGCCCGTCGACAGCCTTGAGATACGCGTCGCGATTGTCGATCCAGCCGCCAGGCGGCTCGTCCTTGATGTTGGCCACGCCCTTGGCTGCCTGGACCTCGCGCTCATCCGGCGCCGGGTGATCAGCAAAGACACCGTGATAGACCATCGGCTCCCGGCCTTCTTCCCGGGCGCGATCGAGCTCGAACTTCTCCTGATCCTTCAGAACATGAAAGACTTTGGCCATCGCCTCCGGCCGATACCCTGTCTTCGTGGCGTACTCGAGCCCCAGCCGGTCGGCTTCCATCTCGTTTTCACGGCCATAGCCCTGGATCCAGGCCTCAGCCCCGACGTCCGCCAGGTCGGCTACAGCGCCTGAGCCCGTCATGATCGCCGCACCCGTGGCCAGCACTGTGGCGAGAACACCCCGCGTCTGCGACCGCGCGGGATGACGTGCAACGTTGTGGCCGATCTCGTGTCCGAGGATCGCGGCGAGTTCCGCCTCTGTATTCAGATACGAAAGCAAACCGCGATGGATATAGACGTAGCCGCCGCCGATCGTGAACGCATTGATTTCGTCGTCATCGAGAACGAAGAACTTGAACTTCCAATCGGCTATCGGGGTGTTGGCCGCGACCTTGCCACCGACTTTCTGGACGTAGTCCTGGACGGTCTGGTCCTCGTAGAGCCCGTAGACCTGAATGACCTGTGTGTGAATTTTCCGGGCGCTTTCCTGCTCACCTTTCACAGACGTGAAAACGACGTTGTGACCCCCGGTGGCGGGGTTCGTGGCGCAGCTGGAAATGAAGATCGACAGCGCGAGAGTCGCTGCCAGGGCGAAAGACGGGAACTTCCGGATCATCTGCACGACTCCCTTTAAGCAGGGGCCCCGTGCGGCTTATAGCTACGATCCGATGGCGGGACAAGGAGTTCCGGTGCGTGCGGACGGCATACGCGTTCCGCGGTGCCGGGGCGTCGTCGCGACGCCCCGCCGGTCAGGCTTTACTTGGCAGCGCCAGCCGCCGCCCCGTACTTCTTGCGGAACTTGTCGACACGGCCCGCGGTGTCCACCATCTTCTGCTTACCCGTGTAGAACGGATGGCAGTTCGAGCAGACTTCGATCTGCAGGTCATGCCCCAGGGTCGAGCTCGTCTTGAACGTGTTGCCACACGTGCAGGCGACCGTAATCTCTTTGTATTCGGGATGCGTGGCGTCTTTCATGGCGTGCTCACAAAGGTTCGAAGGTCGATCCACCCTATCTGGTGGTCAGTCGGCGCCGCCTCAAGTCCCACGTGTGGGACCGGGCCGTCGCCCCCGACGCTGGCCAGCGAGGATTCGCCAACCGACTAAGGAAAAGGGCGCGGGAGTCTAGCGGCAGAAGGCCGGACTCTCAAGCGCCAGATCCTTGAGCGGGGCACTATGCGGCGGAACGTGGGCCGGCCGAACTCCCGCTGGGCCGCCGATTGCTGCCCCGCCCACGGCCGTAGTGGGCCGCCGCCGCATCATCGGCCCTGGCGCCCGCACTGCCCAAGCCCACGCCAGCCGCGCTTGGGGCGGTTAGCGTCGAGGTCCAGATGTGTCTTCCACCCACGCCCAAGTCCATGTCTGACGTCGGCTTTGCCTTCACCGGACTGTCATCCAGGGCAATCCGGGCCGGTCACACGGGTCAGACACCCCGTGTCCCTTATCCACAGAAGCTGTGGATAACTCTGTGAATAGCTCACCTGCCGCAGGTCCGATTTCCCGCGCAGATTGCATATTTGTTACCCTGATCAAAAAATGACCAGCTAATTTCAGCCTATTATTTCAATGACTTACGGGTATCTCGTAGACCAACTTACGCGCTTTGGAACGTAATTCACTCTTTTACCGACACGCTCTAGTCCGCCTGTGTATAAAGCCGTCCGGGCGACCCGCCGCGGCCTTCAACCGACCGTTGACAATCCAAAACTGCCGGTCGTTTTCGCTGTTTCCGCCAGGAAACTGAGCAACAAATCATTAAGAAATCGCAATCCCAGCGGACTCGCACGGCAGACCCCGCCTTCCCGAATGAGCAACCCTCGGGCCTGCAGCTGGCTCACGACCGAGGCGATCTGCGACCACTCCAGGTCAGTGCGCTCGCGGAACCAGCCTACCTCGAATCCGTCGACCAACCGTAGCGCGTTGAGCATGAACTCGAACGGCAACTCCCGCGGTTCGATCGGTTTGCGAACCAGGTGGCCGACAGGGTCGGCGAGGTAGCGGCGGGGCTCGCGGGTCTGCTGTGTGCGGACAATTGTCAGCGCACCGTGCGACGCCGCACCGGGATAGGTGATCTTCCCGTGCGCGCCCGCCCCGATTCCCACGTAGTCCCCGAACTGCCAGTAATTCAGGTTGTGGCGGCACTGCCTCCCCGCGCGTGCGTAGGCAGATATCTCGTACTGACGAAAACCGCTCTCTGCCAGCCGATCCCGGCAGGCTGCAAGCATCTCCGCGGCGACATCGTCTTCCGGGAGCTGCGGTGGCTTCCCGGCGAAGACCGTTCCCGCTTCGATCGTGAGCTGATAGTGGGACACGTGCGCGGGATCGAGGCGCAGTGCTTCCTCTACGTCCCGAATCGCACCCGCAACGTCCTGCCCCGGAAGTGCGTACATCAGGTCGAGATTGAAGTTGCTCAACCCCGCCTCGTGCAGTTCATTTGCCGCGCGACGGGTCTCGTCGGATGAATGAATTCGTCCGAGTGCCGCGAGCTGCGCCGAGTCGAAGCTCTGGGCTCCCAGCGACACACGGTTCACCCCGGCCGCCCGGTAGTCCTGGAAGCGTTTGCGCTCGATCGTGCCGGGATTGGCTTCCATCGTGACTTCAACGTCCGTGGCCAGGAGCAAATGGCGGCGCGCAATCTCGATCGCGCGGCCAATGCCGACGGGAGAAAAGAGACTGGGCGTCCCCCCGCCCATGAAGAGGCTGATGACCTCGCGACCGGCAACCTCTCGAGCCTGGACATCCAGATCTCTTTCGAGCGCGTCCAGGTACTGCCCTTCCCCCAGCTCACCGTGCAGGGTGTAGGAGTTGAAGTCGCAGTAGGGACACTTCCGGACGCACCAGGGGAAGTGGAGATAGAGGGACAGGGGGGGCAACACGGCGCGATCACTATACCTGTCGGGGCTTGCGGCGCGAGCCGAGTCCGCAACGGCGCTTGTCTCCACGCCGTGACGTGCCCGTACGCCCCCTCGCTCCCGCTACCGAGCGCCCGTCAACCCCTCAATGAGCGCACGCAACGCCTTGCCACGGTGGCTGACTGCGTTCTTCTCCTCAGCCGTAAGCTCAGCCGCAGTTCGCTCGAAGCCGGCCGGTACGAATATAGGGTCGTATCCAAACCCACCCGCCCCACGCGGTGCCTCGATGATGCGTCCCTCCCAAGCTCCCTGTGCGATCACTGGTTGAGGATCGTCGGCATCTCGCACGAGCACGATCACACACTGATAGCGGGCCGTACGACGCTCAGGAGCCACGCCAAGCAGTTCCTCGAGCATCTTCTGCAGGTTCTGCGAATCGGTGGCGCCTTCGCCGGCGTAGCGCGCTGAGTAAACCCCAGGGCGCCCGCCAAGCGCGTCCACCTCAATGCCAGAGTCATCGGCAAGCGCCGGAAGACCGGAGTGTCGGGAAGCGAATCGGGCCTTGAGAAGCGCGTTGTCGACGAATGTCGTGCCGGTCTCCGGAGGTGTCTCGATACCCAACGCGTTTTGAGACGTCAGCTCGAGACCTAGAGGAGCCAGAAGGGCCGTGAGTTCGCGAAGCTTGCCCGCGTTGCCGCTTGCGAGAACGATGGATTTCATGACCAGCGTTGGCGGCCACGTCCGCTGCGACAGCCGGGCAGGCCTTCGCCCCTCCCGGTGCGCGTCATCGGGGAGCCATCACGGGCCGTGGACGGTACGGCGCGAATCCGCGGGAGACTGCAGGGCCTGCGTTTGCAACCCAAACAACTCACCCAAACCGGCCGCCGCCAGATTCAGCATCGAATCCAGCTCGTTCCGCCTGAACGCGTGACCTTCCGCAGTGCCTTGGATCTCAACGAACGCGCCACCGTTGTTCATGACGACGTTCATGTCAGTTTCGGCCTGAGAATCTTCCGCGTAGTCCAGGTCGAGCACCGGCACGCCGGAGCAGATCCCCACCGAGACAGCAGCGATCTGCCCATGAATCGGGCTGGACTGAAGTGCGCCGCGCTCTCGGAGGCGTTCGCACGCATCCACCAGAGCAACATAGCCGCCGGTGATCGATGCCGTTCTCGTGCCTCCATCGGCCTGCAGGACGTCGCAGTCGATCGTGACGGTGCGCTCACCCAATCCCTTAAGGTCGACCACAGCTCGCAGCGACCTTCCGATCAGGCGCTGGATCTCCTGGGTGCGCCCACTCTGCTTACCTCGCGCCGCCTCTCGCGCTGATCGAGTGTGCGTCGACCGAGGAAGCATTCCGTATTCAGCCGTCACCCACCCCTGACCCTTGCCGCGCAGAAACGCAGGCACAGACTCTTCGACGCTCGCCGTACACAGCACGTGGGTATCGCCGAACTCGATCAGGACCGATCCTTCGGCGTGCTTCGTGAAACGACGGGTGAAATTGACGGGCCGGAGTTGATCGGGCTGGCGTCCGCTGGGTCGGCTCATTGCGGCAGCCATCGCAGTGCGGCGGCTGATGTGTTGTCGCTTGTCACACCGCTTCTCACCACGGCGCGCTCACCAAGTTCGAGAAGCTTTTCCCGCAGCGGTTTGTCCGTCGCCGTCAGCTCGCCTGCAATCTCGGCGTCCTTGAGTCCCGCCCACATTCCGTCCGTGCAGGCGAAGACGACGTCATTGGCTTCGAGCGGTCGCCTTCTGGCGATCGACATGTCCGGCAGGATGGGATCACCCCCGAGGCAGCATTCAACGTAGTTGCGCATCGGGTGAGTCTGAGCCTGCTCCGCAGTGATCAGCCCTTCTCGCTGCAGAAGCTCGACGTGACTGTGGTCGCGCGTTCGCGTAACGAGAGCCCCATGGCGCAGGTGGTAAATCCGGCTGTCGCCAACGTGGACCCACCACGTGGCGCCCTGCTGAACCAAGCAGATAGCGCAGGTAGCACGCGGTCTGTGCTCAATAGGAAGCGCGGACCCGAGCTTCACGACTTCCTCGTGCGCTCGGCCGATGGTCATGTGTAGAAATCCCATAGGATCGAACAGGGGCTGAGGCGTGTGCCAGAACGCCTCCAGGATCACCTGCTGCGCGACCTCGGCGGCTCGGGCACCGTTGGCATGGCCGCCCATTCCATCCACGACGACCAGTAGGGCCGCGTGCTCGGCAATAGCTGCCGTCACCCTATCCTGGTTCTCTTCACGGCCTCCTAGGAGGCTTATGTCGGCGTACTCCACCCGCAAGAACGCATCCGCGCATCTGTTAGACTGGTCGCGCTTTATATCATTGTGAAGCTACCGAGCGTAGTTCCTGCTCGTCAGGATCCAAGGAAATCGCACCCGAATGATTGCCAGCATGACCGGATTCGCTCGACGTGAGGTCACCGGGACCTGGGGCGCTCTGATTTGTGAATTGCGCAGTGTGAACCACCGGTTCCTGGAGACGGGCTTCCGGCTGCCCGACGAGATACGGGCTGCAGAGACGGAATTCCGGCAGCGTCTTGCCCGCGACCTGAAGCGCGGAAAGGTGGACTGCACGATCAGCGTCCGCAGGGTACAAGGTGCAGAAACCTCCCTGGAGGTCGATGCGCAGGCCCTGGATCGGGTGCTCGCGAAGGTCAAGGAGATCTCGCGCCAACTACCCCAGCACACCGTTAACGTGGTCGACGTGCTTCGCTGGCCAGGGGTTCTGCGAGAGGACAGCGACTCCGGCGACGAACTGCTGGCCGCGGCCCAATCCCTCTTCGGCAACACATTGACCGAGCTGGCTGCCGCCCGCTCACGCGAAGGTGCGAGACTTCGGGAACTCATCGAGCAGCGCTGCGCCTCGCTGGAAACGTTGGTCGCCAACGTTCGCACGCGGCTCCCGGAAGTGCATGCTCGCGTGCGCACCAGGTTGAACGAGCGTCTTGCCGAACTTCAGGCCAGTGTTGACCGCGAGCGGCTCGAACAGGAGCTGGCCATACTGCTGCAGCGGCTCGACGTCGACGAGGAGCTCGACCGCCTGACGGGACACATTGTCGAGATCCGTCGTGTCGTTGCGGGCAACGAGCCTGCCGGTCGCCGCCTCGATTTCCTGATGCAGGAACTCAATCGCGAAGCCAACACGCTGTCGTCGAAGTCACAGGATCTCGAGACCACCCGCCACGCGGTGGATATGAAGGTCCTCATCGAGCAGATGCGGGAGCAGGTGCAGAACATCGAGTGATGTTCTGCGGTGTCTCGGGGCGTTTCTCGCCGTCCCGGTGTTGAACAAAATCCCTGGTATGACACCGAGATCGCGGGCCAGCGCCGGCGAACTACCGAGCGCCGCATTTGACCTGCACCGCAATCAGCCGGCAAGTAGGCGGCGCGCAAGGAGCGACTGCATATCGCGTCTCCCGTCGGCGATCACATAGATCGCGACCTGTTGGTCCATTTGGCGATAGATCACGCGATAGGGTTTGAAGAAGACCTGGCGGTACTCCTGAATGCCGAGGGCGGCGAGTTCCCTGGGAATCAGTCCACGCTCCGGAGAGGTCGCGAGGTTGTCAGTCACCTTTAGAAGGCGATCGAGGACGTGGTCAGCGTTTTGCTTGCAGTCGCGCTCGGCAATGTGTGTGTACAAGTCTTCGAGATCGCGCTCCGCGTCTTCCGTGAGCAGAACTTTGAAGCGCATCATTCACCAGTCGATTGGCCACGGAGTCGCTTCGCGACTTCTGCGACAGGTTTAACCTTGCCGTGCGCCACTTGCTGATTACCCAGCGCGAGGATCTTCAGAAGCGCCAGCGTTTCCTGCGTTTCCTCATATGAAGCCACGTCTTGGATCACTGCCTTGGCCTCGCCGTTCTGAGTGATCACGAGCGGCTTTCGCTGCTCGGCGAGTTCCTGCAGCACTTCGGCTGCATTCGCCTTGAGGTAGCTGATCGGCTTGATTTGGGTGGAATAGCGCATGAACGTATCTTTCAGGAAGATCGGACTAAATATAGTCCGATAATGGTCTTCCTGCAAGACCGCGCAGGGCCGAAGTGGTAGGAAGATTCCGCAAGGAATTGTAAAGCGCCGCGGCGACCTCAGTACCGGTGCCCTCAAGAAGGACCTCCACTACAGAGACCGTTGTTGGGCGGATTGGCGCGGTGAAACTCTTTTTCACCGATTTTCTTCGTATAAGAGCCCGCTGGAATTCCCAAGGCCTGGGCGGTGGCGCCGACGTACACGACAAACTGCCAAGTCTCTTTTTGGCAGGGGAACATCGTCGCTGAACCGCTCTGCATATGCGTCGTGGTTGTCACGACGCGCATGTCGACCATCGCGCCCGTGTTTTGTACGGCCTTGAGAGATTTGGCCAATAGATCGGATGTATCTTGAAACAGCCCGTAGAGATCAGGGGGTAGATACTGCTTCGCCACCTTATCCGCCCACTTGTTGACCGTGTCCGCGGCATCGGCCAGATCGCCAACCTTGAACACGTCCAGAGCAGGCCCTCCGAACGAGATCTGCACTATCGGTGCGGCGAGAGCCACGACCGAGGCGGTGGGCGCCAGAGAAACGCCGGTCGGCAACTCGGAATCGATCTTCATATTGACCGGGCCATCGGAATCGAACGCCGTTCCATGCAGCTTGAAGTTCTGGTAGCCGTCATACGTGAGCCGGTACGAGCCGCTGGCGTATTCGTTCGCGCCGGTCGTAACCGGATTTACGATGACGGAGCCTTTGATTTCCAGGAAGAGCGGCAGTCCGTCGAGCAACGGCGCGAGGGACGTAGCTACGACGGTCGGGAAGTCGATGCGCGATTGGCCGGGGCCCGCTCCCTTGGTTTTCTGGCCGATCTTCCATGTCACGTACATCGAGCCGTTGATGTTCTTGAAGGATCCGGTGAGGTCATTCATGGAGCCGCCGCTCATGGCCGCATCCAGCATCGTGTCGTAGTCCTGCAGGTAGCCATCCGCATCGATCTCCGCAACCACATTCGTAGCCTCGGAGGTGCGAGTGAGCTTCATGGTGAGATGTAACTTTCCGTCTTCCGGCGTTGCGTCAAACTCGGTATCCCAGCCTTCCACCACTGCCTTGAATCCGTTGATCGTCGTATTCACCCCGTTCTTGGCGGCGTCGAAGACATTACTGACCGAGTCTCCCGGCGTGTGGGTGATAGGGTCCTGATGCACGATGTCAGCCTGCGCGTAGGCGGCGCGAGGCCCCAGTGCCTCCAACACCCGTTCGAGCCAGGGCAACTGCCGTGCGGAGTTCTTCGCGCGCAATGCTCCGAAGTGGACCGGTTGGCGGAAGGAGATTTTTGCCTCCGTCGCAACCTCGGGCAGAGTAGCCAGTCTCGTCAGGATGATCTTCTCATTACCCTGCTGGTCGACCGCCAGCACTTTGCGCGCCATGAGGTTCTTCACCAACAGCACATCGCCCGCCTTGAGCGCGGCAATGCCGCTGGCGCTCGCGTCGAACACCAAGGCCAGCCCGTTCGTGCTTACGCCTCTGAGCGCGTTCCGGGCGGCAGGTGCGTCCAGCGTCTTCACCTCCGGGCGATAGACAATATGCGCGGACCCCTGGCCCGACGACGGAGCGCTCGACTGGCGGTTGATGGCTTTTGCATCTGTCTGAGACTTTCCGCCGGAGCAGCCTGCCATCACCCCCACCAACACCATCAGCACACCGTACTGGAGCGAATGACCGCAGCGCCGCCGCACGGCCCCGTCATCGCCGCCGGCGATCGGTGCCCCGCCTGATGCGTGTACGTGCATGGTCAGTTCTCCTTGCTCGCCTTCATGCAGGACGTCACAACCCTGCGACGATCTGCTTCGCCAGCGGAATCAAGTCCTGCGACGCACAGTTGCATTGCGTGTAGAGGAATTGGATGAACTTGTCGCCCTTGCGCACCATGAGCATGCTGCCCGACGTCTCAATGGCTTCATCGCCCAAGTTCGGCACCGTCGTCACTTTCCACATGCGTCCCATCGTGTCGCGGTTGAGCTTCATCTGTTCCTGAGCATTCCCCGTCGATACGCTGAACACCAACATCGGGATCTCGCCTGGGTGGCGCGCCTGCTTCTCCTGCTTGGCGGAAGCGTCACCCAGTACGCCGTTGAAGAATCCCGAGATGATCTTGGTAGATTGAGGATCCATCGACGCGCCCTGCACGCCGTTGGCCATGGCGATGGCGTGATTGGTAGTGGAATTCACCGGCGTGCCCTTGGCGGAGTATTCGCACCCGGCATCAGGGCCCTCGGGTGCCTCGGCACGGACGATGGTGGCGTGCAACGCCTTGCTCACCACAGCGGGACTTGCGATCTTGCACAGGTCGGCGCCGGCCGCCACCGCCGGGCTGGAAGCGAACGCCGCCAGCGCGAAAGTAAAAGCCAGCGGCACTCCCACCCTCACGGCAATCGCCATCGCGGTCCGAGCGCGTGAATCCTGAGCGCCGCCAATCCATCTACCACCGTCGATAGTTACCATCGCCCTCTCCATCCGGTTCACGGCATGCCACAGTCAGTAGAACCTGAAATATGCGTGCGGACCGCCATCCGCCTGCCCGTCGACGCGGGAGCCGTGCGATCAACGCGCCCCTGTCGGCGCGCGCACGTTGTCGTACGTCATATGCGACTCTGCGTGTGCCTTGCGGCCTCCCGCCTGCGAGTCCGAGATGGTTTTCAACGTCAGTCCGTTGGCAGCGATCCAGATCTGGGCGTCTTCGCTTGGGTACGACGTCCCGGGCGAGATACGGTGCGCCGCGTATACGGTCGTACGCTGGCCATCCACAACTTCCGTCCGTAGCACCTTGCAGTCGGAAAACGAACCGGTTTCGCGCATGGCATCCAGAACCTCCTGCGGCGTCATCGGGACAGTCATCCATTTACCTGCGACACGCATGGACAACGTGGTGGTCGTATAGATTTTCTCGAAAGGTTTGCCGTCAACTGTGGCCACTTCGTGGTAAGGAGTCCTCGCCATTTTGGCGGCCGCATCCGCGACCGCTTTGCACGATGCGTCATCGGCATACGCCGACAGTGTTGCGAAACTGCCGGCGAACGCGGCAAGGGCGATCCGGAAGAGGGGCTTGAGGGTCTTCATGTGGGCTCCCGAAGTGGCCGATCACGTCACCCTGTGCAGGATCAATAGTCTGGTCAGCTCCCCTTGTTCTTCTTGAGATCCCAATGCGGCGTCGGGTCGACAGGCACATGGGGAGGGGGAGAGGACGATTTAGGCAGGAGATGGCCCGGGGGAATTGGCTGCGGATTCAGCGCGGCCTTGTCCAGAGGGACCGGCTGGGGATTCAGCGCGTGTAACTTGGACGCATCGACAGGTGACACCGCGACCGGCGCGTGTTGGGTCGACTCGATCACCGGCGGATGGTGTGGCTGCGCTGGACCTGGAATGCAGTGTCCGGCCTTTGAGAGGTATCCCGGCGGACAGCCCGCTACCGCGGACTGTGCAAACCAGGCTGCTGCAGTGACTCCTGCAACCAGGACGAACTTGTGGGCCTTCGATGGCAGGCCAGGTTTTTTCTGACATCTCATGATGGGCTCCCGTTGTTGGCGCCAGGGAAGGGTCTGGCATCAAGTAAAACCGGAATGACACGGCAAAGCCGCCAGTGCAAACGCACCGGCGCCAGAAGCATTACGACGCCGGGTCCGGCTTCAGCAGGACGACTCCTGAATGGCAACTTCGGTGGAAATGTCTCCAACACAGCAGGCGAGGGCTGCGGGAGAACCTGTTTTATTGTTCGCTACGCGCCGCTACCGCATGTTGACCTTCATCAGGATCTTCACCGGCTCCTGATCCTTCTGAACGATCATGACACCCGGGTTGTTGGCCGTGCCTTTCGGCGGCGTGAAGATGGACAGTTTTATCTGCGGACCCGCCGGCGGTGCCGGCGTCGAAGCCGTTTGGGGGTCTGCGCTGGCGCCCATACCCAGCATCTTCCCCAGGTTCTCCGGCGAGAATTGCTGCGCCAGCGCATTGAAGTCACCGACCGTCTGCGCGTGCCATCCGGCGGATAGGTTCTTCAGGTACCAATCGACAGCGGTGTCGAAGGTGCTACCCGTGACTATCGCCACACTGCTGCCCTTGACGTCCTGTTGTCCGCCGGGCCCGTACGTATAGGCACTGACGACACCTGACACCGCATCGGGGTAACGCGGCAGTCCTGTCTTGTCATAGCTGAAGTCCGGCGCCGCGAGTGTGTCACCATCCGCCGCCGGCGGTGGGTCCCGCTCGTCCGCGCCCGGACCCAGGGTGCCACCCTTGGACAGTTGCATGACGTCCTTCATGTCCACGGGTCCACCTTTCGCCCCGGCGCCTGGCGTGAGTTGGGCATCGCCGCCACCGCCGCCACCGCCCCCACTACCAGCGCCGCCGCCTGCTCCGGACCCGGCCGAGGGCACACCGCCGTCGCCAGCGCCTCCACCGCCACCACCGCCGCCGCCTCCTCCACCCCCGCCGCCACCCCCACCGCCACCGCCACCGCCGCCACCAGCACTACCGCCGCCGTGCGCCGAGGCCGAGGCGCCCGCACCGCCGGGATTCGCGCATTGATGGCACTTGGGTGCCAGCAGATAGCCGATGACGATGCCGAGGAGGAGTATCAACAGGCACAACAATGCTTTTCGCCAGCGTCCGCGGCGCGCGGCCCCGGGAGCCGCGGGCGCAGGGGACGGACCCGGCGTCGGCGGCGGTATCGACGCGAGGGTTGCGGACGCGGCGGCCACAACCGGCTCTGGCGTCGGTGTCGCAGGCATCGGACCGCCGACGTTGGGGGTTCCGCACACGGTGCAGAAGGCGGTGCCCTTGTCGAGCGCCGTGCCGCATTGATTGCAGAAGCTGGCCATGACAGGAGTAACCGCTTTCGGAGGCGGCATCCGCCAAGGCAGCTCCTACTGGAGCCTGACAGCCCGTCATCGCGGGCCGCGCGACCCCTAAGGCGTTTCGGCGTACTTCGAGCTCGTCTTGGCCGCTGCGTGAAGCTCGAATTTCTTGTAGGTGCACGCCGCCCAGTCGCAATGACCGAGGCCGACTGCTTTGCGAATTGACTTGCGTGAAGCGCCCTACAGGCGTCGCGCAGCGTGTCTGATCACGCGGGTGAGGACGATGGTCACGACAATCAGGAGAGCGATGACCAAGCCCCGTATGCCGATCTCGCGCTGCGAGTCGCGGCCGAAAAAATAGAGGGCTGCGGCGAGCACTGCAAGCAGTGTCGTGACCAGTACGTTCTTCGACATAACTGTTTCCCTCGCAGCAATCCGCTGATCGCGAAGTGCGCCCGTGGTCCCCGGCCGGGAAATGATACCCCTGCGGTAAATGGCCCGGTGGCGCGCTATAGTGACTGCCACAGCCGCCGGAGGCCCCGTGTCAACCGAAACCGTCCCTAGCGATCCCAGCTCCGCCAGCCGGCGTGTCACCACCGCCAGCCTCGCCCGGATGAAGTCCCGAGGCGAAAAGATCGCAATGCTGACGGCATACGACTACTCCTTCGCCCGGATCCTGGACGAGGCAGGCCTGGATGCGTTGCTCGTCGGTGACAGCGCTTCCAACGTCATCCACGGCCACGAGACAACCCTGCCCATCACACTCAACCAGATGATCGACCACGCTTCCTCGGTCGTCAGAGCAGTGAAGCGCGCGCTCGTCATCGTCGACATGCCGTTCGGCAGCTACCAGGGCGACAGTCAGCTTGCTCTGCAGAGTGCGGTGCGCATCATGAAGGAATCCGGTGCGCACGCGGTCAAGATGGAAGGAGGGGAAAGCATCGTTGCGAGCATCTCGCGCGTGCTCTCCGCCGGAATCCCGGTCATGGGTCATCTGGGACTGACTCCGCAATCGATTTACCGCTTCGGCACCTACGTCGTGCGCGCTACCGAGAACGAGGAAGCGGAGCAGATCGTGCGGGATGCGCAGCTGTTGGAAAAGACCGGCTGCTTCGGGCTGGTGATCGAGAAGGTGCCGGCAGCCTTGGCCGAGCGCATCGCGAAGCTGGTCTCGATTCCCGTCATCGGCATTGGCGCCGGCCCGGCAGTGGATGGCCAGGTGCTCGTGACGCACGACATGCTGGGAATCAACAAAGAGTTCTCGCCACGATTCCTGCGGCGTTACGCCTCCCTCTTCGAAGTCATGTCGAAGTCATTTGGTCAGTACATAACTGACGTCAAGGCAGGGCAATTCCCCTCGCGGGACGAGAGCTACTAGTCCACGTTGCCTTCCAGGCGCCGCCGCCGGCCCTCCGCCGCCACGCGCACTGAGCCGCCCCGGTTAACCGACCGTTAAGGTCCTCCGGGGCCCGTAATCCGCCCTGTCAACGTTCCGGCAGCACCGCCGTTGTGTCTCCCAAGACCAGCCACCAACAGGTCACCGGGAGTATCGGGTCATGAACCAGCCGTCGAAGATCGCCATTGCCGTTGCCGCCGTGTTTGCCTTGTCCGCGACAGCCAGCACTGTCTGGGCAGCAACCCCCGGGGCCCAGGAAGTGACCCAGCGCGACGTCAACCAGCAGGAGCGCATCGAGCAGGGCTTGCAGTCGGGTCAGCTGAACACTCGGGAAGCCGGGAAGCTCGAGAAGGACGAGGCTCGTGTCGATCACCTGGAGCAGCACGATCTGAAGGACGGCAAGCTCACCCCGAAGGAGACGGCGCAGATCAACGCTGCTCAGAATCGGGTCAGCAATCAGATCAATCAGCAGAAGCACGACGGCCAGGTCGGCAATCCCAACTCAGCCTCGTCGACGCGCATGCAGGCGGACGTGCAGCGCGACGTGAATCAGCAATCACGCATCGAGCAGGGCGCGAAGTCAGGTTCGCTGAACAATCGCGAGGTCGGGCAGTTGGAGCGCGGTCAGAAGCACGTCGACAACCGCGAAGCGGCTGCGGGCTCGAACGGCCGCGTAGGTGCTGTCGAGCAGCGTGGGATTCAGCGTTCGGAGAACCGGCAGAGCCGCCGCGTCTACCGCAAGAAGCACAACGGCGTCGGCTGAGGTCTTCTAAGTGGGCCGCGCGACGCGCGGCCTACCTCCGCGGGCCTACCTCGGCGCAGGCCTGTATCCCGCGCAACGCTACATCCCGCCGTGCGCCGGGCTCACGGCGCCCACGCCCGGCTCAGACGACTGTTGCATCGGCCTGAGGAACATCGCGCTCAATCCGGCGGCGACGAGCGAACACGCGCCACCTAGCGCGAAGGCAAGGTGATATCCAGAATTGAGCGCGGTAACCGGGTCGACTCCGGTGGTCAGAAGACCTCCCGTTCGAGCCGCCGCTCCGCTGGCCAGGATTGCGAGCCCCACCGAGCCACCCATCATGAACGCCGTGTTGACCACGCCCGAAGCGAGTCCCGACTCCGAGGGGCTGACATCGCTCATGGCCGCCAGCAGCAAGGGATTGAACGCAATGCCGGCGCCGAACCCGAACAGAATCATCGCCGGCAGCACGTCGACGACGAAGCTGCCTCCCGCGGGAGCGCGTGCGAAAGCAAAGAGTGCGATGACCGCCAGGAGCATTCCCACCGTGAGGGGCGGGCGCAGACCGAAGCGCATCACCAGCTTTGCGGAGATCCCGAGCGAGAAGATGCCCATGATGATGTTGGCTGGCAGGAAGGCCAGGCCAACCTGCAGCGGCGTATAAGCCAGCACACGCTGCATATAGAGCGCCGCGATGAAGAACCACGCAAACATCGAAGCGGCCCAGAGAACGCCGACGATGTTCGAAACCACCACATTGCGCAGCCGGAACAGCGTCAGCGGAACCAGGGGCTCACGAACACGCGCCTGGATCCATATAAAGAGCGCCAGAAGAACGGCGGCTGCGCCCAGGAGACCGAGCGTCTTTGTCGAAGTCCAACCTGCTTCGTTGCCGTTGACGATCGCGTAGACCGCCAGCATCAACGAGGCCGTGATCGAAACGGCGCCGCCCACATCAAGATGGCCGCTCTGCGCACGCTGGATACGCGACGGCAACAGATACACGCACAGGATATAAACGAGAATGCCGATCGGCAGGTTGACGAGAAAGATCCAGTGCCAGTTCAGGGCGCTGGTCAGCAAGCCGCCGAGGAACACTCCGATGCTGCCGCCTGCGGAACAGACGAAGCCGAAGACGCCCATTGCTTTGGCACGCTCTGCGGAATCGGTGAACAGATTCATGATCAACGACAGCGACACGGCGTTTACCACCGCCCCGCCCAAGCCCTGCACGGCTCGGGCCGCAATCAGCCGCTCCTGGGTGTTGGCTAGTCCGCACGCCATCGATGCGAGCGTGAAAAAGGTGAGCCCGAACAAAAACAGCTTCTTGTGTCCGAACAGATCCCCCAGCCGGCCACCGAGCAACAGGAAGCCGCCGAACGTCAGCATGTAGGCGTTGACCACCCACACCAGTGACGTTTCGGTGTAACCCAGGTCGCTGCGGATCGAGGGCAAGGCGACGTTCACGATGGTGGTGTCCAGGACGATCATCAGGACACCCAGGCACAGAACGATGAGCGCCAGCCAGCGGCCGCGACCGCTGATGCTGTCGGTCATAGGCAGTCTCCACGTTAACGGGATCGGGGGGTGCCGAACCGTACCACGTAGGAGTGCCAAAGGTGGGGGAAATGAGCTCTGACACCGCAAATCCGGGCAGCGCCGTCTTGCTCAGGAGGCGCCGGGCCCCCGGGGAGGGGCCCGAACCCCGGCAACGCGTCAATCCACCGACAACGTTGCGGGTGCGCCATAGTAATCAGCCATTGCGCTGCGCAGTCCCTGCTCCGCGCAAGTCCGGGGTGTCCATCCATGTCCACCCGTTCGCCGCGTGCGGCTCACCCCTGGCGCGGTGTGCCGGCCCCGCCGTCCTGGCGGGTCGTTCGGGCCTTCGGCCCTCACCCCTGGTTGCCTCACCGAAAGTCTCGACCCGTCCCGAGCCCGCCCGCCAGGCTCGCTTCGCGACTCACCCTCTGTGCGTCAGACCCGAATGCAGCGCCGCGAGCTGCGGGTTGTGCACTGCCTGGACGGCGCGGTCGACAGCAACCCGACGGCAGGATCGCGCGGTCTGCACATCAGCGATGGAGGTGTTCTGCGGGTCCGGGCACACCAGCTGAGCTGCGGCTGCGATGCGCTGATACAGCGCAACGGCTCCGTCCCTGGTCGACAAGTCCAGATCGTCGTACTTCACTGCCAGTGTCGGCACCCCATCATCAGCAACAGGTGCGGCGTTGGCGACTCCGAAGCTCCCGGCGATCGAGAGCCCCGCGAGCGCGGTCCACAGGCTGACGCCAAGTCGACGGGTCTTCGGGGTAGTGTTGAGCGTATTCATCGAGCCTCTCCTGTCATACGCCGTCCCGGCGCACCTTGATGCAATTCAGTTGAATCGATTCGCCGCACCGTTGCGTTGCAAGGCCGTCGAATCAGTGCGCATATGAGACATCGGAGCTCGAGCCAGCGGCAGTAGACGGGACACGTGTTGGTCCCCGGAAACAACGAGTTCGTACCGGCACGCCGGTCGCGGCCCCGGTCACGCAGGCGACAGCACTCCACCGTCATCGCGTGACCAACACGATGCCAACGCCGTCACGCCCGAGTCGGCCCGCTGCCAACGCCGTCACACCCGCGCCCGCCGCCCCGCCAGGCGACTCGTTCGTCCCCGCTATCGACGGGCTCGTCCCTGACGTAACATTTTCTGCGGGCGTGGGTGTCTCACTGGCGTAATCTAGTCGTCATGAACGCCATTTCTCCGGAGCACGCGGTCGCCGCCCCGCGCTCCGTATTCGCCGGCCGAATCGGCCGGCTCCGGGAGTCCGTGGACACCCGCCTCGGCGCACGGCCCATGTTGGTGATCCTGACGGTCTTCTGGATCTACGTGGCCCTGTCCAACGTCCTGTACGCAAACAGCATGCAGGCGAGCTTCTCTTACATGACCGGCAAGGTCTTCTTCGCCCCCTGGGACGCGCGGCTGCTACAACATCTGTTTCTGTATCCGCTGCTGCTGCTCGCCGTCTGGGCTTCGCAACAAACAGGGTGGCAGCCACGGTTGCGTGCCATCCCGCTGCAGCTGTTGATTGCATTCCTGTTCTGCATTCCGGCCGCGCCGCTGCTGACGCTCGGCGAGTGGCTCACCCACGAGGCGATGATGCAGGCGCAGACGCAGGCACACCTGCCGCACGCCTGGCCTGTTCACACCTGGTGGAAGGACTTCTTCGCGGACGACGAGCTGCCGATGTGGTCCGCGAGCGCGATCAGCTTCTTTCTCACTTATGGCTTCGGCATTGCGCTGATCAACGGCTTCAGCCTGTATCAACGCTATCGCGACTCCCAGCTGCGGTCGGCCGCGCTCGAGCGGGCCCTGACGGGGGCGCATCTGGCGGCACTGCGAATGCAACTGTCGCCGCACACTCTCTTCAATCTGCTCCACACGATTCGCGGTCAGATCTCCTGGGATCCGGTTGCCGCGCAGTCGATGGTCGTGCAGCTGGGCGACCTGCTTCGACGACTGCTCACCGCCGGCGAACGGGAATTTTCCAGGCTGACGGACGAGTTTCAGTTCGTCCGCCTGTACCTCGAGCTGCAGCAGAAGAGATTCGCCGATCGGCTGACTGTTTGGATCACCGACGTCGACACCTTGCCGTCGCTGTGGGTCCCGAGCCTGATTCTGCAGCCCCTCGTGGAAAACGCCGTGGTTCACGGGCTGGCACGCCACACCGGAGCGGTCGTGATTCGAGTGGAGGCCGCCACGGAGCAACAGACGTTAGTCCTGCGCGTGGTCAATACAGTTGCCCGCGAGCCGGTGGTGGGGCAAGAGAGTATCGGGCTACGCAACGTGCGCGATCGGTTGCGGCTCCAGTTCGGGGAAAATGCCACCTTCACGGCGGGCGAGGCGGAGGAGGGGATCTGGGTTGCGGAGGTACGCATACCGATGTTGAGCGACGTGAGAAGGCAACCCTAGTCAGCCCTCGCCGCCCGATGCGCACGTTCGGTAAAGTGTGACAACCATGTTCGATGTCGTCATCGTCGATGATGAGCCGACTGCGCGGCGCACGCTGCGCGAGTGCTGCGAGCGCGAGTCCGACTTGCGGATCGTCGGCGAATACGGCGACAGCCGTTCCGCTTTGGAAGCCCTCCGCACGCGGCCGCCGCACCTGCTGTTTCTGGATATTCAGATCGATTCCCTGACCGGAATCGCCTTGGCCCGACAGCTCGACCCACAGACTCTGCCTTTGATCGTGTTCGTGACTGCGTACGATCACTACGCACTCGAGGCCTTCGAGGTCAGCGCCGTCGACTACCTGCTAAAGCCGTTCGACGATGACCGCTTCAAGAAAACGCTTACGCGGGTGCGCCGTAGACGCGATGCCGAAACTGTCACGGAGCGACAGACATCGCTCGCCGCAGTGTTGGAGCACATCGAGCGCACCGCGAAGGCGGCCACTGAGTCTCGCCCCAGGCTCCTCGCCGAGTCCGGCAGTCGCATGCACATGCTGGATGCTGGGCAGATCGAAGTTCTCGAGGCAGACCGCAACTACGTGAAGCTCACGGTCGGCAGGGACGTATTCGTAACGCGCAGTACTCTGGCGCAGGCCGAGAAGTCTCTTCAGTCGCAACCCATTCTCAGGATCAGTCGATCCTGCGTCATCAACATGAACCACGTTCGCGAAGTGAGTCGCACGCCGCGCGGCGACTTCATCCTCGTACTCGCCGGCGGATCGACGGTCACGAGCAGTGAGGGATACCGTGACGCAGTTCGCGAATACCTCGATCGGCTGAGGCTAGGGAGTCTGTCTGGGTGATGCTCGCCTAGGCTCCATCGAGACCTGACGGAGCTCGGTCGATCGCAGCATGCGCGCAAGCATCGCGTGGACAACGTCCTGTCCCTTAGAATCTGCACGATGACCTCTGTGCCCTCACCCACATCGCAGACCGGCCCCGCGAAGGCCCGCCTGTTCGTGATCTCAGCGCCCTCGGGCGCCGGTAAGACCTCGCTGGTCAAAGCGCTCATAGAGCGCAGGCCCGAATTGCACGTGTCGATTTCGTACACCACGCGCAAAAGACGGGTCACCGAGCAGGAAGGCCGCGAGTACTACTTCATCTCCATTCCCCAGTTCGAGCAGTTCGTAGCGGAAGGCCGTCTGCTCGAGCACGCGCGCGTCTTCGATAACTTCTATGGGACCGGCAAAGGGCCGGTGGAAGAGCGCCTGGCCCGGGGCACGAACGTCATCCTGGAAATCGACTGGCAGGGCGCGCAGCAGGTGCGACGCGGCATGCCGGAATGCGCCACGGTCTTCATTCTGCCGCCCTCGCGCGCAGCGCTCGGGGAGCGGCTGCGACGGCGAATGACCGATGCGCCCGAGGTCATCGAGAGGCGGCTAAAGGACGCGGTGGGGGATATGTCCCACTGGAAAGAGTTCGACTATGTCGTGGTGAACGACGACTTCGAGCGCGCGGTGTCGGACTTGGCGCGGATCGTTGAGGACCGCGGGGAAGACCTCCGCGCGGGGCGCTCCGAACTGCACCCACTCCTGTCCCGCCTGGGGGCCTGACCCGCTGGCTTGACTGGCCGGTTATCGCTTATAGTGGGTGATCATCGTGCCCCGGGTGGCCGCCCGATTACCGCCTCCCGCCCGCACGCCCATTTCGTCCTCTTTCCGAAGCTCACAACCATGGCCCGAATCACTGTCGAAGACTGCCTCCACAACGTCGAGAACCTGTTCCAGCTGGTCCTGCTGGCGGCCCAGCGCTCGCGCCGGCTGGCCAATGGCGCCGAGCCGACGGTTCCGTGGGAGAACGACAAGCCGACAGTGGTCGCGCTCCGCGAGATCGCCGCAGGAAACATCACTGCCGAGATGCTGCGCGATCCGGAGCCCGCTCCGGAGCCCGCCGTCCCCGAGATGGAAGCGCAGTCGACCTTCCGGGCGCCCCAGTTCGGTCTCGGAGATTAGTCTCCACTGCCGGTCACCATGGACTATGCGTCTTCGCTCCTGGGACTGCTCCCCGGTGGAAGGCGCACCCCGGGACTGAAAGAGCTGCTCGCGACGGTCGGCAGCTATCTGCCTCCGGAGCAGGTCACACGCATCAAGGAGGCCGCCGAATTCGGCGCGTCCGCACACAAGGGCCAGAAGCGCCTCTCGGGTGAGCCCTACATCGCCCACCCGGTCGCGGCCGCCGCGATCCTCGCCGATCTCCATCTCGACACCGACACCATCGTGGCGGCCATCCTCCACGACGTCATCGAAGACACCCCGACGCCCAAGAACCAGCTTGCGGAGCGTTTCGGGACGGATGTCGCCGAGCTCGTCGACAGCGTCACGAAGCTCGATCAGATCAAGTTCAAGAGCCGCGAAGAGGCGCAGGCGGAATCCTTCCGCAAGATGCTGCTTGCGATGGTGCGAGACTTACGCGTCATCCTGGTCAAGCTCGCGGACCGTACGCACAACATGCGCACGATCGAGGCGATGGCGCCGCCACGGCGCAGGGCGATAGCGCGCGAGACCCTCGAGATCTACGCGCCGATCGCCGAGCGGCTCGGGCTCTACAACATGAAACTCGAGCTCGAGGACTTGGGGTTCAAGGCTCTGTACCCGAAGCGCTACCAGGTTCTCGAGCGCACGCTGAAGCGAGCGCGCGGCAATCAGAAAGAATTCCTCAAGAAGATCGAGCAGCAGCTCAATGCGGCGCTGCTCAAGAACGAGATTCAGGCGCGCGTGGAAACACGCGAGAAGCATCTTTACAGCATCTACAAGAAGATGCGACGCAAGCGTGCGTTGCTGAGTGAGATCGTCGACGTCTACGGCCTGAGGGTGATCGTCGACAAGGCCGACACCTGTTATCGCGCTCTCGGCAACGTGCATGCGGTATTCAAGCCGATGCCGGGCCGCTTCAAGGACTTCATCGCGATCCCGCGCGTCAACGGCTATCAGTCGCTCCACACGACGTTGGTAGGACCCAACGGCGTCCCGATCGAAGTTCAGATTCGGACCGAGGACATGGACCGCGTCTCAGAATCCGGGATTGCGGCTCATTGGCGCTACAAGCAGGGGGGCAGCGCCGACGAGTCGATGCAACAGCAACAGCGGGCGCGCGAGTGGCTCTCGAACCTGGTCGAGTTGCAGGAAGACGGCTCCTCCGAGGAATTCCTCGAAAGCGTCAAAGTCGACCTGTTTCCGGACAAAGTGTACGTGTTCACGCCGAAGGGGCAGATCCTGCGCCTGCCGAGCGGCGCGACGGTCGTCGACTTTGCGTACTCGGTCCACACAGACGTCGGCAACCGCTGTGTCGCAGCCAAGGTGGATCGTCGGTTGACCCCACTTCGCACCGTCGTGCGCAACGGCCAGACGATCGAGATCATCACGGCGAAGGGTGCGATGCCGAACCCGTCGTGGGTGAATTTCGTCGTCACGGCGAAGGCCCGCAGCGCGATACGGCACTACCTGAAGAGCTTGCGCCGCACCGAGGCCATTGCGCTGGGGCAGCGGCTGTTGAATCAAGCGCTCGGTGAGTTCCGTCTGTCTCTCGAGGACATCAATCCCGATGTGCAGCGCGCCGCCCTCGGCGAGCTGGGAATGACCGACCTCGATGAGCTGTATGAAAAGATCGGACTCGGCGAGCGACTGGCGCCGCTGGTCGCCAGTCGCTTGCTGCCCGCGACGCCGGCTCCCGGCGATGACGGCGCCATGACTCCCGCCCCTCTGGCCATCGCCGGCACCGAAGGGTTGCTTGTCACCTACGCGCGGTGTTGCTTCCCGATCCCGTACGATCCGATCTTCGCGTTCCTGTCTGCCGGTCGAGGCGTAGTCATTCACCGCGAAAACTGCGTGAACGTAGAGGACTACAGGAAGCATCCCGAGAAGTGGCTGCCCGTCACGTGGCAGACCGCACCCGACCGGACGTTCAGTTCGGAAATCCGGGTCTACGTGGTGAACCGCACTGGTATGCTCGCCGCCGTCGCGGCGGCCATCGCCAGTGGCGACTCGAGCATCGATCACGTCTCGATCGACGAACATGACAGCGACACGTCAGTCCTCACCTTCGAGCTGAAGGTACGGGACCGCAAGCATCTCGCGAGCATCGTCCGGATCATTCGCCGAATGCCTGACATCGTCCGGGTGTCCCGGTCCATCGCCGCTCACGCGCGCGATGAGCGCGAGCCGGGCGAAGACATCGACGATGCGGACGAGTCAGAGAACTGAACTTTGTCCGGCGCACGTTCAAGCGCCGGCCCTACCTTCGGAAAGGACAACAGCCGATGAGCCGACAGATCATTCACACCGACAAGGCGCCCCAGGCGATCGGGACCTACAATCAGGCCGTCCGCGCGGGCGATACGGTCTACCTGTCAGGTCAGATCCCGCTACAGCCGGGAACGATGCAGCTGGTCACTGGTGACATCGAGGCGGAGATCCGGCAGTGCTTCGAGAACTTGCAGGCCGTAGCCGAGGCCGCCGGTGGGACCTTGTCGAATGCGGTGAAGGTGAACGTCTTCCTGACCGACCTCGCCAACTTCGCCAAGGTAAACGAGGTCATGGCGCAATATTGCCCGCAGCCGTATCCGGCACGCGCCGCGGTAGGCGTGGCCCAGCTTCCTCGTGGCGCGCGCGTCGAAATCGAATGCGTGTTGTATCTGGGTTGAGTGCAGGCGCTCGTAACCGCCGTTGAGAGCCAGCGGATTCGAATCGTGGCGCAGCCAGTCGCAAGCACGGAGACCGCTCATCGCGAGCAGCGTCCCATCACCACGTTGCGGGGCGTGGGTCCGGCGCTTGCCGAGCGCCTCCGCCATCTGGGCGTCTCGCAAGTCCAGGATCTTCTGTTCGTACTGCCGTCCCGGTACGAGGATCGGACCCGTCTCTGGAAGATCGGTGAGCTGACTCCCGGCGCCCGGGCAACGGTCGAGGGAGAGGTACAGCTCACCGAGGTCGTCTTCAGGCGGCGCCGGCAGCTGCTGTGCAAGATCGCGGACAGCTCCGGTTTTCTGACGCTGCGGTTTTTTCACTTCACGACCGCTCAGCAGAATGGCCTGACGCGGGGCGCGCGAGTGCGTTGCTTCGGCGAGATCCGCCGGGGCCCGTTCGGCCTGGAGATCACCCATCCGGAATACCAACGGGTGTTTGGGGATCAGCCCGTGGGTCTCGAGGAATCCCTGACGCCGATCTATCCGCTGACCGAAGGCGTGACGCAGGGAAGGTTACGGGCGCTGGTCGCTCAAGCCCTGCGCGAGGTGGACACAGCGGCAGTACGCGATTGGGTTCCGACCCAACTCATCCAACCGCTCGGACTCCCATCGCTGCAAGACGCCTTGGCCTTCGTGCACCGGCCGCCGCGCGAGACTCAGTTGTCCGAGCTCGATGGCTACCACCCGGCCCAACGACGTCTGGCCTTCGAGGAACTGCTGGCGCACCAGGTGACGCTGAAGCTGCGGAAGAAAGCCGCGAAGGTCGAAGCAGCCTGGCCCCTGACCGACAGCGAGCAGCTCGAGCCACGCTTTCTACAGGCGTTGCCCTTCCAACTGACTCGCGCTCAGGCGCGAGCCCTGGGCGAAGTGGATGCGGATCTCTCCTCGGAAAGCCCGATGGTTCGATTGGTGCAGGGCGATGTTGGATGCGGCAAGACCGTCGTCGCCGCCGCCGCCGCGGCCCGGGCAGCCGGCACCGGCTATCAGGCCGTGCTGATGGCCCCTACTGAGTTGCTGGCGGAACAGCACTTCACGAACTTCCAGCGCTGGTTCGGCCAACTCAACCTGGCAGACGGTAACCCGTTCGATGTTGCCCGCATGTACGGCTCGCTACCGGCCAAAGAGCGGCGCAGCACGCTCGAGTCGATCAAAGAGGGCAGGATCCGCGTTGTCGTGGGCACCCATGCACTGTTCCAGGAAGGAGTCGAATTCGAAAAGCTCGCGCTGGTGATCGTCGACGAGCAGCACCGCTTCGGTGTGCAGCAGCGGTTGTTGCTGCAGGAGAAGGGCCGCCGCAGCGGTCGACTTCCACACCAGTTGATCATGACTGCGACTCCGATCCCGAGAACGCTGGCAATGACCTCGTACGCGGATCTCGATGTCTCGGTCATCGACGAGTTGCCTCCGGGACGCACTCCGGTCAAGACCGTGGTCGTCACCGAACAGCGCCGCGATGAGGTCGTGGCGCGAATTGCTCAGAGTTGCGGGCAGGGGCGGCAGGCCTATTGGGTGTGTCCGTTGATCGATGAGTCCGAGGAGATCGAATCCCAGGCCGCCGAGGAAACCGCTTCAACCCTGGCTGCCGCGCTACCCCAGATCAAGGTCGGCCTCGTCCACGGGCGCATGCCGCCGGCGAAGAAGGACGAGGCGATGCTTGCTTTCAAAGCCGGCAAGATTCAGCTACTGGTGGCGACCACCGTCATCGAAGTCGGAGTCGACGTTCCCAATGCCACCACGATGGTGATCGAGAATGCCGAGCGCATGGGGTTGGCGCAGCTGCACCAGCTGCGCGGTCGGGTCGGGCGCGGATCCGAGGCCAGCGCTTGCCTGCTGCTCTACAAGGCGCCGTTGTCGCAGCTCGCCCGGGAGCGACTGAATGTCATTCGCGAGACGAACGATGGCTTCGAGATCGCGGAACGGGATCTGAAACTGCGCGGCCCGGGCGAGATGCTCGGCACGCGCCAGACGGGGCTGGCGCAAATGCGGGTCGCGGACGTGCTGCGCGACTGGGATCTGCTGCCGGAGGTCGACAAGGCGGCCGAGCTGCTGCTGCGGCAGGCGGATCCGGCTAACATTGCGGCCCTGACGGCGCGCTGGATCGGGACTGACGAGCAGTACGGACGGATCGGATAAACCAGGTGGCCACGACTCCCGACTCTTTCCTCGCCCCGAGACCTAAGGAAGCTCCGCTCTTCCATCGCCTCACGCGGCGTCTCGAGGAATACGCGCTGCTGGCGCGGCTCAACCGCCCGATCGGCATCTGGCTGCTGCTCTGGCCGACGCTCTGGGCTCTGTGGATCTCGAGCGGCGGTCGGCCGAATCCGACAGTGCTGATCGTCTTCGTGGCGGGGGTCGTCGTGATGCGCTCCGCCGGCTGCGTCATCAATGACTTCGCCGATCGGAACATCGATCCGCACGTCCGGCGCACTCGTGACCGGCCGCTAGCCGCACGTCGCGCCTCGCCCATCGAGGCGCTGGTCCTGTTCGGCGTCCTGATCCTGATCGCGCTCGCGCTGGTCACGCGTCTCGATCTGCTCACCATCAAGTTGGCCGTGATCGGTGCCGCGCTCACCGTCTCTTATCCGTTCGTGAAGCGCTTCTTCCCGATGCCCCAACTTTATCTGGGCATCTCCTTCGGCGGCTGGAGCGTTCCCATGGCCTTCGCCGCGCAGACCGGCCAACTGCCGCGGGTGGCGTGGGTGCTCTATATCGCCGCCGTCATCTGGGCGGCCGTATACGACACGTTGTACGCGATGGTCGATCGCGAAGACGACCTCAGGATCGGGGTGAAGTCGAGCGCCATTTTGTTCGCCGACATGGACAAACTGATCATCGCCGTGATGCAGGGGATGATGCTGTTCGCTCTGGTGCTGGTGGGCCGGAACATGCAGTTCGGGCACTGGTACTACGGCGGGATCACCGCGGCGGGAGTGTTGTTCCTGTTTCAGCAGTGGCTGATCCGCAACCGCGAGCCTGCGGGATGCCTGCGCGCCTTTCTCAACAACAACTACGTCGGCATGGCCCTGTTCATCGGCATCCTGCTGCAGTACGTGTACAAGAATTGAGCAATTGTCGACTTACAGGCTGTCGATGGGTTGACAAGGCTCACGGCCCCCCGTAAAACCCGAGCCGCGGCGCCCGCGCAGCGCGCCGGTTCGACGAACACGGTTTTGCCATCAGGGCCTGAAATGCACGACATGACGCTCGGCTCGATCCGCCACGACTGGACCCTCACCGAAGTCGAGGCGCTGTTCGCGATGCCCTTCCTGGACCTGGTCTTTCACGCCCAGCGCATCCATCGGGACCACTTCGAGCCGAGCACCGTGCAGATGAGTACGTTGCTGTCGATCAAGACCGGAGCATGCCCTGAGGACTGCGCCTATTGCCCCCAGAGCGTTCGTTACGACACCGGACTCGGCCGGGACGCGTTGATGGAAGTGGCAGCGGTCCGGGAAAGCGCGCTGCGGGCGAAGGAGGCTGGTGCCACGCGCTTCTGCATGGGTGCGGCATACCGATCGCCGAAGGCGAAAGATCTCGCGGTGATCGCAGAGATGATTCGTGAAGTTCGGGCGGCGGGCCTCGAGACGTGCGCCACATTGGGAATGGTGACTGCGGATCAGGCCGAGCAGCTCAAGTCGGCGGGTCTGGACTACTACAACCACAACCTCGACACATCACCTGAGTTCTACGGCGAAATCATCACGACACGAACTTACCAGGACCGACTGGACACCTTGGCGAACGTGCGTGACGCGGGCCTGAAGGTCTGTTGTGGTGGCATCGTGGGGATGGGTGAGTCGGTGACGGATCGGGCAAAGCTGTTGCTGACGCTGGCGAACCTCCCGGACCACCCCGAGAGCGTGCCCATCAACCAACTCGTCCAAGTCCCGGGCACACCCCTCCACGGAGCCGAACCCGTGGAACCCTTCGATTTCGTCCGGGCCATCGCCGTGGCCCGGATCATGATGCCGCGCGCCCATGTGCGTCTGTCGGCCGGGCGGGAGACGATGAGCGACGAGACTCAGGCGCTGTGCTTCCTGGCCGGCGCCAACTCTGTCTTCTACGGCGAGAAGCTTCTCACGACCGGTAACCCGGACGTTCTGAAGGACCAGCAGTTGTTCGCACGGTTGGGACTGAAGCCCGAGGAGCGACCTGGCGCAGCCGTGGCCTCGACGGCTTCCACGCCCCCCCACGCGCCAGCCCTGGGCTCGCCTCCCGGGCACGCACATGAAGCGCGATCCACGACTGCTTGAGGCCTCGCTGGCCGATCTCGCGCGGCAAGACCTGAAGCGCGTCCGAACAACGATCGAGTCGTTTGCCAACCCAGACCGCCACGTCGTGGCGGTCTGCGGCGGCCGACCGCTCGTGGATTTCTCGAGCAACGACTATCTCGGCCTCGCACGCCACCCCGAAGTTGCTGGCGCCATGGCGGACGCGGCCCGCGAGTGGGGCGCCGGAAGCGGCGCGTCGCATCTCGTCACCGGGCATGGCATCGAGCATGCCCGCCTGGAAGAGGCTCTGGCGGAGTTCACTGGCCGTGAGCGGGCGCTGTTGTTCTCGACCGGTTATATGGCCAACCTTGCGATCGTCACGTCTCTGGTGGGGCGCGGTGAGAGCGTCGCTCTGGACCGACTCAGCCACGCCTCGCTGATCGATGCCGCGTTGTTGTCGGGAGCGCGTTTCCGACGCTATGCCCATGCAGACTGCGCAGCGGCCGCCAGAGAGCCGGCGACGATGCTTGCCACCGATGGTGTGTTCAGCATGGACGGCGACATTGCGCCCATCCCTGATCTCGCCCGCACATGCCGAGCCAACAGCTCCTGGCTCGTGGTCGACGACGCGCACGGACTCGGCGTCATTGGCAGTACCGGCCGTGGCTCCTTGGAGCACTTCGGCGGCAGCGTCGATGACGTGCCTGTACTGATGGGTACGCTGGGGAAGGCCTTCGGCTGTTTCGGAGCATTCGTGGCCGGCGACGCCAACCTGATCGAGCACCTGACACAAAAGGCCCGCCAATACATCTACACCACAGCCCTCCCACAACCCCTCGCCGCCGCAGCCCGCAAAGCCCTGGAGGTCGCGCAGCGCGAGTCGTGGCGGCGGGAAAGGGTGTTGCACCTGACAACGAGGTTCAGACGGGGCGCCGGGCAAGCCGGTATCCCGCTTGGGCCCAGCAACACCCCGATCCAGCCCGTCATTCTGGGATCTTCTTCAGCCGCACTCCACGTTCAGCGGAAACTCGCAGACGCGGGTTTCCTTGTTGTCGCCATCCGGCCGCCAACAGTTCCTCGTGGGAGCGCACGCCTACGTGTGACATTCTCGGCAGAACACTCCGAGGAACAGGTTGACTCCCTTGTGGACGTGCTGAGCGGCGTGTGCGCGCATCAGGAAGCGGTACGCGAGTGAACGACGAACAGTCATTCCAGCTGGATCCTCGGCAGGTGCGCGCATCGTTCGACCGAGCGAGCCGCAGTTATGAGGCGGCTGCGGTCCTGCAGAATCAAGTTGCAGACGAACTATTGAGCCGGCTCGATACGTTTCCGCTTCAACCCGGCGTCGTCCTCGATCTCGGCTCGGGGCCGGGCCGAAGTGCTGCGAGGTTGAAACGCAAATTTCGGCGCGCAACGGTTGTGGCGCTCGACCTCGCTCCCAGCATGTTGAGTCAAGCCCGGCGCCACCAGCGACTATTTCATCGCTTCGAGCGCATCTGCGCTGACGCCACGCGACTCCCGCTAGGCGACTCGACCGTCGATATCGTCTTCAGCAGCCTGATGTTGCAGTGGTGCGACCTGGACGGCGCCTTTGCCGAGGTGCGGCGCGTGTTGAAACCCGACGGCCTGCTGCTGTTCAGCACGTTCGGCCCCGACACGCTCAAGGAGCTGCGCGCGGCCTGGACCATCGCTGATTCCTCCGAACAACAGTCTTCTTTTCTTTTAAACCATGTCAATCAGTTCTACGACATGCACGACGTCGGCGACGCAGTGGTCCGCGCCGGCCTGTCCGAACCGGTGCTGGACGTTGACCGCATTCAGCTCACCTACGCAGACACGCGAGGGCTGATGCGCGAGCTCAAGGCGATTGGCGCTCACAACGTCACGGAGGGACGTGCGCGCGGCCTTACCGGCAAAGGCCGGTTGCAGCGGATGTCCGCAGCTTACGAAGCCTTTCGTCGCGATGGCGCTCTTCCTGCGACGTACGAGATCGTCTATGGCACCGCGTGGGGTGCGCAGGGGCGTGGCGCAACGCGATCGGTGGAAGGCGAGTTCCGCATCGCGCCGGGGTCGATCAAGCGGCGAGGCTCGACGTGAGCTCCGCGGCTACTCGAGCTTCTTCGGCGCCGGCCGGGTATTTCGTTGCCGGTACCGACACAGAGGTCGGCAAGACACACGTAGCCGCGGCACTGATCCGCGAGCTCGTGCGTCGCGGCTTCCGGGTCGCCGCAATGAAACCCGTAGCGGCCGGCGCCCAAGGCACCGACTCCCCTCGAAACGAGGATGCGCTCGCGCTGGCTGCGGCCTCGAACGTCACCGTGCCCTATCAATCCCTGAACCCTTATTGCCTGAGGCCACCGGTTTCACCCCACATCGCGGCGAAAGAAGCCGGAATTGAGATCGATCCTGCGGTCATTTGTGCCGAATTCTCGAAACTCGAGGCTGTTTCGGATCGCGTGATCGTCGAAGGTGCCGGCGGGTGGCTAGCGCCGATCGGCGACTCGCAAACGATGGAGGACGTCGCCATCGCGCTGGGGCTTCCAGTGATCCTCGTGGTGGGACTGAGGCTCGGCTGTCTGAATCATGCGCTGCTCACGGTGCGTTCGATCCGCGCCAGCGGCCTGCCGCTGGCGCATTGGATCGGTAATTCAATCGATCCGAAATTCGAACGCGCCGCGCAGAACATCGCGACGCTTGCGGCCGCTCTTGGCCCACCCCTGGCGGTGATTGCGCACGGAGGCACCACACCCGCGATTCTTGCCGACCTATAGGCACTAGCGCTGCCCTCGGGCGGCGCGGAGCGTCGCGGTAAGTGCTTGACTCGATTACCGTCTATCCGCTGGGCGGCGCTTTGCGCCGCGGGGCTTCGGTCGCGTACCATCGCGGGATCACCCGTGGAAACGCCGTGGACGTACCTCCGCAGCAACGACTTGTCATTGCGCCGAACTGCTCGATGAATCCCAGAGGGGCGCTTCTGTTCTTCGGCGGCACTTGCGTCATTTCGTTCGGCGTCGGCGGGCTGATGGCCAGTCTCGGCTTCTGGCCGGTTTTGCCTTTCGCGGGCCTTGAAATGCTCCTTCTGGGCTGGGCGCTGAAAAGCAGTCTTTCGCGACGCCACTGCAGCCAGACGATTACCGTCACCGATACGGACGTAAGCGTCGAGTCACGCGATCGCGCTACTTACGTGCAAGTCGTGTTTCCGCGGCATTGGGCACAGGTTAAACTTCGCCGCCCCGCGTCGCGCCTGCACCCGAGCCGGCTCACGATTGAGTCGCACGGGCGGCGTTGCGAGCTGGGCAATTTTCTCACGGAAGAGGAGCGGTGCGGACTTGCAGCGAGGCTGCAACGTCTGATTGGCCGCGTGAACGAATCGCCCACTCTCGCGTGAGCGGTTAATTTTGTTGAGGGTGCAGTTAAATCAGGCCGCGCCGATCGTTTCGAACGCGCGCGGGTTGTCACGCAATAAGGTCGCCATGAAGCCGATGATTTCCAGACGAATCGCCTCCTTCGCCGCCCTGGCGGCAGCCGGACTCGCGAGTGTGTCAACTGCCCGGGCCGATTCCGGCTGGGGGCTGCTGAACATGACTCAGGGTGTCACGGCCATCAGCCGCGAGATCTACGACCTGCACATGCGAATCTTCGAGATCTGCGTGGCCATCGCGGTCGTGGTCTTCGGCGTGATGATCTGGTCGATCGTCAATTTCCGAAAGTCCAAGGGCGCCGTTGCCGACACGACGCTGGTGCACAGCACCCGGGTCGAGATCATGTGGACCGCGATACCGGTCGTCATCCTCGTGGTCATGGCGGTTCCTGCCGCAAAGACCCTCGTGAAGATCGAGGACACCACCAACACGCAACTCACTCTCAAAGTCACCGGCTTTCAGTGGGGCTGGCAGTACGACTATCTCGACCAGGGCGTTAGCTTCGTGTCCCGCCTCGATCGCCACAGCGACGCGGCCCGCGAGTTGGGCTCCGGCGTCGACCCGAACACGATCGAGCACTACCTGCTGAACGTGGACCATCCGCTGGTCGTCCCGGCTGGGACCAAGGTTCGCCTGCTCATCACCGGCGCCGATGTGATTCACTCGTGGTGGGTGCCTGCATTCGGCGTCAAGAAGGACGCGATTCCGGGCTTCATCAATGAAGCCTGGTTCAATGTCGACACGGACAAGACCGGCCTGTATCGCGGTCAATGTGCCGAGCTCTGTGGGCGGGACCACGGCTTCATGCCAATCGTCGTCGACGTGCGCTCGAAGGAAAAGTTCGACGAGTGGGTCAAGGAGCGGGCCGCACAGCAGAAACAAGCTGCAGTGCCGGCCGCACCGGCGCCGGGCGCCGGCTGACCATCCATCCCTCTTAATATTTGACCGACGAGAAAACCGACATGGCTGAGCATTCACACGCCGCCTCGCACGACGCTCACGACGATCACGATCACAAGCCGCACGGGTGGCGCCGTTGGGTGTTCGCGACGAATCACAAGGACATCGGCACGATGTACCTGATCTTCGCGGGCACGATGTTCTTCATCGGCGGCGCAATGGCGATGCTCATCCGCCTCGAGCTGTTCAAGCCGGGCATGCAGTTCTTCGATCCGCAGTTCTTCAATTCCATGACCACCATGCACGCGCTGCTGATGATCTTCGGCGCAGTCATGCCGGCGTGGACGGGACTTGCCAACTGGATGGTTCCGATGCAGGTGGGCGCGCCCGACATGGCGCTGCCCCGTCTGAACAACTTCAGCTTCTGGATTCTGCCGTTCGCCTTCACGCTGCTGCTGGGGACGTTATTCGTTCCGGGCGGAGCCCCTGCCGGCGGTTGGACGATGTATCCCCCTCTGGTGCTGCAGAACGGCGCGTCGTTTCCGATGTTGATCTTCGCCATCCACATGATGGGTGCTTCGTCCATCCTCGGCGCCATCAATGTCGTGGTGACGATCATGAACATGCGCGCACCTGGAATGACGCTGCTGCGCATGCCGCTGTTCGTCTGGACGTGGCTGATCACTGCGTACCTGCTGATCGCCGTGATGCCGGTGCTCGCGGGCGCGGTCACGATGCTTCTGACCGACCACTTCTTCGGCACGACCTTCTTCACTGCCGCCGGCGGTGGCGATCCAGTGATGTTCCAGCACATCTTCTGGTTCTTCGGTCACCCCGAGGTGTACATCCTCATCCTGCCGGCGTTCGGCATCGTCTCGGAGATCATCCCGACGTTCTCCCGCAAGCCGCTGTTCGGCTATGAAGCGATGGTGTACGCGACAGCCTCGATCGCGTTCCTCTCCTTCATCGTCTGGGCCCACCACATGTTCACGGTCGGCATGCCGCTGGCCGCACAGCTGTTCTTCATGCTTTCGACGATGCTCATCGCAGTACCGACCGGCGTGAAGGTGTTCAACTGGACCGCCACCATGTGGAAGGGCTCGTTGTCGTTCGAGCCGCCCATGTTGTTCGCGCTGGCGTTCCTCTTCCTGTTCTCGATCGGCGGCTTCTCGGGCCTGATGCTCGGTATCGTGCCGGCCGACTACCAGTACCAGGACACGTATTTCGTCGTCGCCCACTTCCACTACGTGCTGGTGCCCGGCGCGATCTTCGGCATCATGGCCGGTGTGTACTACTGGCTGCCGAAGTGGGTCGGCAACATGTACGACATGACCCTGGCGAAGTGGCATTTCTGGCTCTCCGCCATCTTCGTGAACGTGCTGTTCTTCCCGCAGCACTTCCTGGGACTGGCCGGCATGCCCCGGCGTATCCCGGACTACGCCGTGCAGTTCACCGACTGGAACATGGTGTCCTCCATCGGCGGATTCGTCTTCGGTGCCTCGCAGCTGCTGTTCCCGTACCTCATCTGGAAGTGCGTGCGATCCGGCAAGCGCGTCGAGTCGAACCGCGTCTGGGAAGGCGCTCACGGCCTCGAATGGGAGCTGCCCTCGCCGGCGCCGTATCACTCCTGGACCACGCCGCCCGATGATTCGCTGATCGCGAAGGGCGCGGCGCACTGATGAGCGTCGAGCCCCAAGTCGTGCTGGATGCCGAGCGGCGCAAGCGCATCCGCCGCACGACCCTCCTGTTCTCGCTGATCGCCGCGGCCTTCTATTTCGGTTTCATCATCATGGCGGTGGTGAAGGCCTCCTCGTGAGCGAAGCGGAGAAGTCACACCGCACTCTGGCGTGGAAGCTCGCGGGCATTGCCCTCGGAGCGTTCGGGTTCGGCTGGGCGTTGATACCTCTGTACAACGTTCTGTGTGACGTGACCGGCTATGGCGATCAGAAGCGACTGTTAGTCAAGGCGGCCAACGCCGCCGAGCGACCCGACCTGAACCGCACCATTACGGTCGAGTTCGTGACCAGCGTTGGAAGTGCCGGTGGCTGGCAGTTCATGCCTACCGTGCACGAGATCAAGGTGCACCCGGGCAAGCTGTATTCAACCCAGTTCTTCGCGCACAACCTGACCGGGCACGACATTGGAGCCCAGGCCGTCCCGGACATTTCCCCCTCACGCGTGGCTGCCTACTTCCACAAGACCGAATGCTTCTGCTTCTCCCCGCTGCACTTCAAGCTGGGGGAGGAGCGCATGATGCCGGTGCGCTTCATCGTGGATCCGCAGCTCCCGGCCTACCTGGACCGAATCACCCTCTCTTACACACTTTACGATGACTCCGCGCGCGTCACGTCTCGCTGACATAACGCGTATACCGAACGGAAACTGAAGAAAATGGCAAACGCACACGCACCCGATTCGAACGCCTACTACATTCCGCACCACAGTAAATGGCCCATCATAGGGTCCATCGCGCTGTTCACGGTGATGCTCGGGGCGATCGTATTCCTCAACGACTGGGCGTCGTCCTGGGTCTTCCTGCCGGGCGCTGTGTTGATGGCAATCATGTTCGCGGGTTGGTTCCACGACGTCATCGGTGAAAACCAGCGGGGCATCTACAACAACCAGGTCGACCGCTCGTTCCGCATGGGGATGATGTGGTTCATCTTCTCCGAAGTGATGTTTTTCGCCGCCTTCTTCGGTGCGCTCTTCTACTCCCGCGTGCTGTCGGTTCCGTGGCTGGGCGGCCAGGGCACCAAGTTCATGACGAACTATATTCTCTGGCCGAGCTTCGAGGCCGGCTGGCCGGTGAACGGCCCCGGGAAGGTGGGAGGACTGGCCGACTCGAGCTTCCACGTCATCCCGGCGTTTGGAATTCCCGCCCTCAACACCGCGATTCTGCTGACCAGCGGTCTCACGATCACGATCGCGCACCACGCACTGCGCGCTGGGAAGCGGAGCACTTTGACCGTGTTCCTCGCTCTGACTTTCCTGTTGGGTTTCTCGTTCGTTGGCCTGCAGGCCAACGAGTACGGTGAGGCTTACAAGGAGCTCGGACTGAAGCTGTCGACCGGCATCTACGGGTCGACGTTCTTCATGCTCACCGGCTTCCACGGCCTGCACGTGACCGTCGGCGCCATCATGCTGCTGGTGATCTGGCTGCGCGTCGTGCGCGGCCACTTCACGCCGGAACGGCACTTCGCGTTCGAGGCGGTGGCCTGGTACTGGCACTTCGTCGACGTCGTATGGCTGGGCCTGTTCATCTTCGTATACTGGCTGTGAGGTCACCGAAAAATCGCCGCAGGCGTATTTTTCGAATCGGCTAGGGTTGCCCGGTGCCGCCATCGGGCCCCGCCGTTCCCGGCATGGCATCGTGGGGCACGATCAGCCCGAAGTACCAGGCCAGCATCAGCAGCGCGAACAGCGCGAGTGACAGCCCGATGCGTAGGGTCAGCGCACGGGCGAGCTTCCGCGACTCCGCTTCGTTCCCCTGCCCGCCCCGCGATAGATGGAACAGAGCCGAGCCGAGGCTCCCGACGATCGCGATGAGCACTGCGATGACCAGCACTCGAATGATGTATTGCGCTTCCATCTCGATGATTCCCGACTGCACCGCCCGGTCCAGCATGGTAACCGGGCGCAGCAGAAGGTCGTAGCGAGTCCCGTGCCCATGGAGATCCGCCTCGGACGTCGTCTCTTCGCACCCTCCCTCGGGATGACCCTCCTGACGTTGGTCCTGGCTGTTCTATTCATTAGTCTGGGTCGCTGGCAGTGGAACCGAGGCAACGCCCGAGAGGCGGCGTGGAGTCAGTTTGCCCGCGGCACCGACAAAGTCCTGCCCCTGAGCGCTGGCCGGCTCGCCGAGGTGCCGTTGTTTCAACGGGTCCGGGTCGAAGGGCGCTTCGACGCCGCCCGGCAGTTCCTCCTGGACAATCGCTCGTACGAGGGCCGGGCCGGCTACGAAGTCCTGACCCCCCTGCAGCGAGCCGATGGGACCGTCGCGCTGGTGGATCGGGGTTGGGTGCCGTTCTCCGGGTTGCGGGACCGGCTCCCCGGGGTGGCCCTCCACAATCAGGCCGAGGTCTCCGTGACGGGACGGGTGGCCGACCTACCCAGCGCCGGACTCGCCAGCGGTCGTGCGCCTCCCGCAGTCCAGGGCCCCTGGCCGAGGGTCACGAGTTTCCCGACGATGGTAGAGTTGAGTCAGGCCTTGGGTCAGCCCCTCGATTCCCACATCCTGTTGCTGGACTCCCATGACCCGGACGGATATGTCCGCGATTGGCATCCGCCTGGACTCGAGCCCAGCCGGCACTGGTCCTACGCGATTCAATGGTGGAGTTTTGCTGCCGTGCTCGGGGTGTTGTGGTTTCGTCTGAGTCTCCGGAGGCCCCCCAAATGAGTGCGCCCGCCGCCCAACTGCGTACCCGCAACCTGCGCACCCTGGCTTTGCTCGCCGGATTGTTTCTCCTGCCGCTGGTGGCGTCCTTCTGGATGTACTACGCCACCGACTGGCGGCCCGCCGGTCATGTCAATCACGGCGATCTCATCACGCCCGCTCGGCCGCTGCCGCGTGTCGAATTGCCCCGTGTGTTGGGCGATATCCCAGCCGCGAACGTTTTCACGAAGCACTGGACGCTGGTTTTTGTCGGTTCTGGCCGCTGCGACATCCTGTGTCGCAACACGCTATACGTGATGCGCCAGACACGACTCTCGCTCAACAACGAGATGACGCGGGTAGACCGGGTGTTTCTGGCGACCGGGGAGTGTTGTGATCGCGACTTCCTCGGCCGCGAGCATGCCGGCCTCGAGGTGCTGGACGCCTCCGGCGCCGCAGCCGCTCCCCTGTTGCAGGAATTTCCGGCCGCGCACCGCGAGCTGTCGGTATTCATCGTCGACCCCCTGGGGAACCTGATGATGAGCTTCGACAGCCGTCAGAATCCCAAGGGGCTGCTGCAGGACCTGCAGAAGCTGTTGAAGCTGTCCCACATCGGTTGACCCGATAGATCGGTTGAATATGACCCCCTCCGTTGTGGCTACCTGGATTCGTCGCCTCGCACTCGCGGGAGTGCTGCTGGGCTTCTGCGTGGTTGTAATGGGCGCGTACGTGCGGCTCACCGCGGCCGGTCTCGGATGTCCGGATTGGCCCGGGTGTTACGGCCACATCACGCCCAGCGGAGCGCAGCAGAGCGTGGAGGCGCAGGCCGCCTATCCCAACCGCCCGCTGGATGTCGGTAAGGCCTGGCGCGAGATGATCCATCGCTACGGCGCCTCCACCCTTGGATTGATCTGTGTGGGCATCGCGGCGCTGGCCATCGTGGGACGACGCAGCAGGCCGATCCCGTTGGGCTACGGTCTGGGGCTGTTTGGCATCGTCGTGTTGCAGGGCATCCTGGGGATGCTGACTGTCACCTGGAGGCTCAAGCCCGCGATCGTGACTGCGCACCTGTTGTTTGGTCTGACCACGGTAAGTTTGCTGTGGTGGTTGTGGCTGTCCGTTCCCAAGAACGCCGGCTGGGGAAAGGCGCAAACAACCGGTGGTACCGCAGTGGGCGGGAACGAGCCTGCGGCGAGCAGCGCGCGCAGGCTGGTACTCCTGGCTCTTGCTGTGCTCGCCGTCCAGATCGCACTCGGGGGTTGGACCAGCAGCAATTACGCCGCTGTGGCGTGTCCCGATTTTCCGAAGTGTCAGGCTTCCTGGTGGCCGCATACCGACTACGGCAATGCGTTCGTGCTGTGGCGCGGGCTCGGAATCGACTACGAAGGCGGAGTTCTCGACAACCCCGCGCGAGTGGCGATTCATTTAACACATCGACTCGGAGCCGTGGCGGCGACGCTTGCACTGCTTACGGTTGCCCTTGTTACAGTGGTGAAAATTCGTCGCCGACAACCCCGGGTTGCCGCCGCGGCAGTACTGGCGACTCTCGCGCTGCAACTGTCCATCGGGATCACGATGGTTCTGAAAGGGTTTCCGTTGTGGCTGGCCACAGCGCACAATGCCGGAGCGGCATTACTTCTCCTTGCGACGCTCGCGCTCGCCTGGACCTTATGGAGTGAAGCGGCCCGAAGAAGGCTTCGCTGACTTCCGACGGCAAACCCGCCCGACTGATTAACATAGGTTAAGAAGAGAGCTCTCATGCCCCCAACAGCCGGTCAGACCCTGCGCCAGAGCCTGGCGAAATACCAGAAAGAGCTCCTTGCAGAGTGGATGCAGAACCAACTCGCCGCTACCACGCTACGCGCGGACCTCATGAAGGAAGGCGAGCTGCGCGAGCAGTCGCGCGAATTCCTCGGCCTGCTGCAAAACGCTATCGCCAGCGGGGATACGAGCAACGTGGAGGGTGCGAGCTGGACTCCCGTCCGCGACTTTCTCGAGGGCATCTCGCGAACGCGCGCGCAGCAGGGATTCAGCCCAACGGAGACGGCGACTTTCGTCTTCTCTCTCAAGCAACCGTTGTTCACCCGTCTGCGCCAGGAGTTGAGCCAGGACGCTGGCGCATTGGCCGATGAGCTGTGGACGACCACCTCCGTGCTCGACAACTTGGGACTCTTCACGACCGAAGCGTTCCAGAAGAGCCGCGAAGTCGTCATCCAGAGTCAGCAACGCGAGCTCCTCGAACTCTCGACTCCGGTGGTGCAGCTCTGGGAAGGCATCCTGGCGCTGCCGCTGATCGGTACCCTCGACAGCGAGCGCACGCAGGTGGTGATGGAAAACCTGCTGCAAAAGATCGTAGCGACCGGAGCGGCCCTCGCGATCATCGACATCACTGGCGTCCCGACTGTGGACACCCTGGTCGCCCAACATCTGCTCAAGACGGTCGCCGCGGCCCGTTTGATGGGCGCGGACTGCATCATCAGCGGCATCCGGCCGCAGATCGCGCAAACCATCGTGCATCTCGGTGTCGACCTCTCCGCCGTGTCGACGAAAGCCACGCTTGCGGACGCGTTCACGCTGGCTCTGCGCAAGACGAACTCTTCCCTCACGCCCGGCGCGAAGCCGATCTCCGCGCACGGCGCGTAAGGATCCACCGTAATGGAGAAGATCCCGATCCTGCGCATGGGCCGGTTCCTGCTGGTCACCATCCAGGTCGACATGCACGATCGGCTGGCGCTACAGCTTCAGGACGATCTCACCGAGCGCATCGTGAAGGATCGCGCGCACGGTGTGCTCATCGACATCTCGAGTCTCGAGGTCGTGGACTCCTTCATCGGTCGCATGATCAGCAACATCGCGGCCATGGCGAGCGTGCTCGATGCGCGCACGGTCGTCGTCGGCATGCAGCCCGCGGTGGCCATCACGCTCGTGGAGCTGGGGCTTTCGCTCGAAGGTGTGCGCACCGCACTCAACATAGATAAAGGGATGGCGCTGCTGCGCGAAGAGGTCGAAGCCGCAGGACGAGTGT
>DASYDM010000008.1:0-68069 GCA_036499585.1 Steroidobacteraceae bacterium
CCGTACGATCGCGGAACCCACCAGCCCGAGGTGGCCGGCGACGAAAATCGAGTCTTGCGGTCTCATTCGAGGTGCTTGTGTGTCTTGAATCCCTCGCGTGCCACCACGGCATCGCGACGGGCCAACTCCAAATCCTCCGTGATCATTTCCTGAACTAGTGCATCGAACGAGATCTCGGGCTTCCAGCCCAGATTCGCACGCGCCTTCGACGCATCACCCAGCAACGTCTCAACTTCGGTCGGACGGAAATACCGCTTGTCGATCCTGATGATGGGTTGGCCAGTGCGCGTGTCAATGCCACACTCATCCACTCCCGTGCCCTGCCACTCGATACGCACCCCGAGCTTTTGCGCGGCCAGGGCGATGAAGTCACGTACGGAATGCTGCTCCCCGGTTGCAATCACGAAGTCGTCCGGCTCAGGCTGCTGCAGCATGAGCCACTGCGCGCGGACGTAGTCGCGCGCATGGCCCCAATCCCGCAGCGAGTCGAGATTGCCCAGGTACAGGCAAGTCTCAAGGCCCTGATGGATGCGGGCGAGACCGCGGGTGATCTTGCGTGTCACGAAGGTTTCGCCGCGAATCGGGGACTCGTGATTGAAGAGAATCCCACTGCACGCAAACATTCCGTAAGCTTCGCGATAGTTCACGGTGATCCAATGAGCGTAGACCTTCGCCGCTCCGTAGGGCGAACGCGGATAGAACGGAGTCGTCTCGCGCTGCGGGATCTCCTGGACCTTGCCGAACATCTCGGAAGTCGATGCCTGATAGAACCGGGTTCGCTTTTCGAGCCCCAGGATCCGAATCGCCTCGAGCAGTCGCAGTGTGCCCAGGGCGTCCGCGTTGGCGGTGTACTCCGGCGTCTCAAACGAGACGGCCACGTGACTTTGAGCCGCGAGGTTATAGATCTCATCGGGCTGGACCTGCTGGACGATGCGGATGAGATTCGTCGCGTCCGTGAGATCACCGTAGTGAAGGTGCATCCGCACCTGGCGGCCGTGCGGATCCTCGTAAAGGTGATCGATGCGGTCCGTATTGAAGGAGGAGGCGCGTCGCTTGATACCATGCACCTCGTAGCCCTTGGAAAGCAGCAGTTCCGCCAGGTAGGCGCCGTCCTGGCCAGTGATCCCGGTGAGCAGGGCCTGCTTTGGCATATAGTTCCGACCGTCCAATTCAGTGCGATGTTCGCGAATGGTCCATTATAAAGGTTTCAAAAGCGAGGCTGGCGCAGGAAGGCCCGCAAGAGGCGTGAGCCGAGCCGCGTCACCATGGTCGTGGCAACTGTGCCTGCCTGTCTGCCTGGGATTCTGGGTCTCCGGCGCCCTGGCGCGAGGTGTGACGCCCTATCTCCCCCTGAACCTCGAGCCGGAAATGGAGGCGCAGGTCGAGCGGGTTCTGCTGCTCGGAAATCAGCCGGTCATGACCAGGCCCATCGCTGCCGCGACTGTTCTCAAGGCCCTTCCCAAAGCCTGCTCGATCGATCGTCCCTTGTGCGAACGTGTGGCGGCCTACCTGTCACGCTATACGCATGCCTCGGGTCTGACTCACGCAAGCGTGGAAGGCGCAGCGACTCATGGTTCGGACCTGACGGTTCCGAACCGCTATGGCATGGGCGATCGCAGTCAGTGGGCCGTGTCCGGGCAGGTCTACCTGCAAGCCAACGACTATCTCCTCGTCGACCTCGGCGGCGTCGCCTACGACGGCAAGGTCGACTACACCGGCTCGATGCTGAGTTTCGGGTTCGACAAGTTGCAGATCGATGCGGGATTCCGTCCTCACTGGTTTTCGCCGTTCACCGACAGCAGCATGTTGATGAGCACCGAAGCCCCGACGATGCCTTCGGTCACGATCTCCAACTACGAGCCGCTCACCCGGCTGGGGATTCATTACGAGTTCTTCGGTGCGCGGATGTCAGAGTCGGATCACATCCTCATCGAGAAACCCGACCAGACGTTCGCCGACGAATCCGGGCATCCACGCCTTACCGGGGCGCACGTGTCCATCGAACCGGTCAGCGGCTGGTCGTTCGGCGTGAGCCGGCTGATGCAGTACGGCGGCCCCGGCCGGCCGTCGTCCCTGAAGGATCTATTCAAGGCGTTCTTCAATCCGTCACAGTACGACAACACCAATCCCGGCCTGGCGTTCAATCAACAGTTCGGCAACGAAGAAGCGTCTTTCACCAGCAGCTTCCTGTTTCCCGGTAAAGTTCCGTTCGCCGTCTACGCGGAGTACGCGGGCGAAGACACCTCGCGCGGCAGGAGTTATCTGTTTGGCAACGCCGCGCTATCGCTCGGAATCCACTTTCCGCGACTGTTCGAGCGCTTCGATCTGACCTACGAGACGACCGAGTGGCAAAACGCGTGGTACGTACACAGCCTGTATCAGGACGGGCTCACCAACTACGGGCGGGTGATCGGCAACTGGTTCGGCGACCAGCGGCAGTTCAACAACGATGTCGTGGGTCGCAGCCAGATGGTGCGACTCGCGTGGGACGCTGTTTTCGGCGGCCGCGTCGACCTTCGCTATCGAACGCTCCAAAATGACAACTACACTCCGGTTCACTACCAACGCATGCGCGATCTGACGGTCGGCTACTCACGCCCATGGAAGGACATGACGGTCGGGGCCGAGCTGGATGCCGGCCAGGACGTATTCGGAGCCGGATTCACGCGCATCGCCGGCTTCCTTCGCTACAACGACACGAGTTCAGCGCTGGGCACGGCGCTGACGAACGCGTTGGGCGCAGGCGGAGTGGGCACCGAAATCGGCGGCGACATCTTCGTTGACGCAGGTGTAAACGTTTACAAGGTCAGGACAGATCTGACGGACGAGGATATGCGCACGACCGGGTCTCGACAGACCGGGTCGCATTTCGCTCTAGGAGCCCGGCGCAGCGTTACCGAACACGGTGACATGGGTGCTCGTCTCGAGTTGGATGACATTGATGGCCATAGTCTCATCGGCTTCCGCCTCGTCGACTATCGGTACCGGCTCGGCAACCACCTGGCCATCAGTGGATTCATCGGAGCTGCGCGTTTCGCTCTCGCCACCCCCGCGTACGGCGTGTACTACGGAGCCGGACTTCAGTGGCGCAACGTCCTGCCGGGCTGGGACATCGGGGCCGACTTGCGCTACAACGACAGTATCGCGCGCGATCACGTTCTGCGGAGCGACCCGCAGAGTGCACGGCCAGATAGCTTCTACGACGTTTGGGGAGGGACCTTCTCGGTCAGCTACCACTTCTGATGTGGTGGCCGTCGGCCCATGAGTTCTGCCGAGCCGGATTCAATCTACTGGGTAAGGCTCGAGTCGCGCAGCCTGCGCTTGTGCGCGGAGTGCGCTGCCGCTTCGGCCTGGCGGCGCTTTGCGGCGAAGTCGGCGACCTTCGCTTCGTCGGTTGCAGTAGGAGCCGCATTACGCATCCACACGTAGTCACGGATGTCTTCGGCGGGTCGGTACTCCGCGACCGCCTCACGCAGCAGGTTCAGTGTCTCGCGACAGTCCGACTGTCCGACGGCGATCGCCAGATCCCCGAGTATCTCGAGCATGCGGGCCCACGGCAGTGAGTGCTCGATCGCCCGCATGATCATCGAGTGATCGGTCTTGGTGACATTCGTGCCGATCAGCAGCTCCTCGAACAGCTTCTCGGCACTTCGCAAGCCGGTGTAGACGATTTCGATGTCGCCGTCGGGGTTGTTGGCGTCGCGCACACTCAGCCCCATCAGACTGATCATGCGCCGCGCCAGATCGTCGATGCGCACCGGGCGTCCCATGTCCAACACGAAGACGTCGCCGCCCACGGCCATCGAGCCAGCCTGGATAACCAGCTGCGCCGCCTCCGGGATGGTCATGAAGTAGCGGATCACATCGGGGTGCGTGACTGTTACGGGTCCCCCACGACGGATCTGCTCCCGGAACAGGGGCACGACCGACCCCGAAGACCCGAGCACGTTGCCGAATCGCACCATACAGAAACGGGTGTTGGTCGAGCGCTCCTGTAGCCCCTGCAGCACCAGCTCGGCCAGTCGCTTGGAGGCTCCCATCACGTTGGTCGGGTTGACAGCCTTGTCGGTCGAGATCAGGACGAAAGTCTCTACGCCGGTTTCCAGTGCGGCCTCGGCCACATTCCACGTGCAGACCACATTGTTGTCGACGCCGCGCACGACGTTGTGCTCCACCATGGGCACGTGCTTGTACGCGGCGGCGTGATAGATCGTCTGCACGCCGTACGCGATCATGATCTCGCGCATCCGGTCGAGCGAGGCGGCGTTGCCGAGCAAGGGCACGATCTCAAGGGACAGCTGCTCCCGGCTGACGATCTCCTGCAGCTCTCGCTCCACGGTATAGAGCGCGACTTCGGAGATCTCGAACAGCACGAGGCGTTGTGGAGCGACCCGCAGAATCTGGCGACACAGTTCGGAGCCAATCGAGCCGCCCGCGCCGGTCACCATGACGCTCTTGCCGCGAATACAGGACTCAAAGAGCTTCGGGTTGGGGGGTACCGGGTCGCGTCCAAGCAGGTCGCAAACGTCCACCTCGCGAAGCTGGTCGATTCGCGCCCTGCCCGTGATGATGTCCGAGAGATCGGGCAGCGATTGGACGTGAATGCCCAGCGGCTCGAGGGCCGCAAGGATTTCCCGCCGGCGGCGGTGGGAGGCAGAGGGCATGGCCAGCAGAACCCGATCGACCTTGCGGGTCACCAGGAGCTTCGGCAGATCGCGCGGCGAGCTGACGGTGATGCCGTTGATCTGACTCCCCCACAGAGTGGCCCTATCATCGATGAAGGCGACCGGCTGGAATTCAGGGCCGCCCTGCAACACGGCTGACAGCCGTGCGCCAGCGTCACCCGCGCCGTAAATCGCGACGCGAGTAACTGAGTGCGGTCGCGTTCGATAGAGCACCAGATATCGGATCAGGAAACGGCTGCCGCCCACGTATAGCAGGGCGATGCCCCAGTAGATGGCGAGGGCGGAAGCAGGCATGCGTTCCGCGCCGAGAGTAGGTCCGACAAGGCCGAGCGCAGCCACCGACAGAGTAACCCCGATAACCACGCGGCCGAGCGCCTTGAGCCCCATGAATCGGATGACCGCACGGTAGAGCCCCAGGGCCGAAAAGCTGACCACGCCAAAAAGAACGGCGCACGTGACCCCGGCGACGTGGTCGAGCGGCGCGATAGGGGTATCAAACTTCAGGATCAGGGATAGCCAGAACGCCATCGGAAGCATGATCGCGTCGGCTCCGATCATGATCGCACGCTTGGCACGCCGCGAAAGCTGAAGCAGTCGCTGCACCAGACCTTCGAGGTCGTCTACGTTTGGCTCCTCGCTCACGTACTTTCCGCCGTCATGCGCCCCTCCTCCGCGGGCCGACCCTGCAATCCGGCGATCTATAAATTTGCCCGCAACGAGGCCTGTCCCTGGTTGCGGCATTTACCTACTCGACGTCGGAATGCGCGCCGAAGGGTAGCTACCCACTACGGAACTGGCGCGAAGTAAGTTCACATATCTCGACTGCGGCAAAATCAGCAGACCTCCCTCGTCCCCCCAACAGCGGTCACCTCGCTGCTGCCTCACACGTTCAACATAAAACCGCAATCGGCATCGACCCGCATCAAGCCCGGGCGTGGACCGCTGCCCACGGCACGAGCCGTCAAACGGAAACCCCGCTGCGCAGGAGCCCAGTTCTCCATCGTTCTCAAGGGCTTGCGACAAAGCATCGGTTTGGTATTACTTAACCAAGGCTTGCCTTGTACTCGACAATTGCTAAGCAGTCAATGGGTTAGGAGACGGTCCGCCAGTGGCGGCGCGCTGACACGAACACCGGAAGCACCTGATCGCACCAGCCAAGACACCGCCAGAGACGCGGAGCCCGTAGGCTGCGTTGGTCGGCAGGAGGGCTTCATGAGAGCACCGAACGAATCTTGTCACCGCCCGCTACTGCTCCCTGGGGGCTAGTCCTTCTCGGACAGACAGTAGCAGTAGGGGGACAACAGCTCGCTGCGTGGCAAGCGCGAATCCATCATCCAACTGATCCACGACAGTCTGGTGAGCACTGCGTATGTCATGCGGCGCAACAGCAGGGCTGCGCGCGAGGATCCCGGTTCGTACGGATTCAAAACACCGAACCCCATCGGCAGCAGATATTCGCATTTGAGGACGCGCAACCCGACTGCCTCATGTGCGCGCTTGAGACGCTCGAGACTGACGGGAACATGTACGGCATATACCGATGGTGCGAGCAGCCGTTGCGCCAGACCGACCAGTCCGCGCATGTTCGGAATGATCGTGCAGACCCGTCCACGGGGCTTTGCCAGTTCGGAGATCGCGCGCACGACTGCGACCGTATCGTCGAAGTGCTCGACCAGACCCGCACTGATAACGAGGTCTGCGCGCAGTTGGGTAGGTTGGAAGATATCGGCGCACTCGATCGTTGCCGGGATGCCGGCACGGATCAGGCGCGTTCGCAATTGTTCACAGCCGGTCGGACTGTAGTCGATCCCCGCGATGCGGTAGCCCATTGTGGCGAGGTACGGTAGGAAAAACGAATCCGCACAGCCAGCCTCCAGCACCGTTGCATCTCGCGGAAGTGGTTTGAGTGCCTCGGCAAGCAACGCCGCGAAAACTCTGTCGACGTGATACCGGATCGCCGGACTGTCGGGCCTGAACGCCGGATTCTGGAGCTTTCCCCAATGATTCTCCCAGTAACCTTGACTGGCTCTGTCCAATTCGCGCCCGTCCCACTCTGCGTTCCAAGCCTCTTCGGGAAACTCTATCACAGCCGCGCGTACCGCTGGGCAGCGAGACAGGAACCGGGAGCAAGAGTCCCTTGGACATCGACGCCTCCGCAGCCATTAGTACCTGCGATCATTCACATCAGCTTGAGCCGCCGCCGGCGGTCGCTCACGTGGCGGCTTCCTAACGTCGAATCTGGATACCACCCAACCGGAACAGCGGGCGCGGCTCACGCCGACGACCTAGAGATTCGTGAACGAACAGGGCGTTGCCACCGACATGGTGGTAGTGCGTGAGGAACCCCGACTCGTACAGCCCAACGAACCGATACCCGCGGTCGTACAGAAACTGATAGAGCTCGGGGAACAGCGGCTGCCCCTCGTAGTAGCGCACGAAACACACTTCGAGGTAAATCAGAGAAATCGCGCCGGACTGCAACAATTGCGGCGCACCGCTCAGAACCTCCAATTCATAGCCTTGAGTATCGATCTTGAGGAGATCTATGCGGGTGACGCTTTGCGCGGCGCAAAAGGCATCGAGGGTGGTCACCTCCACGAGCGTTTCACCGGCCGCCGCCAGGTATTCCGCATCGGCAACGTACTGCTCCGCTCCAACCGCTTTGGGCAACAACGAGTTCGTTTGATCGAACTTGAAGCGAAACATCTTCGCGCTACCGGCCGCCCGCCCCAAGGCGAGGTTGAAAGGCTTCACCCTGGGCTGCCCTGCCGTGGCGTCAACCAGCCGCTGATAGCTACCCGGATCCGGCTCGAAGCTGTAGACGGTGGACTTCGGATATGCACGCAAGAAAGCTCGCGCGGCCTGACCCTCGTTTGCACCGATATCGAACACGCTTGCGATGGGGTCAGCAAGAATATACCGGCTGTCTGCGAGGTGATCCGCGCCCAGTCGCAGCAGCGGCTGGATCTCCCAGCTTCCATCTTGGCGACGCACGGCCTGCCAACCCAAGGCTTGCAGCGCCGCATATATCAGGGATCTTAGTTTCCGCAGCATCGTCTTCACAGCGCTCCCCGTCAGTGAGTGCGGGCTTCCCCGGCGGCACTGCCCGCGCCTGCAACCGCCGCCATGGCGATCACCGGGACGATCGCCACCAGCAATACCCAACCGGCGCGCGCAGGATACTCCGCAGCGAACCACGCATTCGGGAGCAGCCATCCGATGTTAACGACGGTGACCGCCGTTGTAACCCGGCGGTGACTTCCCCAGCGCCGCGCCAGCGACTGATAAGCATGGCTGCGGTGCGCTTTGTGCGGGCTCTCGCCGCGCAACAGCCGGCGAAACAGCGTCAGTGTGGCGTCAGCCACGAAGACCGCGCCCAGAATCAGCCATATCAACAATGCCACGGAGTTGGCGGTTGCACTCGCCAGGGCCAGAGTTGCAATCACATACCCGACAAACCCACTGCCGACATCACCCATGAAGATCTTCGCCGGCGCCCAGTTCAGGACCAGAAAACCGCTGCAGGCCGAGGCGAACAGCACGGCCGCTGAAACCAGGGTCACCTCGGCTTTGCCGGCCAGGGCGAGCACGGCCCACCCCGCGCACATGAAAACCCCCTCCGCAGCCGCGATGCCGTCGATTCCGTCCATGAAATTGAAGAGATTGAGCGCCCAGACCAGGCCTAGAACGGCCACGATGTCACCGACATAGCCCATCGCGATGGTGTGCGCGCCCAACCGAATCGGCGGCAGCCCCCCCAGCCACGCGATCGCCCATGTCGCGGCGATCAGGTGCACCACCAGCCTGATCGCCGGCGAAACAGATCGGCGGTCATCGAGGTAACCGATACCCGCAACTGCCAGCCCTCCCCCCAGCAGTGCGGCGGCAACCCTGGGTGGCATCCTCCCTGTCAGCGCGAGCGCGGCAAAGGCAATCATGCCGACAACGACGATGGCGGCGCCGCCCCCGCGCGGCACCGGCGTGTAATGCGAGCTTCGTTCGTTGGGAATGTCCAGCACCCCCCGTGCGAGGGCACGTGCACGCACCAACAGGGTCAACAGCAGAGAGGCCACCAGAGCCGCCGCAACCGACAATCCAATGGACCAACTCATGAGCTGCCCTTCACCACCAACTCATCTGGAACACAACCGCGGTCGCTGACAGGACGTCAGCGGGCTTGCGACGCCGGGACACGAAGGGTCGAGTACAGCTGCCAGAACTGATCCAGAACTCGCGGTAGTGCAAACTCCTTCTCCGCCAGCGCACGCGATGCGATCCCTAGCCGGGCACGCAACTCTCGGTCAACGATCAGTCGCTTCAGGGCGGCTGCGAGCCTGTCAACATCGTGGATCGGCACGATCAGCCCGTTTACTTCGTTCTGCACGATATCGCGACAACCGGGCATGTCCGTGGTCACGAGCGGACGGCCGCACGCCGCCGCTTCCATCAGGACTCGCGGCACTCCCTCGCGATAGTACGTCGGCAAACACACGATACTCGCTTCTTGCAACACGCGTGGCATGTCGCGCCTGAAGCCCTGCCACTCCACAATGCCTTCGCTGTCCCATGAGCGCAGTTGAGCTTCAGACAGACTACCGGGATTGAACGGATCCGGCGTTCCGACCAGCACGAACCGGGCAGTGACACCGTCCTGCTTCAGCCGGCGCGCCGCTTCAACGAAGTACTCCACCCCTTTTTCGCGCAACATGCGGCTGGCCAGTACTACGCTAACCGATCCCTCGGTCTCGGTGACGGGGTAGTACTCCTTCGTATCGACACCAATACCGGCAATCACCAGGGTGCGATCAACAGGCACGGCTCCCGCGTCTGCCAGCAGCACCCGATCGTCGTTGTTCTCGAAAACGACAGTCTGCCGGGGCAGCTGCAATGCGCGCGTAATCAGATGCAGGACGGCACTGCGGCGCAATCGCCCCCCGATCGAGCGGGATGCGAAGACCGTCCCCAGGCCGGCGAATGCATTTACGACGGCTGGCACACGGGCCATCCGGGCCGCAATCGATCCATACACGACCGGCTTTAACGTCACGTGGTGCACGACGTCCGGCTGCAGGCGCTTGTACAGACGCGCAATCGCCCCGATAGCTTGCACATCGCGGACGGGCGCGAAGGGACGTCGGGTGAGCGGTAGCGCATGAAACGGAAAGCCTGCTGACAAGATGTCGTCTATCCCGTCACCAACACCAGACGCCACGTGCACATCAGCGCCACGCTCCCGCGCCATCAGGGCGATCGGCAGACGATGCATGGCAAAAGCCCATGGCACGTTGGCCACGAACAGCAGCCGCCACGGCCGCGACGCTCCATCCATTCCCCCACCTGACTCGGACACGGTACGAGATCTCCCCTCAATGAGCGGCACGAAGCGCAACCAGCGGCTTATGCAAAGACAATCCCGACCGCTCGTGCTCCAGCCAGCTCTGAAACATCAGAATGTCCCACAGGAGATAGTGATGAGGCCGGTAGTCATTCAGGTAGGTCTCCCACGCGCGCCTTACGGGCTCAACCGCGAAAAAGCCCTGATTCCGCAAGCGCGCCGGGTCCAGGAGGCTCTCCGCCCAGTCTCGCAGGGGGCCTCTCAACCATGTGTCGATGGGCACCCCGAAGCCTGTCTTCGGCCGCTCGAACAGCTCGCGTGGAACGTACTTGGCAAGAATGTTGCGCAGGATGACCTTCCCCGACGAGCCCTGCAGCTTATATTCCAGAGGCAATCTCACGGCTAACTCGAACACTCGGTGATCGAGGAGCGGTGCGCGCGTCTCCAGCGACGCGGCCATGCTCGCTCGATCCACTTTCACCAGGATGTCATCCGGCAAATACGTCAGCGTATCCAGCAGCATCATCCGTTCCGTGAATCTGTCCCTGTTTGTAATGTTGCTCACCTCGCTCAGGACGGTCGGTGGTTCATGCGCGCCAATGACCACATCGCCCGGACGGTGCCAGTGAGACATGAGGCCCTGATACAACGCTTCCGGACTCCCCGCACTCAGCAGGTCGGCCACCTTGTGGATTCGGTCGCCTGGCACCCCTTGTCGCGCCTGCGCGGGAAGGAGACGACCGAGTCGCTTGACGGACCGGGTCCAGGTCTCGGCAGAGATGCTCTTGAGTGCCTTACCTAGCCCGCCGCGGGCAAACGGCGGGATTGCACCGATGACCCGCCAAATCTGACGCCACCACACGTAGCGCGAGTAACCGCAAAAAAACTCGTCGCCGCCATCACCCGACAGGGCTACTGTTACATGCTCTCTGGCGACCTTGGAAACAAGATAGGTCGGAATCTGCGACACATCCGCGAACGGTTCGTCATACATTTGTGGCAGCCCGGGAATGACGTCCAGCGTGTCTCGGGGCGTTAGTCGCACTTCCGTGTGGTCGGTGCGCAGATGGTCGGCGACGGCCCTGGCGTGGTGACTCTCATCGTACGACTGCTCGTCAAACCCGACTGTAAACGTCCGCACCGGGTTGCCGCTCTGAGCCTGCATCAACGCGACGACCAGCGACGAATCGATCCCTCCGGACAGGAAAGCCCCCAACGGCACGTCTGCTACCATGCGAATCCGCACGGCGTCTTGCAACAACGTCTCCAGCTCTTGCTGAGCCTCGCGCTGTGTACCGGTGAAATGTCGAGTAGCAGCCGCCTCCGCTATGGCTCGAGCCGACCAATACATCTCATTCGACACGCAGATGACGTCGTCACCGCGAACGTCGAAACTCGCAACGGTTCCTGCATCAAGCTTGTGAATGCCTCGGTAGATTGACCGGGGCGCGGGCACGTAATTGTGGCGCAAGTACAGCGCCACAGAATCCCGGTCCACTTCGCGCTCAAACCCCGGATAGCACCGCAACGCTTTCATCTCGGAGGCGAACACGAGCGATCGACCAACCTTGCCGTAGTAAAGAGGCTTCTTGCCGAGCCTGTCGCGACACAACCATAGCCGTCGCTCGCTACAGTCCCACAAGGCGAACGCGTACATCCCGATGAGAGCGTCCAGGGTTGCCCGAACACCCCATTGTTCGACGGCAGCGAGAATGACCTCAGTGTCACTACGGCTGCGGAACGTCGCTCCCGCCAACTCGAGGCGCTTGCGCAGCTCGCCGAAGTTGTAGACCTCCCCGTTGTAGGTGATGACGAACCTGCCACTCGCCGAGCGCATCGGTTGCGCGCCGTCACTCGTCAGATCAACGACCGCCAGGCGTCGATGGCCAAACGCAACACCCGCCGCAGCGTCGAACCAGTGCCCATCGGCATCGGGGCCCCGATGACGAAGCTGCGCAGTCATCTCGTGGAGTACATCTCGTGAGTTCCACGACGAGTTGTCAACGCGTACGAATCCGACGATCCCACACATTCAGGTCGTTCCTATGGGGCGGAGGACGGCGTCGAATGCATAGATCAACAGCTCGGCATCCGTCAGATCCCGGAACTCCGCGGCCATCGCGCTTCGTGGCGTCGGTAGATGACTCCACCGCGCGGTCCACGGAACGTCGACGGCGAACCCGGCGGCTTCGAACAGGCTGACCATCTGCCGCATCCGGATCCGATTGGTATAAAAGCCCGAGCGGGCCATCCAATTGCGTTCCCACAAGCGGCTCGAGAATCGCATGTTGTTCAGTTCGCCAGCCAGGTGGTCCTGCAGATCGACGCGGTGCGAGCAGACTCCATCAGGCCGCAATACCCTGCGCAGTTCGTTCATGGTTGGAAGAAACTCGTCCACGCGAATGTGCTCCAGGACGGCGTGGGACCAAATGAAATCCACGCTAGCGGAGGGAACCTGACGCAGCGAGGCGAGACCGTCGATGACATACGACGCACTACAGATCTCGAGTATTTCGGCGATCGATGCAGCGCCATCGATTTGCGGCGCGTGCAGTCCACGTTCGGACAACAACTTGGCGGTCATCCGGTAGAGCCGCAGGTCCTGGGTGGCGAACGACCCCGCATCGAGGAGGATCGTTCGGCTTGCGCCATGCGCGCGCGCAATGACGGCGGACGCGAGGGAATCACCCGGCCCGACCTCCAGACAAACGAAGTCCTTGCCCTTGCGCGCAAAATCAGCGCGCTCGTAGTGGCGCTGGAAAACGCCCAGGGCATACTCCGGCTTGTCCATGAACCCGTGCGAAAACAGATTCAAACGATGCCAGATACCGTTGCGCACCGGCAGCCGCGACAACACGATCTTCGTGGCAATCTTCGCCTGCCATGGAATGCGGCTCTTGAGGCTCAACGTCTCTCCCCGACCTGTCTCAGCTGTTCCTTACGAATACGAACTGATTGCACCCGTTCCTGCCGCCGCAGGTCCGCATCTCGCGCAACGAAAACCCGCGTGCCACGTAAAAATGCAGGATCTGCTCGGGTTTTGCGACTTCGAACGGATAGCCCCCCACCCAATCAATCATATCGTGCCAAAGGGTCATTCCGCGATCCACTTTCCGCCGCCCCGCGAGCGTGCGCACCAGGAACCGAACTCCGAACAGGTAGGGTGCATGCAATAGCACGAGCAACCAGCGCGACACCGGATATTTGACGTAGCAGCTCTTCACCCGCCTCCAATAGCTGCTCAGCCAGCCCTGGTCATTGTAGATTGCAATGAACAACTGGCCCTTGGGCGCGACGGCGTCCGCGACGCAGCCTAGTGCTTCCCACATCTGCCCGGTGTGATGCAGAACCCCCCAACTGTACAAGACATCGGACTTGCCGAGCTTCTGGATGTAGGCTCGATCCAGCGCGGAGCCCTGCTCGACCGTCCAACCCGCGTCATCGGCGCAGTAGTGCTGCCGCAAATACCCGGTACAAGCCACCGATTGAGGATCAAAGTCGAATGAATGCACCCGGGCGCCCAGCCTGCGCGCTGCCAGGCTGAACAGTCCCGAGCCGCTCCCCACATCGAGGAATGTCCGGCCGTGCAGATCGGTGACATCGAGCATCTCCTGCAGCGACTTCTCCGCAGCAAGGATCCGCTCCTCGCTCAAAAGCGACAAAAAACGCCGCCAATTCTGGCCGAACGCAAATCGGTCTGCGGGCGCTTTGCCGCTCAAAGGCACGATACCCTCGGATCGTTCACTCACATCTTCTCTCCGGTACCGCGACTCGCGCGTAGTAGTCCTCGTATCTTCTGACAACGTCGCGTATGTCGAAGTGGCTTTGGACGCGGGCTCTGGCGCGCTCGCCAAGCGCGGCGCGCTCCGCAGGACTAAGCGCCAGCAGCTCCTTCATAGCATCTACCAACCCAGAGATGTCTTCCGGAGCCACGACATAGCCGGTTTCGCCAACGATATTGGCACAGTCGCCAACGTCCGTGACGGCACACGGCACGCCACACGCCATCGCCTCGCCAATGACGTTTGGAAACGCCTCGCCGAACGACGCGGACGATACCAGCACGTCCAGCGAGGCCATTAGCCGCGGAATGTCGTCGCGTCGCCCGAGAAAGTGCGCGGCGTCGCCGACTCCCGCGCGTTCCGACGCAGCCATCAGACGGGTGTTGTCGCGGTCGACTCCGCCGCCGGCGAGCAAAAAGTGCACACGCGGGTTGTTCTCCTTCAGCAATCCCGCCGCCCGCAAAAAGCCTTCCTGGTTTTTCTGGGGATCGTATCGCCCGACGATGCCAACCAGGGGGGCGTCGGCCGGCAAGCGCAACTCGGTGCGCACCGAGGCACGCGCCATCTCATCGGGCTTGAAGCGCGCCAGATCGAAACCATTGGGGATTACAGATATGTTGCCTTTGTATCCGGCAGCAAGGTGAACGTCGCGCGCTACTGTGGAGCAACTGAGGATTCCAGCGGGAATCCACCGCGAGAGTACTGCGTTCAACCGCACGACCAGCCGCGTCGAGGCGCTGGTCTTCTCAGGATGGAGGGTCGAGTTCCGGATACCCCAGACGACCGTGCGCAGACCGGCACCGCGAGCGGCAAGCCCTCCGAGAAGATCAGCGTGATACAACCATGTGTGCACGATATCAACGCGCAGCTCGCGTAGGCGTCGGGTCAGGCGAATCACCCTGAGGGGATCAAGCCTGCCGCGCCCCATGCCAAGCGCCTCAACGGGGATGCCGAGCGCGCCGATTCGAGGACCGATCTCACCGAGCGTGGTCAGTGAGATGACATGGAACGCAAACCGCTCACGATCGACCCCTTCAAGCAGCTTGAGCAACATCATCTCCGCGCCGCCGGTCGACAAGCCCGTGATGACGATCGCAATTCTCATGTGAGCTCTTGCTCGTATCGCCGCACGATAGTTGCAACCTCGTACGGCCGAATCGCATCGTCCGGGACGCGAACCTCTCCGGAAAACCCCGCAATGGCTGTTGCCAGGGACTGTGCCGAGACATCGGCGACGAGCACACATCCAGGCACATTCTCGAGGATTTCCGCCGTCCCACCGGGGGACCGCGTGGCGATGACCGGTGTTCCGCACGCAAGCGCTTCCAGCACGACGTTCGGAAAGCCCTCGTAACGAGAACTCACTACCAACGCATCCGCTTTGGCGAAGAACGGATAGGGATTGGATTGGAATCCCGCAAACGTGACCTGGCCCTCGACCCCTTGGTCTCGGGCGCGGAGCGCCAGGTCCCCACGGAGCGGACCCTCACCGAGGATCGTGAGGCGCAGCGCCGGTCGCCGGCATAGAGCGAGCGCGTCAATCAGCAGATCGAAGCCTTTCTCCCAGGACAGGCGCCCCACCGCCAGCAGCTCGATCCGCGCGGGGTCCCGCTCCGGGCTGTCTGCTGCCTTCGCGCCTGCCAGCTCTCGGATCCGCTCCGCGTCGACCGGATTGTTGATAACTACACTCTTGTCGATCGGATAACCATACCGTTCGACCAGCTCATCGCGCATATATCGGGACTGGCAAACAAGCCGGTCAAGCCGCCGATAAAAGTGTCGGTATGCCATTGCCCACCAGCCAGGCCGCCGATAACCGGCGATGACCTGGGTCACTATGCTCGACTCACGCGCGACGAGACGCATGCGCCTGGGCAAAATGGGCCGGACGGCTGCCAATGCAAGATTCAGGTGGCTCAACGTCGAAAATACGACGTCTGGTCGCTCGCGCCAGATCGTCATGATGATCCTTGGCAAGGCGCTCAAAATACGCGGGTTCCCGAGATGGCGCACGTCAACGTCAGGCGGGATGTCAGCTCCGTAGGCACCCGGGGAGCCATCCACAACCAACAGATTGAGTCGAAACAGGCTCCGATCCATGTGACGCAATAGCGTGACGACGACGCGCTCTGAGCCCCCTCCGCTCAGTGTCGGCAACAGGATCAGCAAACGGCGCGGCGATTTCTCACCAACACGAGGCAAACCCATTGAGTCAGCCCGCCCTTGCAGCCCAGACAGGAACCGGACGCGTTCGAATGCGCGCCAGGAAGCCGAATATGACCAGCAGGCCGGCCATGTCGCGCACGAGCACCAGCTGGTACAGCAGATCGTTGCGGTGCATGAATATCAGCACTGGAACGATCATGACGACGACAAACAGAAATTTGTCGCTCTTCCCCTCGGCGAGCAGCTTGAGTGCGAACTTGTTGATAGCAAGCAACATCAGGAAGAACAGGATCACAAACAAATACAACCAGACGATGCCGCCGGCGCCATACTGCTCTGCCCAGATGTTGCTCGCCATTCCCCATGGCACCTCAGGATAGAGTGCGGGTTGGAAATAGTCGTTGAAGCTCAAGTTTCTTCCGAATAGAGTGTTGGCGAGTCCGGGAAAGAACAGTCGGGCCATGTTCCAGGCGTAACCCGTAGGCACGCTGAAGTCCGTTTCCAGCACTTTGTTGAAAATGTGTTGCTGCTGGAATGCTTCGTTCTGCGCGAAGTTGTCGCCGACCGCTGCGGGATCCTGAAGATAGGCAGTGACTCCCTGAACGCCGTCGACCGCGAACCGCACCACCATTGACTTGTACACGGAGCCGAACAGAAAGGCTCCTACGATAGCCACCGGGACGAGGCAGCTGAGCGCGATACTCCTTCTGGGCTTCTGCATCATGTAGATCGTTACCAGAGCGAAGAACGCAAACGCTGTGACGGAGCGGAAGCTCAGTGCCAGGTCGACAAGGCAGTAAGCTGCGCCGAGCAGGCCATCCAGCCGGCTCTTGCGCACGACGGCGATGACCAGGTAAACGAAAGCGCCGTTCTGGAACATCGGATACGCCATTGAAGCGCTGTCGAGCAGATCCTGCTTGTCTTCCTGCCAGAGTCCGCCGGGTGTGAGCAGTTGAGCGGCCACCAGCAGCACCGGCACCGACCACCGCAGCAGTATCAGGAAATGAAACAGCCTCTCGCTGCCGCCCACGGCGTTCTGCGAAGCCGAGTCCATCCCGGGTCCAGACGCGGCGCGCGGCGCCTGCACGAGCAGCGCGCACAGGAAGAGCAGCCCATAGTAGGCGAAGTAGAATGCGTAGATCCGCAACCCGAGTGGATCCTGCTGTAGATCTCCCGCATTCTGGTATGAAGCGTAGCCGAAGTATCCTGGGAGAAAGTAGACCGTCGACGTATAGAACGCGAGCGTGAACAGATCGAACCGCCTGCCGATGAAGTAGACCAGCAGACCCAGGTGAATCAAGACGAATAGCGCTTGCACAGAGATCTCGGTCCTCACCCCGGCGGCGGAGCCGTTGCGAATCGGGCTTTCCGGTTCAATGTAGCCGCCCAGTCGAGGAGCTCACCAAGCACTTTCTCCGGCGCATAGTCCCGTCGTGCGCGCGCGAACCCCCGCTGCGCAATGGCGATCGCCTCCTGGGGATGACGGAAGTAATACCGGCACTTGTCGATTGCCTCCTCGACACTGCCGTAGTAGACCGCCTCGACATCCGGCTCGAAGATATCCGCGTGCGCATCACATCCAGCCTTGTCGGCCAGCAACATGGCACCGTGCATGGGCACCTCATACATGCGCATGTTGCCGGTCTCTTCGCCCGTACCCCAGTGAGTGTTGAAGCCTATCAGCGAACTGAGATAGAGCTGGCGGCGCTGCTGCTCGTCCACGGGCCGCACCCATTTGGGCATGAACGCGCGTCCGCGCAGAGGTGCGAGGAAGCCGGCGAGTCCGGCCAGCGGCCAATCCTTGCCGTAGATATTGAGACGCCTGCCGATACCGCGATCCAGACGTGCCAGCTTATCGACCTTATCGCCATAGCACTTGCCGACATACAGGGCGTGGGGGCGCCGTGCACTCCAGCTCGCCTCGACGGCGGACACCAGCTCCGCGGTTGGCCTCGTGAACGAAAGCGGGAACCAATGGGTGTGCGTGACCCCGAATGTCGCAAGCGCATCCGCGAATCGCTTCGTCGCGGAATAGCTGGGACTGCAGTAATAGGCACCATGATAGGCCCAGACCGCAGGCAGAGTGGCGCTGTACGTCTTGTGCGGATCATCGATGCACCCTAGGGCTCGCACGAAACCATCGCAATGCTCGACCAACCATTCGGGCGGAAAGAAATTCAGATGCGCAACCATACCCTCCGCGCCGAAATCACTGCCGGCGCGCAGGAATTCCGCGAGCATGGCCTGCAGAGCGGCATTCCCGCGGCGGTGCAGCGACACGATGTGATCGGCGGTTGGATATGTGGCCAGCATCTCGCGGCCGAGATAGCGCAGCGGGGAGAAATACCTGACCTCATGAGCTCCGATCCGCTCGACCGTGGCGTGTTTCGCCCAGGTGTCGACGACCATGAAGCGCATTCAGACGCTCTGCTGCTTCGCAGCCGGCGACGGGCGATGGGATGTCAGCACGAAATTCATGCTCGGCCTCCAGTCCTGATTCCTATACACGTTTCGCACCTGGAAATGGTGCGCGATCCGCCCCTGTACCTGTCTTTTGGAGCAGCCACGCACCCCGATCTCCCAGTAATGCGCGCCCGCCATGAAGCGCGCGTCCTGCAGGCCAGGCCGCCGCCACCATTTGCGTAAATCGATGATTCTCGACCAGTCCCAATCCCTATAGTTAGCGGATATCCGAAACTGCACACTCAGGCCGTTGACCGGCAGATAGATCAGCGCGTGCTCGGCAACCCTTGCGATTTCTGCCAGGGCCCCGTCCAGATGATCCAAAGGAAGGTGCTCGAGGACGTGCGAAGCAATCGCTACATCGAATGCGCCGTCCTCGAACATGTCCATGTTATGCACGCTACCGAGGATGTCCGGAGAGAACGTACTGTCGAGATCGAAGGTCGTCACGTCATAACCCCGCCAACGTTGCACTACCGGATCGAGCCCCTGACCCGGCCCGATCATCAGCACACGCTTGGCATTCGGGAATTGCGCCATATCCCGTAGCTGATAGAAGGCATTGACGAAGTTGCACAGGCCGATCTGGCGAACCCATGCATCGCGATCCAGCGGCATTATTCCTGGCCCAAGACTCGAATTCATACGATTACCCGTCGTTCTCGCGTAGCAGCAGCAAGAGATACATAAACATCAGCGCCGCATTCATCACACCGGTACTGAGCATCAGCCCTTGTGTCCCCCACACAGGCACCAACAGTGAGTTCATCAGCAATTTGAGGATTAAAGCGACGGACGCGACTAGCGTTATTGCCATATATTTCCGCCGCCCCGCCAGAGCGTAGAACAACAGCACGGCGGAGAAGTTGAACGGCATTTGCAGCAGCCCCGCACGGAGGACGGCAACTACAGCGCGTGTATCCCCCGGGGTGAACGCCCCGCGTTCGAACAGCAGACGCACGCCCCAAGGAGCAAGCCACCAGCCGATCGCAATGGCGACCAGGCCACCCGCAAACACGATTCGCACCCATCGCAGCGTAATGCCACGCACGTTGGCGTACGCCGAGTCCGGGGCGCGCGCCAAGACAGGGATGGTCGCCCGCCCCACCGCTGTGGCGCCCAGTCCAAGAATCAGGGCCAGTATTCTCTGCGCATAGCCCAAGGAGGCCAGCGCACCCGCGGACAGTCGCGCCGCGAAGAACTGATCCGCGACAGTGGTAAGACTCATGAGACACTGGCCCAGCAGCATGATGCTGAATCCGGCCCAGAACGCCGACCACTGCGGCGCATCAGCGGTATAGCGTGGCGTCTGCAGCTCGTGCCGCAGGGGCACCGCAAGCGCCAACATGTGACAGAGGTAGCCGGCGAGCGTCGCCCACGCGAGCACATCGATACCATAGCTGCCAAATGCCGCCGCCAACGCAGCGATCACGATCGCAGGCACACTTTCCAGTAACGTGTTGGCGTGCCGGCCCGCGGCGAGCATGACCACTGAAAACAGACCGATGAGCCAACCGAAAGGCGTCAGCAGCACCATCGGCGTGAGCAGTCTGAATGCCTTGCTCAGGCTGCTTGTTGGCAATCCGGTCAAGGAAGTACGCAGCAACACGACCATCAGGACCGCAACCACGGCCGCGACTACGACGCCGGCGAGCAGCGTTCTCCCCGTAAGCTCCGCGCGGAACCGCCCTTGATCCCCGTGCCGCTCATATCTTTCTTTCGCGAGTATCGGTACCAGGATCGGAGTCAGTATCGATACCCAGAGGCTGATCGGCCAGTTGATCAGATTGAAAAGAAACAGGTACACATCGACGTCGGCACTGACGCCGTAACGCCAGGCGACCACCATCTCCTTGGCCGCGGCCGCCAGCTTCCCTATCAGGATGAAGGTCCCGACCGATAGAATCCCGCGCACGATTTCGCTGTGGCTGCGATCAGTGCTGCTCGCAGGCGCATGCAGCGCTCCCGGCACCTGACTCATCGCTGGTCGCGAAGGAACGAATCTCGAACCCTCGCCTTGCGCCTCAGCACAAGTACGGCCATGGAAGCCACCATGCCGAACAGGAAGCTCGCGGCCATGATCAGGGATCTCTGCGGACGGCTCCTTCGCTTCGGGGGCGTTGCTCTATCGATGACTTTGAACGCGAACTGCTCTGCGCCCCGTGCCATCATCAGTTTCTGCATCTCCGACTCGAGTACCCGGCCGATCGACTGCTGCAAGGTCGTAACGCTCGTCGCCGCAATCTCGCCTTGCAGGTACTTGATGTTGCCTTCCGCCTCTACGATAGCCTGCTTTCTAAGACGGGCATTGACCCGCTCGACCAACATGTTGGCCCACTGAGCGGCCGTGTCGGCGCTCGTCCAGGTGATGGAGAGGGTTACCAAGCCCGTTTTTCGGTCCTCGGACACCGATCGGACGTACTTGTCGAATATCGTGACTGCGTCGCGGATATCGGGCTGTCTGCGAGGATCGGAATCCTTCCACTTGCCGGCTTTCGCATCCCACTGATCGAACAGGACCACTGGCAGGAGATTCTCATCCTCGATGAAGTCGCGTGCGAACTCCCGCGACCGCAGAACCGCCAGTGCTGCCTGCTCGTTACCACCGATACCACCAACGTTGATGCCAGCAAGACTCGCGAGGCCACCGAGCTGCGACAGGGTCGAGGAGGCCCCTTTGCTTTCGCTCTGTATCAACACCACCTCAGCCTGAAACCACTCCCTAGCCAGGGATGCGTATGCAGCCCCCCCGAGGACGCACAGCACGGTGACGACCAGAATGAACCAACACCCGTCCCGGACAACTCGAATCAGAGTACCGAGATCGAGTTCATCGGACTCGGCTTCTGGCCTCACTTTTTCCTCCAAACGCGAGCGCGCCTGCCCCTCAACCGCCATGGCCGATGTCCTGCCGGATAGTCTTAATCTCAGCGCGAAGCTGCTCATAGGCCGCCATCTTAACTCGCAGGAACTCCTGAGTGAGGCGAGCCTTCACCTGCGCGCCACGACTAGTCAGCAAATATCTGTAGGCCGCTTTGTTGTGACTGTTCTTGAAGCGACCGGTCTTCACCCAGCCCTTGCTCACGAGGGCACGCACGCAACAATTGACTTTCCCTAGACTTACTCCAAGCTCGCGAGCGGCGTCCCGCTGACTCATGCTTGGATACGCCTGCAGCAGCCGCATCAGTTTGTAGGTCACCTCATCTGCCAGCATGATATTGCGAATCACTTGCGCGGGCAGCACGGCGGATGGCGGAGCCTCCATTGGTGCCCGCGGGTCGGTAACAGTCAGGGCAGCGGCGCATGGTCAGAATAATTGATATGTTCAGCCAATGAACGCGCGCGAGCCTAAGCGCGGTGCCAAGAACTGTCAACGTTCGTTATCACTAGACCGATACGCCGCGGCCCTTCAAGGTCAGTTGTCCCGCGCGTCCGAAACAACTCCTCCTCTCCGTGCCGATGGTCCATCGCAATTGGGTGCCCGCAGGGGTCCGGGCAGACGGACGGGGCGCGCCGTTTCAGTGCTGGCGCGGGCTCGCGCACAGAGTTGGGCGATATCTTTTCGACACAATAGACGCGCCCGCGGGCCGAAATCAGGCACGCCACTTCGCAACGGCTGTAAGCAGCTTCGTGATTGCCGGCGTTGCGTTGTACGCGCCAGCCGGGTCCTTCACCGCCGGAATGAGCCCCTCGGCCAACTTCTTCCCCAGTTCCACGCCCCACTGATCGAACGAATTGACGCCCCACACCACCCCTTGGGTGAAAACTTTGTGCTCGTATAGGGCGATCAACTTCCCGAGCGTCATCGGATCGAGCTTCTCGAACAAGCAGATCGAGCTGGGTCGGCTCCCAGGGTGAACCTTGTGGGGCACAAGGGCGGCGATCTTCTCGGGCGCCATCCCGTGCTTCTCGAGATCGATGCGCACGGTCTCGGCAGACTGTCCGACCATGAACGCCTCGGCCTGCGCCACGCAGTTGGCGATGGCAAGATCTTGATGCTGCTGATTCCTGCATGAGGATTTCGCCGGCAGCAAAAAATCCAGCGACGCCCGCAGCGTCCCCTGGTGGAGCAGCTGGAAGAACGAATGCTGGGCGTTGTTGCCGGGCTCGCCCCAGATCACCGCAGCGGTGGCACACTCGACCGGCCGGCCGTCCAGCTGCGTGGACTTGCCGTTGCTCTCCATTTCCAACTGCTGCAGATAGGCCGAGAAGCGCCGTAGCCGGTCGTCGTACGGCATCACTGCGACCGTCGGGAGATTCAGGAAATCGATGTTCCAGACACCCAGCAGACCCAACAGCGCCGGCAGGTTCGACTGCCATGGGGTCGTGCGGAAATGCACGTCCATCGCATGCCCGCCCGCGAGCAACTCGAGAAAATTGTTGCGCCCGATCGCAATCGCCAGCGAGACGCCGATCGACGACCACATCGAATAGCGCCCTCCGACCCAGTCCCACATCTCGAAGCGGTAGTCGGGGTGCACTCCGAACTCGTTCATCGCCTGGTGATTGACCGAAACGGCAGCGAAGTGCTCGCGGACGGCTTTCTCACCCAATTTACCGCTGAGCCATGCCCGCGCGGTGCGCGCGTTGGTCAGCGTCTCCAAGGTCGTAAACGTTTTGGAGGCGATGATGAAAAGCGTCGTGGCCGGGTCCGCCGCGTCGAGGACGTCTGTCAGATGACAGCCGTCCACGTTGGAAACGAATTCGCAGTCGGGAGCGCCGGTGGTGTAGTTGCGCAAGGCCAGCACCGCCATCGCGGGCCCCAGATCGGAGCCCCCGATGCCGATGTTGACCACCGTCCGAAACGGCTTGCCGGAGCTGCCCACGATCTGGCCGGCGCGGACCGACTCGGCGAACCCGAGCATGCGCTCGCGTTCGCGCATGACCGTCTGCTCGATCTCGCGTCCACCGATTCCGGCACCGACGGGCTGTCGCAATGCGACGTGCAGGACCGCACGATCTTCCGTGCTGTTGATATGGTCTCCGCGCCACATCGCCTCGGTACGCTCTCGCAAGCCAACTGCGTCCGCGAGTTCGGTAAGTTTGGCGAGAACGACCTCGTCGACACGCTGCCTGGAAAAGTCCAGCAACAATCCCGCAGCCTCGCGCGAGAACCGCTCGTATCTGCCAGGATCGCGCGCAAACAGCTCTGAAGTTGGAACTGAGCTCAGTCGATCTGCATGATCAGTTAGATCAGCCCACACGGTGGTCACCGGCCCCGAGGTCGTTGCGGACGTCATCGCTGGTTTACTCGCGGTAAAAGCTGACGATGGTATCGACGACGTATTGTAATTGCGTTTCGCTCAGTTCCGGGAAAATCGGTAGCGCCAGAGTTTCGGCGGCGGCGCGCTCGGATTGCGGGAAATCACCCGCCTTGTGTCCGAGATAGGCGAAGCAGCCCTGCAGGTGCAGCGGCACCGGGTAGTAGATCTCCGCACCGACTCCCGCTGCGCCAAGGTACTCACGCAACGCGTCCCGGTCTTGGACGCGAATGACGTACTGATTGTAGATGTGCCGATAACCAAGCGTGGCATGCGGCGTTTCCACGGTGTTGCCCAGTTTGGCGCGACCGAATGCACCGTTGTAGAACGCCGCGTTGCGCTGCCGTCCCTCGGTCCATTCGTCCAAGTGCTTGAACTTGACGTTCAGCACCGCGGCCTGGAGCTCGTCGATGCGGAAGTTCCCCCCGATCAGCGAGTGGTAGTACTTGGGCTTGCCACCATGCACGCGCAGGATATCCATTCTCTCCGCGAGCGCCGCGTCGTTGGTTACGCACATGCCGGCGTCGCCGAATGCTCCCAGGTTCTTCGTCGGAAAGAACGAAAGGCAGCCGACGTCGCCGAAGCTGCACGCTCTCCTCTTATCGCCGTCCTCAGATCCGATCGCCTGCGCTGCGTCTTCGATGATCTTCAGACCGTGGCGCCGCGCCGTCTCGAGCAGCGGCTGCATGTCCGCAACCTGGCCGTACAGGTGCACTGGCATGAGCGCCTTGATCCGACCTCCCGTATTGCGATTGACCAGATCCCCTCCCCGGCGCTCGCAGTGCTTGGCAATGAACTGCTCGACCGCCACGGGCGACAGATTGAACGTGACCGGATCGATGTCGCAGAAGGTCGGCCGTGCCCCGACCCGGGTGATCGTCCCGGCGGTCGCGAAGAACGTAAACGGCGAGGTAATGACCTCGTCCTGGTGGCCTATCCCGAGCGCCATCAGCGCCAGCAACAGGGCGTCCGTCCCCGAGGAGACGCCGATGCCGAACTTGCACTGACTGTAGGCGGCGATCCCCGCTTCGAGCTCCTTCACCGCGGGGCCAAGGATGAAATACTGGCTGGCGCAGACCTTCTGGATGACGGCCTGGAGTTCAGCCTCGAGAGGCCGGTACTGGGGCTTCAGGTCCAGAAGAGGGACCTGCATGCGCGGTTGCGGCGGGGACTTGGTCACGACGGGAACGACTCCGGCCAGAATGGGACGGCGCGCAGTTTAACAGTGCGGATAGCGCGTGATCCGGCGGATGATGGTATATTAACTATACCTTTCCTATACCCCTATCGAGGGGTACGTGGATTTCGAATACGACCAGGGTAAGAGCGCGATCAACAAGACCAAGCACGACATCGACTTCGAGGAAGCACAGGCGTTGTGGGACGACCCCAGGCGCGTGGAGGTTCCAGCTCGGTCCACGGACGAGCCGAGGTCGCTCGTGATTGGAATGATCGGCTCGAACCACTGGACCGCAGTAGTGACACATCGCGGAGAGAGCATTCGGCTGATCTCCGTCAGGCGCGCACGTGACGACGAGGTGGCGATCTATGAAGGCGACGAAGTTTGATCAGAAGTTCGATGCGGGCGAGAGCGTCATCGATCAGCTCGATCTTGGCAAGGCCACGCGTCCGGGCCTCGAGGCCAAACGCGTCAACGTGGACTTCCCCGTCTGGATGGTGCAATCGATCGATCGGCACGCCCGGCGGTTCGGTGTTACCCGACAGTCGTTGATCAAGATGTGGCTGGCGGAAAAACTCGAGCAGGCGCCCGGAGCCAGCACGCACGCTGGTCCGGACAGCGCGTGACATCCCTCGAGATCAATTCTTGTAGCCGTAGTAGTCCTTGAACCATTCGACAAAGCGCCGCACCCCCTCTTCCACCGAGGTCGAAGGCCGGTAACCGACGTCCCGCACCAGGTCGTCGATATCCGCGAAGGTCTCGGGTACGTCCCCGAGCTGCAGGGGCAGGAAGTTTTTCGTGGCCTTGCGTCCCAGGCAGTCCTCGAGCACCTCGATGTAACGCATCAACGGCACCGGGGCATTGTTGCCGATGTTGTAGACCCGGAACGGCGCGCTGCTGCTGGCCGGGTCGGGGCGGCTGCTGTCCCAATCGGGGTTCGGCTGCGCGACGCGCTCCGACGCACGCGCTACTCCCTCGGCAATGTCCTCCACGAACGTGAAGTCGCGCTTGTGGTTGCCGTTGTTGAAGACGTCGATTGGCTTGCCTTCCAGGATGTTGCGCGCGAATAGAAACAGCGCCATATCTGGCCGGCCCCACGGACCGTACACCGTGAAGAAACGTAGCCCGGTGGTGGGCAGCTTGAACAGCGCCGAGTAGTTGTGCGCCATCAGCTCGTTGGAGCGTTTCGTCGTCGCGTAGAGCGACAACGGATGGTCGGCGATGTTGTGGACGGAGAACGGCATGTTGGTGTTGATGCCGTACACCGAGCTGGTGGATGCGTAGACCAGGTGTTCCACACCATTGTGGCGGCATCCTTCCAGGACGTTCAGGGTTCCCGTCACGTTGCTGCGCACGTAGGCGTGAGGATCCTGTAACGAGTAGCGCACACCGGCCTGCGCCGCAAGGTGCACCACCCGGCCGAACTTTTCACTTGCAAACAACGCCGCCATACCCGCATCGTCGGCAAGATCCAGCTTTACGAACCTGAAGGACGACAACTCTTGCAGTTGTGCGAGACGCGCCTGCTTGAGCGTAACGTCGTAATAGTCATTCAAGTTGTCGAGACCGACAACTTCGTGGCCGCGTGCCAAAAGCTTCTTGGTTGTATGAAAGCCAATGAACCCAGCCGCCCCTGTCAACAAATACTTCACAATCGCCCATCCGTTGCCGACGCAGGAAACACGTGCTTGATATCGTAGACCACGTGGTTCTTTTTGCACAGTTTGCGCACGCCGGCCGCACCGAGTTCCCGGAACTCGCGATGCGACACGGCCACAACCACAACATCATAGGTGCGTGGGGTCAGTGTCCGGATCGGACGTAGCCCATACTCGTGTTTACATTCGGCTGCATCGACCCACGGGTCGTAGGCGTCGACTTTCGCGCCGAACTTCTCCAGTTCGCGCACGACGTCGACGACTTTTGAGTTACGGATATCGGGGCAGTTCTCTTTGAAGGTCAGACCGAGCACCAGCGCCCGTGCGCCGTTGACGTGAATGCGCTTCTTCGCCATCAACTTGGAGATTTCACCGGCGACGTACAGAGCCATGTTGTCGTTCAGACGCCGGCCAGCCAGGATCATTTCCGGGTGGTAGCCAATCTCCTGGGCCTTGTGGGTCAGGTAGTACGGGTCGACGCCAATGCAGTGTCCGCCCACGAGCCCCGGTGTGAACTTCAGGAAATTCCATTTGCTGCCGGCTGCATTTAGCACCTCCTCCGTATCGATCCCGAGACGGTTGAAGATCAGCGCTAGCTCGTTGATCAGGGCGATGTTGACGTCGCGCTGCGTATTCTCGATCACCTTGGCCGCCTCTGCGACCCTGATACTGGAAGCCTTGTGGGTTCCGGCCATCACGATCGTGCCGTACAGGGCATCGACGAATTCCGCTATTTCAGGGGTAGACCCGGACGTCACTTTCTTGATGGTAGTGAGCCGGTGCTCCTTGTCGCCCGGATTGATCCGCTCAGGGCTATAGCCCGCGAAGAAATCGACGTTGAATCTCAACCCTGACTCGCGCTCCAGGATCGGAACACAGACCTCTTCCGTGCACCCCGGGTACACAGTGGATTCGTAGATGACGACGTCGTTCTTCTTCAGAACTTTACCGACACTTTCGCTGGCGCGTACCAAAGGAGTTAGGTCCGGGCGCTTGTACTCGTCGATGGGGGTCGGAACCGTGACGATGAAGACACGGCAAGTCTTGAGATCCTTCAGATTGCTGGTGAAGGTCAGCCCGGTCGCCGCTTTGAGTTCGGCGCGCGTAGTCTCCAGCGTGCTGTCGCGGCCCGCCTCGAGTTCGGCGATTCGCGCTGCTTTGACGTCGAACCCCACCGTGTCGAAATGTTTGCCGAATTCAACTGCCAGCGGCAGACCGACATACCCCAGACCGACGACGCCAATACGACATTTGCGCAGATTGAGCACAATTTCTCCGTTCAGAACTCGATGACAGCGACGACCGCAGGGCAGCGCCCGCCGCAAGATCCGCTCAGGCGCGCGAGATATTCTTCTCCGCAGGGGTGCTCTGCTGCCACAGACAGAGACCTCCACTCGCCTTCGTGATTATTTTCAACATGCTCTCGTGCGCTTCGAGCTCGGCACTCGAAGCAACGATGACCCGTAGCGCCGCAGTCGGCCTGACCACGATCCGAATCGCTCTGCCGCCGGCGGCCAGGGCCGGCGCGCCGGACTCTCCCAGCGCGAGCAGGCTCTGGCCCCCGGTCATCGCCAGGTAGACGTCGGCGAGAATCTGCGCATCCAGCAGCGCGCCGTGCAGTTCCCGGCGCGAATTGTCGATGTCGTAGCGCTTGCAAAGCGCGTCGAGATTGTTGCGCTGGCCCGGGTGCATCTCGCGTGCGAGGGCGAGCGTATCCAACACCGTACACAACGAGGAAGCCGACGGCAGCCGGCCACTCAGCCGTGCCAGCTCGGCATCCAGAAAAGCGATATCGAAGGCGGCGTTGTGGATGACCAACTCGGCCCCGGAGATGAACTCACACAGCTCGTCGGCGATCTCAGCGAAACGTGGCTTGCCTTCCAGCTCAGCGCGGGAAATGCCGTGCACCGCCAACGCGCCCTCGTCGATCTCGCGGTCCGGATTGATGTAGCGATGGAACCGGCGGCCCGTGGCGCGGCGATTCAGCAGCTCGACGCAGCCGACTTCGATGATCCGGTGACCCAACTCCGGTTCCAGACCGGTTGTCTCAGTATCGAGGACGATTTGACGCATGAAAGCGAGTGTACTGTAGTCTGCAAAAATGGGCCGAAGCCCGGGAGGCATCCCCTAGGCTACGCAGGCGTACAACGCACGAGGATAGCGGCGGGATCCGTGCTGCCTAGCCTAGCAAGTGTCGGACCTCACAGAGGGTCCCGCGCGTCCCCCTCCCTCCGCGGTCAAAGCGCGCGCGGCATCACGCGTCGACCTATCACCGTCCCAGCATCGCGTCGATGGCCTCATTGGCCAGCTGGTCAACCCGCTCGTTGCCCGGGTTCCCCGAGTGCCCCTTGACCCAGTGCCACTCGATTCGATGCTTTGCCGCCAGGGCCTCCAGCTCTTCCCAGAGGTCCTGGTTCTTGACGGGCTTGCGGTCGGCAGTCCGCCAGCCGCGGGCTTTCCAGCCGGCGACCCATTCCGTCATTCCACGTCGGACGTATTCAGAATCCGTATAGACACGGGCTTCGACGCGCCTCTTGAGCGCCTCGAGTGCGCGAATCACCGCCGTCAGTTCCATTCGATTGTTCGTCGTCTGCGGCTCGGCGCCCGAGAGTTCCTTTTCGCTGTCGCCGAAGCTCAGTGTGGCACCCCACCCCCCGGGCCCGGGGTTACCGCGGCAGGCGCCGTCGGCATAGATATCGACGATGCTCACGCGAGCACCGCTCGCGCATTCGCGTACCCCGCCGCAATACCGCAGCGAGCGCCCGCAATAGTGCGGGCGCCGGGTCGGAGGCCATTCATGTCTGAGAGCGCGTGGTCGGCTTGACCAGACCCGTTACCACGGCCGGCTTCTGCCGGAATCGCGGCCGAATCGGCGTCATCGTGTAGACCCGCTTGCGGGCCTTCAAAAGGTAGGCACTGCCAGGCAAGGGATGCATCAGGCCGCGCCGCAGGATTCGGGCCGTCGGCTCGCCGCTGGCCAGGCCCGAGCCCCACGGGCTGCAGAAGAGGTAACGCTGCGAAGCGACAACTTCGTATCCCAGCAAAACCAGCCAGTCCCGAATACGGCGCTCGGGAAGCACGCGCCGGAGAGTGGGCGGAAATCCAGTGCGACTGGCACCCGCGCGCAAACCCCACAAGCTCCAGGGCCGGAAGCCCAGGACGATCAGATTTCCCTCGCCAACCAGAACTCGATCGACCTCACGGACGATCGCATACGGATCGGCCGCAAACTCGAGGGTGTGCGGCAAAAGCACGGCATCAATGGAGTCACTGGTGACGGGCAATTGCGACGGTCGCCCAACAATATCGGCTCCGCTATGAAACCCAGCGGCGGCCACGATTGTCTGATGCCGGGTCCGGCTACACGCTAGTAGTTCCCGCGAATTGCCCCACGCGCCAACCTGGAGGAGTTCCCAACCGAAGACGTCCTCCAAGGCCTCGCCCAGGAGTTCGGACTCCGCCGCCAGCAGGGCCCGTCCCAGCGGCTCCTGCCACCAGGCATCCAGTGCGGCGTTCCGGTCCGAAATGCGTGAAATGCGAACTGGCACGGTGGGGGACTGGCAATAATGTGAAAGGACCGGTTAAATTTCGGGGCTCGAACCCGTAGCGTCCTGAAAGACAGATTGAGGGGACCCGCCTTTTCGCCATGGCCCAAGGCGCGGGACGAAGTTAGCACGCCGTTAAATGCCCCGGCAAAACCGGCGGCAGATTAACGCTGAATCCGAATGCGCCCTTACGGGATAGCCTTCGGCGACAATCGAGGATCTTAAGACTTGGCGAACGAAGCAGTTCGACGCGGGCGTAACTTTTCTCTCGCCGGGCGGGTTTTGCAGGGAACCCTGGTTTTGCTGGGAACACTGGCGATTGCCGGGTGCGCCCATGCACCCGCCGAACACTCACGCGTCCTGAAGGTACAGCCGCCCGCGCCCGAAGCCGCTCGAGCGGCACCGCCGGCGAGCACCCCTCAAACGACTCCCTCCGACGGCAGCCCCTCCGAGAGCAGCCCATACGCGCAGGCCCGCGCCCCGACTGACCAGGCTCCCGAGGACAACGAGGTCGCGGCCGCCCAATCGGTTGCCGGCATCAAGCCCGCGCAATATGCCGATCTCTTCGATCGCATGCGCAACGGCTTCAAGCTCGACGCGTCGCAGAATCGCGCCATCGAGCAGCAGCTCAACTGGTTCGTCAACAATCCGGATTATCTCGAGCGCGCCTTCGGGCGCTCCGAGCTTTACCTCTACCATATCGTCACGGAGCTCGAAGCTCGTGGGATGCCCCTCGAGATCGCCCTCCTTCCCGTGGTCGAGAGCGCCTTCGAGCCTTACGCCTACTCCCGTGCCCGGGCTTCCGGGCTGTGGCAGTTCATTCCCGACACGGGCTCGCGCTTCGGCCTGAAGCAGGATTGGTGGTACGACGGCCGCCGCGACGTGGTCGAGTCCACCCGCGCAGCGCTGGACTATCTCCAGGCGCTGCACGATGAGTTCAACGGCGACTGGCTGCTGGCCATCGCCGCATACAACTGCGGAGAGGCGGCCATCGAGCGGGCCGTCGAGATCAATCAGACGGCGGGCCGTCCGATCGATTTCTGGAGTCTGCGACTGCCGAAGGAAACGCAGGCCTATGTGCCCAAGCTGCTGGCGATGCGCCGTCTCGTGCTGGACCCCGAGAGTCTGGGCCTGGTCATCAGCCCGATTCCAAACCAACCGTACTTCGCTCGCGTCGAGACCAAGGGACAGATGGACCTGAGGGTCGCTGCCGAGGTCGCCGGGGTCACCCCGGAGGAAGTTTACGAGTTGAATCCCGCTTACCATCGCTGGGCCACAGACCCCACGGGGCCGAACTTCCTGCTGTTGCCCGTGGATGGCGCGCAGGTTTTCACACAGAACATCGGGCAGCTCTCGGATGACGAGCGCATGCGCGCAACTCACTACCGGGTCCGCCATGGCGACACAGTCGCCTCTGTCGCGAAGCACTTCCGTACGACGGCTAACGTGATTCGCGAGCTAAATGACGTGCCAACAGGCGCGTTGACCGTTGGGGTGGATTTGCGGGTTCCCACGGCCAATGTCGAGTTGCCTCCGAAGGTGATGTTGGCGGCGGCTCGGGTTGATGGGCGGGTCCGCGGGATGCGTCGTCCGCACATCCGCATCCATGTCGCGCATGCCGGTGACTCCCTTTGGGCGATTGCTCGCCGCACCGGTGTGGACGTCAATACGCTGGCCTCTCTCAATGGCATGCACCCCGGGGACAAGTTGAAGGCCGGTCAGCGCATCAAGCTGGTCGCTCCCTCCTCGGCCCAGGTGGCGTCCGTCACGCAGTCCGAGAACGAGGCCGCCGGGAGCCATGGCCCCTCCCGGAAGGTGACTTACACCGTCCGGACCGGCGACACGCTCACTCAGATCGCGAAGCTCTTCCAGGTCAAGGTGGCCCAGATCCTCAGCTGGAACAGCATGGCCTCCAAGAGCGCCATCGTCCCCGGCCAGAAACTGACGATCCGCGTCGCCGGCCACGGCTGAGCCCGCGCGGCGGCCGAGGAGCTAGCGCGGTCGCCACCGACGCCACGCCCGTCACTGTCATACCGCTACGCATCGCGAGCCGCCCCCCACGGCAACTCGCCGCATAGGCCGTCCCACTCCGTTAGACTTGCCTCCGGCCCCCATCCTGGGGCCCGGAGGCATGACAGATGGGATTTATGGCTGGCAAGCGCGCCTTGATCGCAGGCGTGGCAGGTGAACGCTCCATTGCCTGGGGCATCGCTCAGGCATTTCATCGGGAAGGGGCTGAACTCGCGTTCTCCTACCCCAACGACAAGATGAAGGAGCGCGTCGTCCCCTTAGCCGAATCCCTTGGCTCCAAGCTGCACGTGCCTCTGGACGTGACGAACGACGATCAGGTCGGGAGCGCATTCGACGCCATCAAGCGCGAGTGGGACAACATCGACATCGTCGTACATGCCATCGCCTTCGCTCCTCGCGAGGCAATCGCTGGCAGCTTCACGACGAATACGTCTCGCGAAGCCTTCCGAATCGCGCACGATGTCTCGAGCTATAGCCTCACCGCGATGGCCCGCGCCGCTCAGCCCTTGATGAGCGGGCGAAAGGGCGCGTTGCTGACCCTGTCCTACCTTGGCGCGGTCCGGTCCATACCCAACTACAACGTCATGGGCCTAGCGAAAGCCAGCCTCGAAGCCAACGTTCGGTTCCTCGCCGCAGACCTCGGCCCAGGGGGAACTCGCGTGAATGGAATCTCCGCGGGTCCGATCAGGACGCTCGCAGCGGCCGGCATCGCGGGCTTCCGCAGCATGTTGAACCGCGTTGCCGAGGTAGCGCCGTTGCGTCGCAACGTGACGCTGGAAGATGTCGGCAACGCCGCGGCATTCCTGTGCTCGGATCTCGCGGCCGGCGTCACCGGCGAGATTCTCTACGTCGACAGTGGATTCAGCACGGTCGGGATGAGCTTTCCGCAGGAAGAATAGACGCCGACGACTGTCCTGCTCGGATTCTGCTGCGCCACCAGGTACTGTCAAAGCCACGCACCTGGAAAGGGGCACGCTCGGGCGGGCTCACTCGAACATCAGATCAGTGCAGCCACGTCTTGCGTACTGACCCAGAACGAAGTCTGGACCAAACCAGACAGTTGCAATCGGCGGACACGAAACGCCGCAACCGCCCGCTTCTCGTTGAGATCAACCAGGTCCATGACGAAATCATCCGGATGGATGATCTCGATCTCCAGACTCTCCTTAAGGTGACTGGCCGCGAAGTCCTTAACGTTGAACGTGACAATCGCGTCGGCACGCGCGGCCATCGCGGTAACGACAACGTGCCGATCTTTAGGACTTACGGGCGCGAGGACGGCTGGCTCGGGAACTTCCGTCTCAACTTCTGCATCTGGAAACGCTTCCTTCATAACCGCGGTGATACGGTTGACCGCTTTCTGAGGATCACCACCAAGTGACCTCTCTTTCATGCGAACCACCAGATTACGCGTCCATTCGGCGCGAATTCGCGGAGACCACTTCGGGCTAAAGAACTCGTGGGCCGCCAGTGTTAGCAGCACGTCGCGTGGCAACATCGGAAATATCGTGCACGCGTCCAGCACGACCGTGAATCGATCGAAGGAGACCATCAGAGGTCGTATCCACCCATTTCCTCGCTGAGCTGCACAAGTTCATCCATCGCTGCCCGACTCTTGACCTGCATGGTCTTTTTATAAGCCAGCACGTCTTTCATCAGGACTCGACGATGACGGCCCACCTTGCGAAACGGGATATGCCCTGACTCCAAGACACGGATCAGAAACGGACGCGAGACGCCGAGTACCTCGGCAGCCTGCTTCGTAGTCAGTTCCGACGATTCCGGGGAGAGGATAAAGGTCTGCTGACGCGCCATCAGCGCGAGGATTTGCGAAAGCAACCGCAGTGTTGCCGGAGGAACCTCGAGGCGTGCGGCGTCGCTACCGTCAGCCTTTTCCTCGACAAGTGCAATTGTGCGTGCTTCCGAGCGATCCAGCGCCTCACTCATCAGCCGGCTGGCTTGAGCAAGCAATTCGGCATCGAGGTCACTCAGTTCGACGCGATCAGATGTGATGCTCATCGGGCACCTCCTCTCAGGTGCATTATATTCTTTATATGAAATATTCGCAATAAAGGAATTTAACGAAACGGGGCAATAGGCGCAGCGCCTGACAGACGTGCTTCAGCCTGGGATGCCCGCGAAGGCCAGGAGCCGCACCAGTCCTGTGCGCTACTCGAACGCCTTCAGATTCTTCTTCACGACCGTCGTCCGGCCCAGTTCGTCGACGTAGGCGCTGAAGCCCGCCGCCGCGTGACGCTCGCTTGCCTCTTGTGTGCGTGAGGCCTCGGCCTGCTTGTCCTGAGCGGCGGTCGGTTCGGACCGAACCGCGCTGACCGCCACAATAGCGGCGCCGCCATCCTGCAGGCGTGCCGTGCGGTACGCCGTCTTTCCGGCGGCCGGCCTGGGCACATTGAAGGCCAGCGTGCGTACTTCAGTGGGGACCGATGGGTCGTTGCGGCCCACGAACTTCGCCGGCTCGGCCGCAACGCCGAGCCCTTTGGCCACGTCATCGAACGACGTCCCGGCATTCAGCTTGGCGACGCCCTCTTCTGCCGCCTTCGATGACGCCTGCTGGCCGTGGTCCTTGCGCAGCTGCGTCACGATCGAATCGTGAACCTCGGCGAGCGGCTTGGCGTGCGGCATGGTGTGGTCCACGACCTTCACGATGGCCAACCTGTCCTCGCCGAGCACGACCGGGCCGCCGATGTGGCCCGTCGCGACGGCCGAGTCGCCGAATACGAGATCCTGCACCGGCTGCGCCGCGCCCAGGGCACCGCCGCCGCTACCGCGAACGAAGTCCGGCACGTCACCGGTCTGCAGGTTGAATTCCTTGGCGAGCGCATCCAGGCTCGCATTGCCGCCAGCCTGCTCGAGGCGCTGCTGCAACTGTTCCTGGATCTCCCCGAAGTGGTCGGTCGCCCGATTGCGCTTCAAGTCCGCTTCGATTTCCGGCTTCGCTTCCTCGAAGGTCCGCGTCTTTCCCGCCTCGACCTCGAGCAGCTTGATGATGTGATAGCCGTACTGCGTCTTCACCGGCGCGTGAATCTCGCCGGGGGACATGCTGAATGCCGCGTCGCTGAACTCGGGCGCAACGAAACTGCTGCGATCCGCCCAGTCGAGCACGCCGCCCTTGTCGGCCGAGCCCGGATCCTTGGAGTATTTCTTCGCGAGCTCGCCGAAATCCTCGCCGGCCTTGGCTTTCGCATAGACCTCATCCGCCAGCTTCTTGGCAGCGGCGTCGTCCTTCTCGTCGGTGATCAGGATGTGCGCCGCATGCCGCTTCTCGGGCTCGACGTAAGTGGTCTTGTTCTTCTCGTAGGCGGCCTTCAGATCGGCGTCGCTGACGGTCAGCTGTGCGGCAACGGCATCCAGCCGCAACTCGGCATACTGCAGGTGCGCCGACTCGAGCGTCATGTAGCTCTTCTCGTGCGCCTTGTAGTACGCCTGCACGGCCGCATCGTCTACGGGCGTTTCGGCCTCGTACTTCGCTGCAGGCACCGTCGCGAACCGAACTTCCCGCTGCTCGCTCTCGAGCGCGTGCATGCGTGTCAGCTCATCCGGAGTCAGAAACTCCGAAATGAGAAACGCGTTCTCGAGCTGCCGGGTCTGCAGATCGGATCGGACCTGGGACTCGTATGTGTCCTCGCTCACCCCGTTTCGCGCGAGGATCTCGCGAGCGACATCCGGGTTGTACTGACCAGCGACCTGGAACTGCGGGACCTGGCGGATGTACTGGTGAATGTCCGAGTCGCTGATGCGATACCCCAGACTGTGCATCCGATCGATCAGAATCAGCTGCCGCACCATCTGGTCGAGCAGTTGATTTTGCAGCATCTCTTTCTGGGGCGCGGGCAGGTCGACGCCTCCGAACTGCTGCTGCTCACGCTGCCACGCAGATCTGGCGTCGGTGACACTGACCGTCTGCCCGCCGGCTTCGGCGGCGTAAGACGTCCCGGAGGTGCTCAGATTGACGATTCCGTACGCACCCCAGGCCGCAAAAATAACGGCCAGGGTGCCCAGCACCACGTACGTCAGCCATTTCTGCTTTTCCAGGCCGTCGCGAATCCGTTGCAGCATGTTGGCTCGACCCGCCTCAATTCGTTGAATTCATAGGATAAACTGCCGCGCGCAAGGCCTTCGCGCGCCTCGCGGGACCGCGAATGATACCAAAGCGGTGCGGCGTCGGCGGGGCCGGCTATCATCAAGGCCCCCCGGCCATCCGAGCCCTCCCCCCCGTGACCACTCTCCCTGACGACTGGGTGCGCCTGAGCACCCCTCAGCTCAGTGCGGCGATCAATCCGCAGGGTGCGCAGCTATCGGTGCTACGCGACGTGCGCGGTACCGATCTCCAGTGGAACGGCGATCCTGCGGTCTGGTCCGGGCGGGCGCCTCTGCTGTTTCCTATTGTCGGAACCCTTGCCGGCGGCAGCTACCGCCTCGGTTCGCGCACCTACCAGCTACCTCGACACGGATTTGCCCGAAATCGGCGCTTCCAGGTGATCGCGATCAGCGCGGCACGCGCGCTATTTCGACTGCAGGCCGATGCTGAAACCCTGGCGGTCTACCCCTTTCGCTTCGAGTTGGACGTCGAGTTCGCGCTTGCGGGAGCCTCGCTCACGCTGACGACGACGGTGCGCAATGTCAGCGAGGAGGACATGCCGGCGAGTCTGGGGTACCACCCCGCTTTTCTTTGGCCGCTTCCCTACGGGCAGGCCCGATCCTCGCACTTCATCGAATTCGCGTGCGATGAGCCCGACACGGTGCGACGACTCAACGGCGCCGGACTCTTGAGCGCAGAACGGATTGCGACCCCGATTGAAGGTCGACGCCTTGCACTGCGAGATGAGCTGTTTGCCAACGATGCCCTGATCCTCGACCAGGTGCGCAGTCGTGAGGTGACCTACGGCGCCTCAGAAGGCCCGCGCATTCGGATCGGGATTCCTGACAGCCCTTATCTGGGGATCTGGAGCAAGCCCGGCGCAGGGTTCGTTTGCATCGAGCCGTGGCAAGGCATCGCCGACCCGCAGGGATTCAGCGGGGATTTTCATTCCAAACCCGGAGTCTTCATCGTGCCGCCGGCGGCGACGAAAACGATGCAAATGGCGATCGCCCTGAGCTGACATCCGCGCTGCGGCCAAACCTTCCGCGCGGCGCGCCTCCTCAGGCAAACTCCTGCCCGATGAATAAAGAACTCGACTTCCGGCTTCTGTTCGAGGAATCGCCGGACGTGCTGCTCGTGCTGTTGCCCGATGCGCCCCGGTACACCATGGTGGCCGCATCGGCCGCCCGGTTTCGGATCACTCACACCGGCCGCGACACCCTCGGCCGCGGTCTGTTTGAAGTTTTCCCCGACAACCCCGATGACCCCGGCGCCACGGGAACCAGCAATCTGCGCTCCTCCCTGGACCGCGTGGTCAGTACCCGCAAGGCAGACTCGATGCCGGTCCAGAAGTACGACATCCGGGGTCCGGACGGATCATTCGAAGCACGCTATTGGAGCCCGAAGAATCTGCCGGTTTTGTCGCCGTCCGGCGAGTTGTTGTACATCCTCCATCGCGTTGAGGACATCACCGAGATGGTTCGGGTCAGTGAGGTAGGAGACGAACTCAGAGGCCGCAATCGCGAAATGGAACGCGAGGTCCTGCGGCGCAGCAACGAGCTTTCGGGCGTGGTTCGCGAGCTTCGTGAGGCGAATGCGAAGCTGGCGGAGCTCGATGCCGCGAAGACTGCGTTCTTCAGCAACATCAGTCACGAGTTCCGTACGCCGCTCACGCTCATGCTGGGGCCGTTGGAAGATGAGTTGGCGGACAGCGCACATGCCCTACTCACGCCGCGGCGCACGCGCTTGGAGATTGCTCATCGCAACAGCCTGCGACTGCTGAAGCTGGTCAACTCTCTTCTGGATTTCGCGCGCATCGAAGCCGGGAGAACCCAAGCGCTGTTCGAACCCACGGACCTGGCCAAGCTGACGGCCGAATTGGCCAGCAGCTTCCATTCGGCGGTCGAGCGCGGCGGGCTCACCCTGACAATCGACTGCCCTGCGCTCCCGGAGCCGATCTACGTCGATCGAGAGATGTGGGAGAAGATCGTCCTCAATCTCCTGTCCAACGCGTTCAAGCACACGTTCCAAGGAGGCCTCACGGTCCGTCTCGCCCCGAAGGGGCAGACTGTCGAGCTCTCCGTACAAGACAGCGGAGTCGGTATTCCACAAGAGGAAATTCCCCGACTATTCGAGCGGTTTCACAGAGTCCGCGGGACCGCATCCCGCACTCATGAAGGGACTGGCATCGGTTTGTCGCTGGTCCGGGAGCTGGTCCAACTCCACGGCGGATCGATTCGGGTGGAAAGCGAAGTGGGCCATGGAAGCCGCTTCACCGTCAGCGTGCCAACAGGACTCGTACATTTGCCCGCGGAGAAGATCGCCGTCAGGCAACTCGGCGCCCAAGGTGGTACCCGTGAGGCGTACGTGCAGGAGGCGCTACATTGGCTCCCGACTTCGGTGAGTGAGGACGTTGTAGAACATCCGCACGGAAGAAACACACCCAACACATCAGACTCGTTTACCTTGCCGTCGGGCCGCCCCCGGCCCCGCATCCTCTGGGCAGACGACAACACCGACATGCGGGACTACGTCTCTCGCCTGCTGGCGCCAGCCTACGAAGTCATCGCCGTGGGCGACGGCCAAGCAGCACTCGAGGCGGTCCGGGACCGGCTACCCGATTTAGTGCTGTCGGATGCGATGATGCCGCGCCTGGACGGCTTCGGGCTGCTCAAGGCGCTGCGCGCCGACGAGCGCACTCGCAGGTTGCCAGTGATCCTGCTATCGGCTCGGGCTGGTGAGGAATCGACGGTCGAGGGACTGGCCGCGGGAGCGGACGACTATCTGATGAAGCCATTCTCGGCGCGAGAGCTACTGGCGCGCGTCCGGACGCATGTCGAGCTTGCACAGCAGCGACGCGCCTGGGAATCAGAACTCGAGCGACGGGTCGAGGAGCGTACGGCACAACTGGCTGCCGCAGCCGCTCGCCAGGAGCAACTCAACGCTGAGCTCAAAGACGCCTACGACGAGCTGCGACAGACTCAGCAGGCTGTCCTGCAGCAAGAGCGACTGCGGGCGCTGGGCCAGATGGCGAGCGGGATCGCACACGACATCAATAACGCGATCTCTCCGGTGATGCTCTATACCGAAACGCTGCTGGATCGCGAGTCGACGCTGACCCCACGCGCTCGGGAATACCTGGAAACAATTCAGCGTGCCGTCGACGACGTTGCTCACACGGTAGCGCGGCTGCGCGAATTCTATCGTCAGCGTGAACAGAACCTGTCGCTGACACCGGTGGAGCTGAACCGGATGATCGAGCAGGTCGTCGACCTGACACGTGCGCGTTGGAACAACATGCCGCAGCAGAGCGGCACTGTTATCAACGTGCAGACCGAGCTCGCGAACGACCTGCCACAGGTCATGGGGGCCGAAAGCGAAATCCGGGAAGCGCTGACGAACCTGGTCTTCAATTCCGTCGACGCCATGTCGCAGGGCGGTACTTTGACCCTGCGCACGGGACACGACTCGAGCGGGTCCGTGCAACTGGAAGTCCTCGACACGGGCATCGGCATGAACGAGGAGACCCGGAAGCGATGTTTGGAGCCGTTCTTCACCACCAAAGGTGAGCGCGGCACCGGCCTGGGTCTCGCGATGGTGTACGGCGTTGTGCAACGGCACAGCGCCGAGATCGATATCCGCAGCGAAGTAGGCAGGGGAACGAGTGTGCTACTGAAGTTTGCCGCGCGGTACGTGGTAGCCGAAGAACAACCGGCCGCCATCGCGGCACCGGCCGCCAACCTGCGAATCCTCATCGTGGACGACGACCCGATCGTTCTCAAGTCTCTAAGTGACACCCTGGGGGTGGACGGCCACGCGATCATCACCGCGAATGGCGGTGAAGAGGGGATTCTCACCTTCCGCAACGCGCAGAGCAGCAATCAGCCGTTTGACGTGGTCGTCACCGATCTGGGAATGCCGTATGTCGACGGCCGTCGCGTCGCGAGCGCCGTCAAAGCCACCTCACCTTCCACTCCCGTCATTCTCCTGACGGGCTGGGGGAAAAAGATGATCGCCGAAGGTGACGCGCCGGCTCATGTGGACCGTGTGCTCTCAAAGCCACCGAGACTGCGTGAGCTGCGCGCGGCGCTTGCGGAGTGCTCCCAACCGTCAGGCAGATAAGGATCGCGCCGCCTTCTCGGCCCGCGCGAGCAGCTTAGGATCCTCAAAGCGCTGCGCCAGTGCGGGAAAGCTCTCGAGCGGCCCATTCCACCGGAGCTCGTCAATTTCTGCGAACAACGCTGCATCGGTTCGCAGGGTCGCCAGCTTCTTGAACAACAGGGCGAGATCGCGTCGCTCCCCCAGGGCTTGGGCCGGAAAGTCCTCGATGCGGCCGTACCGCGTCAGAAGGCTTGCAGCGCCCTTGGCTCCGATGCCATCGATGCCGGGATACCCGTCGGCAGTGTCCCCGACGAGCGCCAGATAGTCCGGAATGAGCTCGGGCCCCACCCCGAACTTCGCTCGTACTGCGTCGGCATTGCGGATGGCGTTGGTCTTACGATCGACCTGCACGACGCGATCGTCTTTAACGCACTGACCGAGATCCTTGTCGGGGGTCCAGATACACACCTTTTGCACTTGCGGATCCTGCGACGCCAAGTGCGCCGCAGAAGCGAGCGCGTCGTCCGCCTCCAGCTCGACCATTGGCCACACCGCTACTCCCATTGCGGCTAACGCATCCTCGAGCGGGTGAAACTGCGAGAGGAGCGCGGGATCGATGCCGTCGCCAGTCTTGTAACCGCTCCAGAGGTCGTTGCGGAAAGACTCGATGACATGGTCGGTCGCGACGCCCAGATGCGTTGCGCCGTCCTCGATCATCTTCAGGACGGTATTGAGGACGCCCACCGCCGCCCCGTAACGCTTGTCCTCGCCCTTCGTGAAGCGACGCAGACCGTAGAAGTGACGGAACAGCTCATAGGTCCCGTCGATCAGATGAACCATCATGGTGAGTGCTCACTCGCTCGTGACGCGCCCACCATGCATTCCGATCAGGTCAATCGCAATAGCAATCGGTCCCAATCGATACTGAGCCCAGGGACTGCGGTGATCGGCACCTGGCCCTTACACGCTAGTCAGCCAGGGTCGATCCCGATACCAGAGGATCCCAGTCAACGCAGACACCCGGCACCGCGCAGAGTGATGACCGGCCCGTGAGTTCCTGGATAACGGGTCGTCCGTAGCGACCGTTTTCGAGACGATACATTGCGACAGTACGATCGGCGGGACTCACGAGCCAGACTTCGGGTACGCCAGCGCTCTCGTATCTTGGAAGCTTGACGACCTGATCGTGAGCAGCCGTGCTCGGCGACAGGATTTCGGCGAGCCAGTCTGGCGGGCCCCGGAGCCCGCGACTGTCGATCCGTCGAACATCGCCCACGATCAGCAGATCGGGCTGGACCACCGTTTCGGCCTTCGCGTCGATATCGCCGGACTTCGGCAACCGGACATCGAAGGGGGCGATGTAGACACGACAGGGTCCCTGCCCGAGCGCCGTCCGGAGTTGATGGTAAAGCTCGCCGACGACTCCCTGATGAAGCGGGGAAGGCGCAGGCGGCTCCTTGACATAGGCAACGCCGTCGATCAGCTCGTAGCGCCGCTCACCTGGCCATTGGAGGTAATCGGCGTAGGTATAGTGACCCTGCTGCTCGGACTGGGTGATTTCCATGGAGCCTCTGTGGGTACTCTCGGATCGAAACCCATGAAGCACCAAGCTACTCGCCCGAAACAACGGACGGAAGCACTCATAACTGGCGAGATGCAGCAGAAATGCCAGACACACTGCACGACTACCCTACCAACAGCTCACGCGGAAACGACACTACGGGCTGGCCACATCCTGCGGGCATCGTGTCCCAGTCGGAGGGTTGGCAACGCCCTCTTCGCGTGCAAAGCAATACAGCTGCCGCGGCACCTCGGTTGCGGCCTGTCGTCCGAGTGCATCGCGCGCCGTTGGTGATAGATACCATCCAAGCGGATAGTCCACCCCATCAGCACGCTGAGTGATGGATATCGTGCAGTCATTCAGCGGTCCCGAGTGGCTGGGTGCCGCGGACGATGTCGGCTGCAGCTCGGTTCGGAACTTGAAGCAAGCCTCTTCGAGCAAGGCTGCCGCCCGGCGACCATTTCCTCCGGTGCCACCCACATTCACTGCGGTGACCAGCGGCCCTGCAAGGTCCGCGAACAGCGCAAGGCGGGCCGCCTCCGTGGGTTGCGTGGCGTCGTACTCGGAGGCAACCAGAGAATCGGGATCGAGGCTCCACTGACGCTTCAGACATGCGACCTCGGCAGCATGACCCGCCCCAAGCCCACAATTGATCGTCACACCGTTTTGGATCACGAAGATTGTCGGGCGCAGACTCCGTAGCCAAACGCAAAAGCCGTCACCATCGGACTGAGGACACCTCTGCGTGATCCATGTACGGAAGGCTCCCAACACGTCAACCGCAGTGTGGGATCCCCAATTGTCAAAATAGCCACCGTCTGCCAAGTGGCCACTGGTCTCGGCGTTCGCAGTGCGCAGCACACCGATAGCGTTGACGAACGTGAACCGGCCGGAGTTGTGAGCGGCTGCGGATAGCGGAATATCGACGGGCGCCGGAGGCGTACTCGAGCCTGATCGCTGATCGCAAGCGTTGATAGCCAGCTGACGACACCCCGCAACCGCGAGTTGATCCCTCGCCTCCGGAAAGTCGGTGCGCCAGTCGACGATGACGCCGGAGGCAATCGCGCGATCACCGGCCTCGACCCACGTGCTGTTCAGAAACAGCTGCGAAACGCTCGCGCCGCCGGCCCGGGCCGTTTGAGCGATTCCAGCGCGCATCTCCGGAATGCTCTTCTCCATGGCCTGCTCGAACCACAGTCCGCGCGACAAGAATCCGCATCCCGGCTGCGTGCACAGCGCATCCGGCCTCGCCAGCCAACTCGGCAGCGACGTCGGGAGAACCCTGGCGAGCGCGTCCTCGAACAACCAGGCTCCGACCATCGGAGTCAACAGATCGTGGTCTCCGAACCGATCGATGCACTGAGCCAAGGTGCCGGCGCCGTTGGCTTGCTCTCGCAGACAGGCGACGTAGACGGCCTCTCCGACCGACCCACCCGACACGCCGGACATCATGAATGTCCTGGCATCGAACTCGGGGACGTGGATACGCAGTTGTTCCAGTGCGCGCGCCGTCCAGAATGCGGCGCGGATGCCGCCTCCCGCCGATGTAACGAAAAACACCCGCGAACGGGCGGTTTTGGCGATCTTCGTGTTTTCCCACAATGCGCTCGTCCAGGTCGCAAATGCAGCCTCGAGCTGCGGCCGCGGCCCCACTGCGTTAGCCAGAGGGGGACGCGAGGAGACGCGATCGATACCAAACAGGACGGCAACGCACGCTACCGCGGCCAGAGTCACGATCCACCCCCAGCGTAGCCTGGGAGGCCTGCTGGCCTGCGCCTCGATGACATTTCGGACCAGGATGTATGCGGTTACCGCGACGACGATGAGCAGCAGGATCGCACCCAGAACCTGGAACCCGGCGCCGGGCAGATCGCCGGAAACATCGTTCCGTGCGACGCGCACGATGTGATTTTCAGTGAAGCCCAGATACCCCAGAGCGGCGGCGATACCGATGATCAGCAGCGCCCAGGGACGCGCCTCGCGTCGCTCTTTGAGAGACAGCCAGCCCAGCAGCCCCAGCCAGGCGACCAGCGTCAGCACGATGACCACGTAGCCAAGAGGAACCCCGGGCTGCGCGAGGGCCACCAGACATCTCACGACAACCGCGACCACCAGTGCGACGACGGCCAGGACCGTGGGCCCGGGGCCGCCCTTGCCGATGAAGTGATACTTCTCACCCGCAATGGCGGCCATCCAGTCATCACGGTCCAATTTCGGGTCATCGTAGTAGCGTTCCGGCTGCTCGAGGCCCTTCTGACTGACTCGCTCGCGGTTCCAGAGAAACAACAGTCCGCCAAACAGGCTGGCAGCACCGAACACGATCAGCAACAGCGGCGAGATGATCGAGGTGGATTTCTCGTAGGACGCAGCCCAGATCGCATCCCGTGCGGCCTGGCCATTGAGGACCGCGGCGGCGAACGGGGGTACCAGGCTTAGCGTCCGGGCCGTGCTTCGTGCTGCCGTTTGCAGGATTGCGTCGACGGCGCCTGAATGGGCCGACGCCCGTCCCCCCGGACCACGCATGCGACAGACCAATCGAGCCCAAAGCCAACAGGAGAATGAAAGAGCCCATACCGCGAGCACCGCGAGTGCCGCAGAAGGAAATGCCAACAGCGCTTGAGGCCACTGCTGCAACGCGTCCGCGAGTCCAATCGAGATATCGAGACACTGCGTCAACGCCAGTGTCAGACCAATTAGAACTACGAGCACGATGAGGACGTACCGGACCCGCAGGAGAATGTCACCGATGCCGCGTCGAATGGCACCGCGGTCATCGTGCGACGTTGCTGAAAAGAATAGCCAAGCGAGCCCGAGCGCGAGCAGGAACAGTAACACCGCCCCCCTCAACAACGCCTTGCCCGCATGACTGTATTGCGAGGCAGTCTCGACGGCGCTCGAGAGCGGCTCGATGAGTGCAGCCACCAGCGCTGCGCCGGCGACTAGGAGACTCACCGCCATCGCCAACCGCCACTTCACCGGCGCGCCTGGCGCTGTGGTCTCTCCCAGGCCGCGCAGGATCGCCTCGCCGCCCGCAACCCGCTTCCAGAACTGGAATCCGAGCCAGGGAGACAGGACAGCCGCGACGAGAGCGGGCCAGTAGAGCCCGATCGCCGAATCAGAAGCTCGTGGAATCTCGGCCAGCTTCGCGAGACCAGAGGTATTTTCGACCAGGTCCACGGCCATCAATACTGTGGTGAGAACGGCGAGGGCCACCGACGTCGCTTTCACAGAGACACGGGGGATCACCCTCTCATTCGACCGTGCTATCCGCCGTGCGATTTCCAGGAACACCGTGCCGTAGAGGGGGATGAAGAAGATCGTGTCGAAGCTCAGGTAGGCGATTGCGACACTGTTTACGCTCGAGCCCAGGCCGCCGAGCTGGAACACCTGCAACCGGATCCAGGTGGCCTCGATAGCCGCAAGCTCGTCGCGATCCCGTGGCCCGAAACCCAGAAAATCCTCGGGACCGACACCGCCGGGCAATGTCAGGATCGTCGCTAGAATGGCCAGCCCGAGCATGACCAGCGCCAGGTACAGAATCCGCCGGCCCAGTGGCAGCTCGACGGCAGGGGCATTGGGCGTGTACGAATTCATCGTGACCTCCCTGGCCCACGAGGGCCTGATCGTTGTTATGGGTCCGACAGTATCACGAACTCAAGCGCCGGCCGCCGCCGCGGCACATCGATCGGCACGCTCGTTCAACAGGCGCCGCTCACGGACATTGCTTGTCAGAGCAGCGGCCCGTTGGAACTGCGCCCGCGCCTCATCGTACCGCCCCAACCTCTCCAACAGATCTGCGCGCACGGTCGCGAGAAGATGATAGGACTGCAGCGCCGGCTGATCGGTGAGTGAGTCTACGATGGCCAGACCGGCTGCGGGCCCGCAGGCCATCCCTTCGGCCACTGCCCGATTCAACTCGACCACCGGCGATGGCATCAGGACGACCAGTGCTGCGTAGAGGGCTGCGATCCGGCGCCAGTCCGTGGCGTCGGCCGTGAGCGCTCGCGCATGACACGCGGCAATTTCGGCCTGTAGGACGTAAGGCCCCGGCGCGATGGCAAATTGCGCGAACGCGGGAGGTTGCGCCCCATTCAGGCGAGCCGCCCTTTCAAGAGCCGCCAGTCCGCGGCGGATGAGCAGTTGGTCCCAACGAGCGCGATCCTGGTCGAGCAACAGAATGGGGGTACCGACCGCATCCACGCGGGCACGCAGCCGGGAGGCCTGGATTTCCATGAGCGCGACGAGCCCGTGCACCTCGGGCTCCTGCGGCGCCAACTCCGCCAGCATGCGCCCCAGCCGCAGGGCATCCTCGCACAGCGCCGGCCTGACCCAATCCTCGCCCGCCGTAGCCGCATAGCCCTCGTTGAATATGAGGTAGAGCACCTGCAGAACAGAAGCGAGGCGCTCGGACAGCTCCGCACCTGTGGGCACCTCGAAGGGAACCCGGGCGTCGGACAACGCGCGCTTCGCACGAACGATTCGCTGGGCAAGAGTCGGCTCGGGCACCAGGAACGCGCGTGCGATCTCCTCGGTTGAAAGGCCACCGATCAGTCGCAATGTGAGAGCCACGCGCGCCTCAGGCGGCAAGACCGGATGGCATGCAGTGAACATGAGTCGCAGCAGATCGTCGCCGAAGTCGTCATCGGCGAGACTTTGCGGGTCGGTGTTGGAGGTTACGAGTTGCAGCTCGTATTCCAACTCGCGATGCTTGTCCCCCAGCAGGCTCTGGCGCCGCAGCCGGTCGATGGCGCGGTGTTTGGCGGCCGCCATGAGCCACGCTGCCGGATTGTCAGGAAGACCGGACTCCGGCCACTGCTCCAGCGCGGCCACCAGAGCATCCTGCGCCAGCTCCTCGGCCACGCCCACATCACGAGTGAGGCGGGCCAAGGAGGCTACCAGTCTGGCGGATTCGATCCGCCAGACCGCTTCGATGGTGCGGTGAACCTCCGCTGGCGTCACCTCTTGTGGCTGCCGCTAACAGCGCGCGCGAGCCTGACTCGCGTCACGGCTTCTTGCGCCGCGCGTCGGCCTGCATTTCCGTGAAGCCGGCGGCCGCCTCCTGCACGTCGGCCGGAAAGTCGGAGAACTCCTGCACCTGGCGGATCTCGATGACTTCGTTGTCACCACCCGGGCAGCGCATCGCCCACTGAATGGCCTCCTCTTTCGACTTCACCTGGATCATCCAGTAGCCGCCGATCACTTCCTTGGTTTCGGCGAAAGGACCATCGGTTACTTTGGGCTTGCCGCCGGAGAAAGACACGCGCGCTCCCATGGAGGGCGGGTGCAACCCGTCCAGGGCCAGCAGGATTCCGGCTTTCTGCAGGGCTTCGTTGTACTTCATCATGGACTCGACAGCCTTCGCGTCCGGCAGCGTTCCCGGCTTGGCCTGCTCGTAACCCCTGGGGATCATGATCATCATGAATCGCATGGTAAAACCCTCGTAGCGAGCTACCGCGCCCGCCTTCCGAAGAGACGTCGAACGACGGTCGCGGAAATCGACATCGCCGAGCCGTCCCGCAACCGTATCCAGTACCGGCCCGCGCCGCGTCCTGCATGGACACCCAGGGCACCCCGCTGGCAGATTAAGCCCAACGACAGCCGCTGGTGCTGACACTTCGAGTCCGAAGCATTGGAGTTCACTCATGATCACCCTCGTCCACTCGCCGCGCTCACGCTCCTCCGCCTTTCTCTGGCTCCTCGAGGAGGCCGGCGAGCCCTATCAGCTCCAATATGTCTCCATCCGCAGAGGCGACGGCTCGGGCAGCCTCGATGCGTCCAATCCCCATCCCCACGGTAAAGTCCCGCTACTGCTGGATGACACCGCGGTGATTTTCGAGCAGTCGGCGATTGCGCTCTACGTGGCAGACAAGTTCCCACGCGCCAATCTGGGCCCGGCAGTCGGTCATCCCGAGCGCGGCAACTTCGTCTCGCTTCTGGCGTACTACTCAGGCGTCGTCGAACCGTCTTTCACGTCGAAATTCATGCAGGTTGCCGTCCCGCGCGGCACCGCCGGCTGGGTCGATTCCAACGAGGTCATGGATTTCGTCAACGCCCGCCTGGGCAAGCATGCGTACATCGCCGGTGAGCAGTTCACGACGGCCGACATCCTGTACGCGAGCGCCTTTGCACTTTTCATGGACTCGCCGTTGCTGGAAGGCAAGAGGACTCAACAACTCAAGGACTATGTTGCGCGATGCGTGGCGCGACCTGCCCGTACACGCGCAGCTGGTAAGGATCAGCCTCCGGCCGCGTGAGCTTCGAGGAACTTCTCGCCCGCGCCCGCTTTGAACGTCTCATCACGTCAGGAGGACCGAGAATGACCCAGAACGTCATTTGCGTTTGGTATGACAGCGCAGCCGAGGAGGCCGCCAGGTTCTACGCCCGGACTTTTCCGAACAGCGCCGTCACCGCTGTCCACAACGCTCCCGGCGATTTCCCGTCCGGCCAGCAGGGACAGGTGCTCACCGTCGAGTTTACGGTCGTGGGAGTCCAGTGCCTCGGCCTCAACGGTGGCCCTGCTTTCAAACACAACGAAGCGTTCTCGTTTCAGATCCTCACCGAGGATCAGGCCGAGACGGATCGTTACTGGAATGCGATCGTCGGGAACGGCGGGGCCGAGAGTGCATGCGGCTGGTGCAAGGACAGATGGGGCGTGTCCTGGCAGATCACTCCACGAGTCCTCATGGAAGCGACGACCAGTTCCGACAAGGCAGCCGCGAAGCGCGCGTTCGAGGCGATGATGGGAATGAAGAAGATCGACATCGCCGCGATCGAGGCTGCGCGGCGCGGCCCGACACCCACCTAGCACGCCAGCCAGGGCACGTACTACGCCTTCAAGGTCGGCCTCGCGTAGGCGCGCGAGCTTGGCTCGCGCGCCGGCAATAGCTAGTTCTTCGGAGGCTCGGCAATGGGTTGCGTGCCATCCGGGATCAGGCCGATCTTGCGCGAGTCCACCTGAGCCTTGGTTCCCGGCGGCGCGGCATAGGCGCCCACCTCTCCCCGGTCGGGAATGAACGGCTTCCCGGTCACGGGATTGGGGTAGTGGAACGGAATGATGAAGTACGCCGGGTAGGTGAGGTAGACGAAGGACGGCGGCAGATCCGGTGGCGGATCGAACTTGTCAGGCCAGGTGTTGTTCATCGCGTTCTTACCCCAGCCTTCCCAGCTGGAATACATCGTGAACGGCCCCGTCAAGCGGCTTTCCTTCCAGACACCGTTTTCCTTCCGATACTCGTTCTCGTAAAGCGGCAGACCCCAACCGCCCAGGCTCATGACATACGCACGCGAACGGATCCAGCCGTGCTTGCCGTCGGCTGAAACGTCGGGGATCGACTGGAATTGCATATGGTTGGCCAGCACGCCCTCTTTCGCGCCGTCCATCCCGAATGCGGTCTGCATGTACTCCAGCACGCGCGCCTTGCCCAGGAAGAGACCTTTGCCGCCGATCTCGAGCGTCGCATCGTCCGTGAACAGTTCGGCGAGTTGACGCCATTGGCTCTTGTCTACGAAGTAACCATACGCTCGCTGTAGACGCTCGATCGCGTTCAGGTCCTCGAGGCGCGTGATGCGCTTGTCGAGCGCGTCCAGCTTCTCACCTGCAGACTGTGCGAACACGGGAACGACACCCGCAAACAACGCGGCCGCGAGGACGGCGTGCGAGGCGGCGCGAAAAATAACTCTGCTCATGATCATTTCCTCCCCGTCACGCTGTCCGGCTGTTCCGGGAGATCCGTCAGCGGCTTACCCGTCACCGGATGCTTGTAGCTGAAGGGTGGGATGTAGTTACCCGGCAGCGAGCGATAGACCACAGTGGGCGGCTTGTCGGGCGGAAACAGCGCGCTCGGTCCTTTCAGCGGCAGCAGCGACTTCGCCCAACCTTTGTCGTACTCGGTGAAGGCCATGGGATAGAAGTGGAACTTCGCAAGCTTCCACACCGCACCCTCCTTCACATACTCGTTCTCGTAGATGCCCACTCCCCAAACGCCGTCCTGACCGGGCTCGGCCAGTTGCACCGGTCCCTGCCAGCGGCCGGTGGCGGTTTTCCCGTCCGGCGCAACGGTAATGATCGGCTGAAGCATCATGTGATTGTTCAGGTAACCCTGCGCCAACCCCTGCGGCCCGTACAGCAACAGCGCGCGACGAACATGATCCTGGCCGATGTAGACGCCGCTCTGTCCGTATTCGAACGAACCGGTGCGCGCGAACAGATCCGCGGCATCGCTCCACAGGCCCTTGTCGAAATAGAAGCCGAACGTCGCCGTGAGGTTCTCCACCGCATCGGCGTCTTCGAGTCGGGCAACGCGCTCGCGATAGGCGGCCAGGCGCCCTTGAACCGCGTCTTGCGCGATGACCGGCGTGGTGAGGACCAACGAAGACAGGCTGACGGCGGCCAGAGCGCAAACGCTCAACAGAAGGTTTCTGGCGCGCATCACTTGTCACCTCGCACCGGTTTGCCCGTGACCGGGTTGGGTGCCTGGAAGGGCGGCACAAAGGTCTCGGGGAACGGCTTGTAGCTCACCGTCGGCGCGCGGTCCGGCGGGAACGACTTGGACGTTGCGCTCTGTACCAACCCCTCTCCCGGCTTCAGGCGTGCCCAGCCCTTCTCATAGGGCGCCACGAAGTTGACGAACAGATGGAGCGACTTGATCTTCCAAACGCCGTTGTCCCTGACATAGGTGTTTTCGTAGATGCCATCGCGCCACTCCGCGTGCTTCTTGTACTGGCCGAGCATGCCGTGATCGCGCCAGCGCGCCGTGGCGCTGCGACCATCGCGCGCGATGAAGACCGCCGGCTGAAACTGCATCCATTCGTTGAGCTGGCCGTAGATCAGACCTTCCTGCCCGCCGTGGAGTCGCTTCAGGTATTCGCGGATGCGGCTCTTGCCGACGTAGACGCCGTCGATGCCGATCTCGATCGTGCCGTCATCGGCAAACAGGTCAGCGACCTCGCCCCAAAGACCGCGATCGATGTAGAAGCCGAAAGCCTCCTGCAGCTTCTTGACGGCGCGCGCACCTTCCAGTTTTTGGACTCTGACGGTCAGCGCGTCGATTTCCGTATCCACGCTTTTCTGGGCGTAGGCGGCCTGCTGCGCAAACGCGCAGACGAGTGCAATGAGAAGGGTACGCTTCACGGGTCCTCCAAACAGTCCGAATCTCATTTCGCGCCCGCCTTTCGTTCGCTGATGAACTTCATCCATTCCTCCGACGTGGGCATCACCGGAGTGTCGACCCGGCGCAATATCTTCCACTGGCCATCCTCACGGATGAGCCGGTCCTCGTAGCGGCCGGCGAGCGACGGTGTTGGCTCGCCCTTCGGCCCTCGCAGGACGAGTAAGTGGCGCGACCGCGCCGTCGCACGATCGCCGTTCACGTCGATCTGGAAGTTCGAGCTGATGTGATAGCTGTCGTTGTTGACGAAGCCCGGTGGCGGGGGTCCGTACAGACCAACGAGCATCTTGAGGATGGCGTCACGACCTTTGTAGACGTTCTTCCCGCTCACCCACTCGCCTTCCTTTGCGAACAGCGCGGCGTAGGCGGGGTAGTCCCGCGCGTCCTGCCTGGCGGCATAGTCGATGAGGACGCGCTGGATTGCGAGTTCGTCCTCCACGCGCCGCAGGCGCTGCTCAACCGTCAGGCCGGTGGTCTGCGCCGCGGCGAAAGCCGGCATCAGGGCTGCCAGTACCGCGAGCACTCCCGGAAAAATACAGCGAGGCATCTTCAGGTCCCCTCTTGATCTGGCCTGCCGGCGAATTGTCCCGATGCGGCCGGCTTACCGCCCGGAAGATACAACCCCTGACCGCCACTTGGCGAATTCCGCCCCGCGCCAGTGCCGCGAGCGGCGCCCACTTGACCTAGCTGGCAATCCGAATTGACGCACGTGGAAAGGCGCAGCTGCCCAAACCGCAGGTGCGATATATTGGCTTTCTATCATGATGCCGTCGATCACGGCCGTGGCGAGTAACAACAGGGGGAGACATGTCAGCGGGAAATACCAAGACCTTCGTTCCCATGGCCGCGATGTTGGCTGTCACGCTCGTCCTCGCTGCCTGCACTCAATCCGCAGACCCCCGGGTCGCCACGCTGGAGAAGCGCGTGCAGCAGCTGCAGGACGAGCAGGCCATTCGCGAGGTGGTTATTCGCTACGGCGAGTATCTGGATGCGCGTGACTATGCGGGGTATGCCTCGTTGTTTGCGAGCGACGGCGTGTGGACCGGGGGGTTCGGCAGCGCGACCGGCCCGGCCGCGATCCAGGAGATGTTGGAAAAGAACCTCGGCAAGCCGGAAGCCGGATTCATCAACAAGTCGAACTTTCACCTGATGACCACGGTCGTGGTCAATGTCGACGGCGATACCGCCAAGGTGCGTTCGCGCTACATGTTCTTCACCGCAACACCCGACAACCGGCCCACGCCGGCGCTTGCCGGTCGCTATGTTGATGAGTTCGTCCGCGAAAACGGCACCTGGAAGATCAAGAAGCGCGTGACTAACGGGGTGATCCCCTACCGGGACGGCAACGCTCCTCCGCCGCCACCGCCAGACTCGCTGAAAGGAATCACGAAGCCGCAGTAGCGGTCGTCGCAAAACACCGCCGGCGCGCGGATCGAGACGCCCGTCGGCCCGCCGCCTCGGCACCCGCCCTCGCGTGCGGAATCGGCCCCGGCCGCTTGCTTATCATTGATAAATTTGCAACGCTATCCGGGCCCCACCGACGGCCCTGGTAGCATTGTCCTGCGCGGCCGCCGTTCGCAAACGCGAGGTACCCGCTACGTGACTCCCCCAGGATTGACGGACGCGCAGTTCTCCGCCGCTCTCAAGGCCTTCTCCGCTGCAATCGGCGCGGCCAACGTGTTCGCGACCGAGCAGGATCAGGTCTCGTATTCCGACCACTACTCGCCCGACGAAACCAGGCACAGGCCCTCGGCCGCACTGGCGCCCGCGAGCGTCGATCAGGTGCAGGCCGTGCTGCGCATTGCCAATCAGCACAAGGTTCCTCTGTGGCCGATCAGCCGCGGCAAGAATTTCGGCTACGGCGGTGCTGCTCCTGCGTTGAAGGGCAGCGTCGTGCTGGATCTGTCGCGGATGAAGAAGATCGAGCTCGATGCGGACAATGGCACTGTGCTCGTCGAGCCCGGCGTCGGCTTCTTTGATCTCTACGATTATCTGCAGTCTCGAAAGATCCCGTTGTGGCTTTCCGTTCCGGGCAACAGCTGGGGCTCGGTTGCAGGCAACGCGCTTGATCGAGGCGTCGGCTACACGCCATATGGTGACCACAGCGCTCAGATCTGCGGTCTCGAAGTCGTCCTGCCAACCGGCGAGATCGTGCGCACCGGCATGGGAGCGATGAAGAACTCTCCGACCTGGCAGCTCTATCGCAATGGTTACGGACCGGGTTGGGACCAGATGTTTGCGCAGTCCAACTTCGGCGTGGTAACCAAGCTCGGTCTTTGGCTCATGCCCGAACCCGAGGCGCTGTTGGGCATCGACTTCGAGTTCGACAAGGCTGAGGATCTCGGCTGGGCCATCGACACGCTCATGCCGCTGCGGCGCGAGGGCATCATCCGCCAGTCTCCCTCGATGGGTAACTGGCTTCGCTCGGCCGCTGTGATGACGACGCGCGACCAGTGGGCCCAACGCGGACACCCGCTGGGCGAGGACGCGATCACCGCGATTCGCAAGCGCTTCAACATCGGGTGGTGGAGTGTGCAGGTCCGTTTTTATGGGCCGCTGCAGATCGCGGAAGCCTCGTTGGACATCCTCAAGAAGGCATTCAACGGCAAACCCGTGCAGGCGATGAAACCCGTGCGCTGGGTCAGAGGCGACGCCCCCGAGGGCTCGCCATTCAGCGGGGTGCCACTGAGCTTTCCGCTCGCCAACGCCAATTGGTACGGCGGTCGCGGTGGGCATACGGGCTACTCGCCGGTACTGCCTCCCCGCGGCGACCTCGCCATGGACCAGTTCCGCAGGACGTACGCGCTTTATCAGAAGTACGGCCTCGACTATCACGCCAGCTTTGCGATGGGCGAGCGATCGCTGACCAACGTAAATCAGTTGCTCTTCGACCGCGACAACGCGGACATGATGAGTCGCGTCGACGCCTTTTTCCGCGAGCTGGTGGCCGATGCGAAGGCAAAGGGGTACGGGGAATATCGTACGCACATCGAGTACATGGACCTCGTAGCCTCGACGTATGACTTCGACGGCGGCGCGCTGCGTCGGCTCAACGAGCGAGTGAAGGATGCGCTGGATCCGAACGGCATTCTGGCGCCCGGCAAAAGCGGGATCTGGCCGGCGAATCGACGCGGGAGTCGCACATGACCGCGAAGCCTTTGATCCTCGCGATCCTTATTGTCGGCGTGCTTCCCATATCCGCGGGGACTGCGGCGGAACCGAGCCCAAACAAACCCGCCGGAACCGAAGTCAAGAACGCTACCGGTGGCGCCATGCAGGACCGCTCGTCGAAGTCGCCGGCGGAGGCGCTCTTCGTCGAAAAGTGTGGCATGTGCCATCGTCAGATGGGCATGGGGACCGTGATCCTCGCGCGGCGCGTGGACCCGTCCAAGGCAATGCTCGAGGCGCGGACGGACCTGACCAGCGCCTATGTCATCCAGGCTGCCCGCGCCGGCATCGGTAACATGCCAAGGATGCAGCGCGGTGAAGTCTCGGATGCGCAATTGCAGATCATCGCCGGGTATCTCGCGAAGGCCTCCAAATGACAGAACCCACCATCACCCGGCGACAACTGCTGCTGACGACGGGTACTGTCGCGCTGGTCGGGTTGGCATCGACCGAACCTTCAACATCGACCGCAGCGTCTATCGAGAGCGCAACAGCTACTGCGGGACTCACCGGGAAGCCTCCTCTCACGTTCCTCGACGGTCTGCTGTCTGCGGAAGAACTCGCTATCGGGCGCCACGAGCTGGGTGCACATCCGCCGAGCGTCTTGCAACTCGATCTCATTTGGGAATGGCGCCGCGGACTTCACTCACTCATCGCACAGGGTGCCGACCTCATCGCGGTCACGCGTTGGGACAAAGCGCTGCTGCTGACGGAGCTAGCGCGCGAAGCCGCGTTCCAGACGCGTCAACGCCGGATCGCGAACTCTCTGTTCCGCACCGACATCACCCGCTGAGCCTTTCGACCAGGTATCACGTCGGTGCGCTGCCGACGCTCCGCGGCTGCGCCGCATCGCGCAGCGACACCACCTGAAGCCCCACGATCACCAACAGCCCGATCAGGCACGCGCACACGTAATAGGGCCAGTCGGCGCCGATGTCTGAATAGATGAAACCGAAAACCGGTGGCATCAGGATCCGCGCCAGGGCATTCGAAGCCATCAACAGGCCGTTGACGCTTCCCTGGATTTGCGGCCCCGTGGATCGCGAGATCAAGGCCCCGGAGCTCGGGAACGCAATGCTGTGTCCCGCCATCAAGGTGGACATCAGGATCACCGAAGCAGCCGGGGCGCGCAGAACAGGCTGCAACAACATGCTCAGGGCGAGCACGCACAAGCCCCCGACGATGACTCGTGCCTCGCCGAAGCGCCGCGTGGCGCGGCCAACGAGCAGAATCTGCACCAGAAAGCCGGTGAGTCCGACGGCGATGAAAGTCGTTCCGACCTGATCGGTAGACCAGCCGAAGTTGTGCTGCGTCCAAAGACCGAAGACGGCCTCCATCGAGGCGAACGTACCGATGCCGGCGAACGCGATCATGAACAGCCGTGCCACCAGCCCATTCCCGGCGACAAACTCGATGGCCTCGCTCCATTTCGGCAAGGCCCGCGCAGGCCCCGGAGGATGGCTTTCGACGAGCACGAGCGTGCTCCAGAGCGCCGCCAATCCCGCCACGCCAGCCGAAATCAGGATGGGCAGGCGGAATCCCACCAGTCCTTGCTCCGGCGACGCCAGCAGTCCGCCGACGGCCGGGCCGATCGCGAACCCGAGATTGATCGAAGCGCCCAGAAATCCAATGCTCCGCGCGCGCTCCTCCGGCCGTGTCACATCGGCGATGTAACTCTGGCAGACCCCGACCGTGCTGCTGAAGAAGCCTGTGAGTACGCGCAGTATCAAAGCGACCCAGAGCGTAGTAGCGAATGCAAACGCCACGTAGCTCACGGCGGTGCAGGCGGTCGTGAGCATGAGTATTTTGCGGCGCCCGTGCCGGTCGGAAGAGCGTCCCCACCACATCTCTCCGAAGATTCCCCCGAACGAGTAGGCCGCGAACAGCAGCGTCACTTCGACCGGGTCGGCATGCAGTTCCCGACCATAAAACGGCAACAGCGGAATGATGAGACTGAAACCGGCGAAGTTCACGAAGACGATCACGAGCACGAGCAGCAGTGAGCGCTTCGGAAGCATCGGCACCACGTCAGGCTGCATAGCGCGGCTCCGCAATCCCCTTGGAACCCAAGCCGGTAATCAGGAATGTGTCACCGCCTCCGTCAGGCTCGCCGCCGACGAGACGGGGATTGATGGAGGTAACATAGAGCTCATCGAGGTTGGAGCCGCCGAACATCACGCTCGCGGGGTACTTGATTGGCATCTCCAGCGTCCGCTCGATGGAACCATCGGGCCGGTAGGCGACAAGCTTCGCGCCTCCGCAAATTGCCATCCACATCAAGCCATCCGAGTCGACAGTAGCGCCGTCCGGAATGCCGCCGAGCTCCCGAGTGTCGGCGAAGACGCGCCGGTTCGCGACATCTCCGGTGGCGATGTCATAATCGTAAGCGTAGATGTGGTACTTGAGGCTGTCGGAAAAATACAGCGTCTTGTCGTCGGGCGACCAGCACGGGCCGTTGGAGATCGCAATCTCGCGATCGAGCTCATGCAGCGAGTGGTCCGTATCGAGCCGATACAGCGTTCCATAGGGCTTGCAGTCCCGAATGTCGGAGTCGCCCGAGCCGACGACGAATCGGCCGCGGCGATCGACCTTGCCATCGTTCATCTGGGCACGCGGGTGGATGTGATCGGCTGCGGCCAACAGCTCCACGCTGCCGGAGACCAGATCGAGAGTGGATATTCCGTCTTTCAACGCGACGATCGCGCCGCCCTGCTCACGCAGCGCCATCGAGCCGATGACCTGGCCGACATTCCAGCTGCGGGTCTGCCCAGTGGACGGATCGAACCGGTGGACGACCTTGCCGACGATGTCGATGAAATAGAGTGTTTGCTCGGTGACATCCCAAAGCGGCCCCTCGCCGACCAGGCACTGTGCTGTTGGAACCCGCTCGATTTTCATGTGATCCCCTTTCGGACGGCCGCGCATGAATGACCGGCCCACGATGGCCTGCGCTGAATATTGATCACTGATAAGGGTGAGTGCAAGAGGGTTTTTGGCCTGCATCGGCCAGCGCCGTGCTACTTTCCGCCGCGGCGCCCATTTCCGTCGCCGCGGCCATGACGAGGAGCCTCACATTGGCGGTCAGTGCCAGGAAGAGCAGACGAACTCCCGGTCGGCCGCGCGCCGGGGAACCCGGAATCGACGTGCGCCGGATCGTGGCAGAGGCCTGGGCCTTGGTTGACCGCTCCGGAATGGCCGGGCTGTCCACTCGCGCGCTGGCTGCGGCTCTGCATGTCAAGAGTCCGGCGCTCTACTGGCATGTCCGCAACAAGGAAGAGTTGCTCAGTCTGATGATCGAGCATCTCCTGCAGGATAGTCTGGACGGCATTCCGTCTGACTTGCATTGGTCCGACTGGCTGAAGCACGTCGCGCGCAAGCAGCGCAAACTACTTCTATCGCATCGGGACAGCGGCTTCATCGCCTCGCTTGCGCCACCCTCCGTCCGGCTGCGGGAGGACGTATTTCCGCGGATGATGGCGCCGCTGCTGGAAAGTCATCTGCCCAGCGAGTTGGCCAGCGCCGCAGCGGGTGGGCTTGCCGCACTCATTCTCGGGTGGGTCATCTACGAGCAACGCGCCGAAACGCGCGAGTTCATGGAGGCCTATCACCGCCCCGACCGTGCTTTCGAGCTGCTGCTGGAGGTGCTGGTGAGCGGCCTCGCGGCCACCGCCCGGGAGTCGAAGCACAAGGGCAAGTGAACAGCCAACCGCAACAGATCGGGTCGGCTCAGGGCTGGAACAGGCGCAGCTCCTTCGACGACATCGGACTGATGCCACCCCGGTTACAGATCAGAGAGCCGGTGCACCTCGCCCTCACGTAACGCTGTTTCTTGTCGGCGGGCCGGCCGTTCAACAACACGTACAGTTCATCGCTCTCCTGCCCAAGCTGATGCCGTCCGTAGGCGTAGGCATACATCGGCGCCGTGGCGTACAGGAGAGTGCCCTCACCGCTGGTCGTGTCGAACACCAGCGTCACGGTCGCAGCACAGTTTGGCCGCAGTTGCGGCGCGGCCTCGTCGAGCCCACACCACCGATAGCGGTACTCATCCGGCACGGCTTTCTCGGGCGCCGTAAGGTGCTCGGTTCCGCTCTCGATGGTGACGCGACCGATCAGCTCATATCCCGGGGGCTCACCGTAGTCGGCGATCAGTTGACGCAGCAGGCGATCGAAGTTGGATCTGTAGTCGCCGTCGTGCTTGGCAAGCTGCTTCTTCGTATCGCTCTGGAATGTGATGCGGGCGCCGCACAGCTTCAGACGACTCTTCATGTCCTTGGGCGCGTAGTCACCCTGCCAGCTGGCGCAGAACAGATAGCTGATCGCCTCCACCGCGACCTGCTGCGCAAACCAGGGATTGCGGTCTTTTTGCAAATAGTACTCAGCTACCGCAAACGACCCGTCGCCTTCGCCTTGCGGGTTGGAGTCACAGGTGTAGAACAACTCCGGCGGCTGCGTCGGACTGATCGTCCGGAAGCGGGCGGTGCAGCTGACCGCGGGATCGGTCACCTTGCCGGGCGAATTCAGAGCTTCCTGGGCGTTCGTGAGCTTCAGGCCCTGGAACGCGCTGAAGGGCTGCCCCCAGGAATGGTCGTTGAACCCGACCGGCGCACGGTACTGCGCCGCGTGAAGTCGAGCGCAGAGCGCAGCCGCTAGAAAAATGGCGCCCAGGCGTGCCCAGGCAGCCCCTTTGGAGCTTTGCCCACGTGAATCGGCCTCGATCATCGGCCATTCCCCCCGGATTACAGATATCAAATATTTCAATAGCTTATTTGCGAAGCGCCCGGCACTCGAAGACACTCCGCGTAGCGTTCGAATACCCTTGTGCCCCCTGCGGAAAACCCAGCCATCATGCAACAGCCCATCATCCATCCCAATTGGCTCCGTGCGCCGGACGGCATCACCGACGGCTTTTCCCTGGAAATGACCGCCAAGGACGTGGCCGCCCTGACCAAGGCGGCGCCTCTGATCCCTCCGGCCACCCCCATTGCGGTCACTTTCCTGCCAGGCGAGACGGTCGAGGCCCGCATCACTGCGACGAAGGCGGTGCGCTCTCTCGGGTTTGAGCCGATGCCCCACTTCTCGGCCCGGCGCCTGACCTCATTGGAGGAGTTCAAGTCCTATTTGCAGCAGGCTACCTCGGAAGCTGGCGTCAAGCGCTGCTTCGTGATTGCGGGAGATACCCCGGAGCCCGCAGGTCCCTTCTCCGATAGCTCCAGTCTGATCGCCACGGGCGAATTCGAACGTGCCGGCATCACTGCAATCGGCATCGGGGGCCACCCCGACGGTCATCCCAATATGACCCCGGAACAGTGTTGGGCGGTTCTCGAGAAAAAGCAGCGCGATATCCGCAGCCGCGGGATGGCGTCTCTTGTCGTGACGCAGTTCGGCTTCGATCCGGACGCGATTCTGGGCTGGCTGCAGGAACTGCGAACCCGGGGCATCGATAGTCCGGTCCGCATCGGCGTGCCGGGCCCGGCGGGCATCGCCACCCTGGTGCGCTTTGCCGCCCGATGCGGCGTCAGCGCGACTTCGTCGGTGATGAGCAAATATGGGGTATCCCTCACGCAGCTCATCGGCACGGCGGGCCCCGACAAGCTGGTCGACGCAATTGCGACGAAAGTTGGCAAGGAGCACGGGGCAATGCGCCTGCACTTCTATCCGTTTGGGGGAATCGAGCGCACCGTCACTTGGATCAACGAGTACGCCCGAAAGCACGCTGCCGGCTAAGCCTCGAAGTCGCTCGTTAGACGCTGATCGTTTGACGGTGGCCTTCCAAATAGGCCCGCTCCCACCGAGTGGGCCTGTACATCGCGGCCTTCTGCATCAATGCTCGAGGACCCTGGCGTGCCCGTCGTCTCGGGAGCGCGGTAGCTCATACACAAACACCTGGCCTTGGAAGGCAGGATTCTCCGCGGGCAGAGCCAATGCTGAGGTGATCAGCACCGAATCGGACAGAGCCAATTCATAGCCGAAGCTATTGCCGCCGTTGCCTTCGCTCATGACTAGCGTTGGTGTCCACTCCGCGCGGTGCATGCGGTCGAAAAAGTACACCCGCTCCGGGAGGCTGGCATCTGTACCACCCCAGGCGCTCACCAGAATTTGCCCCCCTTGCAGTGCGACCGCCTGGCCAAACAATCCCCCGGACGGGAGTGGATCAACGAGCGTCTGCTCAACACCCCAGGTGTTTCCGCGCTGTACGAAAACGAAGGCTGCGCCGTTTTTGAGAGGCTGACCAACATATCCGTAGTCGGGAGAGGCGATAACAGCAGTCCGTCCGCTGATGGCTACAGAGAACCCGAAGTCCTCCCCCAGAGCCGGGGACGCGGGACTCGCGGGTGAAGTGAGCTTCTGTTCCTGCTTCCAGACACCGTGCACGCGTCGAAAGACGTACGCAGCACCGCCGCTGCCTTGCGAGCCGACAAGGATCTGCTCGCCATCGGTGGCGACCGACCAGCCAAACGAATCGAACTCGCTGCCGTCATCTGCGCTGAGTTTTTCTTCATAGGTGAAGCGACCGTTCGAGGTCTTGCGGTAAACATACACCGCGCCGAAGGAATTGCGGTCCGTAAAGTTCGACACGACCGCGATGTCACCTCCGAAAGCCATCTGGCTACCGAAATACGCAGGCATCGTGTCGGCTTCCGGCTCCGGTTCCAGGAGCTTCTGTACGAACTGCCACTCCCGTCCAACGCGGCGGAACACGTACACGAACCCTGCTCCGTTCACGATCGAGCCGCTGACGAGGGCGACACCGTCGCGGATGCAGGCCTTGGAGAAAAATACGGACCCGTCAGGGCCGAGTAGCATGCCTTCGTAACGCCAATGAGCCGGCGAGCTTTCCCTGTAAGCGTATGCGGCGTGGCCGCTGGCCACGCCCGCGATGATGGTTCGCCCATCCACGGCGAGCAGGGTCCCGAGGAATGCTCGAGGCCCCTCCCCGGGTGGCGGGGAGGGCGCCGGATCCGCAGGCGCAGGCAATGTTTCGATAGGTGCCAGGACCTTCAGGCCCGGCGCGGCGTTGGCCGGCAATGGCAGGGTGACGCCTACTGTCAACAACGCGAGCGCCCAGGTCACAAATAGTCGACTTCCTGTTTTCAAGTTCGTCTCCTGAATTCGCGCTGTGCGTTCTGTCGGAAACGGCCTCATTCAAGGACGTGCGACCAACGATCACCTGTCGGAGCGGTTCCCATTGAGAGTCAGATTTTCCGCAGGGTTTCGAGACGCGCGCGGAAGTGCGCCGCCGCAATGAGCCGCTGATTGAGCTGTTCGGAGACGATGTCGTGACTTTACCGTGGGGCCGGCGAGGCACCACCTACCCCACCGAAGACCGATGCCGGTTACCCAGGCCAACCTGCGATGTAAGCATTTGATCCAATGGCGGATCGGCCGCGGATGGCGGCACGGCAATCCATGCCTTCCTGTATGCCGGAAGAATGATCGATCTGGGCGCCATTGCCGGCGTCGCATTCGACAGTTACGCGAACGCGCTCAACGATAGCCTCGAGATCGTCGGTCAGAGCGACGTGATCGTCTCCGGGGGTATCAAACAACAACACGCCTTCATTTACGCCAAGGGCGTCATGTATGACGCGAACTCCGTTCTGTTGAACACGGTTCCTCTGCCGCTCACCAACGCGCTCGCGGTGGACTGTCAGGGGAATGTGGCGGCCGTCTCCGAGCAGCCGGGTTCACCGACGCACTACTATCTGCTGGTCCGACAGGGAGCAGCCCGTCAATGTCCCCTCTAAGCGTCACTGAGCGGTAACACTACGAAGCCGCCACGAGATCCGTAGAGTCATCGAGCTCTACGGCTTAGGCCGTCACGAAGACCCTAGCGCCCTCGCCGTCCTGAGAGGAACACCGCGGGACCGAATGCGGCGCCGCCGGACGGACGGCGGGGCCTCTTTGCGGGCAGCGGCGGCAACCTACCCTTTAAAATGCACTTCGAAGTTCCTATTTCCTGGGGGATTTTCGTCCGCCCGCATTCGGGAGATCTCACGTCCATGTCCGCGATCCGACCCATCCGCCTGTTCGTACTGACCGCCCTTCTGGCTGCGGCCGCCGCCTACGCGGACGGTGTCAAGGGCAATGCCGCCAACGGCAAGGAGCTGTTCATGGGCAATACCTGCCCGACCTGCCACAGCGTGATCAAGGACGACGATATGAAGATAGGCCCCAATCTCGTCGGCGTCGTGGGGCGCAAGGCGGGCACCACGAAGAGCCTCATGGGCCCCACCGACAACCTGAAGAAGTACGGTGTGATCTGGAGCGCCGAGACGCTGAATGAATTTCTGGCCAACCCGAGCGCCAAGGTTCCGGGCACACCGATGATGGGCATACTGACCGATCCGCAGCAGCGTGCCGATGTGATCGCCTACCTCTCTACGCTGAAGTGATGTGATTGCCTGCCGCAGCGTTGCCTCATTCGCCTGCTGCGAAGTTCACGCCAGCCCGACGTCCCACGGATCGATGATTGGCACCAGCGCCGCGCGCAGTTGCGGCTGCACGCGGGCGAGCACCTGTTCAGTGGCACTACACACACCGGCCGGATAGTCGCTCGGCAGATCCTTGCTGAGCTGCTTCTCGAAGCGGTCCGTCTCCCCAAGCAGGTGGCGCAGGTAGTTCGCGCTGCCCTTGTTGCCAGCGCTGCGCCCGTAGCCTTGGCCCAGTGGGTCGAACGGCATTCCCGATCCCATCTTCGCAAGCTGCCTCGCCAGTGACATGAACGGCCCCAGCATGTGCGTGCGCGACGCCAGCACAAGGTCTGTCGAACCCTTGCTGTATCCCGTTGACAGCAGGTTGAGCATCGACCAGTAATGCAGGTTGCCTAGCCACGCCAGGCGCCGCGCGGCCGGATCCTGGATCTGGTTTTCATGGCCGACGTAAGCCGTCGGATTCAGCGGGAGTTGGTAAGCCGGATAAAGCGGGTCGATGACCGGACGCTGCCAGACGTCAGCCACGCCGCTGAAACCGGTATGGACCCCGAGAAAAGCCTTGCGGAACGTATGGTAGTGGCCGATCTCGCCTTCCGCCTTGATGCCTTCGAGTATCGGCACGAAGGGCTTGAGATCCGGCAGCGACTTGTCCTTGGTGGCATCGACCTCTTTGACCAGTGCGATGACCGCGTCGTACAAGGGGCCGACGAAGTTGGGTCGACGCTGACCGTTGCTCAGCACCTGGTCGAGTTGCTGGCAGAACAGCCTGTCCTCCGCGGACTTGGCTTTCGCGAGGTCGGTTGCGCCGGCCGGTGACTCGGACCACACGTATTTTGCCAATGACGCGCGGCTCGCCGGTTCGAGGCGGAACCGGAACGGAATGATGTCGGGCTCGTACGGAAAATCTTCGCGTATCAGTACCGGAGCGGCGCCCAGTGCGCCGAGCAGGTTGTTGACCTTGCCCAGGTGCTGCATCTCCTGCACGGCGATCCCTAAGATGTCGTTCGCACTGGGGGCGGCATAACCCGCCAGGGCCGCGTAGCGCGGCTTGATCGAGAATGCGCAATACAGATATTGCACCATCAACCCATGTTCGATCTCGGCGGCGACGTTGAGCAAACGTAGCAGCTCAAGGTACGGGTCCTGGAAGTCGCGGACTATGTGGACCGGATCGCTGCCCGTGAGCGGCGCGGTGCCACCCTTGGGTGTGGCGGCACGTGCGGACGGCGCCCCCAGCGCCGAATACGCGGTGGGTAACGCAACCGCCTGCAGCACCACGCGCACGAATTGCCTGCGTTGCGAACTTGCCGGCGCGCCGGTATTCGCAAATTCCGCTTCCGCAGACGCACTGGCGTGGTCAATCCCCGGCGCCAGAGTCTCGCTCTCCCGCTTCATCTCTCCTGACTCCCAAAATATGACTGGTATCGAAGGCGGCGAATCTTGCGATCCGCCGCCCATTACTCAACAGGCTCAAAGTTGCTCTGGGCTCAGATCAGAACGAGGCTCGCACTCCGACGAAATAAGTGCGGCCCATCACATCGTAGTACCCCGGGTTGGTGGTACCCAGACCCGCATTCGGCAGAGTGTACGACGTGGGGGCTGTGCAACCCGCCACCTTGCCGGTGCACAGCGCGCTCAGATTCGTTCCCTGTTGGAACCCATTCGAAACAGCCGTGAGAACCGGTTGCGTGTTGAACAGATTGTTGACACCCGCACGCACCTGGATCGTATCGTTAATGGTCCAGGAGCCCGCCAGGTCAAAGGTGTCGTACGAGTCTATGGCCTGGTTCGAAGACGGCACCCAACTCAGCAACACACCCTTGCCCGTCGCGGAAACACCCGCGTCGTTCTTGACAATGGCAGCCGTGGCTGCATCTGCAGCCTGGATCGCCGACGGCAGATGCCGCCACCGCAGATTGACGTTGAACCCGCTTACGTTGTACGCCAGGTTGGTGAGCAGGCGGTAGGTGTAGGCGCCGCCGTCGAACCCGCTCAGAGTCGGTCCCAACGAACCTTTCCACTCGGTCCACGGGTCGAAGTTGGCCTCCGACGCCTTGGTCTTATAGGACTGCAGCCAGGAGCCCTGAATGCCGAACGACATGCCGCCCGGAATACGCGCCAGGCCCATATCCTCGAACCGAGAGCGCCAGTTGAAGGCGAAGTCGATGCCCGAGGTGCTCACCGAACCCTGGTTGGAGTAGGACAGCAACGTACTCTGGCCTATGCCCGTATCGGCGCTGCGAGGAACGCCCTGGCAAGCCGGCGACGCAGCCTGAGCCGCGGCCCCAGCAGCGTCGGTCACCTGCAGCTGGCCGTAGCACAACCACTGCGCGTATGTGGCTGAGTACTGCTCGATCACGTCGTTGATGTCGATCTTGTACCAGTCGAGCGTCGCCGTCATGTTGCGCAGCGCGGGACTTTCGAACGGCGAGGAGAACACGAGACCTACGGTCCAGGTGCCAGCCACCTCGGATTGCAGGGACGTACTGCCGCGCTGATTGTTGAAGCCGCTGTTGGTGGTCGTGACCTGCGCCTGCGTGTTGTAGTAGGTGGCCGCAGTGCCGCTGAGCGGATCCGCATTCAGAGCGTTCATCTGTGCCTGGCAGATCAAGCGCGCGCTTTGCGCGCCTGCGGCGGTCTGACCGGGCGCAAGTGTCGGAGTCGTGACACCGGCGAAGACATTGTTGGCAATCTGCGTCGCATTCGCCGCTGTAAACGCGCCGCCCGCGCCGAAGGGTGAGTTGGACCGCAGGCTGCACGGATCACCGTAAGCCGAGGCAGCTCCCGGACCACCCTGTTGCTGCGGGAGGAACAGCTCACCCAGGTTCGGCGCACGCGTGGCGCGGTTGAACCCGCCGCGGAACCGGACCCAGTCGGTGAACTGGATGTTGGCCAATGCCTTCCAGGTGAGGGTGCTGTCGGTCAGGTTGTACTGGGAGTAGCGAGCGCCCAACTCCAACTCCACCTTCTTGAGGAAGGAGTCTTTGAGGAGCGGGACCAGCGCCTCGGCATAGATATCATGCGCCCGCACCTCGGCATCCATGTAGCCCGTGGGAGAGATGCCCACTGCCTGATCGTCGATGGATGCCGACGATTGCAGCTGATCCGGGGTGAATTGCGCGGCATTGCGGCGGAACTGGTAACCCGCCGCAGCGCGCACCTCGCCCGCCCACGTGTTGAACAAACCTCCTTGGAAGTTCAACTCCATGACGTCTTGCTGCGTGTTCGTGCTTTCCTGCAATGTCGCCTGCACGGCATACAAGCAATCGGCCGAAGGCGCGGCGCCATTGTTGAAGAGGGTGTCGTAGAAACCGCTGGTGCAGGGGGTGGCAACCGAGTTGAAGCCGGGGTTGTTGCCAGTCGCGTTGCTGCGGAAGGTGCCGTTATAGCCATAGTCCGCGGCCTCGACCACCGTGCGGTATTTCTGCAGCGCGACGCTGCCGAAAGTCTTCGCGTTGGTCGAGCTCTCGCCATGTGAATAGTACAGTTCACCGGTCCAGTCCTTCCATGGCAAGTCCATCTTGAGACCGGAATCGATGGTCCAATTGCTCAGGAGCTCGTCAGTGCGGCGCTGATCGAAGCCGTTGTACTCATAGATTTCGGTGATCCAGCCCGCAGTCAGGGGGTTGTAACAGTTGACTGTCACGCCAGCGGGGCAGGTGGGCGTGCCAGTGGCAGCCTGGGCCGCGGTCGCCGTGCGGTTATTCAACAACATCGCCAGCGCCGGGGTAACCGGATGTTGAGCGCCCTTCGTGCCATGCGGGATGAAATTCGGGTTGGCGTACGCCGTCGGAACGACGCCCCCCGGGGCCGTCAAAATTCCCGAAATGATCGGCTGCGTCAACACGAGGTTCGGATTGATCGGGCTGTCGGTCGTGGCGTTATACGGAATGGTCGCTTCCCAGCCATTGGTCAGGGTATTCCTGCCCAGATAGGTCTGGGTTTCACTCTGGGCGAAGCGACCGCTGGCGTTGAAGTGCAACTTGTCCGTGATGTCGTAGTTGAGCGTACTCATGAACGAGTAGCGGGTCTGCGGGGAACTCGTATAACGACCCGTCTCGTTGAATTTGACAGTCTGAACCTCCGGCGCTAACGGGGTACCGTTGTTGGCGCACACCTGGGTGTTGCAATAGGTGGTGTCGTAGGCGTTTACGTAGGCGTAGGACGAGCCGTTGATGAGACTCGTATCGAACGTCGATGCGTTGTTTCCGGCGGGCAGGAAGATCTGACCGTTGTTCAGAAATCGGATGCTGCTGTTGGTGCCGAGGCCGGGGTAGGCGAACACGCCCGTGTTGGCAGTGGCGCTGCGGCCCTGTGCGTTGACGATGTTCTGCAGGATCGTCGCGCCCTTGGCCCCCCCGGGATTGGTGGTCTGCAGGTTGGTGCCCGTGTAGTAACCGCTGGGACCTTGGAAGAAACCGAGAAAGTTGCCAGGAGTATTCGGATCTGCCCAACCATCTGTAAAGAAACTGCGGTTCTTCTGGTACGCGGGCTCACGATCATAGTACTCGGCGCCGAACGTCACATGACCCTTGCCACTGGCGAGCTTGCTCCCCCCCAGCACCGAAACGCGCGATTCCTGGCCGTCGCCTACCTCAGCGATACCGTACTGAGCGTCCGCCCGCAGACCCTCGTAGTCACGATTCAGGATGAAGTTGGTCACACCGCCGATGGCATCCGCTCCATAGGTGGCTGAAGCGCCGCCGGAAATGATCTCCACGCTCTTGATCATCGAGGAGGGGATACTGTTGATATCCACCTGCATCAGCGCGTTCACCGGATCGACGCGGTGCCCATCGGTCAGCACCAAGCTGCGGTTGGAGCCGAAGCCCCGCAGCGAGATCGTGGAAATACCCGACGTGCTGATCGAAGAAAATCCCACGGAGGTATTACCCGTCTCCGGCGTGACGGCCGGATTGTAGTTGGGCAACTCGTTTAGGTACTCCTCGACGTTCAGGCCGGAGCGAGTTTCGAGGGTCTGAGCATCCACCGTGACCAGTGGGCTGTTGGCCTCGGCGTCACGGCGCAAAATGCGCGTGCCGGTGACGGTGACCTCTTGGAGAGCAGGAGCAGGGTCGTCCGCGGCCATTACTTGCGAAATGCCGCCCCCCGCCATGCTCAGAATCGCGGCAACCGCCGCACGTACTGACGAATGTTGTAATGAACTTTTCATGTCCCCCCCAAAAAAACTCTTAGTGAAAATGGAAGAAAGTCACTCTTGTTCTAATTCGTAAGAGACGTTGAGCTCCTGCGTGTAGGCCGACGCGATAACGACACCGTGTTGGCGCACAACTCAAAGGTTCAACGTGAACCGATTTCTGCAGTTTGTTCGGCCAGATTTTCAGGTTTATTCCGCGAGTTGACTCTCGGTCCCGGGTGCGCAGTCTCGACATCGAGCGTCATGCTCGTGTGCAGACGGACTGACGTCCGTTGGC
>DASYDM010000009.1:0-58762 GCA_036499585.1 Steroidobacteraceae bacterium
CCTACCTTCGCCTCCGCGCTGCTGGACTGGATGCCGACGGCTTTGACGCAGGAGATGCGTGCCAACGGCGAAAGGCCTTGGCCGGAATTCCGCGCCTTGCCGGGCTAGTCAGGTGCGCGCGTGTCGGCCGCCGCCTTAGCGGAAGTTGGCATACGTCCTGCCCAGCGTCTTGCGAGAGGCTCGACCGTCGTGGCCTGCACTAGGATGCTAAAGACGGCTACCGCGTAGGTAGCTCCCACGATCGCCTCGCGCGACGGACTGTCGGGCAGCGAAAGCGCCATGGCCACAGACAGCGCACCTCGAAGCCCTGCCCATGTCATTAACTTGATGCTATGCGGCTCGAACTTCTCGACGCGGCTAAGGATCGCGATCGGAACCGCGACGCTGACCCAGCGCGCCAGCAATACGATGGGAATTGAGATGAGCGCCAGCCCGAGGAATTGCCGCGCGGATGCCACCAGCGACATCAGCTCGAGGCCGATCAGGCCGAACAGCAGAAGATTGAGCAGATCGTCAGTGAGTTCCCAGAACCCGAATAGCCGCTGTTGCGTCTGCTCCGTCATAGCGTCTCGCCGCCCCAGGGTTCCGACGGCGAGCCCCATGACCACGGCAGCAATGGGTGCCGAGACGCCGAGGGCTTCGGCGGCCGCATAGCCGCCGGTGGGCATCGCCAACGTGATCAATGTTTCCACAACGTGACTGTTGATTCTGCGCAGCAAGTACAGCCCGGCGAAGCCGACTGCCACTCCGAACACCAGCCCCCCGGCGACCTGCCGAACCAGGAGCGTCACGATGCTGGCGGAGTCCAGCGACTGAGCACCGCTCGATATCCCCAGTAGAACGAGGAACACGACCACGCCTGTACCATCGTTGAACAGGGCTTCCCCGGTGATCTTGGTCAACAAAGACTGCGGGACACCGGCTTTTCGCAGCAGTCCCAGTACGGCAATCGCATCCGTTGGTGAAATCAGCGCCCCAAATATCAGGCAGTCAATGAGCGGAATCGTGGCGCCCAGCCATCGCACACTGAAGAAGAACGCAAAGCCGATGAGCACGGTCGACAGGACTACGCCGACCGTGGCGAGCGACAGAATGGCCCAGCGGGAGCGGGTCAGTGCAGAGACGTCCAGGTGCAAGCTGCCGGCAAACAAGAGGAGTCCCAGGAGCCCGTGGAAGATGAGTCCCGGGAAGTCGAGCATCCGCACGGTTGTGCGGCCCCATGCCGAAACTTCGGGAAAAAATGCCCCGAGAGCCACCATTACCAGCGAGATCAGTAGCGCGATCGCGGTAATCCCGATGGTGTCGGGGAGGCGGACGACCCGGCAGTTTATGTAGCCGCTGAGTGCAACCACGGTAATGACGGTTGCCACGACATTGAAGACCGACATCGGTTTTCCCGTTGTGAACCAGCGCAGTAGTCTACCCGAGGCAGGAGCGGGTCCCCGACAAGCTCGAGATTCCGGCTCATGGCCCCCAGCCAACCCTGACGCGTCGCCGCGGAACGCCCTAGCGAGCCAGAATCCTCAGAACGTACTCGACAACCTCCTGCGTCATGCGTCGTGTGATCGGAGCATGACCGAAAAGCACGCGATAGTAGAAAGGTCCCGTAAGCATGTCCAAGATGAGTTCCGTATTGATGTCCGCTTTGATCTCACCTCGCGCGCTCGCTCTGATGAAGGCATCTCGCATCGACTTGCGTCGCGCGGCCAGTACTTCGTTGCGAATGATCTCGGCAAGCTCGGAATCCTGAGCCATATCGGCCACGAGTCCTGCAAGCGCCCGGCCGAGGGGCCCGGCGAAGGCAGTGAGCAATGTCTCGACGGCGGCCTCCAGGTCCTTGCGCAGACTGCCTGTGTCGGCAGCCGGGTTGTCGCCCATCTCGCTGACCACGGCGTAGGCGACGAGATGTCGCTTGCTCGGCCAGCGCCGGTAAAGGCTGGTACGCGCCCGCCTGACTTTGCGCGCAATACCGTCGATCGTGACCTCCCTGTAGCCCTTGGAACGCAACACACTCAGGACGGCCGACACTACGTCCGTGTCGATGCGCTCATCACGCGGCCTCCCAAGTCCATGCTCGGGGGCGGCAAGCCTGCCGGCGACCGCGGCAGCGGTGCCGATTCCGGACTTGGCGTCCACCTTGCTCATCCCGCAGCCCCCGATCCACAAACGACCCGATCTTACCAACGACGTGAGAGTGCCGGCTGTCTGTCAGTGAGCCCGCGCCCACCGCCCGGAGGTCTTGCGCCTGTTACGAGACGTACTGTAGCGTATATGTTTCGGCTTTGACGACCGGGAGTTTGCCGCTTGCGCGTGCTGATCGCTGATCAGAATCTGTTCGTTAGGACGGGAATCCGCACCCTCCTTGGAGGGTCGCTGTCCATCGCACAGGTAGGCGAGGCCGCCTGCAGCGCCGAGGCGCTCGCCCTGCTTCGTGTGCAACACTGGCACCTGTCTGTGCTGGACGTGGGTCTCCCGGAGCGGGGAGGCCTCGAGCTCGCCACGTTCATCCGCAATGCCCGCATGAACACCAGCCTGCTGTTCCTTGCGTCGCGCGCGGACCGCCAATATGCCGCGGCAGCGCTCCGTGAAGGGGCAAGAGGACTCATCCTGCGGGACAGCTCGGGTGATGAGTTGTGCACCGCTGCACGCGCTGTTCTTAGCGGCAACTGCTACGTCAGCCCACAATTGTCCGATCAGCGGATCGGCAACGACTTGGGCGACCGCCCCTCCCACGAAAAACTATCGATGCGAGAGTTGCAGGTCTTTCGCAAGCTGGCGCTGGGGACCGCGCTGACAGTCATCAGCAAAGACCTGAGTATCAGTCCGAAGTCGGTCAGCACGTACCGATCGCGGATCCTCGAGAAGACTCGATGCCGCAACAACTCGGAAATAACGCGCTATGCCATCCGCGCGGGGCTGATCTGACTCTCAACTCCGCAGGCTCGCGATTGGCGGCCTGCGGCACGAGCAATACCGCGGGCCACACCCACGGTGCGGTTCCCGCCTCGGTCAGGTCTTTTCGATACACTATGCCTCGTATATACTTCAAACTCGCTCATCTCCCAAGGAGAAGACCGCGTGAGACACCTACTTCCCTTGTGTCTGGCAGTCACCGCCCTCCTGACTGCCTGCGGTCGGGCCGAGTCGGATTGGAAGAAGGCCGACTCGCAGAACACAGTCGCCGCTTACCAGGGCTTTCTCCAACAGCATGCCGACAGCCCGCACGCAAGCGTGGCACGCGAGCGTGTCAACACAATGCAGGACGACGAGGCCTGGACTGCTGCCAAGGCCACCAACACGACAGACGGTTATCAACACTACATGGATTCACAGCCGAAGGGCGTGCACGAAGCCGAGGCCACGAAGGAGATCACCGATCTAAAGCGTGCAGCGGCCTGGAAAGTTGCACAGGCGGCTAACGCCGAGTCCGCGCTGCAGGAGTTCCTCAATCAATATGCGTCCGGGCCCGAGGCCGACTCGGCGCGAGCCCAGCTTCGGAAGCTGCAATCCGCGAAATATCGGGTTCGCCTCGCTAGTTTTCGTGATGCGGCGCAGGCTGAGAAAGCCCGTGGGGAGCTGCAGACGCGCTTCGCCAGCGTGCTTCAAAAACTGGTCGTCGTTCCGCCCTCAGGCGCCGACAAGCTGAGCCACGTCAGCTCAGGTCCAATGTCCGAGGAGGATGCCAAAAGCGCTTGCGGCAGCCTGAAGAAGATGCACCAGCGGTGCGAAGTTGTGAAGCGCGCTGACAGCTGAACTTTCGCGCGGCGCCCCCTGGCACTCAGCCCTCCGATCACCGCGCCATGAAGGTCGCCATCAACGGCGTCGGCATCGCCGGTCCCACGCTCGCGTACTGGCTGCGGCGCGGCAACCACGAACCGGTAATGTTCGAGCGCGCCACGAAGCCCCGCACCGGAGGGTACCTGATCGACTTCTGGGGACTTGGCTATGACATTGCCCAGAGGATGGGAATCCTCCCTACCCTCACAGAGGCCGGGTACTTGGTAAACAGCCTACGGATGCTCGACGCCGACGGCCATCAGGTCGCCGCTTTGGATGTGGAGCCGATGCGCCGGCTCCTTCATGGTCGCTTCATCAGCGTGGCAAGGACAGACCTCGCGGCCGTTCTGTTGCATGCCTGCGGCGATACCCGCACACACTTCGGTGTCACGATCGCCGGCATCGCACCTGAAGAGGATGGTGTCGTAGTGAAGCTCTCGAACGGCACACTGGAGCGTTTCGATCTGGTGATCGGCGCGGATGGACTGCACTCCAGAGTCCGGGAGCTCGCCTTCGGCTCAACGTCGCAATTCGAACGGTCGCTGGACTGCTATGTCGCCGCGTTCCGCATCCCTGGATATGCGCACCGGGAAGAGCTCACCTACGTTTCGCATACCGTTCCGGAGCGCCAGGTGGGACGTGTTTCGCTACGCAACGATGAGACGATGGTCATCCTCATCTGTCGAGCGCACCTCATCGGAGACGATCCGCCGCGCAGACAGCAACGCGCCGCACTTCGACGTGCGTTCGCCAATATGGCGTGGGAGGTGCCTCAAATGCTGGATGCGATGGAGAGGGCCGACGAGGTCTACTTCGATCGCGTCAGCCAAATGCACCTGCCTCGCTGGTCTGGCCCGCGCGTCGGGCTGGTAGGGGACGCGGCGGCCTGTGTCTCATTGCTCGCCGGCGAGGGAGCCGGACTCGCAATGGTCGAGTCCTTTGTGCTGGCGGGCGAGCTACATCGGGCCGGGTCAGATGTCGCCAGAGCGCTGGAAATGTATGAGCAAAGGTTGCGCACGCTCGTGCTGGCCAAGCAGGCCGCGGCACTGCGCTACCGTAGCTTCTTTTCCCCGCGGACATCCCTGGCTTTGCACGTACGCAATCTGGCCGTCAGATCCATGTCCCTGCCGTTCCTGGCCAAGCGGTTCATCTCCCGCTCACTGCACGATCGGTTCGAGCTTCCAGACTATTTCGATGCGGGCTCGTGCGAGACAACGGAACGAGATTGAAAACCCGACCCTGCGATCAGCGGGAAACCCCTGATTGCGTGCCCGGCTAGCCGGAGGCGAGCAAACGGCTCAAATCCGACGCTATCGTCTTGGCACCCGCCGTGCTGTCGGCGAGGAGGCGTGGCCGGCCGCTCGGGTCGAACACGAACACGGCATTACTGTGGTCGACCGAATAGTAACCATTGGCATCAGCCACCTCGCGGTGGTAAGCGACTCGATATCGACGGGTGAGCGCGTTGAGTGCCGTATCATCACCCCGCAGCCCGACAAATTGTGGACCGAAGTAGCTTACATATCGTCTTAGCACCGCTGCCGTGTCACGTTGCGGATCGACGGTCACAAAGAGAACACGGATATTCGCGGCCTGCGAACCGAGCAATCTGACGGCGTGCTGAAGCGTCGCAAGCGTGGTAGGACAGGCGTCGGGGCACTCGGTATATCCGAAGTACAGGAGCACGACTTTCCCCCGGAAGTTCTGTGCCGAGACGGCCTTGTCGTCCCCGTCCGTCAGGGTGAATTCAAGCCTCGGCATGAGTCCCGTGATGTCGTGCAAACTGAAACGGGGTTCCGGACGCGAACAGGCCGCCAGACTCAAGGCCGACAGCAGAACAGCGATTGCGCCGAAGACGCCGGGCACCGAGTCAGTCTTGGGGAGAAACACTACGCAGCGCTCCGAGATTCGCCGGCCGCAGGTATCGCGCCGCCACCGCGAGACGCGGGTTTCGCGTCATGCATCAAATGATGCAGGACCACTATGACGCCGACACCTGACATCATCGCCGCCGGAATCCACGTAGTCAGCCCGCCGAGCTGCTGATCGACCAAGGGGCTCAATTGCCAAGCGCGACCGCAGATGCCGTACACATCGAACAGAACGGTACGGTGCAGCGTTATATAAGCACCCAATACAATCTGTAGTAACGCCGCCAGACACAGAACCAATATCCTGCTGCCGTAGCCGACCGCGAGCCCGCCTTGGCGGCGCCTCGTTGCAAGCATCAACCACCAGAAAAGGATCCCGTCAGCGGCCATGCTCCAATTCATCAGCACATAGCGGTGAGCGTCCAGCATGGCAGCAAAATGCACGGAGGGTATCAGCCAGTAGTAGATGAGTCCGACGAAGAGAAGAAGTGCGACAAAGGGACTCTGGACGAAGCGAACAATCCCACTCGCGGCCACCTGCCGGGCCACCGGATCGAGCACGCGATCTCGCAACCACCGGGGAGATCCGTGCCGGAGCACCTCGAGTGGGGCGGCCGCAACCAGCAGAACCGGAGCTACGTGGTGCAGAACCAAATGCTGCAGGCGATGAACCCAGAACATGTGCTGCGACAGATAATCGAAGTACGTCTGAAGCGCTGCGTAGTCGAGGCCGAGTCCCGCGAAGAACGCAGGCGACCGCCAGGCCGCTTGCGCGATGCCTTGCCGCTTGAGCAAATGCGCGCCGCGCGCGTAGGTAATGGCAAAAAGCGAACAGATGAGAAGGACCGTCGGCGAGAAGTCCCACGGCAGCAGGTACTGAATAGGCGACGGCATCGCATCCTGACAGGTGAAACCACGAGACTCATCGGCCGCATTGGAGCAGTTCCAACCGGATGTTCGCGCATCGGTACAAATACGACGACGGATATTTACGATACACTATGTCTCGTATCACTGGAAGGTTAATCGGCAGTCTCAGCCTGCGCGCGGCAACCGGATGCGCCATCGCTCGAGCCGCCGGATTCGCTCATGCGAGCATTGACTAGTTCCTGCAGCGACGCTTCGACGGTAACCGTGCGTTCAACCCAGTTGACATCGCGAACCCGTTTACAGCAGACCCGCACGCTGCGAGCAGGTGGCCAACGACCGACGTCGATGACCCAGCAACAGAGGGCCCAGGTCTCCTCTTCAAACACGAGGTCGGTAACGTGTCCGAGCACGGCATCCTCGGCGTGCACCGCGTAGCCCACCAATGCGCGGCAGCTGCGCAGGTGGAGATCTTTCAACGGCGGAGGCGTCGGTTCCGGACTTGACGGCGCCGAGCTCATGCTGTGCGCAAGCACCGCCCCGCCTTGATATGCGAGCGCATCAGTCGACCAGATCGATCCATACAGCCAATAGGGAGCGTATTCAGGGTCGGGGGAAGAGCCGCCCTCGTACTGGCGCGATACCGGCTTGTGCATATCCGCTGCGGGGCTGACCTGAATCGCTTCATAGTTGAGATCGACACGGACCTGCTTGCCATCCGGTGCGAAGCCCCGCACGACATGCGGCGAGATCAACACTTGGCGCCCAGTCAGCCACCCATCGGTCTCGACGACCAGGTAGCGGGCCGTGCGGCGGTCGTCGTCGAAGTAGATATCTCGGATTTCGCCCACCTCGCCGTTCATGGCAACGACGGGAGCACCGACCATCTGCATGAAGTTTCGCAGCATGAGTTCCCCTAAGCGGGCTATTCACTGCTTTCAATGGTGCGTAGTGGCCCCCGGGACACTGGCCTCAGCGGCACTTGCCGTCCTTGCATCCAGGCCTGTCGTTGTTGCCGTCGACGCCACAGCAGCGCCCGAGCCCTCGGCCGGCAACAATGTGGTCACCGTGAGTTCAAACGGCGGCTTCGCGATAGGCGAGGCTCCACAAGCGAGGTGGAAATTCACCACCTTCGCACTGATTGCGGGCAACAGCGTGCTCTTGATCTGACGCAGCAGAGCGCAGTCGCCGTCCTTCCAAGTCCCCGTTCCGGGTTGAATCTCGGCGCGCTCGGGGCGCGCCGTGAAGTCGGCCCGCGCGCCAAGAGCTCGTAGCACGTCGCGGAATCGATACCACAGATCATCGCAGGAATAGCGCTTTGGAAGATGTTCCAGCCTGACGATCAGATCGTGCCCGAACCGTGTCGCGGGCTGCTGCCCGGAAGTCGTAGAGCTCGCACCAATGGAGCGCGCCTCAGAGGATGCAGCCGCCGCAGCGATGCCTGGAATCGCTCCATCGAGCAGCGCAGCTGCCAGCCAGACCACGTGTCGAACTGTCGCCGTTGTCATGGGAATTCCTCCGCAGTTTTCGTGCCTATACGATACATTGTGTATCGGAATAAAAATCAACCCGCCCGCCGGTCAGGCGCACCGCCCGGGGGGATGCCGCGATGCCGAACAGGGCGCAGCCTCCAGGGCGGCGCGTAGGAGTTACAAATGATTCAGGCAGAACTTTGGCGACGGCATGTGCGGGTCGCCGGCTTTCTCAACATGTTGCTCGGAGGGTGGCTGGCGGCGTGGCCCCTGCTCCCGGAGTTCCCATCACACGACGGCGCCACGCAGCGCTGCTTCCTGGTCATCGGGGCGCTGCTGGCGCTGTGCGGTCTCGGACGCGTGCTGGCGCCAGAACGGTTCGTTGGCCTCAGCGTGGCGAACATGGCGTTCGCGGCTTGGAGCCTGCTTGAATCCCTTGACGCTCAAGGTACGGTCTATTGATGGGGTGACGTGCGCCCTGCTACGCGGACGGCGGATGGTCCTCACCCACCACGAGCATGCCGGCAGGGGAGAAGTAGTACGGCGGAATGACCAGATTCACCGAAGCGGGCGAACCATCGAAGACCCGTCCCGCAAGGTCGAAACGCGACCCATGGCACGGGCAGAGGAAGCCTCCGGGCCAATCCGCACCCAGATCGACCTGCGCCGGTGAGAATCGCGCCTTCGGGAGGCAGCCAAGGTGAGTACAGATCCCGATGGTGACGAACAGGTCCGACCGGCGGGAACGCAACGGGTTGTCAGCGTAGGACGGCTGGGCCGAGTTCTGCGAGCCGGGGTCCTTCAACCGCGCATCGTGCCCCCCGAGCTGCATCAACATCTGCGCAGTCCGGCGGACAAGATAGATCGGCTGTCTACGCCAGATGACGATCACCATCTGCCCGGGATCGATCTTTGTCGGATCGACAGTCACCGGACCGCCTACCGCGCGTGCACGTTCCGACGGGAGCCACGACTCGACAAATGGGATCAGGGTAAAAAACGCGCCAACAGCCCCCAGTGTCCAAGTCGCGCGCCTCAAGACACGGCGACGGCTCAGGTCGGGTTCCAACTCCATAATCGACCCAACGCCATCGCCATCTGTCATATCTGTCTCCGCTCGTTGGACGGCGGCGGCGGCAGAGAGTTCAACAGCGGGAGAACCTAAGAGAACGTGCTCACCGGCTTCCACAGTCTCGGGCAATCAGCGTCCTACTCCGACGAGCCTGTCAACAAAGTCGCGGTGCCAGCGGTGAATGTCATTGTGACGGAGCGACTCCAGCAGCGCTTCATGCCGCTCCTGGCGCTCCTCCAACGGCATCTCGAGTGCTTGGTGGAGAGCGCGCGCGATCCCGTTGGTATCGTACGGATTGACGATGAGCGCCTGGCGAAGCTCACCCGCTGAGCCCGCCCGGTCCGACAACACCAGCACCCCCGGGTCACAGGCATCCTGCGCGGCGATGAACTCCTTTGACACCAGGTTCATACCGTCCCGAATGGGAGTCACCAGGCAGACCTGCGCGGCACGCAGGAACCCTGTCAGCGTCGTATGCGGGAAGTTCCGGTTCAGGTAGCGAATGGGGGTCCAGTCGGCCTCCGCGAACCGCCCATTGATGCGGCCCGCACTCTGTTCCAGCGCGTCGCGAATTTGCGCGTACGAGTGCACGTCCTGGCGTCCGAGCGGGGCAATCTGCAGATAGGTCACCCGGCCGGATTGTGCCTCGCCGTGCTCGAGAAAGCGCCGGTAGCCCTGGAACCGTTCCAGCAGACCCTTCGTCGGGTCGAGCCGGTCGACTCCGATGATGAGTTGCCGCCCGTGCAGTCCGGTGATCATCCGTTGCACGGGCGCCAGCGCCAGTGCCTGCGTCGCCGTACGACCGACACCGTCGACATCCACCCCGATTGGAAAGCTTCCCGTATGGCACGTGCGCCCCGCCGCCCGGATCGAACCGTCCGCGGCGATGGCACCCCGGCCCAGCACCGCATCAACGCTGCCCAGAAAGCAGGAAAGATCGGTCGGGGTCTGAAATCCCACCAGATCGTACTCGAGCAGCGCGTGCAGCAGGTCTGCCGCCACGGGCAGCGCCCGCAATACCTCGAAGTGCGGAAACGGCACATGCAGAAAGAAACCGATCGGCCCGCGCCAACCCAGCTGCCGCAGACTCTGGCCCAAAGGGATCAGGTGATAGTCATGTATCCAGACGACATCCGAATCCCGCAGTACCGACAGCAGGCGTTTGCCGAACAGCTCGTTCGCGGCGCGATAGGCCTGGTACTCGGCCTCGTCATAGCGAAACTGGGCTGCAAAGTAGTGGAGCAAAGGCCACAGCGTGCCGTTCGCAAAGCCACTGTAGTACCGATCGAGCAATACCTGAGGGAGGGGAAACGTCGCGAACGTCACCTCATCGCGGCTTGTCAGCGATATAGGCTCTGCGGCCCCTGCACTGCAGACATCGCCGCTCCAACCCACCCAGACTCCGCCGCGCCCGCGCAGGGCCTCGATCAGGCCAGTGGCCAAACCGCCCGCCGTAGCGGCCGCCCGGGGGTGCGCAACACGATTGGAAACGATGACAAGCCGGCCCACCTCGATACCCACTGCAGCCCGACATGTCCCCGTCTTCCACCAAGACTCCGTATGGTATTAAATATTTGTCACAATGTATATTCAGGATTGACAGCCACCGCGATTCCGGGCCTTGCAGCAGGGGCGTACCTTCGAGGCGCTGACGCGCAGGGACCACCCCCGCGCTCCTGTTGCGGCGGGCTCGGCGAGTCGCGGACACCTCGAGGTCGCCTCACATGCAAATCGATGATTTTCTCTCCCTACCGCTGTTCCGCAACTCCGCGCTAGAGTGGCTGATTGCCGCTGGCCTCACAGCCGCGGTCCTCGCCGTGATGCTGTTGGCTCGCCGCCTCGTTCGACGGCACCACCAGCGACTCCTGACAACAGACCGGGTCGAGTGGTTGGAGCTACCGCTCGAAGTGCTCAGTCGCACGACTCTGGTGTTCTTCGTGGTGCTGGCGCTCTTTCTGGGCCTGCGCACGCTGGACATTTCAGCGGCTACGCGCACCGTGATTATCTCCGCCCTCACGGTCGCCCTGTTCCTTCAGGCAGGTATCTGGGCAACAGCCGCTGTCACAGCCTGGTTCGATCGCAAGCAACGCAGCGCATTGGCGCACAATCAGGCCGCCGCCGGATCGCTGGGAATTCTTGCGTTCATCGCTCAAGGGGTCGTGTGGGCCCTGGTGGTCCTGCTGACACTCGACAATCTGGGAGTCAACATCACCGCCCTGGTAGCGGGCCTCGGCGTAGGGGGCGTCGCCGTCGCACTCGCGGTCCAGAACATACTGGGTGACCTGTTTGCATCGCTGTCGATCACTTTCGACCGCCCTTTCGTGCTCGGCGACTTTCTGATCGTGGGTGACTTCATGGGCAACGTCGAGCATATCGGCATCAAGAGCACGCGGCTGCGCAGCCTCTCCGGCGAGCAAATCATCATGTCCAATGCCGACCTGCTGAAGAGCCGCGTGCGCAACTACGGGCGCATGCGCGAGCGGCGCGTTATATTTACAATCGGGGTGACATACGAGACGACAGCAGATACTTTGGAGCAGATTCCGCAGACCATCCGCGCCGTGATCGCGGAGCAGCCCTCGACCCGCTTCGATCGTTGCCACTTCGCCGCGCACGGAGCCGCGTCCTTGGACTTCGAGACCGTCTATTACGTGTTGAGCGCCGACTACAACCAGTACATGGATATTCAACAGCGGATCAACCTGCGGGTGCACCGCGAATTCGAGCGCATGGGGGTCGAGTTCGCTTATCCAACGCAGCGTCTGTTGCTCGAACGGACGCGGGCCCGCGCCGGCGAGGCCCAAACGTCAGATCGTGCAGCCTGACGGAACTGATCGTGTCAGAATCCACTGTCACCCCGGATGTCCGCCGCTTGCTGGAACAGCATGTAGAGTCGTACGAACAACTCGAAATCATCCTGCTGATGCACCGCACGCGCGACGTTCAGTGGAACGCCGACGCGCTGGGCCACTCATTGCATATTCCGACCACCTCAGCGGCCAGCGCGTTGATTGCTCTACATCGAAGCCGGATCGTCTCGACGGCTCCGGGTCCCAATGGGACCTCGAGCTACGTGTACGCCCCAACTTCGGCCGCTGACGTTTCGGCCATCGATCAACTGTCCGAGGACTACGCGGTGCAAAGGATCGAAATCATCAAGCTCATGAACGCCAACGCGCTGCTGCGCGTGCGGACCAGCGCTCTGCGTGCCTTTGCCGACGCGTTCGATCTGCGGAAGGGACCTAAAGATGGCTGAGATCGTCTATGCGCTTTGCGGATTGACCAGCATCGCGTGTGCTGTGCTCCTGTTTCGCAAATATCGCATCAGCCGGGCGAGATTGCTCTTTTGGGCCAGCCTGTGCTTCATCGGACTCGCTGTTAACAATGTGCTGCTGTTCGTGGACCTGGTGCTCTTTCCGGCAATCGACCTCTCCGGCTGGCGGACCGCCGCGGCTCTGGCGGGGATGACGGTCCTCGTTTACGGACTCGTACTGGAATCGCGCTAGGAGATCACAATGCCGCAATTCCTACACGGCGTGCTCACGACGGAAAGCCTGATCGCGACGCTCTTCTTCCTGAAGTACTGGCGAACAAGCCGTGATCGGTTATTTATCTATTTCGCCCTATCCTTCGGCGTCATGGGGCTGCATTGGCTCGGGCTCGCACTAGTCAACGCGGACCTCGAACACTGGAACTACGCCTACGTGACCCGCTTGCTGGCATTCGGGCTCATCATCGCCGGGATCATCGACAAGAATCGGGCTAGCGCCAGGACTGCGCGAGCATCGCGATCTGCCGCGTAGTTCTCGTGCGCCTGCCCGGCGGCCGCTCTAAACCGCCCCGGCAAGCCTCAAGATGCTCAGACGGGCGCGTGCCCCGATCCTTGCTGAGCGCAAATGGGCAAGTTTGTTTTCTTCCGCGCCACGCACGGATGCACCGTCGTTAAAGGTTAGGCCGCATCCACATAGAGATCGCCCGCAAGGGACTACAACGCCTTATGAACTATGTGACCTTCCCCCTCTGGCTTCACAACGCCGCCCTTACTTCGCTGCTCCTCGCGGTAGTCGCCGCCATCGTCATCGCGGTAGACGAGATCAGGCATCCGCAGGAGATGTGGATCATGAACCTGGTGTGGCCGATCACAACCCTGTTTGGATCGGTATTCTGGCTTCTGGGCTACTATCGATGGGGACGCCCGCCGACACAGCCAGACCATCACCCTGATCTGCCCTTTGCTGCTGCGGTTGCCAAGGGAACCAGCCACTGCGGCGCCGGGTGCACCTTGGGCGACCTCGTTGCGGAGTGGACGGTGTTCTCCTTTCCGGTCATCGCTGTCTGGTTCGGTTGGCAGTCCCTCTTCGAAGAGCGGACCTTCGCCGTATGGATTCCGGATTTGATCCTAGCCTTCATCTTCGGCATTGGTTTTCAGTATTTCAGCATCAAGCCAATGCGCGATCTGTCCATGAAGGATGGCTTGGTTGCCGCGGTGAAAGCAGACGTGGCCTCGATCGGCGCCTGGCAGGTCGGTATGTACGGCGCCATGGCAGCGCTTCAGTTCGGCTGGTACCACCGTACTTACGGCACTCTGGCGCCCATAAACAGCCCCGAGTTCTGGTTCGCCATGCAACTTGCAATGCTTGCTGGATTTGTCACCAGCTATCCGGTGAACTGGTGGCTGCTAAGAAAGGGCATTAAAGAAGCCATGTGAGTGTCGAACGGCTGGCCGAATCGCCATCCCGCCATCGGCTCCGGACACCTTGAAGATACCGAGCCCTGCACCGGGCCAGACCTTCTCTAACATCGGCGGCATCCTGCGCTTGGAGTAAGCCGATCACGCTGTTCCACATTTCCGATCGTCGGAGCAATGAGAGCGGCGCTCGGAGCATCCAGCGCCAACTGCTGCAGCACCTGCGTTGTAACGATCTTCATTGTTGGCGCGCCAACGTGAGCCTACTGATTGCGATCGGCCGTTAATTCCCGGACACTGCGCGGTACCACCGACCGCGAGAATGCCAATGCCTGCACGTGTTCCGAAGACCGTCCGTAAGCGCGCGACACCCCCGCGCCGAGTTGGAACACGAGGGCGTCGCGCTGGTGCCGCCCGGACAGTCCGTCGCGATCTTGAGCTGAAGAGCCTCCAGGCTCTTCGCACCATATTTGCTTCGACCCGGGCTCACGATGCGGAGGTGCGCAGGATCGCCGGAATCTCGGGCTCTGAGTTGTGGGCACTCAGTGAAATCGCAGGCGGTTCCGGCCTCAGCGTCAACGGTCTGGCAGAGCGAATGGCGCTTCATCAGACGACGGCCAGCAATCTCATCTATGCGTTGGTGGAGCGGAAGATGGTCCGTCGCGAACGCGACGAACAGGATCTGCGAGTAGTGCGCCTCACTATCACAACTATCGGCAAGGCCCTTTTGTTGCGCGCACCTGGCCCTTATCACGGGCTGCTGATAGACGGCTTGCGGGGGATGAGCGACGCCGATCTACCCCGGTTGCTCGAATGCCTCGGCAGGCTCATTCAGGTCATGCGGCAGCCGGTAACAGCCGCTGCCGGGGAGACGCTGCTAGGAGAGTAGGCACGGATCGTGGGGTGACCTGGCGCCGACGACGTCAACGAACGCCTGACCTCGGGCCGATCGTGCAGGTCACGCCCAACATTGCTGGTACACCCGCAGGCGATCCGCAGTTGTGCGCCTCAAATCCTGCGATGACTAAGGGTGATCAGGGCGCCCAGCGGACCCTGTCGTACATGTCGGGCGACCTCATACCCATTGAGTCTCGCTCGCGAAGTCTGCGAGTTGCGCCGCAGCGCGGGTCCCGACGCGCAGCGTTGGGAGCAGGCGCGCATCGGAGTCACACTCCCATGTTAGAACGGTGGACAACTCGGTATTCGACGTGCATAAGCTAATTCTGCTCCGAGGGGGGAACCGAAGCTCTGCTGCCACGTTGTGGCTCTAGCAGGCTCGAATCCAGCGCACTCCCCGGCGGTGCGCGCAGTAGTTGCCGTTTGAGGTCCGCAGGTTCCGAAAGCCTCCGCATTCGCAAATGATGCTAGGAATAGAGCGCAAAACGGCATCTCCCGGCGGTCCCCTCCGCGCGGCGCCTTACTTGACTCCCCTTCTCCCCCTTGCACGCTTGGCATGCAGTTCGCCGAGCTCGTTTGGCATACCGCACGGAAGGTCTCCATGGCTCACGACGCCGACGCTCTGGCAGAGTATTCCTCGGGCACGGACCAGCATGCACTGAGACAAAACGAGGCGTTACTGCGGCAGGTGGTCGAGTCCGCCCCGAACGCGATGGTCATGATTGACCACGTGGGACGGATCGGCTTGGTCAACGCCCAAGCTGAGCGATTGTTCGGCTATTCACGAGACGAGATGCTCAATCAGCCCATTGAGCTGCTGGTGCCGGAGCGCTTTCGGCGCGCTCATCCGGGTTTGCGCGGTGCCTTCTTCGGCCAACCGAGCTCCCGTCCGATGGGCGCAGGCCGCGATCTGTTTGGATTGAAGAAGGATGGTAGCGAGTTCCCTATCGAAATCGGGTTGAACCCGATCGTGACCGACTCGGGTACGCTGATCCTGTCGTCCATCGTGGACATCACCTCGCGCAAGAGAATGGAGCAGCGCTTCCGCCAGGTGGTGGAGTCGGCGCCCAGCGCAATGGTGATGATCAACGCTCAGGGCAAGATCGAAATGATCAATGCCCAAGCGGAGCGACTGTTCGGCTACGAACGCCAGGAGATGCTGGGGCAGTCGATCGAGATTCTGGTACCGCAGCGCTTTCGGCACGCACACCCAGGCCTCAGAGGCTCGTTCTTCCGTAATCCGGTCTCACGCCCCATGGGCGTGGGCCGGGACCTGTTCGGTTTGAAGAAGGACGGCAGTGAGTTCCCCATCGAGATCGGCCTCAACCCCATCGAGACCGATGAGGGCCCGATGGTGCTTTCAGCCATCGTCGACATCACCTCCCGCAAGCGCCTGGAGGATCGCTTCCGCCAGGTCGTGGAATCCGCCCCGAACGCCATGGTGATGATCAACTCGTCTGGAAACATCGAGATGATCAACGCGCAAGCCGAACGCCTCTTCGGCTACCCGCGAGAGGAATTGTTGGGAGAATCCATCGAGAAGCTGGTTCCGGATCGATTCCGTCGTGCACACCCGGGATTGCGTGGCTCCTTCTTTCTCAAGCCGGTGTCACGCCCCATGGGTGCCGGTCGCGATCTCTTCGGCTTGAAGAGAGATGGCAGCGAGTTTCCCATCGAGATCGGACTGAATCCGATCGAGACTGACGAAGGTCCGATGGTGCTCTCGGCGATCGTCGACATCTCCTCGCGCAAGCGCCTCGAGGAGCGCTTCCGGCAGGTCGTGGAATCAGCGCCGAATGCCATGGTCATGATCAACCAGACGGGCAACATCGAGATGGTCAACGCTCAGGCCGAACGCGTGTTTGGCTATGAGCGCAAAGAGTTGCTGGGGCAGCCGATCGAGTTGCTGGTCCCCAAGCGGTTTCGATCTGCCCACCCGGAACTGCGCGGCTCGTTTTTTACCCGCCCGGTGTCACGCCCCATGGGTGCCGGTCGCGATCTCTTCGGCTTGAAGAAGGATGGCAGCGAGTTCCCCATCGAGATCGGACTGAATCCGATCGAGACTGATGAAGGACCGATGGTGCTCTCGGCGATCGTCGATATCTCCTCGCGCAAGCGCCTCGAGGAGCGCTTCCGCCAAGTGGTGGAATCGGCACCGAACGCGATGGTAATGATCAGTAGCTCGGGCCGCATCGAGATGGTCAACGCGCAAGCCGAGCGTGTCTTCGGCTATGAGCGCAAGGAGATGCTTGGGGCGCCGATCGAAATCCTCGTGCCGGCTCGATTCAGACGTGCGCATCCGGAGTTGCGGGGCTCGTTCTTCGGCGACCCGGTGTCACGCCCCATGGGCGTCGGGCGCGACCTCTACGGGCTGAAAAAAGACGGCACGGAGTTCCCGATCGAGATCGGGTTGAACCCGATCGAGACCGACGAAGGACCGATGGTGCTCTCGGCCATCGTCGACATCTCCTCGCGCAAGCGCCTCGAGGAGCGCTTCCGCCAAGTGGTGGAATCGGCCCCGAATGCGATGGTAATGATCAACCATGTGGGCAACATCGAGATGGTCAATGCCCAGGCCGAAGGGGTGTTCGGTTACCACCGCAAGGAGATGCTGGGAAAGCCCATTGAGATCCTGGTGCCTGAGCGCTTCAGACGCGCCCACCCGGGCCTGCGTGGCTCGTTCTTCGGCTCGCCGGTCTCACGTCCAATGGGTGTCGGTCGCGATTTGTACGGGTTGAAAAAGGATGGTACCGAGTTCCCGATCGAGATCGGATTGAATCCGATCGAGACCGATGAAGGCACCATGGTGCTGTCGGCAATCGTGGATATCTCGGACCGTAAGCACAAAGAGGAAAGTATTCACGCAGCGCTGAAGGAAAAGGATGTGCTGCTCGGGGAGATTCACCACCGGGTGAAGAACAATCTGCAGATCGTTCACAGCCTGCTGGGTCTGCAATCAAGCACGATCGGCGACCAGATCGTCCTGGGAATGATGCGCGAGAGTCAGAACCGCATTCGCTCCATGGCTTTGATCCACCAGACGCTCTACGAGTCGAAGGACTTCGCACGCGTCGACTTCCGCAATTTCCTCGACTCGCTGGTTCCGAACCTGGTCTCCTCCTACGGCGTCGGCCTCGAGCGGATCAAGCTGTCGATGAATTCGATCACAGTCCTGCTGCCGATCAACGCGGCGATCCCTTGTGGCCTGGTCGTGAATGAATTGATCTCGAATGCACTGAAGCATGCGTTTCCAGAAGATCGCGAAGGGGAAATCCAGATCGACCTGGCGCAGGAGTCCCTCACGACCGTGCGCCTTTGCGTGAGCGACACGGGTATTGGCATTCCGGAAGGGTTGGACGTCCAGCGGACCACCACGCTGGGACTTCAGCTGGTCACCATGCTGGCGGACCAGTTGGGAGGAGAATTGTCGATTCAGCGCTCCAACCCCACTCGTTTCACACTACGCTTTCCCATCGACAAAGAGGAGGTGGCGGCGTGATTCCGGCCCGGGTCATGATTGTCGAAGACGAGCGCGTGGTTGCGATGCATTTGCGGCAGCAGCTGGCGCGCCTCGGATACCAGGTCCCCGCCATGGCTACCGCGGGCTCACAAGCGCTGCGACACATACAGGAGCACAAGCCGGACATCGTCTTGATGGATATTCACATCGAGGGGGATATCGACGGCATTGAAACCGCGGCGCGGATCCCGAGCGAGCTGCAGATTCCTGTCATCTATTTGTCGGCCTACTCCGAGGAAGCTACGCTGGAGCGGGCTCGCAGCACGCGGCCCTATGGTTACTTGCTGAAGCCCTTTTCCGAACGGGAATTGCACGCCGCAATCCAGATGGTGCTCGAGCGACGGCGAGCGGATTCACTCTCCAAGGATCAAGCCCAGCGTCTCGAGGAGCAGGTCGCGGCCCGCACGGACGAACTGTTGGCCGCCAACAACGCGCTCAAGGCGCAGACTGCGGAGCGGCTGAACGCCGAGCGCGCACTGCTGCAGTCACAGAAAATGGACGCGGTCGGTCAGTTGACCGGCGGCGTGGCGCACGATTTCAACAATCTGATGCAGGTCGTGGTAGGAAATCTGGATGTCCTGATCCGCACACTACCGGAAGATGCGGCTCTGCAGCGACGCATGGCCATCAAAGCCCTCGGCGGCGCGCAGCGGGCCGTGGAATTGACCAAACGCCTTCTGGCCTTTGCCCGGCGGCAACCGCTGACACCCCGTCCGGTCAATATCAACGGTCTGATCCTGGGCATGTCCGACTTGTTGCGGCGGGCGCTGGGTGAAACGATCTCGATTGAAACGACCCTGGCGCCCGATCTCTGGCACGTCGAAACCGATCAGAATCAGCTCGAGAGCACGGTCCTCAATCTGGCGCTCAATGCGCGCGATGCCATGCCCGAAGGCGGCATTCTCAAGATCGACACGCGCAACCGAGAGCTCGACGCTGCGGAGGCTCGGGATCGAAACGAACTGACACCGGGACCCTATGTCGTAATGGTCGTTTCGGATGGCGGCTGCGGAATGGACGAAAACACGCTGGCTCGCGCATTTGAACCGTTCTTCACAACCAAGGAGGTGGGCTCCGGGACCGGCCTGGGCCTATCTCAGGTGTACGGGTTCGTGAGGCAATCCAACGGTCATGTGAAGATTCACTCGACGGTGGGTGCTGGGACACGCGTCGAGATTTACCTGCGCAGGTACATCGGGACGCACACGACCGAGGAACCGACAACCCATCCTCTGCACGCCAGCCAGAGGGGCACGGAAACGATCCTGGTGGTGGAGGATGACCCCGATGTCCGCGAATTTTCCATCGACGTGCTGACTGGGCTCGGGTACCGCGTATTGGAGGCGGCCGACGGGCCCTCGGCCCTGCAGCTTCTTGAAGCCCAGAGCGAGCCGATCGCGCTCCTGTTTACGGACGTCGTCCTTCCGGGCGGAATCAATGGGGCGGTACTGGCATCCAGGGCCAGCTCCCTCAGGCAGGACCTCAAGGTGCTGTTTACCACCGGCTATGCTCGCGATGCGTTCGCACAGCCCAGCCGTCTCGGCAGCGATGTCGAGTTGATTACTAAACCGTTCACCTCCGAAGAACTCGCCGCGCGCGTCCGAGCTGTCCTCGATGAGGAGCAAGTGACAAAGAGGGCTTGCTACTCTTAGCGCTCGGCGGTCCGTACTCACTGCCATGCGAGGCGCATCGCCGACTTGCTACGCACTCGTCCGCGAGAGACCGCGCGCCATTGGTCCGTGAGCTGGGACCTGATGACCGGTCGGAATCCCCTCTTCGTCGCCCAACAGCACGGCCATCAAGTCCTGACCATGCTGACGGTCTACGCCGCCTAGGCGGCGGAAAACGGAGAGGCCGAGGTCCGCTCGATCCGGCGGGCGGTACACGCGCCCGCCCACACCATGCGGGTCTCGGCGACGGACCAGCGCAAACGCTGGTCAATTGGGCACCGGATTGGCCACGACCGTTCGATTCGTATGGCCTAAGTGCCCGATATGATTGGGAAATAATTGGCGGAGCGGACGGGACTCGAACCCGCGACCCCCGGCGTGACAGGCCGGTATTCTAACCAGCTGAACTACCGCTCCGAATAGCGAGAGGGGCTGGGACCCCTCGCAAGGGCGCGCATGGTAGCCGATTGCCGAATCGGGCCACAAGGCCTTTCGCACCCAGTCGCGCGAACCGCGTGCGCTGCGGATCGAGTCACTCCGGGAGGGCATTTCCCGTGCGGTACCAAAGGCTTACCTTAATGCCGCAACCGTTAAAATGGGTGAGAATCGGGGCCATGCCTCGCACGCCGGCGCTCCTCTCTCTTCTATGCGTGGCCGTCGCAGTCTCGATGGCCGCGACCCCGCGCGTTCGGGCGGCGGACAGCGCCCCCAGCGCTCGCGCCGGCGCGATGGGTGACCGCCAGGGTACGAAGCCCTGCCCGCAGTGCGCCGAGATGAACAAGCCGCACACGCCCTTCCGCATCTACGGCAACACCTACTTCGTGGGCACCAACGGCCTGAGCTCGATCCTGATCGTCTCCGACCAGGGCCACATTCTCATCGACGGCGACCTGCCGGAGTCCAGCCCACAGATCGTCAGCAACATCGTCGCGCTCGGATTCCGGCTGACGGACCTCAAGCTGATCCTCAACTCTCACGATCACCACGACCACGCCGGAGGAATCGCCGAGCTGCAACGCAAGACCGGCGCGAAGGTCGCTGCAAGCAGAGCGAGCGCGAAAGTGATGGGGCAGGGGCACTCCGATCCCGACGATCCTCAGTTCGGCCTGGCGCCATCCTATCCAGCTGTACGCAACGTGCAGATCATCAAAGACGGCGAGACGCTGAAGGTAGGCCCTAACTCCATTACCGCGCACTTCACACCAGGTCACACACCCGGCGGAACTACGTGGACGTGGAAGGCCTGCGAGAAATCGCGCTGTCGCCTGGTCGTGTATGCCGACAGCCTGACGGCAGTGTCCGCCGACGGGTTTCTGTTCTCGAACAGCAAGACCTACCCGAATGCGGTCGAGGACTTCCACAAGAGTTTCACGGTCCTCAAGAAACTTCCGTGCGACATCCTGCTTACACCTCATCCGGGCGCATCTGACATGTGGCCTCGACTGAATCAGGCCTCACGAACGGGAAGCACGGAGTCGTGGGTCGACCCGACGGCGTGCCAGCGTTTTGCCGAAACGGCTGAGACGAGTTTGAACAAGCGCCTGGCGGACGAAGTGCGGCGCTGAGGCCGCGTGCCTACCGCCCCTCTGCCCTACCTGGTTCGCCAGGCAATCACGTTCTGCTGCTGCTCGCCGAGCTTGTCGATACCCAGCGTGATCACATCGCCCGCCTGAAGGTACACGGGGTTCGGCTTTTTCCCCGACCCAACGCCAGGCGGCGTGCCGGTTGTAATCAGATCGCCCGGCTCGAGCGTCAGGAAGCGACTGACGTACGACACGATGTGTCTCACAGCGAAAATCATTGTGGACGTGCTGCCAGTCTGCATCCGCTTGCCGTTGACATCGAGCCACATGCTCAATGATTGCGGATCACCCACCTCATCAGACGTCACGAGCCAAGGTCCGACAGGACCGAACGTGTCGCACCCTTTGCCCTTGTCCCACGTGCCACCACGCTGAAGTTGATACTCGCGCTCGCTTACATCATTAACACACACGTAGCCGGCAACATGATCCAGCGCTCGTGCCTCATCGACATAGCGCGCGGTCTGCCCGATCACAACCCCGAGTTCCACTTCCCAGTCCGTCTTGACTGAATCCTTCGGCAACATCACGTCGTCATTGGGGCCGTTGAGGCAGCTGATGGCCTTCATGAAGACCACCGGCTCCGCGGGTATGGGCAGATTCGACTCCGCAGCGTGATCGGCGTAGTTCAGGCCGATCGCGATGAACTTGCGCGATCCGGATACGGGCACGCCAAACCGCGGCTTGCCTTGAACGACCGGCAGCGTACGGGGATCGATGGCTGCCAGTGCGGCGAGCTTCGCCGGGGAGAGCTGCTCGGCCGTGATGTCGCCGATCTTGCCGGACAAATCCCGGATGAAGCCGGCGCTGTCGAGCAGACCTGGCTTTTCGCGACCGACCGGACCGTAACGGAGCAACTTCATTTGACGTGGACCTCGAGGCAAGGGCAATCGGGTGCGCAGCATGGCAGTGCCGCGAGCGCGGTGGCAACCCCCCGGTCGATTGGCAAAAGTCGCCCGCGGCGCGTTGTGCATGGTCTTTGCCGCGCGCGCTGTCCGTCAACGCTTACGTGTTCAAACTGTCAAGTGCTTCTGCACCATTGAATCAGAAAGTTCTTCCATCCGGGTCGACACCACGAGCCGTCCTTTGTCGAGGATCCGCACGTCCGTCGCTACGCGGCGCGCGAATGGGAGCTTGTGTTCCACTAGTAGCACAGTGAGGCCTGCGCTTCGCAGGCGAACGATGACGTCGCCGATCTCATGGACGATGTTCGGCTGAATGCCTTCGGTCGGCTCGTCCAGAATGAGCAGGGTAGGATCCAGAACCAGTGCGCGTCCGATTGCGAGCTGCTGCTGCTGACCGCCCGAAAGATCACCGCCTCGTCGACGCAGCATCTTCTTCAGCACCGGAAACACCTCGAAGATGCTGTCTGGGATGGAGCGAACCTTATCGCGGCGGGACGTGAGGCCGATCCGTAGGTTCTCCTCCACTGTAAGCTGCGAGAAAATCTCGCGGCCTTGAGGTACGTATCCGATGCCTTGCTTCGCGCGGGCTTGAGGAGGCAAGGTCGCGAGGTCAGTGCCGGCAAAATCGAGTCGGCCGGAGGATAGCGGCAGCAGGCCCATGATGCACTTGAGAAGTGTGGTCTTCCCCATGCCGTTGCGACCCATGAGGCAGGTGCACGAACCCCTCGGGACCTCAAGGTCGAGATCCCACAGGGTGTGACTACCGCCGTAGAACTGGTTGAGGTTGCCGACGGTCAGCATTGCGTCACCTCGCGCGCCCCACCGCCACTGAGCCCCTACTCCCCAAGGTACACCTCCACTACCTTGGGATTGGCCTGCACCTGGTCGATGCTTCCCTCTGCCAGCACGCTGCCTTCATGCAGCACGGTAACCGTCTTGGCAATCGCCCGAACAAAGTCCATATCGTGCTCGACGACCACCACCGAATGCCGCCCCGCCAACGACACCAGCAGTTCAGCGGTGCGCTCGGTCTCCTGCGGTGTCATGCCTGCGACGGGCTCATCCACCAACAGCAGTCGGGGATCCTGCATTAAGAGCATGCCGATCTCGAGCCACTGTTTCTGGCCGTGCGAGAGTGCCCCCGCGCGTTCGAAGCGACGCTCGCCGAGCTGGATGATTCCCAACACCTCGTCGATTCGATCCCGTTCGGCGCCCGTGAGCGTGGCGACGATCAGCCGCCACACCGATTTGTTACCCGCCATGGCCAGCTCGAGGTTCTCGAACACGGTGTGCTGCTCAAACACCGTCGGCTTCTGGAACTTGCGGCCGATCCCGGCGGCGGCGATCTCCGGTTCCGTCAACGCCAGCAGGTCGATCGACTGCCCGAACCAGGCTGAGCCGGAATCCGGCCGCGTCTTGCCCGTGATCACATCCATCATCGTCGTCTTACCCGCGCCATTGGGCCCGATGATGCAGCGGAGCTCCCCCGGGCGGATATACAGCGTCAGGTTGTTCAAGGCCCGGAAGCCGTCGAAGCTGACGGTAATATCCTCCACGTATAGCGTGATTCCATGCGATTCGTCGGGTGCAGAGGCCCACTCGCCGGGCTCCAACAGCGGCGAGGTGCGAAATGGCTTCACGCTCTTCGAGCGGCCCGAAAGCCGGCCCATCACGGCGTTGACGTTCATCCGGCGCCTCCGGCTACTTGCACCGATACGCCGCTCCCACGCTTGCGCCGAGCAGTGAGCGCACCAACGACACCACGAGGGAGGAACAAGGTCACGAGGACGAACAGCGCGCCGAGGGCATACAGCCACAGTTCGGGTAGCGCGCTCGTAAAGTACGATTTGAAGTAGTTGACGATCACCGCGCCCGCTACCGCGCCGTAGAGAGTTCCCCGACCTCCGACCGCCACCCAGATGACGACCTCGATCGAGTTGACCGGGGAGAACTCGCTGGGATTGATGATTCCGACCTGTGGCACGTACAAGGCGCCGGCGATTCCCGCCAGCACGGCCGACGCCACCCAGACCCATAGCTTGTACGACTCCACCCGGTAGCCGATGAAACGCGCCCGGCTCTCTGCGTCCCGGACCGCCTGAATCACGCGCCCCGCACGCGACGCGACGATATATCGGCATCCGACGTAGGCCCCAGCCAGAGCCACGACGGTCAACAGGAACAACGCCACCCGGGTCGAGCTCTTGTGCAGATCGAACCCGAGCACGTCCTTGAAGTCCGTGAAGCCATTGTTACCGCCGAAGCCCATGTCGTTGCGGAAGAACGCGAGCATGAGCGCGTAAGTCAGAGCTTGAGTGATGATCGACAGATATACACCGGTGACACGCGAGCGGAACGCGAGCCAGCCGAACGCCAACGCCAATAGCCCTGGCACCACGATGACCATCAACGCGGCAAACCAGAACATGTCGAACCCGTGCCAGTACCACGGCAGTTCCTTCCAGTTCAGGAACACCATGAAATCGGGCAGCAGGGGATTGCCGTAGACCCCCCGGGCGCCGATCTCGCGCATGAGATACATACCGATGGCATAACCACCGAGAGCGAAGAAGGCCGCATGCCCCAGACTCAGGATTCCGCAGTAGCCCCAAACGAGATCGACGGCAACGGCCAGCACGGCATAGGTCAAGTACTTGCCGAGCAAAGCCACAGTGTAGGTCGACAGGTGCAGGCCGGAGGACTCCGGCACTGCCAGGTTCAGAACAGGAACGATGAGTGCCAGCGCCGCGAGAAGTCCCAGCAGCACACTTCCGCCACGATCCGATCTCAACACGGAACCCGGGAAACGCGTTATGGCGTCCACGCTTTATCTCACGACTCAGCAGCACGGCCCTTCTGCGGAAATAGCCCGCGAGGACGCCACTGAATGAACAGAATCAGAAAGACCAGGACGGCAATCTTCGCCAGGACCGCCCCGGCGAACGGCTGCAGGATGTTGTTGACCACTCCCAAGGACATGCCGCTGATAAGCGTGCCCCACAGATTGCCCACGCCGCCAAAGACGACGACCATGAACGAGTCGACGATGTAGGACTGACCGAGATTCGGACCCACGTTGGTGAGCTGGCTCAAGGCGACACCGGCGACGCCGGCGATTCCCGCTCCCAGGCCAAACGTCAGCGCGTCTACCCATTCCGTCCGAACGCCCATGGCCTTCGCCATGGAACGATTCTGCGCCACGGCCCGCACCTGAAGTCCCAGTCGGGTCCGATTGAGAACGAGCCGCAAAATCGCGAACACCAGCAACGTGAAGAAGAAGATCGCGAGGCGGTTGTAGGTGACGGACAGCGCCTCGTTGATCTGCAGTGAGCCGGTCAACCAGTCGGGTGCCTGCACCGGACGGTTGTTCGCACTGAACACGTCGCGGACCACCTGCTGCAGGATCAGACTCAACCCGAAAGTAGCGAGTAACGTCTCCAGCGGTCGCCCATAGAGAAATCGAACGATGACCCGCTCGATGAGCACTCCTACGAGCCCGGCCACAAAAAAGGCTGCCGGGATGGCGAGAACGATCGAGGTCCCGATGTGATTCGGCATCAGCACCTGCATGACGTACGTCGTGTACGCGCCGAGCATCATCAGCTCGCCGTGCGCCATGTTGATCACGCCCATCACGCCGAACGTGATGGACAGACCGATCGCGGCCAGAACCAGGACCGAGCCGAGGCTCAATCCGAAGAAGAGAGTCTCCAACGCGCTGTAGAACTTCCGCCAGGAGTCGATGTGCCGCACGGCTTTGGCTGCCGCCGCCCGGACAGCGGCATCCGACTCGGTGGCCGGATCGGTCAACCCGGCAAGCTTGTTGTAAACATCGGGGTTGAGGCTCCTGGAAAGCTGATCGATGGCCGCAAGCCGCTTCGGAGTCGTCCCGCTCTCTAGGTCCGAGAGCTCGAGGCCTACCTCGATCTCCGAGCGAACCGAGGCGTCGTGCTCGACCTTCAGGCGTTCTCCCAGAAGCAGAATCGTCGCGTCGTCGAGAGAGCGGAGCATCTCGACGACGGCCGCCTTGCGCACCGGCGGGTCGGGGTCGTCGAGGTCGAACCGCGCGATCGCGGTTCGCAGCGTCCGGCGCAGCGCATTGTTAACTCCAATCGCATCGAAGCCGTCCGTGGGAGCAGTCCCCGCCGACTTGCCTGTCAGCGGGTCCGTCAGCTCGAAACCGGCGTCCACCGGCTTGACGATGAAGATCTTCCCGTCCGAGGTTCGCGCGTAGACCGAGCCGTCCAGCATCGCGCTCAACAGTGGCTTGATGCCCGGACTGTGCATCCCCGCCAGCTTGTTGACGATTTCCGCCTTGTCCGCGTAACTCGCCTGCGGAAGCGCGCTCAGCACTGTCGCCAGCTGTGCGTCATCCGCGCCGCAGGCGGCACGGATGACGCAGAGAGTCAGCACCAACAGGCAGAACGCGCGCTGCAGGAGTCGGCTCACTTGTAGTTCTGCCCCGAGCACACCTTGGTCTTGGTGTTGTAGTTGCCGCACTTCAGAGTCACCCAGTCGGCCTCGATGTCCTTGCTGCCCGGAAGAAAGTCGGACCAGGCGTCGCCAGGCACAGTCCCCTTGGTCTGCCATACCACGTCGAACTGACCGTCCCCGCGCACCTCGCCGATGTACACGGGCTTGGTGATGTGATGGTTCGGCAACAACTTGGCAATGCCGCCGGTCAGGTTCGGCGTTTCGAGTCCCGGCAGTGCCGCGATCACCTTCTCGGTGTCCGTCGTGCCGGCCTTCTGGACCGCCTTCACCCAAAGGTTGAAGCCGATCACGTGCGCTTCCATCGGGTCGTTGAACGTGCGCTTGTCGTTCTTGATGAACGTGTGCCACTTCTTGATCCACTCGGCATTCGAGGGGTTCTTGATGCTCATGAAGTAGTTCCAGGCGGCCAGGTGTCCTACGAGAGGCTTGGTGTCCAGACCCGAGAGCTCTTCCTCGCCGACCGAGAAGGCGACGACCGGAATGTCCTCAGCGGAGATCTTCTGGTTGCCCAGCTCTTTGTAGAACGGCACGTTGGCATCGCCATTGACGGTCGAGACGACCGCCGTCTTCTTGCCGGCCGAGCCGAACTTCTTGATCTTCGCGACCTCGCCCTGCCAGTCCGAGAAGCCGAACGGCGTGTAGTTGATGATGATGTCCTCGTTCTTGACACCCTTGGCCTTCAGATACGCCTCGAGGATCTTATTGGTCGTGCGCGGGTACACGTAGTCCGTGCCCTCGAGCACCCAGCGCTTCACCTTGATGTCGTTCATGAGGTAATCCACAGCCGGAATCGCCTGCTGATTCGGCGCGGCCCCCGTGTAGATCACGTTCTTGGACGACTCCTCGCCCTCGTACTGAACGGGGTAGAACAGAAGGCCGTCATCCTTCTCGAACACCGGCAGCACCGACTTGCGCGACACCGAGGTCCAGCAGCCGAACACGACCGAGACCTTGTCCTTTTCCAGCAGCTCCGCGGCCTTCTCCGCGAACTTCGGCCAGTCGGACGCGGGATCGACGACGACCGCCTCGAGTTTCTTGCCGAGCAGGCCGCCCTTCTTGTTCTGCTCGTCGATCAGCATCAGGACCGTGTCTTTCAGCGTGGTTTCGCTGATGGCCATGGTTCCCGAGAGCGAGTGCAGGACGCCGACCTTGATGGTGTCGGCAGCATTCGCCATCGCGCAGGCGGCAAGGCCCGCCGTGATGGCAAGCGTCCGGACGGTGGAGCGGATCGCGCCGCTGCGGGCGCCGGAAGTTTCAGGTTTCATCGGGTCATTCCCCTGTGGATTTGAATTCATGCATGGATCGTGCGCAGCGCCACTCACATCTGCAGTTGCAGACCGACGCCGTACACCTTGTGATCGGCGGCGACGATCTGACGGCTGTAGGTGAAGTCGGTGTAGTAGACGCTGATGCGGGCGTTGAACGCTTTGATCACGTAGTTGAGCTCGAAGTCCTTGGTCTTCTGCACGTCCTCGATCGGACTGGCGTCGAACTCATACTTGGCGCGCGCGTACTTGCCGAGAATCTGGAACTTGCCGATGCCGACGACCTGCGGAAACAGGTAGCTGGCCAGGCCATACCAGCCATTGCTCGTATCTCCCGCGTAGCCGCCGAAGTGGTCGTACTTCGCGTATTCGGACTCGATGCTGACCACACCGCCGTTGCTCGGAAGCTTCTTCTCGAGGAGGAAGTCCGCGCCGTAGGCCTTATTGCCGTCAGCCGTCTGGCCATGAACACCGAATGCCAGCAGATCCTTCTCGCCGTAGTAGGTGCCATTGAGGTAGTAGCCGCCCTCCGGGTCCCACAGATCGAGCTGCGCGCGAGCCGCATACACCGTGTTCGAGTTGTTCAGCGTCGATGGGGTATCGAACGCCCCGGCAGACAGCTTGAGCATGCCGAACTGGCCCCAGTACATGACACCGTCATCGCGGCCGGTGGCCGTCGAGGGATAACCGTCCTGGACGCCGTCGTTATAGACCTGAAACTGGTTCGCGTAGTACGGCCCGTACAGGTTGGCCCGGTCGCTCGGCGGCAGAAAGCGCCCCGCCCAGACGTTGAGCTGATCCGAGAAATGAAACTGCGCCGCCGCGTCGATGACCTTGATGTTGTTGTCACCCGTGGCCGGAGAGTCGTTGTACTCCGTATTGAACATGAAGCTGATCTGGTCGGTGACCGATCCGCTGAGGTAGATGCGGGCGCTGGTCAGGTTGAAGTCCTCGGTCTTGTCGCCAGCGGACGGATCGTCGACGGTGAACGTGGTACGCATACCGGCGCCGAGAGTCACGGTTGGCGTTGTATCGGCAAATGCCGCTGAGATCGGCGCCGCCAGTGCACAGATCGCCGCGACGTGGATTGCGACTCGCGAGCCTCTGCGTTCGGCACAATCTTGGTGCGCGCGCGGGCTGCCGAGTGCGAAAACAGTGCGCGGCCGGTTCTTAGTTGTCATTGGAAAACTCCCCAATCGTCGCTTCGTGTGCTTCCGAGGATTCACGGTAAGCGGGTCAGGGTGCAGTGGGTACGAGTCGTTTGACGTAGCGACCTGCGTCGTTTGACGTAGAGGAATCCCGATAGCCCTGTGCCACCATCCTGGTGTGAACGCAGCGGCTGAAGTAGGCGCAGCAGCCGGACGGGCGCCTGAGTTCGAGCGTGCGGACGGAGAAGCTCGAATCGACTTTCGAACGGGTCCACAGGGACGAACCGTGCTCGCCGATCTATATCAGCGCGCTCCCTGCCGTCTGCTCTTTCCCGATACCGAGCCCGGCGAACCACCCCAGGCCGTCCTCCTCACGACCAGCGGAGGACTGACGGGCGGTGACCGAACGCGCGTGGAGGTTGCCGTTCGCGAGGGAGCGCGGGCAACGCTGACCACTCAAGCGGCGGAGAAACTCTACCGCGCACGAGTCGGCGAGACAGACACTCGCATCCACGTCGACATGCGCGTGGGTCCCAATGCCTGGGCCGAATGGCTGGCGCAAGAGACCATTCTGTTCGACGGCGCCCGCATGCGCCGCAGCTTCCACGCCGATGTGGACGCTTCAGGGCGTCTCCTGGCCGTCGAAACTGCCGTTTTCGGACGCACGGCCATGGGCGAGACCTTTGCATCCGGGCTCATGCACGACAGCTGGCGAGTCCGTCGCGGCAACCGCTTGATCTGGGTGGACGCGCAGCGGCTCGAAGACGACATAACGGCGGCCCGCGGCAGGCCGTTCGGTTTTGGCACAGCCGTTGCTTGCTCGACAGTCGTGTACGTGGGAGTCGACGCGGCGCGGCTGCTCGAGACGACCCGCGACCAGTTGCGTCAGAGCGATCTGTCCGCGGCAGCGACCTCGTTTGACGGGTTGCTGCTGGTCCGAGTTCTAAGTGAGGACGCGGCCAAGGCTCGCTCCGCCGTCAGGAACTTGATCGCGCATCTGCGTAGCTCGGCAGCCGGACTGCCGGCCCGCGTTCCGCGCGTGTGGGACTGTTAGGGGGGAATCGGGACATGCGGCTCACGCCTCGCGAGAAAGACAAGTTACTCGTGGCCACTGCGGCCATGGTCGCGCGCCGGCGGCTCGAACGAGGCGTAAAGCTCAATCATCCGGAAGCCATCGCACTCATCACCGACACGGTAGTCGAAGGTGCTCGGGACGGTCGTACCGTCGCGGATCTCATGCGGACGGGCGCGACCGTGCTCAGCCGTGACCAGGTGATGGAAGGCGTCGCTGAGATGATCGAGGACGTCCAGGTCGAAGCGACTTTCCCTGACGGGACGAAGCTCGTCACCGTCCACCGCCCCATCCGCTGAAGCGAAGCAGAACGACATGATTCCAGGCGAAGTCCTCACTGCCGACGGCGACATTACGTTGAACGCCGATCGGCCTGCCATCCGGCTCACCGTTGCCAACACCGGCGACCGACCCGTGCAGGTCGGCAGCCACTACCATTTCTACGAGGTCAATCCGGCGCTGGACTTCGATCGCGCGAAAGCGCGAGGCATGCGGCTGGATATCGCCGCCGGAACGGCAATGCGCTTTGAGCCAGGCCAAAAGCGCGACGTGCAACTCATACCGTACGCCGGTTCGCGCCAGGCGATCGGCTTCCGGGGCGAAGTCATGGGCCCGTTGGCATGACCACGTCCATCAGCCGCCGCGCATACGCGGCAATGTACGGCCCGACAACGGGTGACCGCATTCGCCTCGCCGACACCGATCTCTTCATCCAGATCGAGTCGGATCGGACAATCTACGGCGAGGAAGTGAAGTTCGGCGGAGGCAAAGTCATTCGTGACGGCATGGGCCAGAGCCAGCGCAGTCGCGCCGCGGGCGCCGTCGACACGGTGATCACCAACGCCGTGATCGTCGATCACTGGGGCATCATCAAGGCAGACATCGGCATTCTGGATGGGCACATTGCCAGGATCGGCAAAGCCGGCAACCCCGACGTACAACCGGGCGTGGACATCGTGATCGGCCCGGGAACCGAGGTCATCGCCGCAGAGGGCAAGATCGTTACGGCCGGAGCAATCGACGCTCACATCCACTTCATTTGCCCGCAGCAGGTCGAGCACGCGCTCAACGCCGGTATCACGACGATGTTGGGCGGAGGCACCGGCCCCGCGCACGGAACGTTAGCAACCACCTGCACTCCCGGCCCCTGGCATCTGGCCCGCATGCTGCAGTCCTGCGAATCTCTACCGATGAATATCGGCTTGTTCGGCAAGGGCAACGCCAGTCAGCCCGCGGCACTCGAAGAGATGGTCAGGGCCGGAGCCTGCGGGCTGAAGCTTCACGAGGACTGGGGAACCACGCCCGCGGCCATCGACTGCTGCATGTCCGTGGCAGACGCGTTGGACGTTCAGGTCACATTGCACACTGACACGCTGAACGAGTCCGGATTCGTCGAGAGCACGATCGCAGCGTTCAAGGGCCGCACCATCCACGCGTTCCACACCGAAGGTGCAGGCGGCGGCCACGCCCCCGACATCATTCGCGTTTGCGGACTGCCCAACGTGCTGCCGTCGAGCACCAACCCAACGCGCCCGTACACCGCCAACACACTTGACGAGCACCTCGACATGCTCATGGTGTGCCATCACCTCGATCCGAAGATCGCCGAGGATGTGGCCTTTGCCGAGAGTCGCATTCGTAAGGAAACGATCGCTGCGGAGGACATCCTCCACGACCTGGGAGCGTTCTCGATGATGAGCTCCGACAGCCAGGCGATGGGCCGCATCGGCGAGACGATCATCCGTTGCTGGCAGACCGCTCACAAGATGAAGACCCAACGAGGCCCGCTCGCACCGGACGGCGAGGGGGCCGACAACTTCCGCGTACGCCGCTACATCGCCAAATACACGATCAACCCTGCGATCGCGCACGGAATCGCCGCGCACGTCGGGTCCGTCGAGCCGGGCAAGCTCGCGGATCTGGTGCTCTGGTCGCCTGCTTTTTTCGCTGTCAAGCCGGATCTGGTCCTGAAGAGCGGCTCGATTGCCGCCGCCGCGATGGGCGATCCCAACGCGAGCATCCCTACTCCTCAGCCGGTTCACTACCAGCCGATGTTTGGCTCGCTTGGGGCGGCCGGGACTCACTCCTCACTGCTGTTCGTCAGCGCGGCATTCATCGATGGCGGCGGTCCCGCTCGCCTCGGCCTCAACAGAAAGGCCGTGGCGGTGCGCAACACGCGCAGCGGGATCGGCAAACGCGACATGGTGCATAACGATGCCGCTCCCCGCATCGAAGTCGATCCAGAGACCTACGAGGTTCGCGCTGACGGCAATCTCCTGACGTGCGCCCCCGCCACCGTGTTGCCGATGGCGCAACGCTACTTTCTCTTCTAAAAGCGGCCAGAGACACATGTCGACTCCCACCTTCGCGCCCCTGACTCGAGTCGCGGAAATCCTGCGGAACGGCCGGTGGCCGCTCGAGACTGCCGCCGACTCCGTGCGTCTCACGTACGACGAGCGCCACCGCCGGAGACTGCGCTACATCGGCGATCGAGGCACCGTCTTCCTGCTCGATCTGCCGCGGGCGACTGTGCTGCACGCGGGGGATGGTCTGAAGCTCGAGGACGGCCGCATCGTTCGAGTCGATGCCTCGCCCGAATCTTTGGTCGAAATCACCGCTCCTGACGCGCATACCCTCGTGCGGCTCGCATGGCACGTCGGTAATCGGCACATACCGGCACAGCTCGAAGCGAGTCGTCTGGTCATCCGCTACGACTCGGTCATCGTCGGCATGGTGGTGGGCTTGGGCGCTGCCGTCCGGACCTTCAGCGGTGAATTCACTCCGGAGCCGGGTGCCTATGATGATTCCAACGGCGGCGGTGAGGCGCATGACCGTCGGGGCGGCGCCGACACTCATCACCCTCACGTGTTCGCGGGACATCAGCATGACCACTGACGCCGCGCTCTACCGGCTGCTGTCGTGGCTGTCCCCAAGTTATCCCACCGGGGCGTTCAGCTACAGTCATGGCCTGGAATGGGCGGTCGAAACGCGGCAGGTACACGATATCGAGGGGCTGTTCGAGTTCGTCGAGGCCGCGCTCGAGGGCGGCGGTGGTTGGATCGATGCCGTCCTGTTCGCCCAGGTGTGGAGGACCGCCCTGGGAGTTTCGACGGACGCGGGGGCTCTCTACGAACTTCACTGCCTCAGCGAGCTCGCCGCCGCCTTCCGCAGCAGCGCGGAGACCGCATTGGAAAGTCACCAACAAGGGATGGCCTTCCTGCAGATCACCCGGCGCGCGTGGCCGCACCCGGTGTTGGATGCATTCGGGGAGCGACATGCCGGCGAGCCAATCTCGCACTGCACGGTCGTCGCCCTGGCCTGCGCTGCGCACGACATTGCGCTCGAGCCCTCCCTGCACGCCTATCTGCATTCCTTCGCGGCGAACCTCGTTTCGGCGGGCGCGCGACTGATTCCGCTCGGCCAGACCGACGCGCAGATTGCGATCGCCCGCCTGTCCGGGCCCATTCGCCGCCTCACGCAGAAGGCCATGCGAACGGCGCTGGAGGACCTGGGCTCCGCGACGCCCGGACTCGAGCTGTGTTCCATGCTGCACGAAACGCAATACACGAGGTTATTTCGCTCATGAGCGCATCCGCACCTGATTTCGGCGTGCGCCGCAGCGGCTCCGACAGCCGCTTCGGTCCCGATACTCAAACGGGGCCGCTCCGGGTCGGCATCGGGGGTCCGGTCGGATCCGGCAAGACCGCTCTCACCGAGCGGCTCTGCAAGCTGATGTCACGCTGCTACGACGTCGCTGCCATCACGAACGACATCTACACGAAAGAGGACGCCGAATTCCTGACTCGCGCGGGAGCGCTGGTGCCGGAGCGGATCATGGGAGTGGAGACCGGCGGCTGCCCCCATACGGCCATTCGCGAAGACGCGAGCATCAATCTGGCCGCCGTCGCCGAAATGGTCAGGCGCTTTCCGTCATTGGAGCTCGTATTCGTCGAGAGCGGCGGCGACAACCTTGCCGCCACGTTCAGCCCCGAACTCGCGGACATCACGATCTACGTCATCGACGTATCGGCGGGCGACAAGATTCCTCGCAAGGGCGGCCCGGGCATCACCCGCTCGGATCTGCTGGTCATCAACAAGATCGATCTGGCCCCGCTGGTTGAAGCCTCGCTGGAAGTGATGGACCGGGATGCGCGCAAGATGCGCGGTATCCGGCCGTTCGTCTTCACCAACATGAAGCAGAACCACGGTCTGTGGAAGATTGCCCAGTTCATCGTCGATCACGGCGGACTGACACCGCGACCTCTACCGGAGACACTCTGACATGCACACAAACATCCTGACGCGCTCTGCGCCCGCAGCCCGGTCCGCTCGCATCCTTCGCAGCGCCCTGGCTACTGTTGCCACTCTCGCCTGTGCAGCCCCGGCTTTAGCGCACCCTGGCCATCCGTCCCTCAGCGATGGCTTCGGCGCCGGCCTGGCGCATCCGTGGTCCGGCCTCGACCATCTGCTTGCCATGACCCTGGTCGGCTTTGCGGCCGCACGCCTCGGCGGACGGGCGCTGTGGGCGTTGCCGGCTTGCTTCATCCTGCTGATGTGCGCGGGCGCCGCGGCGGCGATGTTCGGCTACTCGCCGCCTTTCGTGGAAGCGGGAATCATCGCTTCCCTCGCAGGACTTGGCTTGCTGGTCGCCTTCGCACCGCGACTGCCGCTGGCTGCGGCGCTGCCGCTGGTTGGCTTGTTCGCCGTATTTCATGGGGCGGCGCACGGTCTGGAGGCCGAACACAACACGTCTTTTGGGTTGTACGTAGCGGGCTTCGCCACCTCTACGGCCGCGCTGCATGGGATCGGTCTCCTGGCCGGCCTCGGCTGGATGCGCATGCGAAATGCCAACCTCCACCCGCTCACGCAGGTCCGCGCGCCGCAGCTGGCTCGGGTGCGTAAGGCTCAACTCCAGCAGACGCGCGGGCCGGCTGACCGCCCGCGAGGAAAATGAACCCGCGCCAACGAATCGTCCGCGAGCGTCGGCAGTACAATCAATGGGTTGCCAGCCAGACGCTCGAGGACTTCGCTCTGCGCTTCACCGCGGAGCGTGCGCGTAAGTCATCGTTCCGCGTCGGTAACACGGCACTCGGTCCGATCGCCTTTCTGGCTTGCGAGGCAATCGGCGCCGGCATCACCGTGTCCTACGGATTCCAGAATGCCGTGTGGGCCATCGCCGCCTTCTCGGTCATCATGTTTCTCATCGGCCTGCCGATCGCGTACTACGCGGGCCGCTATGGCGTCGATATCGATCTGCTGACCCGCGGCGCGGGATTCGGATACATGGGCTCGACGCTGACGTCGCTGATCTACGCCTCGTTCACATTCCTGCTGTTCTCGTTCGAGGCCAGCATCATGTCAGTGGCGTTGCACTCGCTGCTCGGCATCCCGATCGCCTTCGCCTATGTCATCAGCTCCCTGGTGGTCATCCCGATCGCGATCTACGGCATCAGCGCCATCAGCCGCATGCAGCTGGCGACCCAGCTCATCTGGCTGGGCCTGCAGTTCCTGCCATTGGTCTACATCGCGACCCGCGGCCATGACGACGTCGCGGCGTGGATCGCTTATCCAGGCCAGAGTTCGGCACAGAACGCCGGTCAGAATCTCGGCCAGGCCTCAGCTCCCGGCGGCGCCGGTGGGCTGAGCTTCGCTCCCTTCGGTATGGCGGTCTCCATTCTGCTATCCCTCCTGCCCCAGATCGGCGAGCAGGTCGACTACCTGCGCTTCCTGCCCAATCGCACCCGTGCCAACCGCAAGAGCTGGTGGACGGCCCTCCTGCTGACCGGCCCCGGTTGGGTCGTGATGGGAGGACTGAAGCTGCTGGCCGGCTCCTTTCTGGTCGTGCTGGCCCTGCGGCATGGCCTCTCCGTGGAGCGGGCGCAGCAGCCGACCGACATGTATCTGGTGGCTTTCCGTGAAACCGTTCAGTCGCCGACGGTCGCACTGATCCTGGTGGGCGTGTTCGTCATCGTCTGCCAGCTCAAGATCAACGTCACCAACGCTTACGCGGGCTCGATCGCCTGGTCGAATTTCTTTTCCCGGCTCACGCATAGCCACCCCGGTCGGGTCGTCTGGCTGGTGTTCAACGTCGTGCTGGCGCTGCTGCTCATGGAAATGGGCATCCTGCGGGTCATCGACGGAATCCTCAGGATCTACGCCAACTTCGCCGCCGGTTGGCTCGGCGCGCTCGCCGCCGACCTGGTCATCAACAAGCCGTTGGGATTTAGTCCCCCCTACATCGAGTTCAAACGCGCGCATCTCTACGACATCAATCCCGTGGGCGTCGGAGCCCTCCTGGCATCGGTGTTGGCCTCCAGCCTCGCGTTCCTGGGGAGCTTCGGCTCGATGGCGCAGATCCTGTCGCCTCTCGTCGGACTGCTGGTCGCTTTCGTCACGGCGCCGATCATCGCGTGGGCCACCGACGGCCGCTACTACCTCGCGCGCCGACCGGAAGGGCTTCCCGAGGATCCCGAGATTCGTTGCTCGATCTGCGAAAACGTCTTCGACCGCAACGACATTGCCATGTGCCCCGCCTACTCCGGCCCGATCTGCTCGCTCTGTTGCACGCTGGAAGCCCGTTGCCGCGACCTGTGCAAGACGAACAGCCGCTTCACCGAGCAGCTGACGGGGTTCCTCGCCAAGGTATTGCCGGCGCGATTCGCGACTTCGTTGAATACACGCGCCGGACAGTTCGTCGGTCTACTGATCGCCTTCAACCTCGTCATCGGCTTGCTGCTGGCGTTCATCTATCACCAGTACAGCGGGGTCGCTCCCGGCCAGCGCGAAGTCATCAGCACCACGCTATGGCTCGTGTTTCTCACCCTTGGGGTCCTGTCTGGGGTTACAGCGTGGCTGATCGTGCTCACGCACGAGAGCCGACGCGCAGCGGAAGGTGAGTCGGAACGACAGACTACCATGCTCATGGACGAGATCGAGGCACACAAACGCACCGACGCAGCGCTGCAGAAGGCGAAGGAAGTTGCGGAAGCGGCCAACGTCGCCAAGACACGCTATATCGTCGGTATCAGCCACGAGATCCGCACTCCGCTGAACTCGATCTTCGGCTACGCGCAACTTCTCGAACGCAACTCCCCGACTCCGGTGGAAAGCGCAGTACGTGTCATCCGCCGCAGCGCGGAGCACCTGTCGGACCTGGTCGACGGGCTCCTGGATATCTCACGCATCGAGAACGGACTATTGCGGCTCAACCGCGACACCGTGCATCTACCCGAATTCCTCGACCAGGTCGTCGACATGTTCCGGCTCCAGGCGGCCGCCAAAGGGATCTCCTTCCAACACCACCGTCCAGGCCACCTGCCGGCTCACGTCCATACGGACCGCAAGCGCCTGCGGCAGATTCTCATCAACCTGATGTCCAACGCGATCAAGTACACGGAAGCCGGGCATGCGAGTCTGACGGTGCGCTACCGCAGCCAGGTGATGGAGTTCGAGGTTGCAGACACCGGGATGGGTATTCAATCCGATGACCTCGAGCGGATCTTCGAGCCGTTCGAGCGCGGCCGGCAGCCCTCGGTCCGATCCATTCCCGGCACGGGACTGGGCCTGACGATCACCAAGCTGCTCACCCAGATCATGGGCGGTGAGCTTCTGGTACGCAGCGAAGTCGGGAAAGGTACGACATTCACTGTTCGTCTGATGCTGTCGGAGGCGGTAGCGCCGGTATCCGCAGCCGCCAGTCTGCGGCGCATCATCGGGCACACCGGACCCCAGCTCACGATTCTGGTGGCCGACGACGACCCCTCTCACCTCGAACTGCTGCGCAGTCTCCTCGAGCCCGTGGGCTTCAGGATGCTCTTCGCGGCAGACGGCCGGACCTGCCTGGAGTTGGCGCGCACTCACCATCCGCACCTGGTCATGTTGGATATCTCGATGCCCGACATGACGGGCTGGGATGTCGCGGTAAGCCTGCGTGGCCGGTCCGAGGGGCGCCGCCCCCGAATCGTCATGGTCTCGGCCAACGCTCACGAATACAGCCCCGGCGCCGATGGCAACTCGCCGCACGATGCCTTCGTCATGAAGCCCATCGACATCCAGCTTGTCCTCGAGCGCATCGGCGAAATCCTGGGCCTCGAATGGCTGTACGACTCGCCGCAACTGCCTGCTCCGGACCCCGAGCCACCGGCAACCACGTTGCCCGATGGCTCGCATCATCACGTCGAGGACCTTTTCCGGCTCGGGCGCATCGGCCATGTACGCGGGATCGAGGCTAAGTTGAAAGAAATCGAAACCGAGGATCCCGCGACGGCACCGTTCGCGGCACACCTGCGCACACTCGTTTCCAACTTCGATCTGAAACGATACATGAGCGTGTTGGGGGCGATGCGCGAGAAGGGAGCGACCGGGAATGCGCCGTGACACACTGCTGGTCGTCGACGACACTCCCGAGACGCTCGGGTTTCTGACCGACACGCTCGACGGCGCCGGGTTCACGGTTCTGATTGCTACCGACGGGGCAAGCGCACTGGACCTGGTCGACCAGATCACGCCGGACCTGGTTCTGATGGATGCGGTCATGCCGGGCATTGACGGCTTCGAGACCTGCCGCCGGCTGAAGAACGACAAGCTGCTCTCACACCTGCCGGTCATCTTCATGACCGGCCTGAGCGAGACCGAGCACGTCGTGCAGGGGCTCGCCGCGGGCGGCGTCGACTACGTGACCAAGCCCATCGTGATCGACGAATTGCTGGCCCGCATCCGGGTGCATCTGGTCAACGCGCGCATCGCTCAAGGATCGCGCGCCGCGCTCGACGCCACGGGGCGATTTCTGCTGGCGACCGACAATGCGGACCGGCTGCTGTGGAGCACGCCCAAGGCCAAGGAGTTGCTGGGGGAGCTCGGTCCTACCGCTGCATCTGGCCTTCCGGTCGCGGTCACCGACAAGCTGCGCATGCTGCGCCTGTCACGCGCCCGGCCGACCGCCCGATCTTTCATTGAGATGGGCGCGCGCCGCCTCGAGCTGTCTCTGCTGAGTTCCCTGGGGCCCGATGAGCTCTTGTTCCGGCTCACGGAGATCAATTCGGGGGCGGAGGAAGAGGTCCTCCAGCGCAGCCTCGCGCTGACCAGCCGTGAAGCGCAGGTTTTGTTGTGGATCAGTCGTGGCAAGTCCAACCGCGAGATCGGTGAAATCCTCGATATCAGTCCCCGCACGGTCAACAAGCATCTCGAGCAGGTGTTCGTGAAGCTTGGGGTGGAAAATCGAGCCGCCGCCGCGGCCCGCGCGGTCGGCTGCCTGATGTAGGCCCGCGCGCCGAACGCCCTGCTCCGCCCGCTGCCCCAAGCGCCAAAAAATTCATGCTCGTCGCGCGCGTCCGGCGCCGTGCCCCCCCGGCGTAACGCTTGCTGCCTGATGTACCCTACCGACCGCGCCAAACCGGGCGCAGTCACGAGGTACATGATGTCCACACCAGCCGCCGCCCAGGCCGGCATGCTGGCTCAGCCCGACGGCCTACCGACCCCACGGCGCTATTGGTCGGTTGCCGCGATCATCCTCGCCCTGGCCATGACGGTGATCGACAGCACGATCGCCAATGTCGCGCTGCCTACCATTGGTCGCGAATTCCACGCCAGCAAGGCGGCCTCCATCTGGATCATCAACGCGTATCAGGTCGCGATCCTGGCCGCGTTGCTGCCGGTGGCGTCTCTTGGAGAGATCATCGGGTATCGTCGTGTCTCTCAGCTGGGGATGGCGGTGTTCGTTGCGGCTTCGGTCGGCTGCGCGCTGTCGACCTCCCTGCCCATGATGAGCATCGCACGCGTCGTGCAAGGGCTTGGCGCCGCCGGTGTCATGGCCGTCAATACGGCGTTGGTGCGATTCACCTGGCCGCACGCGAAACTCGGCCGCGCGGTCGGCGTGAACGCCTTTGCGGTCGCCGTGGCGGCAACGATCGGCCCAACCGCCTGCTCCGCCATCCTCGCGGTGGCCAACTGGCGCTGGCTGTTCGGCATCAACGTTCCGATCGGCATCATTGCCATCGCGATCGCGCACTACGCTCTTCCCGTGACGCCGCTGATCAAACGCCGTCCGAACCTCGTCGGCGCGGCGCTTCACGCCGTCACGTTCGCGTTGTTCGTCAGCGGCCTGCAATCCCTGGCACACGATTCGGCCACTCAGCTCGGCTTGACGCAGATCATCGCGGCGCTATTGGTCGGCTTCGTCCTGGTGCGCCATGAGCTCGGACGCAGCGCGCCGATCCTGCCGTTCGATCTGTTGCGCATCCGGCTCTTCAGCCTTTCCATCGCCACCTCCGTGGGCTCGTTCACAGCTCAGATGGTCGCGCTCGTGGCTCTCCCCTTCGAGATCCAACGCTTGGGTCATAGCGCCGTCGAGACGGGGCTGTACATGGTTCCGTGGCCGCTCGGTGTCGGCATCGCAGCTCCCCTCGCGGGACGGCTGGCGGACCGCTATCCCGCAGGGATTCTGAGCGGCATCGGATTGTTTGCGATGGCGGCCGGCCTGGCGGCCCTCGCCTTCTTCCCACCCCTGGGCACGGCCTTCGATTGGACATGGCGCATGGCCCTCTGTGGCCTCGGGTTCGGGTTCTTTCAATCACCGAACAATCGAACGATGATTTCTACCGCCCCACGCGAGCGCAGCGGCGCGGCCGGCGGCATGCTCAGCACAGCGCGCCTGCTGGGACAAACGGTTGGCGCAGCCGGCGTGGCGATCGTCTTTCGCGCCTATCCTCGCGACGGATCCAACATCGCTCTGTGCATCGCGTCCGCGATCTCGTTCGTCGCCGTGTTCGTCAGCCTGGCCAGGCTGCGTCAGCAGGAGAAGCCCGCAGAGGCCAGCGACGTCATCGATGAGTGACCGGGCGCCGACCCGCCGCCGCTACGTGTTGGGCTTTCGAGCCTTTTGACCCGTCTCGTCCCAGGCGAGAATTGCCTCCGAGTTATCTCGCGTCGGACCTAGGCGATCTTTGGCGTCCGCCCAACGATCGCAGACCAGCTGCAGCACCGGCGCGTCAAACTCCATGTCGCGGGCCAGGTCCGCCGCGATTTTCACATCCTTCGCCAGCAGGCCGACCGTGAACCCCGTGGCGAACTTGCGATCGACGACGTGTTCCTTCATCACCACTTCGGTTATGAAATTGCGTCCCGTGGAAACGTTGATGATCTCGAGCATGCGGGTCTGATCGAGCCCGAACCGCCGGCCGATCAGCAGCGCCTCCGCTGCCGCCGCATAACAAGCGCCCGCGACGAAATTGTTCAGCGACTTCATCGCGTGACCGGAACCGAGAGGCCCGGTCTCGAAGAGCCGGTTACCCATTGCGGACAACACCGGGGTAGCCCGCTCAACCGCACGCTTGTCATCGGCACCGATCATGATCGCCAACGTGCCTGTCGTGGCGCGCGGGACCGCGCCGGACACGGGTGCATCGATAAGGACGACACCTCGCGCCGCCAACGCTTTTCCGAGCTCCTGGGTTCCGGTCGGCTCCGAGGAACTCATGTCGATCACCAGGGTTCCAGGTACGAGCTGCGCCGCGACGCCGCCGTCGATCTCGAGCATCACCTGGCGCACGATAGGCCCGGTGGGAAGCATCGTAACGATGACTTCCATCGGCTTGAAATCCGCAGGCCCCTTCGCCGCACGCCCTCCGACCTCCTGGACGAACTGCGACACGCGAGCGGGATTGCTGTCGTGCACGGTCACGTCGTGGCCGGCCTTGAGCAGATTGGATGCCATGGGCCAGCCCATGTTGCCGATGCCGATGAAGCCAACCTTCACGCTACTTCTCCATTGGCGCAAAGTCGCCTGCGGCGCTGTGCGCGGACATTACGTTGTCTACCGCCGGCCCTGAATCGATTGTCGATCCAGGACGTGGTTTTCGCCGGCTGCTCATGCGCCCTTCTTGTCAAGCACCTCGGCGGCGGCGCCGAACGCTTCGACGCCTGCGGGAATTCCCGCATAGACCGCAGTGTGCAGCAGGATTTCCCGAATCTCCTCCGGCGTCACTCCGTTCTGCAGCGCCCCGCGGACGTGCACCTTGAGTTGGTTCGGGCGCACCATCGCCGTGAGCGCCGCAAGCGTAATCATGCTGCGAGTCTTGAGATCGAGACCGGGCCGTCCCCAGGTTTCCCCGAAGCAGTACCTCGTAACGACGTCCTCCAACGGTCGAGTGAAGGAGGTGGCGGCCGCGACGCGTTCCTCGGCCCCCGCGGGGCCAAACATCTCGCGACGAATCTGCATGCCGGTCTCATAGGAACTGTCGTGCTGAGCCATGGAGGCCTCCGATGCGGTGAGCGGTGAAGCGAAGCGAATCAGGGCTCTCCCTGCTCCCATCTCTTCAGGAGTGCGCCGAGCAGCTTCTCGAGCCGGGCACGGCCGCCCGGCATCTTGTCGACATCCGTGAGATGGGTTGCAGCGGCGGTGTTGTGTTGGCGCACGATCGAGATGATGGCCGTCTCGCCCTTCTGTGTGAGCCGCAGATGCAAAGCCCGTCGATCCTCCGGATGCGGCACCCTGATCAGCAGCCCCAGCTCGACAAGCCGATCGATCCGATATGTGATCACGCTGGGAGCCAGATCGAAGCGCCGCCACAGGTCCGACGGCCGCACGATTTGGGCGCTCTGCTGCCGGCGCACCGCGAGCAGCAGGTTCACGTCCAAGGAGTTCATGCCGTACTTCTCGGCGATCCGGTTGGTCTGGCGGATGGCCAGCAGGTCGATCTGGTGCAGCTGCAGATAGATGGAAAAAGCCGTGGCATCCAGCGACGGAAGGAACGACAGCCAGCTGTTAATGACCTCGGCCATGGGACCCGACGCCGAGGTGGTCGCAGGTTCTGCCTTACGCCCCGCGGATTCCGACTTCCGGCTACCCGCAACCGCGGCACGACGCGGCACAACTTTCGAAGAACGAACACGACGACGGGTTTTCGGCACGCCCCAGCTCCAGCAAAATCTCAGCGAAATTCTGCTATTTTAGGCGTAACCGCACCCCCTGTGTTCAGCCATTTACGCGCCTGCCGCATCGCAGCCCATGCCCCAACGACCCACGTGAGCGGCGATAGCGCGCCAGTCTTGTCTCCCGTGGCAGTGGCACTTGTCTCCCTTGGCAGTAGGCCTTGTCTACGGTGGCTCCCCGGTGTGTTCCCGCGACACCTCAACCGTGAACTTCCCCTGCCTCGCGGCAGTCAACTATTTGGGGCTTGCTGCGTTTAATGCAGTACCGCCGGAGGCGAACCACCATGGCCACAGTCCTCATCCGTACCTCGATCCTCGCCGTCGCGACCCTCATCGGGCCGATTGGCTGTACTTCGTTACAAGTGAAATCCGACACGAATACCGCCCTGATCCACTCGGTGCAGTGCCACACGTTCGGCTTCGCAGGCTCGTTCCGTGACAACAGCCCGCTGCGAGGAACGATCGCCAATCCTGTGAACGAAAACCGCCTTCGTCTGGCGATCACCGGCCACTTGCAGGGACTGGGCATGCAGCTCGCCACCGAAAACCCGGATTGCCTGGTGGGATACGGGATCGGCTCGCGTGACGTGGTCGAAGACGCCTATCCCGCCGGCTGGGCCTTCGGCGGCGGCTTCGGCTGGCGGAACGGATTCGTCAATGCCTGGGGTCCGGGTTGGGGCTGGGGCCCAGGCTACGGGCCCAGTGTCTATCGCGAGGGCATCATCGGCGTGGATCTCTACGACGCCAAGAGCAAACAGCCTTTGTGGCACGCCACGGCCAACCAGAATCTCCACGACGCGACCGGCGAGGCGGCGGAGAAGAAGATCAACGCCGCCGTGGATGCGATTTTCGTGAAGTACCCTAAGTAAGGGGAAATGCCGGCGAGTCGGCTGACGCCTACGCAGCGGGCAGCGCTCGGTGAGTTTGGCAAACGCGGGATTGTTGGTTCCGCGGAAGGTCCGCAGCCGCCCTGCACCGAACTGACCCGCGCCGACGCTTCCCGATTTCATGTGTACTACCCCAGCCGTCTGCAGCTGCCCTTGAAGCTGCGGTGCTTCGTCGACTTCAGGGTCGCACACCACCGTCGGCGAGGGGCGCGACGCAACCGCAGCATGTAAGGCTCTGTAAAGCTTCATTCAGCGTTCAGCTTGGCGACGTAGAGTTCGCGCTCCCGCCACCACCTGTACCTACGAAAAAACGGAGTTCTCATGTCGCGGATCGCAGCTTCAGGCGCCCTCTTCCTCACCCTGTTTTCGTTACGCGCGTTAGCGGCAGATCTACCCCCGCCGCCCCCGCAGGACACCTGGACAGGGAAAGCCCAATTCGGCTTCGTCTCCTCCCATGGCAACACCGACGCCAAGTCGGCCAACGCGGCTCTGGATATGTCGATGCTCCATGCATCCTGGAAGCACGCCTTCACACTTGGCGGCCTCTACGGCAGCAGCAACGGCATCACGTCGGCGGAGCGCTGGCGCGTCGGCTGGCAATCCAACTACGACTTCACTCCCGCACTGTTCGTCTTCGGCGCACTGCGTGATGAGCATGACATGTTCAGCGGCTTCGTCTACCAGGCCACTGCGTCAACCGGTCTGGGCTACAAGGTCATCGACAGCGACACCACGAAGCTCACCGCTCAGCTCGGCGTCGGCTATCGGCGGCTGCAGCCCGAAGAGCTCCTCAAAGACGCCAGCGGCGCGGTCATCCAGCGCATTCGCGGCGAAGCGAGCGGCGATGCAGTAGCCACTGCGGGTCTCGATTTCAGCCATCAGCTCACCGCGACGACCTCCATTACCAACAAGCTGTTGGTGGAATCCGGTTCGGACAACACGCTTCTGCACGATGACCTGGCGCTACAGGTGAAGATTTCCGACCGGCTGGCCCTGAGTGCCGGGTACGGCATCCAGAACAACTCGAGCCCGCCCCCAGGCTTGAAGAAGCTGGACACCGTCGCGACCCTGAACCTCGTCGCCTCGTTCTAGAACCGACTAACCCATTGAGTTTATTGGAGACTCTCTCACCGGGCGGCGCGACCCTCGCGCCGTCCCCGGTGCAGCCTCCCCAATGGGAAGTCCCCCATTCAGGGACTGCGCGAGCTATGATCCCACCAGCTGGAACGGGGAGCACCCGCTCCAAAGCTTAAGAAGTGTCAGTGGTCCGGCCGGTTGCGGCCGCGAAGGGTGGCAACTTGGTTGTCAGTGAAAACTCGGCGCCCCGGCATACAGCTTCCGTGCTGAACCTGCAGGCCGTCGAGGAGTCGCAACGCGCAGCGCTGTGGAGTCGCAGCGCCCGTACGTTCTTTCCGGGACTGTCGGTCCGCAGCTCGCCCGCGACTCCCCAAATGGGCACGATCAGCGGCCTCACCTTCGGACCGGGGCGACTGTGGACAATCCTCTCCCCGCCGCTGCTGCTCGTGAGCCACGACCCGGGAGACACCCCCGAGAATCTGACGCAGATCTTCTCGGTCATGCTGCAGTTGGAAGGCACGACGATCGCCTGTCAACGCCACCGTAGTTGTGTGTTGCACCCGGGCGAATTCTGCGTAATCGACAACAACTCGCCCTTCGACCTGGAAGTGTCGGCGGTCTCCTCCCGCATCATGTTCATGCAGATGCCACGACACGCGGTACTCAGTCGTTATCCTCACCTCGAACGTCGAACCGCAGAGACGTTCGACCCGGAGGAAGGCGGCGCGATCCTGCTGCGCAACCTGTTGACGAGCCTGCTCGAGATCGCGCCGCTGTTGGAAGATGAGCAGCGGGCCGCAGCGCTCGCGGCAACGATTCAGATGCTCGGGGCCCCGAAGATCCGCAGCGGCGAGGGCGCCCACGAGTTCAGCTGGCGCGTGCGGACGGCACTGGCCTGCATCGATACGCAATTGTCCGATGCGTCCTTGACGGCCAACCGCATCTCTAAGTTGCAAGGGATCAGCCGTCGCCGCCTCGATGACCTCATGACACGGGCGATGGGAACATCGGTCACCGCGCAGATCTGGATCCGTCGCCTGACACAGGCGGCCACGGATCTCACCGACCCGCGCTATCGTGACCGCACTGTGTCAGAGATCGCGTTCGAGGCAGGTTTCGAGGATGCAGCGCACTTCACGCGCGCGTTCAAGCGGCGCTACCACTGCACACCGCGTGAGTGGCGCAATCGCGGCAACCACGGGACCGCCTCCCTCGGCCTCGCACGTCAGTCGCCCCACGGCGACGACATGTAGTACGGCAGCGTCGTAAAGACCGCCTCAATGCGATAGATCCGCCCCCCCACGATCTTGAACTTCTCCATGAACCCCAACGAGTTGGGAGACTTGAAGGGACTCTTCGCAGGCTTGCCGTCGGTCGTCTTGAAGTCCATGAAGCTGGCGGAATGGTCGATGTACCCGGTGGCGACCACGACACCGTGCTCCTCATCGACGATGAAGCGCCGTGCCCGCACACGGTCGTCGTACTTGAAATAGCCGAGTTTGAATTGCGCTTCGCAACCGGGGGGTGCGGAGCCGAAGCTGCCATCCGTCGTCGTCTGACCGTTCTCCTTCCGCGCACACTGCGGATCGAATTTCGTGCGAATCGTCCCGTCATTCTGCTGCAGCGTGCTGAAGTAGCCGTCGGCGAGTTTGATCAGCTCGGCGCGCGAGCCGCGCTGAGCCTTCGGAACCTCCTGCGTGAACGAGGGCTCACTCGAGTAGTGCGCAGCGTCCCCAAAAGGGCCCTCGTCGACGCCTTTGCGACGAATGACGGTTTCGGCCTCGGAAATTCCGCCGCCCTCGACCTTCAGCCGCAGAGCCACGTGCGCCGGCTGACCGTGTTCTTCCACCGACCCGTACCAAACGACATTGCCGGTCGAAGGATCCGTAGTGAACTGACCGTTCGGGCTCCTCGCGGTCGCTGTAGCCCAGATGCCGTCACCGATCATCATCGAGACACTGTTTTCCGAGTAGTGCACGACCTTTGCCCATTTCACCTTGGACGGATCCTGCGCCACCAGCGCATCCAGATACTGGGTGGCCGAGGCGATCAGACAATCGCGCCCGCACGCGGATGCGCTGACGCCGTGAGCGGACGCGGACGCTGTGCCAGTACCGTGAACGGCGGGCGCCTTGCCGCCCGCGCGTGCCGTCGCATCCACTTGGCCACGGGCCGGAGGATACGCCCAGGGGTTGTGCATGAAGTACGGAACATAGGTGAACACTGCCTCGATCCGGTAGATCTTGCCGTTGCGGATCTTGAACGCTTCCATGAGCGTGATGGAGTTGGGCCACTTGAGGGCCGTCTTCATCTCCCGGCCGTCGTTCAACTTGTAGTGATCGAACGAGTTCGCATGGTCGAAGAACCCGGTGGCGACCACGATGCCGCGCTCCTCGTCCACCACCTCGTAGCGACGCTCGCGGACGCGCTTGTTGATTCGATAGATACCGAGCTTGAACTGCGCCTCGCAGCCCTGCGCAAGCGACGAAGCGTTGCCTCCCTGCGCGATCAGGGAAGGGTTATTCGCAGCGCCGCGTTCAGTCGGGGCGCGGGTCGGCGCTGTGGTGCTGATGCCATTTTCCAGGCGCCCGCAGTCAGGATCGAACGCGGTAAAGATCTGACCGTCGTTGAGCTCCACGGTGCTGAAGTAGCCGTTTGCTACTGCAATCAACCTCTCGCGCGGCCGGCGTTCCTCGGGCGGGAGAACCGCATTGAATTCAGGATCATGGACGACCTTGGCCGGATCTCCGAACGGAGCCGGCAACGAGCCCTTCCGATCGACCACTGTTTCAACTTCCGTGATCAGTCCGTCGTGCACCTTGATGCGCATCGTGTAGTACGCCGACTCACCGTACTCCTCGACGAGGCCGAACCACGATGCATTGCCTGACGTAGGATCGGCTACCTCGAGACCGGTCGGGGAGACGGCAGAGATCGTGTGCCAGATTCCCTCTCCGATCGGCATCTCGACGTCGTTCTCCGTGAACCTGACATCGGGGGCCAACTTGGCACGCTTGGGGTCCTTGTGCACCAGTGCGTCGAGGTAGTTGTGCAGCGAGCCGATCAGACAATTGCGATCGCACTCACCGGCAACTGCGCTCACACGGCCGGGCGCCTGCGCCAGGGTCACGGTTAGCGGCAGTACCGGGACTGTCATCAATAGCCATTTCAGGACATTGGCGGTGCGCACTTTAAAATCCCCCTTCTCGGTTTGTGCGGTACGCTACAGTCGCGGCGGGGTGTTAATCAACAGGTGCGATCCCATGCGAGCGGCCAACGCCAGCAACTTTTATCGGTCTGCACGGGCGCGAACGGCTTCGCGACGAATCTGCGCCACAGCATTGGCCAAGCGTGTGCTCACGGGACTCTGCCTCCCTCTGGTCGCCCTCACGCTTTTCGAAACAGCCAGGGCTGACACCGCTTCCGCCGACATTCCCTACGACGACACCAACGTCTACCCGGAAAGCATCAGCGCGGCCCGCGACGGAACGATCTATTCGGGGAGCATCAAGGGGATCATCTTTCGCGCTAAGCCGGGTTCAGGTAAGGCCGTACCCTGGATCAAGCCGAGCGCCGAGAATGGCCTGCTGGGCGTGTTCGGCGTGCTGGTCGATGAGCGTCGCAAGACCCTCTGGGTCTGCTCGGCGGGCAACAACTTACGCAATCCTCCGGCTGTCGGCGATTCCTCGCTGATGTCCTTCGATCTCGCGAGCGGGAAACGCACAGGAAATTACACCTTCCCGAAGTCGGCATCCGCCCCCGCCCCGGTCTGCAATGACATCACCGTAGCCCGTGACGGCACCGTCTTCGCATCCGATACACCAGGGGGACGGATCCTGAAGCTCGCCAAGGGCGCAACGACCCTGGAGGTCTTCGCGGACGACCCGCGTCTGAAGGGTATTGACGGTATCGTTCTGAGCGAAGACGGCGTCCTGTACCTCAATATCGTCACCAAAGGTCAGCTGCTGCGCGTCGATCGCAAGCCCGACGGCTCGCTCGGCGGCCTCACCGAGTTGGCGGTCTCCGACAAGCTTGGAGGCCCTGATGGTTTTCGCCTGATCCACGGCAAGACGTTCCTGCTTGCGGAGGGGACGAGCGGGAAGATCGATCAGGTCACCATCGACGGTGACCGGGCGACGGTCAAGGTCCTGCGCGAGGGCCTCATTTCCCCGCCCGCCGTCACGCTCGTGGGCCACACGGCCTACGCGGCGGAAGGCAAGATCACTTATCTGATCGACCCAAAGCTCAAGGGCCAGGACCCCGGCCCTTTCAGGATTCTCGCCATCCCGCTGGGTCGATGACCCCACCGCAGACCGATGAGGGCTTCCAGCGGCGGCCACTTCCAGCTTCCATCCGGGTCAAACCGATAATCGCCTTCCGGAGCTAAAATCCCGGGGCTCGAGGCACACGCCGTGGCCGGGGTTGCGGAGCTCCGGTCACGGCATCATTTGCCTCGATCGTGAAGCCACCGGACAATGGGTCCGGCGATGATCTCCCTGCAGCGGGTCTCAAAATCCTTTGATGGCGGCAAGAGCTACGCCGTCCGCGACGTCAGTTTGACCATCGCTGCACGCTCCTTCGTCGCCGTCATCGGCGATTCCGGGTCAGGTAAGACCACGCTGCTCAAGATGATCAACCGCCTGATCGAAGCGGACAGCGGCGAAATCACGATTGCCGGCGACTCCACCAGGACACAGCCCCCGTTCGATCTACGGCGCCGCATCGGATACGTCTTCCAGGGCGTCGGCCTCTTTCCGCACCTGACAGTCGGCGAGAACATCGGCATTACACCGGGTCTTCTTGGCTGGCCGCGCGACGCGATCGACGAGCGGGTGGGCGAGCTCATCGACCTTGTCGCATTGCCACGCGCATTCCTAACTCGAATGCCCTCGGAGCTTTCCGGAGGTCAACAGCAGCGAATCGGTGTAGCCCGCTCTTTGGCAGCGCGGCCGCCCATTCTGCTCATGGACGAGCCATTCGGAGCGCTGGATCCTGTCACGCGGGACGCTCTGGGAACCGAGGTGCGGAAACTGCACGAGTCCATGGGTCTGACCACCGTCATGGTCACACACGATGTCATGGAGGCCGTACTGCTCGCAGATCGGATCGTCGCAGTCCGGCAAGGTGTGATCGTCGCCGACGGCGCGCCCCACGAATTGTTGACTGACAGTCGGGATGCGGGAGTGCGCGCAATGATGGATATGCCACGTCGTCACGCCGAGCGGGTCAGCGCACTGCTTCGGGATCGGACGCAACGTGGATGAGAGAGTCCGCGCTGCCGCGCACCTGCTGCCAGACTATCTTAGCCAACATATTCTGCTGAGCGCCGCTGCACTCCTGCTGGGGCTCCTGATCGGACTCCCCCTCGTGATCGCCGCAAGCCGCAGTCGCAGGCTGCGCTGGCCGGTGCTGACCTTCGCGAGCGTCATTCAGACGATTCCGAGTCTGGCGCTCCTGGCGCTCTTCTATCCGGTCCTGCTCGCCCTGTCGTCACTGTCCCGTAAGATGTTGGGTCACGGATTCTCCGCGCTGGGCTTCCTGCCGTCGCTGCTGGCGCTCACTCTCTATTCCATGCTGCCGATCCTGCGCAATGGGGTCGCGGCTTTGACGGGCATCGAGCCGGCGATCATCGAGGCAGCCCGCGGTGTCGGAATGACGCAGCGCCAACGCCTGCTCCGTGTCGAGCTGCCCTTGGCGGCACCTGTGCTCATGGCCGGGATACGGACCTCGGCCGTGTGGGTGATCGGCACGGCGACCCTGTCGACACCGGTCGGCCAGACAAGCCTGGGCAATTACATCTTCTCCGGGCTGCAGATCGAAGACTGGGTTTCGGTGCTGTTCGGCTGCGTAGCCGCCGTCCTTCTCGCCATCACCACCGACCAGCTCCTGGCGCTCATCGAGTCAGGCGTTTCCCGCAGGCGCCCCGCGTATGTGTGGATCGGGTGTGTCGCGTTGTGTGCCGGAGTCGCAGCAGCCGGCGCGGTGCCGCTGGCTTCGGGGCATCACACCAGTTACGTCGTTGGGGCCAAGAATTTCTCCGAGCAATACATCCTCGCGGATCTCATGGCGACACGACTGCGCTCGACAGGAGCGACCGTCACTACTCGCAGCGGGCTGGGCTCGGTGATCGCATTCCGCGCCCTCGCCGCAAACGAGCTCGACGTCTATGTCGACTACTCGGGAACGGTGTGGGCCAATATCCTGCGACGGGAAGACTCGCCCCCGCGGGCACAGATGTTGACCGAGCTCGGGTCGCAGTTGCGCTCGCGTTATGGAGTGGAGTTGCTGGGTGCCCTTGGATTCGAGAACGCCTATGCATTGGCGATGCGTCGCGATCAGGCAGCAGCGCTCGGAATTCGCACTCTTGCCGACCTCGCGACGCACGCAGCGCAGCTTCGCATCGGCGGCGATTTCGAGTTCTTCCAACGCCCCGAGTGGCGCGCACTGCGCGACCGCTACGGGTTGCGCTTCGAGGAGCAGCGCACGTTCCAACCGACATTCCTCTACCGCGCGGTGACCAGCGGTGATGTCGATGTCATCTCCGCATTCTCGAGCGACGGCCGTGTCGCCGCCTATGATCTGACGGTTCTCGAAGATCCGCAGCAGGTGATCCCGCCATACGACGCGATCATGCTCGTATCACCACACCGCGCTGCAGATCCATTGCTGCGCAACGCGCTTGCGCCGCTGGCGGGGGCCATCCCGATTGCGGCCATGCGCGCGGCGAACTACCAAGTCGACCGCGCGGATCGACCGTCGACACCGCAGGCCGCGGCAGACTGGCTCGGCGCTAAACTGTCACCATCCCGCCCAGGCATGGATCGAAGGGGGAAGGAGCCGTGAATATTTCCGTTCGTGCGCGCAAGCTACGCCGTCTACTCGCTTTGGGGCTTCTGGCCCCGCTCCTCACGCTACCTGCCAACGTCTTTGCCCAGAGCGTTCCCGGTTCGCAAGGAATGACCACTGAGCAAGACTACCGTCAAATGATGGAAAAGCTGGGTATCCGTCAGTTGCGCCCCGGTCCGGCAGCCGACGCCGGCGCACCGCTCCATGCCAACTACGACGAAGCCCGGGCCAACCCGGTCCCCGACTGGCCCGATCCGCTGCGGCTCGCCAACGGCCATCCCGTCACGAGCGCAGACCAATGGCGCAAACAGCGCCGCCCGGAAATCATCGCTGCCTTCGAACACGACGTGATTGGAAAGGTTCCCGCAAACACACCGAAGGTGACCTGGACGGTGTCCGCATCCGAGACCGAACGAGTCGGATCGGTGCAGGCCGTTGCGTCCCGTGTGATCGGACATGTCGACAACTCGAGCTTTCCGGCGATTTCCGTCGAAATCCCCTTGATGCTGGTCAAACCAGTTCACCACACGGGCCGGATGCCGGTCCTCGTCATGTTCACCCTCGGCACACCCGCGTTTCCCGCGCCGGTCGCACCGACAGCCGCCGAGATCGCGCGCATGAACGCCGCCCTGAAGGAGGCGGCGGTCAAGCAGGATCCGTCGTTGGCCGAAGTCTTCCGCCAACACCCGGCCTGGCAGCCGATAGCCACCCCGCCCTTCTTTCCACCGCCGCGCCCGCCGGGGGACCCGATCCAACAGCTGCTCGCGGATGGTTGGGCCATAGCCCTGATCGACCCAACCAGCGTCCAGGCCGACAATGGCGCAGGCCTGACGCGCGGCATCATCGGCCTGGTAAACAAGGGACAACCACGCGCTCCCGACGACTGGGGAGCACTCCGCGCATGGGCATGGGGTGCAAGCCGCACGTATGACTATTTGGCGACCGACCCCGACCTGGATGCCGCGCGCATCGGCGTCGAGGGAGTCTCTCGATACGGGAAGGCAGCTCTGGTCGCGATGGCTTTCGATGAGCGTTTTGCGATGGTGCTGGTCGGATCCTCGGGCGAGGGCGGCGCGAAACCTCATCGACGCAACTTCGGCGAGGCGGTCGAGAATCTCACGGCCGCTGGCGAGTACCATTGGATGGCTGGAAATTTCCTTCGCTATGGGGCATCCGATGCAACAGGCGGTGCGCGCACCGCTGGCGACCTGCCGGTAGACTCTTCCGAGCTCATCGCACTGTGCGCACCGAGGATGACGTTTATCAGCTACGGCTCGCCCGAGGCAGGCGATGCTTTGTGGCTCGATCAACAAGGCAGTTACATGGCCACGGTTGCCGCCGGGAAGGTGTTCCGGCTGCTCGGTGCAAAGGATCTCGGGATCGGCGACGACTACAAGGCGGCGCTCAAGCCTCCTGTCGGAAAGGGATTGCTGGAAGGCCAGCTCGCCTGGCGCCAACACGAAGGAGGACACACCGACGTCCCCAACGTACCGTTTTTCATCTCGTGGGCGGATCGCTTGATGGGACGTAGTCCGACTTCACCTCATCCGTGAGTCGACGGTCACACTCTGCCGGGCCGGATCGTCGAAATTGAGGGCGTATCGCCTCCCCTTTTGGGAGGCGTTCGCCGCCCCAGCGGACTGATAGAGTGTAAGAGCCATGCAACCGACCAATCCCATGACCCGTGTCGATGTCCTGAGCCTGATCGTCCTCGGCGCGATCTGGGGTAGCTCGTTCATGTTCATGCGTCTGCTCGCTCCCGTCCTGGGCGCGCTGTGGACCGCCGAGCTTCGTGTAGCGATTGCCGGGCTCGTCTTGTGCGGATACTTCATCGTCGTACGCCTCGACTGCGAGTGGCGGCGATTCTGGAAGCAGTATCTGATCGTCGGGATCATCAACACTTCGATTCCGTTCGTGCTGTTTTCGTATGCAGCCTTGCACATCCCCGCAGCCTATTCGGCAATCGTCAACGCCACGACCCCCCTGTTCGGCGCGATCTTTGCCGCAATCTGGCTGCGCGAGCGGCTGACGCGCCTGAAGTTGCTCGGCATCGGCCTGGGAATCGCCGGAGTAGCGATTGGCACGGGGGCCGGCGGAGAGGCGCTGACCCGTGAGGCGGCGCTGTCGGTGTTGGCGTGCACCGGCGCGGCAATTTGCTATGGACTTGGAGGTGTCTACGTCAGGAAGAAGGTGCAGGGAGCCAACTCGAAGATTCTGGCCGGCACCAGCCAGCTCCTGTCGGCACTGGTACTGTTACCGCCGGCGCTCGCGGTCCCGATGCGAGGCACGCCGACGCCATCCATCTGGATCATTGCCGTCGTCTTCTCCCTGGTGTGCAGCGCCGTGGCATACATCCTCTACTACGGCCTGATGGAGAGAATCGGGCCCACGCGAACCCTGACCGTCACATTCCTCGTCCCCGTGTTCGCGATGATCTGGGGCGTCCTGCTGTTGGGAGAGCCGATCCGGCCCCACATGTTGATTGGCGCCGCGATCGTGATCGGCAGCACGATGCTGGTGTTGGGGTTCAGGCCTCGGGCCGCCCTGAAACCCGCCCGCGAATGAGCGGCCCCGCGGCTCGCGAACGAAGGTTCCTCAAATGAGCCGATTGCAGATCGTAGGGCGCCGCAGCTCCGTGTTCACGCGGATGCCGCTGATCTTCGCAGAAGAGTTCGGTGTCCCGTACGAGGTCGTACCCATCTACGACATGACCGCCGTCGGCCCCGAGGTCTATGCAGGCAACCCGGCGTTGAAGCTGCCGATCTTGCGCAAGGACGGCGACGTGCTCTTCGGAGCCCAGAACATCTGTCGGGCAATCGTCGAAGCCGCGGGCTCCCCGAAACGCGTCGTCTGGCCCGAAGAGCTGAACGACACGCTGTCACGCAATGCGCAGGAGTTGGTGTGGCACGCCATGACGACGCAGGTTCAGATCGTCATGGGAACCGTCGTCAATAAACTTCCCGCGGACAGTCCGTACTTCGTCAAGGCACACACGAGTCTCGGCGCCTCTCTGTCCTGGCTGGACTCCCACCTGCCCGAACTCCTCGAGACGCTGCCGCCGCGCGACCTCAGCCTCTTCGAAGTCTCGTTGCACTGCCTCATCGAGCACCTCGTGTTCCGCCCTACGCTGCAGGTCTCCCCGTACCTGTCGCTCATGCAATTCAGCCAGGAATTTTCGGGCCGCCAGTCCGCGCACGCCACGCTCTACCGGTTCGATCCGCCGCCGGCCTCCGGGCACTGAGTCGCGTTTCGCGGACACGCGAGCGCAACACGCAAACCAGCATCTTTCTCGGCGCGGCGCGCCCGTTTCAACCTGTCCCGAATCACAGACATTCGCCTCCGAGTGTCTTCGCGACACGACGGATTGCAAGCACTGAAACCAACACGTACTTTCGTCCCGGCAACGTCTCAGACGCGTTAGTAGAGCGTTGTCGCACGTAGCAGTCAGTCCGGGGAGTCAGCAATGTTCAGTTCTTCAACGACCGCCACAACGGTGCGCGGCGCCGCATCCGTGGTCGCAACGCATCGGCGCGGGATCTCGCGTGCGATTCAGATCGTCGCGATCAGCCTGCTCGTGATCGAAATGGCCAGTCCCGGGGTCAGCGGGGCGGCAACCGGCTTCTGCGGTAACAGACGGTGTGGTGTGACCACGCCCACACTGCCTCCCAAGATCCTCAGCTACGAAGTCACCCTCAATTCACTCGAGTTGGTCTCGACCACCGGCGTGAAGGCCGAGGTGCTCTCCGAGCCGATGGAGATGGATCTCGCCCAAGTGATAGACCTCGAGGATGCGATCAACACGGGCCTGATTCCGGCCGGCACATACGTTACGGCAAACGTGGTGATCGACTACGCTCACGCCAACATCACTGCCGATGATGGCACGGGCAAGGCGGTCAAGCTGATGCCGCTCGATTCCAGCGGCGCGCCGATCTCGGGCACAGAGGCTGTCACGATGAAGTTGGATCGCAACCGATCCTTCACGGTGTCCATACGGAATGGAGCGCTACAGGCGCTGGACTTCAACCTGGAAGCGTCCACGCAGGTGAGCATCGCGAATGCGACGGCGAAAGTGGCACCCACGCTCGTGGCGAACGTCGTCCCTTCAGGGAACACATGGGTCACGATTCGCGGTGCCTTTACGAGCGCGGATCCCACGAACAACGATTTCGTGCTGACGGTGCCCAGGACGAGAGCGGTGAATGCGGTCGTGCGGGGACCGATCAAAGTGGAACTCAGCCCGACAACCACTTACGTGATCTACGGCGCGTCGTACACGGCAGCTAACGGTGAGCCTGTGCTCGAGGCCTTGCCGGCCGGCACGAATGTCTCGGTGGTGGGTTCCCTCCACACCGACCGCGCGACGATAGTCGCCTCGTCCATTGTGGCGACCCAGCCGTAACCAATGGGCGCCGGCCGGGGAGCGGGGTGGCGGCGCTTAGCCGCCGACCACTTCGAGTTCGACCTGTACGTTCCCACGCGTGGCGTGCGAGTACGGGCAGATCTTCTCGTGAGCTTCCTGCGCCAACGCTGCCAGTTCGGCTTGCGGAAGGCTCGAGTCCTTCACGTGCAGCTTCACCGACAAGCCGAAGCCACCCGCATCCCGGGGGCCGATCGATACGCTGCAGGTCACCGTCGCGTTCTTGGCGCTTTTCTTCTTCTGCGACGCCACGTAATCGAGAGCGCCGCCGAAGCAGGCTGCGTAACCGCATGCGAACAAGTGCTCCGGAGTCGTCGTGCCGGGCTTACCCGGACCGCCCATCTCTTTCGGAACCGACAGGTCCACCGAGACGGAATGGTCAGCGGCCTCCGCGTGACCATTGCGGCCACCGGTCACGGATGCAACGGCGGTAAACAGGGGCTTGATGGTATCGACCATGGGATTTCAGCCTTTTTGGGCGCTTGAGTTGGGCCGGCAACGTTAGCACAGTGTGCGTTTCCGTTGCCGCCCACGGCACGCTCGTTACTTACCGGGCTGCGCCACCACGCGCAAATAGGGCTTCACGGTTTTCCAGCCATCCGGATATTGCTTCTTCGCGTCCTCATCGGAAACCGACGTAAGAATGATGACGTCATCGCCGGCGTTCCAGTTCGCAGGCGTGGCAATCTTGTACTGCGCCGTGAGCTGCAGCGATTCCAACAGGCGCAGAATCTCGTCGAAGTTGCGGCCGGAGGCCATCGGATAGACCAGCAGCGCCTTGATGACCTTGTCCGGTCCGATCAGATAGACCGTCCGCACCGTCTGATTGGTCGCCGCCGTGCGCCCCTGCGACGTGGTCCCTGCATCCGCCGGCAACATCTCGTAGAGCTTTGCCACCGCCAGATCGCTGTCACCGATGAGCGGATAATCGACGGCATGGCCGGTGACATCCTTGATATCCCCGAGCCACCGCTGGTGATCGGTAACCGGATCGACCGACAGCCCGATGATCTTGGTATTGCGCTTTGAAAACTCGGGTGCGAGTTTGGCGAGGGCGCCGAGTTCGGTCGTGCACACCGGCGTGAAATCCTTGGGGTGCGAGAAAAGCACGCCCCAGGAGTTACCCAACCACTCGTGAAAGCGGATGCGCCCTTGGGTTGTGTCCGCTTCGAAGTCCGGAGCCCTATCACCGATTCGCAGGGTCATGAGAAATCTCCTCGTCGTAGTTGAGCCTTGACGTTGGCAGGTCGACTCGGCCGCGAAGCCGCGCCCCGTTCACACACCATGATCACGCACGATACGCGCCGAGGGTCCTGCCTTGTAGGTGTCATCACAGGCCGTGCCAAACAGAAGCGCGCCTGCGCCGCTCCCTCGATGGAGCGTGACACTTCTGGGCGCGCTCCTGCTCCTGACGGCGAAACGTCAACGGCGTCTTGCTTGAATGGTGGGTGCTGACGGGATCGAACCGCCGACATTCGCCTTGTAAGGGCGACGCTCTACCAGCTGAGCTAAGCACCCGTTCCTTGCGGGGCGAGGATTTTAGCACGAGTGCCGCCGGGAACCCCGAGGCGCCCGAAAGGCAATTAACATGCTGATTTTATGAGACTTTTTCGCGACGCGGCTCTAGCGCCCTGCCCTCGCGCGCAACCCATCGAACAGCTCAGCGGAGTTGTCGGCCGGCAGGATGTAGACCACGAGATCGTGCGGAGATGGCGAACTCTCCCGGCACGTATGCCCTACGGCCGCACTATCGAACTGATCGCACCACGCGTGTGCGCATAGAAACGCTCGCGGAAATGCGCCACAGACACCTCCGGCGTCATTTCGCAGGTGGAAGTCCCACAGGACTTGTGCGTTGACTCTCGCAGTCTCGTTGGCGCTCCAACGCCGCCTCACCGTGATCAACTGCTCGGTGTCTGCCACGTCAGACCTTCACGCAACAGGCCGCCCCTGCGTGGAGCGGCCTCAGTCACTACGCAGCGGGCGCGCTCAATGCGCCGGCGCCACCGTCTTGCTCCGCCGTCCGCGGGTGCGCTTATCCTCGGTCGTGGCCTCGGCTACCGGAGCTGCCGCGCTGTCGGCCTGAGCCATGGGGACCGGCTGTTGAGTCAGCGCCACCGCCAACACCTCATCGATCCACTTCACCGGCTTGATCTCCAGATTTCCCTTGATGTTGTCCGGGATCTCCACCAGATCCTTCTGATTCTCATCCGGGATCAACACCGTCTTGATCCCACCGCGATGCGCCGCCAGCAACTTCTCCTTCAGGCCCCCGATCGGCAGTACCTCACCCCGGAGCGTGATC
>DASYDM010000010.1:0-2718 GCA_036499585.1 Steroidobacteraceae bacterium
CATCGCCGACCCCGAGACGATCGACAAGACCTGGCGCATCGCGACTGGCGCCCCCTCCGGACCGTTCCAGATCTACGATGTGATCGGGATCAACACCCCCTACAACGTCGCCCGTGCCAACCCCAACCCCAAGTCGCAGGCCTTCGCCGACTACCTCAAGGAGAACTACCTCGACAAGGGCAAGCTCGGGGTCGCGACGGGGGAGGGGTTCTACAAATACGGGAAGAGGGAGAGTTGATCATGGATGCTGCAGGCAAGCGTGAACTGGGCTTCATGCCGGGCGGGCCGATCCCGGAGAGCTTCTTCGAGCCGTTGCGGGAGGATGAGCTTGCGCGATGGGAGGGGATTCGACCGGAATCCAAGCTGCTGTCTCCCAAGCCACAGGGTGACGAGTGACCACAAACTGACCCCAGCCGCGTGGGCAGCTGAGAAATGTCTCGACCCCCCTCTAGCCTGAGGACGTGAGCCTAAGCGACGAGATCGTGCCGAGTCGGATCAAGTCGACCCACCCTCTTCATGAGCCCCTGAATCTGACTGCAGCGGAGCGCGACGTCTTTCGCGTAAGGGCGACGGAAGCGCGATTGGCAAAAACCGCCGCCGCCGAAGGCCGTGGAGAAACGCCGCTTCACAAGATTAATGTCCCCACTTTCGACCCCAACGTTCTGATGCCACAGCGGGATAGCAACGACATCGCCACGCTGTCCCTTTTTAGCGGCGGCGGTGGTCTTGACCTCGGGTTTGATCGCGCCGGGTTCGAGCACGCCGGTGCGTGGGAGATCCTGCCGGACGCAGCGCTCACACTTCAGACGGCGAGGCCCGCCTGGCATGTTCACGGCGGCGAGAACGGTGATGTGCGGAGTGTGGACTGGCGTCCGTACCGCGGAAACATCGGCGTGCTCCACGGTGGGCCGCCCTGCCAGCCTTTCAGCAACGCCGGGAAGCAGCGGGGCGCGTCGGATCCCCGAGACATGTGGCCGGAATTTGTTCGGGCAGTACTTGCTGTGCGGCCGGAAGCGTTTGTCGCTGAGAATGTCGCTGCCCTGGCAACCTCGACATTCTCCGACTATGTCGAGCAAACGATTCTCGCTCCGCTCGAAAAGAGCTACACGATTCGCCGGATAATCCTTCAGGCGTATGAGTTTGGCGTCCCGCAGGTGCGCAGACGGGTGATTTTTTTCGGATTCCGCACCAAGACACTCGCGAAGCGCTGGGCCCCACCGGTGGCCACCCATCGTCGTCGCGAAGACCAAACGTCCGGCCTGCCGATTACCCCAGGTGTGCGCGAGGCTCTCGGGCTTCCAGTCATCGGATACGACTCTGTGTCTCCAACGATTCGAAGTGGACTGTCCGGGCCTCGGCACACGACCTCGATCCTCAGTAGCGTGTCCGCGCAACGAAAGTTCGATGCCCTACAGGTTTGGCCGAATGGGGTCGCTGCCAACCGACAGGCGGCAAACGCATATGTGACACGAAACGGTCACTTCCGACTTTCCGTGTTGGACGTTGCTCTTCTGCAAGGCTTTCCCGAGGATTGGCCCTTTGCCGGGGCCACCTATATGCGGCTCGGCCAGATCGGCAACTCGGTTGTGCCTCCCGTCGGCTACGGGATCGCTTCATCGCTTTCGGCCGCATTCAGGTAGTCATGAACAAGGTGCCGCAGCCGAGCTGCGTGCTCACCCGTGATGCGATCGAACCGCATAAAGAATCCACTGGAAATATGCGGATTGTTGAGGGTCGCGCCGCGAGCGATCACATATCGCGCGCGACCCTGCATGATCTCTGTCATCCGCTGAAGCGAATAGCCACCAGGGACGTCTTGTGCCTTGATGTACTCGTCTTTCTTCCACTGATTCTTCATCAGCCGCCGGGCGTCGCCAATTGAGTAAGTCTTTGCATGGCCGAAGACACTCACGACTGTTTCGTTTGTGACGCTTAGGGGCAGGGTGACCGTGAGAGCGATGTCGGGCGCTATGTAAGCCTCCATGGATGCAATCCAGGGTTCCATGTCCGTTGGAGAGGCGTAGACGCAGTAGCGAAGAGTCTTGCCGTCGCTGTCGTAGAAGGCGAATATCCAGTGAATGCCGTTCCGCCACTTTGCGATGTGGTCGGGCCCGAAATCTCGAACCGTAGAAACCGTGTCCGTAGTAGTTGACTTCAGTTCGAAGTTAATCGTCTTCCCGTCGATCGCCAACTGGGCATCGATGTCCGATCGCTTCCGGCCCGGAGGCGTCGTCAGATTGAACAGGTTGATCATCTGAGTTTCACGCTCGTCGTCCTGTGGTGGCATGCGCCGATTCTGGCAGGTGGACCGTTCCGAGAGCTCCATCCGCACCAGCGGTTCATTGCCGGGTCAACCTCGCCCCGCGCCATCCACCCCACTGGCGTAACCTGGAACCTCAGGCAATCGTGAGGACCCCCGTTTTGGCAGAGTGCATCCACGGCTTCGAGGACGGGCTGTGCGACATCTGCTTCCCGCGACGGGCACCCGAGCCGGCGAGACGCCCGGCGACCACGACGGCTCGGCGCCCCGCAGCATCCCGAAGCACGGGCAGTGGCACGGGGACGACGACCCGCACGCAGGCTCCGCGCACCAGTTCGCGCCCGACGATGCTGCTCAACACGCAACGCGTCTACCACGTGACCCACCTGCACAACCTCGAAGCGATCGTCATCGACGAGGCGATTCGGGCGGATGCCGCCCCCGAGGTCGACGTCAGC
>DASYDM010000011.1:0-1590 GCA_036499585.1 Steroidobacteraceae bacterium
GTCCGCTGACCGTGATCTCCGCCACCTCCCGCCCAGGCTCCAGCAGCGCGGTCACGTACCGGTAGGAGATCTCATCGCCGGTGCGGGTCTTATCCAGCGGCGTCAGCTCGATGCCCGTCGCACCTGCAAGACGGGCGGAACACTCAGCCAGATCCGCGGCCCGCTCGTCCACTGTCTCCTGCCACCTGGCCCGGGGAATGGCTTCGTCGACAAGCCGCCACTGGACGGCTTTCTTGCCGCCGACGCCTTTGGGTTTGCTGGTGAAGTAGTCAGTCAGATCACGGCGGACGTGTCGCTTGTCGATGAGCCGGGTCAGCCCGCCGGTGCCCGGCCCCACCCCGAGCAGGGGAACCTTCGGCAGCGACACGACGGAAGACTGGTCGTCGATGATCATGATGTGCTGACAGGCCAGCGCCAGCTCATACCCTCCGCCGAAGGCGCTCCCGTTGACCGCGGCCAGGTATGCCTGTCCCGAGTTCGCCGTCGCGTCCTCGATCCCGATGCGGGTCTCGTTGGTGAACGTGCAGAGGTTCACGTTCCACGGATGCGGCGAGGCGGCCAGCATCCGGATGTTCGCGCCAGCACAGAAGACCTTCTCCTTGCCACTGGTCAGCACGACCGCACGGACCTCGGGGTGCTCGAAACGCAGCCGCTGCACCGCATCGTACAGCTCGATGTCGACGCCGAGATCATAGGAGTTCAGCTTCAGTGCGTACCCGGGAACGAGGCCGCCGCCCTCGTCGACATCCATCGTTAGCGTCGCTACCGGGCCGTCGAAGGCTAGCCGCCAGTGCCGGTAGCGCGCGGGGTCGACACGGAAGTCGACCCTCGGCTTGCTGAGCTTCGGCTCAGTGGAGGTGGAGCGCTGACGGGGAACCTTTGCGGTGCGGCTGGTCATGATCATCCGCCGCCTTTCATCGTGCCCTCGATGCTCGTGATCAAGCGCCGAGAGGCCAAGGATGTGTAGCAACAATCTTGACCGGATCGATAGTTGAATTGTCACTAGGCCTAGTCCAGGCTCATTATCGAATCTTTGTCAATCATAGTCCGACGCTCGCGCGGGTGCGCGGCGGTGCGCGCTCAGCGCGTACGCGTAGCTGAAGTGATGATGCGGGGCGAGGCGATGGCGCCGAGGCTTGCCGGTACGTAACAGAAAGGAGCGCCTGTATGAGCGCGAACTGGCCGCACCATCGCTCCGAGCAGCAGCAGGCCATGACTGATTTCGCCAGCCAGAAACTCGTGGTGGTCGGGGGCAGCAGCGCGACGGGCCGCGACACCGCCGCTGACCTGCCCGACCGGATGCAGATGGAGCGGGTCCGCCAGCAGCTGGCCAACGAGCCTTCCGGTAGGAAAGGTTGCCGGGGAGCTGTACCTGTCGGTGAACACCGTCAGGTTGCACCTGCAGCACAGCAGCAGGGCCCCGATGGCACAACCGCCACGGGACTGTCAAGTCGGCCTGCGCCCTCAGCCTGCTCGCAACCTCCTCTCGGAGGCCGCAGAACGCAAATCGAAGTGCAGTCATGACCGGCGAGCGTGCCGCGCGTGAGGAACTCGACCGGCTCACGCGCGAGCAGGCGGCGTTGCGCCGCG